>CAJTEW010000001.1 GCA_910575605.1 Lachnospiraceae bacterium
GCGGATACATAGCTCTATTGGTTATTTGACACCACAGCAAAAGGAGGATGAGGAACTAAAAAAAGCAGCATAATCTTTCGACTTTTTTTGTCCAAAGTATTGACATAGGTCCAGTATTGATGATTTCGCATTCAGAAAAAGACAGACTTATGGCACTATCATGGTGGACATTGATACACACCGTGTGGTAGACCTGCTTGCATCCCGTGAGGTGGAAGATGTGGCGGAATGGCTTAGAAGCTACCCGAATATCCGAATCGTATCACGAGACGGCTCTGTTTCCTATAAAAGCGCCATTGAACAGGCAGGGATATACAGCAGGTAAGTGACCGTTTCCATCTTCTCAAGGGCCTTACGGATGCCGCAAAAAAATTCATATCACGCCTGCTTTCGGCAAACTTTACGCTCCCCACAGAAGCATCTCATTATGACGGGAAGCTCACCGGGGATTACTGGGATAAATCCATTAAGGAAGATTCCCCTACCGCAGAACATAATGCAAATGTGGAAAAGAAGATGAAAGTGGAGAAACAGGTGCGGGAACTAAGAAAACAGGGATTCAACAAAGGGGAGATTGCCGGGCTGGCGGGCATCAACAGGGCAACCGTGGCAAAATACTTGAAAGAGGATTTTAACCCGGCAAACTCTTATTATAACACTACCATTCCAAGTAAAATAAAGCCCTATGCAGAAGCCATAAAAACGATGCTGTCAGAAGGAAAGACATTTAAGCAGATAGGCATTATCATCTGTGAAAAAGGATATGCCGGGTCGGATGCCGCGATCCGTATGTTTGCCACAAGGGAGCGCAAGATCATGAAGGAAACTGCCCGGCAAGGGGTCTCCGGTGAAAAGATTGAGCGAAAATGGCTGGTCAGCCTGTTGTACCGGCCGATTGACAAGATTTCATCCATCAGCGCGGAGCAGCTTGACCGAATTATAGGGGAATATTCAGTCATAGGGCGTGTTTATGATGCTGTATCAGGCTTTAAACAGACGTTGTCAGGCAAAAAAGAATCTGAACTTGATAAATGGCTGGAAGAAACGGACTCCCTGGAAATAGATGAATTAAGCAGTTTTACAAACGGGATCAGGAGGGATATTGCGGCAGTAAAAAATGCAATTTTGCTTGATTATAATAATGGACTTGCGGAGGGAAGCGTAAATAAGCTAAAGGTTGTCAAAAGGATCATGTATGGTCGCAACAGCTTTGAGATGCTGAAAGGAAAGCTGTTGCGGCTTGAGTTAAAACGCAAAATCAACTAACTTTGGAAAGATTCAAAAAGTCCTTTACAAAACGTCACTGGGTATGCAATACCGTATTTACATTAAGTTTTTGAAACAGATGTCGATATATCAATTAGTATGTAATATTTTTGAGGAGTGAAGAGATTATGCGGATTCATATTCAGAATATGCCATGGATGAATTATGCGCGGACCCAGATTCCATCTATGCATCTGCTGCCCGGCTCCCTAAGAACAGCGGATGCACAGAGAATACAAAAGCAAAAAGAGGTAAATGAGAAAATAGAGGTATTGTCTAGGGGCAGTGAGGCAAGGAGTGTAGAACCTAAGACGCAAAACAAGACTTTGGGAGGATTTTCAGATCTTCTTGTTTCTGGGAAAGATGTACAAGGAAAAACCGCAGGAAAAATAAATGAATACTATCAGGCAGTGGGAGCTGTAACAGACGGCATTACTTATATGGAAACGCGGCTTAAGTATCTGCAGTCAGAGTACGAGAAGATGGACGGATACAGTTTTGAAAAGAAGATGGAAAAGATGAGAGAGCTCATGGAATCAGAATACAAGGATATGACAGGGCTTCTTAATGTAGAGGCAGGCATGATGGCAGGAGAGCTTTATCTTTCTTCGAAGGTATATGGAAAGGCGTTTGGAGAAGAGTATCAGTCTGTGCTTGGAGATATTCCGGACAGGATTAGGGATATTGCCGCAGGCCTTAAGGGCGCTGGCAGTGTAAAAGAGGCGCTGGGCCAGCTTGCAGATGCAAAAAAGAAGCTGGGAGGATTGGGAGAAGAACTAAAGGGAAGATATAGAGAGTATACAGGGAAAGAGCTTGTAGAATATAACTATAGAACAGAATCAGATTTTAAGGATTCCGTAAAATCCTATGGCCTTCTCTGGAGCTGGGATGAGATAACAATCGACACCTCGGAGGTAAGAAATTTATCGGATTATGGAGTGGATATTAAGAAGCTGAGTGAGATTCCGGAAGCAGTAAATATAATAGATATCCGGGCATAAATTACAAAAATAGACAGTATCTTATAAAAGCAAACAGGGTATTCTGTTTGCTTTTATTAAGGATAATTTTGAAAATATCTTTTGGTAATTATCGAATAAATTATAGTAATAACTATTATTTTCTGTAAAATGAAAAAAATATAATAGTAATTTTTTGTTGTATTATTCGTATATAGATGCAAAAAAAGCATTATATATAAAAAAAATCAAGAAATTATAGATTATCAGCAGATTTATAATGTGTTTTTGAAGAATATATGAAGATATATAGAAATAAAAATATAGCTATTTCACAACAATTCTTGCTATTTTCTTTCTAATAAGATATAATGTCCCCATGCTATTGGAAATATAATTTAAAAAGAAAAGATAAAGAGAAGGGAGTTTTTTATGGAACAAGTTGTAGATATGATTAATAAGGTTGACGGATGGGTCTGGGGATGGTGGATGATTATCCTGCTGTTTGGCACACATCTTTTTATGACTATCAGGACAGGATTTATCCAGAAGTATACGATAACAAAGGGAATAAAGCTTTCTGTGACAAAGGATATAGACGGAGAGGGGGAGGTTTCTCAGTTTGGCGCTCTTGCGACGGCTCTTGCGGCGACCATCGGTACCGGAAATATTGTGGGAGTAGGTACGGCCATTGCTCTTGGAGGACCTGGCGCTGTGCTTTGGTGCTGGCTTACCGGTGTGTTTGGAATTGCGACGAAATATGGAGAATCCCTGATTGCAGTAAAATACCGGGTGAAAACAAGAGACGGCCGTATGCAGGGCGGCGCCATGTATGCTCTTGAGAGAGGACTTCATATGAGGTGGCTTGCTATGATTTTCGCTTTTTTTGCTGCATTTGCCTCTTTTGGAATCGGTTGTGCGACGCAGGTGAATGCGATTGCGAATATTGCCCAGGGAAATTTTGGAGTTCCGAAATGGATTGTAGGACTTATGATTGGTATTTTGACGGCAATTGTAATTTTTGGAGGAATTAAGTCTATTGCAAGAGTATGTGAGAAGCTTGTTCCTTTTATGGCGCTGTTCTATGTACTGGGATGTGTTATTATCCTGTATATTAATTGCGATTTTATTGTTCCGGCTGTCGTGACTATCTGTAAGCTTGCATTTACACCAGGAGCGGCGGCGGGAGGCCTTATAGGATCTGGTATTCGTCTTGCGGTTCAGTACGGAGTGGCGAGGGGATTATTTTCAAATGAATCAGGTATGGGCTCTGCTCCGATTGCAGCAGCAGCGGCGCAGACAAGGAATCCGGTCCGTCAGGCGCTTGTTTCCTCCACAGGGACTTTCTGGGATACAGTTGTTGTCTGTCTGATGACAGGCCTGGTGCTTGTGACAACGATTATGAAAAATCCGAATGTCAATGCGGATCAGATCGGGGATGGAGGCGTTCTTTCCACTCTTGCTTTTGGACAGATTCCGGTATTTGGCCCTATTGTTCTGACTCTTGGAATTATTACTTTTGCATATTCTACCATTCTTGGATGGGCATATTATGGAGAGAGGTGCGTGGAATATTTTGCAGGAAGCAAGGGGCTTATGCCTTACCGTGTTCTGTATATTGCGGTGGCTGTAATTGCACCTGTCATCAGCCTGAATGTGGTGTGGACGATCGCCGATATATTGAACGCGCTGATGGCTATTCCGAACCTGGCTGCGGTGCTTCTTCTGTCAAATGTAATTGTGAAAGAAACGAGAAAATATATACATAACCTTGATGCAAAGGATTATACGCCTGTTCCGGTGGTGAAAGAATAATCTGAAATTATTTGACGAAATCAGTATAGAAGGTGGAAATTGAAAAAATAATATTATACAATTAATAGAGCCTTAGAAGGCTCTATTTTTGTGAAATATTTTCGAGCGGAATCCGTTGACTGTGTTATAGGTATAGTGATAAGATTATACTCAAGCAATCCTTATAAAACACATGATATAGTGGTGAGATGTAAAATATACACTAAATATAGATGAAGGGAAGAAATGGAGTTATATGCTGACAAGAGATGTAAAGGTAGTAAAAAAGGATGGAACAAAGGAAGATTTTAACGTCCAGAAGGTTGTTGTGGCTGTAAATAAGTCTGCGTACCGGGCTCTGGTCAAGTTTACGGATGAGGAGATTGGTTTTATCTGCAAATTTGTGGAGGAGAAGGTAGAAGAGCTTGGCATTACAGAGATTCCGATTGCGGAGATGCATAATGTGGTGGAAGGAGCTCTTGAAAGAGTCAATGCATCAGTTGCTAAAAGCTACAAGGATTACCGGAACTATAAGCAGGACTTTGTGCAGATGCTGGACGATGTCTATAAAAAAAGCCAGTCTATCATGTATATTGGGGATAAGGAGAACAGTAATACGGACAGCGCGCTTGTATCTACCAAAAGAAGCCTTATATTTAATGAACTGAACAAGGAGCTATATAAAAAGTTTTTCCTGACAGTGGAGGAAATTCAGGCGATTCGCGACGGCTATATATATATCCATGATATGTCGGCAAGAAGAGATACGATGAACTGTTGTCTTTTTGATGTAAAGGAAGTGTTAAGCGGCGGTTTTGAGATGGGGAATCTCTGGTATAATGAACCGAAGACACTGGATACGGCTTTTGATGTGATTGGTGACATTGTCTTAAGTGCAGCAAGTCAGCAGTACGGTGGATTTACAGTTCCAAGCGTGGACGATATTCTGGAGCCCTATGCAGAAAAATCTCATAAAAAGCTGATTCAGAAGTATCGTAATTTAGGGCTTGATGAAGAGACGGTTCACCAGGTAGCCTGGGCAGATCTTGAAAAGGAGATGGAACAGGGCTTCCAGGGATGGGAATATAAGTTTAACTCTGTCTCTTCAAGCAGAGGAGATTATCCTTTTATTACAGTTACGGCGGGAACTGTTACAAGTGAATATGGAAAGCTTGTGACCCTTAAGATGCTGGAGGTCCGTAAGAACGGGCAGGGGAAGAAAGATCATAAAAAGCCGGTGCTGTTCCCCAAAATTGTATTCTTATATGATGAGAAGCTTCATGGGCCGGGAGGTCCTTTAGAGGATGTTTTTGAGGCGGGGATTGACTGCTCTGCACGTACGATGTATCCTGACTGGCTGAGTCTTACAGGAGATGGGTATGTGGCAGGCATCTATAAGAAGTATGGAAAGATCATAAGCCCGATGGGGTGCCGTGCATTTCTTTCTCCATGGTATGAAAGAGGAGGCATGGAGCCGGCGGATGAAAAAGATGAACCGGTGTTTGTAGGAAGGTTTAATATTGGTGCTATCAGCCTCCATCTTCCGATGATTTATGCCAGGGCAAGACAGGAGAGTAAGGATTTTTTTACAGTGCTGGATTATTATTTGGAGCTTATCCGCCAGCTTCATCTTCGGACTTATGATTACCTGGGGGAATTAAAAGCGTCCACGAATCCGCTTGCTTACTGTGAAGGTGGTTTTTATGGCGGGCATCTGGGGCTTTATGACAAGATTAAGCCTCTTCTTAAGGCGGCTACAGCTTCCTTTGGAATTACGGCATTAAATGAGCTTCAGCAGCTTCATAATAAGAAGTCTCTGGTAGAGGACGGACAGTTTGCTATTGATACCCTTCAGCATATTAATGACAAGATAAATGAATTTAAGAAAGAGGATGGGCGCCTCTATGCTATTTACGGAACGCCAGCTGAGAATTTATGTGGGGTGCAGGTTCAGCAGTTTCGCAAGAAATATGGGATTATTGAAAATGTGTCCGACAGGGAGTATGTAAGCAACAGTTTCCACTGCCATGTAACGGAGGACATTACCCCCATCGAGAAGCAGGACCTGGAGGGGCGCTTTTGGAACTTAAGTAATGGCGGTAAGATTCAGTATGTGAAATATCCTATTAATTATAACAGAGAGGCCATAAAATCCTTAGTAAGACGAGCTATGGACAGAGGTTATTATGAGGGTGTGAATCTATCTCTTGCATATTGTGATAACTGCGGGCATGAGGAGCTCTCGATGGATGTATGTCCGGTGTGCGGCAGCAAAAATCTTACAAAGATTGATAGAATGAACGGATATTTATCCTATTCCAGGGTAAAGGGGGATACTCGCTTAAATGAAGCGAAGATGGCCGAGATTGCAGAAAGGAAAAGTATGTAATCATGCGTTACCATAATATTACGAAGGATGATATGCTTAACGGCGACGGACTTCGGGTGGTTCTGTGGGTAGCAGGCTGTCCTCACGCCTGTCCGGGCTGTCAGAATCCGGTTACCTGGGATCCGGAAGGTGGGCTTTCCTTTGACGAGGAGGCAAGGCAGGAGATATTTGCGGAGCTTGACAAGGATTATGTGAGCGGCATTACTTTTTCTGGAGGAGATCCGCTTCATGAAACAAATATAGCCGGAGTGACAGCCCTTGCAAAGGAAATCCGAAAGAAGTATCCTGGTAAGACTATCTGGCTCTACACTGGTTATGTGTGGCAGGAAATAAAGGAGCTTGAGATTGTAAAGTATCTGGATGTTGTGGTGGATGGAAAATTTGAAAAAGATAAAATGGACAGTTCCCTTCAGTGGAAGGGAAGCTCGAATCAGTTTGTGATTGATGTGAAAAATACGTTAAGGATAGGAGAGTTGGTGCTGCATGGCTAAGAGAATCGCGCAGTTTCATAAGGTGAGCTACAGACAGTTTAAGGAGGCTTTTCTGGATACCTTTGAGCCTCTTAAAGAAGAGGAGATACGGGAGATTTATCATGGAATTAAGCTTCCTAAAAGGGCAACGAAGGGTTCGGCAGGATATGATTTTTTTACTCCCTTCCCTATTGTGCTTAAGCCGGGAACGACTGTAAAGGTTCCCACAGGAATCCGGGTTGAAATGCAGGAAAACTGGGTGCTTAAATGCTATCCGAGGAGCGGGCTTGGGTTTAAGTATCGTCTGCAGCTCAATAATACAGTAGGAATTATCGACAGTGATTATTTTTATTCAGATAATGAAGGCCATATATTTGCAAAAATAACCAATGACAGCAATGAAAAAAAGGTGCTGGAGATTGACACAGGGCAGGGATTTATGCAGGGAATCTTTGTGGAATACGGGATTACCATGGATGACGAAGTAACAGACGTGCGCAATGGAGGATTCGGCAGTACGACGTAGTGAGAGGCCGCTGGGGACGGGGTATTTTTCATTTTTCCCCGTCCCCAACATATTTTTTGAAAAATCGGACATTCTATTCCTAAATAATTTTGGATTTATTGAAAATGGAGGAATAGATATGCCGGAGATAAAAAAAATTACAGCTTTGAGAGAAGAAAGTGCTGCTTATATGAATCAGATCGTTCCGGTTCAGGAAAGCTTTGATATTATCCAAAGAGATATTTATATCGGAGGCAGAGTGGCAACGTTTTATTTTATAGATGGTTTTACCAAGGATGAGGTCTTACTTAAGATTATGGACTCTCTTCTTAAGGTGACAGAGGAGGATATGCCAAAGGATGCCACGGAATTTGCAAGAGTCTGTATCCCTTATGCGGAGGTGGATATATACGGCGATTTTGATCAGGTACTTAAGAACCTTCTGTCTGGCGTAACCTGTCTTTTTGTTGACGGTTATGAAGCATGCATTACGATTGACTGCCGCACTTATCCGGCCAGAAGTGTGGAGGAGCCGGATAAGGATAAGTCTCTTAGGGGTTCTAGGGACGGGTTTGTGGAGACGATTGTATTTAATACAGCGATGATGAGAAGGAGGATTCGAGACCCGCACCTGATCATGGAGATGGTAGAAATCGGGGACAGCTCCCGGACGGATGTGGCAATCTGCTATATGAAGGACCGGGTGGATAAGGAGCTTCTTGATACAGTTTCAAAGCGGATTAAAAGCATTCAGACAGATGCGCTGCGCATGAACCAGCAGAGTCTTGCAGAGTGTCTGTTTAAGCGGAAGTGGTACAATCCTTTTCCAAAATTCAAGTTTACGGAGAGACCAGATACAGCTACAGCATGCCTCCTTGAGGGGAAGGTTGTAATTCTGGTGGATAATTCTCCGTCGGCTATGATACTGCCTACTTCTATCTTTGATATGATTGAGGAGGCAAACGACTATTATTTTCCAACTCTGACAAATGTGTATCTGAAAATCGCAAGGGTATTGATTACGGTGATGACCGTGTTTCTGACCCCCATTTTTCTGTTGTTTATGCAGAATCTGAACTGGCTGCCAGAGGCCTTTGCTTTTGTGGCTGTGAAAGATATGGTAAATATTCCGCTTATTTTTCAGCTTCTTATTCTGGAAATCGCGATTGACGGGCTGAGGCTTGCGGCTATGAATACTCCGAGTATGTTAAGCACACCTCTTAGTGTAATTGCAGGTCTTGTCATGGGAGAGTTTTCGGTGCAGTCAGGATGGTTTAACAGTGAGGTCATGCTTTATATGGCATTTGTGGCCGTGGCGAATTATACTCAGCCGAATTTTGAACTTGGATATGCACTTAAATTTATGCGTCTGCAGCTTTTGATACTCACGGCGCTCTTTAACTGGTTTGGATTCGCGGCGGGGTGCATAGTGATTATCTGCAGTCTCTGCTTCAATAAAACACTGTCAGGGAGAAATTACCTGAATGTGAAGCTTAACTAAGCGCATGGGCTATTGTGAATATTTTAATGCTGATTTAGGAAAGAGTTTTTTATTGGTATTGCTGTGTATGGTTTTTTGCCGCTTATCATTGACATGATTGAGGGCAATATGGTATTATGACAAAGATTTTCTGGCTTTTGTGTCGAAACTAGGTAAACAAAGTAAAACGATATCAAATATTATGAACAGCGCTTTCCAGTGGGGAATCTCTCCATAGTGGAATTCGCTGTGATGATTATGACCGGAAAGCGGTCTACATGGAGGGCAGGCATATGGATTATGCAGAGGGATTGATTGAACGGGCTGGAGAAGGAGCTCCGGCTATCACGGCCTATGAGCAGCACAGTGGTATGCAAAGCGTTCAGAACCTGGAGGCTGTCATCAACGAGGGCCTTCGTGTCGCCCTTTTGGAGGAGACTCCGGATCAGTCGCTGGAGGTGCTGTTGGAACGCTTGGGAATAGCTTTGAATGGGGAACGAACCTATATATTCGAGCAGAACGAATCTGGCGGCGATGACAACACCTATGAATGGACAGCCGGCGGGGTAGAGCCGGAAAAGGAGAACCTTCAAAATGTCCCTCCTCAGGTGTGCGCCAGCTGGTACCAAAACTTTAGTACCGGCCGTCATATCGTTATCGAAAGCGTGGAGGATATCCGGGAAATGGAACCGCTTCAGTATGAGAAACTAAAAGGGCAGGGCATCCGCTCTCTTGTGGTAGTTCCTCTATATGACGGCAAAAAAATTATTGGCTTTTACGGTGTGGACAATCCTCCTGTGAAATCACTGGAATACGCGTCGAATATGCTCCAGACGGCGGCATATTTTATTGTATCCTCCATAAAACGACGTAATCTGTTCCGTGAACTTCAAAAAAGGAGCTATAATGTTCTCCATGCCTTAAGCGTAGACTACTTGGGTATCTATCAAGTAAACTTGGACACAGGTGAATGTGAGATATATCGGAACAGTGAACAGATGGGAATGAATTGGGCCGTCCATTTTAAGGACGGCTATCAGGCGGCTATGGAGAGGTATATTTCTAAGTACATAGTTCCCAGGGACCAGGAACGGATGCGTGTTGTTACGAAAAAAGATTATGTGCTTTCTCAGCTAGGGACCAAGAAAAAGTTCTCTGTCCGGTACCAAGTGAAAGACAGTTACTCTGGATTGAAGCATTTGGAAATGCATTTTTCCGCCACGGATAAGACAAAGGAGGAAAACTGCGCGATATTTGCACAACGGGATGTTAATGCTGTGGTGGAGCAGGAGGAGAAGTACAAGCTGGAAGCAAGGCAGAGTCTGGAGGACATTCTCGGGGGAGCCAGGACAGGTATCTGGACGATTGAGTTGGAGGAGGGCAGACGGCCGAGGATGTATGCAGACCGTACCATGAGGATTCTTTTGGGCGTGTCCGACGAGATTGGGCCGGAGGAATGTTATCTGCATTGGTTTGAACATATTGAGCCTGATTATGTAAAGATGGTGCAGGAAGCAGTCCAGGAAATATTGAAAGCCGGACGTGCTGAGGTAATCTACCCCTGGAATCATCCGAAGATGGGGAAAATTTATGTCCGCTGCGGCGGTGTGCCGGACAAGACATTTAAGAAGCCGGGAGCCTGCCTGAACGGATACCATCAGGATATCACAGAAATCATGGTGACGAGAAAGAAACAGGAGCAGTCTATTATGGAGCTTCTGGAGCGGGTAAGAAGGGCAAATTCAGCAAAAAGTGAATTCCTTTCCCGTATGTCTCACGATCTTCGCACGCCTATTAACGGGATTCTAGGAATGCTGGCTATCCTGGAAAAAAGCCAGAATGACCCAAAGCAGCAGCAGGAATGCCAGAAAAAAATCCGTGTGTCAACGGAGCATCTTCTATCCCTGGTAAATGATGTTCTAGAGGTAAGTAAGCTGGAGAGCGGAAGAACGGCGGCGGTGGAGGAGCCTTTTGATCTTTATGCGGTATTGGAAGACTGTATCACGATTTTGCTCCCTGAGGCAGAGAAACGAAAAATCCGGCTGGAGATTAAGGAGGCAGTACTTAGGCACAGCAGAGTAATCGGAAATCCTCTGCACTTGAAGCAAATACTTATGAATGTTATTGACAATGCACTTAAGTATAACCGGCCTCTTGGTTCTGTATTTATCCGGGCAGAGGAGACCTCCTTTCAGGACAAGACTGCAAGCTATTGTTTTGTAATCGAAGATACCGGAATAGGTATTGGTGAGGAGTTTAAGGAGCATATTTTTGAGCCTTTCACACAGGAGCATCAAAGTGCGAGAACAAACTATGACGGCGTAGGGCTTGGCATGTCTATTGTAAAGAAACTGGTAGACCAGATGAATGGGACTGTTGCGGTAGACAGCCAGATTGGAAAGGGGAGTGTGGTTCAAATTAATCTGCCCCTTCGAGTCGATGAGACATGGAATGAGCCGCCTGTGGATGAGGATTGGAATGTAAGGGACAATATTGGCGGGATGCGTGTCCTTCTGGTGGAGGACAATGAGATTAACTGTGAAATCGTAGAGTACATTCTTACGGAAGCGGGCGCTAAGGTTGTGACAGCCAACGACGGGAAGGCTGCTGTGGATGCGTTTGAGGCATCTAAGCCGGGAACGTTTGACTGTATACTCATGGATTTGATGATGCCGGTCATGAGCGGTTATGAGGCGGCGCGGGTGATTCGCGGACTGAAACGGACAGACGCACAGACTGTGCCCATTATAGCGCTGTCGGCAAACGTATTTGAAGAGGATATTGCACTGGCAAAGGACGCAGGGATGAATGAGCATTTGGCGAAGCCTGTGGATATCCAAAAAATGTTTAATGCCATGAACCGGCTCAGATGCAGTTAGAAGAATAAAACGGATGGCGCCCAATATGCAGACAATATAAATATTAAAAACTGTGGAGATGGAAAAACTATGAAAAATATGGCTTTACCGCGTTCTTTAAAGATCAGTATAGCGGTAATCATTTGTCTAACTATTTTCGTGTTTTCTTTTCTCGGAATGTCCATTCATGATATGAGCGAAAACACGATTGAAGATATAGGCACTGCTTATATGGCTGGAATGAATGAGCAGGTGTCTTTACACTTTGAAACGATCATCGAGCTTCGCCTGACGATGGCGGAATCTATAGCTCACATTGCGGCAGGGGAGGGAAACTTCAGTTATGGATCAAAGGAAGAGATAGAATATGGCGCAAAGGCAAGGCACTTTTTATGCGCCGCCCTGTATTCGTCCAATGGCACAATTGAAATGATTTACGGCGATCCTGTAAAACTCAACCATCCGGAACCATTTTTGGAGAGTTTAAAAAATGGAGAACGCAAAGCAGCATCTGCGGTGGACAGCAGCGGCGACGGTGTTATTTTGTTCGGCGTTCCCTGTGAGTATCCTATGTCCGACGGAAGCGGCAGTCTTGCCATGGTTGTAGGACTTTCTACCAAATATATGGGCGAGGTCCTTTTCCTTGATTCGGATAGCTCCCTGATGTATTCTTTTGTTATACGAGAGGATGGCAGCTATGTTGTGGGGGACGAGAGCGGTGACCGCGAGAATTATTTTGACAGGCTTTACGGTATTTTTGAGTGTGAGAGCGAGGAAGCAGATTCCTATATTGAACAGCTTACGGCCGCTATGAATGCGGGCGAAGATTATTCTGCTATTCTAAAAGACGGAAAATCGCGGCACCATCTATATTGTACTAATCTCCCTTATTGCGAATGGTATCTGGTGACCGTTCTTCCTTTTGAAGGGCTGGACCGTGCGATTTCAGGTATGGGCAGTCATTGGCTTTCCATTGTTTATGCGGCTTCTTTCGCAGTAATTGCTATGCTCCTCTATCTGTTTTTTCAGTATTTAAAATTTTTCAGAATACAGGTATCTGAACTTAAGCGTATGAACGTAGAAATGAACGGGGCACGGAAAGCTGCTGAAAAGGCACAGAAAGAAGCAGAACATGCCAATGCAGCAAAACAGGAATTTCTCTCCAGCATGAGTCATGACATACGAACTCCTATGAATGCTATCATCGGTATGACAGCTTTAGCCGCAAACAACACCCACAATCCAAAGCAGGTTCAGGAATATCTGCGCAAAATTGCGTTGTCCAGTAAGCACCTGCTGGGCCTTATCAACGACGTATTGGATATATCAAAGATTGAAAGCGGTAAAATGACGCTGAATATTGAGCCGATGTCGTTAAGAGAGGTTATGGAGAGCATTGTCAATATTATACAGCCACAGGTTAAGGCAAAAAATCAACAATTTAAAGCGGCTGCTTATGAAATTCTTTCGGAAGATGTGTGCTGCGACAGTGTACGGCTGAATCAGGTATTGATCAACCTGCTGGGGAATGCCGTCAAATTTACTCCGGAAAAGGGCTCTGTTCAAGTGTCTGTGTATCAGGAAGCGCTGCCTGAGGATATTTCCTGTGTCCGCACCCATTTTCTGGTGAGCGATACGGGTATTGGCATGTCAAAAGAATACCAAAAGGAAATATTTGAGTCTTTCAGCAGAGAGGACAACACCCGTGTGCAAAAAACAGAAGGGTCCGGGCTGGGAATGTCGATTACCAAGTACATTGTAGACGCCATGGGCGGTACTATTTCTGTCCGCAGCGAACAAGGAAAGGGTAGTGAATTCCATGTGGTTCTTGACTTAGCAAAAGCACAAGAGCAGGAGACTGATACAGTGATCCCCGGCTGGAATATGCTGGTAGTTGACAGCGATGAGAGACTATGTATCAATACCGTTCATTCTTTAAAGTCAATTGGTATCCGCGCCGAATGGTGTCAAAGCGCCGAGCGGGCAATGGAATTGATAGATGAACGCTGCCAACAGAATCACGGTTATCAAATGATCTTATTGGGCCTGGGGCTTCTAGGTATGAACGGGATTGAGGCGGCGCGGGCGATCCGGTCGCGCTATGAGGAAAATAGTCCGGTTTTACTACTCTCAGCCTGTGATTTAAGTGGAATAGAAATGGAGGCCAGAGAAGCAGGGATTTCCGGATTTATTTCCGGACCTTTATTTAAGTCTGTTTTATTTGACGCTTTGAAAGTATTTGCCGGCGCTTCCTATGAAGAAGCGGCTGATGCCGAAAAAACGGCTGATCTGGTGCTTCGGGGGAAACATATTTTATTGGCGGAGGATAATGAGCTTAACTGGGAAGTAGCAAGGGAACTGCTTTCTGTCCTTGAAATGGAGCTGGATTGGGTGGAAAATGGACAAATGTGCGTTGCAAAATTCGAGGAATCTCCGGTTGGATATTATGACGCGATTCTTATGGACGTACGGATGCCTGTTATGGACGGTTACGAAGCGACAATGGCCATACGAGGGCTAAAGCGGGGGGACGCAGATATTCCCATTATTGCTATGACTGCCGATGCGTTTTCGGAAGATATTCAAAAATGTTTGGAATGTGGTATGAATGATCATCTGGCAAAGCCGATTGATATTCAGGCTGTTGGCTACAAGCTGAAAAAATATCTGAAATAGAGGAGCTGTACAATAAAATTCTGATTTACATTTCGCCTGGATTTGGTTATAATGCTTTTTAGGTTTAAAGGTCAGGAGGAACTTTTTATGCAGGAAAGGGAAATGCGGGACAACCGGCTTGGAAGCGCTCCCCTGGGGCGCCTCATGGTTTCCCTGGCGCTTCCGTCGGTGGCAGCGCAGCTTATTAACATACTATATAATATTGTAGATAGGATCTATATCGGACATATTGCGGGATACGGGGATATTGCGCTCACTGGCGTGGGTGTGACATTCCCGATTATTATGCTTATATCGGCTTTCAGTGCGTTTGCAGGAATGGGCGGAGCGCCCCTTGCCTCTATTGAGCTGGGGAGAAAGGATTATGACAGAGCAGAGCAGATTCTGGGAAATTCAACAGGGCTTATTTTGTTTTTCTCGGTTGTTTTGACGTTGTTTTTTTCTGTTTTTAAGACCCCGGTTCTGTATGCCTTTGGAGCAAGTGATGTGACCATTTCCTACGCCAGCGGTTATATAAGTATATATCTTGTGGGCACCATATTCGTACAGACGGCGCTTGGGCTTAATACATTTATCAGCGGCCAGGGGGCTGCAAGGACCGCGATGGTTTCGGTTCTTATCGGGGCGGCGCTCAATATTTGTCTTGATCCGGTATTCATTTTCGTGCTGGGGCTTGGGGTAAAGGGGGCGGCTGTTGCCACAGTAATATCCCAGGCAGTGAGCGCGGCGTGGGTACTTTGTTTTCTCACATCTGAAAAAAGTGTTATCCGTTTGAAAAGAAAAAATGTCGGGCTTAAGGCAGAATACATTAAGAAAATCGGTGCCCTTGGCATATCGCCATTTATTATGCAGAGTACGGAAAGTCTTGTGAGCATTACTCTTAATACAGGACTTCAGAAATACGGCGGTGATTTATATGTGGGGACTATGGCGATTTTAAGCAGTATTATGCAGTTTATCGGCATACCTGCCCAGGGGATTACCCAGGGCGTGCAGCCGATTATCAGCTATAACTATGGCGCAGGAAATAAAGACAGGGTAAAGGGCGCTTTCCTGCGGCTTGTGATTACGACCTTTACAGCAATGTTTATTCTGGGAGGAATAGCAGTTGCTTGGCCAAAGCTCTACGCAGGAATTTTTACTAGTAACAAGGAGCTTGTAAATCTTACGGCTCAGGTGATGCCGGTATATTTCCTGGGATACATGTTTTTTGGCATCCAGTCGGCATGCCAGAGTACATTTGTGGCTCTTGGACAGGCGAAGGTGTCCGTGTTTATCGCCCTCTTAAGAAAGGTAATTCTGTTAATACCACTTGCCATTATTCTGCCGAAGTTTATGGGAGTTATGGGCATTTACCGGGCGGAGCCCATCGCAGATTTTATATCGGTTACAACTGCCGGCACATTGTTTGTCATTACTTTTAATAAGATTTTGCGTGAAATGGATAAAAGTGGTAAGATAGGTGGAGATATATAGGAAGGAGATTGAAGGAGTATGAACGATTATATTGTTACCGTAAACAGCACAGTAGATGTACCGAAGGAATGGCTGAAGGAGAGAAATGTTCCTTTTGTTCCTTTGAAATATACAATTGACGGGGAGACCTACCAGGATATGATGGGTCTTTCATCCAAGGACTTTTTTGATAAACTACGAGAAGGGAAAATGTCTGTGACCTCTCAGGTGAATCCCCAGGAAGCAAAGGAAGCGCTGGAGCCTTTTTTAAAGGAAGGAAAGGATATTCTGCATCTGGCCTTTTCATCTGGCTTGAGCGGAACCTGCGGAAGCATGCAAATAGCAGCGGCAGAGCTTAAGGAGAAGTATCCGGACAGAGAGATTATTGTTGTAGATACATTATGTGCCTGTATGGGTGAGGCCCTGCTTTTATACTATGTATTGAAGCGTAAAAGTGAGGGAATGACTGTGAAGGAGGCGGCCGATTGGGCGGAGGAGCATAAGCTTAATATCTGTCATAATGTGACGATTGATGACCTCTATCATCTGCAGAGAGGCGGCCGTGTGTCAAAAACAGCGGCGGTTTTTGGAAGTATGGTGCAGATTAAGCCCATGATTCATATGGATAACGAGGGAAAGCTTCAAGTAATCGGAAAAGAGAGGGGAAGGAAGAAGTCCCTTCAGAAAATTGTAGAACGTGCCACAGAACAGTATAAAGGATGGGAAAATGACCTTATTATGATCACTCACGGCGACTGTATAGAGGATGCAGAATATGTGGCAGAACTGGTACGAAAAAAGATGGGAATCGGAAATATTTTAATCAATAATATCGGCACAGTTATCGGAAGCCATACAGGTCCGGGAGTTGTAGCAGTGTTCTGTATGGGAAGCGAAAGGTAAATCCTGTATGCATTCACACAGAATGGAGAAATGGAATCTATGAAGAAGAATATAGTAATCGACAAAGATATGAAGAAAAAATGGCCTGCGGTCCGTTTAGGATGTATTCAGTACAAGGTGAGGGTTGAGAAGAAAAACGAGGGCTTGTGGGCTTACCTGAAAAAGGATATTTACAAAAAGGCAAGGGACGCCATTTTTGATTACGGTATAAATGAAATTCCCAATGTCAGAGAGTCCCGAGCCGCCTACAAGGCCTTCGGAAAAGATCCCAGCAGATACCGCGTTTCCTCCGAAGCCTTGCTTCGAAGAATTGGTCAGGGCAAGGGGCTTTATGAGATAAATACAGTTGTGGACACCAACAACCTTATATCCATCGTGTCCGGATTTTCCGTCGGGTCCTACGATACAGCCTGCATAGAAGAGGAGTTGACCTTCCGTATCGGCCGGGAGGGGGAAACCTATAAAGGCATCGGAAAAGATGAAATCAAAATAGATGTGCTTCCTGTGATCGCCGATAAAAGGGGACCTATTGGAAGCTCCACCAGCGATTCCGAACGCGCTATGATAACCGAAAATACTGCTGAAGTTCTGATGCTCATCTATTCCTTTTCAGACAATAAAGATTTAGAGAAAGCATTGGAATCAGGAAAAGAATATATTCGCACATACACTAGCGCCGCAGAAATAGAAGCCTGGATTGTAGAGTGAAATAAAAAACCCCGAAAAATAAGGAGACTGCCTGCTCCTTATTTTTCGGGGTTTTTTTGTAATTTTTATATTGTAATAAATCCTAATCCGCTTGCCACAGAACTTGCCAATATCAGTACAAGGAAGATGGGCGCCACCCATTTAATGATAATGGTATACATTCCTTCTGCCTTAAAGGACCCGTCTGTTGCCTTCACTTCATCTGCAAGTGTTTTCGGTTTAATAATGAATCCGATAAAGACACAGGTGAAGAATGCGACAATCGGCATCAGCACGCTGTTACTTACAAAATCCATAATATCAAGAATGGACAGATTCATCCAGCTTATAAAGGAGAGCGGACCAAAGCCTAAGGAGGCCGGAATTCCAAGCCCCAGTGAAAGTACAGTTACAAAGATACTGGCACTTTTACGGCTCCATCCGAACTTATCACGGAAGATAGATACAATCGTTTCCATGAGTGAAATCGCAGAGGTAAGGGCGGCAAAAAATACGAGCACAAAGAAAATGGTTCCAATTACGCCGCCAAATTTCATACTGTTAAACACTTTCGGAAGCGTCATAAACATAAGCCCGGGTCCAGCGTTCAGCGCACTTCTGTCTCCGCCGGAAAATGCGAAAACAGCGGGAATGATCATAAGGCCTGCAAGGAATGCGATACCAGTATCAAAGATCTCTATCTGACGGACAGAGCTTTCCAGGTTATTGTCCTTCTTCATATAAGAGCCGTAGGTGATCATAATACCCATTGCAAGGGACATGGAGTAAAAGAGCTGTCCCATAGCGGCAAGGATTGTTACAGCTGATACATCGGACATGTGGGGCTTGAGATAATAGACAACCCCTTCCATCGCACCATCCAAGGTCAATCCATATACAGCAATGATAATCGTAAGGATAACGAGAATGGGCATCATGATTTTGCTCACCTTCTCAATTCCCTTTTCAACACCGCATAATACAATGACTGCTGTGAAAGCCATGAAAACGAAAAACCAGCCGATAGGCTCAAAGGTTCCACTTATAAAATCTGAAAAATACGTATCCCCTGCTGAATCTTTTACGCCTCCGGTTACGAATACAGTAAAATACTTAACTACCCATCCGCCGATTACAGAGTAATAGGGAAAAATAATAATGGGAACGGCTGACGCCAGTACGCCTACAAAGCCAAAACGCCTGTCCAAAGACTTGAAGGCTCCAATTGCGCTTAAACCTGTTTTCCTTCCAAGGGCAATCTCTGCTGTCATAAGGGTAAAGCCAAAGGTAACAGCCAGAATCAGGTAAATAAGCAGAAATGTTCCGCCGCCGTATTTAGCTGCAAGATACGGGAATCTCCAGATATTTCCAAGGCCGACTGCCGAACCGGACGCTGCCAGAACGAAGCCCAGTTTGCTGGTAAAATTGCTTCTTTTCTTCATAAAATAAAATCCTCCTCATCTTATCATTACATTCCAAAAAAGAACAAATTTAATATATTATCCCACGAAAAGATATATTTTTCAACAAATATTTTTCAGATAGGTAAAATTTAGTGCTTGCTAAAGAGCACCATTACAGGATACAATGATAATATAGAATATACAAATATCAAGGAGGTGGGACGTGCATGGGAATAAGAAATTCATTTTTGTTCCGGCTGTTTAACTCTGTGCAGGCAGCGGACGGCCAGGGACAGACAGCGGAAGAGATAATCGGGGATGTCATAGATCAGGTTACAGAGGAAGAAAGAAGAGAGGAAGAACATTTAATAAAAGAAGAAGCTTCGCTTCCTCCGCCGGGCATAAAGGAACTGGAGCTTCCGTGGGATCATGCATTAATAAGGCTTTATGATTTATGGACAGATCAGACCGGTGAGCATCCAAGGCTCAGTCTGTATCTGGAGGGTGTGGCAGAGGATAAAGAGGATAAGGAGCTTAAGAGGCTGGAAAGAGAGCTGGGAGAAGTGGCGAAGAGACGTCTCAAGGAAGCCATTCCCAAAAGGCCGGATGGGACCAAAGAACAGAAGGGGCCGGATGTATCTAATGAGCTGGATGTTTTAGCTGCTCTGGAGGCTTTGGATAACCCGGACGGCCAGGAAGCCTTGATGGGCCAGGAGGAACTTTACGGCCAGGAGAATCTGCCGGAAGAAGAGATGGAGAAACCAGAGGATCCTATACTTGACGCGCTGCCTTATGTATTTCTTTCATCGGATAAGATGGCTGCATGGATTATGGTATTTCCACCGACAGGCACAGGAAAAGAGGCAGACCAGGAGATGCTTATGGAGGCACTAAAGGAAAAAGGAGTTACATTCGGCATTACAGAGGAATTCATAGAAGGTCTGTCTGATGAGCCGGAGCAGTATTTCCATATGTTTCCAGCAGCAAAGGGAGAAGAAGCGGTTCAGGGGAAGGATGGATACATTGTAGATTCGTTTCCACGTATTATTGAGCGTAAGTTTGAGGTGGATGAGCATGACCGTGTGGATTATGCTTCTTTGAACCTGATTCAGAATGCAGATAAAGGAGATGTCATTTGTGAGGCAGTTCTGCCTACAAAGGGAGTGGCGGGAAGCACAGTGCTGGGGCAGAAGCTTTCCGCGAAGGACGGAAAAGCAGTGAAGCTCCCGAAAGGCAGAAATACAGAAATAAGCGAGGACGGAACAAAGCTTCTGGCTCTTCAGGCCGGGCATGTGGAATTTAATAATGGGAGCTTTCAGGTAAAGACTGTAATGGAAATTGACAGTAATGTGGATTATAACACAGGGAATATTAATTTCCTTGGCGATGTACATATCAAGGGCGATGTGTGCAGCGGCTTTACAGTACGGGCCGTGGGAGACATTACCGTAGACGGTGTTGTGGAGTCAGGAAATGTGGAAGCTGGCGGTGATTTGATTGTTGTAAAGGGTATTGTAGGAGACAGGGATTCTGTTGTTAAGGCACACAGGGATATTTATGCAAAATATCTGGAAAACAGCATTGTCCATACAAAAGGGAATCTGCACACTGACTGTATCCTTCACAGTGACGTGTACTGTGACGGGGAGATAAAGGTCTGTACCGGAAAGGGTGTAGTAATTGGAGGAAAGCTTCGGGCAGCCCGGGGAATGGAGGCAAAGATTGTAGGTTCTAAGTCTGGAAGTGCGACGGTGGTAAAGCTTGGAGGACAGCCTTGTGCAGATTTTGAAAAAAAGCTTCTTGTTAAGGAAAATGAGGACTTAAAAAAGGAGATGGCGAAGCTGGAAAAACAGCCGGAAAGCCCGTCAAGGACAACGCGTATGAACAAGATACGGCTGGATCTTTCCGTGAACGGTATGAAGATGAACCGGTTTGAACAAGACATGGATAGGATAAAGGATAAGCTTGACAAGCAGGGCGGTATCAGGCTGCGGTGTCAGATTGCATATCCGGGAGTTTCGCTTTCTGTGGGAGATGAAAAGTCACAGCTTACAAGAGAAACCAGCTCATGCAATGCAAGGCTCGTGGAGGGAGAAATCCGCTGGACATAAAAGATTTTAAATTTTGATTGACAGAATTACCCGGATGTGGTAGATTATTAATTGCGGAAAGCGAAAAATAAAGTAGAGTATCCACTCTCACCATAGCACAATCGGGTGACTATTGGTTCAATACCGGGTAACGAGATTTTATTTGTATATTATAATCTTATGATACGGATATAGGTAAGTGGATAGTCTGCGCGCTATTCACTTATTTTATTTGATGGGGGTGCACAACAATTAGCGATTTAATGATTAACGGGCAGATCAGAGACAGGGAAGTAAGAGTTATCGGAGAGAATGGAGACCAGTTAGGTATTATGCCGATTAAAGAGGCAATGCGCCTGGCACAGGAAGCTGAGCTGGATTTGGTGAAGATTGCTCCGAAGGCCCAGCCGCCGGTATGTAAGATTATTGACTACGGCAAATACAGGTATGAGCTTGCCAGAAAAGAAAAAGAGGCGAGGAAAAAGCAGAAGATTGTAGAAGTGAAGGAAGTGCGTCTTTCACCAAATATTGACACGAATGATTTGAATACAAAGGTCAATAATGCTAAGAAGTTTATTTCTAAGGGCAATAAGGTAAAGGTTACCCTGCGTTTCAGAGGGCGCGAGATGGCGCATGTACAGCAGACTAAGCATATTTTAGACGACTTTGCAGGACTGCTTGCGGACGTGGCATCTGTGGAGAAGCAGCCGAAGCTGGAAGGCAGGAGCATGAGTATGGTTTTAACTGAAAAACGTTAAAAATACATTAAAAAGAATTGAAGGAGGAGCATATCATGCCAAAAATTAAAACTAATAGAGCGGCTGCAAAGCGCTTCAAAAAGACAGGTACAGGAAAATTAAAAAGAAATAAAGCTTACAAGAGCCATATCTTAACAAAGAAATCTTCTAAGAGAAAGAGAAACTTAAGACAGTCAACAATTACAGATGAAACAAATGTAAAGAATATGAAGAAAGTATTACCTTATCTGTAAGATGAAGGTATGAAGGAGGAGATAAGACATGGCAAGAATTAAAGGCGGACTTAACGCAAAAAAAAGACACAATAGAACTTTAAAACTGGCGAAGGGATACAGGGGAGCGCGCTCCAAGCAGTACAGGGTAGCAAAGCAGTCTGTTATGAGAGCGCTTGCATCTTCCTATGCGGGAAGAAAGCAGCGTAAGCGCCAGATGCGCCAGCTTTGGATTGCACGTATCAATGCAGCAGCAAGAATGAATGGTTTATCCTATAGCAAGCTTATGCACGGACTTAAGCTGGCTGATGTTGATATGAACAGAAAGATGTTAGCAGAGATGGCTGTAAATGATGCAGAGGGCTTTCAGACAGTTGCAGAGCTTGCCAAGAGTAAGCTTGCATAAGATAATTTCATCCTGAGATAAACATGAGTAGAAAAGGACCAGATTCTTGAAAGAATCTGGTCCTTAATTTCGCGCATTTTTGCGGTATTCGGAAGGTGTCATATGCATCACTGTGCAGAAATGAGAAGTAAAGGTATTTGTCTTCTGAAAACCGCACCCATTTGCAACCTCTTTGATAGTATAATCTGTTGTTTCAAGAAGGATTCTTGCCTTAGAAATCCTAAGCTTTAAGAGATAGCTATATGGGGTCTCACCTACAACCTTCTTAAAGGCAGATATAAAGTAGGTTTTTGACAGATGGCACATCCGGGCAAGATCTTCAAGATTGATAGATTCTGTATAATGCTGGTTAATATAAGTGACAACCTGAAGGATTCCCTGCTGATAATGGGAGGACTGCCCTGTGCGGGTTCCCTTTTTCTGGAATTCAGCCTCAATAAAAGAGGCGGTAATAAGTGCAGCAAGATGAAGGAGATTATCCTTATCACAGGCTGCTCCGTTATTAAATTCATTTTTAAATAATTGAATATAGGCCTTTTGATCCTTTGTAAGCTCAAACCGCCAGTCGAATTTTCGGCCGACATATCCCTTCTGCCTTAGGATATCCTCAAGGAAGTCCTTGTCCACAATAATATTATCATAAGCAATATTTGTTACAAGGGACTTAAATCCATGTTCTTCCCCGCTTTGTATGGGATAAACATAACCAGCTTCTCCGAAATAAACTGTGTCGGCACACGTAGCAAGAGGAATAGGACCGTAAGGGATAAGAAATTCGTATGCATGATGTCTGTGTCGGTAAGGAAGAGAGGTACGCTCCGCAGAGTCGATAAAAGAAACAATCGAGAGTACATCACAATAGTAGTGGTCACAATTCCTGCTTATAAAATTCTTATCGGCATGGTGAGCGGAAAACAAGTGCATAGGCTGTTTCATACTTACCACTCCTTTTTGTTCTTTATCTTTTTTTTACTTCTCTAATTTAAGAATACCATAAGAAAAAATTTTACTGTAATAAAAATACTCGGAATGTTAATATTTGTTCGGAATATTAGGATTACCTTTCCCTTAAGCGTTCTGCCCTGCCGAATAAAAGGAAGCCGATAAAAAACATGACTGCAAGAGATCCTACGCCTGCGTTTGGACTTCCGGTTGCCTGACTGATAAAAGATACAAGAAATGTACCGAAAAAGGAGGCGCCTTTTCCGCATATGTCCAGAAGTCCGAAGTATTCACCGGACTTTTCTGCGGGAATAATTTTAGCAAAATAAGAGCGGGAGAGAGCCTGTATGGCACCTTGGAACATGCCGACTAATACGGCAAGCACCCAGAAATCAAACTGACTGTCAAGGCCTATTGCATAGAGGGCGATAAGAAAATATGCACCGATACATATCCGTATAAGCCTGGCGGAAAGGAGGCTTTTGGAAAGCCTTCCGAAGATAAGGGCGCACGGAAATGCAACAATCTGTGTCAGAAGCAGTGCCAGAAGAAGGCCGGTACTGTCAAGACCTAAAGAGGTCCCATATGCGGTAGCCATGTCAATGATGGTGTATACGCCGTCAATGTAAAAGAAAAATGCCAGAAGGAAAAAGAAAATTTTTTTCTCACCGTAGATTTCTTTTAAGGACTTGCCAAGGCGTGAAAAGCTGTTTCTTATCACATGGGCACCGGCGTCTGCAAAATAGAGCTGTCTGTAATTTTTAAGAAGAGGAAGGGAAGTAAACAGCCACCATCCGGCAGTAATAATAAATGCAATCAACATAGAGGCCTTCATGGAAAGCCCGATTTTCTCTGCATTTAATACGATTACAAGACAGACTACAAAGGGGATGCAGCTCCCGATATAGCCCCATGCATAGCCATGGGAGGAGACGGTATCCATACGCTCTTCTGTAGTCACATCGGTAAGCATGGAATCGTAAAAGACAAGACTGATGGAAAAAGCAGTTTTGGCAATTACAAAAATAACAAGGAAGACAAGCCATGAGGAGGACACACCTAGAAGCACACAGGAGATTACCCCCACAAAAAGAGCGGCGGTAAATAACCGCTTTTTAAAATTCTTTGTGTCTGCAATGGTGCCAAGTGTAGGGCCTAATAATGCAACAATCAGAGTAGATATGGAAATAGCATATCCCCAGTATGCCAGATAAGTGGAGGACGCAATCTTTGCGGAATCTGCCAGGTAGTTAAAGTAAATGGGCAGAATAGTAGTAACAAGGAGTATGAAAGCTGAATTTCCCACATCATACAGAATCCACTGTTTTTCCAAAGAGGTTAACTTTAGTTTCATAACATATCTTCCTTCCTAAATTATATTATTATATATATAACTGTTCCCAGTTTTCGCCGGCGCCAAACGTAAGAAGAAAACGGGGAGAAAGCTCTGTACCGTGGTCCAGTACATTAGCATACTGCTGTATCAAAGAAGAGGCAACTGTTACAGCCTCTGTGTACATATTATTTAAAAGTATGCAGTATCTTTTACACAGCTCATCTGCCTCTGGCTTCATAATAAGTCCCTGCATGGAATCATATTTTCCGGTGATTTTGAGTGCAAAATATAAAAGCCTGCGCTTATTCTCCTTTGGTGCATGGAGCAGCTGATGGCATCTTATCATTCCTTTTAAGGAGGCCTTTAACTCCTGGGGGGTAATCGGTTCAAAGCATGGTGCAATGACACAGGAGGCCTCTTCTGTGGCGTGAATATGTCCGATAGGTATATATTCTGATGGATTAAGTCCGTCCTTTTCCATGAAAAAACGTTCTAACTCTGTCTCTATTTCACTGTGGCTTAACCTTGATTCCTGAGACATTTTCTCGATATAAGGATGGCAGGTGCTGTCAAGGGTGAAATGACAGATGAAACCATATAAGTAGGACTTGAGCGCTTCCTTGTTCTTGCAGGAACTATAGACGGCCGCCGCCTTTTTAAAAAAATCTGCTGCCGGGTGGTCATGCATCTCATAGCCTGTCCGGTTGATTTCGTTAGAAGATAACGGTTTATTGTAGAAGAGGATATCAGGTCCATGCAGGCCGATGTCATATAGTTCCCGGTATTTTTCAATTGTTTTTCTGTATACGAATGGAAGGCAGTCTAAGACTTCCTTTCCAAAACGATAGTGTACATGTGCTGCTGGCATATTAAAATAAAAACCCCTTTCCTCTGTAAATTCCCATAATGGGTAAATATATTATCTCACATTTGGGGGGAATAGGCTAGATGGTTTTGTAAAAAAGTAGGGGATGGGAAATAAGGGTTGCTTTGTGGGGGGAGAGGATTATAATATAAAGACAAATGGAGTACTGTGAACAAAAGTGAGCAGCTACGCAAATAGAAGAAGAGGGAGATGTGATTTATGAAGGTACTTGTTGTGGTAGATATGCAGAATGATTTTATTGACGGGGCTCTTGGGACGAAGGAAGCAAGGGGGATTGTTCCGAAGGTGGAGGAGAAGATTAAGGGGTTTGATGGGAAGGTGTTTTTTACCAGGGATACACATGAGGACAATTATCTTGATACTCAAGAGGGGAAGAATCTTCCGGTGGTGCATTGTGTTAAGGGGACGAAGGGATGGGAGCTTCATCCACAGATTGAGAGACTTAGGGAGAGCCTGCCTGTGGATAAACCTGCTTTTGGGAGTGTGGAGCTTTCGCATGCCATTAAGGAATATTTCATGGAGGAGATGGCTTTATGCGGGGAGGCGCTTGAGTCTATTACAGTTATAGGGCTTTGTACGGATATATGTGTGATTTCCAATGCTATGATTTTGAAGGCTGTGTTTCCGGAGGTTCCTGTGGTGGTGGATGCGGCCTGCTGTGCAGGGGTTACGCCAAAAAGCCATAAAAATGCGCTGGAGGCCATGAAGATATGTCAGATAAAAGTGGAAAACGAAGGATAAAAAAAGAAAGTAGACAAAATATAATGTAAATGTTAGAATGTGGATAAAAATAATAGTTTAAGGAGGAAATATATATGAAAATAGCAATTGGCTGTGATCCGAATGCACAGGAGGCAAAGCTTGAGCTTATTAAGTTTATCGAGGCAAAGGGATATGGTGAGGTTACAGATTTTGGAAGTGAGGATCCAATTTATGCGAATGTGGCATTTAAGGTAGGAGAAGCAGTTGCGTCTAAGGAGTATGACAGAGGAATTCTAGTGTGTGGCACGGGAATTGGCGTATCTATTGCGGCTAATAAGGTGAAGGGCGCATATGCAGCGCTGCTTTCTGACGTGTATTCCGCACAGAGGGCGCGTCTTAGCAATGATGCGAACATTGCATGTATGGGTGCGTTTACGTCTGGCGTGAAGGAAAGAGAGCTTATGACAGAGGCCTTTCTTACAAACGAATTTGTTCCTGGCTGCTCTTCACAGCCCAAGGTAGATGCTTTTGTTGAATATGATCATTCCCGCTAAGTGAAGGAACTAAAGAAAAGAGGTTGTATAATGAGAAAAATTATTAATTCTCCTGAAAGAGTTGTTGAGGAGATGATGGAGGGCTATATCAGCGCTTATGGAAGATATTATAAAAAACATCCGAAGGTAAATGGTGTTATTTTAAAGGACCACAGGAAGGATAAGGTTGCACTGGTTATCGGAGGAGGAAGCGGACACGAGCCTATGTTTTCCGGGTTTGTGGGAAAAGGGCTTGCGGACGCGGCGGCCTGCGGCAATATTTTTGCTTCCCCTGATCCTAATACAGTCTATGAGACAGCCAAGGCTGTCAGCCAGGGAAAAGGTGTCATCTTTGTATACGGATGCTATGCAGGGGACAATCTGAATTTTGACATGGGAGAGGAATTTTTAAATGACGAAGGGATTCAGACTACCCATGTGCGTGTCTGGGATGATGTGGCTTCCGCGCCCAAAGACAGGATTGAAGACCGCAGGGGAATTGCGGGGGATGTGTTTGTTATAAAAACTGCAGGAGCTGCCTGTGACGCAGGCTTAAGCCTTGAGGAGGTTACAAGGATAACAGAAAAAGCAAGGGATAACACAAGAACAGTGGGAGTGGCTACTGCGCCTGCACAGCTTCCGGGAATTGATAAGCCTATTTTTGAGCTTCCAGAGGGTGAGATTGAGTATGGTATGGGACTTCATGGTGAGAGAGGAGTCCTACGTACCACATGGCAGGATGCAGATGTACTTGTGGAAAAGATGTATGGACAGATTATGGAAGATGCGGACTTAAAGGCCGGAGACGAGGTGTGCGTGCTGATAAACGGCCTTGGTTCTGCTACTATTACAGAGCTTGCAATTGCCTTCCGCAAGGTAAAGCAGCTTCTTACAAGGGATGGCATCAAAGTACATGACACGGATTTGAACAGTTATTGCACCAGCCAGGAGATGGGCGGATTTTCCATTACCCTTTTTAAGCTGGATGAGGAGCTGAAAAAATATTATGACATGCCATGCTATTGTCCTTTCTATGCAAAGGGCGAGCTTACTGAGGCTATAATTACGGACAACGGGGAATCTTCTGAAAAAATGGATGACGAGCCGGAATTTGATGAAACAGATACTGAAGCGGCCCAGATTGTAAGAAGTAAAGAGGGTGTGCTTACAGAGCTAAACGCTGCGGATGCAAGAAATATGCTTCTTTATATTGCTGACAAGATTATTGCTAAAAAACCATATCTTACAGAGATAGACAGTGCGATAGGCGACGGCGACCATGGAATCGGAATGGCAGGAGGCATGCAGAAGGCAAAGAGAAAGCTTCTTTCCATGGAAGCAGAGGAAAATGCTTATGCTGTATTTGAGGCTGCAGGAAATGCTATGCTTCTTTCTATGGGCGGAGCATCTGGTGTTATTTTCGGAAGTCTTTACCTTGCAGGGGCAAAGGGAATGGAGCCAAAGGCAGTGATTACGGCAGAGGATATTGCAGGGATGCAGAGAAAGAGCCTTTTAGCAATTCAGGAGAGAGGAAAGGCGCAGACTGGCGACAAGACTATGGTGGATGCTTTGCTTCCGGCAGTGGAGGCGATGGAGCGCACCTGCGGGGAAGGGCTTCTTAAAATGCTTTTTGCTGCGGAGGAAGCAGCAGAACAGGGAGTAGAGGCTACAAAGAAATATCAGGCAAAATTCGGACGTGCAAAATCGCTGATGGAGCGTGCTATCGGTTATCAGGACGCAGGCGCCACCTCTGTCTGGCTTATCATTCAGGGAATGAGAGAGTTTGTGGAGGATAAGCTTAACTAGAAGTCAGGTATGTGTAAAAGGAAGAAGACTGCTTAAGGAATTCGGCAGCCTTCTTTTTTTATAATTGACAGTTATATAGTATTGTATAAATTGTACAAAAAGTGATGAATCAATATTGGTAATATATACAAAATAATAAGGATATGTTTATGAAATGCACGGAAATGTTGAAGGAACGTGCAAAAGATGAATTTTTCGAAGGTGTACTTTTGTGTAAATTTAGTTTATCATTTAGAAAACGCAGGAGACAGACATCTGGAAAAACAATGGAAGGGGTAGATGAAAATAGAGGGCATTGTTGAAAAAATAGCAAAGGAACTCGTAAATATTCATGGGAATATATCTACACAGGAGCTTGCGGAACGGATAGGTGTCTCAACGAGCAGTATTAAACATAATCTTGCTTCTGTCAGGGGGCTTTTAAGGGAGCAGGGAGTGAACCTTATGAGTGTCCCCCAAAAAGGGATGTACATTGAGGCTACAGAAGAACAAAGGGAAGAGCTTGACAATATGCTCAGGCAGTTTGCAAATCACGACCCGGTTTCGGAGGGATTTCGGAGGGATTATATTTTTCAGACTGTATTCCGCTATCAGGGGGCGGCAAATTATACATTGCAGCTTCTAGCAGGGGAGTTATATGTAAGCAGGAGCGCTATCTCAAGAGATTTGCAGTATTTAAATAAATTTTTAGAAATGTTTCATGTAAGGATTACTGCCAAGAAGAATAAAGGAATTGTGATAGAGGGACATGAATTTGAGATACGCCAGGCGCTGATTTTATATAACAATCAGAAATGGTGGAAGGAGACTTATTTAGAGCCGCCCATGGAGCTTGATGTAAGATTAAGCTGCAGGGCATGGACCTTTCTCTCTAATTTTTATCCTGAGTGCATGGAGGAGATATGGGATATACAGGATGCACTGCTTGAGATGGAGAAAAAGATAGAGCTTGTTTTTACAGACATTTCTTTCGGAAGGCTGATGGAGTATCTTGCTATAACAAGGGAGAGAATGAAGCACGGAAAATTTATTTTATCCTATATCCGAAAAGAACGCCTGATGATTGAGAAAAAATATCTGGATGCGGCGGAAGTTTTTCTGTCGCTTTACATAAATGAAGAGGACGCATGCTGGAAATATGAAAGGACCTATCTGGCCGCAAGGCTCTGCGAAGCCTGTACAGTGCAGTGCCGGGAACGGTTAAGCGGATATAGCGGGGATGTCAGAAGATATCTGAAGGAAGTAAAGCATGTACTTGGCTTTTACTATGACGGGGATGATAAAGAGCTGGTAGCCAATGTAGAGGATTTGGTCATGGCAATGCGCTATAGGGATATTTACCGTATCTATGACTGGACAGATTTAAGCAAAGATGTAAAGGAGCATCTCCCCGGGCTTTATGCGGTCTGCATGACTCAGATTTATATTTTGGAGGAGGCTGCGGGGCTTAATTTTCAGGAGGATGACATTGCAAGGATTGTTCTTCTTGTCCAGAATTACATGAAAAAAAGGCGCCGGGAGGCTATCTTTGTGACAGCGGCCAACGAGGAGGAAAGCTATTATAATTTAAAGAAGCTAAAGGATGAGTTTCCCCATCTACATTTCGGGGAAGTGGTAAATTATCAGAATTTTAGAATAGAGGACTATGAAAGAGCATTTGTTGTATCTACAGTAGTTCTAAAAAAGGAAGCACAAAACCTCATCTGCATCACAAAGCATGTGAGCCGTTCTGATATTGAGGCGATTAAAATAAAGCTTGCGAAGAACAGTATGTTTAAACAGGAGATTCTAAAGAAAGTATTCAGTGAAGAGCTGATTTATGATATGACAGCATGGAATAAGGAGGATGCTCTTAAGAAGGCAGTGAACGGCCTTTTAAGACAGGGCTATGTTGAGGAAGGATTTTTAGACGAGGTGCTTGCAAGGGAGAAAATACTTACCACCTCCATCGGAAATAAGGTTGCTATCCCCCATGTATATAAAAAGCACGTGATTGAAAGCGGTGTTTCTATCATAAGGCTAAAGAACAGTGTGAAATGGTCCGAGGAGGAGAGGGTAGATCTAATCTTTCTGTTTGCCATCGGAGATGAAAAAAGCGGGGATGTGAAAAAGATATTTAACCATATGTACCATGTTTTAAAGGATGAAGAGCTGATGAATAGAATCAGAAATGCCCAGAGCGGGGAAGAGATTCTAAGACTCATATTAATTTGTGAAAATGGTGCGCACCATTAATATAAATAAACCAAAAGGTATGAAGGAGGAGCAAAAGAAAATATGTTAGTAAATTTAAAAGATATGCTTTGTGAGGCAGAACAAAAGGGATATGCGATTCCGTGTATGAACACACCGAATATGGAGACCTTAAGGGCACTTATCGGGGCAGCAGAGGATCTTAACACACCAATTATTATTGACCATGCAGAGGTACATAATTCTTTGATTCCGATTGAGCGTATGGGCCCAGAGATGGTAAAGGCAGCTAAGGCGGCTAAGGTTCCAGTCTGTGTACATTTGGATCACGGCGTAAGCTACACATTCCTTATGAAGGCATTAGAGGCGGGATTCTCATCCATTATGTTTGACTGCAGTTCCCTGCCTTTTGAGGAGAATGTAAAGCGTGTAAAAGAATTTACAGAGTTTGCACACTCCAGAGGAATTACGGTGGAGGCAGAGCTTGGCGTTATGGCGTCTGCAATGGAGGATACCCACGCAGGGGAGGATGCGGAAAAGCGTGTTCTTACAAATGCGGATATTCGCAAATTTTTTACAGATCCAAAGGAGGCAGGAGAATTCGCAGAGAGGACAGGATGTGATGCACTTGCAGTATGTTTTGGAACGATGCATGGTATTTATGCAGAGCCTCCGGTGCTTGATATTGACAGGGTAAAAGAAATCAGAAGCGCTGTAAAAGATGACTGCCGCATTGTTATGCATGGAGCTTCTGGCGTAGAGTTTGAACAGGTGCAAAGAGCTATTGATGCAGGCTGCTCAAAGGTAAATTATTATTCTTACATGGCAAAGGGAGCAACCCAGTTCTGTGCGGATAAGATTGCTGAAACAAAGGGTGCTGTTGCATATCATGAGCTCGCTGAGGCAGCATATGAATATATGCGCGGCTATGCAAGAGATGTCTTAAGAGCATTTAGAAACGGCAAATAGGAGACAGGTATGGAAAAGGTAGACATAACGGAGGTTCTGCTTCCGGAGATGACAATACTTGATAGGGAAACATTTTCAGGTAAGGAAGAGGTATTTGCTTTCATGTCTGAAAAATTTGCAGAAAACGGGATTGTGACAGATGCTAAAAAATTTGAGGAGGCTCTCTATAAAAGAGAGGAGGAGGGACCCACCTATATCGGGAACCTCCTTGCTATCCCCCACGGAATCTGTGACGAGGTAGTAAAGCCGGGAATCGGCTTCTGCCGGGTAAATACACCGTTTATCTACCGCTCCCACGGGGAAGAAGGAGAGGTAAAATATATCTTCACGCTGGCGGTTGTAGGCGAGGAAGGAAAGATGGAGCATTTAAGAATACTGGCATCTCTGGCTGGAATTCTGGCTCATGATGAGTTTTTAGAGGCTCTTTCTAATGTGAAAAGCTATGAGGAAATCATAGAAGAAATACATAAGGTAGAGCAGGAGGTGTAAAAGAATGTATATTGTTGGCGTAACATCCTGTGCAACGGGGATTGCACATACTTACATGGCGGCGGAGGCCATTAAGAAAATCTGTAAGAAAAACGGCCATAAGGCAAAGGTGGAAACTCAAGGGGCAATGGGCCTTGAAAATCAGTTGTCTGCAAAAGACCTTGAGACGGCAGACTATATTATTTTTGCAAATGATGTAAAGATTACGAAGTCAGAGCGCTTTGATGCTTACAAGGACAAAATCAGGCAGACTTCCCCTCATGAAGTGATTAAAAATCCAGATATTATATTACAGCTAATCGGACAGTAAGCTGATTGATGACTAAAAGAATGAAAGAGAGGAAAAAAGAAGAATGAAAGAAACAGCAAAAGAAATAAAAAGCGCATTGCTTAGTGGCGTGTCCTATATGCTGCCCTTCGTAGTGGCAGGCGGTATTCTTGTAGCAATTGGTTTTGCAGGCGGCGGCGCCGTGGCAGTAACAGAGTCTGAAACCGGTTTTTGGTCCAGAATCTTCTGGTGGGGCAAGGATGCCTTTGGACTTATGATTCCTATATTTGCAGCGTATGTAGCTTATTCTATAGGCGATAAGCCGGCCCTTGCGGCAGGTATGGTTTCTGGTGTTATCGCAGACTCCATCGGCGGCGGTTTCCTTGCGGCACTGGTAGGAGGTATCCTTGCAGGTTATGTTGTAAAGGCTTTAAAGAAGCTTCCAATACCGATTATGTTAAAATCTCTGATGCCGACCGTAATCATACCGGTTATTTCCGTGCTGGTGATGGGCTTTGTTATGGATATTGTAATCGGAGGACCATTTGCAGTTCTTAATCAGGCAATGCTTGATATGTTAAGCGGAATGAGCGGAAGCAGCTTAATCCTTCTTGGAATTATCCAGGGAGCCATGCTTGCCTTTGACCTTGGCGGCCCTGTTAATAAGGCAGCGTATGCCTTCGCCCTTGCAACAATGGAGGCAGGAAATTATGCTCCTATGGCTGCAAACTTTGTAGCATCCATGGTTCCGCCTCTTGCAATCGGTATTGCAATGATTATTGCAAAGAAGAAATTTACAGAGGAAGAAAGAAGCTCAACAGCAGGCTGTATCGTGGGAGCATTTGCTATGATTTCTGAGTTTGCCATTCCTTTTGCCGCAGGCCGTCCGCAGCTCTATGTACCATGCTTCGTGGCAGGCGGTGCAGTAAGTGCGGCTCTGTCCTATATATTCGGACTGACTATGCAGGCACCTCACGGCGGATTGTTCGTGGCAATGCTGTGTAATAATGTACTTCTGCTTATTGTAGCACTTCTTGCTGGAGCAGCAGTAAGCGCAGGACTTATTATTGCATTTAAGAAGGCGCCGGAAGAGGATGAATAGGAAGGTTGTCAGCAGGTAATTTTGTTGGGTGGTATGAGAACGCAGTTATGGATTGCAATATATCCCACACAAACGGGGCATACTGCAATCCATAACTGCTGTCCACATGCAGGCAAATGATTACATATGTCCGGCAAAATCCCAGAATTATAGACAAAAAGAGAGGTAAAAAATATGATTAGTCAGAAAACGGTGGTTGTGAATAAGTCCGGCCTGCATCTAAGGCCGGCTGCGGATTTGTCGAAGCTTGCTTCTTCTATGAGCTCGGAGATTACGATTGTTGCCGGCGAGAAGAGAGTGAATCCTAAGAGTGTACTGATTCTGATGAGTGCGGCTATTACGAAGGGGACGGAAATTGAGATTATCTGCGAAGGCGAGAATGAGGCAGAGGATCTTAAGAGGCTTGTGGAGGCAATTGAGAGCGGCCTCGGGGAAGGTACGGAGTAAAAGGAGTGCAGTATGGAAAGGATTAAAGTATTGCAGACAGCCTCAAAGGGGTATGCGAAGGGTCCTGTGTATTTGGTAAAGAGACGGGAACTTATTATCCCCCGCAGAACGATTGCGGCAGAGGAAGCAGAAGAGGAAATAAAGCGGTACAAAGCTTCCGTTAACACAGCAAAGGAGCAGCTTGAGAAAATCTCGGGGGATTCAGAGATTTTTGAGGCGTACATACAGCTTGTGCAGGATGAGGCCCTTATGGCAGGTGTTATTTCTAAGATTAAAGGGGGAAATAACGCTGAGGCAGCGGTGGAGGATACTGCAGATGAGTTTATCCAGATGTTTGACAGCATGGAGGACGCCTACATGAAGGAACGTGCGGCGGACCTTAAGGATATTAAGAAACGACTCCTATATGCTCTTGCCGGAATTACAGAAAATCCCTTTCAGGGGCTTAAGGTTCCGTCTGTGATTGTGGCAGAAGAGCTGACGCCGTCGGATACTGCAGATATGGATTTTGAAAATGTGCTGGGCTTTCTTACAGAAATCGGAGGAGTTACAAGCCATGTGTCTATTATTGCGAAGGGCAGGGGGATTCCTTGTCTGACGGGTGTAAAGGGAATATGCGGCAGAGTAAAAGATGGCATGATGGCAGCTATGGATGCGGGGGAAGGCGAGATTTTCCTTGAGCCGACGGAAGCAGAGCTTTTTGAATTTGCACAGAAGAAGTGTAGGTTTGAAGAGCAGGAGCAGATGATGGAAGTAGAAAGTAAGAAGCCTTCTGAAACAAAGGATGGGCACAAATTTATGCTCTGTGCAAATGTAGGAAATATTGAAGATATTAAGGAAGCTCTTAAAAGCCAGATGGAGGGAATAGGACTTTTCAGAAGTGAGTTTGTGTATATGATGAAAAAGGATGATTTCCCTACAGAGGAGGAGCAGTTTCAGATATATAAGGAGGCTGTGCTTCTTACAAAGGAAAGGGAGCTTACCATTCGGACGCTGGATATCGGCGGGGATAAGGGATTAGACTACTATACCTTTGAAAAGGAAGAGAATCCGTTTCTTGGATGCCGGGCAGTCCGTCTCTGCCTTAAGATGCCGGAGATGTTTAAAAATCAGCTTCGAGCACTTCTTCGAGCAAGCGTTTATGGAAATATCCGTATCATGTATCCTATGCTCATTTCTGTGGAGGAGCTTGAGAGGGCAAATGAGCTTCTTTTGGAGTGCAAAAGGGAGCTTGAAGAGAAAAAGATACCGTACCGCGCAGACATTGAGGTGGGAATGATGATTGAGACGCCTGCTTCTGTGCTTATGGCAGATGAATTTGCGAAGAGGGTAGATTTTTTCAGCATCGGGACAAATGATTTAACCCAGTATCTGCTTGCGGTTGACAGAGGAAATGAAGCTATAGCAGGGGCTTATGACTCCTTCCATCCGGCAGTGCTTAGAGCTGTCCGGCATGTAATAAGGTGTGCCCATGCCCACGGAATTAAGGCAGGGATGTGCGGGGAGTTTGCAAGTAACGAGAAAGCCTCGGCTATTCTTCTTGGCATGGGGCTTGATGAGTTCAGCATGTCAGCAGGCTCTATTAAGGCGGTGAAATACCGGCTTCGGAATATAAGCTTTAAGGAGGCTGAGGAGCTTGCTGAAAAAGTATTAGGAGCATCCTCGGCAAAGGAAGTAAAAGAGTTGATTTAAAGAAGAAAAAAGGAGAGATTTATTATGGCAAAATTATTTGATATTATGGGGAAATTCCCATTTGAACCAGATCAGAAGAAACCAATGTTAATTCGTAAGCAGGATTATTCGACAGCACTGTATCCGCCGAATAATGCATTTACCTCTGATAATACATTTACTATGATTACAACAGATACCTTTATGCTTGGAATCTATGAATTAGGTCCAGGCGGTGTATTTGCACCTCTTGATATTCATCCGGGAGATGAATCCTACTATATTTTAAACGGACCGGTAGTGCAGAGAAGCGGAAACGGCCAGTTTGCTTATCTTGAGACAGGAGAGGGCTTATTTATGCCGGAGGGAGCATGGCACTGCTGTCACAATTTCTCAGATAAGAAAGCAAGGATTCTTTATTTTATTACTCCCAAGGCATGGAGCGAGTCTATTCCGCCGGCAGTGATTCCTACAGAGGAGGAGACAAAGTTTTATAAGGGACCAAATAATGATAAGCTTCCGGATATGCGCAGTGCAATTAAGGATATTTCCAGACAAGGATGCACAGACGATATCGGCTGCTGGCCTGTAGACCCAAAAGAAGCAAGACAGACAGGGGCTGTATATGCAGTACGCGACTTTGAAAAGCTCAACAATGTGCACGGGACAACCCACCCCATGCTCTTAAGATTCATTACAAGCAACGATTACGGCCATTTTGGAGAAATGATACTTCCAGCAGGCGGATACGGTCCAAGATGCTCTGACCCAGATTCCCATGAAGGAGACGGCGCATTATACTGTATCGACGGCCCGGTAACTGTAAACCTTGTAGACCTTGAAGAAAGCTTTGTACTGGAACCGGAAGATACCTTCTTCCTTCCGGCAGGCACAAAATACCAGCTTGTAAACTTCGAAGCTAAACCAGTAAAAGTAGTATTTGCAGTAACAAAATTATAATATACTTAAGTTATACAGAAGACGCAGGCAAATCCCTTTCCCTGCGTCTGTTTTTTATGTATAGCTTTATTTAGTACCTATCTTGTTTCATACGCCTTTTTTGCATCCCGTATAAGCTTATCAAATTTGTCCGCCTGCCATGCAGCCCGTCCTGTGAAGAGTCCGTCAATGGAGGGCTGTACAATGAGCTCATTTGCATTTCCGGGATTTACGCTTCCGCCGTATAATACAGGAATAGTTTCAGAGGCATCACCAAAAATCTCATGAAGGCAGTTCTTGATAACCTTGTGCATTTCCTCTGCATAATCAGCAGAAGCAGGAGTTCCGTTTACACCGATGGACCATACAGGCTCATAGGCAACCCAGATGTTTGGAACCTGTGATACAGGTACGTCATGGAAGCCTACCTTAAGCTGGGTGCGCAGTACTTCCGGGCTTAGGCCAAAGCTTTTCTCTTCTCCTGTCTCTCCGATGCACAAAAGAGTAGTAAAGCCATGATTTAAAGCTGCTTTTACCTTTTTGTTTTCCTCTACGTCAGTTTCGCCAAACACATGCCTTCTTTCTGAATGACCGATCATCACAAGGTCAAGTCCCAATTCCTTTAACATAACCGGGGAAATCTCGCCTGTGAACTGGCCCTCATCTTCCCAGCACATATTCTGTGCGCCCAGCTTTACAAAGCTTCTGTCCACATTCTTCGTGGCGCTTTCCAGTGTGGTATAGGACGGAATAATGAACAACTCGATTTCGCTGCGGCTTATATCCTTTGTATTTTCTACAAGCGCCTGAAGATAGCTGACTGTTTCTTTAATGGTCTTGTACATTTTTAAATTGCTTCCAAAGTATAATTTTTTGCTCATGGGAATCTCCTTCTTTCTATGTTTTTATATGAATTTCTTCTATATTAAATGATATCATACCAGTATCAAAAAGCCATGGAACTTTAGGCCATGCTTAGTCCGGATAATTCAGTCTGTCATCGGTAATATTATGAAGTACTTCGGATATGTATTTTTTGGCAAGATATTTGGCCATGGGAAGATTCATATCCAGATAATTTCCGCAGTCTTTTGCACAGGCACCGGGGACTTCCCCTTCAAAATCTGCAATAAAAGAGAACATTTCCTGCATCAGAGGCAGAACATCTCTGGATACGTACTCTCCGGCAAGGAGAAGATAGAAACCGGTACGGCAGCCCATGGGACCGAAATAAATGGTTTTATTGCCAAATTCCGCGTGATTGCGCAGGAAGGTGGCAGCAAGGTGCTCAATAGCGTGCATTTCTGCAGTATTCATGACAGGCTCGTCGTTGGGGCTCGTCATGCGCAGATCAAAGGTAGTAACGGGATGACCCTCTACATAGTCGATACGAGATACATAGACGCCAGGCTTAAGCTTTAAATGGTCTATGGTAAAGCTTGTGATTTTTTCCATAATATGACTCCTTCTTTTTTTTCTATTATACCACAAAAAGAAATGAAAAACAGTAAAAGATGTGTTATACTTGTTAAGTGTTGTAAGGAGGAAGGGAAGATGAAGCTATATCTTGTAAGACACGGAGAAACAGACTGGAATAAGGAGAGACGGATTCAGGGGCAGGCGGATATCCCTTTAAATGAGTTTGGCAGGCGGCTGGCGAAAAAGACAGGCGAGGGACTTAAGGATATTTCCTTTGCAGTGTGCTTTAGCAGCCCTTTAGAAAGAGCAGTGGAGACAGCAAAGCTTATTCTTTTAGGGCAGGATGTGCCTGTGATTACGGATAATAGAATTGAGGAGATGGCCTTTGGAGAGTGGGAGGGAAAGTGCTGCTCTAAGGAAGGATGGGAGCTTCCGGAGCGTTTTCAGGCGTTTTTTAACGATCCGGTTCATTATGAACCGGCAGAGGGCGGAGAGAATTTCCTAGAGGTCCGGACTAGGACAGGAATGTTTCTTGAGTGGCTGAAAGGGCAGGAGCAGTATGCAGACAAGAATGTGCTTATTACAACTCACGGTGCAGCCCTTTCCGGTATGCTTAACTATATAAAAGGAAAGCCTCTTAGCGATTACTGGGGATGGGGAGTACATAAGAACTGTGCCGTGACAGAGGTGGAGGCTCTGGACGGGAAGTTTCAGGTGATTTCGGAGAATCAGGTTTATTATGACGATGTTGTGAAGCCGTGGTAGAAAACAGATATTCTTACAGGCAGACAGTCTGTATGGAAGCCTTGGCCATAGAAATAAACAGCAGAAAATGGAGGAGAAAAAGATGATAGGTGACAAAAAGGTGTTATTCAGCGGAATGCAGGCAACAGGCAATCTTACTCTTGGCAATTATCTGGGGGCTCTTAAGAATTGGGTAACCTTAAGTGATGAGTATGAGTGCTTTTACAGTGTGGTGGATATGCATTCTATTACAGTGCGCCAGGATCCGGCGGTTTTAAGGAAACGGGCAAGAGCACTTCTTACTCTTTATATTGCGGCGGGGCTTGATCCGCAGAAGAACTGTATCTATTACCAGTCACATGTGTCAGGACATGCGGAGCTTGCATGGATTCTTAACTGCTTTACCTATATGGGAGAGCTGAACCGGATGACCCAGTTTAAGGATAAGTCCGCAAAGCATGCGGATAATATTAATGCGGGACTTTTTACTTATCCGGTACTGATGGCAGCAGATATTCTTCTCTACCAGGCGGATGTAGTTCCAGTGGGCATTGACCAGATGCAGCATCTGGAAATTACAAGGGATATAGCAGAGCGGTTTAATCATATATACGGGGATGTATTTACCATTCCAGAGGCGTATATAGGGAAGGTGGGAGCCAAGATTATGAGTCTTCAGGATCCGTCAAAGAAGATGTCAAAATCAGATGAGAATCCCAACGCAAGCATTTATCTTCTGGACGATCCGGATACAATTATGCGGAAGTGTAAGCGCGCAGTGACAGACTTGGAAGCACAGATTCTGTACTGCGACGAGCAGCCGGGAGTAAAGAACCTGATTGATATTTACAGCGCCTGCACAGGTAAAAAGCCGGATGAGGTTGTAAAGGAATTTGACGGAAAAGGCTACGGAGACTTTAAGATGGCAGTGGGAGAAGCAGTTGTATCAGTGCTTAAGCCTCTGCAGGATGAGACGGCGCGGCTTGAGAAGGATAAGGCGTATATTGACGGGGTGATAAAGAAGAACGCAGAAAAGGCAGGATATTTTGCAGGCAAGACACTTAGAAAGGTGCAGAAGAAGATAGGATTTCCAGAGAGAATACGGTAATATTTTCGGGACGGGGTATTTTTGATTTTACCCCGTCTCCAGCATCTTTAGCAGTAATGGAATGATTACGGATAAAAGTCCGATTCCAAAGACAGCTATTGCGAAAAGGCCGCCGGAAATTCCGGAAAATCGTTTCACCCGGAAGTCCTGCAGATTTTTTGGGTTTACCCAGATCGTGTATACCTGCTGTGGTTCATAGCGCTTTTCTATGTCGTGCAAAATATAATGATCTTCTGAACAGCTTTTTATTGTACGGTCATTTGCCTGATATTGAAAGGCTAGTGTATAGTATTTCCTTCTTCTGAAAAGAGGTTTGCTGTGATATTTACAGGTTATGTAGGTTCCTTCCATTTTCAGACTGTAGAAGAAGCCCTTCATAATCATCCAGAAACCAAGCATAGACATACCAATTCCGATGGGAAAGGGAAAGATAAGGATAAGCATGAATTCTGAATCTAGATATCCAGCGATCTCCATAAGCAGGGCATAGACCATGAAAAAAGCGGAAATACAATAGCCTGTTTTCGAGTCATATGCCGAGGCTGCTTTTGTGGCGGCAAATAATAGGATGCCTAAAAGAAAGAACAGTAATCCGGCAAATTGTATACTCATAATTAATCGTCATCCTCTTTCTGCACACTATAGGTCTGGCGTTTTCTCGCCATCTCGTCATTTTCCAGATATTCGTCATAGGTTGTAATTTTATCAATCAGCTTTCCGCCTGGTACAATTTCCATAATGCGGTTCGCAGTGGTCTGTACAATTTGGTGGTCTCTTGAGCTGAACAGAATTACACCTGGGAATTTGGTCATTCCGTTGTTCAGCGCAGTGATAGATTCCATGTCCAGGTGGTTGGTAGGCTCGTCAAATATCAGGACGTTGGCGCCGGATATCATCATCTTGGACAGCATACAGCGGACCTTCTCGCCGCCGGAGAGAACACGCACCCGTTTCACCCCATCGTCTCCGCCAAAAAGCATGCGGCCTAAGAAGCCACGGACATAGGTTACGTCTTTTTCCTCGGAATACTGGGTCAGCCATTCTACGATAGTGCTGTCATTGTCAAATTCTGCGCCGTTATCCTGGGGGAAATATGCCTGTGAGGTAGTGATTCCCCATTTGTAGGTTCCAGTATCTGGTTCCATCTCACCGGTAAGAATCTGAAAAAGGGTGGTCTTTGCAAGCTCATTGCTTCCTACAAATGCGACCTTGTCATCATGATTCAGGGTAAAGGAAATGTTGTCTAAAACCTTTTCACCGTCAATAGTCTTACTTAAATTTTCTACAGTCAGTACTTCATTTCCAATGGCGCGGTCAGGTTTAAAATGAATGTAAGGATATTTCCGGCTGGAAGGCTGAATTTCGTCTAGCTGTATCTTTTCCAGAGCACGCTTTCTTGAGGTTGCCTGCTTGGATTTGGAAGCGTTGGCGCTGAATCGAGAGATAAACTCCTGCAGCTCCTTGATCTTTTCTTCCTTTTTCTTGTTGGCTTCCTTCATCTGACGGATTAAAAGCTGGCTGGATTCATACCAGAAATCGTAGTTTCCAGCGTAGAGCTTGATTTTTCCATAGTCAATATCCGCGATCTGTGTACATACCTTATTTAAAAAATAACGGTCATGGGATACGACAATAACAGTGTTGTTAAAGCCGATTAAAAATTCCTCCAGCCATGCGATTGCATCGAGGTCTAAGTGGTTGGTAGGCTCGTCAAGAAGCAGAATGTCGGGATTGCCGAACAGTGCCTGCGCAAGCAGGACCTTTACCTTTTCAGGACCGTTTAAGTCTTTCATCATTTCATAGTGAAGCTCTGTTTCAATGCCAAGGCCGTTTAGAAGGGATGCGGCGTCGGATTCAGCCTCCCATCCGTTCATGGCGGCAAACTCAGCTTCCAGCTCACTTGCCTTGATACCATCCTCATCCGTGAAATCCTCTTTCGCGTAGATGGCCTCTTTTTCCTTCATAATCTCGTAAAGCCGTGCATTTCCCAGCATAACTGTATCAAGAACTGGATACTCGTCATACTTAAAATGATCCTGCTGCAAAAAAGAAAGCCGTTCGCCGGGGGTAATAATAACCTCCCCATTTGTGGGCTCTAACTGGCCGGACAGAATTCGAAGGAAGGTAGATTTGCCTGCGCCGTTGGCACCGATGAGGCCATAGCAGTTCCCCTGCGTAAATTTGATATTTACATCCTCAAATAAAGCTTTCTTTCCAACTCGTAAAGTAATATTGCTTGTACTAATCATGTATCTTTACTCCTTATATTGTATTATTACATTTTTATATCAAGGCTTATCTTAGCAAATATGTAAGGAAATGGCAAGGAAAACAGGAAAAAACAATCTTATTTCACGGTTTACCAAACTGTGTTTTTCATGTTACAATTAAAATCAGTAAAATTCGAAAGATAACAGGACTGTAACATTTATCATAAAAGAAAGGGGATATTTGATAATGATAAAAGCAACACTGGTACTTGAAGGAGGAGCGACGAGGGGAGTATTCACGTCCGGAGCGCTTGATTATCTGATGGAAAGGGATGTGTATCTGTCTTATGTCATCGGAGTGTCGGCAGGCTCCTGCAACGGTGTGGATTATGTTTCAAAGCAGATTGGAAGGACGAGAGACTGTATGATCCATAAGGAGAAGGAGTACAGCTATTATTATGGATTTACCAAATTTGTCAGGGAGAAGAGCATTCTTGACATGGATATGGTATTTGAGAAGTATCCGAAGGAGATTTTTCCCTTTGATTTCGATACGTATTTTGCCTCAGAGACAGACTGTGAGATTGTGACGACAAATTGTGAGACAGGAAAGGCAGAGTATATGACGGAAAAAGAGGATCCAGAGAGGCTTATGAAGCTTTGCCGGGCGTCCAGCAGCCTGCCTCTTGTATCGCCCATGGTTAATATTGACGGGGTGCCTTACCTTGACGGCGGCCTTGCAGATTCGGTTCCCCTAGGACGTGCATTCCGAAAAGGAAATGAGAAGATTGTAGTAATTCTTACAAGAAACCCGGGATATAGAAAGAAACCAGTGAAAAAGGTACTGGCCAAAATGTACAAAAGAGCATATCGCTCTTATCCGGAGCTTGTAAACACAACTCTTAGGAGAAATGCAAAGTATAACTGGCAGATGGAGCAGGTGGAGCGTCTGGAACGTGAAGGCAAGATTTATGTTTTAAGGCCGCTGATCCCGACAGTGTCAAGACTTGAGAAGGATTATGACATGCTGATGAATTTTTATGAGCACGGCTACTGCCTGATGAAGCGGGAGTATGACGGGCTTATGAGGTTTCTGGAAAACTAATATATTTGTTGAATGTTATACAGAGAAAAGGAGGACGAATATGTATTTGTATGAACATCATATTTCAACAAGAAGCTCCCAGCAGATGTCCAAGGTGACGAATATGGTGCGTGAGGATATTGAAAAGAGCGGGGTAAAGGACGGCATTGTGGTAGTATTTTCACCTCATACAACTGCGGGATTTACTATTAATGAAAACGCAGACCCAGATGTGGTCCACGATATTCTGATGGAGATGGAGGAAGTATTTCCCACAAACCATGCCGGGTACCGGCACGCAGAGGGAAATTCTCACGCACATATAAAGACAAGCTGCTTCGGGCCGTCCCAGACTATGATATTAAACGGCGGGGAACTTGTACTTGGCATCTGGCAGGATTTATATTTCTGCGAATTTGATGGACCGAGAAACCGGAGATTTTTTGTGAAGATTATAGAGGGGTAGAACTGTTGGGGACGGGGTATTTTGAATTTTACCCCGTCCCCTACTAGCTAAGGGACGGGGTAAAATTCAAAATACCCCGTCCCCAACCTGCCTCTAGTACGAAATCTCCTGCAGATACAACCCCTTCGGGTCGCAGGCAGGGCTTGGCTTTAAGGTGCCGTTAAAGATTCCGGGAATGTCTTCTTTTTTGCGGATGCCCAGTCCTATTTCTAAAAGTGTGCCGATAATGATTCTTGCCATATTGTAGAGAAAGTCATCGGCGTCTACGAGTATCTGCATCTCTTCCTCACTGTTGTAAATGTCTATGCCGTAAATTTCCCGCACAGTAGATTTTGAGGTTTTGGAGTCGGAAAAGTTCTTAAAATCGTGGCTTCCAATGAAGAGTGCAGCGGCTTCCTGCATGGCTTTTTTGTCGGGTACCTTGAAGCAGTGATAGGTATGCTTACGGTTAAAGATACTGGGGACATCGGAGATGGACATGCGGTAGACATATGTCTTGGCCGTGGCGGCCAGCTGTGCGTGGAAGCGTGTGGCGGCCTCGCGGACGGTTGTGACTGCGATATCCATCGGGAGGTAGCGGTTCATATAATGCTTCATCTCATCTACATCCATATCTGATTCGGTCTTAAAATTTGCTACCTGTGCGTATGCGTGCACGCCGGGCTCTGTACGGCAGCCGTAGTGGATTTCAATGGAATCCTCCCCTGTCATCTTAAGGAGCACGTCCATAATCTTTGCGGATACAGTGCCGGTTTCCGATCTGCCGGGACGGGTAAGCCCCTGATAGCGGCTTCCATCGTATTCTATTATAAACAAGATATTTCTCATAAAATTCACTCCTCTTATTTAAACCAATTTTAGTATATCAAATTTTGTGGTATAATTCTATAGAAACATATAAAAAGACAGGAAGGCAGGGAAGGCTAAATTTGGAAAAAAGAAGAGTATTGGAATCTGTTGTGGAGACAGTCCACATTGTAAGGCCGAACCATTTGAATTCGGCAGGGCGTTTATTTGGAGGAATTCTTATGCAGTGGATTGATGAGGTTGCAGCACTGTCTGCAAAGCGTCATACCCACAAAAATGTAGTGACAGTATCAGTAGATAACTTGAGATTTTTAAAGGGAGCTTACCAGAACGATGTGATTGTGATTATTGGGCGGGTAACATATACCGGAAGGACATCCATGGAGGTAGAAGTGGACAGCTTTGTGGAATCCCTTGACGGGGACAGAACTCACATTAACCATGCATATTTTACAATGGTTGCATTAGATGAAGAGGACAGGCCTACGCCCGTACCGGGACTTATCCTTGAAACAGAAGAGGAAAAAGGGAAGTGGGAGCGGGCGAAAATGAGAAAATCCGCCCGCCTCACAGAGCTATCTGCGTGTAAGCCCGTCCTTTAATTTAAATTTTGCAACCAGGTTTTTCATAAGCTGGGACTGGTTGGACAATTCCTCGCTTGCAGCAGCACTTTCCTGCGCAGTTGCAGAGTTGGTCTGTACAACACTGGAAATCTGGTCAATCCCCATGGTAATCTGGGAGATGGCAGATGCCTGGTTGCTGCTTGCTTCTGAAATCTGGCTGATAATGCCGGTCATCTCGTTTACGCCGTCCATTGTCTCACGCAGGGCCTTTTCTGTCTCGTCAGCAATCTGTGCACCATTTTCTACAGATTTCAGCGAATTTTCAATTAATGCGGAGGTGTTTTTTGATGCCTCTGCACTCTTACTTGCCAGATTGCGGACTTCATCAGCTACTACAGCAAATCCCTTTCCGGCAGAGCCTGCACGGGCCGCCTCAACAGCAGCGTTGAGAGCTAGAATATTTGTCTGGAATGCAATATCCTCAATGGTCTTGATGATTTTGCCGATTTCATTAGAGCTGTTGCTGATTTCATTCATTGCCTGTATCATATCCTGCATTTTCTGGTTGCTCACATTCATCTCGTCACTTACAGAGGAGGCCATTGCATTTGCCTGTTGTGCGCTCTTGGCATTTTGTCTCACTTTGTCAGAGATTTCATTGATAGTGGCGGCTAATTCCTCCACGGAGCTTGCCTGCTCGGTGGCACCCTGGGAGAGAGCCTGAGCACCACTTGATACCTGCTCAGAGCCATTAGCAACCTGTGCGCTGCTTTCACTTATCTGAAGCAGTGTGTCATTGAGCTTTGCCGCGATAGAGCGGAAGGAGACGAGCAGAGGATGAAAGCCTCCAGTGTACTCCTCCTCACAGACAGAATCTACAGTAAAGTCTCCAGCAGCCATTTTTGCAAGGAATTTATTTTCATCATCAATGATTATTTGAAGCTTTCGTACCAGGCTGCGCATCTGCTCGGAGAGAACCCCAAGCTCATCCCGGGAAGTATAGGAAATCTCAATATCCAGATCTCCAGCAGCCATTTTTGTGGCAGCATTTTCAATCTCAGAGATTGGAAGCTTAATAAGCCTTATAATAACGAATGAGAAAAAGACTCCCACCAAAATGATTGCAGCAATGATTGCAGTCAGAATTAAGGTCGCTTTTTTATAGAGAGAAGCACTTTCAGCAGTTTCTTCTGCACTGCCTTGTGTATTGTAGGTAATAATATCATTAAAGGAGCTATTCAGAGAATTATAAAGCTCCACACATTCACCTTCTAAGATAGAGCGGGCCTTTTCTGTCTCTCCCTGCTTTGCAAGCTTTATTAATTCTTCGTCTGCCTGACTGTACTGTGTCCAAAAATTAAAGGCTGAATCATAAAAGTCTCTTTCTTCTTCGTCAATCAGGCTTTCATACTTTGACAAAAGAGTGTCCATCTCTTTTTTTTCCATTTCAAGATACTGGAGACTGGAAGTTTCCACCTCATCAGAAATGGCGGTAAGGTATCCCAGCTCATTAAGACGGACATTGGAAAGTGTAGCAGCCATGTCTCTTCCGGTGTCTACGCTTGGAAGCCAGCTCGTCGAGATGTCGTTTGTTTTTTCATTTAACCTGCCCATTAAACTGAATGACATTCCCCCGATAATAAGCATGCCAAGAAGTGCAACGCCAATAAGAATATAGAGCTTTAACCGGATTCTTAAATTACGTATGTAGTGTATCATGTTTCTTGTCTCCTTTTATAGGTTTCTCTATCCGAAACCGTGCCTTATGGAAAAATACAATCCTTCGACATAGTTTGCGGCATTTTAATAATATATCGACTTTTATGGCCGTTTGATAAGAAGCAGATGAAAAATTTTAACGGATAAAAAGTAGAAAAAGACGGGCAGTGCCCCGTCTTATTTTCTCTTTGCGTAAGTCATGACCATGTTTACCATATTTTCAATCTGTTCTTGTTCTTCCTTTGATTTTCCTTCCTTTAAAATCGAAATAACCATTGTCATTTCATCAGGAGTAAATCGGATACCGTTTTTTTGGGCTCCAGTGATTAAGGACATCATAATAGGGGCAAGAGATTTTCCATTTTTTCCTTCTGTTCTTTTTGCCGCATTTTTAATGAGCTCCAGCTTTATGGGATCCATATCCTTCATAGAGGGGTGGTTAAGCCATTCATTCATCTGTATCGTCTCCTTTCTCTTTGCTTTCCTGCCGGCCTGCTTCCGGCATCTGAAACATGTCTGTGAACATGCCGCCGAACATATCTGACATATCAGGCTGGCCCTTCGTCATTTCCATCATATTCATCATCATCTCCATTTGTTCCATCATTTCTTTTTCTTCTGGTCCCATATAGTCCTTAAGCGCGTCAAATATTTTCGAGGAATCGGGATTTCCGAAGCCGTGAAAATGTTCAAGGACGTAGCGGAGCTCTGAAAATTTGATGTATACGCCCAGTGTCCGCTGCATGGACGAGGGAGTGTATGGAAGCATTAGCTTTAAGGTGTAGAGATGGGACGGTGTTGTAAGATTATCAAAGGGCGTCATTGGTCTTGGCGGGTTATGTTCCATAGATACTCCTTCGTAAGTTCCTTAGCTTAACGTTGTAAATATATATGTAAGAAGAATGGAATTTATGAGAAATGTTCATACTTTAATTATGTAAGCAGTAATTGAAAGGAGTATAGGGAAATGAGCAGGAAATTAATCATTGACGGCAGTGCAGTATATGAAGTAGATGAGGATTGTATGTTGAAAAGAAGAAGGACAGAGGATGAAAAGGAGATCCAGGAGAGAAATATCTATATGGACGAATATAAGAAGGCAATGAGAAGGACGGAGTGATTTACCCCGTCCTTGTTATTACGAAGATTTAAAACATGATTAGCAGTCGCATCCGCATCCGCCGCCGAAACCACATCCGCCGCAGAAGATAAGAAGAAGGATAATCCACAGGCAGCTGTCATTGCCACAGCCGCATCCGCCTCTGTCATATCCGCCGCCGCATCCGCCGCAGAAGATAAGGAGAAGGATAATCCACAGGCAGCTGTTGTTACCGCCGCCGAAACCGCATCCGCAGTCGCCTCTTCCCATTGCTGAATCACAGCCGCATCCACAGTTTGTAGCACTTAAATCACTCATACTAAAGTCCTCCATATAGGTTATTTACACTACATAATATGTGTGAACTAAAGATGTGTGAAAAGAAAATGCTAATATTTCATAAGTCTTTTTACAGAATGCTCGTACTTTTTTGAACGGCTCTTAAGCTTAAGTCCCGCAGACATAGTCATATCCTTCCTCGTATGTTCATCGTAGAGCGAAAGAAGATAGGAAACGGTGTAATTGCGGTTTTTAAACCAGGTGAATAAAAGCCAGTTCATAATGTCAGGAAGCCAGTAGCGTTCGGGAATCTGTGCCTCCCTTAACAAGATAATATAAGGAAGTGCCTGCATGGCAAGCTGTGCCAGGCGGCCCTCTGCTTCTTTTTTACGAATCAGCTCGTCGCTTTCAGCAATGATGTCATAGAGCCTGCCAGACGCCTTCCAATAGGCAACGAAGCCTGTGTCCTCTGTTTCGTCTGCATCCTCATTTTTCAGATCAAAGGTCTGCATGACGGGCTTTCGGCCAGAGATGCTGCGGTCATATTCCCTTCGCTTTACCGGATCGGAAAGAACGGCATAGGCCTCCAGTATCTCCTGCATTTGTTCTGTTGTATCTATCCCATTCTTTATATTGGCATCAGGATGATATTTTTTCGCAAGAGTGTTTTTGGCTGCAGTTATTTCATCATCAGATGCTTTTACAGATACGCTCAGTATGTCATAATAATTTTTTGTTTCCATAGATATTCTCCCCTTACAGATATTACAGAGGCACATGTATGCCCTCTTCAGCCCTTATATCAATTTTCCCCTGATTAATATAGAAATTATACGCTGTATATATAATAGAAATATGATTTACTCCTCAACAGTGTCCACAAGCATAATACCAGAATCCCCCTTTTTTGCCTGTTCCAATACAGCTTCAGAAAGCTTTCCAAAGGAGGTGAAGGAGGAAGTGGCTCCGCTTAGGGCGTCAATGGGGTCCTCCCCCTGCCCCTCCAGAAGCTGTCCGGCATAGTACCGGGTGTATTCATTGGGATAGGTGCCGGTAGCATGAAGCATGTTCTGCATGTAGGCGTTATCCCAGCTTTTAATAAACCCGCTGGCATTCATGGCATTATACTCTACAGAAACGATACTTCCATCTTTGACCATAATTGTAATATATTCCTTCCAGCCGTGGCTGAATTCCTGAGCCGAAGCAGTGTAGTAGCCATCCTTAAGTGCCATGTCCTCCTTTTTACAGCCTGACAGCGATACAATAAGCAGCAAGAGTACGACAAAGGTTAATTTCTGTTTCATATGTTGTGCCCCTCCTTTAAAACAAATTTTTTTACCTGGGTCTGAAGCTTTTCGGCCTCTTTTGCAAGATGTCCACTGGACTGTTCTGTTTCTTTCGCATTCTTAAGGTTCAGATCTGCAATGGCAGAAATAGCCTCAATTCGTTCCTCCATGACAGAAAGAGCGTTTTCCTGTCCCTGGACTGCTGCCACCAATTGATCGGAGATGGCATTAATCTGATCAGAAACAGAAGAGATAGCATGCAGTGAACTGGCAGTATCAGCAGTAAGCTCCACTCCATTTTGAATAATGGCTGTGGTGCTGCTTACCATGTTTGTAGCATTTTGTGCTGCTTTGGCACTTCTTGCGGCCAGTTGTTTAACCTCATTAGCAACTACGGCGAAGCCGCTTCCGGCAGTACCGGCCCGTGCTGCCTCCACAGAGGCATTAATGGCAAGTATACTGGTCTGGAAAGCAATATCCTCGATGGCCTTTGCAATTTTTGTAATTTCCTTGGCGTTGGAACTGATGTCATCCATTGCACTAGATAAAGAAGACATCTGTGTATTAGCTTCCTGAACGCACCGGGCAATTTCTTCAGTCTTTTTGCGGGTCTGCCCGCTGCTTTCTGTAACACTTGCCAGCCTCTCTTTTACATTGTCTACTTCATGGACCAGTGCTTCCGTAGAATGATTCTGCTCTATGGAAGCTTGATAAAGCTGTCCGGACTGACCATTAAGATCTTCAGACATGTCAGAAAGACGGACTGCCGCTGCATTAAAGCCTATAATCGTATCATTTATAGACTGGATAATGGTATGAAGGCTGGTTTTTATAAGTGCGAAGTCTCCTTTATAGTCCACATGGGGACTGATATTTAGATTTCCCTCAGCAACCTGAGTAAGAACCTGCTGAATATCGGATATGTAGCGGTTGACGCTTTCAACGGTGGCATCAAGTGTGTGGGTCAGCACTTCAAGCTCATCTTTTGTATGAATCGGGGCAACCTCAGTATGCAGATCACCATCGGAAAGGGCCACCATCCGGTTTGTCACGTTCTTAACCGGGCGGGAAATCGAACGGGCAAGCTTAAGGACAAGCAGAATGGAAATGACAAGTACCGCCAATGTAGCCAATACCGCTACCAGCATTGCACCATTAATAATAGAACTATAATCCTTTTTTGGTATCTGAATGACAAGAGACCACTGCGTTCCGCGGATAGGAGAAAATGCCGCTAGAATATCTTCACCGTCAACAGAGTGCTCGATGGCTCCAGTTTCGCCTGTGGTTACACGGCTTAAGGAGTCTTTACTGTCGCCGTTAAGCTCTGCCAGAGTACTTCCTGAAAGAACTATGGACTGGTCAGGGTGGCCGGCAACTATTCCGTCGGAGTTCACCATATAAGCCGTGCCGTGCCTGCCGATATTGATACTGCTGATTACATCATTAAGAGTATCATATTTATAGACCCCTGCTACATACAGGACAGTTTCTCCATTTTCTTTTACAGGCATTCCCATAGTAATGCCTAGTTTGTTTCCTAGGACAGTGGAAGACTGTATTGTAAGATTGTCAGTCTCCTGAAGCAGGGAGAAAAAACTACTGTCAAGCTTTTGTGGCGCAGCAGAAGTTCCCTGGAGCAGGTTACCGCCCAGGTCATAGATGGCAATTGCATGCAGTTCATATATTTCAGCAGCCTCTGTCAAAACATTTTCCCGGTTCTTTCTTAATTCTTCATCATCTTCAGCAGTCTGTGAATCCATACGGGGATCACCGGCAATAGTCATCATCCTGTCTGCCAGCATATGGATATTGGCTTCTACTGTTTTTGCCGCCTGCCGAGCCATAGGCTGAAGGCTGTCTAACAGGATGCTATTAGCTAATGACTGCATGGAAAGTGCCATTATTACACAGCAAACGATAACTAAAATCAGGATATTAAGTATGGTATTCCTTAATATTCTCCCATTAAGGCTGTGTCTGTTTCTTTGAGTATGGGAGTTTTCTTTTTTACTGCTCACGTTCTTATCTCTCCTTTTTAAAGCATATATTATTATGGAATGAACTAAGATTCATCCGCATCTTTGGTACAGGATATATTAAGTAGTATCCTTCGGACGAAATAATTCAGCATATAGTATAGCATAACGTAAGGAAGAAAGGAAGGCTTTATAAGTCTTATTAAGGAGAATATGTGGCTTGGAAATATAAGCATAGGTGATTTGTGCAGGAGAAAGGGGACTAAAAAAGGGAAAAATATACAATGGCACAAGTACAGTGTAAATAGAATATCTTGATATAAAAAAGGATATTTTTTTGATGGATAGAGTGAAGCAGCAGATTCATTATTGGTGTGATGATACGATGCAGGGAAATAATAAGGGGAAAAATATTACAGCTGCCATTCTGGATACAGGAATGGCGCCTCATCCGGATTTTAAGGGGCGTATTGTATCTTTTGTGGACTGTGTGAACGAACGAAAGACTTTATATGACGACAGTGGACATGGGACTCATGTGGCGGGAATTCTGGCGGGAGACGGAAGGATGTCGAAGGGGGTTCTTGCTGGAATGGCACCGGAAGCAAAGCTTTGTGCTGTGAAGGTGCTGGATGAAAAGGGGGAAGGAAACGTCGATCATATTTTAAAGGGGCTTTGGTGGACTGGAAAGAATGCACAAAGATTTGGCATTCGTGTGGTGAATATTTCTGCAGGTGCAAAGATAGGACTTGATGAGGAAAAGGAGGCGCGCCTTCTTGAGGCAGTCGACAGGCTCTGGGATATGGGGCTTGTGGTGGTTGTCTCTGCAGGAAATTACGGACCAGGAGAGGGGACAATAGCGGTACCGGGTACAAGCAGAAAGGTTATTACAGTGGGAGCATTTAAAGAGGGAAAGGATCCTGGATGCTCGGGAACAGGGCCTACCAGGGAGTGTGTGGTGAAGCCGGATCTTGTGGCACCGGGGTATCAGATTGTATCCTGCAATAATGTTTCATTAAGGGCAAAGAAGCCCTATACGGTAAAAAGCGGCTCCTCTATGGCAACGCCGGTTGTTTCAGGAGCAGCTTTAGTACTTTTATCCAAATATCCTGATATGACGAATGTGGAGATTAAGCTTAAACTCTGGGAAACATGTGAAAGAATTACAGAGAAAAGAAAAGGCACAGGATGGGGGATGCTGCGGATGGACAGACTGCTTGATTAGCCTAAGAGGGAAGAAATAGACGACGACGTACTTCCTTGTTATTTTGGGGAGGGCGTGATAATATAAAAGCTGAAAGCTTTCAAAATAATAGCTGGAGAGTGTCAAGAAAAAGTACTTGACACTCTTCTTTTTTTGATGTATGATAGCACAGGTGATAAGAGTGAACGAGATATTAAAGCAGACATTATTATATGATTTTTATGGCGAGCTTCTGACAGAGCATCAAAAGGAGATATACGGACAGTTTGTCTCAGAGGATTTGTCCCTCGGTGAGATTGCAAAGGAAGCGGGTATCAGCCGCCAGGGAGTTCACGATATTATTAAACGCTGTTCTTTAGCCCTTAAAGGCTATGAGGAGAAGCTTCATCTTGTAGAGAGATTCATGGCAGTAAAAAAGAAGGTGGAGCATATAGATGAATTACTGGATAGATATGAGAAGGAAAAGGATGAGGCAGTACTTCAAACAATCCGTGAGATATCCAGTGATATTATAGATGAGTTATAGATGACAGAGGAGCTACAGTATGGCATTTGACAGTTTGACAGAAAAACTTCAGAATGTATTTAAGAATTTAAGAAGCAAAGGGCGTCTTACAGAGGAAGATGTAAAAGAGGCCTTAAAGGAGATAAAGAGGGCTCTCCTTGCGGCAGACGTTAACTTTAAGGTAGTTAAGGATTTTATTAAAAATGTGCAGGAGAGGGCAGTGGGACAGGATGTTATGAATGGCCTGAATCCGGGGCAGATGGTGATTAAAATCGTGAATGAGGAGCTTGTGAAGCTTATGGGCTCCCAGACTAAGGAGATTAAGCTTCAGCCTGGAAGCGCTGTCACAGTCATTATGATGGCAGGACTTCAGGGTGCAGGTAAGACAACGACGACTGCCAAGCTTGCGGGTAAATACAAGCTAAAGGGCAAGAAGCCCCTTCTTGTGGCCTGCGATGTATACCGTCCGGCGGCTATTAAACAGCTGCAGGTAAATGGTGAAAAACAGGGCGTAGAAGTATTTGCAATGGGAGAGAACCACAAGCCGGCAGATATTGCAAAGGCTGCCCTTGAACACGCAAGAAAGAATGGGAATACGCCTGTGTTTCTTGACACGGCAGGACGCCTTCACATCGACGAGGACATGATGGCCGAGCTTAAGGAGCTTAAGGAGGCAGTAACGGTCCACCAGACTCTTCTTGTGATTGATGCCATGACCGGACAGGATGCCGTAAATGTGGCGAAGGATTTTGACGATAAGGTGGGCGTTGACGGTGTGATTGTCACAAAGCTTGACGGTGATACGAGGGGCGGTGCCGCTCTGTCAGTCAAAGCGGTGACAGGAAAGCCGATTCTTTATGTAGGTATGGGAGAAAAGCTTTCAGATCTTGAACAGTTTTACCCGGACAGGATGGCTTCCCGAATTCTTGGCATGGGAGACGTGCTTACGCTGATTGAGAAGGCGGAGGCAGAGATTGACGAGGAGAAAGCCCGTCAGATGTCCCAGAAGATGAAAAAGAACCAGTTTGATTTTGAGGATTACCTTGAGAGTATGAAACAGATGAAGAACATGGGCGGTCTTGCAAGTATTATGGGCATGCTTCCCGGCCTTGGCGGTATGGTCGGCATGGGGAAGATGAAGGGCATAAGCGAGGAACAGACAAGCCAGGCCGAAAAGAACATGGCCCGTATGGAGGCGATTATCTATTCCATGACTCCTGCAGAGAGACGTAATCCCGATATTTTAAATCCATCAAGAAAGCACAGGATTGCCAGAGGTGCAGGCGTTGACATCAGCGAGGTAAACCGCATGGTAAAGCAGTTCGGTGAGATGAAAAAGCTTATGAAGCAGTTTGGAAAAGGCGGGAAGAAGGGGCGGTTTAGGATGCCGTTTTGATGGTGGAAGGCCCTTTTAGCTGAAAGTTATGAAATTCAATAGGTATATTGTGCATTTGGCACTATATATAAATTCTATCTAATTATTTATGGAGGTGAAAAACATGGCAGTAAAAATCAGATTAAGAAGAATGGGACAGAAGAAGGCTCCTTTCTATAGAATCGTTGTAGCTGATTCCAGATCGCCAAGAGACGGAAAATGTATCGATGAGATTGGTACGTATGATCCGAACCTGGAGCCAAGCGCAATTTCCGTAGACGAGGAAGCTGCAAAGAAGTGGTTAAACAATGGTGCACAGCCGACAGAAGTTGTAAGCAAGATTTTCAAGGCAGCAGGCATTGAAAAATAGCAGAAAGCTTCGGAGGTGCAGGACATATGAAAGAGTTAGTTGAAGTAATTACAAAGGCTTTGGTCGACGACCCAGAAAGCGTTGTGGTAAATGAGCGTACAGAGAAAAAGACAACGATTCTTGAGGTGCGTGTTGCTGATACCGATATGGGAAAGGTGATTGGAAAGCAGGGACGTATTGCAAAGGCAATCCGCTCTGTTGTGAAGGCCGCAGCGGCTAAGGAAGATAAGAAGGTCATTGTAGATATTATGGATTAACGCAGTTCATTTATGGGACGTGAGGGGACAGACCTTAAATATAGGGTCTGTCTCTATTTTTATCGCTCCATTTGTCTGTGGACAGGAAAAAAGAAGAAGGAGTATTATATGGAAGATATGCTGAAGGTTGGTGTTATCACCGCCACCCACGGCGTGCGCGGGGAGGTCAAGATATTTCCTACGACAGATGACAGTGCACGGTTTAAGAAATTGAAACATGTTTTTCTTGATACAGGAAAGGAGCTTTTGCCCTTTAAGATTCAGGGGGTAAAGTTTTTTAAACAGTTCGTAATCCTTAAATTCAAGGGGATTGATAATATAAATGAGATTGAAAAATATAAACGCTGTCCGCTGCTTATAAAAAGAGAGGACGCGGTGCCCCTTCTTGAGGATGAGTATTTTATTGCTGACATGCTTGGCATGGATGTGGTGACAGAGGATGGGGCCGCCTTCGGAATTCTTAAGGACGTGATAGGCACCGGTGCAAATGATGTATACGTGGTTGAAAGTACAGAGCACGGGGAGGTGCTGATTCCGGCTATTAAGAAATGCATCCTTAGTGTGGATATCAAAAACAGAAAAATGAAGGTGCACCTTCTGGAGGGATTGATATCATGATGCGTTTTTATATTATGACGCTGTTCCCGGAAATGGTAATGGGCGGATTAAATACGAGTATTATTGGAAGAGCTAAAGGAAAAGGACTTTTATCTATTGAAGCGGTAAATATCAGGGACTATGCCTTTAATAAACACAACAGCGTGGATGACTACCCCTACGGCGGCGGAGCCGGAATGTTGATGCAGGCGGAGCCAGTATATCAGGCATATGAGGCTGTAAGGGAGAAAATAAGAGGCATAGAAGAATGTAAAAGGCCAGAAGGAAGAAAGGCCCAAAATGAAGGAAAAAGGCTTCGTGTCGTCTATCTGTCGCCACAGGGAAGAACCTTTAACCAGAAAATGGCAGAGGAGTTTTCCACAGAGAAGGAACTTGTCCTTCTCTGCGGACACTATGAAGGGATTGATGAGCGTGTGCTGGAGGAAATTGTAACGGACTATGTATCCGTGGGGGATTATGTGCTGACAGGAGGGGAGCTTCCGGCTATGATACTGGTGGATGCAATAGCAAGGCTGGTGCCGGGGGTCCTTCACAATGATGTATCAGCGGAGTTTGAAAGCTTTCAAGACAATCTCTTGGAATATCCCCAGTATTCAAGACCCGAGGTGTGGCATGAAAAAAGCGTGCCAAAGGTGCTTCTCTCCGGCCATCATGCCAATGTGGAAAAATGGAGGCGCCGTCAGTCGGTGCTGCGCACGGCAAGGCTGCGCCCAGATCTTCTTCAAAAAGCAGAGCTTACAAAGGAAGAGAGAGAGCTGGCTGAATCTGTAACAGACACATATAAAATTGACACATAAAATTTAATAAAAACCTTGCTAATCCCCGTCAAATATGATAGAGTATAATATGTTGTGAGAAAAAACGAGATGGTCCTCTGGTACAAAAAAGTATTAAGAACGTCCAATTTAATAAAGGAGGTCGCACAACTATGAACGATATTATTAAGAATATTGAGGCTGCACAGCTTAAGGCAGAAGAGCCGCAGTTCCGCGTAGGTGATACTGTAAAGGTATACGGAAAGATCAAAGAGGGTAACCGTGAGAGAATCCAGGTATTTGAAGGTACTGTTCTTAAGAAGCAGGGCGGCAGCGCAAGAGCTACATTTACTGTAAGAAAGTTCTCTAATGGTGTAGGCGTAGAGAAAACCTGGCCGCTTCACTCACCTAACGTAGAGAAGGTTGAGGTAGTAAGAAGAGGTAAGATCAGAAGAGCTAAGCTTTACTACTTAAGAGACCGTGTAGGCAAGAGAGCGAAGGTAAAAGAATTAGTAAAATAAGTATGGTAAAAGGGGACAAGTACAGCAGTTGTAGTTGTCCTTTTTCTCTATGTGAGAGTTTAACAGGTGAAGATTTTTATGAAGAGAATCAGAAGAAGCAGAAGACAGAAAAGAAGAAGGAAGCCCCGTTCCAGACGCTTTATAAGAATCAGGCGTATTCATTTTTTTAAGGAGGCAAAGGAGGCTGTATATTATTTTATGTCTTATATTCCCCCTATAGTCAGGTGGATGCTTAAAGTGGCGTTTGTATGCCTTTTGGCATTTATTATTGTCTGGAATTTCGGACAGAGAGTCAGTACAATAGGAGACTCCATGAAGCCGGTGCTAAAAAACGGAGACGTAGTCCTTGTAAACCGGGTTGTATATAATGCCAGAAGACCGAAAAGGGGAGATATTATTGTCTTTAAACCGAAGGGAAATGAAAATTCCCATTATTATATAAAGCGTGTCATTGCCCTTCCCGGCGAAACGGTAGAGATTATAGAGAACCGTATTTATATAGATGGTGTAAAGCTTGATGAGGCCTATGAGACAACAAATATAGATAAGGTGGGACTTTTATCAGGGAAAATGAAGCTTAAAGAGGATGAGTATTTTGTTCTAGGTGATGACAGGGAAAACAGTGAGGACAGCCGGAATCCGGAGGTTGGCAACGTAAAGCGGGCCCATATTTACGGAAAAGCCTGGTTTGTTATCTCACCGTATGAGAATTTTGGATTTATAAAGGAGTAGATAACATGCATTTTCAGTGGTATCCGGGTCATATGACGAAGGCAAAGCGTATGATGCAGGAAAATATAAAGCTGATTGATCTGGTGATTGAGCTTGTGGACGCGAGAATTCCGCTTTCTAGCCGCAACCCGGATATTGATGAGCTTGGGAAAAACAAGGCGAGACTGATTCTTCTTAATAAGGCGGACCTGGCAGAGGATAGGTGGAACGATGCCTGGATACGATATTTCGAGGAGAAAGGCTTTTCTGCTTTAAAGGTTAATTCCAAAAAGGGCGGAGGCTTAAAAGCTATCCAGGGAGTGATTGCAGATGCCTGTAAGGAGAAGATAGAGCGCGACAGAAAACGGGGAATCCTAAACCGTCCTGTCCGTGCTATGGTGGTTGGGATTCCGAATGTGGGAAAATCTACATTTATCAATACGCTTGCTGGAAAGGCGTGTACAAAAACCGGAAACAAGCCGGGAGTGACCAAGGGAAAACAGTGGATCCGCCTGAATAAGCAGGTGGAGCTTTTAGACACCCCTGGAATCCTCTGGCCTAAATTTGAGGATCAGACAGTGGGACTTAAGCTTGCTTATATTGGCTCCATAAAGGATGAAATCTTAAATACAGAGGAGCTGTGTGCGCTGCTTATCTGTTTTCTTAAAGAAAATTATCCAGAGGTTCTTAAGGAGAAGTACGGGATTGAAGCGTCAGACGATCCATATGTCATGCTTCGGGGAATTGCAGAGAACAGACACTGTCTTGTGCGGGGAAATGAGTTTGATACGGAGAAAGCAGCGCTCCTTATGCTGGACGATTTCCGGGGAGGAAGGCTTGGGAGGCTTACACTGGAATATCCGCAGGAAATGTGATAGACTAGTAAGATAAAGAAAAGGGAGGCTTGTTTTAAATGGCTGGACGAGATGAAGAAAAGAGTGAATCGGTGAGTATAGCAAGGGAGCTTTTGGGATGGCTTTTCTATATTTTAATTATTATAGGTCTGACCTATCTTATTGTTACTTATATCGGGCAGAGGACGAGAGTGGACGGCTCATCAATGGAAACGACCTTAAGCCACGGCGATCATCTTCTGGTAGATAAAATTTCCTATCGTTTTCATGAGCCGGACAGATATGATATTATTGTATTTCCTTATCTTCATGCGGAAAATACCTATTATATCAAACGTATCATCGGCCTTCCTGGAGAGACAGTTCAGGTAGTGGACGGATATACATATGTGAATGGTGAGCTTTTAGAGAGCGATATCTATGGCGCGGAGGTTATGGAATCGGCAAATATGGCGGCCGAGCCGGTGGTTCTTGGGGAAGATGAATATTTTGTTCTGGGGGATAACAGAAACCACAGCTCTGACAGCAGGGACCCAAGTGTAGGCGTGATTAAAAGAGAAAATATTATGGGAAAGGCATGGGTACGTATTTATCCTTTTGACCAGATAGGAGTCATTAAGCATGAATAAGCGTGAGGAAAGCAGGCAGAGGAAGGCAGAAGAAAGGCAGAAGAAGGAGCTCCTTCGTTTAAAGGAAATGAGCGTGTATGAGGAGAAATATAAGCTATGCCAGTATATATGCGGGATTGATGAGGCAGGCCGCGGGCCCCTTGCAGGACCGGTAGTGGCAGGAGCGGTGATTCTTCCAAAGGACAGGCCGATTCTCTATCTGAATGATTCGAAAAAGCTCTCGGCAAAAAAGAGGGAAGCACTTTATAATGAAATCATGACTTCTGGAGCATATGTGGGAGTTGGGATTATAGATGCAGGCCAAATTGATGAGATTAACATTCTTCAGGCGACTTATGAGGCTATGCGGGAGGCAGTGGGAAAGCTTCCGGTAAAACCGGAGGTTCTTTTAAATGATGCGGTAACTATTCCTGATGTGGATATTTTACAGGTTCCAATTATTAAAGGAGATGGAAAAAGCGTGTCTATTGCCGCGGCAAGCATTATTGCAAAGGTGACCAGGGACAGGATAATGGAGGAATACGATAAGAAATATCCCGGCTATGGATTTGCGGCTCATAAGGGCTATGGCACGAAAGCCCACATTGAGGCATTGAAGGAGCAGGGTCCCGTGCCGATACATAGGAAAACATTTATTAAGAATTTTATTAAGAAATAAATTTTTAGAGGGCAGTATGGTCTATAACAGGCGGAAAATCGGTTCAGAGTATGAAAAGGCGGCGGGAGAATATTTAAAACAGCAGGGATATGAGATACTGGAATATAATTACCGCTGCAAAACAGGAGAAATTGACATTATTGCAAGGGATGGAGAGTATCTTGTATTTTGTGAAGTGAAGTACAGGAAAAGTACAGGAAAGGGTCATCCGTCAGAGGCGGTTGATGCAAGAAAGCAAAGAGTCATTTCAAGGTGTGCACAATATTACCTTATGATAAAAGGAAAGGAATATATACCCTGCAGGTTTGATGTTGTAAGTATTATGGATGGAGAGATTATGCTGTTTAAGGATGCGTTTGACTGGACCGCATCATGAGCATCAAAAGCTTTCCTGAGGCGTTTACTATAAAATTTGGCTGGGAAAGGTATAAATAGGATGAAGCTTGGTTTAAAATATAAGAATGAAGAACATATATTTGAGGAGAAGGAAAAAAACAAAGTCCCCTATCTTTCCTATCCTCTTTTTGAAAATACAGGGCTTGTGAACCATGGGTTTTCCACAAGGCTGGGCGGGGTGAGCACAGGGTGCTGGTATTCTATGAATATCAGCGCTGCAAGAGGTGACAGCCCAGAGCATGTGGCCGAAAACCGGAAGCGTATTGCACAGGCAATTGGTGTCAGGGAAGAGGATTTTACTTATACGAACCAGACCCATACTACCAATGTAGCAGTTGCAAGAGAAGAGGACAGAGGGAAACAGTTTCTAGAGACGGACGGTATAGTGACAGATGTTCCAGGAATCTGCCTTGTTACTTTTTTTGCGGACTGTGTGCCCCTTTATTTTGTAGACCCGGTAAAAAAGGCAGTCGGTTTAAGCCATTCTGGATGGAGAGGGACAGCAGGAAAAATCGGCAGGGTTACTGTGGAAAAGATGAAAGAAGAGTTTGGCTCAAATCCAGAGGATATCCTTGCGGCTGTGGGACCGTCTATCTGTCAGGACTGCTATGAAGTAAGCGGTGATGTAATTGAACGGTTTCAGGAAGTGTTTGATAGATCATTATGGAGAAAGCTGTTTTATCCCGTAGAACCCCTGACAGAGCATGATATCTGCGGGATAAAAGAAAGGAAGTACCAGCTTAATCTTTGGGAGGCAAACCGGCAGATATTTCTGGAGGCGGGCATTAAGGAAGAGCATATTGCAGTGACCAACCTTTGTACCTGCTGCAATCCTGAGCTGCTATTTTCTCATAGGGCCGCAGGAAATAGACGGGGGAATCTAAGTGCTTTTCTTGGGCTTAAAGAATAAGGAGGCTTTGTGAATGGTATTACTTGCTGAAACAACAGTTGCAGAAGAAGCGGCGGCTGCCGCGGTGGAAACAGCCGGAGATGCAGCTCAGGAGGTAGGAAGATTTACGGCGTATATACAGGAGCATATACCGAATTTGATTCAGTTTGGAATTAAGGTTCTGCTGGCATTTGTATTTTTCTGTATCGGAAGGATAGTGATTAAATGGATTCGTAAGCTTGTGAAACGTTCCATGCAGCATTCCCGTGCAGACAAGGGAGTAGAGCAGTTTGTGGATTCCCTTCTTAAATTTGTATTATATTTTCTACTTATATTTTCCATAGCGACAAAATTCGGCGTGGATACGGCATCTGTTGCCGCGCTCATTGCATCAGGAGGCGTTGCTGCAGGTCTGGCTTTGCAGGGAAGCCTGTCTAATTTTGCAGGAGGAGTTCTGATTCTTCTTCTTAAACCTTTTGAGGTGGGGGATTATATTGTGGAGGACACGAACCACAATGAGGGCACAGTAAAAGAGATTCAGATTTTCTATACAAAGCTTAGTACTATTGATAACAAAACTATTGTAATCCCTAACGGAATCCTTACAAACAGCAGCCTTACAAATATGTCTGCCCAGCCGGAGAGGCGCCTGAATATTAAGATAGGTATTACCTATGAGGCAGATTTAAAGAAGGCAAAAAAGATTATGGAGAAGCTGCTTACTGAGGATGACTGTGTCATGAAGGATAAAGAGATCTCAGTATTTGTGGATAACCTTGCAGATCACGCAGTTGTCATTGGAGCAAGGGGATGGGTGAAGAATGAAGAGTTCTGGCCTACTCAGTGGAGACTTCTTGAAAAGATAAAGCTTTCCTTTGATGAGGCAGGGATTGAGATTGCTTATCCGCAGATGAAGGTGCATATGGCAAAGACGGAGTGAAGAACAGCCGTTGAGATGAATACAGATAAAGGAGAAGTTAAGAAATGACAGAAAGGGAGAAAAGTCAAGAGAAATGTATCAGGAAATTGATTTAGATAAAATAGACATTAATGAAGAGCCGCCCATAGAGGAACCAGACAGGCAATACTACTTTATGGCAAAATGTAGAAAATGGGTAAAAGGCTTTGAACAAAAAAACGGACGTTTACCAAAATCTTGTGTACTTAATTTCGGCTGCCAGATGAATGCCAGGGATTCGGAGAAGCTTAGGGGAGTGTTAAGGGCTGTCGGCTATGTGGAAGGCACAGAGGACAACGCAGATTTTGTCATCTACAACACCTGTACTGTCCGGGAAAATGCTAATACAAGAGTGTATGGAAGGCTGGGGCAGCTTAAGCCGGTGAAAAAGAAGAATCCTCATATGATGATAGCCTTATGCGGCTGTATGATGCAGGAGCCTGAGGTGGTGGAAAAACTTAAAAAAAGTTATGGATTTGTAGATATTATTTTTGGTACACACAATATTTATAAGTTTGCGGAGCTTCTTTTTACCCGCTGTGAATCAGAGAGAATGGTGATTGACATTTGGAAGGATACGGACAAAATTGTGGAAGATCTTCCAAATGACAGAAAATATGCCTTTAAATCTGGGGTAAATATTATGTTTGGCTGCAATAATTTCTGCAGCTACTGTATTGTACCGTACGTAAGAGGGCGGGAGAGAAGCCGAAAGCCGAAAGCCATTCTCCGGGAAATTGAACGGCTGTCTAAAGACGGAGTAAGCGAAATCATGCTGCTTGGCCAGAATGTTAATTCCTATGGAAAAACTCTTGATGAGCCCATAACATTTGCAGAGCTTCTGACAGAAATTGAAAAGATAGACGGAATAAAACGAATTCGTTTCATGACCTCTCATCCTAAGGATCTTTCGGATGAACTTATAGATGTGATGGGAAAATCAAAAAAGATATGTAAGCATCTGCATCTTCCCATACAGTCAGGAAGCACGGACATTCTTGCAAAGATGAACCGCCATTATACAAAAGAGCAGTATCTTGAGCTTGTAAGAAAGATTCGTGCGGCAGTGCCTGATATTTCTCTTACTACAGATATTATTGTAGGATTCCCAGGGGAGACGGAAAAGGACTTTCAGGAAACAATGGATGTTGTGAGACAGGTTCGTTATGACAGCGCATTTACCTTTATCTATTCCAAGCGTACTGGCACTCCTGCGGCTGTTATGGAAAATCAGATATCTGAGGACGTAATTAAGGAGCGTTTCAACAGATTATTAAAAGAAATCCAGAAAATTGCGGCAGAAGTATGCGTGGTACATGAAGGTACTACGCAGGAAGTCCTTGTGGAAGATATAAGCGGACACGATAAAACAATGGTAACCGGACGTCTAAGCAACAACCTTCTGGTCCACTTTCCTGGTTCACTGGAACTAATCGGCCAATATGTAGATGTTCATCTGAAGGAATGTAAAGGTTTTTATTACCTGGGTGAGTTGGCCGGCCGATAATGCTTATCTGCAAATATTACCACATATATTCTGCTACAAAAATGCCTAAACTATGTGTAAGAACATATAGTGAGGGCATTTTTACATGAAGAAACTAAGTGAGTATCTATTTTTGTGGGCGCTTGGCGGCTGCATTTATTATGGGTTTGAAATTTTGTTTAGGGGATTTTCCCATTGGACAATGTTTGTTCTTGGGGGAATCTGCCTGATTTTCTTTACCGTACAAGGGCGTATGGTTCACTGGGAGGACCCCCTTTGGCGGCAGATTCTACGCTGCCTGATTTTTGTAATCAGTATGGAATTCATTACCGGAATTATTGTAAATAAGTGGCTGAACATGAATGTATGGGATTACAGCAGTCTGCCCTTTCAAATATTCGGTCAGGTATGTCTGCAGTTTGCAGTCATATTTTCAGGACTTTGTGCGGTGGGGATACTGCTTAGCGGATATCTTCTTTACTGGGTGTATGGTGAAGAGAAGCCGCATTATCATGTTTTGTAATAGACGGCTTATAAAAAAAGCCATGACTTTTTTATAAACTCATGTTAAAATAATAACAGATAAATGGAAAATAAAGTGGTTCTAAAAAGGAACACTTAAAAATAGGCTTTTAGTTTTTCTTGTTCAGAGAAGGAGGAAGCTGTTGATTACGAAATAGACACTGGAGGGATAAATATGTTGATCAGAACGGCAGCAATAGGAGATATTGAAGCAGTAACAGCAGTGGAGGCTGAGTGCTTTCCAGCCTCAGAGGCGGCAGGAAAGGAAGAATTTGAAAAGAGGCTTAAGTCATACGGAAATCACTTTTGGCTTATGTTTGAGGAAGGCCGGCTTATTTCCTTTGTAGACGGTTTTGTCACGAATGAGCCGGATCTTACAGATGAGATGTTTGAAAGGGCGGATATGCATAACGAAAGTGGAGACTGGCAGATGATATTTGGCGTCAATACCATTCCTACATACAGAGGAAAAGGCTGTGCTGGGGAACTTATCCGGCGGGCGGTTTCTGATGCAAAGGAACAGGGAAGGAAGGGACTGGTTCTTACGTGTAAGGATAGACTGGTGCCTTATTATGAAAAATTCGGTTTTGTGAATGAAGGGCTGTCAAGATCTACCCACGGGGACGCTGTCTGGTATCAGATGCGGCTTGTCTTTTAGTCTAAGAGCTTTGTCCGCCAAACAATAATTGTAACAGGTATCTGCAGTATAAGCACAAACCAGAAGATGGAATAGCTTCCGGCATACTGGTAGAGCTGTCCAAAAGTAAATGCCAGAAGTGCACGTCCAAGTGCTGCAGCCGAAAAGGACAGGGTAACAGCCGTATTAAAAAGAGAAGGTATTACTGTCTTTTTAAGGAAGGACAGGTTAACTACCGTAAAGCAGCACAAGGTAACACCTTGAAGAAGAGAGCCAAACATAAAAATACCTGCGCTTGGAGCTGCTGCATAGATAAAAAAACGTATAATCAGACAGATACAGGAAATAAGATAGCATTTCTTATGTCCCAGCTTTGGAAGCAGATGAGATGCCAGCGGCAGGGTGATGATTTCCGGTATAATGCAGAAAACAGTATGGAGGCTTAGACTAGAAGCCCCTGTATTTAAGGTGACAGCCAGATGATTTCCGATATAGGAAAGAATGGTGTCTGTTGTGACTGTTGCCTGAATGGACAGCAGGATAATAAGCAGGTAGGAGCGGTTTTTAAGAAGGAGCTTCACATCATGAATACTTAGGAAAGAAGCGGATTTTACCGTATTCTTTTTCTTTGGAAAGGTGAGGGCGGCAAAAAAGGCCATAAGGGTAATACTGCAGGACAGAGGGAAAATAGCGCTCCAGCTTCCAGAGTGTTCTACAATCAAGCCGGTAAGGATTCCAAAAAGCAGCCATCCTACAGAGCCGGTGCCACGGAGGATTCCGTAGTTGCTCTTTGTTTCCATGCAGAAGTATATCGTGCCGGCCCGTTTTGTCTGCCAGATATCCGACTGCCGGAATTAAGAATGCAGGAAAAAGCCCAGTGAGGCTTGTATATATGCCAAGCTGTGTTCCAGTAAAGCCCTGCACCTTTTCAAGATATACGTTGATGTATGAGAGAATACAGGAAAGTCCTGCAAAAAAGCAAAAATAATATGCCATAAATTTTAACTGGTCTCGTTTCATTGTCATATGCCTCCTTATAGTGTGGGCATAGATTTTATATGTAAGCCCGAATCTTAGTTTAAACGACACTGCTTCAGAAAGCAATATAGAAAATGGTAAGTTTTCTCAAAACTTGACATTTTTCGGATTTGATATTATAATCAATTAATATATCAAATTGACGCTGTGATGTAATAAAGTCGAGAGGATTTATAATGCGGGAAGATATATCGTCAGTAAATTTTGTAAAAAAGGCAATACAGATTATTTCAGAAGAAGGACTTTCGTCATTAACAATCCGCAGGCTGGGAAGAGAGATGTACTGCAATAGCGCTAATATTTACTATTATTTTAATGATTTAGATGAACTAATTGCATATGCTTCTATGGAATATTTCAGCCAGTATGTTGCGGAAGTATCCAAGTGCTATTTAACTGCACCAGATGAGCTGACTGGCTACAGGCAGGCATGGGACTGTATCATTGAGCTTTCTTTTGATACACCGCTGGTTTTTGAGAGACTGCTGTACGGAAAGTATAGAGACAGACTAGGAAATATTGCAAGAGGTTATTACGGGATGTTTCCTAATAAGAAGGAGGAGCTGGATCCTGATATTTTGAAAACCGTTACATCCGTTGATTTCAGCGGCTATCACAGCAATCTGGTTTTAGGGCGCTGTGTTGATGCTGGTGTATTTGCAAAAGAGGACAGCAGGATTATTGGACGGATTCTGAACAGTCTGTATGCTGGCTTTCTTAGAGACCGGATTAGCTGCAGTGAAGACAAGGAGAAGATAAGCCAGATAAAAAAAGAATTTTTTCGATGTCTGGACCGTACACTGGAAGTATACCAGATAAAATAGCCTTTGAGGAGTGAAAAGAAGAGTGTTATTTTTTTAACCTTATTTAATCGCGATTAAATAAGACGGTGGGATAGAAAAACCATTGGTTTTTCAAATAAATTTAAATACTGCGTATAAAGAAATGCGGAGTAAAAGGAGGGTAAAAACATGACAGAATTTTATGAACAGGTCCGTGACCGTTTCCTGCGCTACGTGCGCATAGACACCCAGTCTCAGGCCGGCTCAGACACGGCACCAAGCACAATGAAGCAAAAGGATTTGGGAAGGATATTAAAAGAAGAGCTTATTTCCCTGGGAGTCCAGAATGTATCTATGAGTGATGAATGCTGTGTTTACGGTACGATTCCGTCCAATCTGCCGGAAGGTTCCTGTAAGTCAGTAGGCTTCATTGCCCACATGGATACAACACCGGATGCCAGCGGCACGGACGTGAAACCGTGGATACTGGAAAATTACCAGGGCGGGGATGTTCTGCTTAATGCAGAAAAGGATATTATTATGAAAAATGAAGAATATCCAAATCTCAATAAGTACATAGGCCAGGATTTGGTTTTTACGGATGGGACTACACTGCTTGGAGGAGATGACAAAGCGGCAGTTGCTGCCATCATGACTATGGCTGAATATTTCTGCAGACACCCGGAGGTTCCCCATGGACCTATTCAGATTGGTTTTACTCCAGATGAAGAGGTTGGACGGGGTACGGAAAATTTTGATATTGAGCGCTTCGGTGCAGAGATTGCTTATACGGTTGACGGAGATGCCCTGGGCGGGATGTGCTATGAGACTTTCAACGGAGAGGAAGCCCAGCTTACTATAAAGGGACTGAGTGTACATCCAGGTACAGCTTACAAAATTATGAAAAATGCTGTGGAAATCGGAGGCGAATTTATGGCTATGCTGCCGGCCCTTGAAAGGCCGCAGAATACCCGGGGCCGGGAGGGCTATTATCATCCTTTTGTTTTTGAAGGCACAGTGGAAAAAGCCTTTGTACGCTGTCTTGTAAGAGACCATGAAAAGGACAGATTCGAGGCCAGAAAGGCATATATAGAGAAATGTGTAGAACAGTTAAATGAGGTTTATGGAGAGGGTACAGTGGCACTTGAATGGGTGAACCAGTATTTCAGCATGCGGGAGGTTGTAAAGGAAGTGCCATATATGGTCGACTATGCAAGAAAGGCTATGAAGGACTGTGGCATAGAGCCTTTTGAAATTGCTATGAGAGGCGGTACAGACGGCTCTTGGCTTTCTCAGAGAGGGCTTCCATGTCCGAATATCACGGCCGGATATGAGAATGCACACGGGCGTTTTGAATATGCATCCATTCAGGCTATGGCAAAAAATGTAGAGATTCTTATCAGGCTGCTTAAGATATTTGCGGAAAATATATAGGAGGAAAGAATATGAATTTATTATTTGGCTGTGTTTTGGTTTACCTGCTTTTTATGGTAGGCGTCAGTATTTATATGAGTATGAAAAAAGTAAAAAGCTCTGATGATTTTGCAGTTGCAGGAAGAAAGCTGCCTATGATTATTCTGATTGGCACGCTTCTTGCTACTTGGTGTGGAGGCGGCGGCATTACAGGGACTGCCGGGCTGATTTATAACAATGGACCTCTTTTTGGTATATTGGTTATGTCAGGCGCGCCCCTTGGTATGATTGTGCTGTATTTTATTGCAGGAGCTGTACGGAAAAGTACTACCTATACAATTCCTGAGCTTTTTGAGCTTAGATATGGCGGGACTGCAAGATTTTTGGCAACCATCTGTATTGTTCTTGCTTATATCGGAACAACGGCATCACAGTTTAAAGCGGCCGGAAATATTGTTTCTATTACTACAGGAATATCCTTCGAGATTGCTACCATTATCTGCGTAATTTTTATGGTTCTTCTTGCTCTTATCGGAGGAATGGTCAGTGTTGCTTATACAGATGCACTTTCCGCATTCCTTATGCTGGGAGGCTTTCTTGCAGGTATTTTCTGTGTCAGCGGACAGTTTGGAGGCTTTGGCTATGTTATGACGAATCTTCCGGCAGGAAAGGATTCTCTGCTTGGTACACTTTCGATTACGCAGGCAGTAGGCTTTGTTCTTCCTACGTTGTTCCTTGTTCTTGGCGACCAAAATATGATTCAGAGATTCAGCTCTGCAAGAGACAGTAAGACTGCAAAGAAGTCTAATGTAGGCCTTGTAATCGCAGAGGTTGTTGTATGTGCGCTTATTATTCTTCTTGTTGTATGCGCCATAGCAGCTTATCCGTCAAATGATACGCCGGATACGATTCTGTTCCAGCTGTCGGCAGAGTTTATGCCTCCTCTACTTGGAGGAATTGTAATGGCTGCATGTATGAGCTTTATTGTTACGACAGGAGATTCCTATCTTTTGTCTACAGCATCTAACCTGACCTATGATATCTGGGGCTTATATATTAAGAAGGATGCAGATGACAAGCAGAAGATTAATGTACTTCGTATTTCCATTGTTATTGTGGCGGCTCTTGCATTTGTGCTTGGCTTTTATTTTCCAGATATTTTATCTGTACAGCTGTATGCATATACGATGTACGGTGCAACCATTACACCAGCACTTCTTTGTGCATTATTCTATAAAAAGGCTACAAAGGCCGGCGGAGTTGCAGGTATTGCCTGCGGGGCAGTTATGACTATTATCTGGGATGTGATTCTTAAGTCTCCTGGCGGGGTTAAGAGTGCTATTGTATCTGTGCCCCTTGCGTTTATCGCAATCTTTGTTGTAAGCGCCCTGACCCAGAATGGGGCGAAGGTTCCGGTTGAAGCTATTTATGCCCGGAGTGATGAAAGGGAATAAAGAATAAGCTGCTAAATCAGTTGCTATTTTCAGAGGATTAGCATATAATAGGCGCTGAATGACATGTAAGAAAGTTATTCAGCGCTATTTTTTTCTTTTCAAGCCGAACATAAAAATGCTATAATAAGAAAAGATTAGATAAAATTATATGAAATAAAAAAGCAAGAGGAGAAACGATTGTGGCCGAATTAACCCCCATGATGCAGCAGTACATAAAGATAAAGGAAGAATATAAGGACTGTATTTTATTTTATAGATTAGGTGATTTTTACGAAATGTTTTTTGAAGACGCCCTTACGGCGTCAAAGGAACTTGATATTACATTAACCGGAAAAAACTGCGGTTTAGAGGAACGGGCACCTATGTGCGGCGTTCCGTTTCATTCTGTTGATGGATATTTAAACCGGCTGGTTAAAAAGGGATACAAGGTGGCTATCTGCGAACAGATGGAGGAGCCGTCTGCCTCTAGAGGGATTGTAAAGCGGGAGGTGGTGCGGATTGCAACACCGGGAACAAACCTGGATTTGCATGCCTTAGATGAGACGAAAAATAATTATATTATGTGTGTGGTGTATATTGCGGACCGTTTCGGCATGTCGGTGGCTGATGTTACTACAGGGGACTATTTTGTGACGGAGATTGACAGCAGCGGCAGGCTTTTTGATGAGATCTATAAATTCATGCCGTCAGAGCTTATCTGTAACGAAGCCTTTTATATGAGCGGCATGGATATTGATGATCTTAAAAACCGTCTGGGAGTGACGATTTATTCCTTAGATTCCTGGTATTTTGACGATGCCGTCTGTACCAGGACCTTAAAGGAGCATTTTAAGGTAAGCGTCATGGAGGGACTTGGAATTTCTGATTATGACTGCGGAGTAATTGCTTCTGGAGCGCTTCTTATTTATCTGAAGGAGACACAGAAAACCTCTCTTTCCCACATGTCCAGGCTTACACCCTATGCTGCGGGGAAATATATGCTCCTTGACAGCTCTACAAGACGGAATCTGGAGCTTTGTGAGACCTTAAGAGAAAAGCAGAAGAGGGGTTCTCTTTTGTGGGTGCTGGATAAGACAAAGACCGCCATGGGGGCCAGAAACTTAAGAAAATGGATAGAGCAGCCTCTAATTCATAGAGAAGAGATTGAAAATCGTCTGGACGCGGTTGAGGAATTAAAGGAAAATGCGATTTCCCGGGAGGAGATACGGGAATATCTGGCGCCAGTCTATGATTTGGAACGGCTGGTCAGCCGGATTACTTACCAGACAGCAAATCCAAGAGATATGATTTCCTTTCAGAGTTCTCTTTCTATGCTGCCTCACATTAAATATATTTTAAGGGAGATGAAAAGCTCTCTTTTAAAGGAAATGTATGAGGAGCTTGACACTCTGGAGGATTTGTGTGAGCTTGTACAAAAGGCCATAAGGGAGGAACCTCCTATTGCCATGCGGGACGGCGGAATTATAAAGGACGGCTATAATGAGGAGGTTGATAAGCTTCGGATGGCGAAGTCTAATGGAAAAGAGTGGCTGGCGAAGCTTGAGGATACAGAGAGGGAAAAGACAGGTATTAAAAATCTTCGTATCAAATATAACAAGGTGTTCGGCTATTATCTGGAGGTTACCAATTCCTTTAAAAATATGGTTCCGGATTACTATACAAGAAAGCAGACTCTTGCCAATGCAGAGCGGTATATCATTCCTGAATTAAAGGAATTAGAGGATACGATTCTGGGAGCGGAGGACAGGCTTTTTGCGCTGGAATATGAGCTTTACTGCGAGGTGAGAAGCCGAGTGGCAAAGGAGGTTGTGCGGATTCAGAAAACAGCAGGGGCAGTGGCGCAGATTGATACATTTGCATCCCTTGCTCTTGTGGCAGAACAGAACAATTATGTGAGGCCAAAGCTTAATGAAAAGGGAATTATCGATATTAAGGACGGCCGACATCCAGTTGTGGAGAAAATGATTCCTAATGATATGTTCATTTCCAATGATACATACCTGAATGATAAGAAAAACCGTATTTCTATTATTACAGGACCTAATATGGCAGGAAAATCTACCTACATGCGCCAGACGGCCCTGATTGTCCTCATGGCCCAGACAGGTTCCTTTGTACCGGCGGGAAATGCGGATATCGGGCTGGTGGACAGGATATTTACAAGAGTGGGTGCTTCGGATGATTTGGCAAGCGGCCAGAGCACCTTCATGGTGGAGATGACGGAGGTAGCCAATATTTTAAGGAATGCTACCAGCAAAAGTCTTTTGATTCTTGATGAAATCGGGAGGGGAACCAGCACTTTTGACGGTCTTAGTATTGCATGGGCAGTGATTGAGCATATCAGCGACAGTAAGCTCTTAGGAGCAAAGACATTATTTGCCACCCACTACCATGAACTGACAGAGCTAGAGGGCAAGATTGAGAATGTAAATAATTACTGCATTGCCGTAAAGGAGAAGGGGGATGATATTATTTTCCTCCGTAAAATCGTAAAGGGCGGTGCGGACAAAAGCTATGGAATACAGGTTGCAAGACTTGCAGGGGTTCCTGATACGGTCATCAGCCGTGCAAAGGAAATTGTGGAGGAGCTTGTGCATACGGACATCACCAGCCGGATTAAAGATATTGCGGTGCAGGGGCATGTGCCGAAGCTTAAGACGAAAAAATACGATGAGGTGGACTTGGCCCAGATGACTCTTTTTGATACAGTAAAGGATGACGATGTGTTAGAGGAGATTAAGAGCCTGGATGTAAGCAATTTGACACCCATTGATGCGTTAAATACGTTATATCAGCTTCAAAACAAGTTGAAAAACAGGTGGTAACGATGAACAGGATACAGGTATTAGACCAGATTACAATTGATAAGATTGCAGCGGGAGAGGTGATTGAGCGTCCGGCATCTGTCATCAAGGAGCTGACAGAAAATTCCATTGACGCTGGGGCCACTGCAGTAACGGTTGAGATTAAGGAGGGCGGCATCTCCCTAATGAGGATTGCTGACAATGGGTGTGGGATTGACAGAGAGGACGTAAGAACAGCATTTCTCAGACATTCCACCAGCAAAATCCGCTCAGCGGAGGATTTGTTTCATATTGCGTCCTTAGGTTTTAGGGGGGAGGCTCTTTCCAGTATTGCAGCCGTATCCCAGGTAGAGCTTCTTACCAAGACAAGGGAGGATGAATTCGGCACTAGATACCGAATTGCAGGAGGCAGGGAAGAAGAGCTTGAGGAAGCGGCGGCACCTGACGGAACTACATTTTTAATCCGGCAGCTTTTCTATAATACGCCGGCAAGGAAGAAATTTCTAAAGACAGCTATGACGGAAGCGGGCCATGTGGGGGATTTGATGACAAGACTTGCGCTTTCCCATCCAGAGATTTCCTTCCGATTTATTAATAATGGGCAGGTGAAACTTCATACCTCTGGAAACGGCAGCCTTAAGGATGTTATCTATCATGTATACGGCAGGGAGGCGGCGGCAAACCTCTTAAGAGCAGATTATGAGAAGAACGGAATCCGTATTACTGGATTTCTCGGGAAGCCGGTGATTTCAAGAGGAAATCGTAATTTTGAAAATTATTTTGTAGCAGGAAGATATATTAAAAGTAATATGATTTCTAAGGGGATAGAGGATGCCTACAAGGATTTTACTATGCAGCATAAGTATCCCTTTGTGGTGCTCCATATTGAGCTTGACGGGGAGCATGTGGATGTAAATGTGCACCCGGCAAAATTGGAGGTGCGCTTTAATAACCAGCAGGAGGTATATAATGCGGTTTATGAGGCGGTGAACAGAGGGCTTCATGAGGAGGAGCTGATTCCTCATATTACACTGGATAGTATACCCAGGGAATCTAAAGAAGACCTCTTACGGCAGAAGGCTTCGGCTGAAAAAGAAGCCGTTTCTTTTATTAAGAAGCCTGAACAGGCGCCTGCGGCAGCAAAGAAAGAGAAGAAACAGCTTCCTCCTGCTGCAAAACAAAATCTTGATTATTTCATGGAAGAGATGAAAAAGCGGGTGCGCTCCTATCATGAGCAGAATTCGTCGGCAGAGGTAAAAGATATTTCATCAGTTTATAAGCCAGAGATACAAAATGACAGGATCAAAGAGGCTGTTACTTATAAGACGTATGGGAAGGCTTCTGCAAAAATAGAAGCGCCGGCAGAAAAGGAGCAGAAACCGGAGCAGATGAGCCTGTTTGAAGATAAGCTTTTGACGCCCCAGGCCAGACCAGAGCATAAAATTATCGGACAGGTATTTGACACATACTGGCTTGTGGAGTATCATAATAATCTATACATTATTGACCAGCATGCGGCTCATGAGAGGGTGCTTTATGAAAAGACCTTGAAGGGAATGAATACGAGAGAATTTACTTCCCAGATGGTGAGCCCTCCCATTGTATTAAATCTTACTATGCAGGAAAAGGAACTTTTTGAGACTTACATGGAACGGTTTATAAGGATTGGCTTTGAGTTTGAAGAGTTCGGACAGGACTCCTATGCAGTCAGGGCGGTGCCGGATAATCTGTTTTCGATTGCGAAGAAGGAGCTTCTGCTTGAAATGCTTGATAGTCTATCGGATGAAATCAGCAGAAATGCTGCGTCAGACCTAGTTGATGAAAAGGTGGCTTCCCTGTCCTGCAAGGCTGCAGTGAAGGGCCGCATGCGGCTTTCAGCGGCTGAGATGGATGCACTTATAGGGGAGCTTTTAACCTTAGAGAACCCATATCACTGTCCCCACGGAAGGCCTACTATTATTGCTATGTCTAAAAGGGAGCTGGAAAAGAAATTTAAAAGGATTGTATAAAGATATGAAGAAACCGTTAATTATCCTTACTGGTCCGACGGCTGTGGGAAAGACGAAGGTTTCCATAGGCCTTGCAAAGGCTGTGGGAGGCGAGATTATTTCTGCAGATTCTATGCAGGTTTATAAGCATATGGATATTGGAACTGCGAAAATCCGTCTGGAGGAAATGGAAGGGATTCCCCACTACTTGATTGATGAGCTGGAACCGTCAGAGGAGTTCCATGTGGTCCGCTTTCAGCAGATGGCTAAGGCAGCAATGGCGAAGATTTACGAAAATGGACATATTCCTATTGTAACAGGCGGTACGGGTTTTTATATACAGGCGCTTTTGTATGACATAGATTTTACGGAAAATGACCAGGATGAAGCAATTAGAAGAAGACTTGCAGACTTTGCAAAGGAGCGCGGCCTTCGGGCACTTCATGAGAGACTAAAAGCTGTGGATGAGAAAGCGGCGGAAGCGATTCATGAAAATAATGTAAAGAGGGTTATCCGGGCCTTAGAGTACTTTGAGAAAACCGGAGAGAAGATTTCAGAGCATAACGAGAAGGAGAGATCTAAGGCATCCCCCTACAGGACGGTATATTTTGTGCTGAATGATAAGCGGGAGCATTTATATGAAAGAATTAACCTGCGGGTAGATGAGATGATAAAGGATGGACTCATAGATGAGGTCCGGGCCTTAAAGGATAAGGGGTATAAGGCGTCGGATACTGCCATGCAGGGTCTGGGCTATAAGGAGATTTTTGCTTATCTTAACGGCACTCTAAGCCTTGAGGAGGCTGTGTATACGATTAAGCGGGACACAAGGCATTTTGCCAAGAGACAGATTACCTGGTTTAAGAGGGAGAAGGATGTAATCTGGATCGACAAAAGCTCCTGCGATTATGATGAGGAGAAAATATTAAGTACAATGCTGAAACATTTGGAGGGAGTATTATGTTACGAAGGAGATTTTTCGGGAAATCGAAGTTTCTAAAGAAGATGAACACGCTGATGGAGGTTTATTCTACCAGCCAGAATGCGGAGATGACATACAGGGAGCTTACGCGTCTTGAGCCTCTGATTAAAAAGGAGGGCGAGTATTATTTCTATGAGCTTAACCGGGCGGCCCTTCTCTATGATATGAAGCGGTTTCGTGAGGCAGCGGATATTATGCTGGAAATTCCTCTCTTTAATCCTGAATTTGACGCGAAATGTGCGCAGATGAAGACGAAAATCATGGAGGCAATGTAGAGAATGACAGAACTTACAAAATATTACAGAGAGCTTGGAATCCGGGATGAGGTATATCAGTTTGGAGATGAGATTTTAGACAGCCTGAAGGGGCGGTTTGAAGAGATTGATAAGGTGGCAGAGTATAACCAGCTTAAGGTGATTCAGGCAATGCAGAAAAGCCAGGTTAATGAGAACTGTATTCATTATTATGCCAGCGGGTACGGGTATAATGACCCGGGGCGGGATACCCTTGAAGAGGTATATGCGTCTGTATTTCATACAGAGAGCGCTCTTGTAAGGCCGCAGATTACCTGTGGGACCCATGCTCTTAGTCTGGCTCTTAGTGCAAACCTAAGACCAGGGGATGAGCTTTTGTCTCCTGTCGGAAAGCCCTATGACACCCTTGAGGAGGTGATAGGCATCCGTCCGTCGCGCGGCTCTCTTTCAGAATATGGCATTACCTATTCCCAGGTAGAGCTTCTTCCTGACGGAACCTTTGATTATGAGGCTATTGAAAAGGCTGTTGGCAGTAAGACGAAGCTTGTGACTATACAGCGCTCTAAGGGGTATCTTACAAGGCCGAGCTTTTCCGTGAAGCAGATTGGGGAGCTGATTGCCTTTGTAAAAAAGATAAAGCCAGAGATTATCTGCATGGTGGATAACTGCTACGGGGAATTTGTGGAAGTTATAGAGCCCAGTGACGTAGGAGCAGACCTGGTAGCCGGTTCACTGATTAAGAACTTAGGGGGCGGCCTTGCGCCTATCGGAGGGTATATTGCAGGGCGTAAGGATTTGATAGATGCATGCGGATACCGGCTTACCTCGCCGGGGCTTGGACGGGAAGTAGGGGCGTCCCTTGGAGTTATGCAGACCTTTTATCAAGGACTTTTTCTTGCACCTTCGGTTGTGGCAGGAGCCCTTAAAGGAGCTGTTTTTGCCGCGAATATTTACGAAAGGCTTGGATATAAAGTCATCCCGGACAGTAAAGAGAGCCGGCATGATATTATACAGGCAGTGGAGCTTGGAACGCCGGAAGGTGTTATCGCTTTCTGTAAGGGGATACAGGCAGCGGCGCCGGTGGATGCTTATGTGGTTCCGGAGCCCTGGGCTATGCCAGGGTATGACAGCGATGTGATTATGGCGGCCGGAGCGTTTGTGCAGGGGTCGTCCATTGAGCTTAGTGCGGACGGACCTATTAAACCGCCTTATGCAGTGTATTTCCAGGGAGGGCTTACGTGGCAGCATGCGAAGCTCGGCATATTGATGTCGTTAGAGTATATGGTGAGGGACAAAGTTGTGGAGCTGCCTTGATTCATCTATTTACCAGGTGGAAAAGGAGATTAAAAACAGATGTACATAACATAAAGGGCAGAAATCATATCAAAAAAGATTTCTGCCCTTTATGTTATTGTTCATTCTTAATCGAAGACTACAACCCCTTTTAAGTAGCTTGTATCTCCATTTTCCATCATTTCATAGGCTTTGTGCATATCCTCCGGGCTAAAGCGGTGTGTGATGAAGCCGTCCTTTGGAATATATCCCTTCTCATATGCTTCTACAGCTTCTCTCATAAGTCCTTCCGTGTCCGGGATAAAGCCGGGATGTACAAAGTGAAGCTCAGGGCAGCGGCACATGAGCTCAAAGCCAGTTCAGTGGGCCACATTTCATGCTTGTCATATACGGAGGAAGCAGCAATAATTCCCCTGTCACCAGCTTCAGGCATTTTCATGAGGGATACAGACAGTAAAAGCCCAGAGAGCCCTTTTGACAGCTCAATAGCTCTGTCGAATCCGATACCTCCTGTGAGCTTTAAAGCCTCTGGGACTGCATTTTTATCATTTGAGTCAAAGGCGTAATCAGCACCAAGCGAAAGGGCACGCTGACGGCGCTCTAAAAGTGGGTCGAAAACAACTATGTTTTTTACATTATGCGCTTTCAGAAGGCTTAAGCAGACTTGTCCCATATAGCCGCAGCCTACAATTGCAATATAGCCTTCCTTCGGCGGCATAACTGCGCGGACTATATTACAGCAGCACATAACAGGCTCGGCCAGGCAGTCAAACTCTGAAACACTCTCAGGAAGCTTAATAAGGGGAGCAAATTCACTTAAAATAATATGAGATGCAAAAGCGCCGCCGCCTGCACCTGACACTCTGTCGCCTGGTTTAAAGCGGGTAACCTCACTGCCAGTCTTTTCTACGATTCCGGTAGGCTCGTGGCCGAAGGAAGCCGGATAGGGGACAGAATCAATAATACAGGAAAATCCGAGGGGGCCTTTCATGACCATAGAGCCTTCTCCTTCATAGGTCGGCATTTCGCTTTGGCAGATGCCTGCAATTGTAATGCGTAGCACAATTTCGTGGGGGCCCGGTTCTTTAAGAGGCTCTGTAAATATCTCAAGCTTTCTTGCAGCCGTCATGCGGACAACCCGCCTCTTGGCAGAGTTTGTAGAATTCATAATATTCACACTCCTTTTCATAAATTTAAATAAATTACATATGTAATGATACAATTACATATATCCTATATCTATTTATGAAGAATGTCAATCAAATGTTGGCGCTGTTATTTTATTAATCGGAAATTTAATGAAAAACCATTGTAATCGTGTTAAAATCATAATAGTATAGAATATGCTTAAGATGAGGCGGAGAAAATAGAACATGAAGAAGATTGGAATTATCGGCGGCGGTGCGTCAGGCCTTGCGGCAGCAATTACAGCAGCAAAACAAAAAGATACAGAAGTTTATATATTGGAGCATAAGGAGCAGGCTGGGAAAAAGCTTCTGTCTACAGGAAACGGCAGGTGTAATCTCACAAATGAAAAGATGGACAGCTCCTTTTTCAGGAGCAGCGAAATAAAGTGCGTTGAGGCAGTCCTTGAGCAGTTTGGATATGAGGATGCCATACATTTTTTTGAAGAGCTGGGACTTATGATGCGCAAAAGGAACGGATATATTTATCCGAGGTGCGAGCAGGCGGCCGTAGTCCGTGAGCTTCTTGTACGAGAGGCAGAGAGGCTTGGAGTGAAGATTTACACGGGTGTTCATGTGACAGAGGTGTTTCCGGGAAGAAAAGGATTTAAGATTTCTGCTGGTCAGGAAACTTTTTCTGCTGACAGAGTTATCTTAGCGTGCGGCGGATGTGCGGCGAAGGTTCTTGGCTCAGACGGGAGCGGATATAGGATTGCAAAGTCGCTGGGACATTCCCTTGTACCGGTAGTTCCAGCCCTTGTGCAGCTTAAAATTGGGGACAATCCTTTAAAGGCTGCCGCCGGTGTACGCACCGAGGCTTCGGTATCCGCATATGTGGATGGGAACAATGTGGCTTCAGATACAGGAGAGCTTCAGATAACAGATTATGGTATTTCAGGAATTCCGGTATTTCAGATCAGCCGTTATATAGGAAAGGCCTTATATAAAAAGCAGAAGGCAAAGGCAGCAATTGATTTCCTTCCATCTATGGAGGAAGCAGAGTTTGCAAAGTACCTGATGAAAAGGCTTCCGGGGAGAGAGGAGATGAAGGCGGCTGATTTTCTGGCTGGAATTTTCAATAGTAAGCTTACCGGATGCCTGCTTTCTCTTTCTGGGATTTTTACAAAAAGAAGAGCTTGGGAGCTTAAGGAAGAGGATATCTGGCGGTTTACCAGGCAGTGTAAGCATACAGTGCTTTCTATTCAGGACACAAGAGGCTTTGATAATGCCCAGGTCTGTGCCGGCGGAGTGAGCCTTCAGGAGATTGACTGGCGTACAATGGAATCCTGCTATGTAAAGGGGCTTTATATTACAGGGGAGCTATTGGACGCAGACGGCATGTGCGGCGGATATAACCTGCAGTGGGCGTGGGCTTCCGGAGCGCTGGCAGGGAGAGCTGCCGGTAATTTGTAAAGCATATAGGAGATAAGATTATGTTTGAGGCGTTAGTCTGACGAACCATTAAGGAGAAAGCATATGTTAAGAATCAGCCAGTTAAAGCTTCCAGCCGGCCGCGGCCAGGAGGCTCTAAAAGATAAGTTAATAAAAACCCTGCGCATAAAGGAGCGGGATCTCTTGTCCTATGAAATCAGAAAACATTCTTTAGATGCAAGGAAAAAGCCTGAATTATATGATATTTATACAATTGATGTGTATGTAAAGCAGGAGACACAGGTATTAAGAAAATTGAAAAACAAAAATATTACTGTCAGGGAGCCAGAGACTCTATATACTCTAAAGCCTGTGGGTACAGCAAAGCTTTCTGAGCGTCCGGTGATTATAGGAACCGGCCCGGCGGGACTTTTCTGCGGTTATGAGCTTGCCCGGATGGGCTACAGGCCCCTTCTTTTAGAACGGGGCGCGGATGTTGACACACGCATGAGGGATGTGGAAAGGTTCTGGGAGGGCGGAGCGCTCCTTACGGAATCCAATGTACAGTTCGGAGAGGGCGGCGCAGGAACATTTTCGGACGGAAAGCTTAACACTCTTACGAATGATACGCAGGGACGGAATCAGGAGGTACTGCGTCTTTTTGTCATACACGGTGCTCCAGAGCAGATTTTATATGAAAGTAAGCCCCATATTGGAACAGATATTCTGGCAAAAGTGGTAAAAAATATCCGGAGATCTATTATCCGTATGGGTGGAGAAGTGCGGTTTTTCACAAAGGTAACGGATATTCATATGTCCTGGGAAGAGGTGGAAAAAGGCACCTGCACCGGTTCAAATAAACCTGTATGTCGTCTTGACGGACTTACGGTACTTGATACAGAAACAGGCAGAGAGGCATTTCTTAAGACCTCCCTTGCAGTGCTTGCTATAGGACACAGCGCCAGGGATACTTTTCACATGCTGAGGGACAGAAGTGTATGTATGGAGCCGAAGTCCTTTGCAGTAGGAGTGCGCATAGAGCATCTTCAGTCACTGATTAATGATGCCCAGTACGGCAGAGATAATAAGTGTAAACTCCCGGCAGCTTCTTATAAGCTTACGGCAAAGCTTCCGAACGGAAGAGGTGTGTACACCTTCTGCATGTGCCCGGGCGGTTATGTAGTAAATGCTTCCTCCGAGGAAGGGAGGCTTGCCATAAATGGTATGAGCTATAGTAGAAGAGATGGCAAAAATGCAAACAGTGCGGTGATTGTAACGATAAGTCCAAAGGATTATAAGGAGTTTGGACAGACACAGGAAGATGTGCTGGCAGGCGTAGCTTTCCAGAGGCATCTGGAGGAAAAGGCATATCTTGCGGGACAGGGAAGAATTCCGGTTCAGCTTTTTGAGGACTTCTGTAAAAATGTAACCAGGAAGAGTTCCAGAAAGGTCCTTCCCCAGATAAAAGGCGGCTATGCATGGGGAGATGTGCGGGGTATTTTCCCGGAGTATCTTGCTGTTTCTCTAGAAGAGGGTATCAGAGAATTTGACAGAAAGCTGCCAGGGTATGCAGACGGGGAAGCAGTGGTTTCCGGTGTGGAGAGCAGGACATCCTCCCCTGTACGCATTGTGAGGGATGATTCCTTTGAAAGTAATGTGAAGGGCTTATATCCATGCGGGGAGGGGGCAGGCTATGCAGGCGGTATTACATCAGCCGCCACGGACGGACTAAAAGTTGCAGAAGCTGTCAGCAGGATATACCGTCCTTTCGACATTTCTTAATAAGGATTAAGAAATTTTTAATAGGATAAGTCTATACACGTTTTGGGAAATATGATAGAATATATTGAGTTTTTTAGAGAGAGACATGAGGAGGAATACATATGAAGGGAACTGGAAGCAAGAATGCGTGGGCATTGTTCCTGCTTATCTTGGCAGGAATTGTGCTGGGCGGGTTTATTGGTATGCTGGCAGAAGGAACATCGGCGCTTAGCTGGCTTAATTTTGGACAGACATTCGGACTGGATTCTCCAATTGTCTTGAATCTAGGCCTTCTAGTGATTACCTTTGGGCTTAATATAAAGATTACAATTGCAAGTATTGTCGGTGTTATTATTGCTATTATCATTTACCGCTTCTTATAAATTCTACAAAAGAGCATCCGTGAATCTAAAGGAACATATGAGTCAGAAAAATACCATGAAAGAGATACCGAGCATGGAGCGTCCCTATGAAAAATGCGAGCGGCGTGGTGCGGAAAGCTTAAGTGATGTAGAGCTTTTGGCAGTTCTTCTGCGCACCGGGACAAGAGGGGAGAATGCACTTGAGCTTTCAGAGAGGATTCTTTATCATGCCGGGGAGAGCGGCATTTTAGGGATTCATCAGTTCAGCCGGGAACGGCTGCTTAGGATTAAGGGGATAGGAAAGGTAAAGGCTGTTCAGCTTTCCTGCATATCAGAGCTTGCTAAAAGGCTTTCTAAGGCATCGGTACAGGAAACCTTAAGCTTTAACAATCCTGAGACTGTTGCAAAATATTATATGGAGGATTTAAGACATGAGAACCAGGAGCATATGAAACTTCTCATGTTAAACTCCAAAGCAAAGCTTCTTGGAGAGACAGAGGTTTCAAAAGGAACGGTAAACGCCTCTTTGATTACACCTAGAGAATTATTTATAGAAGCATTACAAAAGAATGCTGTATCCATTGTAATTATGCATAACCATCCGAGCGGCGATCCGACGCCAAGCAGGGAGGACAGGCTGACGACCAGGAGGATTCAGGAAGCGGGAGCTTTAATTGGAATTGACCTGTTAGATCATATTATTATTGGCAATAATTGTTATATCAGCTTTCGCAAGGAGGGAATGTTGTAGAAAGGATTATCCAAATGGCGAAAAACACATACGGGCTTGATCTTGGCTCTTACGAAATTAAGGTTTATGATAAAAAGCATGAAATTATCTGGACAGAAAAAACTGTGATTGCGGTAAAGGATAAAAGAGATATTTTTGCAGTGGGAGATGATGCATATCTTATGCATGAGAAGACCCCTCCTTCCATAGAGGTTCTTTTTCCCATGAAGGAAGGAGTTATCTCAGAATTTACGAACATGCAGTTTCTGCTTCAGAATCTGTTAAAGGGGGAGAAGCAGTTTGCCCATGGATCGGAATATGTGGTTGCAGTTCCCACAGATGTGACAGAGGTGCAGAAGAAGGCATTTTTTGATTTGGTTGTCCATTCTACTGCCAGGGCAAAGGAAGTTAATATTGTAGAACGTGCAATCGCGGACGCTATCGGTCTCAATATAGATGCCAGAAATACTAAAGGGACCTTTATTGTCAACTTCGGCGCAGATACGACGGAGCTGTCTGTTTTGGCAGGCGGAGGAATGATCTTTAACAGACTTCTTCCCATAGGAGGCAGGAATTATGACCAGGCAATTATCACTTTGATAAAAAACAGCCATGACTTTTTGATAGGAAGCCATACAGCAGAAGCATTACGACGCAGGTTTGAGGTGTTTAAGGCAGATTCTGACGTGGCATTCATGGTTGCTGGAAGAGATTTGATTACCGGGGTTCCGGCACAGAAGGCTATTTCCATTAATCTGGTGCGGGCGGCGGTAAGAGACCCTCTTATGGAATGTCTTGATGCAATCCGCTCTCTCATAGACAGGACACCGCCGGAGGTAAGGAAGGCGGTGCGCACTAATGGCATTTTCCTGACCGGAGGAGTGGCAGGCAGCGCAGGACTGGATGCATATATTGAAAAAAATATAGGTATTAAGACCAGGGCCGCCAAGAATCCACAGCTTTGTGCAGTAAGCGGACTTAAAAAAATTATTATGTCAAGAGAGTTACGGCAGTTAGCATTTTCTATGCTGGATGAAAGATATAGGTGGATGAGATAAAATGAAAATCAAAAAACAATCTTCACTTTCAAGTAAATACTGGCTGATGATATTGGTATTTTTGTGTCTGTTCCTTCTGGGGGTGGAGCGGTTCATCGGCGGGGGCGGCCTTCTTAGGTTTGTGGGAAATTATACAGTCGTTCCGATGCAGAAAGGAATCAGTTATGTAGGGCGCTACTTAAGCGACATTTCAGATAATTTTGACACCCTTGAGGAGATACGGGGAGAAAAGGATGAACTTCAGGCCAAGGTAGATGAACTTACTATTGAAAACACAAGGCTTAGGCAGGAGCAGTATGAATTAGACCGCTTAAGGGAGCTTTATAAGCTGGATGAAAATTATTCTGATTATGACAAAATAGGCGCCCATGTAATCGCCAATAATGGAAGCAACTGGTTTAGTGATTTTACTATAGATAAGGGCAGTAATGATGGTGTGAAGGTGAACTGTAATGTGCTTGCAGGCAGCGGACTTGTGGGTATTGTTACGGAGGTGGCGCCTGATTATGCAAAGGTACGTTCTCTTATTGATGATGCAAGCAATGTAAGCGGCATGGTTCTCTCTACTTCGGATACCTGCATGATAAGAGGAGACTTGAAGCTGATTTCAGATGGAAGGCTCCGGTTTGAAAAACTTCAGAACAACGACAATGTCATAGAGGTAGGGGAGCAGGTTGTAACTTCTCATGTAAGCGACAGGTTTGTCCAGGGACTGTTTATTGGATATATCAGTGAGATTGAGGTGGATTCCAATAACCTGACTCGTTCAGGGTATATTACGCCGGCGGTTGATTTCAGCAAGCTTCAGGAGGTTCTTGTCATTACAACCACCAAGGAGGATATGACAGGGGGGAAGAAAGACTGATGAAGAGAAAGCTTACCATATTATTTATAATTATAATATCATTTCTGATTCAAAGCACCATTCTTCCGGGATTTCAGTTTGCCTCTGTGGGACCGAACCTTCTGCTTATTGTGACGGCATCCTTTAGCTTTATGCGGGGAAGAAAGGAAGGAATGGCGGTAGGCTTAACCGCAGGACTATTTATTGATCTATTCTGGGGGACCTCACTTGGCTTTCATATGCTTTTATTTACTATTATCGGCTATATGAATGGTTCCTTTCAGAAGCTTTATTACGATGAAGATATCAAGCTTCCGCTGGTTCTAATAGGAATAAGTGAGTTTCTTTACGGAGTTGTGACATGCTTCTGTATTTATGTCCTACGGGGAGATTTTGAATTTATGAGCCACCTGATGCACATTATTATACCGGAGCTTGTATATACAATACTGGCAACCTTGATTTTATATCAGATTATATTACATGTTAACAAGAGGTTAGAAGCAGAAGAACAAAGGAGTGCAAGTAAGTTTGTATAGTTTATGGGAACGGATTAAATCAAAAGTAAGTGAGACAGTAAAATCAAGAGCGTTTATCGTGATTTGTGTTTTCTGTGGTTTATCTGCGGTATTAATCCAGAGAGTTTTTTATCTGCAGATAGTAAAAGGACAGGATTATGCCGACCAGTATGTGCTTCAGATTCAGAAAACAAAAGAGGTGGAAGGAACCCGGGGGAAGATTTTTGACAGGAACGGAGTCCTTCTTGCTTATAATGAGCTTGCCTATTCTGTGGTGATAGAGGATAACAGTGATTATGACACGATAGAAGAGACAAACAGGGAACTTAATAAGATTATATCTGCCGTTATTAATATTGTGGAATCTAACGGAGATACTGTTATTAATGATTTTGGCATCATACTGGATCATAATGATAATTATATGTTTATTGCGGAAAATGATACCCAGAGACTTCGATTTATTGCCGATATATACGGGCAGAGCTATATCGAAGATTTGACAGAGAAGCAGAAGAACCAGACAGCGGCCGGTATTATTGACTATCTCTGTACAGATGAGACATACGGCTATGGGCTTAATCAGGACAAGCTTTCAAAGGAAGAGATTCTCAAGCTTATAAATATCCGATATGCAATTGCCTTAAACAGTTACCAGAAATTCCTTTCAGTCACAATTGCAGAGGATGTCAGCGATAAGACGGTTGCAGATATTATGGAGAATATGGATACTCTTTTAGGTGTGAGTATTGAGGAGGAGTCCTTAAGGCGTTATACAGACAGTGCATGTTTTGCAAATATTATCGGCTACACAGGACAGATTTCAAAGGAAGAGTATAACGAGTTTAGCAAAAGCGGACGTAAGGATTATGATATGACTGATACGGTAGGTAAATCCGGAATTGAACAGGCTATGGATTCCTATCTGAAGGGAAAAAAGGGAAAGGTGAAGCTCTACGTAAATAATGTAGGGAAGATTATCGAGACGGTTCCCCAGTCAGAGCCGGAGGCAGGAAATGATTTGTACCTTTCTATTGACGCGTCACTACAGAAGGTGATTTATCATGTCATTGAGCAGGAGCTTGCAGGGATTGTTCTGGAAAAAATGGAGCCGGTCCTTGATTTTGACCGTACCTCTCTGGAAGATGGAAGTGATGCCGTTATTCCGGCAGGAGACGTATATAACGCCTTTATTTCCAATGAGCTTCTTGACATGGATCATTTCAGCGAGGAGGATGCAAAGGCAACGGAAAAAGAGGTATACGGTATTTTTTCTTCTTATAAGGAGAACAAGCTTAATGAGCTTAGTGAGCTTTTGATGAATCCGGGCGCGCCGGCTTACAAGGATATGTCAAGGGAGATGCAGGCCTATGTTTTATATATTGTAAATGACATGCTGACTACCAGGGAGGGAATTCTTCTTGCAGGTGCCATTGATGTTTCAGATGAGACATATAAGGCATGGACAGATGACGAATCCATCAATGTATACCAGTATCTTAATTATGCGATATCCAAAAACTGGATTGATGCCTCTAGTCTTAAGGAGTATGTTGCACAGGGAGAAAAGTATTCTGACTCCAGTGAGCTGTACAATGGACTGGCAGCTTTTGCCATAGAATGTCTGAAGGAGAATAACGGGTTCGACAAACTTCTATATAAGTATATGATCCGTAATGGCACAGTAACCGGACGTCAGATATGCCTGATGATCTATGAGCAGGAGTTTCTCCCTTATGATGAGGGAATGTATAATGCGCTGATGTCAGGGGATATGCCGGCCTATAATTTTTTAAGAGGAAAGATAAAGGATCTGGAGATAACACCAGGGCAGCTTGCCCTTGAGCCGTGTACAGGCTCCATGGTTGTAACAGATACAAACACCGGGCAGGTTCTTGCATGTGTATCTTATCCTGGATATGATAATAATAGGCTTGCAAACAGGATGGATTCGGCATACTATAACCGGCTTGTAAATGACGGTTCACGTCCTTTTTATAATAGTGCGACACAGGAAAGGACGGCGCCAGGTTCTACCTATAAGCCGCTGTCTGCCGCAGCAGGACTTACGGAAGGGGTGGTGTCTCTTGACGAGTCTTTACCCTGTCACGGAGTCTACGAAAAGGTCGATCCGAATCCGAAATGCTGGATTCACCCGGATGCCCATGGGAACCTGAATATGGAGGAAGGAATTGAAAATTCCTGTAACAATTATTTTTATGAGGTAGGATACCGTTTAAGCCTGGAGGAGGGCGGATTAGAACAGCTTGTAAACGATAATCTCGAAGGAGATGCAACAGCTGCCTATTATTCCAGTGACAGAGGTACAGATATATTGAAAAAATATGCGGAAATGTTTGGTCTTGATGAGACTACCGGCCTGGAGATTCCAGAAGCCCCTCCGCAGATTTCAGATGAAGATTCTGTCCGCTCGGCAATCGGACAGGGCACAAATAACTATACCATCAGTCAGCTTGCCCGCTATATAACAACTGTGGCAAATAAGGGAACTGTTTTTGATTTGACACTTGTGGACAAGGTGACTACGGTAGAAGGAGAGGTGATAAAGGGCTTTGAACCCAAGGTTAAAAAGACGGTGGAGGGGATTTCATCATCCACCTGGAATGCAATTCACAATGGTATGATTAACGTGGTGACCGTGGCAAACAGTGCAAGCTTTTATGATATCAATGTAAGTGAAACTGCATCTTTAGCAGGAAAAACAGGTACTGCACAGCAGAGTACGACACATCCGGACCACGTGCTTTTCGTAGGATTTGCACCGGCCGTTAATCCCCAGATTGCATTTGCCACCCGTATTGCCAATGGGTATGCATCCACATACACCTGTGAGATTGTCCGGGATGTTATGAAATACTATTATAATCTGGCTGCAGAAGACGAGATTGTTACCGGAACTGCAGCAGAAATAGCAGAGACGTCCGGACATGGTGACTAAGGAAAGGAAGAGGATATGTGAGGGAACCTGTTCTTATAAAGAGCAGCAGATACGGCATCGTGCTTTATCTTGATTCTGATATGCCGTATCTTAATCTGCTCTCGGCGGTAAAAGGAAAATTTGAAGCATCGGCACATTTTTTCGCCCATGCGGATATGACGGTTGAGTTTGTAGGCCGTACTTTTACGAAGGAGGAAGAAATACAGGTTATAGAAACAATAGAGGAGGCCGCAAAGGTACACATATTATGTATTATAGATAAAGACAGTTCCACAGAAAAGCTGCACAAAAGAGTGCTGGATGAAAGCAGGAAAGAGCTCCATGCAAAAGACGGTATGTTCTATAAAGGTACACTGAGAGGAAGACAGATTCTAGAATCTGAAAGCAGCATTGTAATTATCGGAGATGTTGAAGAAGGTGCAACGGTTGTCTCGAAGGGAAATGTCGTGGTGACAGGCACTGTTTACGGCACAATTATTGCAGGTGCCGGAGGTAATTACGAAGCAGTTATAGCAGCTCTCCATATCAGCCAGGGACGGCTTAAGATTGGAGATATCAGGTTAAAACCAGTTATAGGAGGAAGTTATTCATGGGCGAGGTTATTGTAGTTACATCAGGAAAAGGCGGTGTCGGAAAGACAACGACGACGGCAAATATCGGGGCCGGATTATCAATGCTTGACAAAAAGGTGATTGTTATTGACACTGATTTGGGCCTGCGTAATCTGGATGTTGTTATGGGACTGGAAAACCAGATTGTTTATAATCTGGTAGATGTAGTAGAGGGGACATGCCGGCTTAAGCAGGCGCTTATAAGGGACAAGCGTTATGAGAGTCTGTATCTGTTACCTTCTGCGCAGACAAGAGATAAAACTGCGATTTCTCCGGGGCAGATGAAAAAGCTGACATCTGAGCTTAAGGAGGAATTTGATTACATACTTCTGGACTGTCCAGCAGGAATCGAACAGGGTTTTCAAAATGCCATTGCAGGCGCAGACCGTGCGATTATCGTGACAACGCCGGAGGTATCAGCAATCCGGGATGCGGACAGGATTATTGGTCTTTTAGAGAGCAGCCGCATCAAGGATAATGCGCTTATTATTAACCGTATCCGTATGGATATGGTAAAGAAGGGTGATATGATGTCCGTGGATGATGTGACAGAGATACTTTCGATTCCTCTTATCGGAGCAATCCCGGATGATGAGTTTGTCGTGATAGGTACGAACCAGGGCGAGCCGGTTATTGGTATGGATTCCTTAGCGGGGAAAATCTATCTGAATATCTGTAAAAGAATTATGGGAATGGAAGTACCCTTTGAGGATTTAAACAGCGGCAGGGGATTTTTAGCAAGACTAACGGATATATTCCACAAAAACTAGGAGGCATATATTATGTTAAGAAAATCATCTGTTGCGGTCGCGAAAAACCGGCTCAGAATATTAGTGACATCTGACCGCGTAGAATGTTCTCCGGGGGATTATGACAACATATGCAGGGAGCTTTATTCTTCTTTGTCAAAATATATGGAACTTACAGAGGAAAACTTTAAAGTAGATATATGCAGGACACATATCTTGATTACATTTGCAGGAGATGAAACGTGAAATTACCCAGAATAATAACTAAACCTTATAAATTAAAAGATTACAAAATCAGCCTTATATTTCTTGTGAGTGCGCTGTCAGTTATCGGTACACAGGTTGTCGGAAGCGCAAGAGAAAGCCTTCAGAATAAGCAGATATTCGGAGTCATTGTGGGAAGTATTATGATGCTTGTTGTCTCGCTGATTGACTATGTATGGGTACTTAATCTGTACTGGATCATCTACGCCGGGGCTGTAGGAAGCCTTGGCATGGTACTGCTTATCGGCCAGAGGGTTAATGGTGCAAGAAGGTGGATTGATCTTGGCTTTACGACCTTTCAGCCGTCAGAGCTTGCAAAGATTTTACTGATTTTGTTCTTTGCAAAATTTATTATGGACCACAGGAACAATATTAATGATAAGATGACAATTATAAAATATGCCATGCTTGCGGCAATTCCTTTGGCGCTGATTCTTATAGAGCCAAATCTTTCCACAACCATATGTACGGCCCTTGTTATCTGTCTTCTGATTTACGTTGGGGGATTAAGCTACCGCTTCATTATAACTGTCCTGCTCATACTGATTCCTGTGACAGCTATTTTTCTTACGATTGCGGTACAGCCTAACCAGCCATTCTTAAAAGAATATCAACAGGAGCGTATCCTGGCGTTTTTAAATCCGGAGGAGCACGCCAGTGATGCGGCTTACCAGCAGAATAACTCCGAGATGGCAATTGGTTCGGGACAGCTTACGGGAAAGGGGCTTGACAATAATACCACGACGTCTGTAAAGAACGGGAATTTTATACTGGAGCCCCAGACAGACTTCATCTTTGCGATTATAGGAGAAGAATTAGGCTTTATTGGCTGCTGTATAGTTATTGCTTTATTATTACTGGTTGTGATACAATGTATAATGATAGGTGTGAGATCTCAGGATTTGGCAGGCCAGGTGATTGGCTGCGGGGTCGGGGGACTCATTGGATTCCAGAGTTTTATTAATATAGGTGTTGCCACAAATATACTTCCTAATACAGGAGTACCGTTACCATTTGTCAGCTATGGCCTGACATCTCTTGTCAGCCTGTATATTGGTATAGGCTTTGTTTTAAATGTGGGATTACAACCGAAAAAATATCAGTAAGGAGTGAAATTAATGAATATAGGTCTGATTGCGCATGACTCAAAGAAGACATTAATGCAGAATTTCTGCATCGCGTATCGTGGAATTTTAAGCAAGCATGAGCTGTATGCAACGGGAACGACCGGCCGTCTTATTGAAGAGGTGACGAATTTAAATATTCACAAATATCTTGCAGGGCCTCTCGGGGGAAAGCAGCAGCTTGGAGCCCAGATTGCGCAGAATGATATTGACGCACTTATCTTTCTGCGTGAGCCCATGAATCCGAAGCCTCATGAGCCAGAGGTGAATGATGTTATACGGCTGTGCGATACGTATAATATTCCTATGGCAACGAATCTTGCTACCGCAGAATTGATTATTTTGGCAATAGACAGAGGGGACCTTGACTGGCGTGAAATGTACCGTTAAACAAAAGAAGAAAAAAAGAAATATGAGAAAGAGGAGAAGCAGGTGTACAGGAATTCTTTCCATCATACTGGTTCTTCTTTGTGCGTCCGCAGGTGCTATCGGTTATTATAAGGTTATAAATGCCAAGCCGGAGACACTCGTCTATGAATATGAAAAGAATCATTATAAAGAACCTTTATACCGGGCAGAATCACTGTATGCGGAGGAGTTATGCGCAGCGTCTAAAGATATTTATCTTGAAGGTGTATCTGATATGACGGGTATTCATGCGGCGGCTCTATTTGATGTAAATGGAAAAAACGTCGATTTTTCCCGCAGCATCCATGAAAGGCTGTATCCTGCCAGCACTACAAAGATTCTGACTGCGCTTGTTGCAATTAACAATGGGAACCTGTCTGATTCTGTTACCATATCAGAAAATGCGGCAGCGTCAAGCTTTGCGGCAGACGAGCAGGTATGCGGGCTAGAAACGGGCGATGTGTTTACTTTAGGAGATCTTTTATATGGATTAATTCTGAATTCCGGCAATGATAATGCAGTTGCAGTTGCAGAGCACATTGCAGGAAGCGAGGAAGCCTTTGCAGATATGATGAATGAGCAGGCCGTAAAGCTTATGGCAACCAACAGCCATTTTATGAATGCAAGCGGCTTACATAATGAAGAGCATTATACAACAGCTTATGATTTGTACTTGATTTTTAATGAATGTATTAAACATCAGGAATTTTTAGATATGATTTCAGCTTCCTCTTATACTGCATATATCACAAAGGCAGACGGAACAGCTGCCAGCATGGAGTTTCATCCTACTAATTATTATGCGAATGGATCTGCAGCGCTTCCATCCGGTGCCTCTGTTATAGGAGGAAAGACAGGAACGACAGATCAGGCTGGAAATTGTCTGATTCTGCTCGATGAAGATATGGAGCAAAACCGATATATATCTGTCATAATGGGAGCTGAGACGAAAGAGATTCTCTATATGAATATGACTTCGATGATAGATGCGATTCCCCGCGTTTAGGGGAGGCGTTTAAAAAGGGGGAATCTCTTTTCGGAGATACCCCCTTAAATTATGAGCGGGCGTCAGACACATTTCCAATTCTTCCATACAGGCTGATGAGATAAAGCCCGCATAACCCGACAAGTGTATATATAATACGGGAAACCCATGACAGATTACCGAGCAGGAATGCAACCAAATCAAAACGGAAGATTCCTATTAAAAGCCAGTTGACTGCACCAATAATCACAAGAGTCAGGGCAGTGTTATCGAACCATTTCATATTATATCCCTCCTTTAAAGAAAGAGTATTTCCCTCACAAAAAATTTTATTCGCTGGAAGGAGAAAAATGTTTTATTCATATGCAGACTACTTAAAAAACAAATATGGTCAAAAGGTATATAAGCTTCCCGTTAACCTTCCTATTACCTGTCCTAACCGTTTAAACAAAAATAGAGGATGTGATTTCTGTTCAGAAAAAGGAACAGGATTTGAAGCTTTGAAAAATAGTGTTCCTGTTAAGGAACAACTTCTAAAAACTCGTGAATTAATTGAAAATAAGTATAATGTACATAAATTTATTGCCTATTTTCAGAATTATACCAATACATTTCTTCCCGTCAGAGATTTTAGGAAATATCTTGAGGAAGCAGCAGATGTTCCTGATATAGTCGGAATTTCCGTTTCTACCAGACCAGACTGTATTGGAAGGGAGCATTTAGAAGCGCTTAAAGCTGTTAGGGACAAAAACATTACAGTAGAGCTTGGGCTTCAGACAGCCAACTATCATACACTGGCCCAGATAAACAGAGGACATACACTGGCCGAATATATCGACGCTGTTTTACAAATTCGGGAATACGGTTTTGAAATCTGTACCCATGTAATTTTAAATCTCCCCGGTGATACAACAGAGGATGCCGTCGAGACGGCTAAGATTGTCTCTGCCCTGCATACAGATACAGTAAAGGCTCATTCCCTTTATATTGCAAAAAACACAAGGTTGTGTGAAGCCTTTGAAAATGGTACAATATCAGTATGTAAAAAAGAAGAATATATAGAGCGCCTGATACTTTTTCTTGAATATCTATCTCCTGATATTGCAGTAGAACGATTATTCAGCCGCGTGCCAGAGGATGAGGCGGTATTCTCCAACTGGGGAACAAGCTGGTGGAAGCTTAAAAGTGAGCTTTTGGAAGAGATGAAAAGGAAGGAGACTTTTCAGGGAAAGAATTTTCACTATCTGTCAGGGGCGGCGCTTCGTTATTTGTAGGAGGAAACAGGCTTGGCAAAAAACAGAGGAACAGGAGTCACTGTATATAGGAAAAAATGGAATATCAATATTGGCGTTGTCATTTTTGGAGTCGTATTTATTTATCTTGCTGTTACGGTTCTTTTATACCTGACTGGAAATCATATTTCTGCATATGAGGTGCGGGAGGGAAGCATTTTAAGGGATAATGCCTATACCGGATTTATTGTAAGAAATGAAACCGTTATATCTGCCGAGGGGGACGGCTATGTGAATTATTTTGCACCCGAGGGCAGCAAGGTAGGTGCAAAAACAGCTGTATATTCTCTGTCAGATGAAAAGCTTGATTTTACGGAAGTACAGCCAGAAGAGGAGGAGCTTTCTACAGACGAGAGAGATGCGGTTTTTGTAAAAACGCAGGACTTTACAGAGAATTTTTACCCGGAACAGTTTAACGATGTATATACATTAAAGAGCAGTATCGGCTCCATACTGGAGAAAAAGTCCAACCAGAGCAGACAGGAGCAGTTAAATGCCATGCTGTCTGAGGGAGCTTTAGGGCTTAACGTTTTTCAGGCGGATACGCCGGGAATTGTTATTTACGGAACAGACGGGTATGAGGAAATTACCATTAGTGATGTGACAAAAGACATGATAGAAAAACAGAACTATGATCCTTTTGAATTTCAGAACAATGCAAGCGTGAAGGCAGGCGATCCGGTTTACAAGGTAATAACAGAGGATACGTGGACTGTTGCAATCGTTCTGGATGAGGCGGCAGCGCAGGAGCTTATCAATATGGACAGCATCCGCGTACAGTTTTCAAAAGATCATGAGACGAGTGTGGCAGACTTAGCTGTTTATAATACAGCAAAAGGTGATTTGGCTTTTCTTACCTTTGATTCGTCTATGGTCCGTTATGCCAAGGAGCGGTACCTGGATATTGAACTTATTATTGAAGATGAATCCGGGCTTAAAATTCCCAAATCCGCGGTAGTAGAAAAGGATTTTTATGTAGTTCCGGACTCTTATCTTTCCCAGGGAGGAAAAAGCAGGGAGCAGGGGGTTCTGATTGACGGAAAGGGAGAAAACACAGAATTTAAAAAAGCTGAGATTTATTACCGGGACAATGAAAACAATATGGTTTATCTTGATCCGGATGCATTTGAGGAAGGCACTGTCTTACAAAAGCCGGATTCTGCTGATACATATCAATTAAAAGAAAAGAATGCCCTAAAGGGGGTTTATAATATTAATAAAGGCTATGCTGTTTTCAGAGAGGTTAAAATTCTGTGTGAAAGTGAGGAATACTATATCGTAGAATCTGGAAATGATTACGGTCTGGCCAATTATGATCATATAGCTCTTATTGGAGCGGATGTAAGGGAAAATGATGTTGTATTTTAACGATAAGGAGTGAAGATAAGATGCTGAAAGAAAATTTGGAACATGTAGAAGAGGAAATTTTAAAAGCCTGTAAAAGAAGCGGACGTTCCCGTGACGAAGTGACATTGATTTCCGTGAGCAAGACGAAGCCTGTAGAAATAGTTGAAGAAGCATACAGTCTGGGGGTGAGGAGCTTCGGGGAAAATAAGGTGCAGGAGCTTACAGAAAAATACGACGCTCTTCCAAAGGATATACACTGGCATATGATTGGCCACCTTCAGCGAAATAAGATTAAATACATTATTGGTAAGACAGCTCTTATTCATTCTGTTGATTCCATCCGTCTTGCAGAGGCCATCGAGAGGGAGGCTGCGAAAAGGGATATTACTGTGGATATTCTGATTGAGGTGAATGTTGCAGGGGAGGAAAGTAAATTTGGATTAAAACCAGAGGAGCTTAACGGGTTTGTAGAGGATGTTCAGAAATTCCCACATATCAGGGTAAAAGGGCTTATGACAATCGCCCCATATGTAGAGAATCCGGAAGATAATCGGTCTGTTTTCGCACATTTGCGAAAATTATCTGTTGACATTGAGGCAAAAAACGCACATAATATCAATATGAGTGTACTGTCCATGGGTATGACTAATGATTATCAGGTGGCCATTGAAGAGGGAGCAACGATGGTACGAGTAGGAACCGGAATATTTGGTGCGCGTCAGTATTCTCAAACAAATGCAGGATAGGAGAAGTATTAAATGGGAGTATTAGATAAGTTTATGGACATCATGAAGTTAAATGATGATGACGATTATGATGATGACTTCTATGACGACGACTATGATGACGACTACGAAGAAAAGCCAAAAAGAAGTCTATTCCGTAAAGAGAAGAAATATGATGATTATGATGACGAAGAAGATTACAATCCTCCAGCAAGAACTTCAAGGAATTCGCGTTCTACCAATAGTAATAATAAAGTAACACCTATGCGCCAGCCGGCAAGAAGAGCTTCTAATGTAAGTATGGAGGTGTGTGTCATAAGGCCCACATCTGTTGAGGATGCCCGTGAGATAACAGAGACACTGCTGGACGGAAGAACTGTGATACTGAATCTGGAAGGCCTTGACCTTGAGATTGCCCAGCGGATTATTGATTTTACTTCAGGAGCCGCCTATGCTATCAGTGGAAACCTTCAGAAGATATCAAATTACATATTCCTTGTAACACCGACGAATGTCGATATTTCGGGAGATCTTCAGGACCTTCTGAATACATCCTTTGACGCATCCTCTATGCGTTCTAGATTTTAAGGAGACCGGTCATGGGAAAAGAAGAGGATATGCTAAAAAAACGCCTGACTGAACTGTCGAATCTGGCATACAACAGAGGCTTTGTTACTTTTTCAGATTTTTTGAATCTGAATGAACTTAATATACTTCATACAATACCGAAGAATATGTTTCCAGCAAGATACGAGACATACGGAGGATATGAACTATCAGAGCGTCAGATGGCTGCATTTCTACCTGATGCTCTTTGTTTTACGTATCCGGTGAGGGCAGTTCATGTATCTCCTGTTAATAAGCGGTTTGCAGAAGAGCTTTCTCACAGGGATTATCTAGGCTCACTGATGAATCTGGGAATTGACAGATGTAAGATTGGGGATATTCTTGTCTGGGAGGAGGGGGCAGTCATATTCGCAAAGGAGGAGATCTGTGGGTATATCGCCGATAACCTTACGCGCATCCGGCATACGTCTGTGAATACTTCTGTTCAGGAAACGGAAGATATCACATATACGCCCCGCTATGAAAAGCTGAGGGGAACTGTACCTTCTGTGCGTCTTGATACGGTACTTTCAGTCTGCTATCCAATGTCAAGAAGCAGGCTTGTCCCGCTCATTGAGAGCGGAAAGGTGTTTGTAAACGGTAAGCTTATTACTAGCAACGGCTATCATTTAAAGGATGGAGATATTATATCAGTAAGAGGTACAGGAAGGGTTGTCTATGACGGAATACTTTCAGAGACAAAAAAGGGACGGTATCTGATTTCCGTCAGGAAATATATTTAAAATATGAGGTGGCTATGAACAATCAATATTGCCGTGTAAAACATTATATAATTGCCGTAATCTTTATTGCGGCAGGCGTGTTTTTAGACCAGATTACAAAATATTTTGCGCTCATCAGATTAAAAGACCGGGAACCATATATTATTATAAAAGATGTCTTTCATCTGGAATATCTGGAAAACCGGGGGGCCGCCTTTGGGCTGTTCCAGAACCAGAGGATTTTTTTCTTCTGCAGCGTGGCTGTTATCTGCATGGCTGTCATCTGGTTTTACATGCATGTTCCCATGGAAAAACGTTATTTTCCTTTAAGAGCGTGTGCTGTCTTAATTGTGTCAGGAGCATTTGGCAATTTTATTGACCGTGTGAGACTTAATTATGTGGTAGATTTTTTCTATTTTAAACTGATTGATTTTCCGATTTTTAACGTGGCGGATATTTTTGTGACAGTGGCAGCATTTTTACTGTTTCTTTTGTTATGCTTTTATTATAAGGAGGAGGAACTTGAACGAATACTTCACAGTGGAAAATGAAGAGGGAGAGCGGATTGATAAGTTTCTTGCCGGAGAGCTGGAGGAGAAGTCCCGCTCCTATATACAGAAGCTGATAAAAGATGGATATGTGAAAATAAATGGAAAGACTGTAAAACCAAGTTACAGGCTCATTCTCGGTGATAGGGCAGAGGTGGTTCTTCCGGAGACTGCAGATGTAGATATTCTTCCGGAGAATATTCCCCTTGATATTCTCTATGAGGACAGAGATATTATTATCGTAAATAAGCCAAAACAGATGGTAGTGCATCCGGCGCCGGGACATGAGACAGGAACTCTTGTCAATGCACTGATGTATCATTGCGGCGATGAGCTTTCCGGTATAGGCGGTAACAGGCGTCCGGGAATTGTCCACCGAATTGACATGGATACTACAGGTTCGCTTGTTGTATGTAAAAATGATATGTCACATCAAAGTCTGTCCCTCCAGTTAAAAGAACATTCTATCAACCGTGTCTATGAGGCAGTTGTCCATGGAAATATCAAGGAGGATTTTGGAGTTATTAATGCACCTGTGGGGAGACATCCTGTGGACAGAAAAAGGATGAGTACTCATTCTAAAAACGGAAGGACAGCGGTTACTCATTATGAAGTCTTAAAGAGGTCTGGGAATTATACGTATATCAGGTGCCGTCTTGAAACAGGAAGGACTCATCAGATCCGCGTCCATATGGCATCTATTGGCCATCCGATTGTAGGGGACATAGTATATGGGCCGAAAAAGTGTCCCTTTCCAGGGCTTATAGGACAGTCCCTCCATGCAAAGATACTTGGAATCATCCATCCGTCAACAGGAGAGTACCTTGAGGTTGAAGCTCCGCTTCCTTCCTATTTTCTTGAATTATTGAAGAAAATTAGCTAATAATTCTATACATTTCCAAAGAATTATTGTATAATACATCTATGTTTATAAAGGAGCGTGATTAGTATGGCAAAAACAAGTACAATTATAACAATCGGGAGACAGTACGGCAGCGCCGGACGGCAGATTGGGTATAAGGTAGCAGAGGACTTGGGAATTAAACTGTATGATAAGGAAATGCTTGACCGTGCCGCAAAGGAGAGCGGCCTCTGTCAGGAACTATTTGAGACACATGATGAGAAGCCTACAAGCAGTTTTTTATATTCTCTTGTTATGGATACCTATTCCCTTGGATATACATCAGGGAGTTATACAGATATGCCGATTAATCATAAAGTATTTCTGGCACAGTTTGATGCTATTAAGAAGATTGCAGATGAAGGTCCCTGTATTCTGGTAGGCCGCTGTGCGGATTATGCGCTGGAGGACTATGATAATGTTTTAAGTCTTTTTATCCATGCAGATATGGATGCGAAGATCAGACGGATTGCCCGCATTTACGATTTGACGGATGTAAAAGCAAAGGAGCTCATTGTAAAGACGGATAAAAAACGGGCCAGCTATTATAATTATTACAGTAACAAGAAGTGGGGAGCAGCAGACAGCTATCATGCATGTCTTAGCAGTTCACTTCTTGGTATTGACGGAACTGCAAAAGCTATAAAAATGCTGGTTGAATTAAAGGAAAAGGAGAGGAATAAGGTTCTGTAATCCAGACGGAATAGTGTTATTTTATCTCATATGGGGGATGCGCTTTGGCCATCCCTCTATTTTTCCGTTTAAAATGGCAGTAAACATGCGCTGCTTTGCTCCTTTATGCTCCTTATTTAAGCTTTTTACCAGCTCTTTTGCATACTGTCGTTTTGTATAGCCGTCAATAGGGCACCTGCTGGTGACAACAGGAAGGTTGTATTTATTTTTGAAACCGATTACTTCTGATTCTTCTACGAACATCATAGGACGGATGACGGTAAGGTCCATGCGGTCCAGATAGGTTTTGGGGGAGAAGGCATAGAACCGGCCTTCAAATAAAAGGGAGAGGAGCATTGTCTCTATGATATCGTCCTTGTGGTGGGCATAGGCCACCTTATTATAGCCCAATTCCTTTACAGCCTGATTAAGCGCACCTTTTCGCATCTTTGCGCACAGGGAGCAGGGATTGCTTTCTTTTCTCTCCTCGAATAAAATATGGGCGATATCTGTCTTTACAATTTCATAGGGAATATTTAAATCTGCCGCAAGCTTTGCTGCCGGGGTGAAATCGCATTCAGAATAGCCTAAATCAACTGTAACGGCGCCAAGCTCAAAATGGTCTGGGTAGAATCTTTTGAGGCCGTTAAGAGCGTATAACAAAGTGAGGCTGTCTTTGCCGCCGGAGATGCCTACGGCTATACGATCGCCTTCAGAGATTAGGGAATATTCGTCAACGGCTTTTCTTGTGTAGCTTAGAAGTTTTTGTAATGTCATAATAATCCTTTCTGTATTGGTAATTGAGGACGCCTTCCTGTGCAGAAGGATATCTCTTACACAGACAGGCTTTGTAGTTATTGTAGCAGATTGGGTTATTTTTTTCTATAGGGATATAGAAAATTAAATTGAGGATATTAGGATACGTGGTAGAATATGAACAGCATTTACTACACAGAGGTTTTTCAAAAAAATATTAAGAATTTAAATCTTTTTTCTTTAAATCTCGGTTATATTTATTGTAAGACGTCTTAAAACAAGCCCAGAAAGGAGATTGATTTTGGAGGATAAAGAGCTCATCCGCCTGATTCAGAACGGCAGAAAAGAATATCTGAATGAAGTTGCCGAAAAATATTATGATGATATTTATTATTTCTGCTGTTATCAGACAGGAAGCCGGGAGGAGGCTTATGATCTGACACAGGAGACCTTCTTAAGATTTATCCGTTATGTGGAAAAATATAAATACCGGAACCTAAAGGGATATCTGCTGACCATTGCCATGAACCTGTGCAGAGACTATATGCGGGAGAAAACGACCAGTCAGATAAAAGCATGGCCGGACGCTTCTGTCTGGGATATCCCAGAACCTGAGAAGGATTTTTCAGGCATTAAATGGACAGAGGACAGCATACTTCTTTCAGATGCCCTTATGATGCTTGCAGACAATCAGAGGGAGGCAGTGCTTTTGCATCACTTTTATGGATATAAAAACCGGGAGATTGCCCGTATGACGGGAACCTCCTCTGCTACAGTCAAATCCCGTATTCGTCAGGGGCTTGAAAAGCTGGGAAAACTTCTTAATGGGCATGATTTCAGGTGGTGAGCAAAAAAGGAGAGTGGAGATTATGGAAAATAGAAACAATATGTGGAGGTTTCCCATAGACGAAAGCAGGAAGCGGGAAGGTCTGGCAGAAATACGTCAGCAGGTTATGAGCAAACGGGTGCGGTTTTATCCTTCCCTTTTTCAAAGTGTATGGAACCAGATGCGGTATCAGCCCTGGAGCCACTGGGTTTTGGAGGGCGGACTTCTGCTTCTTTGTATGCTTTTTATTTTTTATCTGCAGGGAAAAAACAGGGCTGATGAGCACGAAATGCTGGCTGCAGCTTCCGTATTTTTTGTATTTGCCGGAAACATCGTTTTAAGCAGCACTGCCCGCCTGTTTTCCTGGCATATGGCAGAGCTGGAGCAGACTCTGTATCTGAACCTGAAACAGATGGTCTGTATACGGATGATGGAGGCAGGGATTATGTCTGTGCTTGTACTGGGACTGCTCTTAAGTATGGTGGGAGAGGAAAGTCCAAAAGGAGCCTTTATATGTCTTGTGTATATGCTTGTGCCTTTTTTGTGGTCAGACGCATTTTACCTGCACATGCTTGGATTTTTTAGAAATGGAGCTTCCGGTTTCCGCTCTCTTGTATCGGGGCTTATCTGTGGTATGCTGTCATGCTTTCCTCTCATGTGGGAGGACGTATATGCGCCGGAGTACAGACAGGCCTGGTATTTACTGGCCGCTGCCGGGGCTGTTCTTGTCGCTTTGGAATTCCGCCGGATTCTTGAGAAAATAGAAGGAGGAGATAGTATATGCCTGAATTAAGATTAGACCGTGTGACAAAACAGTTTAAAAATAAAATAGCAGTGGAGCGCGTATCTCTGTGCCTGAAGGAAGGAGTATACGGTTTTCTCGGAGCGAACGGCGCGGGAAAAACTACCCTTCTTCGGATGCTCTGTGGTGTATTAAAGCCTACGGCAGGTGAGATATTCTGTAACGGAACTGAAATAGGGAAGCTTGGGGGAGACTACCGGTATCTACTTGGATATCTGCCCCAGGATTTCGGGTATTACCCAGATTTTACTGCGAAACGGTATCTAATGTACCTGGCGGCCTGTAAGGGGGTTCCGAATGAGCTTGCAGGGGAAAAAGTTCAGGAAATGTTACGGCTTGTGGGATTGGAAGGGGAACAGAAGGCTAAAATAAAGACATTTTCGGGAGGAATGTTACGGAGACTTGGAATTGCCCAGGCTTTATTAAACGATCCAGAGATAGTAGTACTAGATGAGCCTACGTCTGGTCTTGACCCCAAGGAACGGATTCGCTTCCGAAATATTATCAGTGCAATGTCAAAAGGAAGGATTGTGATTTTGTCTACCCATATTGTATCTGACGTGGAATTTATTGCAGATGAAATTCTTCTTATGAAAGAGGGACATATAGAAAAACAGGGAAGTGTGGACACAGTAACGGAAAGTATCAGAGGAAAAGTCTGGGAATATGAGGCAAAACAGGAAGAGGCCTTAAGGCTAAATGATCGTTTTCCTGTCAGTAACCTGAAAAACCAAGGGGACAGAGTGCATCTTCGAATTGTTTCGGATATATGTCCCTGTGAAGGCGCTATGTCAGTCAGTCCCGGGCTTGAGGATGTGTATTTGTATTATTTTGAGGAGGTGCCAGAACATGTGGATCATATGGAAGGAAGAATTTAGGAAAATCGCTGCACGAAAAATTCTCTGGATTGCTTTTTTTCTTCTGCTGGGTTTTGCAGCCTTTCGCTTATTTATAGAACTGGGACATTATTCGGTAACCATAGATGGGGAGAACTTCCGCGGACAGGAAGCAGTGGACAAAGACAAGGCCTTGACAAAGCAGTATGCGGGAATTTTGACAGAAGAAAAAGTAAATGAGATTTATTATAAATATGGTTTTTATCCTTACAGTGATCCGGATAATACGGCAATTGAAAAGAATTTTTTAAGTAAATATATCACTGACACATTTACAGATGCAAATGTATTTAATCCTCATTTCTATGATAAAAAAGAATGGGAATATAAGGTGGCGCCATATTTAGAAAGGAAGGCAAAGTTTGACTATGTTTTAGGATGGAATGACTTTTTGGAAATGTATGTGCTTGTTCTTCTGTCTGTATATGTTATATTGATGCTTGGGCTGGCTCCGATTTTTTCAGAGGAATATACGCTAAAAACAGCAGATATTATCCGTACCACAAAAAGAGGAAAAAGCAGCGCAGTCTGGATGAAAATACTGTCGGCATGTATATTTTCGATATTTCTAACTTGTATAGCTGGTATTTACCTTTTTTTGCTTTACCTTTGGGTCTATGGTACACAGGGACTTGACGCCTCAGCGGTTTTCTTAAGCTTTGTGTCCTTTTACGGATATTGTCCAGAGACAGTAGGAGGGCTTCTGCTTTTTATTACGGTGATGGGGATTTTAGGCGCGGTTCTTTTAACTGGAATAACGCTTGCCTTTTCGTCTCTGTGCAGAAATTCCTTCCTTGCGCTGGTACTGTCCGCTTCGGCATTTCTTTTTCCGGTCTTGTGGATAAAGGCTATAGGACCCATGTGTATGGGGGTTATTGGACGGACGGCGACAACGAATGTCACTCATTTTATGGCATCCATGCCGGCGTATCTTCCTATGAGCACAGGTTTTGCCTTTTCGGGAAAGCAGACTGCCATACATCTCGGGACAGCGTCTGCAGTCGGGGGGCTAGGGATTTTGTACGGGTATTTCAGGTTTAGAAGCTGTAAGGAATAAAAAAGTTCTTGACACAAACACTCTGATGTGGTAAAGTTTTATTAAACCGTTGAGGAAGAGTGAGTACTGTTAGATATCTGCTTTTCAGAGAGCTGCGGATGGTGGAAGCGCAGCAGTAAGAGCTGACAGGAATGGACTTCCGAGGGCAGGCTGAAGTGTCCATAAGGATAATAGTAGGTGAGCCGGAGAGGATACTCCGTTAACAAAGCACACGTATGATGGTACGTATGAGTGGGTATATATAACAAATACCAAGCCGGGTGGCACCGCAGGAGTTGATCGTGATTACTCTTGTCCCAGCAGTTGTCTATTGCGTGGGATAAGGGTATTTTTTTATGCAGATATCCTGTCCCAGGGGAATTAATAAAATTCCTAGTAATGCAAAAATGGCCGGGAGATATCCTGGAATGGAGAGGCCATAAACAGGAAAGGAGATCAAGAAAATGAGTGAACAGAAAATCCCTTACAAAATCTATCTGGAAGAAAGTGAGATGCCGAAGCAATGGTATAATGTACGTGCGGATATGAAAAATAAGCCGGCGCCTCTTCTGAATCCGGAAACCTTAAAGCCGATGACAGCCAAGGAGCTTTCTGGCGTATTCTGCGAAGAACTGGTACAGCAGGAGCTGGATAATGACAATCGCTATATTGATATTCCCCAGGAGATCATTGATTTCTACAAAATGTATCGGCCGGCGCCGCTGGTGCGTGCATATTGTCTGGAGGAAAAGCTTCAGACTCCGGCAAAGATTTATTACAAATTCGAAGGAAACAACACTAGTGGAAGCCATAAGCTGAATTCAGCGGTTGCCCAGGCATATTATGCAAAAAAGCAGGGCTTAAAGGGCGTGACTACCGAGACTGGAGCAGGACAGTGGGGAACAGCGCTTTCTATGGCATGCTCTTATCTGAATTTGGACTGTAAAGTATTTATGGTAAAATGTTCTTATGAACAGAAACCTTTCCGGCGTGAAGTGATGCGCACTTATGGAGCAAGCGTAACCCCGTCACCGTCTACAGAAACAGAGGTGGGAAGGAAGATCCTTTCCGAGCATCCAGGCACGACAGGAAGCCTAGGATGTGCCATATCTGAGGCCGTCGAGGTCGCTGTAGGAAGCGAAGGATACCGATATGTTCTTGGCAGTGTACTAAATCAGGTATTGCTGCATCAGTCCATCATCGGTATGGAGACAAAAAGTGCGCTGGACAAATACAAAGTTACCCCGGATATCATTATCGGATGTGCAGGCGGCGGCTCGAATCTCGGGGGACTTATTTCCCCGTTTATGGGTGAAAAGCTCAGAGGCGAAAAGGACTATCATTTTATTGCTGTAGAACCGGCGTCATGTCCAAGTCTGACAAGAGGTGTTTATGCCTATGATTTCTGTGATACAGGTATGGTATGTCCTTTGGCAAAAATGTATACATTAGGAAGCGGATTCATTCCTTCTGCAAATCATGCAGGAGGACTAAGATATCACGGCATGAGTTCTGTTCTTTCACAGCTTTATGAGGACGGATATATGGAAGCCCGGTCTGTAGAACAGACGGCTGTTTTTGAAGCTGCAGAAGAATTTGCCAGGGTAGAAGGAATTTTACCGGCGCCGGAGAGCAGCCATGCAATCAAAGTGGCGATTGACGAGGCAGTGAAGTGTAAGGAAACTGGAGAAGAGAAAACAATCGTATTTGGCCTGACCGGCACAGGATATTTCGATATGGCAGCTTACGAGAAATTCCATAATGGTGAGATGAAAGATTATATTCCAACAGATGAAGAACTTAAGGCTGGATTTGACGGAATTCCAAGATTTGCGGGAAATATGGAGTAAAAATAATCCAAGTAAAATTTGATATTTAGAGTGGTTCTTTTAAGAACCACTCTAAGATTCTCTAAGCTTCACGGCTGATGCAGCCAGCTTTCTTCTGTCCTCATCAATGGCTGCATAATGCTTTTTAGTTGTATTGACATCTTTATGTCCTAAAACATCAGCCACGAGATAAATGTCTCCGGTTTCCTTATATAAAGACGTACCATATGTGCTGCGCAGCTTATGAGGTGTAATTTTCTTATTTGGAGTAATCTGACGGGCATATTTTTTTACCATATTTTCAATTGCCTGTACTCCCATGCGGCGTTTCTGAGTAGATAGAAAAAGAGCATTCTCATGGCCAGAGAGGGGAGTAACTGCCTTACGGCTGCCCTCTATATAATTAAGTAATGCATCTGCAACCTCGTCTCCAAAATATACAACCATCTGGTTACCGCCTTTTCGTGTAACAGTAATTCCATTATTTTTAAAATCTACATCATTTAAATCAAGTCCCACACATTCAGATACACGAATGCCTGTTCCAAGAAGCAGAGTCATAATAGCCAGATCTCTTTCCTTTGTTTTCTGGTAATAAGTTAATGCCTGCCCAGTCAGTTTATCACCTGCAGACTCTACGAAATCAAGAAGCATGGCTACTTCATCTACATCAAGACGTATGATTGCCTTGTCATGGAGCTTTGGCATGTCTACAAGCAGCGTGGGATTTTTTGAAATGGCCTGGCGTGTAAAATAATAGTTATAAAAACTTCTAAGAGCTGACATTTTGCGTTTCAGCCCGCGTTCGCCGTTTGTGATAAGTTCTTCATCATGTGTTCGTGTATAAACCTTAAGATATTCCATATATTCCTCAATATCTACAGGCTCAATACGTTCTAAATCCTGTACATGAAATTGATCAATAGTATAGTTCTTGTAAACAGGATTTACTTCCATTAGAAAATGAAAAAAAATCCGGATATCATAGGCATAGTTAATTCTTGTTCTTGCAGATGATCTTGGCTCTATAGCCCGAAAATAATCCTTTGCAAATGGAGGAAGCGTTTTTAAAACCTCCCTTAACCGAAGTGTCTGGTCAATCTGTGTCTGTTCGTGATAAGTTTTTGGTTCAGCAGACATTATAAAACCCCCCTGATTTAATTATTTTTGTTTTGAGGCATCCAGATTAATCCAGGATGCCTTTTAACCCCTTAATAGATATATTAGCATAAACTGCATTTTTTGTCTATATCTTTTGGAAAAATTGAGATTTGTCGTATAGATATATCATATCTGGAAAATTCTTCTGCTTTATAAATAATTCACAGCGAATAATAAGCATGTCAATAGCTTTATATAAAATTTCGAACATATTTTCTAAACATTTGTTTGCTATTATGGAAAAAGTATGATAGAATGGATTTAGGAAAAAAGAATGAAGTTTTTATAGTCAGATTGGAGGTACTTACAATGGCAAAAGGTAAGATGAGCCCTAAACAGAAGGAAATATTAGAATATATAAAATCTCAGATTTTGGACCGCGGTTTTCCGCCTGCGGTTCGTGATATCTGCGAAGCGGTACATTTAAAGTCTACATCTTCGGTTCACTCTCATCTTGAGACACTGGAGAAGAATGGTTATATAAGAAGAGACCCTACGAAGCCAAGGGCAATTGAGATCCTTGATGACTCCTTTAATTTTCTTCGTCGTGAAATGGTGAATGTTCCGGTGATCGGACGGGTTGCCGCGGGAGAACCGATTCTTGCACAGCAGAACATAGAGGACTACTTCCCTATCCCTGTGGAATATATGCCCAATAAGCAGACCTTTATGCTTTCAGTAAAGGGAGAAAGTATGATTAATGTTGGGATTCTTAATGGTGATATAGTTCTCGTAGAGCAGAAAGATACTGCGGACAACGGAGAGATTGTTGTAGCTCTGATTGAAGACGGCGCTACAGTTAAGACTTTTTATAAAGAAGAAGGTGCTATCCGCCTCCAGCCGGAAAATGATACAATGGACCCAATCATTGTGGAGGATGCTCAGATCCTTGGAAAGGTAATCGGTGTATTCCGCTTTTTGAAGTGATTCTTTATAAGAAATCCGCCTGTCCCTGAACTAATTGATGTCCAGGGACAGGCGGATTTTAAATGTAGATATCTGTGTGAAGAATAATAAGATGTTTCTATAACTCTTCTACTACAATTCCGTCGCTCCAGATGCGTTCCAGATTATAGAATAATCGGTTCTCTTTGTCAAAGACGTGGACGATTACGTCACCATAGTCCATAAGAACCCATGCGCCGCCCTTGCCTTCCTGCTGCTTCATTGTAAATCCTGCTTTCTGCATCTTTTCATCTACATTTTCAACCAATGCACGCACCTGACTGTCATTACTTCCGTTGGCAATGACAAAATAGTCTGCCATAATGGATACCTCTCGAATATCCAGTACTGTGACAGCCTCACCTTTTTTTTCCTCCAGTGCATTACAGACAATACGTGCCATACTCCGTGCCTGTTCCATTTAGAGTTCCTCCTTTCTTAGTTTCTTTTTATAATATTCATAAGTATTTTCTGTCATTGTATCAATGGTCATATCTTTTGTCTTAAGATATGCAAGAGAGTCTTTTAAAATGCGGTACAAACATTCGTCAATATCCTGAAACGCAAGCGTTCTTACATCGTCCATATTAGGAAGCTGCTCTCGTCCCGGTTCCATATAGTCAGCAATATATACGATTTTTTCCAAAAGACTCATGCGGGGATGTCCAGTTGTATGACTGGCTATTGCATTCAAAATATTTTTATCCTTTACATGGTATTTCTTTGCTGCCAGAAATGCGCCAAGTTTTGCGTGAAGAAGGCTTGGATTTTTGTATTCCACCTCAGATATTCCGAGATGATATTTTCTGCACAGCTTAATCTTGTTCTTTGCAGAAATACATTTTGCACAGTCATGAAGCAGTCCGGCGAGAAGCGCCTGCTCCAAGTCCGCGCCGTGGCACATGGCAAGTGCTGCAGAAGTATACATAACCCCCAGCGTATGTTCATACCGCTCTCTGTCAAGCTCTCCTTTTAATTTACGGCGAAGCTTACTTATCCTTTGCTCCATACAATCCTTCCTTTTTAATATATTCTGCTACTTTGTCAGGAACGTAACTGGAAAAATCCTTTCCTGACTTTATCCATTTCCGAAGTTCATGGGAGGATACCGGCATCAACGGAGCTTTCAATATTCCAATTTCAGCGCCATAAGTTTTTCTTAGATAATTTATTTGTCCGTTCATTTTTTCCGGCGTGGAAACCTCGTCCCTACATGCTGCAAGTAGTGTACATACCGGGAAAATCTTTTCTGGTTTCACCCATGATTCTATCATAAAAAGGGAATCTGCGCCAATAATAAAATAAAATTTATCTGCTTTTCTGGTTTCATGAAAATGCTCCAGCGTTTTATAGGAATAGGAAACCTTTTTCTGGTCTGCCTCATATAATTCCAGACGGAATTCTTTTATATCTCTGATAGCAAGTTCTGTCATTTTGCAGCGTGCCGCAATGGGAGCAGCGACATTTCCCTTATGAGGAGGGTTTCCATTTGGCATAAACCAGACCTCATCAAGTGAATACTGCATAAGTGCTGCTCTTCCAAGCGTTAGATGTCCGTTGTGGATGGGATCAAAGGTTCCGCCCATAATACCGATTTTCATGATATTCTCCCACTTTGCTCCTGTTTATGGAAGCTGAATTTTTTTGCTTTTTTCTTTTCCTTCTTTGTATAAAACAATTTTTTTACCAATGACTTGTACCACCTGAGAACGTGTCCGCTCTGCGAGAATGTCTGCAAGCTCGTTTGGATCGTCTGCACAGTTTTTTAGAACACTGATTTTTATCAACTCTCTGGCTTCTAATGCTTCGGAAACCGCTTTTGTAAATTCCGGCGTCATACTGTTTTTACCCACCTGAAAAATCGGATTCATTGTCATGGCAAGGCCTTTTAAATAGGCTCTCTGTTTTGTTGTCATTTTTCGTTTCCTCTGCAGCTGTTTACACAGTTACATTCCTTCTCTTTTATTTATAATAGTCAAATTGTAAACCGTACATTCTTACAGTGTCACCTTCCTCGATGCCGGCAGCCTCAAGCTCATCCAGTATTCCAGTGTCCTTTAAAAACTTCTGGAAGAAGGCAAAACCTTTTTCCGAATCAAGGTTTGTGTATCCCAGCATCTTTTCAATTTTGGGACCCTCCACAACATAAATATTATCTTCCTTTTCTACGGTATAAGGAAGGTCAACATAAATAAGCTCTTCATCCGGAAAATATTCTGGTTCGAAAACAACAAGCTTATCTGGAAGTTTTTTTAATTCTTCAGATACATAGTAAAGAAGCTCCTTAATTCCCGCTCCTGTGACACCGGAAATAGGAAATACGCGAATGCCTTCCTTTTCGAATTCCTTCCTAAGACGCTCTACCGGAGATTCTTCCTTTTCGTCATAAATCAAATCAATCTTATTTGCCGCGATGACCTGAGGACGATTTGCAATCTCTGGATTATAGGCTGCAAGCTCTGTATTAATTTTATAAATGTCCTCTATTGGGTCGCGGCCTTCGCTCCCCGCAGCATCCACCACATGAATCATCATTTTTGTCCGCTCAATGTGGCGCAAAAATTCATGGCCAAGTCCTATGCCTTCGGAGGCTCCCTCAATCAGCCCTGGAATGTCTGCCATTACAAAGCCCTTTGCTCCTTCAAGGTCCACAACACCAAGATTAGGATTCAGCGTAGTAAAATGATAGTTTGCTATTTTGGGCTGAGCATTTGTTACGCGGGAAAGAAGGGTAGATTTCCCTACATTAGGAAAGCCTACAAGACCTACATCTGCAATAACCTTAAGCTCCAGATTAACCCAAAGCTCCTTTGGCGGCTGTCCCGGTTGAGCATACTTGGGAATCTGCATGGCTGCTGTAGCAAAATGCTGGTTGCCAAGTCCTCCTTTTCCCCCTTTTAATATAATCTGCCGTCTGTTTTCCCCGGACATATCAGCAATGACCTTACCGGATTCAGCTTCTTTAATGACAGTCCCTTCCGGCACCCGAAGGATAATATCCTCTGCATCCTTGCCGTGACACCTTCGTTTTCCGCCGGGCTCACCATCTTTTGCAGTAAATTTTCCACGATGCCTGAAATCTTGAAGGGTATTTAAGCCTTCATCCACCTCAAAAATAACATCGCCGCCCCGGCCACCGTCACCGCCATCCGGGCCGCCGTTTGGAACATAAAGCTCACGGCGGAAACTTACATGCCCGTCGCCGCCTTTTCCTGACCGTATAAATATTTTTGCTCTGTCTGCAAACATAATACTCCTCTTTCATTTTGCCAAAAAGGGTGCTGCTCCTTATGCAACACCCCTTGTTTTACCCGTTCTTATTCAGCTGCAGGATAAATAGAAACCTGTTTCCTATCTCTTCCTTTTCTTTCAAACCTTACAACACCGTCAACAAGTGCGAATAATGTGTCGTCGCCTCCGCGTCCTACATTAACGCCTGGATGAATCTTTGTTCCGCGCTGTCTGTAAAGGATATTTCCAGCTTTTACAAACTGACCGTCAGCTCTTTTAGCGCCAAGTCTTTTTGACTCGGAATCTCTGCCGTTTTTTGTAGAACCAACTCCCTTTTTATGAGCAAAAAACTGAAGGTTTAATTTCATCATGGTTGTCTACACCTCCTCGAATGTTAAATCAATATATTCTGCATAGTTTTTATCATCCGCCATATTAGAAAGTCCAAGAATCATTGTCCGAAGCAGTAACTGTGTTTCCTGCAAAGGAGTATCTTTAAACTGGCAGGAAATAGTTCCGCTATCTTCCTTTGAAGAAAGTGAAAATGAGTCATCTGTAAAGCATTCTATCGCATTTATCGTATTAATGACAAGCACAGATACTGCTGCACATACAATATCCTGTCCATACTCTGCATATTCTGCATGACCAGAAAGCTTAAAGCCTGTACATTCTTTTTTTTTATTCTCATATATGGCTGCATGAATCATAGTCCGTCACCAGCATTAAGCGTTGATCTTGTCAATCTTTACTGCAGTATACTGCTGTCTGTGACCATTCTTTTTATGGTATCCAGTTTTTCTCTTATACTTGTAAACAATGACTTTCTTCGCTTTTCCGTTTTCAACTACAGAAGCCTCTACAGTTGCACCCTCCACAGTCGGATTACCAACTTTTAATCCATCTGTGCTTACTGCAAGTACTTGGTCAAAGGTATAAGACTCTCCGGCTTCCACACCAAGCTTTTCTACTTTAATGATATCGCCTTCAGCTACTTTGTACTGTTTACCACCTGTTGCTATAATCGCGTACATATGGCACCTCCTATTATCATTACTCGCCAATTACGGTGTTTACACACTTGGAAATTTTCCTTATATGTAAAGCTTAAACCTCATTGTGCGGCATACCTGTGAAGTATAGCATGAAAACCCGAAAAAATCAAGAGGTTTCTTCGATATAACATATTATCTTAGAGTTTTAATAATTTACAGGCATTTCCGCCAAGTATTTTCTTACGCTCCATGTCTGTAAGCGGCATCTTATTGATAATCTCCAGAAATTCCTTCTGCCCGCCCCACGGGGAGTCTGTAGCAAAAAGAATCTTATCCGCTCCATGTGACCGGACAATCCTTAAGAACTGCTCTTCTTTCATCCTGCCCAGAACAACTCCTGTGTCAAAGTAGACATCACTGCCTGCCAGATACTCTTCTACCTCGTCCCACTGTTCATTTCCGCCCATATGGGCAAGAACCAGCTTCCCGGCCCCTGTCTCCTGAATAACCTCGGCAGACATCTTTGGGGTACAGTGAATATCATCAGGGCATTTGGGATCTGCACCGGCATGAACACTGATAATTAAATCCAGTTCAAAAGCATAGGAAATAATTCTTTTATAGCGGATATCGTTAAAATAAACCTCCTGATAATCTGGATGCAGCTTGATTCCCTTAAGTCCCATTTCCTTTATCTGTCTTAGCTTCGCTTTGTAATTCTCACAGTCTGGATGTATACTTCCAAAAGAAAGCACCGGCTTTTCCTGATAGCGGGAAGCAAATATATTAACAGATTCAAACTGGGAAGGTTTTGTTGCAATCGGAAGAGCAATCGACAAATCAACTTCTGATTCCAAGGTTTCCTTTTTCAGTCCTTCATAGGTTCCGTCTGTGTAAGGCTTAGTCTTGCATATCCCAGAAAGATAATCTATGGTCCTCTTTGCGATTTTATCTGGAAACATATGAGTGTGAAAATCTATGATCACTCTTTATCACTATCCTTCATTTTATTATAACAATATCCGATAATATCACGTCTTGTAATAATACCGATAAAATGTTTATCATCATCTACAACAGGAATAAAATTCTGCTCCATTGCCCTGCCAATGAGATCCTCCATATCAGAATCTGCCCGTACGCACTGATAGTCAAGCCTTCTGGCAATTTTCATAATACTAATATCTTCTGCATCTTTTAAGTTCAAAAGGTTAAGCCGTTTCAGATTCCACAGAAGATCACCCTCTGTAATGGAGCCTATGTATTTTCCCTCTTTATTCAAAATGGGAACGGATGAATACTGGTGGTATTCCATGATTTCCAACGCCTGCCTGAGCATATGGTAGTCATAGATGTAAGCCACCTCGCTTTTAGGCTTTAAAAAAAACAAAATATTCATGAAAAAGCTTCCTCCTCTAAACCTGTGTTGTAACAAAAATATCGTAAATTGCCTTAATTGCAGCCTCAAAATCGTGATTTCTCACTCCAATTATAATATTCAGCTCACTGGAACCCTGGTCAATCATTTTCACATTTACATTAGCATGGGCAAGAGCCGAAAAAATACGTCCCGAGGTTCCTCTTGTCGCTCTCATGCCGCGGCCTACAACAGCAATTAGTGCAAGATCAGATTCCAGCTCCAGAAAATCCGGCTCCACTGCCCTGTGGATGCCTGCAATCACCTGCTGCTCTTTTTCTTCAAATTCATCCTGATGTACAAAAATTGTCATAGTATCAATGCCAGAAGGCATATGCTCAATAGAAATCTGATTCTTCTCAAATACTTCCAAAACCTGTTTGCAGAAACCAACCTCGGAGTTCATCATCGCCTTTTCCACTGTAATAGAAGCAAAATCCTTCTTTCCTGCAATTCCCGTAATGGTAAATCTTGGCTTCTGACAGGTAGCCTCTACGATAAAAGTTCCCTTATCTGCGGGGGAATTGGTATTACGGATGTTAATAGGAATACCTTCTTTTCGCACTGGGAAAATAGCATCCTCATGAAGTACCGTTGCTCCCATATAGGAGAGCTCCCGCAGCTCCCGGTAAGTGATAGTGTCAATGGCCTTGGGATTTTTTATAATCCGAGGGTCTGCAATAAGAAACCCTGAAACATCTGTCCAGTTTTCATACATGTCTGCATGAACGGCCTTTGCCACAATAGATCCGGTAATATCCGAACCGCCTCTTGAGAAGGTTACAATACTTCCGTCAGGCTGTGCGCCGTAAAATCCAGGGATAACAGCCTTCTCAACGTTGTGAAGCCTTTCAGATAGAACCCGGTCTGTTTTCGTTCCATCAAAGTTTCCATTTTCATCAAAGAAAATAACCTCTGCCGCATCTATAAATTCATAGCCCAGATAATGAGCCATAATCTTTCCATTGAGATATTCCCCTCTAGAGGCCGCATAGTCCCGTCCTACCTTCTTACTGAAATTCTCACGGATAATCTGAAATTCCTTATCTAAAGACATTGAGAGAGAAAGCCCGTTAATAATAGAATCATACCGCTCCTTAATTTTAGAAAGAAGCTCCTCAAAACTATTTTCCGTGTCCTCATCTTCATCCAGAATAGCCTGTCCGTAACAGCTGTACAGCATATCTGTAACCTTTGTATCTTTTGGAAAACGCTTTCCCGGCGCAGAAGGAATTACGTAACGTCTTGTATCATCTTTGCAGATAATACGGCCTGCCTTCTCAAACTGCTCCGCGCTCGCAAGCGAACTCCCGCCAAATTTTACCACTTTTTTCATTGTATAATGTAATCCTCCAAACTGTCATTCTTTTGTAGTCATCTGCCGCCATGTCCTCTACTATATTACCTCATTTCCAGCATAACTGCAACGGAAAATATCATGAGAAAATTATGTATTTAATGAGGAGAATAAGGGCAAGGCCCGGATATGCTTTTTCATCTTCCCGGCATATCTGGGCCTTTCAATATAACTATATTACATCCCGGACCACATCCGCATAAACTGCTTTGGCCGCCATTTTTAGATCACCCGGCGCAACCTCTATCTGCATCCCTAGTTTTCCACCGCTTATGTATATATGGGAAAGTCTCTCTGCTTCCTTTTGTATAACAGTAGGGAACTGCTTTTTCATACCAATAGCAGTACAGCCGCCGCGGACATACCCTGTTACTTTTGTAAGCTCCTTTAAAGGCAGCATTTCCAAAGCCTTCTCTTCTACCGCCCTTGCAGCCTTCTTGAAATCAATTTCCTTCTCAACAGGAATGACAAACACATAATACCCGCCGCTTTTCCCAGTAGTAACCAGTGTTTTGTATACAAGATCATGGTCATATCCAAGCATATCTGCTGTCTGAATTCCATCCGTAAATTCATCACAGATATATTCTTCATATTTATAAGAAATTTTCATGCGTTCAAGAATCCGCATGGCATTCGTCTTTACTTCCTTTTTGCTCATATTTCCGAAAGTGGAACCAAAGTTCCATCCTCCTTTCTTGCATGGATATCAAGTCTGTGGTAATGAAAGGGTCTGGAAGGCTCGCCGATATAGTTTAGAAATGCTTCCATAACCAGATCTGGTTTCAAATTCTGCTCACTTCCTGTTGCCAAAAGTAGGTAAATGCTGTCCTGGTCTGAGTACATTTTGTATATCAGCGGTAAGATATCCACCTCTTTTTCACTTTTTTTTGTCTTTTTCCACACAATTATCTGGTTTTCCCCAAGGAAGTGTGGAATACTCCCCCTCCATTTCTCAGGTATGGGGATACGTGCATCAGTGCAGTGGGAGGATTCAAGAAGATATACCCGGTAATCTGAAGCAGCAGTAATGGTCATGCCTCCTGCCTTTTTATCCTCTGAGATCTCCACGAAACTTACAATGTCAATTCCAGGAACCATCACCTGGTTTAGGCGGGTGACTGCCTCTTTAGAGGAGATGCTCTCTGTAAGCTCAATATCCAGATATTCCCCCTCACTTGTAATCCCGACTCCTAAGGGCTGAGCAAAAGACATAATCATGTGAGGGCTGTAGCCGCCGGTAAAAGCAATCGGAATATCTGCCCGGCGCATTGCCTTTTGAAAAAATCTCATGACATCCAGATGTCCAATAAATTTCAACACACCATATTTACGAAACTTAATTCTTGCCTTCAATGCACACACCTCCCTTCCATTTTAAAGCACCGCAGCCTGAGCACTGCTGTCTGCAGTTAGGTGTAACCTCTCCACGTCTGGCCCGTTCCCACTCTTTTATAAGAAATTCTTTCGTTACACCAATATCTATAAAGTCCCATGGAAGGATCTCATCAAAGGAACGCTCCCTCTGATTGTAAAATTCCATGCTGATACCGGTATTTTCAAAAGCTTGCAGCCATTTATGATAATCAAAATAATCCGTCCACGAATCGTACAGACAGCCTGAGCGATATGCTTCTAAAAGCACCCTTCCGGTACGCCGGTCACCTCTTGCAAAAACTCCCTCCAGCACAGTCACTTCCGCATCATGCCAGTTATATTTCAGGCTTTTTCGGTTTAGCTGGTCCTGAAATGCATGTTTTACAACCGCTGCCCGGGAAATATATTCTTCATTGGTAAACATAGGCACCCACTGGAAAGGAGTAAAGGGCTTAGGAATAAAAAAGGAGCTGCTTGCTGTAATCTGACATTTTCCATTCCGTTTTTCCTTCGGAATTTCGTAATAACGTCTGGCAATCTTGTCTGCAAGCACTGCAATTTCCTTCATATCCTCCTCTGTCTCTGTAGGAAGTCCCAGCATGAAATAAAGCTTTACTTTGTTCCATCCGCCCTCAAAAGCCTGTCCTGCTCCATTTAGAATCTCTTCCTCGGTAAGCCCTTTATTAATAACATTGCGCATTCTCTGGGAGCCTGCCTCCGGTGCAAAGGTCAGGCTGCTTTTTCTCACATCCTGTACCTTTTCCATTACATCCAGGGAAAAGGCGTCAATCCGAAGGGATGGGAGTGAGATATTAATCCCCTTTCCCTTAAACTCTTCAATCAGAAATGTAACCAGCTCCTTTAAGCTGCTATAATCGCTGGAGCTTAGAGAGCTTAAGGATATTTCTTCATGTCCTGTGTTTTTTAACATCTCATAAGCATATTTTTTGAGCATCTCTAAATCACGTTCTCTTGTAGGACGATAAATCATTCCTGCCTGGCAAAAACGACAGCCCCGGATACATCCCCTCTGGATTTCCAAAACTACCCTGTCCTGGGTCACCTTAATAAAAGGCACCACCGGCGCAAAAGGATAGTAAGTATCTGTCATATCCATGACAAGCTGCTTCTTAATCTTTTTCTTTGCGTGGGGATTAATGGGGGTAAAGGCAGCAAGTGTCCCGTCCTCATGGTAAGTTACGTCATAAAAAGCAGGAACATAGATTCCTTCGATTTCTGCCGCCGCTTCAAGGTAGTCCTTTCTAGAACCACCCTTTCTTTTGTTTTCTTTGTAGGCGTCAAGAAGTTCCCCATACACGGTCTCTCCTTCTCCGATGTAAAATAAATCAAAGAAATCAGCTAAGGGCTCCGGATTGTAAGCACAGGGGCCGCCTCCGATTACAATAGGGTCATTATCACTCCTCTGAGAAGAAAATAGAGGAATCTGGCTGAGCTCTAATATTTGTAATATATTCGTGTAGCACATCTCATACTGAATGGTAATTCCGAGAAAATCAAAGGCCTTTACCGGGTCCTGTGATTCTAAAGCAAACAAAGGAATCCTATCCTTCCTCATAATCTTGTCCAAATCTACCCACGGAGAATAGACGCGCTCACACCACGTATCCTCCCGCCGGTTGAACATGTCATAAAGAATCTGAATTCCCAGATGGGACATACCGATTTCATAGACGTCCGGAAAGCACATGGCGAAGCGGATATCCACTTCGTCTGGAGCTTTCATGACACTGTTCACTTCATTACCTATGTAGCGCGCAGGTTTCTCGATTTTTAGTAATATTTCATCATTTAAGGCTAGCTTTCTCATAATTCAGTCTCCATACATTCAAACTTAAGGCGCATCTAAAAAACCGATACGCCTTAAATTACTTATCTTTTTTGTTCGTGCAAGTCTCCCTCTTTGTCTGCAACCCCACGTTTATTCACCTTCAACATTGTCTGCTTTCCCCTTTTTTTAGCCCCAATACCACACTTCTTTTATTTTGTCAAGAGCTCCAGGAGAAGCCTCAATACATACAATTGCATAATTATGTATTTTGATGAATAATTATACAATTGCTTTTGAATATTTATACAGTTATTAAATTTCAGTTAATATTGTATCATTTTCCCCCTTATTTATCAATACTATACGTTGAATTTAGTTTGTGTAATGATTCTTTTTACAGCATCTTTATTTTTTACATTCTCTGGTACACCACCATATGTCCAGATTCAGATAATGATAACGGTTCCACCGGATATTATAAATAGTGTCTTGTATAATCGTAAAAATTATAGGCTGGGAATCTGTCTTTAGATTCTCAGCCTACAGTTTTGTCTATGCACTTCTATCAGCTTTCAGTTGTTTTACTTCTTCAAGAGAAAGTCCTGAAATATTAACAATTTCCTCCAACGCATTCATCATCAAGCAGGCGAAAGCCTCTCAGCCTCTGTAAATCTTCCTGATGTTTCTGGTCTATCTGTTCCGTCACTGTCAATCTTCCCACCTGCTTTCCCTTCCGTTTTCGTATCTCCAATTTTTAGTTCAGAAAAATAGAATAACATTCACTGGTAACAGTTAATTCTGGCTCAGAAAGCCCACTCTCTGTCTGCCAGCTAAGACCGGTATCTCCAAAAATTTTTTCGTAATCCTCCCAGCCCATATTCTCACATTCCTTTACAGCCTTTGCATACAGACCTTCCTGCAGATAGGCACGGACAGCCTTCTTTTCTATATTCTCTGGCGCTTCCTCCACCTTTTGTCCGGCTTTCCAGATGGTCATTTTATCCTTCTGTGTTTTCCCGTAGACACTGATATCTGCACAGCTCTGGGTAATCGTTCTGATTTTACCATTTTCCATAACAGTGCCCTGCCGTTTCAAAGAAAAAATTACAGTCGTTTCTTTTTGTTTTGCCGAATTTAAGTTCGATAACGAACCCTGCCTGAAACGAAGCTCCTTTAATGCTTCCTTTGTGTTCTCTGTTCTTTTTCCCTCCGGCAGAATCCAGTCCGCTATCTGCGTTGTAACAAATTCCTTATCAGACTCCAATGTACAATAAAGCTCTCCGTTTTTTAGCTGGTAAAGCTCAGTTACATGAAAATTTTCTGCCGGCAGGGTATAAATCGTTTCTGCGAGTCCCTGATAGCCCTCTATCTTTCGTGTGCAGATATCGTTTATTGTAATTAAACCAAAACATATCAACACAACTATAGCTCCCAAAACCAGTATAGTCTTATAAGTTATTCTCTTCTTGAGTCTTTTCATTACACGTACTGCCGCCCCCTCCTGCTCTTCTCCAGAAGAATCCGGCATCTTTTCAATCGCCGGAAGAGGTTTCCTGGCATTTTCATATAGCTGCATACATTCCTCACAGCCCCGGATATGTTCCTCTACCATCTGCCGGCTCTCTTCCTTTAGCACATCATCCTCGTATAATACTAGAAGATCCTGCACTACTGCACATTCCTTCTTCATTTAAGGCACCTCCTTTATCATTTCCTGAATTTTAAGTTTTGCCCGGTGATAATTCACCCGTGCCCAGCCTTCCCCACGTCCGAAAATTTCGCCAATCTCCTTATAGGACAGTTCACCCAGGGTTCTCAAGGTAAATACCTCCTTATAAGGCTCCTCAAGTAAATGGAGCACCTTATAAACCGACAGCGCCTGCTCCTTTTTTATACACTGCAGTTCAGGGCTTTCTTCTGCCTGTCCCTTTTTTTCCCCGGTGCCATGAAATCTCTCGGGTTCCAGCTCTTTTACGGCAAGATGCTTCTGCTTTTTGACCCAGGACAGATACGCATTTTTGCCAATCTGACAGAGCCAGGATTTAAGCTGGCATTCCCCTTTAAATCTGTGTATGTTCATCAGAGCTCTGTAAAAGGTTTCCTGTGTCAATTCTTCTGCTAGCTCCGGATTGCCGCACATTGACAGAAGGAAATAATACACATCACGGTGATACTGCTTATATACATCCTCAAACCTCATGCATCCCGCCTCCTTTCTACACCAAGTAGACTCTCGTCACGGAATTTCGTTACAGATATTTTAAAAATATTTTCTTTCTATAATAAAAAAGCAATTGAAAAATGGCAGCCATACAACAGGTCACCATAAGACTGCCAGATTCCTTTGCACTTCCGTAAATTTCCTTCCAGTCCTCGTCAGCTGATAACAGCCAAAATCATTCCCGCTATCTTCACAATATTTCCCACTGACAAAATCCCTGTTGCTATGCCGATAACAACCGCATGCTTCTTCCAGCTCAGCCGCAGATATCCGGCAAATTCGCGTATCAATGCATTTAAAGTAAAATACCATTTTGTTTTTGCTCCGAAGCCAACACATTTCATTCCCTGCTGTCTCGCCAGAATTAGAGCCCGGAATACATGGTAAGCCGTTGTGACAACAATAATACTCGGATTTTCCTTTACCATCAGCTCCCTTGAAAATCTCAAGTTTTCTTCTGTTGATACAGACTTTTGCTCCATCATAATACGCTCTATATCTACTCCACGCTCCAGGGCATAAAAGGCCATTGCCTCACTTTCCGGTATGTCCTCACCTGGCCCTTGGCCTCCAGACATGATAATTCTTGCATCTGGATTGCAAAGGAGGAGCTCAATTCCCCTGTCAATTCGTGCAGCCAGAAGTGGAGGAACCTTTGTTCCAAGAATTCCCGAACCCAGAACAATAATATAATCTGCCTTTCTCTTTTTTTTAAAATGAATAAGATTTAGAATCCCAGAAAGGGTATACATAGCCATAAGTGCCAGTACATATACTGCCGTAAAACTGATAACCGCATACAAAGTCGTGCCGATTACATCTTTTCCCAGATTTCCAATTACAGGCCAGACCACCAGATAGCCGGTCAACAGAATTGAAAACAGCATGGATAAAAGATTAGATGGCTTTATTCCCTCATGCCGGATTATATTTATCCCTTCAATAAAAAATAAAAGAATTAAAAGCGCTGGAAACAGAATCACTCCAGCCATCGCCGATATAACCAAAAAAACAAGAATTCCCGTCAATGTAGTATAGGATAAAAGCCATTCCGAATACCGGGATAACATTAAAAACAAGGACACAGAAAGACACAGCAGCATCCAGAAAAAGGACACTCCACTCCACAATGTGCGTGAATCATGTATCATAACTGCTGCAAAGATACAAAACGGAATAAAAAAAATAATGAATGAAATCAACCACATTTTTGTAGTCTCTCCTCTTATGTAAAAAATATCATATATATTTAGCAGTATAGACGATTTTTTATCTTTTCTCAACCTTATTTGCTGTTTCCCTTTAATATACCCCCATACACATTTTGACATTTTCAGCAAATAATTCCTTCAAACTATTGACACATATCCATATTTCTTTTAAAATAAAGTTTTCCAAAACTGGAATTTGTACTGCAGATTAGTTAAGGAGAATATTATGAATATTGAACACTTGAAAGATAATGGAACTGATGTTGCAGTTGTTTCCAGTAACGAGAGACTCATTACAGATACGCAGTCTGCTTTGGATTTAGCAATGACTGTTAAATATGAAACAGGTGCATCAAACATTGTAATTGACAAAAAGGCAGTATGTGAAGATTTTTTCATCCTCAGTACAGGAATGGCTGGAGAAATACTTCAGAAATTTATGAACTATCATGTAAAAATTGCCGTATTCGGAGATTACTCCGGTTATACCAGCAAGCCTTTAAAGGATTTCATTTATGAATCCAACAAAGGCCATAATTTCTTTTTTGTATCAGACAAAGAAGAAGCAATACAGAAACTTTTAGAAACACAATAACAGTATTGTACAAATTCCAGTATATCTTTTTAGATGAAATTCCAGTTATTATTTGCAATGCTTTGCATTTACCTAAAAAATTGTAAGAGCATATGGATGCAGACAAAAAATCGCAAGGTTTATCGGGAAACTAAGGTGATTTTCAACTATACTGTATTTTGGAGGTGATAAGCATGGAATGGACATCAGTCATCAGCAAAGCTGTCAATTATATCGAAGCTCACATTACAGAAAATATTACTTTGGATCATGTTTCAAAACACACCGCTGTTTCCCCCTTTTATTTTCATAAAGGATTTAGTATGCTGTGCGGATATACACTTATGGAATATATAAGGAACCGCAGGCTTTCACTTGCCGGAGGAGAGCTGCTTAATGGGAATATTTCAGTTATAGAGCTTGCCATGAAATACGGCTATGATTCTCCTGACAGCTTTACAAAAGCATTTTCACGTTTCCACGGCTGTACGCCTTCCTCAGTGCGCACAGGAAAGCATGCAGTCAAGGTCTTTGAGCCTCTGAAGCTTACAATATCTTTGAAAGGTGGTTATGTGATGGACTACAAAATTACACAAAAAGGAAGTTTTACTGTTCTGGCATCCGCAAAAGAATTCTCCTACGAAAAGGCAAATCAGGATATACCCACATTCTGGCAGGAGCACTATGCTTCAGGCAAAGGTAAATATGTATGTGGTATGTTCGGAATTAACATTGACCCTCAAATGGGTAATGAAAAATTCGAATATATGATAGCAGATATTTATCATCCTGCTTCAGATATCCCGAAAGGATTTGAAGTACGAACAATTCCTGCATTCACATGGGCGGTGATTCCATGCAGGGGTGCACTACCTATGTCCCTTCAGGATGTGAATGTCAGGATATTTTCCGAATGGCTGCCTGCATTAAAGGAATATGAATTCGCCGCTGGATACTGTGTGGAGATGTATGATACACCAGACAAATATCCGAAAGGAACAGCAGACGAAAATTATTACACGGAAATCTGGATTCCCGTGAAGAAAAAATCCTGAATCTTTTATCTACAACTGCTCAATCCTGGCTATATTACAGATTGGTATATGCGTTCCGTCTGTCAAAACAACAGCTTTTTTGTACTCATCAATTTTTTTCACCCATCCGGTTACCGTAATATAGGAACCGCCTCTTTTCTTCGAGTCCGGGGTAAAATATGTGATTGAAACGCCAGGCTTCTCATCCAGATGCATTTCTATATGCCTTAGCTGCTCATCTAATGCAGCTAAGGTATCTTCGTTAAGCTCCACTCTTTCATCTGTCAGGCGGGCCGACTCCCTCACAGCCTCATGATGTCCTGTCAAGGCGGCAAAGGGGGCAAACTGAGCTGCCCTGTCTGACAGAGGCATCTGAGGATGTGTTTTCGATACATGGCGGGGAAGATCTATAATATCATCATATTTTCGCATATCATCGGGGTTCATAAAGCTTTTCATCCTTTCACTCTCCTTTCTTCCTCAAAATACAAGCTGTATGGAAAGCCTATAATAGACTACGCCCCTTATTTTTTTGTTCCTATGTAACGTGTCACAATCTCTATAATTAAAAAACCAAAGGCAACAGCAAGGCAGGTCTTGGCCAGTGCGACGGCATGACCGGAGGCCAGATTGTAGTCTGCCTGAACAAACCCATGCATCATATAAAACAGGCTTGCCCCGGGAATAACCGGCATAATGGACGTTGTCAGAAAAATAGTTGCCGGCGCCCTGTGGACTCTTGACATTAAGTAAGCATAAGCTGCCACAAAGGCTGACCCTGCCATGACCGCCATAAAGTCATTTCCATGAAAATACTGTACCAGCAGGTAAAAGCCCCAGTTAAAGAAGCCTCCGATCCCCGCATAGACAGACTGCTTCACCGCTGCTTTAAACACAAGGGCAAATCCCATACTGGCCACACCACAGGAAATAAGCTGCACTGCAATGCTGGGGGCAATATACATCTCATACATATCCCCTTTAAAGAGCACCATTGCAAGTCCTGTCCCGCAGGCAATGGCAATAGCACCAAGACAGGAGTTTGTGATATTTAAAATCCCTGACAGGTAGGCCCGGTTTACCATGTCCCGGATTCCATTGGCAACCCCCAGCCCGCTTATAAGCACCATGTTAAGTCCTAATATAATCCTGTCAGGATGGTGCCCAAGACCGGCCCTTGCTGCCAGAAATACAGCCGCTCCGGAAAGAAAAGCCAGCACCAGATTATAAACCACAAGATGATGCTCCCGCCTATCAAGAATACTTCCCAAAAACACTTCTACTGATGCACATATAATAATACCTACAATAGTATCCAGCCAGTCACAGCCAAAATACACACCAAAACCTACGCCGCCTAATACAGCCGCTGCGTACTTTAAATATTCTGGCTGAGGTCTGCGGTTTAAAACCTCTTTATATTTTTCACGTATTTCCTCTATGGCCGGTGTATTTTTACATATATACCGTGACAGATTATTAAGATAATCCAGCCGGTCATAATTAAATTCAATTTTATGTATTCTTCGTATCTGGGTTATAAAAGAACCTTTCTTAGGCTTAATCGTAGCTTGTATATTACTTTGTATAGCAAAGACACTGCACTGCTCAAGCTCATAGCTCTCAAGCATCCGGTACATACTGTCCTCCGCTCTGTCTGTCTCTGCACCACTTTTAATCATATCCTTTCCGATATTCAGTATTTCATTTAGTAACAACTCATAATTCATGCTTTATGCCCGCCAATCTGTCTGTTTCGGGAAGTGGCTGTCGCACCTTCCACCAGATTTGTTCCTTTCAAAATAGCATTTTTTCCGTATTTCTTCTTAATGTCCAGCATTGCCTGCTGAAGCTTACGCTCCTTCTTTCTTGCGGCCTCTTCCCTCTCCTTACGTTCTTTTTGCACTCCATAATCGGTAAACAAATCAAGCTGTTCAAAAGCAGGCTCCTGCAAAACAGAAGTTTCTTCTACAACATGGTTTGCCCCTATGGTAATTCTCCGCACAAGGAACCCCTTGTTAATAATCTTATCATATAATTCCAGCGTTGTCTTTATAATCTGCCGAGACGAGGAGGTGGGCTTCTCAAGATTAATAGTTCCGTGGGCGTGCTTTGGAACTTTCCGCCCGTAACGGTCCATTTTAATTTCTACCTGACTGTCTGATTTTCTGCTTCCGCTTTTATAACATTCTGTGGTGCTTTTGCTCTGACGGCGGTTTTTCATGTCAGCTAAGTTTTCTATATCATATCCTACCGTAAGAACAATCTGATCTGTTACCAGACGGCGGCCAAACAGGTCCAATCCAAGCATCTCCGCCATTTCCCGCACGACAATCCTTGCCATTTTAGCCGTATAGGGGCAGTGGAGAACCTGGCCAAAGCAGATACTGTTAGTCTCCGGCTTATAGGCTTTAATGTCTTTCATTGTACAGGGCTCAAACCCCCATGCATGATCAATCAGGATCTCTGCGTTAATGCCGAATAGTTTATACAGCAAATCCTCGTTGTAATAATCCTCCGGCTTTCCTATAGAACACCGTGCAATATCTCCCATTGTAAACAGACCGTGCTCGGCCAGCTTTTTCGCATACCCTTTTCCCACGCGCCAAAAATCTGTAATCGGCTGATGAGTCCATAAAATCCGGCGGTAGCTTTTTTCATTCAGAGAGGCAATACGCACACCGTTTTTGTCCGGCGGAATATGCTTTGCCACAATATCCATTGCCACTTTGCACAGATAAAGATTTGTACCAATTCCTGCCGTGGCAGTAATCCCCGTACTTTCTCGAATGTCCTCTATGATTTTCCCCGTAAGCTCTCTGGCAGACATTTTATAGGTATTCAGATAATGAGTAACATCCATCATAATCTCATCAATAGAATACACATGGCAGTCCTCTGGCGCAATATATTTCAGATATATTTCATAAATTTTTGTGCTGTACTCAATATAGTGCGCCATTCTGGGCGGTGCAGCAATGTAATCAAGGGCCTTCAAAGGGGATGCTTTAAGCTCCAGCTCATCATAAGAGGAGCCGTCAAATTTGCCGCCCGGCGCCATACTAAGTCTTTTTGCATTTACCTCCTTCACCCTCTGAACGACTTCAAAAAGCCTTGCCCGGCCGGAGATTCCGTAGGCTTTTAATGACGGCGATACAGCAAGGCAGATGGTCTTTTCCGTACGGCTTAAATCAGCCACAACAAGATTTGTAGTCATCGGGTCAAGTCCCCGCTCCACACATTCCACAGAGGCGTAGAATGACTTTAAATCAATTGCAATATATGTGCGGTTTTCCTGTGTCATAAGGCTCACCTCATCAAAAGAATTAACACAAAAAACAAACGTGCGTTCCTTTATATTATATCAGAACTTACGTTTGTTTTCAATGGGATAATATTTACAATTAAAATTATTTAATAGTGATATCCTAATCACAAACCAGATTACTTCTTTGCCGCTCTGGAAAGAAGTATGAGGAATATGATAATAGGAACAAAGGTAAGAGCAAGGGATACAGGCAGGAACCATGCTCCTAGGTTTCTGCCCGTAGAACTCCATATGCTTATATATGCAAAAACTAACACCAATACAAACTTCATTGTTACAACCATATTTTTCACTGTACCGTATACTCTTTTTGCATTCATTTTTGTAACTGTAACGCCTGTATTCCACCAAGAAGGATGTCTCTCTATAAGGCCTATAAATTGATACATAAGCAGCATGGCAGCTGGACATATCCAGATTGTATAGCGGCTCCCAAAGCTGTCGATTACACCGGATCCGTTATAATGGGTCGGAATCCTGTCCGGCAGACTGTTCCAGATAAAAAGAAGATATAAAACGGTTCCTGCCTGTATCAGGATACATAGATATTTTATGAATTTGTGATACCTGGTTACAGGTATTTCCATTTCAAAAGTACCAGTCATAAATATCTCCTTTCTTTTCCTATTCGTGACCGTTCCCGTGGCGATGTCTCTTTTGGCACGGTGATGTCCCGCTGTTATTTCCGTTTCCACAGCCACTTCCATTTCCGCCAGTGCCGCTGCCATTTCCGTTTCCATTTCCGTTTCCGCCAGTGCCGCTGCCATTTCCGTTTCCGCCAGTGCCGCTCTCATTTTCGTCTGTGCCATTTTCTTGCGTTTTCACACTTTCATCATCACTTCGGCCGCCCCTTTCATATTCCCTGATAAGTTCCCTTATCTGGGCCATACTCATGTCCTTACAAGCGTCTGCCGTAATCGTACTGTCGTATTCAAGAAGCTTAAGATAAGCATTATATTTCCCAAAAGACAGCCCGCACTCGTGAGCCTCTGAAATCATGTCGATATCTGCACGGGTGTTGTGGCATCCCTGCCCCATATGTCCGGCGCAGCGTCTTACCCCTCTGTCAAGCTCCTGTTCACGGCTCTCCTCTGCCGCCACAGTAAGGACCACCTCCGAAGGCCCTGAAAGATATGTGCGCATACCATCACATTCTACAACCTCGTGGATTGCCTCTGTATATTTTTTCCCTTTTAAGGACAGACCGTTTAAAATCTCCTCTCCCTCCAAATTATAGGCCGACGCATATACGACTCTGTCAAACCGGTTAAGCGCCAGTTCAATGGAAGGATTCACATCAATGCTCACATAAGAAACCGGCCTTTGCACCCAGGAATAACCACCCGCCCCCATTACAAACAGAAAAACGACACAGGCAAAGGAAACCGCGAACTGCAGTCCCGGGCGGCGTCTGGAACGAATATTTTCTTTATATTTTTTATTTAAGAAGCTTTTTGTAGATTCCTTAAGCTCAGTGTCAGCTGTAATACTGTCAAATGCATTCTGTATCCTATTCGTCAAATCCTTCACCTCCCAGCTTTCCCTTTAACATTTCCCGCCCCCTAGAAAGCAGCGAGTAAACTGTATTTTCCTTTTTCCCAATAATCTTTCCTATTTCGACAGCCGAATATCCTTCATAATAATGTAGATAAATTACATCCTTATATTTTACAGGAAGAGATAATACTGCCTCCAAAACCTCTCCATGACTTTCACGCTCCTGCGCTTCTACTTCGTCTAATACCTCTAAGGAGACGACACTGCGCCTGAAGAAGTTTCTAAGATAATCCCGGCAGGCATTGATGGCTACGCGGAGCAGCCATGATTTTTCATGTTCCCGGCTGCTAAACGGCTTATCGTAAAGCATGTATTTTAAAAAAACATTCTGAAACACATCCTCTGTATCTGCCTGATTTTTCAGATGATAAAAGCAGACTCTTTTTACCATATCCGCATATTCCTCTACCGCATGGTTTATCTGTGCTTCACTCTGCATCCACTCTGCCACCTCCCTTGCCGGCTGCATATTTTAAACACACATAAGGCAGCGGCCTTTATAAGCCTCTGCCTGTAAGAAAAATATTTTACCAGTTACATCCTCTTCCGTGTCCGCCGCCATGATGCCCGCCGCCATAACCGCCGCCGTTTCCATAGCCGCCACAATAGCCGTTTCCGTAACCGCCGCCATAGCCGCCGCTCTGCCAGTTGTCACATACGCCATCATTGTCTGCATCCACATAGTTACCGCCATAGCCGCCGCTCTGCCAGTTGTCACATACACCATCATTGTCTGCATCCACATAGTTACCGCCATAGCCATTCCCATAACCATAATCTGTGCTGTAATCATCATACACAACGGCACTCTCTGCATAACTGTCATATACCGCCACATCTGTATAGCTGCTTTCACTTACCGCCACATCTGCATAGCTGTCATTTACAGCAAGATTAGCAGTCTCTACGTAGTTACGGCAGTATTCGCCCCAGTTCCCGCAGATTAAATTACAATTTCCAAAATTACACTGTGCTGCCGTCATACCTGCCAGCGGTTTTACATAATTTCCAGCCACACATGCTGCCGGATTCATATGATGCCCTATCACACTGCCGCCTCCTGAAAAATCCGCTGCAAATACAGATGTTCCCATTGCCAGTGACAATACGCCAGCCACTCCCAATACTTTTAATTTTTTCATTGCTTTTACCCTCCCAGCAAATCATTTATTTTTCTTTTCATTAATAATACGATCTAAAATAGTAAATCCTTGCATAATATTTTAAATTTTTTCTAAAATGTTTCATCTTGTCTTTTCCTTAAACAGAATCACGACTCCCTCAGCAATCTATAAAATAATTATACTACAAATTTCGTAAAAATACAAATACTCTCCGCAGACAGGGAACCTTTTGTTCTCTGCCTGTGGAGAGTAAGAATTAACATTTTCGCAGAATACACCTAACTACAGTTCTTTCCACACTTCTGCTACATCAATATCTGTTTCAATCTCCTGTACAATCCAATCGCTGTTTACATGGAATACCTCATATTCCTGCCTATCCATTGTCACAAACCCTGCAAACAGCAGAAACGCCAGAAAAAGCCGTACTCCAAAGGTTCCCGCCGGGGTGTTCTCCTCACTGTCATTCCCATAAAGCCCATAATAGACAGAGCCATAGCGGGGATGCACAGCCGGAGGCTCCCGCCTGTCACTATAAAGCCTCCTGGTCTGCTCTAAGAGCTCCTTTCTTCTCTTTTCTGAAGAATTCATATGCACTCACCTCACTACAAAATATGTCCAAAATGAGAAAGATATGCATACTAATATCCAAAAACAACAGCAGACCCGCCGCAATATATCCATACTCTTTAGAATCTGCAGACCGCCGCACTCTTTACCTGTCAGCCATCTCTCGAATAATATCCTCCCACTCAATCCCTTTTTCCACCATTAGGACCATAACATGATACATAAAATCCGCTATCTCGTATTTTACCTCCTCCGGGTTGGGATTCTTGGCTGCAATTACAATTTCTGTTGCCTCTTCTCCCACCTTTTTAAGAATCTTGTCAATACCCTTATCAAAAAGGTAATTGGTGTAAGAGCCTTCCTTCGGGTTCTTCTTCCGGCTCACAATCGTGTCATATACTGTCTCAAAAATCTGCAGCGGATTTTTCACATCCGCCTCCCCGCCTGCAACAGGCTGGTAAAAACAGGTAGGATTTCCTGTGTGACACGCCGAACCTATCTGCTCTACCTTTGCGAGAAGGGTATCGCAGTCGCAATCTATAGTCAATGATTTTACATACTGGAAATGACCGCTTGTCTCCCCTTTTACCCAAAGACAGTTGCGGCTCCGGCTGAAATATGTCATCCGTCCGCTTTTGATTGTCTGGTAAAAGGATTCCTCATTCATATAGGCAAGCATCAAAACCTCCTGAGTCTTATAGTGCTGCACAATAACCGGAAGAAGTCCCTGTTCATTTGTTTTAAACTGTGAAAAATCCATCATACTCTCAAAGGCTGTCATCATAATATCTTCATTCCCACAGCGTTCCTTAAATCCACCAAAATCCATATCCGGCCTGCTTATATATTTCCCTGAAAGCCCCCGTACTCCTGGACATTTCAGTACCTTCATAAGCTCAGCCTCCTCCATCGTATCAGTCACAATAATACAGGGGAGATCCGAAAGATTCATAACTGAATTCATATCTAGACGATGCATGAAAACCAGCTCATCTGCATACTCCCCGATGATATGCTGATGCTTAAAAAGAGCGTCAAAATCATTCAAGGATACTGCAAGCTTCTCTCTGCCAAATCTTTTTGCCGCCTCTGCCAGCATTTTCTCGCTGTCCGGTTTTGAAAAATTAATAAGGGCGCGCTTTGCTCCCGCATACAAAATCTTCTTTACATCCTCCAGACGCCTGATGTTTCCACCCGCCAGCATAGGAATCCTTATCATGCGGCTGATTCTGCGCATTAAATCAATAGCCTCCTCATGCTTCTCATCAGAATCTGACAAATCAAAAATCAACAGTTCATCCGCCCCATTATCGTTATAGCTTTTCGCAAGGGCCAAAACATCCTCGCATAAAACATCTTCTTTGTCAAACCATTTTACTGCTTTTTGCCCTGCGATGAATATGCAGGGAATCAATCTCTTGTAGCTCATCGTATTCCACTCCTTTTTAAAGGCTTCCTTTTGTCGTCCATACCCCCTCAATCCGAGGCTCCTTCATTACAGCCATATCAAGCGCCTTACCAAAGCTCTTAAAAAGCGCCTCTGCCATATGGTGGTTATTTCCCGCATCCAGAATTTTAAGATGCAGGTTCATCTTGCCACTGTAGGATACTGCATAGAAGAACTCCCTGATAAGCTCTGTATCCATTTCCCCGATACATTCCGAAGTAAAGGGAGCCTCATATTTAAAATAGGGCCTCCCCGAAAGATCAACTGCCGCAAGCGCCAGGGTTTCATCCATCGGAAGAATCATATGTCCGTAGCGCTTAATACCTGTTTTACCGCCAACTGCCTCAAGAATTGCCTGGCCAAGCACAATCCCTGTATCCTCAATAGTATGATGCCCGTCCACAAAGAGATCTCCCTCCACATGAACAGCCAGATCGAACAGTCCGTGTCGTGCCATTCCATCAAGCATATGGTCAAAAAAGCCGATGCCTGTATGTATTTCTGTCTTTCCCTTCCCGTCCAGATTAAGCGTAACGGAAACCTCGGTCTCCTTCGTTTTCCTTTCACAGGCTGCAATGCGCTCCATCCTCTTCCTCCTTTTACTCAAACCGTACTCTCACAGAATTTGCGTGAGCTGTCAGATGCTCCGCCTCTGCAAAGCTTTCAATATCCTTATGCACTGCCTTAAGGGCCTCCCTCGAATAGGCAATGATACTGGATTTCTTTATAAAATCATCTACCGAAAGAGGTGAGAAAAACCGGGCAGTCCCGTTTGTAGGAAGTACGTGGTTCGGCCCTGCAAAATAATCTCCTAAAGGCTCGCTTGCATATTCTCCTATAAAAATTGCTCCCGCATTCCGAATCTTCATCATCACTTCATAAGGATTCCTAGTCTGAATTTCTACATGCTCCGAGGCTATCTCATCTGCCGTCCGTACAGCCTCATCCATATCCTTCACGATCAAAATATAGCCATAGTTATCAAGAGACTTGCGGATAATCTTCCCTCTTTCTAATTCCTCTGTAAATCTCCCGGCCTCCTTAGACACCTTTTCTGCCAGCTCCTCACTGGTCGTCACAAGAATTGCCGAAGCCAGCTCGTCATGCTCCGCCTGTGAAAGCAGGTCCGCCGCCACATACCGCGGATTTGCCGTCTCGTCCGCAACGACAAGAATCTCGCTTGGTCCTGCAACCGCATCAATACTTACGTGCCCATAAACCGCTTTCTTGGCAAGAGCCACATAAATATTCCCTGGACCCACAATCTTATCCACCTTAGGAATACTCCTTGTCCCATAAGCCAGCGCCCCCACTGCCTGGGCGCCCCCCGCCTTATAAATCACATCCACGCCTGCCTCACAGGCAGCCACAAGGGTAGTGGGCGTCACCTTCCCATCCTTTCTTGGAGGCGTCACCATCACAATCTCCTCTACACCCGCCACCTTCGCAGGTATTACATTCATCAGCACTGAGGACGGATAAGCTGCCTTCCCTCCCGGCACATAAACACCCACTTTAAAAATCGGCGTCACCTTCTGTCCCAGCATGGTCCCGTCCGGCTTACTGTCAAACCAGCTGTACTGCTTCTGCTTCTCATGATAAGCCCTGATATTAACAAGAGCCTTCCTTATAATTTCCACAAGCCCATCATCCACAAGTCTGTACGCTTCCTCAATCTCTTTTTCTGTAACCCTGACATTTCCGCTGTCAATCACCGCCCCATCAAACTTCCGAGTAAATTCAAACAAGGCTTCATCTCCCCGCTCTCTCACAGCCGAAAGAATCTCTGCCACTCCCTTTTCATACTCCCCATACTGATTTGGGCTCCTTCTAAGCAAATTCTCCAAAATATTCTTTCTGGAGCTCTCATCCATCCTTACTATCCTCATCTACTCATCCCTCCATTCATCCAAACAAATACCTCACTGCACTATACCCCTCACCTTCATAATCAAATTCTTGATCCGTTCACTCTCCATCCGCATTGTCACCGGATTCACAATCATCCTCGCCGACAGCGGACACACCTCCTCAAGCACTTCAAGCCCGTTTTCCTTAAGGGTTGATCCTGTTTCCACAATATCTACAATTACCTCTGAAAGCCCCACTATCGGCGCAAGCTCAATCGAGCCGTTAAGCTTGATTATCTCCACTGTCTGATGCTTCACATTATAGAAATAGTCCTTCGCAATTCTGGGATACTTCGTAGCAACGCGAATCAGCTCATGATTCTTAAGCAGGGGTGCAGACTCCCTGTGGCCGCACACACACATTCTGCATTTTCCAAATCCAAGGTCCAGCACTTCATGAACCTTTCTTCCCTCCTCAAGAATCGTATCCTTTCCCACAATACCGATATCTGCCGCCCCGTATTCCACATAGGTGGGAACATCTGGTCCCTTAGAAAGGAAAAATCTAAGCCGAAGCTCCTCGTTAGTAAAAATAAGCTTTCTCGAAGTCTTATCCTTCATCTCCTCACAAGTAATTCCGATTTTTTCAAAAAGTTCAAGTGTCTCATCCGCAAGCCGCCCTTTCCCAAGGGCAAATGTCAGGTACCGCATATTATTCTCCTGCCTTATCCGTCGATTTTTTAATTTCCTTCTTATCACCTGTCACCAGATTAATCATTAGAATATCGCCGCTTTTCTGTATATAAATGAGTGTGCCTGCATAATACTCCTTGCCATACTGCACATACTCCTCCAAGAGCTTCTTCTTGTCCTTTTTAAGCAGCTCCGTATTCTTAGCCTTGCTCCTGAAATCCTTTGCAACAGCAATGGCATCCTTTGTCATCCCCTCATCATAAAGGACAATATTATTCTTCCGTGTGTATACAATTCGGACTCTCTGGCGTATCATAGCATTCATTAATTCATCAATCACAATAGCAAATCCAATGGAAGGAGATTCCTTCCCAAATTTCTCCAGAAGCTTATCATACCGGCCACCCTTTACAATAGCATCTCCGATTCCATACGTATACCCCCGGAAAATAATCCCTGTATAATAGCCATAGGTTCCTGTCATGCCAAGGTCAAATGTAATATATTTCTCCACCCCATATACCTTCAGAATATTAAAAATCCTCTCCAGACGCCTGACAGCCATAATACCGGCTGAATTAGGAGCAATATTTTTTGCCCTTTTAAGAACCTCCACTCCTCCTACAAGTTCACCTAAGGCTGCAAAGGCTTCCCTTGAACTTCTTTTTACCAGAATACTGTCCAGATATTCCTCCACCCCGTAGAAATTCCGGTTATTCACAAGCTCTATGACCCGCTCCTTTGCTTCCTCATCAAGGGACGCATCTTCAATCAGGCTGTAGAAAAATCCTAAATTTCCCACATTCAGCTGAAATTCCCTAAGTCCTACTGCCTGCATAGATTCTATTACTAGAGCCAGCATCTCCGCGTCTGCCTCCACAGAGTCGTCCCCGATAAACTCGGCTCCAAGCTGGGTCACTTCTTTTAATCTCCCCTGATAACTGGAATGGTTGATAAATGTATTTCCCGTGTAGCACAGCCTGATAGGAAGATCCTCCTCACCGAACAGGGTAGCCGCTGCCCGTGCCACAGACGGAGTGATATCCGGCCGGAGTGCCAGAGTATTCCCTTCCCTATCAAAAAACTTATAAAGCTCCTTTGACGGAATCGTACCAATTTCTTTCCTAAATACATCAAAATACTCAAAGGTGGGCGTCTGGATATCATGATAACCGTACAGATGAAGCGTCTTTTTAAGACGGCTTTCTAGTGTAAGCTTCTTTCCACATTCTACATTATAGATATCTCTGACTCCCTCGGGAGTATGCAGCAATTTCTTCATATATCCTCCTGTTGTCTAAGCGCACTTTAACGTGCTACCACATGAAAACCTCATTGCATTATACGCATTTTCTTAAATTTTGTCAAGCAGCAGTAATAATACAGGAATATAATTCCTTCATTCCTCACGAAGGGCAAGGTCTAAATTCATCATCTCAAGATAAGGAACCTGGTAGCCCTTTTCCACCTTCATGAAAAAGCGTACATCCAGCTCCTCAAAGCGGATGCTTTTCCTTCCCCCTGCTTCTGCCCTGCCCCAGAACTTAAGAAGCTCAGCAAAACGCATATAATAAAGCTCATTTCTCTCCGAATAATAGATGATAAGAAAAGCAACCCCCTCCTGCTTTTCAAATGCATCCATAAAACGCACCTGATGCTCGTGGACATTCTGAAGGGGAAATGTGTCCGCCACACATTCCTTAGCGTCAAAGCACACCGGAATTCCCTGGACTGCCCCGATATAATCTACAGTACTGCGCTTTTCAAAATATGCGAGGGTAATCTGGTGGTGCTCCTTGTCCATCTTTACCGGCGTGATGGGGGTCGGTATCTTCTGGATAAGGGCAAGTCCTTTATCCCCATAATATTCATTGGTCCGGTTGACCATTTCCTCTAGTGTAGAACCTCTAAGTCCTCTTGAATTCCATGTTGCCATGCCGTCTCCTTAATCAGTCTGTAAAATATAGGCGGAACCGGTGCCAAAAAAGTCCGGCCTGAAAGGCGGGAAAGGCGTTCTTCCATATTGTCCGGCAGGATCAGCTCATAAGCATGAAGCATCTGTGTTTCAATCTGGTACTTCTTCTTATACAAATCATTAAAATTCTTATCTCCATACTTATAATCTCCAAGTATTGGATGCCCCTCTCCTGCCAGATGGGCCCGTATCTGGTGTGTCCTCCCGGTAATCAGATGGACCTTAAGAAGTGTTATTTCCGGGTGAACCAAAAGAGGAGTGTACTTTGTCTCTACAGGCTGGTAATCCTTATTAAAAGCCCCGGATACACAATCCACAATATAGACCCGGTTCGTCCTTTCATCCTTTTTTAAGTATCCCCGGATACAGGCGCTTTCTTTCATGGCGCCCTTCACAATACATAAATAATATTTTTTCAGTGTCCTGTCCCTAAAAATTCTGGACATTACCTGAAGTCCTAAAAGACTTTTTCCGGCCACCATAAGTCCGCTTGTATTGCGGTCCAGCCTGTTACATATTCCTGGCCTGAAGGTCTTTAGGTCTTTCTCCGTAAGCCTTCCATTTTCAAGGAGCCATCCTGTCACGTGCTCCACAACAGAAATATCCTTTTTGTCTGCCTTTTGTGACAGCATTCCGGCAGGCTTATTTAACACAAGGATATCCTCATCCTCATAAAGAACCAGAAGCTCTCCTGAGGATACATATTTCCTGGAACTTTCCTCATTTCCAGAAAATTTATCAATCGTTTCATCGGAAAGAAAGAACTTTACATGGTCGTTTTCCTTAAGCTTTTCACTTCCAGAAGCCTTCTTTCCATTCAAAACAATATTTTTCTTTCTCAGCATTTTATAGAAAAAGCTTCCCGGTGCGCCGGGCATATATTTTTTTAAATACTTATCCAGGCGCTGGCCCGCTTCATTTTCCCTTATTATTGTCTCTCTCATAAATCTCTACATGGACAGAGTCAGGATTAAATCCCGTACCGCCTTATCTTTCCTTCTGTCTGTTTCCTTTTCCACGGCAGCAATATTATTCATTCCCTCTGCCCTTAAAAGAAATGACTTATAATCCTTAAAAACCTTTACCGTCATCTTCTGGTAGCCGTTGTTCTTAAGCATCTCCTTTATGTAGGAGGCACACTCTGCCTCATCTGTTTTATCACTTTTAGTATAGCCGCATACCGTATGCCCGTAGATGACCACCGCAGCTACCGGCATTACCTTTTCCGTACTTGTAATAATGAGATCATAACAGGTTACAAGCAGAGGTGCCTTCTCCTTAAGTTCTTCACATATATCAGGAGAAACACTTTTATGAGGCGCCATTGTAATATATTCCACAAGCATCTTCGACGCAGGAAGGCAGCCCACAACTGCCGCAGCAGTAAGAAGGTTAAGCTTAGACCCGGTCTTTGCATATCCAAGAATAAGAAGCCCTAAAACAACTGCAAACTCTCCCACTGACCAGACAAGATATTTCATTTTCCGGACCTTTATATATCCCGGCTGTCCTTTTTTTGCCATGCTTAGTAGTCTCCCTTTTCATTGATTTTTTTCATCAGCCTTGAAAGAAGTCTGGAAGGAAGAAGCCTGGCTCCCACTCTGGCGGCTTTCATTTCACATCCGCATACCGAAACCATCTTTCTTTTTACAGAATCTAAAAGTGCCTGTCTTACCACTGTCTCTGCATTTCTAAAAAATGCTTCCTTCATACTTCCCGACACTCCGCCGGCGCAGGAGAAAAATTCTGTATCTACAGGCCCCGGACAGACTGCCGTCACATAGATCCCTCTTTTTCTAAGCTCACAGGACAATGCCTGGGAAAAGCTGTACACATATGACTTTGAGGCCGCATATACGGCAAATCCCGGCTGAGGTGCAAAGGCCGCTGCGGACGCAATCTGCAGAATTCTGCTTCCCTTATGAAAATAAGGAATACATAGACAGGTCAATCTCGTAAGAGCCCTGATATTCACATCAATCATGCCAAGCTGGGAAGAAACAGATAATGCTTCCACTTGTCCGATTTTTCCGTATCCGGCAGCATTTACCAGTATACGTATATCCGGTTTCTCCCTTTCCAGTATTTTTTCCAGCTTTTCATAAATATAATCCCGTTTTAAATCACTGTCAAACATCCGGACCGGAACATGAAGTTCCTTTTCTAACTCCTTTAAACGTTCTGTCCTTCTTGCAATTACCCAGATTTCATCCAGATGTTTATAGAGCCTTGGTATTTGTCTGGCAAATTCTCTCCCGATACCGGAGGAGGCCCCGGTTATAACTGCAATCCTCATTTTATACACCTTCCTTACTGCTTTTTCTTATGGATATTCCGTATTGTTTTCTTCTTTTTTATCCTTTCCCTCTTTGGGCTTTTTGTATCCCCCTGCTTTGGGCGGATAAGACATTCCTTTCCATATCCTACAAGATCCATCCGTTTGCACTTTTTCAGCGCTTCAAAAACCAGCTCGTAGTTTTTGGGATTCTGATACTGTATAAGTGCACGCTGCATTGCCTTCTCGTGAGGATCCTTGGGCACATAAACAGAGGTCATGTCTCTTGGGTCCACCCCTGTGTAATACATACAGGTGGAAATAGTGGACGGTGTCGGATAAAAATCCTGTACCTGCTCCGGCATATAACCAAGCTCTCTTATATGTTCCGCGAGAAGAACAGCATCCTTAAGGGTAGAGCCCGGATGGGAGGACATCAGATACGGCACCAGATACTGGTCCTTATGAAGCTTTTTATTCATATTATTATATTTCTGTACAAATGCCTGGTAAACTTGATTAGAAGGCTTCCCCATCCGCTTTAATACCCTGTCTGACACATGCTCCGGCGCAACCTTAAGCTGGCCGCTTACATGGTGCCCACATAGCTCCTTTAGAAACGTATCCTTCTTATCTGCCATCACATAGTCAAACCGGATACCAGAACGGATGAATACCTTTTTCACCTTTGGAAGAGACCGGAGCTTTCTAAGAAGCTGTACATAGTCCTCATGATCAGCTCCAAGGTTTTCACAGGGCTTTGGAAACAGGCACTGTCTGTTTTTACATACCCCCTTTGTCATCTGCTTTTCGCAGGAGGGATATCTGAAATTGGCAGTAGGCCCGCCTACGTCATGAATATATCCTTTAAAATCCTTATCCTTTGTCATCTCTTTCGCCTCAGCCAGCAAAGATTCATGGCTTCTTGCCTGAATAATCCTTCCCTGGTGAAAGGTAAGGGCACAAAAACTGCAGCCTCCAAAGCACCCTCTGTTACTCACAAGACTGAATTTTACCTCCTGAATGGCAGGAACACCGCCTGCTTTTTCATAAGACGGATGCCAGGTTCTCATGTATGGATAACGGTATACCTCGTCCATCTCCTCCATAGAAAGAGGCTTCTGAGGCGGATTCTGCACAACATATAGATGCTCCCCGTAGGGCTCTGCAAGACATTTTCCCAAAAAGGGGTCTGTATTGCAATATTGTGTGTAAAAACTCTCTGCATAGTTAAGCCTGTCCGCCTTTAGTTTTTCATAGGAGGGAAGCACTACTGCATCATAGATGTTCTCAAGACTTTTCGTCTTAAAAACAGTGCCTGGTATAAAGGTAATATCCTTAACCCCAATGCCGCTTTCTAATGCCTCGGCAATCTCGATAACCGAACGCTCCCCCATACCATAGGAGATAAGGTCTGCACCGGAGTCTAAAAGGATCGAGCGCTTCAGTCTGTCCGACCAGTAATCATAATGGGCAAGGCGTCTTAGGCTGGCCTCAATTCCTCCCAGAATGATTGGTGTATTTTTATAAACCCTGCGGATAAGATTCCCATAGACAACTGCCGCATAATCCGGCCGTTTTCCCATGACACCGCCCGGCGTAAATGCATCCGTCTTCCGGCGTTTTTTCGATACAGTATAATGGTTCACCATGGAATCCATATTTCCTGCTGACACAAAAAAGCCAAGCCTTGGTACCCCGAATTCTGTAATACTTTTCTGGTCTCTCCAGTCAGGCTGGGAGATAATGCCCACCGTATAGCCATGTGCTTCTAAAACCCGTGTAATAATGGCCGCCCCAAAGGACGGGTGGTCTACATAGGCATCCCCGCAGACATATACAAAGTCCATCTGGCTGATCCCGCGTCTTTCCATGTCCTCCCTACATATGGGTAAGAATCCTTCTGCCATTATAATACCTCATAAGTCCCATTTTTAATATCATCATAATCTTGTATGTAAAAATCTGCCAGATCCCGCTTTTTATCCGCCAGTGCAATGGAAAAATCATCTTCCACGGCACATACATACATGCCTGCACTCTTTCCCGCCATAATTCCTGCTGGAATATCTTCAAACACCAGACACCTTTCTGGCTTCACGCCAAGAGTCTCTGCCACAAGCAGATAGACATCCGGCGCAGGTTTTCCTGCCCCTGCCTCTCCTGATGTTTTAACAGAATCAAATAAATGTGAAACATGGAGGGCATCCAGCGTTTCATCTACAAGAGCTCTGGAATTACTTGTCCCAATACCAATCTTTTTTCCTTCTCTTCTCATGTTCTCGATAAATTCCTGCACGCCCTTCTTAAGCGGCACCTCACGCATATATTTTTCATACGCCATATCATGCCACTCCTCCATAATCTCATCAAGTGACTTATGAAGGGACGGAAACACCTTCTGATAATACTGGGCAACCTCCAGATAACTCTTTCCTTCCATATCTTCATGAAAATTAGGGGGCTCCGTCAATTGATACTTTTTCAGATAATCCTCATCTACGGAAACCCAGACCCACATAGAATCTGTAAGCGTGCCGTCCATATCAAAAATAACAGCATCAATATCCTTTAATCTCTCTGTCATAATAATCCTTTTAACTCCTCTTCTGTAAGACTTCTGTATTCCCCAGGCTTTAAGCTCCTATCCAGAACAAGACTGCCCATGCGCTCCCTTCTTAAATAGATTACTTCTTTGCCCAGTGCATGAAACATCCGCTTTACCTGATGGAACTTTCCTTCCTGTATGGTAAGCCGTACCTCTGATACCTCAGCGCTTATTAAAATCTCAAGCTCTGCCGGCATAGTCATTTCCCGACCTTTAGCGCTTCCAATATCAATGCCTTCTTTAAAATGCACTGCATCTTCCTTTGTGACAACACCAGCTACAGAGGCAAAATAGCATTTGTCCACATGTTTTTTCGGGGAAAGAAGCCTGTGGGCAAGCGCCCCGTCATTTGTAATAAGAAGAAGCCCTTCTGTATCCTTATCAAGCCTTCCCACAGGGAACAAATCTTTACGCTTTTTATCCCCAATTAAATCTAAAACCGTTCTGTCCCGCCTGTCAGACGTGGCTGATACTACACCTGATGGCTTATTTAGCATATAATATTCACAGACGGCATAACCTACCGTCGTCCCGTCAAAGGCCACAGTCTGGCTGGTCTCATCCACCTTCATTTCAGGCTTTTTCACAACATCTCCCTCGACAGTAATTCTGCCCTGACGGATATATTTTTTCACTTCCTGTCTGGTCCCTGCTCCCATGTCAGCCAGATATTTATCAAGCCTTATCATACAAGCCTCCATCCCGGAAGATATTTATTTTTCAGTGTTCCCCCAGAAAGCTTTCCCCATCCGAGAGGATAGCCGTCCACGCAGACTAGCTGCCAGCCCTTATCCTTTCCTGGCACCATGTCTGATACATCCAAAGTCTCTCCCTTTAAATATTTTGTAATTCGGCTGTCTGCCTCCGGAAAGTTCAGTACATGTGCATACTCCTCCTTTTTCAAGGACATAGCAAAAGCCTGGCCAGGCTCAAACCGGTTCTTTTTAAGCTCTCCCAGAAGAAGTCCTGTCCGAAGAAACCTGATTCCCTTCATATAGGGAAGCCTATCTGGCATATAATAAACCCTGCCGCCATAGACCTTTAAAAGACTTTTGTCAAAATCCCGCCTCACATCCCCAAGAAAAATCTGAAGTTCCTCTGGAAGCTCCTTATATTTCCTGCTTTTTTGCTCCTTTTCCTCTGATATCTCTGCCCATGCATCCTCTCCCTTTCGAAGAAGTGCCAGGAAATGTCCCTCTCCCTTCATCCTATGTGGAAAAATACGCACTGTTTTTTTTAGCTCCTCCCTGTTTCCATCTAAAGCCTCAGGCATACCCGGACTGAAACCCTCATAGCCTTCTATCTCTTCCACATGAAACTGAGGGCAGCTTTTAAGAAGGTGTTCAATCACCTGTTCATTTTCTCGTGCATCAAAAGTACAGGTAGAATAAAGCATCCGTCCTCCAGGCTTTAACATTGCCGCAGCCTTTAAGATCAGGTCTTTCTGGATGGCAGAAAAATACTCCGGGCCATGCTCTTCCCATGCTTTTACCATCTTTTTATCCTTTCTAAACATCCCTTCACCAGAGCATGGTGCATCAATTAGTATTTTATCAAAATATTCTGGAAAATAGTCCAAAAGCTTTCCCGGCTCCTCATTTAGCACAAGCAGATTCCCGATTCCAAAGACCTCCATATTCTTAAGAAGCCCCTTTGCCCTGGAATTACTGATGTCATTAGCCGCAATTACTCCCTGTCCTAAAAGCCTTGCGCCAAGCTCCGTAGCTTTGCCTCCCGGCGCCGCACAAAGATCCAATACCTTGTCTCCTGGCTCTATAAAAAGCCGGTCTGCCGGGGTCATGGCGCTTGGCTCCTGCAGATAATAAAGTCCTGCAAAATAATAAGGATGCTTTGAAGGAGATATTCTATCCCCGTCATAATAATAACCATTTTTTATCCATGGAATGGGTGTTATCTCAAAAGGACAGATACTCTCAAATTCCTCCGGCGAAATCTTTCCTGTATTCACGCGGAGTCCATAATATCTCGGCTCATCATAACATGCAATGTACTTGTCATACTCTTCCTTTAAAAGCCTCTGCATTTTCTCAGTAAATTCTTCCGGTAATCTCATATATTTCCTCCGCTTCCTAAGCATTACATTAAATTATACCATATTTGGAGTATAAACTCTAGTATGGCATTACATTATTTCCGTTAGGAATATGCATATTTTAGTTTTTTGTTTTCCAGGCTTTGTAAAACATAGTATGGATTCACGCTGATTTCCTCATCATTTATGTAAATATAAATCCCTACATGAAGGTGAACTGCAAACTGACCTCTTGTCCCCTCCTCTCCGTATCCAGAGTCTCCCATATATCCCAGAAACTCTCCTGCCTTTATCCTGTCCCCCTCTTTTATGTCAGAATAAGAGTCTAGATGTGCGTAGTAGTAATAGGTACCACTGTCTGAGGTGATTCCTACCCGGTATCCGCCTTTTTCAAGCCAGCCTAAGTTTGTAACTGTCCCGTCTGTCATGCTGAGCACAGGATAACGCCCTCTTTCGTCTACTCCCGCCATAATATCTGTGCCTTCATGTCCGCTTTTTCCTTTATAGTTACGCTCTGCCTGCCACGAATCCACATAAGAGACTGTAAGGGACGGATCAATCGTTGATTCAGGAATAGGGAAAAACTGTGCTTCATCCCTCACATTCCGGTATAAGGCCTTGCATTCTCCTGTCAGATTCCCACTTATTTTCTCCATACTTTCATCAAAAAAATATGCTCTGTACCAGGAATTTTTTAAAGTCATGCTCCGGTATTTCTGATATTCACTCATCTGCCAGAGACGTTCTGACAAAAGTACAGAAAAAAAGGCCAGTATAAAAATAGACACCACACATTTCCGATAACTTCTCTTTCTCATAAAAAATCCTTTTTCTTGCACTATATGCAGAAAAGAGGGAGCCATATGTCATATATCAGACATATAGCTCCCTCTTTTTTAGAGAAACTATTTGAGCTTTGCAAGAACTTCCTTAAGATAATTCCACATACGCTCCGTGGATGCAATATCAAGCTTTTCATTAAACGAATGAATGTCTATAAGATCAGGACCAAAGGATACGCAGTCAAGGTCAGGACGCTTTCCTAAGAACAGTCCACATTCCAAGCCTGCATGAACCGCAGATACAACAGGCTCCTTTTTAAACATCTCCTTATATGTCTCCTCCATCACCTTACGAAGCTCTGAATCCGGATCAAACTGCCATGCCGGATACTCGTTAATTACCTGTGTAAAAGAAGCATTTACAAGCTTTGCACACATAAGAAGCTCCTCCTTCATTCTCTGCTTCTGGCTCTCCACAGAGCTTCTTACTAAGGAACAAGTCTTTACCTTATCCTCTTGTGTTACAATAACACCAAGATTTAAGGAAGTCTCAACCAGTCCCTCAAGCTTCCTTGCAAATCCCTGCACACCGTTCGGACATATAACAATATAGGAAATTGTTCTGTCTGTGCTTGCTTTATCAAAAGCAGCAATATCCGTAACAGGAGCTGTTACAGTCTCTACTGCAAGCGACGGCTCGTCTCCCATAAACTCATGTTCCCAGACTTCCTTCATCTCATCTGTAAGAGCGCATACTTTCTCTGCATCTTTTTCGCTGACAACAAGCTTTGCTGTACAATCTGTGGTAATGACATTGTCCTTTGCACCGCCACAGATAGAAACAAGGTTCAAAGGAAGCTCTGCTGCAATGTGATTGAGAAGTCTTCCCATCATCTTGTTTGCGTTGCCCCGCTGCTTATGTATCTCTGCCCCGGAATGACCTCCAAGAAGACCATGTATCTTAATCTCTGCAAGAACACCGCTCTTTTTCTCTCTTGTCACCGGAAGGACTGTCTCAAACCGAAAGCCCCCGGCACAGCCTGTTGTAAGAATACCCTCCTCCTCGGAATCGATGTTAATAAGCTTTCTTCCTTTAAGGCTTCCTAAGTCAATGGCATTTGCCCCGCCCATGCCGACTTCCTCATCAACAGTGAACAAAGCCTCTATCGGCGGGTGTGGAATATCACTGCTGTCAAGAACTGCCATGGCCATAGCTACTGCAATACAGTCATCTCCGCCAAGGGTTGTATCCTCTGTCTTAACAAATCCGTCCTCCACAATAAGCTTCAGCGGATCTTTGGAAAAATCATGTGCAGAGCCTGGTTTCTTCTCGCACACCATATCAAGATGTCCCTGGATAATTACCGGCTCACTGTTTTCATAGCCTTCTGTTCCAGGCTTCCTGATAATTACATTGTTGACAGAATCCTGTGTGTAATCAAGTCCTCTCTTCTTTGCAAACTCCACACAATAATCACTGATTCTTTTCGTGTCAAAGGTTCCGTGAGGAATCCTTGTCATTTCCTCAAAAAACTGAAACACCTTTTTAGGTTCAAGCTGATCTAATACTGGCATTTTACATTCCCTCGCTTTTTTTTAATTCTAACTTATATTATCCAATACTTGTCATAAAAAATCAACCTGTTCCATACAATTATTCTAAAACCCGGGATACTTTTTTCTTATGCATAGATACCTTGTAAAATTATTGACGATTTCTGTTTTTATACTTATGCTTTTCTTTCCAAAACTTGTTTTTGCAGGTGCAAAAGAAGGGCTTCTTTTGTGGTTTAACAGTGCTCTTCCTACACTTCTTCCTTTTATGATTCTTTCAAATCTTCTTATAAAAACACATTCCGCAGACTGGGTTGTACGTGTCACAGGGCCCCTGTTCCGGCATATTTTCCATATCTCCGACTATGGCTCCTTTGCCGCAGTTACAGGCTTTCTGTGTGGTTATCCCATGGGAAGCAAGGTAACTTCTGATCTCCTTACAGAAGGAAAAATCTCCCTCACCGAAGCCCAGTATCTCTTATCCTTCTGCAATAACGCCAGCCCAGGTTTTATTATCAGCTATGTTGTACTTCAAAACCTAAAACAAGAACAGCTTCTTGTGCCTTCACTTGTTATTTTGACGGTGTCTCCTATACTGGCAAGTTTTTTGTTCCGCCCCTTTTATAGCCCTTACAAAAGAAAAGCCAAAAGCCCTTCTGCTGTTTCTATGCTCAATAACAGCACGCCTGCAGGAGGCAGTCTTATAGACATATGTATTATGAATGGATTTGAAATGATTACCAAGGTAGGCGGTTATATCATGCTCTTTTCCATTCTTATATCTCTTGCAAAAGCAACAAATATCTCAAATAGTCTGTTTACGAATCTGTTTCTTCCTTCCATGGAACTGACAAGCGGTATCGCTCTTTTAAGCAACGGAACACTCTCCTCGTCTGAGACCTTTTTTATGTGCATGGTCTGCACCTCCTTCGGCGGATGGTGCGCCTTAGCCCAGACAAAATGCATGATAGCAGGAACAGGCCTTTCCATAAAGCCCTACATAATACAAAAACTGATTACCGCAGCGGTAACCAGCCTTCTATGTCTTTTTTATCTTCATTATTAGAGCAGGTCATCGTCATCCATCAGATAATCTTCATCTGCTCCCGTATCCTCCGGTGAACTGTAGCTCGTCTCCGCTGCTCTTTGGGACTGCTCCGGAATCTCAAGCTCCGCCCTGTTATTACGAACCATATCATAACACTCCTGAAGTGAATTCACAAGTCCGTCATACTTGGTCGTATAGCTGTCCAGTGTATGTCCGATAATACTCTCCGCATTTGCCATCAAATCATCCGCATACTGCATGGCGCCGATACGGATATCATTGGCATCGTTTGTGGCATTATCAATAATCTCCTGTGCCTGCTCTGTGGCCGCAGTCACAATCTCATTAGCCTGTGCATAGGCCTGCTGCATGATCTCATGCTCACTTACAAGTTCATTCGTATGAATCTGAGCCTCTTCAATCATGCTGTCTGCCTTTGACTGAGCATCAGCTAAAATGGCATCCTTATTCGCAATAATCTTCTGATAGCGCTTAATCTCATCCGGCGTTTTCATGCGAAGCTCGCGGAGAAGATCATCTATCTGATCCTTATTAACAATAATCTTCGTCGTAGATAGAGGCTGGAACTTACAGCTGTCCACATACTCTTCTATCTCTTCAATAATCTGTTCAATACGGCTGCTCATTATTTACACTCTCCTTTTAATCATTTTCTCCTGTATCTTTTCTATAACAATCTCAGGTACAAATTGAGAAATATCCCCTCCAAAAGCGGCGACTTCCTTTACTGTGGAGGAACTTAAATACGAATATTCCAGACTTGTTGTAAGAAATGCTGTCTCAATATTCGGCTCCATCTTATGATTAGTCTGCGCCATCTGAAGCTCATATTCAAAATCTGTAATGGCACGAAGTCCCCGTATAACCATACGGGCATCCATCTTCCTTGCAAACTCTACCAATAGTCCCTCAAAAGGAACAATCTTCACCTTTGGTATATTTTCAGTTACTTCCTCTAACATTCTAACACGTTCTTCTACAGAAAACAACGGACTTTTTGCATTATTATTCAATACTCCGACAATTAATTCATCCACTAATGTCGAAGAACGTCTGATAATATCCAGATGCCCAAATGTAGCCGGGTCAAAGCTTCCCGGATAAACTGCCCTGATCATTCACCCTTCCTCCGCTCAAGAAATATATGCTTATTTGTTTTATATACCTTTTCCCTTATGATAGAAAAGCCAAGCTCCTCTGTATAGCCAAAAGAAGTCTCCTTCGCCGCCTCAACAATAATCATGCCCTCCTCTTTTAGCAGATGCAGCTTACTTAGAAGCTCAAGCATCTGCCTCTCCAAGCCTTTTTCATAGGGCGGGTCCATAAAAACAAAATCAAACTTTCGTTCATCCTCAAGCCTCCTAAGGGCATAAGCTGCATCTGTCTGCATAACTTCTCCTCTGTCCAAAAGCCTGGTGTGCATAAGATTCTCCCGGATACATGCCGCTGCTTTCGGATTCTTCTCGACAAATACGGCCTCCTTTGCTCCCCTGCTTAAAGCCTCAATCCCGATTCCGCCGCTCCCTGCAAAAAGATCAAGAAAGCTGCAGCCGTATAAGTCAGGAGCAAGCATATTAAAAAGTGTTTCCTTAATCCTGTCTGTTGTTGGCCTTGTATCCATGCCCTCCATCGTTTTTAGCATAAGCCGTTTTGCTGTTCCTGCAATCACTCTCATAAAAGCTTCTCCTTTATATATCCGTTTTTATTCCGTCAAACGGGCACCTGCCGCCTCATCCGGTACTTCTATCTTATCAATCGTATCAAACTCCTTAAAAGAAAGGGTAAGCTTCATATTCTCTATGTCCACTTCTCCGACGCCGTCTGAAACACTGAAAGCCTCCCCATCTTCTCCTGAAAATACGGAGGTCACTGACGCCGGCAGTCCGTTATCTTTATAAATTTTAAAGGTTACCTTTGTATTTATATCCTTAAGGTCTACGGAAATATCTTGGCTGCCTAAAAGACTGTTCAAAATCACATCTGTATTCTCGAGCCCTCCCCTTCCGTCAGTAGAAATAACATAAACTTCTCTTCCGTTTTCGGTTTCAGTCCCTTCCATCTTAAGCTCACTTCCATTTGCAATATAATTTTCAAGATTCATCAGATTCTCTGTATTCTTTTTTTCATCTACAGCATTTTTCATCTTTGTCCAGTAGCCGTCAAGATATAAATAGGTAAAAAAGTTTGTGCCGTCTTTTTCCGGAACCCCATATACCTCAATCCCTGTCATAAAATCCATAAAGCCTGTACCTGCCTGTCCCTTCATATGGTATGCTCCGGTTTTTCTTACTGCTTCCATATCCATGTCAATGTTTAAATCCATGGAAACAGAACTACCTCCCGCTTCTTCCATTCTAACCCCCATATTTACGGCCATATTACCAGAAAAAGACTGTGTCTCATTGGTATTTTTTACAGCCTCCTTCAGTACATCTACCGCAGAAGGCGTCCTTTTACAGCCACTAAACAGAAGCATTATAGCTCCCGCAGCCAAAAATATTTTCTGGATTCTTTTCATAAAAAACTCTCCTTTCTACTTGATTTCTCTATAAAAATTTTCTATAAGCTCCTCCTCCAAAAGCTACATTTTACATTATACCATATATTTTTCTTTCATTCCAATCAGATTATGAATCCCATTAAATTAAAAAAAACAGAAAAAAGCACCCGGCAGGTTTTTATAACCCGTCAGATGCTTTTTCTACCTCACAGAAAGCTTAACTTATTTACCAGCCATCTGCTTTTCCTGCTGTTCGATCATTTTCTTAACCATATAACCGCCAACAGAACCATTCTGTCTGGAAGTAAGGTCTCCGTTGTAACCGTCAGATAACGGTACTCCAAGTTCGCTTGCAACCTCATATTTGAATTTGTCAAGTGCACCCTTTGCTTCAGGTACTGCTGCTCTGTTAGATGAACGATTTGCCATTTTAATATTCCTCCTTTTTGTATCTTTTTGTAACCTTTATCGTTGTTACACAGATAGTATATGGAGGATTTAAATTATTACACTGGAAATTTTTTCATAACTTGATATTTTTCGCACATACTCATTTTCATTCTTTAAAAGCCAGTCCGCCGCCTCATTTGCCTCCTTAAGTATCTTCGCATCCTGATATATATCTCCCAGCTGAAAATCCATAAGTCCGCTCTGGCGGATGCCGAACAAATCTCCAGGTCCCCGAAGCCTTAAGTCTTCACCTGCAATCTTAAACCCGTCATTTGTTTTATTTAAAATCTCCAGGCGCTCTCTTGTCTCCTTCGATTTTGAACTACTCATAAAAATACAGTAGGATTGATATTTTCCCCGGCCTACCCGTCCCCTTAACTGGTGGAGCTGTGCAAGACCGAACCTCTCAGAATTTTCAATCATCATGACCGTTGCATTAGGCACATCAATTCCCACCTCAATCACTGTGGTAGATACTAGAATCTGGGTCTTACCTTTGCCGAACCTCTCCATAATATCGTCCTTTTCCGCCTGACGCATTTTGCCGTGAAGAAAATCCACCTGAATCTGCCCGCCCATTTCTTCCTTTAAAGCTTTTGCATAGTCAGTGACGTTTTCCACCTCCAGATGCTCACTTTCCTCCACCATAGGACAGATAATATAGCACTGACGTCCCTCGGCAATTTGTTTTTTCATAAAGGTATAGGCTGTCTTTCTGTATCCGTTATCCACCACACAGTTTTTTATAGGAAGCCTGTTTTTAGGAAGCTCGTCAATTACTGAAATATCCAAATCCCCATATAGAATAATAGCAAGAGTCCGGGGAATAGGGGTGGCACTCATAACAAGTACATGAGGTGCGCCGCCTTTTTGTGCAAATGCTTCCCGCTGCTTTACACCAAAACGATGCTGCTCGTCTGTGATTACAAGAGCCAGATTATCATAAGTGACCGCCCCCTGAATCAGTGCATGAGTCCCGATAATGATTTTCGCAAGCCCACACTCAATCCTGTCATAGGCTCTCCGCTTTTCCTTAACAGTCATAGAACCTGTAAGAAGCACAGTCTTAACAGGAATCCCATATTTTTCAAACAGCCCGGTAACAGATTCATAGTGCTGCCTTGCCAATACCTCCGTGGGAGCCATCATTGCCGCCTGATAACCACAAAGTGCCGTATTCATAAGCGCCAGCACTGCCACAATGGTCTTGCCGGATCCCACATCTCCCTGCACAAGCCTTGACATAACCGTATCTGATGCCATATTTTTAGATATCTCCTGCCACACCTTCTGCTGTGCATTAGTAAGAGTAAAAGGAAGAGCCTTAATAAATTCATCCACCCGGGCATCCTTTGGAATTACATATTCATTTGCCAGCCGTTCGTTGCCATCCTTAAGCTTTCTAAGAGATAAGATAAACTGTAAAAACTCTTCAAACACCAGCCTGTTCCTGGCGTGATAAAATACTTCCTTATCCTCTGGAAAATGAATTCCTTTCACTGCATAATTATATTCGGCCAGTCCATATTTTAACCGCAGATTAGAAGGCAGCGGCTCTTTGGATAGATTTAAATTTTCAATAACCTGGCGTACAGCCTTAGAGACTGCATTATTTGTAAGACCTGCCGTAAGACCATATTTAGGCTGCAGCGTATGCAGCTTATCCTCATATTTTTCACTGGGATAAAAAATCTCCGGGTGTTCCATACTGATGCCTGTTTTTTTTGACACAATACGTCCCCGAAGCGTTATAATACCGCCTCCTGCCAAAGTATTCCGCAGAAAAGGCATATTAAACCAGACCACCTTAAGTGTCCCTGTAATGTCCTTTACCCAGGCTGTCGTCACCTGCATGCGCCTGGTTCCTGACACCTGGACACGGCCGAAAAGGGCGCCTGTGACTGTCATAATTCTGCCTTCCTCCACCTCACTTACAGGCACTGCCTCCTCATATACATCATATCCGCGCGGATAATACCGCAGGAGATCTCCTGCGGTATAAATGCCTAGCTTTGAAAAAAGCTTTTCTGTTTTTTCACCCACGCCTTTTACTTCACTGATTTTACTTTCCTCAATCATATAAAAGCTACCGTCTACTCAACTGCCAGTACATAATAATAAATCGGCTGTCCGCCAGAATGTACATCAATATCTACATCCGGATATAATTTACCAAGCTCTTTTGTAAGAGACTGCGCCTTCTCCTCTGTTACCTCTTCCCCGTAATACAGACTGATAAGCTCCGAATCCTCATCTACAAGCTTTCTAAGCATCTCCTTGGTTGTCTCTTCTATATCTCTCCCAACTGCAAGAATCCCATTGTCACCGATGCCCATAATGTCGCCTTCATGAATTTCTTTGTCATCAATATGAGTATCCCGGACCGCATAGGTTACCTGTCCAGACTTTACATTTTTAATTTCATCCAGCATAGTCTCTTCATTTGAAGCTGCATCTGCATCCGGCATAAAATTAATAATTGCAGTAATCCCCTGAGGTATGGTCTTTGTGGGGATTACAATAATATTCTTATCCTCTACAAGAGCCTTTGCCTGATTTGCCGCAAGTACAATATTCTTATTGTTAGGAAGAATAAAAATACTCTCAGCATTTACCTGCTCAATAGCATTTAGCATATCCTCTGTGCTCGGATTCATAGTCTGGCCGCCTTCAATAATATAATCAGCACCCAGCTCCTTAAAAATCTCATTCATACCCGCGCCGATAGACACCGCAATAAATCCTATAGACTTTGCCGGCGCAGATACTTTTTTCTCTTTAGCTGCCTGCTCCTTAGCCTCCTGCTCCTTAGCAATCTTCTGGGCATCCCGTATCAGCTTTTCCTCATGCTCCTCCCGCATATTGTCAATCTTCATACGGGAAAGCTGTCCATAAGTCAGCGCTCTTTGAATTGCAAGTCCCGGATCATTAGTATGCACATGTATCTTTACTACATCATCATCTGCTACACATACAATAGAATCACCAATAGAAGAAAGATATGCTTTAAAGTCTCTCTCCATATCCTCTGTAAATTCCTTTTCTGTCAGAATGATAAATTCTGTACAATATCCAAACTTGATATCTGCCGTATCCCCCTCAGAAGTTTTAACACGGACAGCCCCTGCCGCCGGAGTGATAACGCTTACATCCACTTCCTTTCCAAGAAATGCATCATAGGCTCCTTTTATAACCTCCAAAAGACCTTGTCCGCCGGAATCCACAACACCCGCTTCCTTAAGGACCGGCAGCATCTCCGGAGTCTTTTCAAGCACTTCTGCCGCGTGACTAATAACAGCCGGAATAAATTCCTCCATATCCTCTGTCACAAGTGCCATCTCCGCCGCTTTCTCTGCAATTCCGCTTGCAACTGTAAGAATAGTGCCCTCCTTCGGCTTCATGACAGCCTTGTACGCTGTATCTCTTGCACGCTGGCAGGCTGATGCAAGAACCTCCGTATTAATCTCCTGCTCATCCCGGATTGCCTTTGTAAAGCCTCTTAAAAGCTGAGATAAAATAACACCAGAATTTCCTCTGGCACCTCTTAAGGAGCCTGAAGAAATCGCCTTGGAAAGCTCTTTCATGCCAGGGTTTTCAAGGGCGGTTACCTCCTTTGCCGCAGACATAATTGTAAGAGACATATTCGTTCCCGTATCACCGTCAGGTACCGGAAATACATTCAGCTCATTTATATATTCCTTTTTTGCTTCAATATTTTGTGCGCCTGCAAGAAACATCTTTGCAAGCATATCTGCATTAATTGTTTTCGTAGCCACTTCCCTTTATCCTCCTCTTACTAATCAATAGCTCTCACGCCTTCGATATAGATATTAATTTTATCAACAGGCATTCCTGCAAATTCCTCTACCTGATACTTTACATTACTGATAAGGTTCTCGGTCACCGCAGATATACTCACCCCATAAGCAACAATAATATGAAAATCAAGAGTTACATGATTGTTATCAGAAAGACTAACCTGAATTCCCCGTGTAAGGCTTGCGCGCTTCAGAAGATGGACAAGCCCGTCCTTTACATTCACCGCTGCCATACCTACAATGCCAAAACATTCTACTGCCACTGAACCGGCATACTTAGCAATAACTTCAGGGTCAATCGTAATGATGCCGCGATCTGTACTCATACATCCTTTCATAAATGAAACCTCCAATTCTTCTATATACTATCTAGTATATTTACGCAATATATCAAAAATATTATACTCTGTTTCCCTTCATATTACAAATATAAAATGCAGCGAACATGAAAAAACCCGGATTCCAGACTGAAATCCGGGTTTACATACCCAACTTATGCACGCTCAACTTTACCTGACCTTAAGCAAGAAGTACATACATACATCTTCTTGGTTCCGCCGTTCTCTGTCTTAACACGAACAGACTTAACATTAGACTTCCACATCTTTGGTGTTTTTCTATTAGAGTGGCTTACATTATTTCCAAAGTGAGCACCCTTTTCGCAAATAGCACATTTTGCCATGACTGCACCTCCTAACGCTCATATATAGCTCGACCATACGAACTCACAACACTAGTATAATAACAGATGAAACGCAGAAATGCAAGCATTTTTTCTCATTTTCTGACATTAACAGCAAAATAAGTTGTATCCTGCCAGTATACACAGAATAATACATAGTACTTCCACAAATGTATTCGGCAGAATCAAAGCAAGAATCATACCGACAGCCACCCAGAACAAGGCAAATCCTATTACACGCTTCAGAATGTACCACCCCTTCGGGATGATTTATTACTATCTTATGCTTCCGGTCCTGTAATCATTCCAGTTACTGCCTATTATACCTCTGCTTCATCCTCATTTAAAATATCCATAACATCATCCTCTGTTATCTTAGAACCTTTTCCAGCAGAAAATCTGTCAACAACATCAGGAACCATATCCAGAATCTTTGTAATCGTATCCTGATTCTTCACATTCACAAGCCTTGTCTGCCCATTCTGGATAACAAGAACTGCACATGGGGTCATCTTACCGCCGATACCGCCGGCCCCCTTATCCTTTTTCTCTGACCCCCACGCACCTGCTCCAACTGCAAAGGATACGTCCACAAGCGGAAGGATAATCGTGTCTCCGATATGAATTGCATCGCCCACAACCGTCTTAGATGTAACTACACCTTCAATTCCGTGAAACAAAGCTTCCACTGTTCCTTTAAAATTACTGTCTGTCATATTTTTGGTTCCTCCTAAACTTCTTATAATTCAAAATTTTTAATATGCTTATATGTCATCCGTACATCTTTGCACCAGAGGAGATTAAAACACAGGATAAAGAAATAATAGCCGTGAACCTTCCCCTTTATATCAATCTCTCCTTCAAACACTCTGTTCTCAAAATCAGGGACAACATTCACATGCTCACTCAAAAATGGATACAAAATCCCAAGTCCTGCCAATACTTTCCCAGTGATACACGGATCCTCAAACCCAAAATGTATATCTGCCGTAAGCTTCCTTGGATTCAGCCTTTTAAGGAGGTGTAAAAGCTCACCCGCTGCCTTTTTTGCAGCGCCTTTGTGGATCTCATCTGTAATAAAGTCCACAAGCCTGTCCTTCTTTTCAAGGAGCATTTTTATTTTGTTATAGAAACTTAAAAACCCATCCTTTATCTTTCGAAAAAAGGCTTTTATCTTCTCCAGGAGATCTTTAATTTTCTCAAAAAGTGTTTTCCTTTTTTCAAGAGTCTCTTCCTTATGCGAAGTACCTTCATCTGCTTCCTTATATTCGGATTCTTCAAAAGATTTTTCTTGCCCTTTTTGAGACTCTTCCCGGCTTTCTTCGCCGCCTTTAGATATCCCTTCCTCTTTTTCAGGAATTTTCTCAGCATCTTCATGCTCTTTTCTCTCTTCTTCCATACCGAAAGGCCCTGTCTCTTCATGCTTTATTTCCTCCTTTATCTGTCCTTTCATTCTTTTTATCCATGCCGCTCTAAGCCGCCACATAAGCTTTCTTTTTTTATAATATATATCCCCGCGGATAAGATGAAAAAGCCATGTAACCGTTACCTTGATTTTCAAAGAATCCATATTTCCATTACATGCCGCGTGCACCTCATACCGCACAGGCACAAAAAGAACAATACACATCAGTAATACTACTATTCCCAATATTACTGCCAATATGATGCCTATTATTTTTAAAATTAAAAGTAGTATATGTAGCATCTTACCCTTCCTGTTCTTTTCTTAATATATAACTGCGGATATCTGCACCCTTTGTCTCATTATACACCACTTTTACAATTTCTTCCACCAATTCTAACGCATCTTCATAACCTTTTACAATTCCTACCACAAAAAAATCAGGTTTTGGATAATCAGGCTGTAAAAACTGGCTGCCAGAATAGATCTCTAACTGATTATTCCTGCCTTCAGGCAGGACAACAATATGGATACCAAAGTTAATCTTTCCTGTCTCAATTCTTTGTATAATCTTTTCTTTTTTCTTTTTTATATCCTCTCCCAGATAAAGATACCGGTAATACCTCATACCCTCACCCCATCTTTCGTCTTTAATAATAATAGGAATCAAACACCTGCTTTGCAATATTCACCGCACTGGCGGTTCCGTCAGAAGACTCAATAATAACACTGATGACAAGCTCAGGATTATCCACATTTGACATGCCGATAAACCAGGAGTGATCCTTCTCTTCATCTGAGCTGTACTCTGCTGTTCCTGTCTTTCCAGCAGCCGTATATCCTGCTCCGCTTAAGACCGATGCTGTACCGTATTGCGCAACAGAAGTCATATAATCCTTAAGCCTGGCTGCCTCATCTGGTGACATAAGCTCCTTATATTTCTCCGGTCTTGTCTTTTCAATAACATTTCCCTTATAATTAGTTACTGAATCAATTAGATAGGGCTTCATCAAAGTACCGCTGTTTGCAATTGCAGAGGTAATAAGAGCCATATGGTAAGGACTTACCTGAGTCTGTCCCTGCCCCATTGCCGTCATCATCCTGTCTCCGTCAGTCGCACCTTCCTTAAGGCGGAATTCACTCTTACTATAAGGCAGCTCACAGGGCAGCTTTGCGTCAAACAAAAGCCCCTTTGCTGTTTCTCTAAAAGATCTGATGTCCATATTAAGTCCTATATTACAAAATGAAGTGTTACACGAATAAGCAATACTATCCCTGAAATCCACATCTCCATGTACATTTCCATTATAACAGCTAATCGTTGTATCGGCTACTGTAATATTACCTGCGCAGGAATACATATAGCTGTCATAGCCGGGATTCTCCCGCATATATTCAAGCGCAGTCACAATCTTAAAGGTAGAGCCCGGTGCATACTGTCCCTGTGTCGCTCGGTTTAAAAGAGCGCTGTTTTCGTCATCCGTGCTTAAATAGTCCCAGTTTTCCTCCACACTTCCCGGATCAAAATCCGGCTTGGAGACCATGGCAAGAGTCTTTCCAGTACTTGGCTCCATAACAACAACTGCACCCTTATAGCTGCCCAGCGCATCATAGGCTGCCTCCTGAAGTCCTGCATCCAAAGTTGTCACCACATTATCCCCTATATTCTTCTTATCCTGGAATTCGTTTTTCAGCTTTTCCAGAAAAAATGCATTAGAAGTTAAAAGCTCAAAATTAGCCAGCGACTCAATTCCTGTCTTTCCCTGAGCCGTGTAGCCTGCCACATGAGCGAACATATTTCCAAAAGGATACTCTCTTACCTCTGTTCCGTCCTCTGCCACGTTTGTCTGTGCAATAACCTGTCCGTTCCTGTCAAGAATCTTTCCTCTTACCACACGGTCAGCAAAGGAGTCCTGCCTGGCATTATAAGGGCTCCTTACAATTTCACGCCCTCTTACCAGATTGAAATAGGAAATATATCCCATCATAACAATAAAAAGTGCCACAAACACATAGGTTACCCTAGCGAACTCTTTGTTCCCTGTACGCCTTTTCTTTGCGGCCCTCCGGTCGTCGCGGTTTGCTTCTCTTCTCTCCCTGCGGGACATCTTTCTCTTCTCTTCTTTTCTTTTTCTCCTCCTGTCCGCCTCTCTTTGTTCGTAACCGTTCCTTTTTTCTTCTCTCAATATCTTCTTCCTCGTCTTCCCTTAATATATACAGTCCCTGAATAATCGCAAACATAATAATCGTACTAAGTAATGAGCTTCCGCCATAGCTTACAAGGGGAAGTGTTACACCAGTATGGGGAATAAACTTTGTCACCCCCCCTATCGTGAGAAAAACCTGAAAGATATAACAGGTTCCAAGTCCTAAGGCAACCAGCTTATAAAACAAGGTATGAAGCTGCATGGCAATATTTAAAAACATAACATAGCAGCTTACGCATATTAGAATAATACACAAAGCAAAAATCAGTCCCATCTCCTCTGAAATAGCCGAGAAGATTAAATCTGACTCCACAACAGGAATGGTCTCCGGGGAACCTTGGTAAAGTCCCATTCCAAACCAGCTTCCTGTGGCAATGGCAAATAAAGACTGCGCCACCTGATACCCTCCGTTGTCATAGGCAGCAAAGGGATCCTTCCATGCAAGCACCCGCACCCGCACATGATTAAACAAGTGATACGCTGCAACCGATGCCACACTGCCTGCCCCAAGGCCTGCCGCAATATAAAGCGGCTGTCTCGCAGCCACATACAACATGGTAAGATACACAACAAAAATAATAAGCGCTGCTCCTAGATCCTTGGATGCCACCAGAATCAGCACATGAAATGCTGCAATCCCTGTTGTAACAACAATATTTTTAAACTCCATGGAAGCCTTAAAGCTGGAAGCTGCAAAAAAAACAAATACAATCTTTACAAGCTCTGACGGCTGGATATTGATTCCGGCAATCTCAAAACCAAGCATGGCACCGTTGGACACCCTCCCCACAATGATAACTGCAGCAAGAGATACAATTCCTACAATAGCATAAAGCTTACGCCACTCAGAAAGAAACTTAAACTTACGGATCATTACCGGTATGACAAGACTAATGGCAATGGCCGCCGCAGAAATTACAAACTGCTTTACAGCTGTTCCGTAATCCAGCCGCGTAAGCATAATCATACCAATGCACAGAAGCATGCACATATTATTAATAACAAGCCTTGACACCTTCGGATAAATATTTGTATATAAAATAATCGCAGCGCCAAACAGCACTACCTGCATCAGGTAGAAAGCTAAAAGCTTTATATCCTCTGTTTCCAGATACATAACAACATAGGCATCCAGCTGTATTAAAAACATCAGTATATTCTGCTGAAGCAGAATACTCTTCTTTTTATCAGGGTCCTGATATCCGAAAACACTAAAACAGAGGAATGTATACATTGTTCCCAATATAATAATCAGATATTTCGATAATTCTACAATAATATTTACCAAACCTTCACCTACTTTACTCCCCGTTTAAAATGCCCTCTTGTATATTCCATCTTAAGCATATTCTGCTCCTCTTGTTTAAGAAACAGACTTTGGTATAAATCCATAATTTCCCGGACTTTTAACGACGGTTCTGTCGTAAAATCAAGCCGGATGCCGGACGGAGAAAGCTTCTCTATCTCATCCCTCATATCGAACAGCATAAGCGGCATACAGTTGTACATGACATTATAACAATATTTACAAAAATTTATTACTGCAAATTTTTTTTGGCATCTGTCAGTAATCCAGCTAATCCCTTCTTCTTTCTTACAACCCTTTGTTGTCATTTTTATGCAGTTTGCGCTTATCATCACTGGCTGATAACCATACACAATGAGACTTCCGCCTCCTAAAGTCCCCCTTAGCTCATGAAAATTAAGCTCCACTGGAAGGGTATAATCCTCAAAGCCCGTCTGCTTCATAAAGTTTTTACTTTCCTTATTAAAAACATACACATTAAAATCAGAAATTACCGGTTTCACGTAATTTTTCCTTCCAAGCCATTCAAAGCTTTCAAAATTACGGAGCAGTATGCCGTCGTACACTGCATTAAGCTTATCATAGACAGTCTCATAATAAGCGATGGCCCTGTCCCGGAAAATGTAGGGCATTGCAGTATAAACCCTGACATCCCTTTCTTTTCTGATTCTCTGAACCATTTCTAAAACATCTGCATTAAATGCAGTACTGCCTTCTATATAAATTCTGTTAAGAAACGGATAATCTGCCACAGCAGATAATTGGGATATATTCTGTACAGATACAGCTATGATCCTTTCTTTTGTGTCATGCTCTTCTTTCTCTCCGGCGCAAAGCCTTAAAGGGACTTCTCCTTTTACACTTCTTCTATACTTGGAGAGAATCTGTTTTGTTAGTTTAAAAAGACCCTCTCTTCGCAGTTCATTCAATGACTGCATTGGAAGAAAAGTACTGCCTTCTAATGTAACCTTGAGGCTGTCAAACGCAAATTCCGTATTTCCAGTCTTTCTAAGCTGCTTTTCCACTCTTTCTTTATCAAGAGGCGCCTTGAGCGCTGGCTGCACAACATCTCCTAGAAGCTCCAGACAGACAGCTTTACCATTTCCACAATATTCCATGGATAGTGTAGCACGTTTTCCTTCGGAAAGTATTAAAATACCATTAATTTTTTCTTTAATTTTATAGTCATTATCCCTTTTGGCCGTATCTCCTTTACACTCTGGTTTATATAAAGATATCATTTCTCTTCCGTTCTGGCGGTGATAATAACCATTACAGTATCCCCGTCTTGTATAGGCATCCAAAAGGGCCTGTCTGTCTGTATCAGACACATGATATCTGCCTTTTTTCTGGGACAAATAAAGGTCCGTATACTTTCGATACATACTGACAACAGTGTAGACATAGCCGGGCTGCTTCATTCTCCCTTCAATCTTAAAGGAGTCAATCCCTGCCGGCAACAGTAACGGAATATCATCTATCGTACACAGATCCTTAAGGCTCAACAGATCCTGAGGCTTTTTCCCGTCAAGAGCATAAGGAAGCCTGCAGGGCTGCGCACACTGTCCTCTGTTTCCGCTCCGTCCTCCAATCATGCTGCTTAAAAGACACTGGCCAGAATAACAGTAACACATAGCCCCGTGCACAAAACATTCAACCTCCAGCCCTGTCTTTTCCTTAATATCCCGTACTTCCTTTAAAGACAGCTCTCTTGCCGGCACAATCCGGTCTGCCCCAAGCCTCCCGAAAAAACTGGCGCCAAGGGCATTTGTCACTGCAGCCTGGGTACTGACATGGATGGACATATCCGGAAAATTATGTTTCACAAACTGCATGACACCAATATCCTGTACAATTACTGCATCTAGTCCCTGCCTGTAATATGGAACAAGATATTCATAAAGCTTCTCCATTTCATTTTCTTTTAATAATGTATTTACTGTCAGATAAATCTTACGGCCGTGCAGATGTACATAATCAATTGCCCCAAGCAGCTCTTCCTCTTTCGGGTTATCTGCATAAGCTCTTGCACCAAAAAGGCTTCCCCCTATATATACAGCATCTGCCCCGGCGCAGACTGCAGCCTTAAGGCTCTCAAGGGAGCCTGCCGGCGCAAGTATTTCAATCCCATTTTTTTTCATATCTTACCTTTAAAAAAGGATGCCCGCTGGGCACCCTCTTGCCTTTATTTTTTCTTATTCTTCATCTCAGTCTCTAGCTGGACAATCTTCATCTGAAGCTCCTTGTTCTCCTCCTTCAGCTTGTCCAGCGCCTTGTCCGCATTCTCAAGCTTAATCTGTACGGAAATCAGCTCATGCTTTAGATCGTACATCTCCTTGTCCTTTGCTTCGATGTCATTCTCCAGAGTTCCTCCCTGCTTTCTAGCCTTAAAATAATCGTCCGCAATATTAAGGGCAAGAAGCACACTCCTTGTCTCCGCACTCTGCTTACGATAGCCCTCACTGCTTGAACACTCCTCAATCTTATGATTCAGATATGTAGATACCTTCTGGAGATAATCTTCACTTTCAAATCCACTTAATGTAAATACTTTCCCACCTATTAATACTTCCGTATAATTTTTTGATGATGCCATAGAAGCCTCCCTCAAACTTTGTTACTATGTACCTATTATAAACGAAACTCTCATAAAAACCAACTATTTTTCGATATTTTCACAAGAAATTCCCAGATGGCCATATGCCTTCTCTGTCACAACCCTTCCACGGGGGGTTCTCATAAGGAAACCATTCTTCAAAAGATAGGGCTCATAAACATCTTCAATGGTTCCTGTATCCTCACTGACTGCCGCAGCTAATGTATCAAGCCCCACCGGGCCTCCTAAAAATTTGTCAATGATTGTAAGAAGGAGATTTCTGTCCGTCTGGTCTAGTCCTTCCTTATCTACATCTAAAAGATCCAGTGCATAATTTGCCACATCCTCTGTAATATAACCGTCATACTTCACCTGCGCAAAATCACGTACCCGTTTTAGGAAACGGTTAGCAAGCCTCGGCGTCCCCCTGGAACGCCTGGCAAGCGCTGTGGCTCCCTTCTCATCAATCTCAACATCCAGCATCCTGGCAGAACGCAAAATAATCGTTTTAAGCTCCTCTACAGTATAAAACTCAAGCCTGTGAATCACCCCAAACCTGTCACGCAAAGGAGCGGTAAGCATCCCTGCCCTTGTAGTTGCCCCTACAAGAGTAAACTTCGGAAGGTCCAGCCTGATAGAACGGGCGCTTGCACCCTTCCCAATCATAATATCAATCGCATAGTCTTCCATGGCCGGATATAAAACCTCCTCCACCTGACGATTCAGTCTGTGAATCTCATCCACAAAAAGAACGTCCCCTTCCTGTAAGTTATTCAGTATGGCGGCCATCTCCCCTGGTTTTTCAATAGCCGGGCCTGAGGTTGTCTTAATATGAACCTGCATCTCATTGGCAATAATGCCCGCAAGAGTAGTCTTTCCAAGCCCTGGAGGACCATAGAAAAGTACGTGATCTAACGCCTCTCCCCGTTCCTTCGCAGCCCTGATAAAAATCTTCAATGTCTCCTTCGCCTTTTCCTGCCCCACATAATCATCAAGAAGCTGCGGGCGGAGGGACCCTTCTATTTTTATATCCTCTTCCAGATTCTCTGTTGTAATAATTCTTCTTGCCATAGCTCCCCCTCAAATCAGGCTAAAACGTCATAAATTTAAGTGCCTGCTTTAATACTGTCTCAACATCTGCATCTTCTGTAATCTCAACCTTCTTAACTGCCTTTAATGCTTCTGTGCTTCCATATCCTAGGGCAGTTAGTGCCTGAACCGCCTCACTTTGCACCCCGCTGGCAGGTGAAGCTGTGCCTTTAACATCGCTCTCTCTATCCGATACAGCATGCAAAAGTGCATCCTCAATACTCAACTTGTCCCTAAGCTCCACAATCAGCTTCTCCGCTGTCTTTTTTCCGATACCTGGAGCCGCACAGATAGCTTTCACATCCCCAGACATTACTGCAAAGCGCAAATCGTCCGGTGAAAGCACAGATAAAATAGACTGTCCACCCTTAGGGCCGATTCCGCTTACACCGATTAGAAGCTTAAACACATGCAGATCATCTCTCGTAAGAAATCCAAAAAGCTGCATTGCATCCTCTTTTACATTCAGATAGGTATAAAGCCTCACCTCCTGCCCTGCCTGAGGAAGAAGGCTCATAGACTGAGCGGACATGAAAACGCCAAACCCAACGCCCCCCACATCTACAATCACCTTATCCTCCTCAAAGGCTGCCAGTTCACCTCTTATATAAGATATCATAACTCCTCCTAAAACTGTATATTTACAAGTCTTTTTAACATCTGTCCAGAAAGGATTCCAATCATAAGCCCGGTAACTGTCCCCGCCGCGAGAAGCCCAGGAATATAATAGGATATGCTGAAGGTCTCAACAATAAACATTGCAATAAGAAGCTGCCCAATATTGTGAAATACTCCTCCCGCCACACTGATGCCTGTCACGCTGAATCTGTCACCCTTCTTAAGAGCTGCCATAACAGTGAGACTTAAAAGTCCACCTGCAAGACTGTATAAAATACTAATATAATTCCCAAAAATCAGTCCAGAAAGGACAACCCTCACAACAGAAAGGACATACACCTCCTGAAGCCTCATCTTATACAGCGCTGTCACTATAACCAGATTGGCAAGCCCAAGTTTCGCTCCAGGAATCCCCAGAGAAATGGGAATCAATGTCTCTACATAGCTGAATATAAGTGCCAAAGCAGTAAACACTCCAAGGAAAGCAGTCCTAGTTCGCCACAGCATCATACTCACCTTTTTCACCACTGTTTACTTCTACAATCACCTTATTGGGAAGACAGATAATGCTTTCATGCTTTTTGGAAACTGCCTTCTGATTTACACACAGCTTATCTGGACAGTCTGCCTTCGTCATATCCGCCTTTCCATTCTTGATGACAAGATAATTTGTTCCTTCATTAATGACAATCTCCTGATCCTCGCCGAGGTTGTAAACACCTTCAATTACACCGTTCACCTTCACAGTAACCGAGCCTGCCCCGCCTGCCCCAATTACACTGTGCAGAAAATAGGCCAGCCCTGCCACTGCAAGAACAATAAAAATTAATAGTATATCATTCTTCTTTATTCCTGTATTCATATTCATCTACCTCTCTGTCTTTTATTTTAACACAACAATTTCTCTCGTGCAATCACATGTTCGATTGCATATCTTACTTTTTATGCTATAATAAAAAAATAACAGCAATACTTACTAATTTTCGAGGTGCTTTATGAGACACAAAAAACGAATTGCACTTTTATGTGCCGCAGCCATGCTTCTTTCCGGCTGTCTGAAACTTCCAGGGGAGAGGGAGCTGACTTATTCTGATACTCTCTTTGATACAGTCATACGTGTTCAGATTTTAGACCCGGCAGAGCCTGAGGTCATAGACGGAGTGAAAAAGCTGTGTAAGTATTATGATACTCTTTTTTCCAAGACTTCAGAGGAAAGCGATATCTACCGCATCAATACTGCCGCTGGAGCTCCTGTGGAGGTCTCCCAGGACACTTTGACATTGTTGAAAAAAGGAATTTATTATGGTGATCTGTCAAACGGACTCTTTGACATTACCGTAGGCTCTGTATCAAATATCTGGGATTTTAAAGCAGAGACCCCCGCCGTACCTGCGCCAGAGACTGCGGCATCAGCCGTATCTCATATAGGCTATAAGAATATTATTATAGAAGAAAACACGGTCCGTCTTTTGGATCCTTACACATTGATTGATGTAGGAGCAATCGCAAAAGGATATATTGCGGACCGCATCAGAGATTATCTTAAGGAAAACGATGTAAAACATGCCGTTATTGATTTGGGAGGAAATATTCTTGTACTTGGCACGAAAACAGACGGCTCCAAGTATAATATCGGAATACAAAAGCCCTTTGATGAAACCGGGAACCCCATAACTTCTGTAAAAATAGAAAACCAGTCTGTTGTGACTACCGGAATTTATCAGCGTTATTTTGAAATAGACGGAAAAATCTATCACCATGTCCTAAACCCGCATACCGGGTTTCCGTGTGAAAATAATTTATACAGTGTCACTATCATCACCGACTCATCTCTTACTGCTGACGCTTTAAGTACCGTCTGTTATCTTTTGGGATATGAAAAAGGTATGAAGCTTGTGAACCAGCTTGACAATGTGGATGCCATATTTATAACAAATGATGAGGTTCTGCATTATTCTGACAATTTTTTAAAATAACTGATGCTGTGCCAGGCTGCAGCGTAAAAAGCAGCCTGTACATGATCCCTTTCTTCATGTACAGGCTGTAGCTTCTTAATTATTAATAATAATAGTATCTGTTTGCGCCAAATCCGGCAACAGCCATGATAATTCCGAAAATAATACTTAATGCAAGGGCAATTCCGATAAATATCAATTCTGCACGGCAGAAGTTTCTTCTGTTGACATTTCCGGTTTTCCCAAATGCCCATACGCAACAGAATATAATATTCAGACATGGAATTCCCATAATAAGTAGTGTTATGACCCATTCCCCCATTGACATAGGCGCTGTATCCATGCCGTCAGTATAGTTCTGACTATAGCCGGTATTGCTTCCCACATTGTAATTATAATTATCCTGATACTGCTTTTGGTAATTCATGTTACCGCAGCTTTGATACTGCTTTTGGTAATTTGTATTGCCATAGCTCTGATTCTGCTGATAATTACCTGTACTGCCATAATTTTGGCCCTGCTGATAGTTACCTGTACTGTCATACCCCTGGCCATATCCGGTATTTGAAGCTGTATATTGTCCTAAATCAACACTGGCATTTGGATCTGTAAACTTTCCTGAATCCTCACTGGCACTGCCGGCAGAGGACGTAAGCTGTCCCGAATCCGTACCGGCACTTAGAAAAGAATCCTGCCCGATGCCTTCCGTATTCAGGCCTGTATCTGTAGTCTCCTGTATTTCCTGCCCGCCTGTCTGTGCATCCTGGCTGTCTGGCATATTATCAAAATTGTTTTCCATATGTGATTTCCTCCTTGTTCTTTATCACTGCAATTATTCTTATTTTATCACGTTATTCTGCCTATTGCAAGTTTAGCAGAGTCTTAAGCAGATTATACCTGTAGTAGCTCATAGGCGGCTCTCCCGGAAAATACCAAAACATTCTCCATATATAGAAAAATATCATAGCACATAATACAAATACGCCACACCATTTTAACCTTGACATTTCCTTCTTAAGTAAAATATAACGGTTAAAACAGAACAAAAAAACAAGCAGAACAATAGGAAAAATAAATGGATGAATCACCCATGCATTATAAAAATCCAGTTTAAAAAATGCCAGGCCGGCCCGTGTAAGTCCGCACCCCGGACATGGAAATCCAGTAATCATTACCATCGGACACAGACTCCCAAACAGCCATTTTCCAAACACAAAATAGACGGCAATTAACACCACCGCCCATTTTGCAGACTTTATATCCTTTAACAGCAGTCTCCATGCATCAGAGAATATCTGCCTTAAGTTTCGTCTTTTTTCCATCTCTTCCTTACAAAATGATCTTCTTCGGACATTTCTCGGCACACTTACCACAGTGTGTACATTTTGCAGGATCAATGTGTGCGATATTATCAAGTACCTTCACTGCATCAAACTCACATACCTTCTCACACATTTTACAGCCGATGCATCCCACAGAGCATGCCTTCATGACATCCTTACCCTTATCCTTAGAGCTGCACTGTACAAGATGCTTCTGGGAATAAGGCACAAGCTCAATCAACTTCTTCGGACATGCGGCAATACACTTTCCACAGGCCTTACATTCTTCCTTGTCCACGACCGCAGCACCGTCCACAATATGAATGGCATCAAAAGGACAAGCCTTCACACAGGTTCCCTCGCCGAGACATCCATAATTACAGGACTTTGGTCCGCCGTTCTGCATCATGTTTACCATTACACAGTCGCCGAGGCCGTGATATTCATAATCCTGTCCGGCCTTCCCGCAGGTTCCTGCACATTTTACGAATGCCACCTGGCGCTCTGCGGCTCCTGCCTCTACGCCCATAATGGCGCCGATCTTTTCAGCCACCGGCGTACCTCCTACCGGACAGCCGCCGATTTCTGCCTCGCCTTTTACAATTGCCGCCGCCAGGCCGGAACATCCTGCATAACCGCAGCCGCCGCAGTTATTTCCAGGAAGAACTCCTAAAATCGCTTCTTCCCTCTCGTCAACCTCTACTGCAAATTTCTTTCCCGCTGCCCCAAGGAACACACCAATGAATAATCCGGTGCCGCCCACAACCAACGCAGCAATCAAAATACCTGTTATACTCATCGTCTGCTCCCTCCTATATAAGCCCGGAGAATCCAAAGAACGCAATCGACATAAGCGCCGCTGTAATTAATACAATAGGCGTTCCCTGAAAGGACTCCGAAATATCATTGTACTCAATTTTTTCCCTGATACCTGCCATAATAATAATCGCAATGGCAAAGCCCAAGGAAGTACCAATACCATTTACAACACCAGTAAGAATTCCATAATCCTTCTGCACATTTGTAAGCGCTACACCAAGCACCGCACAGTTTGTCGTAATGAGCGGCAGATAAACGCCAAGCGCATTATAAAGAGAAGGCATAGCCTTTTTAAGAAACATTTCTACAAACTGTACCAGCGCAGCGATAACAAGAATAAATACAATCGTCTGCAGATAGGAAATGTTAAGCGGCACCAGTATAAACTTATAAATCAAGCTCGTAATAAACGATGCAATCGTAATAACGAAAATAACCGCTCCGCCCATACCAGAAGCTGTCTCTACCTTTTTAGAAACGCCAAGGAACGGACAAATTCCCAAAAACTGGCTGAGTACAACGTTATTTACAATCGCTGAACCTATGGCGATAATCAATAATTCCTTCATCTATGTACCCCTCCTATTCCTTCTCATTCCCTGTCGGGAAAACTGTTTTGCTGCAGCCTGCGCAGGAAGCACATCCCTCGCCGCAGCCGGCTGCCTCTATTACCTTTTTGCCCTTCTTCGCCGCATTAATCTTCATCTTGTTCTGCAGCGCCGTAAGTCCAGCAAGCACAAGGAAAGCTCCCGGTGCAAGAATAAATATAGTTACTGGCACATATCCTGCCTGCCCCGTACTCATATCTGCAAGAGGAAGAAGCTGGTAATCAAACACCTTTCCGGAGCCGATAAGCTCACGTACAAGTCCGATTGCAGTAAGACCCACAGTAAATCCAAGTCCCATTCCGATTCCGTCAAAGATGGATAATACTACCGGATTTTTTGACGCATAGCTCTCGGCGCGGCCGAGAATGATACAGTTTACAACAATTAGAGGGATGTAAAGACCCAGTGACGCGTAAAGACTCGGCACAAAGCCCTCTAGGAGAAACTGTACAATTGTTACAAAGGATGCCACGACTACAATAAACGCCGGCATTCTGACAGAATCCGGAATAATCTTTCGAAGCATAGAAATCAACATATTGGAAAGCACGAGCACCACTGTCGTAGAAAGGCCCATACCTACACCGTTTATGGCGGATGTTGTTACCGCCAGGGTCGGACACATACCTAACATCAAAACGAAGGTAGGATTCTCTTTAATCAGACCATTGTATACTCTTTCAGTACATCCATTCATCTTAACTACCTCCCTTTACATAAATACATTCTGGAAATAACCAAGAGCCGCATTCACTGCTCCGGTTACCGCCCTTGATGTGATTGTTGCGCCGCTTAAAGCATCAATCGGTTCTCCTGCTCCACCGTCCTTGGAAACAATGAATCTTTCCGCCTGTTTTCCCTGATACTGCTCATAAAAGGCCGGCTCCTTAGCTCTCATGCCAAGGCCTGCTGTCTCATTGATAGAAAGAATAGATACTCCATTTACCGTACCGTCCGCAGTAATTCCCACTGTAATCTGGATATCGCCGCCATACCCTTCCTTATCCGTCGTGGTGATAACATATCCGTCCTCACCCACCTTACACACCTCGTCAATAGAGCCCTTAATTCCAAGCTCACTGATAACCTGCTTTGCAGCCTTTTCATCTACCTTGACGGCCTCAAAGCTGTTAATATCTGCTTCAGGAAACACTTCCTGCCACGCTTTTTTCTTTGCTGCCTCCTGGGTCTGTGCAATCGGCTCCTTTGTAATCTCATACACAAGTCCAAGCCCGATTCCGGCTACAAGAGTGATGATTGTAAGAATGATTGTATTTTTTATAATTTTATTCATTATTTCTCGCCTCCTTTACCAAATGGTTTCGGGAGTGTAACCCTTTCGATCAATGGAACTAACAGGTTACTGATAATAATAGCATAGCTGACGCCTTCTGCAGAACCTCCAAACAGACGGAAAAGTCCGGTCAGGATCCCAAGGAGCGCACCGTACACAAGCTGCCCTGTCTTAGTAATAGGGGAAGTTACATAGTCTGTTGCCATAAACCAGGCTCCCAGCATAATTCCGCCGCCGCACAGATGAGCCGTAATATACTGGGGATCAAAAAATCCGATGTCCGGATTCTTTAGATGACCGAAAATACCCACAAATACAGCAAAAGTCACAATATATGTACCTGGAATCCGAAGATCAATCACTCCCATAAGAATCAGGAAGATTGCCCCAATTATAATTGCAAATACGGACGTCTCGCCAATGGTACCCGGAATTGTACCTATAAGCATGCCCATCGTATCCACAGATTCTCCGCTCTTTAGAAGCGCAAGGGGTGTAGGTCCTGACACACCATCATAAATAAAGGTAGTCATCTGTCCTGTAAAGGAAATCAGAAGAAAACATCTTGCTCCAAGAGCCGGATTCATGAAATTCTGTCCCAATCCTCCGAACAGCTGTTTTACAACTAAAATACCAAATACACTTCCAAGTGCACCCATCCACCACGGCGCGTTTGCCGGCATATTAAGACCTAAGAGAAGGCCTGTCACAACTGCACTGAAATCATTTACAGTAATCTTTTTATGCATCAGCTTCTGATAAATATATTCTGTCAGCACCGCCGACACTGTTGTACTGATCAGCATCACTAGCGCCGGAAGCTTAAAATTATATACACCGAAGGCTGCCGCCGGCAAAAGCGCTATGGTTACCATAAGCATAATATTTGCGGAGGTAGTCTTCGAGCGTATATGTGGTGAAGACGACATTTTTAACTTAATCTCACTCAACACTATTCACCTCTTCCTTACTTTTTCTTTCGATTTGCAAGCGCAATTTTTCTCATAGATCCAATCGCCTGCTTAAGCGGCCGTTTCGCCGGACATACAAAGCTGCAGGAGCCACATTCCATACATTCTAATCCCTCATGCTTTGTAAAGGTTTCCTCGTCATGATGCTCTGCATAGTCTGCAAGCCTCGACGGTATCAGACGGCTGGGACAGGCGTCCACGCATCGTCCGCAGTTGATGCATGCCGTAGGCTCATACTCCGCCACCTCATCCTTCGTAAATCCAAGAATAGAAGAAGACGTTTTTGTTACTGGGACATCCAGTGTAAACATAGAAAATCCCATCATAGGACCGCCGGAAATAATCTTCTCAGGTTCCGTTTTAAACCCGCCTGCCGCTTCTACAAGCTCCGCCTGATTTAATCCAAAAGGAACCTTAAAGTTCCCCGGCTCGTTTACTGCATTCCCGCTTACTGTTACCACACGCTCCATAGAAGGCTTTCCTTGTGTAACCGCACGGTTGATAGTAATCATAGTCTCAACGTTATTCACCACGCAGCCTGCATCCGCCGGAAGCATAGCAGAGTTAATGGCTCTTCCTGTTGTAGCATATATAAGCTGACGCTCGCCGCCCTGGGGATACTTTGTCTTAAGAGCAAGCACCTCCATACGCGGCTCATCCTTTGTAAGTTCCTTAAGCTTTGCGATGCAATCCGGCTTATTATCCTCCACGCCGAAAATTCCCTTTGCATGATCAAAAAGCTTAAGTACCACGCGCATGCCGCCCATAATCTCTTCCGGACTTTCCATCATACGGCGGTAATCTGCCGTAATATATGGCTCACACTCTGCACAGTTCACAATAATATACTCAATTTTATCCGGCTCCTTAGGAGACAGCTTCACTCTCGTTGGGAAACCTGCGCCTCCCATACCTACAATGCCGGCCTCGCCGATTGCATTTAAGATTTCTTCCTTTGTCATCTCCTCAAGAGGCTTGACCGCTTTATATTCTACCTCTTCATATTCCCCGTCATTTTCGATTACAATGCTGTTTACTTTGGACCCAGTAGGGTTAAAACGGGGCTCAATCGCCTTTACGGTTCCAGACACAGACGCGTAGATCGGTGCCGAGACAAAGCCGCCGGCTTCCGCAATCTTCTGTCCCTTAAGTACACGGTCTCCAACTGCCACAACCGGACTGGCAGGTGCGCCGATATGCTGGGAAACCGGATATACCAGGTCGCCCTTTGGTTTCACTTCGACAATCGCCTTGTCTTTAGAAAGACTCTTGCCGTCATCCGGGTGGACTCCACCCTTAAATGTTAACAATGCCATCCCTTTATCCTTCCTTCCTTTTATCTTATATAACTATACAGGAAAATGCCCCTTTTATCCAGTAAACCGGAACAATTCCTTGTATATTTCGGGAAACATCTTGATGATTTTTTAACACATAAAAGATAGAGGCGGATATGCCTCTATCTTTTATCTATCCATCTATTCGTCTGAACAAATTTAAGACTATTCTTCTTCCTGTGCACTTTCTTCCACACTCTCCTCAGAAGCTGTCTCAAGTACCTTCATGCTGAGACTGATCTTCTTTTCTGATTCGTTCAAATCAACAATCTTTGCTGTAATCTCCTGTCCTACGGATAACACATCAGATGGCTTATCCACATGCGCTCTGGAAATCTGTGATACGTGAAGAAGTGCATCAACACCCGGAGCAAGTTCAATAAACGCACCGAAATCTGTCATCCTTGCAACTTTTCCCGTTATCTCTTTTCCTACTGCATAGTCCTCTGAAGCATTCGCCCACGGATTTGTCTCTGGGAACTTAAGACTTAATGCGATCTTTGTATCGTGAATATCCTTCACAAGCACCTTTAGCGTATCGCCGACCTTAAATACCTTCTTTGGATTCTCCACACGGCCCCAGGACATTTCGGATATGTGAAGCAGTCCGTCTACGCCGCCGAGGTCAACGAATGCACCAAAATCTGTCACGTTCTTTACAACGCCTTCCACAGCATCACCCACATTCAGCCTCTCAAACAACTCTCTTTGCTTCTCTGCCCTTTCTGCAACAAGAAGTTGTCTTCTGTCACCAATTACACGGTTTCTTCTCGGATTAAATTCGCTGATAACAAACTCTATCTCCTGATCCTGATATTTACTTAAATCCTTCTCATAAGTATCAGATACAAGGCTTGCCGGTATAAATACTCTGGCCTCCTCAATGACCACACTTAAGCCTCCACCAAGAATCTGGGCTACCGGAGCCTTAAGAACCTCATGGTTCTCATACGCCTCCCGAAGTCTCTCATTGCCCTTCTCAGCCGCCAGCCTCTTATAAGTCAACAGCACCTGACCTTCTCCGTCATTCACCTTTAAGACTTTTGCTGTCATGGCATCCCCTACGGAAACCGCTTTCGTAAGGTCAGCCCCGGAATCATTCGTATACTCGCTTCTTGAGATGATACCGTCTGCTTTGTACCCTATATTTAAAACAATCTCATCCGGTTTCACATCAATTACAGTACCGTCTACAACTTCTCCGTTTCTTATTGTCTTAAAAGACTCGTCTAACATCTGTTCAAAAGTTAATTCTGACATTGTTTTGAACCTCCTCAATTATATTCTTGGGCGTGGATGCCCCTGCTGTAATACCTACTGTTTCCACGGACCTTAATTGATTCATATCCAAATCGTCAAGTGTCTGTATATAGTACGTATCCGCACATGCATTTCTGCAGATTTCAAATAGCTTCTGGGTATTGGAACTCCTCCTGTCACCGATAACAATCATAGCTCCTGCCCGCTTTGCAATACGCCGTGCCTCCTCCTGTCGTTCCTTCGTTGCATTGCAAATCGTATTTAAAACAATTATATCATACCTCTTTTCCGAGATAATTTCAACTAAATCTTTGAATTTATTGTAATTAAATGTCGTTTGGGAGACGATACATACTTTTTGATTTTCATTCTCGATTTTAAAGTTCTTTGCTTCCTCCTCATTTTGAAGGACTGTCACGTTATTCCCGGCCCATCCTCTTATGCCCTCAACCTCTGGGTGGGAGCTGTTTCCGATGATTATAATATGAGATCCCTTACTACTTTCCTCCTGTACAATATGATGTATTTTTTTGACAAAAGGACAGGTGGCGTCCACATACGAAATTCCATTACTTTCCAGTATATCACAGATGCTTTTCGCAACTCCGTGTGAACGGATGATAACAATACCTTCCCTAAGCTCTTCTAATTCCTTAATGGAATTTAAGACTGTTACTCCATGCCTTTCTATATCCTTAATAACCTCTTCATTATGGATAATAGGCCCAAAGGTATAGATTCTTTTTCCCTTATGCTTTTTGACCTGCTCATATACGGTATCTACCGCCCTCTTTACCCCAAAACAGAATCCGGCAGTTTTTGCTAATTGAACCTTCATTATCTCTCCTCTTTGTTGTCATCTGCTTAGACACAGACTCGAAAAAACAGCGCTTATGATTTACACAAAGCTGCAATTGTCCTGACTACCTCTTCAACAGTCATATCTGAGCTGTCCACAAGATATGCGTCTTCCGCCTTTTTAAGAGGAGCCGTTTTTCTCGTCATATCCTGTTCATCCCTTTTCTTTATATCCTCCTCAATGGTTTCAAGATCACAGCTTTCCCCCTTCCCGGTAAGCTCCTCATATCTGCGCCTTGCCCGAGTCTTAACACTGGCGGTAAGAAAGATCTTTACTTCCGCATCCGGGAGCACGCAGGTTCCGATATCTCGTCCATCCATCACCACATCCTGCTCCGCCGCCAGATTTCTCTGAAGCATAAGAAGCTTATCCCTTACTTCAGGAATCTTTGCTGTTGCAGATGCCATGCGTCCCACTTCCTCGCCGCGAAGCCTTTCCGTAATATTTCTTCCATTTAAATAAACCTGCTGCGCTCCATCCTCATATTTTATCTTTACATCTGCTTCCTTTACTGCCTCTATAACTGCCCCTATATCCTGTGCATTAATACTCCTATCTAAAAAATGAATGGCAAGTCCCCTGTATAATGCACCCGTATCTACATAAATATATCCCTTCTCCTTTGCAAGAAGCTTTGCAATAGTGCTCTTCCCCGCACCTGCCGGTCCGTCAATTGCCACATTATATCCCATAATTTTGTTCCTCCTTGTGCTATTTTCCTGCCTCTTTTGTTTCCTTATCTTTATGGGCAATATTATTTCCTGCCGCAAAGGCTGTAGACCATGCGATCTGCAGGTTAAAACCCCCTGTCAGTCCGTCTAAATCTAGTACCTCTCCTACAAAATAAACACCCTTTACAAGCTTAGACTCCATTGTCCCCGGGTCGATTTCCTTTGTGTTTACGCCGCCTTTTGTGATGATTGCTTCATCATAATCCCGAAGCTTTGTAAGTGTCAGAGGAAAATGCTTGATAAGTCTTACAAGCTGTGCCCTTTCCTCTTTAGAAATCACATTTATCTTTTTCTCCGGCAGAATGCCGCTTAATTCTATCATAACCGGAATCAGCTTCGACGGAAATAATTTCCCCAGTGCATTTTTAAACTGCCTGTTCTGATTTTCATCAAAATCCCGGAGCACCCGCCTGTCAAGGGCCTCTATGTCAAGAGCAGGCTTTAAATCAATCTCAATCCGAAGCGTCTCCCCTGCCTGTGCTTTTTTTAAAAGCTTTTTTCCAATATAGCTGCTGGCGCTTAATATCAAGGGACCGCTTACACCGTAATGAGTAAAAAGCATTTCTCCGAAATCCTCATAGAGCCTTTTGTTTCCGTCAAAAACCGCCGCCTTCACATTTTTGAGGGAGAGTCCCATGAGCTCCTGAATCCAAGGTTCCTTCACCTCAATAGGTACAAGAGAAGGCAGGCAGGGCGTAACCTTATGCCCCATCTCCTTCGCAAATTGCAGGCCGTCTCCTGTAGAGCCTGTAGTTTTGTAGGAAAGTCCGCCTGTGGCCACAATACACGCTTCCCCCATTACTTCTCTTCCATCAGAAAGCATAAGCCGGTAAAATGCACCGTCCCGCGTTTCAATCTCTCTCACTTTTGCACGAAAGTGTACCTTTACCTTAAGTCTCTCCATCTCACCTAGAAGACCTTTTATGACATCCGAGGAATGATCCGATGCTGGAAATACCCGGCCTCCCCGTTCTGTTTTTGTCGGCACCCCGATATTTTCAAAAAATTCTATTAAATCTTGATTTGTGAATCCATAAAAACTGCTGTACAAAAACCGGCTGTTACTTACCACTGAAGAAAACAAGGTGTCCATATCACAGGCATTTGTAAGATTACATCTGCCTTTTCCCGTAATAAATAATTTCTTTCCGGCCTTCTCATTTTTTTCATACAAAGAGACGCTGTGCCCGTTCCTCGCCGCCCATATGGCTGCAAACATTCCGGCCGCGCCTCCTCCGATAATCAAAACCCTGCTCATAGCTCTTCCTCTGTCTTTGGCGGAATATCTGACATCTCCACAGAATCCCCAATCATATTCAGTTCGTCCTTACTGTACACCTGATATTCGTCCCAGATATCCTCCAGCATTTCAAGGGTACTGATAACCTCCTCCTGCTTCTTCATACAAAGGGCTACCACAAGAGCATTTACCACACTTAAGGGCGCCACAAGAGAGTCCACAATAGATGCCATATCACTTCTGGCAATCAGATTGCAGGAGGAATAAAGCGTCATGGGTGAATGGATACTGTCTGTAAGGGTAATCACCTTCGCCTTCCTGTTGCTGGCAAATTCCAGCGCCTTAAGAGTCCGCATGGAATACCGCGGGAAGCTGATGCCTATAATAACATCCTCTTCTCCAATTCTAATAAGCTGCTCAAATGTCTCACTGGAGCTGTTCGTGTGAACAGCCACAACATTTTCACAGATCAGGTTCAGATAAAAAGATAAAAAGCTTGCAAGAGGTGCGCAGCTCCTTATACCTATGACATAAATCTTCTTTGCCATAAGAAGTGTATCCACTGCCATCTCAAAAGCTTCATGATCAATCCCGTTCATTGTAAGCTTAATTTTATCAATATCCGACTGGAGCACCGTAGAAAGAATCTCACCCTGACTGATTCTTCCGTAAGTTACCTCCATCCGCTGAATAGAATTAAGCTTTGTGCGTATCAGCTCTCCAAGCGCCTTTTGAAATTCAGGATAGCCTTCATAGCCAAGAGCCATCGCAAACCGTACAACCGTAGATTCGCTGACCCCCACTTCCTCGCCCATCTTCGCTGCCGTGAGAAAGGCGGCCTTATCATAATTTCCCCGAATAAAATCAGCCAGCTTTTTCTGGCCTTTACTGAATTTCTTATAACCATTCTCAAGCTTTTTCAGTAATTCATTTTTCGTTCCCATGTTTTTTATAACCCAGCCTTTTGTTTCATTCTTGAACAGTAATCATTTTATCACAAATATAAAAAAAAGCAACCTTAATGCCTTACGTCAACTATTATAATGAATTCATAAATAAATTCAGGAGCACTAAAAAGTGCTCCCTCTTTTTTATACCGGATAACTCCCGTTCTTCGTATCTGCCATTGTCTGATCTATCTTTGTATTCTGTGCTTCCCGGTACTTAAAGAAATCTGTTGCTACCTGTGGGAACAATGCGTAAGAAAGTACATCCTCATCCTGCGTCATCCACTGTGCACACTCATTTCTTAATGTATCCAGCTCATCTGGAATCAGATCCGCCGGACGGCAGGTAATAACCTCCGGATTCTCACCGAGAACCTTCTTCTTAACATCCTCGTCAAAGGGCTTTACAGTCTCTCCGTATTTTCCACTTAAGATATCCTTGGTTTCTTTCGTAGCCATCTTGTAGCGTTCACCCATCAAAACATTAAATACAGCCTGTGTCCCGACAATCTGTGAGGACGGTGTTACAAGCGGCGGCTCGCCCAAATCCTTTCTTACTCTCGGCACTTCCTCAAGCACATCGTAGAACTTATCCTCCGCACCCTGTTCCTTAAGCTGTGAAGTCAGGTTGGAAAGCATGCCGCCTGGCACCTGGTAAAGAAGCGTCTTAATATTAACGCCCATATTCTTCGGGTTTAAAAGTCCGCTCTCTAACGCTTCGTCACGAATCGGACGGAAATAATCAGCAATCTCGGAAAGAAGATTCTGGTCAAAGCCTGTATCATATGGCGTACCCTTAAATGTCTCAACCATAACCTCTGTCGCCGGCTGGGATGTTCCGAGTGCAAATGGAGACATTGCAGTATCAATGACGTCAACGCCCGCCTCAACAGCCTTCAGATAGGTCATGGAAGCAACGCCTGACGTATAGTGTGTATGAAGCTGGATCGGAAGGCTTACCGCATCCTTAAGTGCCTCCACAAGCTCTGTCGCCCGGTAAGGTACAAGAAGCCCCGCCATATCCTTAATGCAGATGGAATTTGCACCCATATCCTCAATCTTCTTTGCCACGTCAACCCAATATTCTAACGTATAAGCGTCTCCAAGAGTATAGGAAAGAGCAACCTGAGCCTCTCCCTTTTCCTTGTTGGCGGCCGTAACTGCTGTCTGTAAATTTCTGAGATCATTTAAGCAGTCAAAAATGCGGATAATATCAATTCCGTTTGATACAGACTTTTGCACAAAATATTCCACCACATCGTCAGCATACGGACGGTATCCCAAAATATTTTGTCCGCGGAACAACATCTGAAGCTTCGTGTTCTTAAAGCCGTCACGGAACCTCCTTAGTCTCTCCCATGGGTCTTCTTTCAGAAAACGTAAGGATGCGTCAAAAGTAGCGCCGCCCCAGCACTCTACTGAGTGATAGCCTACTTTGTCCATCTTTTCTACAATGGGGAGCATCTGCTCTGTAGTCATACGTGTGGCAATCAGGGACTGATGCGCATCACGCAGGACGGTTTCTGTTATTTTAATTGGTTTCTTTTCGATTTCTGCCATTATTCATTCCTCCATTATTCTTATAGGATTAAAAGCTTACCTGCTGTTATTACATCACTCCGAAAATCGCCATAAAGGTTCCGGCTGCAACTGCTGTGCCGATAACTCCTGCCACATTCGGGCCCATGGCATGCATCAGAAGGAAGTTTGTCGGGTCTGCCTCAGCTCCCACCTTCTGGGATACACGGGCTGCCATAGGAACTGCGGATACTCCGGCGGAACCAATCAGCGGATTTACCTTGCCGTGAGTAGCAGCGCACATAATCTTTCCGAAAAGCACGCCTGCAGCCGTGCCGAATGCAAATGCAACCAGACCAAGAATTACAATCTTAATCGTATCCCAGTTAAGGAATGCCTCCGCACTGGTAGTCGCTCCTACAGAAGTTCCCAGCAGTATAACGACAATATACATCAGCGCATTGGACGCCGTATCCACAAGCTGCCTTACTACGCCCGATTCCCTGAACAGATTTCCAAGCATCAGCATACCTACAAGAGGGGCTGTGGTAGGAAGAATTGTACATACCACAATCGTAACAATAATCGGGAACAAAATTCGTTCAAGCTTTGACACCGGTCTTAGCTGTTCCATCTTAATCTTCCGCTCCTTCTCCGTTGTGAGAAGCTTCATGATCGGCGGCTGGATAATCGGCACCAGTGACATATAGGAATATGCCGCCACTGCAATCGGGCCCAGAATCGCCGTCTGCTGAAGCTTTCCTGCAAGGAAGATAGAAGTCGGTCCGTCCGCTCCTCCGATAATAGAAATCGCTGCTGCTGCTTTATCGGAAAAGCCCATTGCCATCGCTCCGAGATACGCCATAAAAATACCAAATTGTGCCGCCGCACCAAGAAGAAAGCTCTTAGGGTTGGCAATAAGCGGTCCGAAATCTGTCATTGCGCCGACGCCGAGGAAAATAAGCGACGGCAGGATCGCCCACTCGTCAAGCAGATAGAAATAGTAAAGCAGGCCGCCTGCTCCATTCGCAGAATCCTCGATATGCATCATAATATCCGGATAGATATTAACAAGCAGCATACCAAACGCAATCGGTACAAGAAGCAGAGGTTCGAATCCAAATCTAATTGCTAAAAACAGGAAAAAACATGCCACGGCAATCATAATCAGATTGCCCCAGGTGAGACTGAAAAAAGCTGTCTGCTGCACGAGGTTTCCTAATGTTGTTGTTATATATTCCATTTCTTAACCTCCAGTCGTAAATGTATAGGGAACAGTTTTAATTTAATGTCGCTAAGACTGCTCCGGATTCGATTGCATCGCCAACAGCTGCATCGATGCTTGCAACCGTTCCATCCTCTGGCGCCACAACTGGAATCTCCATCTTCATTGCCTCAATAATTACAACCGTATCGCCCTTCTTTACGCTCTGTCCTACGCTGGCCTCGATCTTAAATACCTTTCCGGCTGCTCCTGCTTTTACCTGTATGGAGCCTGCCCCTTTTGCTGCCGCCGGTGCTGCCGGTGCCGCCTTTGGCGCTGCTTTCGGTGCCGTAGCTCTCGGCGCTGCCGGAGCGCTTCCTGCGCCCGTCTCTTCTACTGTTACATCATATACATTTCCATTTACTGTAATCGTATAATTTTTCATCTTCTCATATCCTCCTACATTATAAGTTATGCTTTCCATTTATTTGACGGGCGGCGTCTGATGCTGCGCACAACAAATCCGTCTGTACTTGTACCTTCATAAGCGGCAACTGCTGCAGAAATAACTGCGATTAATTCCAGATCATCGGTCTCCGGAAGGATTTCAGGCGCTGCCGCCTCAACAACCTCAGGCGCTGCCAAAGTTTCCGGCTGCTTTTTGAAGGCCGCCTCTATCCTCGGAATAAATCCGAACAGTGAAATAATAATAGAAATAAAAATCAGTACCGTAAATACGGTGCCCATTCCAAGAAGCGTGTTAAGCCCTGCCTTTGTCAGAATTTCATCCATCCCATACTCCGCGTTAACCGTCACACTTTCCAGATAGGATTTTCTGTCAAAGGTAAAAATAATATCTGCATTCTTTTTTTCATACTCTACCGGCATAATCACGTCCACGCCGTCCGCATCTGCCTCAAAGCTTAAATCCCCGTGGCTTACATATGCCCCGCACTCGTCAGTACCGGCCCTCCAGCTGTCAACTGCACCTGAAAGGCTGTCCGGCGTAACCTGAAGCCCTGTTGTCATAATCTGATAATTCTGCATGAACTCAGAATACTGTTCCCACTGCTCAAGAGCCGCATCATCCACTGTGTTGCAGTATTCTATTAGAAACTCTACTGTCTGCGTGATAGCCGCCTCATTATATTCCACCGTCTCGTCCACTTTCGCACAACCGGCAAAACTTAAGATGCATGCAAGCAGGCAGAGTAATAAGCTAAATTTTCTCTTCACTTTGCCTCACCTCTCTAAACTGTTCCGTGCTTTTTTACAGGACGTTCTTCTTTTTTCGTGAACAGCATCTCAAATGCTCCAATAACATACTTTCTTGTGTCTGCAGGCTCAATAATTGTATCCACATAGCCTCTTCTTGCAGCAGAAAGAGGGCTTGACTGTAAGTTTCGGTATTCTGCCGCCTTTTCCTTAATTGTGCCAGCGTCCTTGTCCCCATACATAATCTTTGCTGCAAGATCCGCCTCCATCATGCCGATCTCTGACTTGGACCATGCATATACCATATCGGCGCCAAGAGCCTTGCTGTTCATAGTCACATAAGCACTTCCAAAAGCTTTGCCAATGATGACATTTACCTTCGGAACGGTAGCATTTGCGAACGCATAGGTAAGCTTTGCCGCCGCTTTCGCAAGACTCTTTTCTGAACATTTTGACGCTGTGAAGCCTGATACATTCGTAAGGGTCAGAACCGGAATATTAAACGCATCACAGAATTCTACAAACTTTGCCGCCTTTTTTGCACCTGCTGCAGACAAGGAACCGTCAAATTCTGCCTCAACCTCTGCGTCCTCGTTATATACCTTAGAGCGGTTCGCCACAGCTCCTATCGTCATGCCGTTCAGACGGATAAAGCCTGTCACCATATCCTTCGCATAATTTTTCTTTGTCTCAAAGAAAACACCGTTGTCTGAAATCTGACAAAGGGCAATAGCTGTATCCTCCGCTGCGTTTTCAATGTCCGCGCATATACGGTTTAAATCATCTGTACACTCCTCATAAGCCGTGCTCTCCTCATTATTGCATGGGAGCATACATACAAGTGCCCGGATATTTTCAAGAATCTCATCCTCTGCGCCAATATCATCTACAAGCCCTGCCTTTTCGCTTTGAAACTTTGCAGATGAGGTGTCGCACCTAGAAATATCATTGCCTGGAATTGCATTGGGAGAATTTACAAACAGTCTCGCTTTCGTCTCTTCCATAAATGTAAAATCAGACAATGCAGGAACAACAGACAAGCCTCCACCGCATGTCCCAAAAACCGCCGTAATCTGCGGAATCACACCAGATGCCAGAGATTGTTTCATATAAAGGGTTCCAAATGCCTCAAGCGCATCTGTTGCCTCCTGAAGCCTAAGTCCCGCACAGTCAACAAGACCGATGACCGGCGCTCCCATCTTCATTGCCATATCATAAATATTCGCGATCTTCTTTGCATGCATCTCGCCAATCGCTCCATTTAATACGGAAGCATCCTGACTATATACATACACCAAATTTCCGTCAATCACTCCGTAACCGGTAATGACCCCGTCTGCCGGGGTAGCTTTTTCCTGCAAATTGAAATCCGTGGCTCTAGCCGTAACCGCACCGCCGATTTCGACAAAGCTTCCTGCATCGCAAAGCGCCACTACTCGACTGCAGGCCGCATTTCCTGTTGCCATGTTGCCCATATTATAGCCCTCCATTTTCTAATATATTTTAAAAGTAAAACCAATTTATGCCTATTATATTATAGTCTCTTTTCGAAAGGTCTGCAACTGTTTTCTTTACGTATTTGTTAATTCCTTGACATAAGAAAAGCACCTGCAGATACAGGCGCCCAAAAGCTACAGTTTCTTAATTTTCACCTTTGTACATCTCCCAAGCAAAAATTCCTTCAGCCCTTCTATATCTCCATCCATCAGTGCCTCCTTTGGAAACCCGATTACAGCTTTCACACTTCCCAATGTATGCTTATTTGTTTTCACGACAAGGCCAAGTCCACGTTCTGTTTCCAGTATACGCACAACATCCTCATAATCAAAAGCACGTTTTTTTATTTTCGTTACACTTTCAAAACAATTCTCGTAAAAATCTATCTGTGAAACAATTGCTTTTCCGTTTTTTTGTTTTCTATATTTAAACATCTCCTCCGCATCACCGACAGCGGCTGCACGCACTGCCTTTCTCCAGACCGTACGGTTTATGATAACTGCTGCAAATGCAAGAGCAGCCCATGCAGTCATATATTTTATGAAAAAAAACAGAAGTCCGGCCGCAGTGCCGCCGCCCGGATTTCCATAGATAAACATAAATACCAGCACCATAATTCCAAGCCCTGCCGCACCATATTTCATGGTAAGATCGCTGTTATCCACATCGTACAGCTCACAGACAACCTCCAGAGTCTCTACAGATTCTTCATATTTTACGCGGTAATTAAATGCCATGTGTTTCCCTTTCTGTTATGAAAAAAACAGGGGAGCCGTTTCATAGCAGACTATTTACGGCAGCCCCTGCTTATGTAAGAATGAAGAACTATTCTCCTTCAACCATTCTGTCTACTTTGCCTGAGAATACATACATAATCAATCCACAGACAATAACTACAATTGCAACTCCGCCGTAAGCCTTGATGAAGTCAAACTTGGACAGCCAGTTGTAAAGAACTGCATTGCCCTTTCCGGCGAAGAAAATAACCAACGGCCAGATACCAAGCAGTGTTCCAAGAAGCTTCTTTGGAGCGTACTTATTAATAAAGGAGTTACCAAGAGGTGAGAAAATAACCTCACCGACTGTCATAAATACTGCTGTCAGTACGATAATCCAAATACCAACCGGGTCCTTTGTGCCTGAACCAGCAAGAACTGCTGCAAGTACCATAGTTGCCGGAGTCAGTCCCAGAATAATAATTCCAAGTGCCGTCTTCTTAAACATACCTATATCACCCTGCGGTCTCTGACGCATCTTCGCCCAAATTCCTGCAAATACTGGACACAGACCGATACAAAGCAGGCCGTTCATAGAGTCAAACCATGCTGTCGGCATCGTAAAGGAACCGATGTTCCAGTTTGCCCAGCCAAGACCTGCCTCGCTTGTAGGACCGAACTCGAAGTATACCGGATTGTATACCATGTACCAGATTAACCAGAAAATACCGGAGAATGCTGTTACAATCAAAATAGCAATTACACGGTTCTTCTCAAGTTTGGTAAGCGGAGCAGTATCCTTCTCAGCCTTGTTGACATCCTCCACACGGTTATCAATAAGAAATGGCTTCTTGCCGGCATCGCCGAAAAATTTCATTCCGAAGAACCACCATACGCAGTCAACAAACAATGCAATACCGCAGGCAAGGAACAAAACGCGGTATCCTGCAGACTTTGCAAGCAGCGGAAGGAATGTTGTTCCGCAGAAGGAACCAATATTTACAAAGGAGTACTGAAGGCTGAATACTGTATCCAGCTCATCCTCGTCAGCAAGCGGGAACAGACGTCCATTAATACCAGACACATTCCCTTTAAAGAAACCTGTACCGATTGCGACAAGAGCAACACACGCCCAGAGCATACCCAGGCCATTTGCCTTCCATGCACAAAGATAACCGGCTCCCATCATGATCTCTCCGAGCGGAACAAGAAGACGGGGACTAGCCCAGCGGTCCGCAATATATCCGCCGATAATCGGCGTGATATAAGTAAATGCCACCAGGTTGGCCGACATAGATGCAGCTACAGACTTATCAAGTCCAAGTCCCCCATTTATCGCTTCTGCTGCGATAAAAATTGTGAGTCCCCATTTAGCAGCATAGTATGCAAGTCTCTCAAATGTAAAGGACAAGCTGCATACATAGAAACCAAACGGAAATCCCTTTTTTGTTTTTCCCATAGAGTTCACCCTCCAAATGATATAATTTATGCTTTCCTTTCGTCAAAAACGACAAACAAAAGCATTTAACATTACGTATAATAACACAATATGAATAATAATACAACTAACTTTTAAGAAAAACTTAAGTATTGGCCTTGTTAAATTTATAATTAGTTTGTTAATTTTATAATTATTTTATAATTACAGACTATAGTCTACAAATCCGCCATTCGGCCAAGAATTTTCTGATAAAAACTCTCCTTTGTCCCCTTCTTTTCCAGTACATCCAGAATCAGTCCATCTTTAAGAAAAAGAATCCGGCTGCAGCTGCTTGCGATCTGCGGATCATGGGTCACCATAACAATCGTCTTCTTATACTCCTGATGAATCTGGTCTAATGCCTCAATAACAATCTTCCCTGACTTGGAATCCAGATTTCCTGTAGGTTCATCCGCCAGAATCAAATCCGGCTGATTGATAAGAGCCCGGCAGATCGCTGTCCTCTGCCTCTCCCCGCCGGACAACTCATAGGGATATTTCTTTAAAAGATGCATAATCTGAAAATGCTCTGCGTGTTCCCTGGCACACTGAAAGCATGCTTTCTCCTCTGCTTTATCAAGAATCATAGGCAGCATAATATTTTCCTCCACCGTAAGACTGTCCATCAGATAGAAGTCCTGAAAGACAAATCCAATCTCCCGGCGGCGGATGTCCGCCAGCTCATCCGGCCACAGCCCCTTAACCTGCTTTTCTTTAAAATACAGGTTTCCACCCGTGGGATGATCAATAAGTCCCAGAAGCTTTAACAGCGTTGTCTTCCCGCACCCGGACTTTCCCATAATTCCCACAAATTCATTTTCCTCAATCTGAAAATTCAGTCCCAGAAGCACCTTAATTGTGTCCTCCTCCTGATTCGGGATCCTGTAGCTTTTTGCCAGCTCTTCTGCCCTTAATATACTGCCCATACTTACACCTCACATACCGTTTTCTCTATCTGACGGATATTATACTCCGTCAGTATCCACACAATCACACCGAATACTGCCATTTCACAGACTACGAAGGGAATCAGACCATGAAGAAGGCTTTCTATATCCGCCGGCCCATAGAGCCTTGCGCGTATTATCCCCTGCACCAGTCCGGCACTTAAACCTCCCGACAAAAATATTGTCAGAAAATAATATACCTTAATCTCACTTCTAAGAAGAGCTGTCCTTTCTGCTTTTTTCATACCCATACAGTTAAGAAACTGTGCTCTGCGGGCATTTATCCTCTTTTCCGTCATCATTTTAATTCCAAGGAGCAGAACTGATGCAGCAAAAAAGGAAAGCCCAAGAAGCAATGCCATAATTTTCCTCATTCTAAGTTCTGCATCTACCCGTTTCTTCACTTCCGTTTTCAAATAACTGTTCCTCACCTTTGTATCGTATCTTTCTTCTTCTCTGTGCCGCTCTTTAAATTTTGCAAGCTGGGGCCCAAGCTCTTCTAATACCTCTTTTTCCGCCTTTACAAGCACCAGCTTTGTAGGACCCTGGCTGGGCTCTATGCCTTCCAGTAAAAACTGTGCAGGAGAAAGAATTTCCCCTGTAATGGGGTGCGTTACCTTCCACTCATCCTTTGCCCTCTCAAAATATGCATCGGAAAAAACGATCAGGTTCTCCCTCTCTCCTTGTGCAAGAACTCCAATAAGGCTGTCTATTTCTTCCCCCGCAATCTGCCGTATATAAAAAGACGTTATCTCTAAAGAGTGGGAAAATTCTGCCGGGAAATTATCCGGGCTGTAACCCTCACACACCGGTCCTGTATAAAGCACAGGAGTTTCCATCGGTACATAAGTATCATAATAGTCAATCGGCTGTGCCTCTGTCCCCTTATCCTGTTGGTGTACGATAAAAATCTTCTCCCCGTCCGCATCTAAGCCTAACGACTTTTTTCGGTAATCAGGATCTCGTGCCTTCTTAAGCGCATGATACGTGGATTCAGAAATTCCGATATTCTGACTGGCAATTCCTGCAAGATTTGACTGGCTTCCAGACACTCTGAACATCGGATATTCTGCCAATTCTATCCCGTCCTTTTCCCGAACCTCTTTAAGAAACGCTTCATCTTTGTCATCTGCAATAAGTACCAGGTCATAAGGAAACAGCTCATTTGTATCCTCCACAAGACAAGCTGAAAAATACTGCACGGCAAAAAGTGCCGTGATGCATATCTGAAGTACACAGAGTCCGAAAATATACCATGCAGTTCTTCTTGATTTATGATAAAAGGGATGCTGTTTTAAAAGCTTTGAAAGAGCTCCTCTTTTCTTCCTTCGATGAATAATGTAACCGGCAATGCCATATCTTATCATCAGGTAAACGCCCAGAATACATCTGATTAAAAATTCGATATTTTCTCCATTTACATTTTTCCTGTATTCCAATAGTCCCGAGACAATAAGGCAAACACCTGCCGCCACGAAAACAGCATGAAAGCGCTTAGGAATCCTCTCTTTCATCATCTGCAGATCCGTCAGGCTTCCCATGCGCAGCCCCACAAACAAATCATGGGTTACAAAAAATGTCACCAGATAAATAAGAAGCATAACCGGAACTGATTTCAAAAGAAGAATGGGTGAAAACCAGCCACTTATTTCCCCTCCCGCCCCTTGTTGGAACAGCATCACCAGTATCACTCCCAGCACACCGCCCAAGAAAAGAGAAAGAAACGCCCCGGCTCCAAGCTCCATGCCCATGCAGGAATACATCGTTTTTGTACGGATTCCCAGTGTCTTAAACACGCCGTATTCAGGAAGCCTCTTCCTAAGATAATACAAAAGCAGCAGCACAAGCATAAGAAGCCCCACCATGCCAAGCTCCATAAGTCCCTGAAACAGAATCTCTCCTGCCCCTGCCGGATAACCAGTCCTGTAGCTCATATCCCCATCCTTCATGACTGTCTGCATGCCAAAGCCTGCCGTCACAAAAGCAAACACAAGCCCATTGCATGTAAGAAGCACAAAATATTCCTTCAGATTTCCCACAAAATTTTTCCAGATAACGACAAAAAACTGGCGGTTATATTTCCCTGGAAAGTACAGACGTCTCTTGCGTTCTTCTCTTTGCCTTTTTTCCTTTTTCACATATTCGGCCCTATCCTGCATTTCCCTGTCCCAGACTTCAATTATCTTTCGTCCGATACATTCTACTCCAGAAAGCAAAAGGAGAACTCCAGGATATAAAACTGCCTCCGTCGTGTTGCTGCAAACTGAGCCAATCATATATTCCCACATGTTTATATAGTTAAATACGACCGACATAATTATCACAGCTACATTGATATACCAATCCTTTCTCAAGGCTATCGTTAATACATACAGAACACATAGAACAGAAAAAACCAAGTAAAACCACAAACTGGCCGAAAGCCCGCCCGCATAGGAAGGGTCTGGCGTAAGTTCGGCCCTAAGAACAATACTTTGTGCCCCCTCCGTCCTCAGGCACATGGCAAAGGAAATCAAGTTATACCGTTCCTCCCCCACCATAATCCACGGATAACACAACGCTCCAAAAATAAACAGGTATATAATAACTGAAAACCGGCGCTGCATACGTTCCCTGCGTGCAGTAATTTCTATTATCTTCCCCATTTTTAATTTTCCTGTTACTGCGCACTTTGTCCACAGTAACTGTTTCCTTTCTATATGCTGGCTTTTCTTTCTATTTTATGTTAAAATAAACAAAGATTCAATATATTTTTCCGAATATAAAGGAGGTTTTTCACAATGAATGTAGCAGAAAGGGTTGCAAAACTCCGCTCATTGATGAGCAAAAAAAACATCGACGCTTACGTCGTGCCAACTGCGGATTTCCACCAGAGCGAATATGTAGGGGAGCATTTCAAGGCGCGGAAATTCATCACCGGCTTTTCCGGTTCCTACGGCACTGCCGTTATCACCATGGACGACGGAGGCTTATGGACCGACGGAAGATATTTTTTCCAGGCGGAAAATGAACTTAAGGGAAGCGGAATACACCTGATGAAAATGTTTGTGGGAGATACCCCCTCCATCCCGGAATATTTACTGGCAAATCTTCCGGAAGGGGGCGCCGTAGCCTTTGACGGCCGGGTGCTTTCCGTAGACGAGGGAAAGGAGTTCGAAGCTGTCCTTTGTACAAAAAATATTAAAATTGATTATGAGCAAGACTTCATCGATGCCATTTGGGAGGAGCGTCCGCCTCTCTCGGAAAAGCCGGCGTTTTTCTTAGAAGAAAAATATTCCGGTGAAAGCACTGCATCAAAGCTTGCCCGCGTACGTAAAGCTATGGAAGAGTACGGTGCGGATATTCATGTTATCGCATCCCTGGACGACATCTGCTGGCTGCTAAACGTAAGGGGCGACGATATCGAATTCTTCCCTCTTCTTCTCTCCTATGCCGTTGTCACTACAGATTCCGTTAAGCTCTATATAGATGAGAAAAAACTTGATGAACGCATCCATGAGGAACTAAAGAAAAACAATGTACATATCCGCCCATACAATGCTATTTATGAAGACATTAAGGGCTTAAGTCCAGACAAAACTGCTCTTATTGATCCCATGATGATGAACTATGCTCTCTATAAAAGCATTCCATGCCAGATCACAGAAGCAGCGAATCCTACCATTCTCATGAAGGCAATGAAAAATCCGATAGAGCTTGAAAATATTAGAAAAGCGCATATTAAGGACGGTATTGCCGTCACAAAATTTATGTACTGGATAAAAACGCGCTACGACAAAGAAACCATCACGGAATTAAGCTCCGCAGATAAGCTTACATCTCTTAGAGCTTCACAGGACGGGTATATCCGGGACAGCTTTGAGCCTTTATGCGCATTTGCAGACCATGCGGCTATGATGCACTACTCTCCTTCTGTGGAATCAGATGTGCAGCTGACTTCCGGCGCCTTTTTCTTAAATGATACCGGCGGCGGATATTTCGAGGGCTCCACTGATATTACAAGAACCTTTGTATTAGGCTCTGTAGATAACCAGATGAAAAAATACTTTACCGCTGTAGTCCGCGCCATGATGCGCCTCTCCCGGGCAAAATTTCTCTATGGCTGCTACGGTTATAATCTTGATGTTCTGGCGAGAGGCCCTATCTGGGACTTAGCCCTTGACTATCAGTGCGGCACCGGCCACGGCGTAGGATATCTGGGGAATATTCATGAGTCTCCTTCCGGCTTTCGGTGGTATGTTGTTCCAAGCAAGAACGAACACCACAGGCTGGAGGAAGGTATGGTCATCACCGACGAGCCAGGCATCTATGAGGACGGCAAATTCGGCATCCGGATTGAAAATGAATTCGTTGTAAAGAAAGGCGTTCAGAATAAATATGGACAGTTTATGCATTTCGAAACCATAACCTTTGCTCCTATCGACCTGGATGGAATCGAACCAGAAGAGATGAGCAGGGACGAAAGGGAATGGCTCAATTCCTATCATAAGGATGTGTATGAAAAAATTGGCCCCCATCTTACAGAAGAAGAAAGAAAATGGCTTAAGGAATATACGCGGGAAATATAACTCCTATGATTACCCATAAGGTATTCGTAAATTATAAAAAACCTGGCATGCGGCTGATACATAAGCCTTACGCCAGGTTTTTTAAGCCTTACAGGTATGATTACTTCTGATTTCTAAACTGCATCGGTGTCATATCATATGCCTTCTTAAACAGCCGGTTAAAATGCTCCACATTCTGATATCCTACAGTAAGAGCTATATTTTCCACCGTCATGCTGCTGCTTTTAAGAAGAGCTCTCGCCTTTTTCATCCGTATCTTCTTTACCAGATCTCCGAATGTCATGCCCGACTTTTCCTTAATATATTTGGAAATATACGGCTTCGACAGGAAGAAATGCTCTGCCAGGTCGTCTAACGTAATATCAATATAATTTGCCTGAATATAATTCATAATCTCAATCATCCGCTCGTCCTTACATCCGTCTGCGCTGCCAATTTCCTCAATTTTATTTACGGCAACAATCAGAGCTTCAATGGAAGACTTGATAATATCTGCGTCAATGCCGACGCCCCAGAAAGTTCTTCCTTTGCAGACGATTCCCACATAGGACGCAGCCTTTGCAGATGATCCTTTAGAAAGAGTATGCTCCTCATAGTATCTCAGCTCATAGCTGATATTAAAATACTGTTTGATAGCATTGCTTACTGCATCCAGACGTCCGTTTCCAATCGCGGTAATTACCCGGCTGTCGCCTCCATGATTAATCGTCGCCTCTGCAGTAATTCCGTCAATCTGTTTGAAATGGCATTCATCAATATGAAATACTGGCTTCGTATTAATATAATTATCAGAGAATATCTGGTATACCCACTCTGGATTCAGCTCCTTGTGGGCCTTGTCGGATACATCCTTTACAAGATAGCCGACCTCTTCTCTCATCTCCTGGGGCAGATTCATACCGTGGCTCTGTTTTAAGATATAATTTACGCCGCCCTTTCCAGACTGGCTGTTGATACGGATAACGTCAGAGTCATACTTTCTTCCCACATCCTGGGGATCAATGGGAAGATAGGGAACCGTCCACGTACCACACTGTTTTTCTTCCCTCCAGTTCATACCCTTTGCAATCGCATCCTGATGGGAACCGGAAAAAGCGGTAAACACCAGATCCCCGCCATAAGGCTGCCGCTCGTACACATGCATCCTGGTAAGCCTTTCATATGTTTCCCGGATTTGAGACATATTGGAAAAATCAAGCCCTGGGTCTACCCCGTGGGAATACATATTCATACCAAGAGTAATGATATCCACATTCCCGGTCCGCTCTCCGTTTCCAAACAATGTACCCTCAATCCGGTCCGCTCCTGCAAGAATCCCAAGCTCCGCCGTTGCTACGCCGCAGCCTCTGTCATTATGGGGATGCAGGCAGAGAATCACATTTTCCCGGTAATTAAGATGCTTATGTACATACTCCAGCTGGCTTGCAAATACATGAGGCATGGCATTTTCCACGGTTGTAGGAATATTAATAATTGCCTTATTATCCGCCGCTGGCTTCCACACGTCGAGCACCGCATTGCATACCTCCACAGCATAGTCGACCTCCGTCCCTGGAAAACTCTCCGGGCTGTACTGGAAAGTAAAATTTCCTTCCGTCTCAGACGCAAGCTTAAGAAGAAGCTGCGCACCGTCAACCGCAATTTTTTTAATCTGCTCCTTACTCTTCTTAAATACCTGCTCCCTCTGAGCAACCGAGGTAGAATTATACAGATGCACCACTGCATGAGGCGCTCCCTTTACTGCCTCAAAGGTTTTCTTAATAATATGCTCCCTTGCCTGCGTAAGCACCTGCACCGTCACATCCTCCGGTATCATATCCTTCTCAATCAGTGTACGCATAAACTGATACTCTGTCTCAGACGCTGCCGGAAAACCAACCTCAATCTCCTTAAATCCTATCTTCACAAGCATCTGGAAGAATTCCAGCTTCTCTTCTAAACTCATAGGCTCAATCAGCGCCTGATTACCGTCTCTTAGATCAACACTACACCAGATTGGCGGCTTATCTATGTAATCCTTTCTCGCCCAGTCATATGTCACCTCCGGTGGCATAAAATAAGTTCTTTCATATTTTTGACAATTTTTCATGCTATCAACCAACCTCTTCCATAAATTAAAATCAATCAAATTTGTTGTCTTATTTTAAGACTGTACTTATATTAGCATATGTCTAAAGAAAATGGAAGGGGCAAAATTAATCATTTTTCTTGATATATATTAATATGGAAAATTTGGCTGGATGCGTTCTATTGAAGGGAAAAGCCTCCGTTAATAATCTTTGTTCAGTTTGCCGGAAGCGATCTCTTCTTCGTTATAGTCACCTTCTCCTCATAGCACGTAAACATTTCGTCTGCTTTCTCCCTCTCCATCTTCGGTGTAACAAGACTCACTGCCGGAACAATAATAAGTCCAGCTATCATGGCGGCTGCACCCGCGTTAATTGGAGAGGCTATATAGTGAAGGAACATATTGGAAACCGTAATACCAATGCCTACCGCAAAGCTTGCCCACACAGACGCCTTTGTCACACCCTTCCAGTAAAGACCATACAAAAACGGTGCCAGGAATGCTCCTGCAAGCGCTCCCCAGGAGATCCCCATAAGCTGAGCGATAAAGGTAGGTGGATCAAGAGCAATTACAAGTGACAGAACAATAAAGAATACAACCAGCACCTGCATTGTCTTTACCTGCTTTTTCTCACTCATATTCTTAATCACATTATCTTTTAGGAAATCCAGCGTCAGCGTTGAGCTAGAAGTCAAAACCAGAGAAGCCAGCGTTGACATGGACGCGGATAACACAAGTACTACAACAATGCCAATCAAAATATCCGGCAATGTAGAAAGCATATACGGCACAATACCGTCAAAAGCCATATTGCCCGCCTCATCATAAAGAGAAGGATTGTCAAACAATCTTCCAAAACCGCCAAGAAAATAGCATCCGCCGGAAATTACTACCGCGAACAAGGTAGAAATTACAGTTCCTGTATTGATAGATTTCTCATCTTTAATGGCATAAAACTTCCCTACCATCTGGGGGAGTCCCCAAGTTCCAAGAGAAGTAAGGATAACAACACCCAGAAGATTTAATGGATCCGGCCCGAAAAAGGAAGTAAAGGCTCCTGGCTGTCCCATAGTAACCGGAACATCACTTGGTATCTTTGCCATCTTACGTACAGCAGAGATAAATCCCCCCTGCCCAGAAAGAACTGCTGCTATAACCGCCACGATACCGCCCAGCATAATAATTCCCTGAATAAAGTCATTAATAGCTGTTGCCATATAACCGCCTAAGATAACATAAATCGCAGTAAATACCGCCATTCCGATTACACAGTATGTATAAGGGATGTTAAACGCCATCCCAAACAATCTTGACAAGCCATTATATACAGATGCCGTATAAGGTACAAGGAAAACAAATACGATTGCAGATGCCGCAGTCTTAATAGCCCTGCTCTCATATCTTGAACCGAAAAAATCAGGCATAGTCTTTGAATTCAGGTGCTGTGTCATAACCTTGGTGCGCCTTCCAAGTACCACCCAGGCCATCAGGCTGCCAATAACTGCATTCCCAATACCAATCCATGTGCCTGCAAGTCCGTATTTCCATCCGAACTGTCCGGCATATCCTACAAATACAACTGCTGAAAAGTAAGATGTACCATAGGCAAAGGCTGTAAGCCACGGTCCTACTGAACGGCCCCCTAACACATATCCGTCTACACTTGCAGTATGCTTTCTGGCATAGAGGCCTACGTACACCATTACCGCAAAGAATACCACCAGCAATACCGATTTGATTAACATAAACATCCCTCATCTTTCTCTTAATATTTCACTTTAGACCGCTACACTTTAAACCGTTGCGCTTTAAAGTAATAAAGTAGTCCTCAAACAGAATACCATATGATGAGAAATTTGTAAAGAATATTCTTTGAGGCTGTTAATATATGAATAATTTCCATACATTAACAGCCTCATGTTACTTGCTGCCGCTTGCAGCATTACTTCATCTTTTCCACTCGTTCCCGCACAGTCTTGTTAAAATTCTGTACCCTTCTGCTGTAGCTTTCCGTCATATACTTGGAGTTCAGCATAAAATCCGCTGTAGCAAGATTATTCGCAATCGGAATGTCATACACAACTGCAATCCTAAGAAGAGCTTTCACATCCGGATCATGAGGCTGTGCCTCTAACGGATCCCAAAGAAAGATCATAAAATCAATCTGTCCCTCCACAATCTTAGCGCCAATCTGCTGGTCACCGCCCAGCGGTCCGCTGTTATAGCCCTTTACCGGAAGCCCGGTCTTTTCCGCAATTAGTCTGGCTGTCGTGCCGGTCCCGCACAGGAAATGGCTCTTTAAAATCTCCTTATTCCTATCACACCAGTCCACCAGTTCCTTCTTCTTCCCGTCATGGGCTACCAGCGCAATGTGCTTTGCCTTCTCAATCTCAAATGTCACATAATTATCACTCATATTTTATACCTCCTGTTACATATGATTCTTCCATCCTCTTTATGAAAAGATATTTCAATCGTCTATCTTCTCCACAACCTCACCCTGCCTTTTATAGATACTACCTGCGGGCACAAACCCGCGCACAGAGGAAAGAGGATAAATATTCGTATGACTTCCCACAACACTTCCCGGATTCAGAACTGTGCCGCAGCCGACTTCTACCTCATCGCCTAACATGGCGCCAAATTTCTTCATCCCTGTCTCAATATTTCCCTCCCGTGTCTTTACAACCACCAGCTTTTTGTCAGATTTTACATTTGAGGTAATGGAGCCGGCGCCCATATGAGCCTTATAACCCAGAATGGAATCTCCTACATAATTGTAATGGGGAACCTGCACTTTGTTAAATAAAATCACATTCTTAAGCTCCGTGGAATTCCCTACTACTGCACCCTCTCCTACAATCGCGTTGCCTCTAATAAATGCACACTGTCTTACCTCCGCATTTTTCCCGATAATGGCCGGACCGTTAATGTAGGCAGACTCAAAAACCTTTGCAGATTTTGCAATCCATACATTCGTTCCTCTCTTCTCATATTCCTCCTCTGGAAGCGTCTCCCCAAGCTTTATAATAAACTCGCTGATCTTTGGGAGTACCTCCCATGGATAGGTCACTCCCTCAAAAATATCCTTTGCAATAGTTTCATTTAAAGTATATAACTCCTTAACCATTAATTCCTTCATAAACGAAATAAACCTCCTTATTTTTTCTGCTTCCGGCCTTCTGCCGATGTTCTGCCCGTTTTGTAAAACTGCGCTGCGCGGTCATAGCAGGCCTTAAGCTTTCGTTGATTTGCAAGACCCTTTACACCTTCTGTCCTTGTGGCAATAAACTTACTAAGCTTCACCATATACTCCTCCGGAGTAATCTCTCCGTCCGCCACATAAGTAAGCCCTTTTTCCCAGCTCGCTGTAAGCTCCGGATTTAAAAGTGATTTTATGGAATTATCCACAACATCATATATCATTTCACCCAGCATTGCAGGGGTAACAACCTGTGTTTTTTTATTCAAGACCAGATACTTATTGTTAAAAAGTTTTTTCAAAATCTCGCCCCTGGTAGCACTGGTGCCAATACCGCTTCCCTTAATCTGTGCTCTAAGTTCCTCGTCCTCAATAAGCTGTCCGGCATTTTCCATAGCAAGAATCAGTGATCCGGAGTTATATCGCTTAGGCGGTGAGGTTTTCCCTTCCTTAATCTCGACAGACTGTACCGGAAGAACCATCCCCTTTTTCAAAGTCTGTATCTTCTCAAAAAAAGCCTTGTCAGTATCTCTCTCCGAAGAGACCTCGCTTCCGCCAGAGTCCGCCTTTTTTCCCGGTACACCCATAACCTTGAGATAGCCTTCCTCTACCAGTACCTTAAAATTTGCGAAAAATGATTCTGTCCTTATTTTTGTTGTAACCGCTGCCTTCTGATAGATGGCAGGTGGGTAAAAGATACTTAAAAATCTTCTTAAAATCACATCATAGACCGACCTCGATACGCCTGGAAGGCTTTCCAGCACATGCAGTCCCTGTCCTGTAGGGATAATCGCATAATGATCCGTAATCTGCTTATCATTAACATATCTTGTTTTTCCGATTCCCTTGTGGCTTGCGAAGCTTATAATTTCTTTCAAATACGGCACTGCCGGATCATATTTCATAAGTCCGTTTAAATTTTTGTGTATCTCCTTTGCCACTGCCTGGGACAAAACTCTTGCATCTGTTCTCGGATAGGTCACAAGCTTTTTCTCATACAGCTCCTGTACAATGCGCAGAGTCTCGTCTGGGCTGATTTTGAAACGTTTGGAGCATTCATTCTGAAGCTCGGCCAGATTGAATAATAAAGGTGGATTTTTCTTCTCCTTTTTCTTCTCCACTGATTCCACCACACAGGTTACCGGTGTCTCCTCATTTAAAAACCGGATTAGTTCCTCTGCCTTTTCCTCCTGTTTAAATCCATTTTCCTTATATAGATCAAAGGATTCAAACCACTTGGAGCCCTTCACGGCCCTCCACTCGCTTTCAAAGGTCTGCCCCTTTTCTCCGGAATGGCTTAATACTCTGTAAAAAGGTGTTTCCACAAACTCCCTGATTTCCCTCTCTCTGCGCACCACCATGCCAAGTACACAGGTCATAACGCGCCCTACGGAAATGACTGAATATTTTGTCCCAAGATACCCTGAAATACTGTTTCCATATTTCAAGGTAAGAAGCCTTGAAAAATTAATTCCCATCAGGTAATCTTCCTTTGCCCTAAGGTACGCTGACGCACAGAGATTGTCATATTCCTTTAAATCCTTTGCTTCCTTAATTCCCCGTAATATTTCCTCCTCAGTCTGGGAATCAATCCAGACTCTTCTTCTTTCCTTTCCGTGCACTCCTGCCTGCTGCTCTACAAGGCGGTAAATATATTCTCCTTCCCGTCCAGAGTCCGTACACACATAGATGGTATCTACATCTTTTCTTGTGAGAAGCCCTGCCACAATCCGGTACTGCTTTGCCACCGCCGGAATTACCTCATATTTGAATTCCTGTGGAATAAACGGCAGTGTCTCAAGGCTCCACCTTTTCAAAGAGGCGTCGTATTCCTCAGGATAGCTCATGGTAACAAGATGCCCTACGCACCATGTTACAATCGCATCCTCTGACTCCAGATACCCGTCCTTACGGCTTGTGTGAAGCCGGAGTGCCTTTGCAAATTCCTGGGCCACACTTGGCTTCTCTGCAATATAGAGTGATTTCCCCATAAATTTTTTCTCTATCTCCTGTCTGTCTGTTTACGAAGCCTGCTCCCAAGTCCCTTAAGCTCTTTAAAACCCTTAAGCCCTCTAAGCTTCTTAAGAATATTTTTATCCTGTGCCGGCATTTCTGGTTTCGCATGGACTGCTTGCTCCATAAATGCCGCCTGCGAATCAATAAATGGCTCTTTTTGTTCCTTCTTTCTTGTTTTTCCACTACTTAAAAGCACTCTTGCCTTCACATTATCACTAAGCATAATACGCAGATAATGATTAATCTGTTTCTTAATATTTTCGTCAAATACTGGAGCTGCCACCTCTACCCTCTTTTCAGTATTTCTTGTCATCATATCCGCCGATCCAATATAAATTTTCTGATCTGCTCCTGTTCCAAAACTAAAAATACGGGCGTGTTCCAGATATCTTCCTACAATACTTGTCACCCGCACATTATCCGTATACCCAGCCTTGCCTGGAAGCAGACAGCAGATGCCTCTGACAATCAAGTCTATCTTCACGCCTGCCATAGATGCCTCTGAAACCTTCCTGATAAAATCCACATCAGTCAGGGAATTCATCTTCATGATAATTCGCCCGTTAGTTCCCTTTCTTATCTCCTCGTCCATAAGATAAAGAACCTTCTGTTTTAATCCTGCAGGCGCCACAATAAGCTGGTCATAGCTGCCTGAAATATTGCCGATAGACATATTTTTAAAGAACTCAGATGCATCCCTTCCGATAGACGCATCTGCTGTCATTAGGGAAAGATCTGTGTACATCGCCGCCGTCTTTTCATTATAATTTCCTGTACCTATCTGAGTGATATACTGAATCTCATTTCGATTTCTGTATGTAATCAGGCAGATTTTTGAATGAACCTTATACCCTTCAAAGCCGTAAATTACCCGGCAGCCCGCTTCCTCAAGACGCTCCGACCAGTCAATGTTATTCTGCTCATCAAACCTTGCACGAAGCTCAATAAGGACTGTAACCTCTTTCCCGTTTTCCGCTGCTGCACAAAGATACTCTACCAGTCTTGCCTTTTTTGCCAGACGGTAAATCGTAATTTTGATGGTCATAACATTAGGGTCTGTAGAGGCCTCCTTAATAAGCCTTAAGAAGGGATTCATGCTTTCATAAGGGTAGAAAAGCAGTAAATCCTTTCTTTTAATCTGCTTCATCATATTCCCCTCCTGCACACGAGGAGAGTTCTGAGGTGAAAACGGCGTATATGTAAGGGAGCGCTTCATGGATTCCGGAAGCTCCCCACTGATGGCAAACATATATGCCAGCTTCATAGGCGTCTTTGTCCTGAAAATCTGATTCGGCTTTATCTTAAAACGTTCACAGAAATATTTTTCATTTTCCGGTGACAGCTTCTCGGATATCTCCAGACGGACAACAGACATTTTCCGCCGCTTGTGCAGTGTCTGCTGCATCAGATAACGAAAATCATCATTGACCTCCAGCGCCTCGTCATCAGGCGCCACATCTGCATTTCTCGTCACGCAGATTGAATTGGCCTCGGAAACCTCATACTGGGAAAATACAAGGTCTAAAAATTCCACAATTACTTTCTCCATACGGATATAGCGGATATCATGCCCCGGCAGATATAAAACCTCTGACACAAACTGGGGCACTGGTACAATGCCGAACATAGTCTTATCTTTCAATTTCAGTGTAGCTGTCACATAGATTTCCTTGTTGAGAAGATGAGGAAACGGATGGTTTGCATCCACAATCTGGGGAGAAAGCACCGGAAGAATCTGGTCCTTAAAATATTTTTTTACATACTTCTTCTCCTGCTGCTCAAGCTCCTTAAAATCGAGCCCACAGACCCCGTAAGGATGAAGCTGCTTTTTAATCTCAGCATAAGTTTTATCCCTCTCCTTATAAAGGGGAGATACCTCCGCAAAAATCTGCTCAAGCTGATCGTGGGGCGTCATCCCTGAGCGGGCGTCCCTTGTATTTGCGTCCGTATGGGCCATGTCAAAGAGGCTGCCTACACGAATCATAAAAAACTCGTCCAGATTGCTTGTAAATATAGCAACAAACTTCATACGCTCCAGAAGCGGCACAGACGGATCCTGCGCCTCCTCTAAAACCCTGTGATTAAATTTCAGCCAGGATAATTCCCTGTTCTGCGTATAATTTAAGATATTCATATCCATCCTTCTTACCTCATCTTATATCCTTTACTTTGCCTGAATATATCCCTTTGCTGTAAGAGCCTCTGCACAGAGAACTGCGCCGCCTGCCGCGCCCCGAACAGTATTGTGGGACAGGCCGATAAATTTGTAATCAAACATTGTATCCTGGCGGAGACGTCCTATAGAAATCCCCATACCATTTTCATAATTTACATCTAGGCTTACCTGAGGACGGTTATCCTCCTCAAGATACTGGATAAACTGCTTCGGCGCACTGGGGAGACCCTCTTTTTGGGGGAATCCCCTGTAGCTTACAAGCTTCTCAATCAGCTCTTCCTTAGACGGCTTCTTTTCAAAGTTGATAAATACTGCCGCTGTATGCCCGTCAAGCACCGGCACCCGGATACACTGGCATGTAATCTTTGGGAAGGCTGCCTTTACAATCTGTCCGCACTCTACATGCCCTAATACGCGCAGGGGCTCCTGCTCACTCTTTTCCTCCTCGCCGCCAATATACGGAATAATATTCTCCACCATCTCCGGCCAGTCCTTAAATGTCTTCCCAGCTCCTGAAATAGCCTGATAGGTTGTAGCCACAACCTCCTTTGGGCCAAACTCCCTCCACGCTGCAAGACACGGCGCATAACTCTGAATAGAACAGTTAGGCTTTACTGCAATAAATCCCTTCTTCGTCCCAAGGCGCTTTTTCTGATCTTTAATCACCTCAAAATGTTCCGAGTTAATCTCCGGTATAACCATAGGCACATCCGGCGTCCATCTATGAGCGCTGTTATTTGATACGACCGGCGTCTCTGTTCTCGCATAAGCCTCCTCAATTGCACGGATCTCGTCCTTCGACATATCAACTGCACTAAAAACAAAGTCTACAGAAGAAGCTGCCTTCTCCACCTCATTTACATCAGAAACGACCAGCTTTTTTACCCCCTCCGGCATAGGTTTTTTCATCTTCCAGCGCTCTCCCACAGCCTCCTCATAAGTCTTTCCAGCTGACCGGGGGCTTGCCGCGGCTGTCACAACCTCAAACCACGGATGATCTTCAAGCAGAGAGATAAATCGCTGTCCCACCATTCCTGTTGCACCTAAAATTCCTACTCTTAATTTCTTATCCATGTTCTATCCATCTCCTTTTCTTTCTCTTATTTTATCAATATTCTTCCATATATCTTCTGTATACAAGCAGCGCCTCTTTCATAGACAAAAGTCCCGGAGCACCTGTTGTAATCCGCCTGTCAACACAGTTCTTAAGCTTTATAGCTTCAAAGATATCTTCTTTAAATACTGGTGATATCTTCTGATATTCTGAAAGGGGAAGGTCATCAAGGGCGGTTCCTCTTTCCATGCAAAGAAGGACAAGCTGCCCCACAATCCCATGGGCATCTCTAAACGGTACACCGTGATTTACCAGATAATCCGCCGCATCTGTGGCATTCGTAAAGCCCTGCTTCGCACTTGCCTCCATCCTGTCTTTTTTAAACTGCATACTGCGAAGCATGCCTTCAAACAGTGTCAGGCATCCTTTCACATTATCTATAGCATCAAAGGCCCACTCCTTATCCTCCTGCATATCCTTATTATATGCAAGGGGAAGTCCTTTCATAGTCGTAAGGAGGGCATTTAACGCACCGTAAACCCGCCCTGTCTTTCCTCTTACAAGCTCTGCAATGTCAGGATTCTTCTTCTGGGGCATAATACTGCTCCCTGTACTGAAAGCATCATCGATTTCCACAAACTGGTATTCATTGGAATTCCAGATAATAATCTCCTCTGAAAATCTGCTTAAATGCATCATAATAATAGAGAGGGCAGACAGAAGTTCTAAAAGGTAATCTCTGTCCGACACCCCGTCAATACTGTTAAAAGTAGGTCCGTCAAAGCCAAGAAGCTTCGCCGTATACTCCCTGTCAAGGGGATAGGTGGTTCCTGCAAGGGCTCCTGAGCCAAGAGGACAGGTATTCATTCTTTTGTAAATGTCCAAAAGTCTCTCATGATCTCGTCTGAACATCTCAAAATAAGCGCCCATATGGTGTGCAAGAGTTATAGGTTGTGCTTTCTGAAGATGGGTAAAGCCCGGCATATATGTATCCAGGTTATCCTCCATAATACCAATCACTGCATATAAAAGATTCTTTAATATATTATCAAGTATCAGTATTTCATCCCTGATGTACATCTTCATATCCAGAGCCACCTGATCGTTCCTGCTTCTTCCTGTGTGAAGTTTCTTGCCTGTTGAACCAATTCTGTCAATCAGCGTCGCTTCCACAAAGCTGTGTATATCTTCATACTGGTCTGTAATCTTAAGACGTCCCTGCGTGACATCATCTAAAATGCCGGTCAGTCCTGTTATAATCTTTTCCTTCTCTATATCATTCAAAATGCCCTGTTTTGCCAGCATCATCACGTGGGCAATGCTTCCCTTGATATCTTGGGCATAAAACCTTTTGTCAAACGCTATGGACGCATTAAATTTGTATACTAGCTGGTCCGTCTCTTTTGTAAAACGGCCTCCCCATAACTGTGCCATAACCTTCTCCTTCCTTTTTTGAAAATTCGACATTTATTTTATCATATTTTTTTTAAAAATGGAATATCCGTTACTCTCTATTTCCTATCACGTCTGGAATACTCGCAGCCGCAGTAATCCTGGCGGTAAAGTCCGAATTCCTTTGACAGTTCAATGGAGCGTTTATACCCGTTCTTCTTCTTAAAATCCGACTGAAGATAAGTAACCGCATACTCCTCTGCAAGCCTTATTCCAATCTCGTTTAACTGGTCCGCATTTTTAAGAGGGCTTATACTTAGCGTAGTCGTATAGTAGTCAAACTCTCCTTCTTTTGCCAGAATTGCTGCCTCTCTTAAGCGGAGCTCATAGCATTTGAGGCACCTCTCCCCGCCTTCCTTTAAGTGCTCCATTCCCTCTGCAATTTCATTAAAAGCATCTCTATCATAATTCCCTGCAATAAAGGAAACTGGATGCTTTACCTTCATATCTCCAATCAGCATTTGCTGCTCTAGTATACGCTTCGTATACTCACTCTCAGGAAATACATTCGGATTATAGTAAAACACAGTGATCTCAAAATACTCCCCCAGGTATTCCAGTACATAACTGCTGCAGGGTGCGCAGCAGCTATGAAGCAGAAGTCTGGGAACTCTTTCTTCCTTCTTAAGCCTCTCAAGCAGCTTATCCAACTCCTTCTGGTAATTCATGGCCTTCTTTCTCCTTAAAGTATACTCTTTTGCAATTATAACTTTTCCTCATGCGTATGACAAGAGTGAATCTGTCACAAACCTGTGATTTCTACATAATATAGGATATATGTAAACTTTTACCGGAGGTTTTCTATGGAGCAAGTATTAGAACTTAAGAATATCCATTACGCCTATCACAACCTCGAAGGGGAAACCCCTGCACTTAGAGGCATCTCCTTTGCCCTCGCAAAAGGAGAATTTGTCGCTATTGTAGGTCCTTCTGGGTGCGGCAATGCGATGTGTCCGCAGCGGAAACAATTCTTTCGGCAGCCACTGATTTTGCTCCGCTTTCTTCCCATCAATGGCTGCCATAGATAAAAATATGGGCTTGTTCTCCATCCCAGACAACCTTGTCGAGAATCATACGCAGATACTCTCTTTTTTCAGGTACAGACAGCGTGTCAAACAGCTTGCGAAAAGAAGATAGCTGCTCCATTAAAAATTCCAGTTGTTCTTTATCTCCTTGCACACTTCTTCCATCCTCTCCTATATCGGTCCTCTCTTTTTCCAATGCTGTACATTCCTCATTCAGCTTTAATATCTGTTTTTCTATCTGGCTGATAAATTCCTCGTTTCCCCCTGATTTTCCAAGCGCACAAATCAGATTTTGTACTTCTTTCTTACGGCTCCTGATTTCCTGATCTAAAATGTCAACGGTTGATATTTTATCTTCTTTCGTTTCACTGACTCGCTCTATCGCTTTTTCTAACATTTTATGGATATTGGAATTTTCCTCTGAATATCGCAAAACCTCCCTACAGACCAACTCATCCAATGTATTGCCCTGCACGTTTGACACAGAACATTTCTCGCCATGAGTCAAATCCTTATAAGGACAAAGATAAGAAAATTTCCTGTCTCCCTGTTCTGTTACTTGTTCGGAAGAATAATATTTTGGACGCATTACATGTCCGCAGGAGCAATATAAAATCCCTGATAAAAGAGAAACTTTATTCTGAGGTTTGTGCCACATATCTCCTCTGGAACGATTTCTCTCAAGAATATTTTGCACTTTTACAAATTCTTTCCCTGTTACAATCCCTTTATGTCTTCCTAACGCAATAATCCATTTTTCCGGTGAATTATCCTTTCCTTTATATTCGGTAGAAGATGTCTTCGCATAGGAAATCATACCTCTGCTCCCATCTGCTTCCTCTTCATCCATACAAACCTGACATCCAAGGTTCCAAAAGTATGTATACGACTCCTGATCTGCCATACAATACACTGGATTCGTTAAAATATCCCGTATAGCAGTTGTTGAATATTCTTTTCCGCGTTTTGTGCGGATATCGTGATTCAAAAAATATTTCACAATTCCGATTAACGATTGTTTTTCTAAATATTCACGAAAAATAAAACGGACAATTTTCATCTCCTCTTCATCAACTACAAGCCGAAAACTCTTTTTATTCCTGCCATTTATAGATACCTTCTCCTCCGCTTCTGCCGTAAACCCAAGAGGTGTATTCCCTCCCAGCCATCTGCCTTTTCTGGCAAGCATGATCATATTATCCCTGACGCGCTCTGCAATCTGCTCTCGTTCCATTTGAGCCAATACTCCGGCAAAGTACAGCATTGCTTTGCCGATCGGTGTAGATGTATCAAACCGTTCCTTGATACTAATAAACAACACATTCAACTTATTTAATGTCTCTACCAGATTTGCCAAATCTGCAATATTTCTTCCTAATCTATCCAGTTTATAGCATACCAGATAATCACAATTTCCTTTTTTGATTTCTCCCATCATTTTCTGAAACTGCGGACGATTGGTATTTTTCCCGGAATAGCCTTCATCTTCGTATTCTATAATCTCTGCATTTTCTGATTCAGGGATATTGTATCTTATATAATCTTTACACATAGAAATCTGATTTTCTACACTTTCACCTCTGCCTGTCCATTTCGATTTTCTGCTATAAATAAATATTCTCATGTCCCGCATTCTCCTTTACAGCTTCACAGATTGAAGAAAACAGGCAAGAGTCCTCTCCTGCCTGTACAACTATATACAAATGGTCTTATATTATTCGCTTTTTCTATCAAATACAATTCTCCCCATAAGATAAATTGGAATTGTAATTATTTTACCGGCACATCCCCCATAAGTATCTCCCTTCAAATAATAAACATAAGATACCTTTCCATCCTGAAGCATTTGCATAGCCGTCTTACCCTGGTTCTTGCCAGCTTTTACCTCAATCGCATAATTCATATAATTCGTTCTGCTGTTTACAAAAAAATCCAGCTCGCCATTTTTATAAGAAGCAAACATTGGCGTATTTCCTGCTATTACCATCGCCTCCGCTTGTTTTTTCAAATACAAATACACGAAATTTTCATTCACGATTCCCTCTATATCACTTGGAAGTGCGCCCGCTATATTTAAAAAATAGAGAGCTACGCCCACATCACAGAAATAGAAACGACAATTGGGAGTGACATTTAAAATATTGCCTTCGTTTACTTTTCCGCAATAGCCAATAATATGCGAGCGGTAAAACCATGCAATCGCATGATGAATACTCGTTTTTGTAACCCGGTTTGTATCCTCATGAAACACAATCTTTGACAGCTCCTTAACAAGATCAGAAGAACCTTTTTTTTCCTTTAACATAAGTTGTGCAATTGCAGGCAGCAACTGTTCCAAAAGGTTCATTTGCAGGATATCATCAAAATATCGCTCCGATTCCTGCACAAAAATATGGATAATCCCTCCGATTTCTTTTTGCGCCTCCTGTATACTGCCTGTTTCAAGATACTTTTTTACAACTGCCGGATATCCTCCGATTTGACAATATATCTTATAGAAGTCTCTTAGTTCCTCATATTCTTCCGGCTTGCTTTTTCCATACAAGTCCAGCTTGTTATAAACTTCTCTCTTCCCCGCCGCTTCTAAAAATTCTTCAAAGGACAATGTATTCAACGTCAATGTGTCCAAATCTCCCGCAGGCAGAAAATACCCTTTTTCTATTACTTTTCCCAAGTAACTGCCTGTAACTATGAAATGTGCCTGAAATTCTCTTGCAAACTGTCTAATCAACGAAAAGACCTGGGATGATTCTTGTATTTCATCTATGAATATGATTGTTTCTTCAGTATCTGCAAAACTTCTGTCAAACAACTCTAACGCCTTATGGATTGGCTTTTCTACTCTTTCCTCTCCTGGTTTCCATTGTTCCGCCGCAGCAAGACAAGTCAGAAAATCTCTTCCTGTTGTCTGTGCCATATTAATATAGATGCAGTTCTTATAATTTTCCCTTGCAAACTTTGAGATAATATATGTTTTTCCTACCTGCCTTGCTCCTTCTACTTCCAAAACTTTTCCAGAATGATCTTCTTTCCAGTCTAACAGTTTTTCGTAAATATCTCTTTTTAAATCCTTCATATTCTGCCTCTCTCTAATTTTTGTTCATAGTAACATACAAAAATCTACTTAAAATTGCCTTCGACAATGAACTACTCCTCTCTTTCATCAATTTATCCAGCTCACATATAAACTCTTCTTCTGTTTTTATTTTACCATACCTCTGCCGTAAAATGTAGTGTTTAAGGAACCTTTTCTTTTAACATTCCTACATAAAATCTATAATCGCACGACAAGTCTACTCTCTCTTAAAAGATCATGAATCGCGGCATGCCTGAAGAGATATCTCTTTAGAGAGGCCTTAATTTCCTTTCATTTCCAGTCTCTCTAAAGATTTATTCCCCTTAAAACAACATTTTAAAGAGTCCGTACTAAAATACTATGTATCCACTCAATCAGTGTTGTTTTAAATACAAGTAATAGCAGAATCAACGTCAGCAGAACTATACTAAGCTTTGTTTTATTCAAGCAAATCACCCTCCCCTGCTATTCTAATTTCCCCTTCCCCCCTGTCATAATAATAAACAGAATCCGACAATACCTCTTCCTCTTCTATGACATCAGAATTACTATTAATATCTCTGACAATCGCTTTCAATCCCTCCACACAGATTCCTTTCTCATCACAAATAAGCAGAACCTCATGCACCGAACTTGGCAGTATAAAAAGATTACACCTCTTCTCATCTGCAAATTTTTTCAGCATGCCCACCCGCAGCATTGCCCTGGCCCCTTGTATCCGGTTTTTTGTAGAAAAGATATATACATCAATCCCCATTGGCATTACCTCCACTAGCTCCGCAGGAAACAGAGACGTCATATCCGTTATGGAAAATTCTTCTTTTCTAAGATTATCCATTGCCGTCCGGTAAAGTTCCTCTGTATCAATCCCCCATGTCTCTGTCTGCGTCCATGAAACCTGGGCTGCTATTTCTCCCTCTTTCTCATTCAGCAGTACAACAAATATTATTGCCAGATCCAATACCTTCTTATATGGCCTGTCTTTCAGATATTCCTCATTTCCCTCCATCCTGACCAGCCGGATTCTAACATAAGGCTTCACCTGTTCCCAGCCAAACCCATTCCAGTCCGCTAACACATCGTCTCTCCTCTTATAGATCTCCAATACTGTATTTTTACTCTCTTCTATATTTCCAGTGCAGGCATACGTCTTCAAAAGACTGTCTATATAAATGATCGGCCTTGTTTTCTCTCCTTTCGTCTGCAGTACCAGCGCCTCTTTCTTTACATTATTATTCTTAACTATTTCCGTATAATAAACAGACACATTCTCTCCTAACTGTTCCTGGACTTTATCTTTTAAAGATTCTTTATATTTTTTATAATCCACTTTCTCCACCTCCCCTACGACAGCATGTTACAGAGAAGCTGGGCAGTAAAATGCACTCCCGAAATGAATCCCTCTCTCTGACCAATTACAGCTCCCTTACATATTAAATCTGCCAGGGACGTTTTCGTCATATGCTCTATATCCGCTCCCTCAAGCAAAAGAAGTAATCTCTCATTCATTGCCTCATCCGCGCTCCCTGATGTTTCGCTCATGGGAACAAATACCTTATCATAAATTCTTCCTATTATCATATCTCCTGTCCTTTCTGTATCTTCTATATTTTCTGCAGTTCCTTCCTCACATTTTTCTGATTTCATTTTCCCTGCTCTGTTTGATTATCTTCCATATCTTATAGTCCTCCTGCTATCTTCTCTGTATGCTTACCGGCTCTCCCACTATGGACTATGCGGCTTTTGTCTTTGTCTTTTTCAGTCCTTGAAGGGCTTTTTCATAAATCTCCGGCGTCATATCCTCCAGCCGTTCTATTTGATATCTCTCCATAACCGCCTCGATCGTCACCCCGGTACGGTCAAGTTCTTCCTCCAGAACTTTTCTTTGTGTCTCCGCCATATCTTTTGTTTCGGTTTTCTTTTTTGCTTCCCGTTTCTTCTGCGGCTCCGCCTCCTGCTTTAATTCAAATACCTTATTTCTCTTTCCGTTTAAAATAACAAGACTGTTAATTTCCCGCTCTTCATTATAAGAAATGGAATCTACTGAAAAACGGTCTGTCGTGATGTACCGATCCCCCTTCTGCTGGATACTGGCAATTCCTGCAGATATCCAGATAAATGGGGCGGTATAAAGCTCCCTTCCAAGCCCCCAATTAAAACAGGCGCGTTTAAAGGAATCTGAAGCCTGCCCCTTTTCCTTCTCCGAATAGCTAGTGGTCCCTACATCCTGTTTGGCAATCCATTGGCGTTTTTCCTCATCCCATATTTCCACCGTACAATACAGATTCCCGTCAATGCTCTGATGGGTTCTCCTCCAGCCGAAGGGAGTAAAGGTTTCATCTAAAATCTTCTGGTCTACGCGGGCGTCCTTAAATAATAAAAGGCTCAATCCTTTTTCATTTACCACCCCTACCCTGCACTCAATTTCATCTGCGCGCAACAGCCGGAGCATTGGCTGTCCTCTGACGGGTGATTCAACATCCTTACCATGAATGCCTCCCTTTTCCTGCTCTTCTCCTCTCTTATTCTGTTCCTGCAAATCTTTTTCTTTTATGCTTCCTGCCTTCTTTGCTAATTCCTGTTTTGCTGTCATCTTCTCCTCCCAATAAAATAAGGAGAGGCTTTTAACCTCTCCCTTGTTCCTGTATCTTGCTATTCTTCTGTCTCTTTGATACCGAAAAGGACTCTCATATAGTCCTGCTTCTCATTTAAAATCCTGATAATAAGTATGCAGTTTCCTTCTATTCTGCAAAAGATATAATTATGCCTGCAAAACAGACTGCGGTAATCTGTCAAAACCCCTGTTGTTTTTACAAGCTCGGTTCCCATATAGGGAAACACTGCAAGATTCCTGACTGTCTTTGTAATCTCCCTTAAAACTTTTGCGGCGGTTTCCTTACTGCCACAAGTATCCAAAATCGAATACTTTACATTCTGCAGATCCTCTTTCGCCTTTGGCGTATATTTCAGTTCCATCATATCCCCAATTCAGCCTCTACTTCATCTGCAGACAGAAAACCTCCCTCTCTTGCAGAGTTTTCTCCTTCTTCCAGCTTGGACATTAAAGTCAACATTGCTTTCATACGGTCGTACTCCGCCATATTTAAAATAACATATTCGCCCCGTCCATTCTTGGTTAGAAATACTGGAGAACCATCTGCAGCCTCTTTTAAAACTTCTGTATAATTTCTTAAGTCTGAAATAGGTTTAATATTCGGCATAAACAATCGTTCCTTTCCTTTTCCCATAGCATACCACCTTTTGCAGAAAATAACAATGTAAATCTACATGCAAATTTATCAGCAAAATTTTTACGCTGCCTTTATCGTAAACCTCCTGAAATTCAACGTCTTCCGATACTGCTCATACACCTCCGGTCGTTCCTCCCTAAGCCTCTTTTCATCTATCCTTTGACTGCTCACAGACTTCCAGGATACCCGGTAGTTTTCATTTTCCGCTGTCTCCGCCTCTCCAAGATACAGCTTTAGCTCCTGTTCAATCTGTTTCTTTTCCGTAGTCATTTCCTCCAAAAGAAGTTCCAGTTCCTGACGGCGGTCTAATTTTTCATCAAAGCCCGTAAGCGGTTTCGTCTCTTTCATGGACTTCTGAAAATACCCGGAGATTACCTTATCCGCAAGCTCCGAACCGTCCGGCTTCGGCAGTATTCTTTTTAAAACGTGGTTCTCCCAAAAGTTCTGTTCAATTCGCTGGAGATCAGAAATCGCTTCCTCATCCCGCTCTATCCGATAGTATTTAAACTCCCTGCCATAGATAACGACCGCGATATACCATGCGTCTGCATTACAGACAGACATATAGTGATAGCACTGTATCTGATAGGAAATGGGAATCTTTCCGTCCTTCCATTTATCTGCCAGGTAGGGGCTTGCGGTTTTACATTCCAGCCCGGCATTCTCCCCTACAATCATCCGGTCAACATCCGCAAGCATAAACGGATACTTCTCATCATAATACATAAAGTTGGCTCTTCTTACTTTCTTTCCGGTTGCTTCCGTAAATCTTCTTGCCACATAGTCCTCAAGTTCCCTTCCCTGGCGCATTGCCTCGTTATCAATCTCCTCTATGATATCGGTAGTCTTATCCTCGTAAACCTGCATAGCTGTGCGGTAAGGATTTAACCCACAAACCGCCCCGGCGTCAGAACCGCCGATTCCCCGCTTCCGGTACATAAGCCATTTCTCTTTCTCCAGTCCTTTCGTAGCCGTTAATTTTTTCATGCCGCGTTTCCTTTCTCCTTTGATTTCTTTTCCCCGTAATGTTCGAGAATCTTTGCCAGCTCTTCATTCAGACAACACATGATATCCTCCATATGGACATCTTCATATGACAGCCACCGCTCATAAAGAAACATCAGAATACCCGGAAAGGTAATCCCTGCCTGTAACGCTTCCTTCGACATGCAGGTACTCGTTTCTATGAGAAGTTCATAAATACAGATAACAGTGTCAATCTGATAAGCCGCCTGAAAAATATCTTTCTTTTTCATCTTAAGGATTCGGAACTTAAAGAGCTTTAACTCTCCGCTGATTTTCCAGCAGAATATTTTTTCCAGCCGCTTTCTGTTCATTCTGTTCCACCCTCCTCTACGCGGCGCTTACTAATTGATAAGCCCGGTCGATGAGCGGATTTCCTTCTACGGTTCTTGCAAAAAGATTCTCCTTATAATTTGCAGTCTTTCTAAGCGGCTCCGCATGAGTGGCAAAGTCACTGACTGCATTGATAAAGCGGTATGCGTTTCTTCCTACATCCTGTAAATCCGGCGCGTCAAAATAGCGGATTTTCATATCCTCCTGAAGGCGGCGGATATTTTTCTTCTGCTGGGGCGTTGCGTTTTCCTCCACAGGCAGGAGCAGTTCCATATATTCCATGACCTTCTTATCCGGCAAAGTGATAGCGCGGAGGCGTTCAAACTCCTTTCCCAGACTGTCCATATAATTTTCTGCCATAAACAGCGTATCCCTTGCCTCTTCCAGCTTGTTCTGTATGTTCCCGGTATGGATCATAGACCAGGAACGCTTTGCATTAGAAAGTGCAAGGTTCAATGTGTTCTGACACACAACGCGGATGGGCGTTAAAGCTACTTTAATTGCCCCTGAACCATCGTGGGTATTGGAAAAGATTAAATAGGGGCTGATTCTCTCCCCGGAAATGATGTACTCATGGGGCATATGTGCAAGAAGCCATACCCGCCTGCCTCCCTGCAGGCTTCCGGCTGTCTCGTACCGCACGCCCTCCCCTAAAAGCTCGTCAGTAAAAGCAAAGGCTTCCTGATTCTGAATCACTTTGTAACGGTCTGTCACAACCCCCAATGCCTTTCTGTCCGTATCCCGGATATTTGCCTTATATCCCTCAATGACCTCTTCTTTCTCTGTATAAATTGGCTCCTGCAGCACCTTCCAGTCCAAGCCTGCCTGAATCAGCGCGTCGGCAGAACTCGGAGCCTCCTGTACACGCACTCCCAAGCCATGCCAGGGTTTCTCCCTTACATAAAACATACTCTCTACATTTGCTGCCATAATCAATTTCTCCTTTCAGAATTTGTATTTTCGACTTCTTTTTTTGCCGGGTTTTGGTTAATTTCGTGATACAATTTTAAGGTGCTTTTTTTCTTTAACCAGTCCCGGCAGATTCCCCTTACCCTGCAATAACCATACCTGATAGCGTTATTCTTTGTTATTCACTTGCCAAAACCGCCATCAGTTTAAGCCCGCAGATAATCAGAATCGCGGTAATTTCTACACCTTTCATTGTGCTTGCTCCTCCTTTCTTAAACCCTCAAAATGATTTGTCCGATCGCTTTACCTATGTACTTTACAGTAATAATAATCTCCCAGATACACTTTTCCCCCTTTCTGAAAAAAATAACAGCAGGAAGACGGATGCCTCCTGCCGCTACAATTATTAGTTTCACGACTATAATATGTAATTGAACTTCTTTGATTTTACTTAATTCTACTTTTACTATTTACAACTAGACAGGTGCTTTTCCAGTTCCTACTCATACAACTCATACCACCCATCTAATTCTCCGTATCCGGATGTGCTTCCTATATTAATGCTTCCATTTGTAAATGTCCTAAGATAATATTCTTCTCCATCAATGGTCAGAAATGTAAGCCATTCTTTTAAATCGTCTTTATAATCTTCATACCTGGCAGAAATAGAATAATTAAAATAATCATCTTCTATATTCCCACCCCAGCAATATCTTATTGTATCATAAGATTCAAACACCATCAGCGGCTGAGAATCCTGCAGATGAAACGAATGACCTACTAAAAAACTATATGCCTCGTTTACTGCCTCCTGTTCTGCAAGCTCTTCTTCGCTCGGTCCATTTATTTCATCTTCAATTCTTTTAATCAGTTCTACGTTCTTTTTCTCAAAATCATTAAAAACTGATTCTGAATCAAATTCATTCCACACAGTCGTCCCTTCATACCATGATGTATTTTCAAAATGCTGTCTTAATGTCTCATCTTCAAATATGTAACCATGTCTTGCAAAAATCTCATTCCGTCCGATTAGCATTTCCTCTGCTTCCACACTTCTTACTTCATCTTCAGACAGGTATTTTTTATCACTATCCGCGAAAACATATTCCTCCTGCATTTTCTCTGTGAGTTCTTTATTGGACATTCGTGTCATTTCAACCGTTTCATCCGCCATACTGTAATCCAGCGTCAACCCTAAAAGCATTTCATCATTAGGTTCATATTCCTTATCAATTTGTTTAAGATAATACGGCGCTTCACTGGATTTTGGGTAATTAATTGTAAATTTCACCGGCTTACTGTCATCTTTGCCTTGTAATTCAAAATACAACCTTGTATTATCTAAAATTACCGCATTACTACTCAAAATTTCAGCATTATTCATAGTACATTTCACGTTACATTCCTTGGTTTTTTTATCTATGTCATTTATATGAAACTGATACGTATCTCCAAACTTGAAAGTTACTTCATATATACCTTCCCAATCATTATTGGTAATTTCTTTTACTGGTATCTGTCTGCATACACCGGTTACTCCTTCCAAGCTGCTCCAGTATTCTCTGTTCATATAATTATATAAATCATATTTTTCCGCAAATACAGTAAGAATTTTTGTCGCTCCATCTACCCCCTTATACATTTCTGCCAAATAGGAAAAATAATCTTCCTTTAATTTATACGCATCTTTTGCATTCTCCATATAAGCAACATAATCAGCGGCTAATTCTCCAAATTCAGTATCTGAAAATTCTTTGTCTCGATACCCCTTAATGACTTCCCATTCTGCCAAAATACATTCATTTGTTCTTGTTATTTCTTCCAAGCTGCTATCTGTTTCTTTCCGCGGAATCTCATCGCTCTTTTCCCATCTAGCAATCAATCCCTTAGATAAATCCTTTAAAAATTCCTCATTTGTAACCTTGGTGCTTCCACACCCACTAACCATTCCAATCATGAAACATATTCCGCATAAAATAACAGCCAAATCTTTCCATTTTTTCATTTGTTTCTCTTTCCTTCTCCTAAAACTTCATATATTTTATATCCTGCGGCCTTTTCTGTCCCTTTCACACATACTAATCTGCTTATGAGAGCCACTATGGACACCACGACTAACTATCTGCAGAAATTTCTCTGATAAGTCGTATTCCATCCTTAAATCCAAGACTATACGCTGCTTTTGCATATAGAATTTCCTGACTGTTATGAGCAGAAAATGCTTCATCCACGATCCGCCACTGCTTGCGGGTAAGTCCCGCCTGTTTTATCTCCTGAATCTTTCGATCTGCTTCTCTTCTCTTTTTCTGGTATACCTCATCTTTTTCTGCTGCTTCTTCTAATGCATTGTCTATTCTTCTAAATATTAATTCTTCCATTTCCTTCGTAACATTCTCATTATCAAATTTCTGTTTAATATCCTTTTTAAGATTCCCCAAAATTTCATCAACATTTTCTACAGAATTTGACTCTGAAGTTTCAATAGCTACTGTTTCTTTCATTTTTTCTTCTTTCTCATCACTCACCTTTTCATCTTCTTCAACGTCTTCTGGCGTTGGCATTACTATACACTTAGCCGGAAATTCTTGAACATCTTCTTCATCAGAGTAATAAGCAGAAAGCTTTTCAAGCGCTTCTGCTATTTTTTCTCTTCTACGCTCAAATACAAACTCTGGAGTTATCGGAGCTAAAATATAACTCACTTCCGCAGATAATGTTCCAAGATCAGCTCTAATGTTGAATAATAAAGAATCCATAAATGTTCCAAAACTCATAATAATTACCTCTTCTTTCTTTTTTTATTTGTAGCTTTATTCACAGATATAGTATACAGTCATATATCCATCCTTTTACTAGTATGACTTACACTGTACCCAACATCTCCTATACTAAAAGCTTTGATAATTACTAACCGCTGAAAGTTATTTTTCTTAAGCAATATCCTCCAATACATGTTCTGCATTATTTATAGATTCTGTTACTAAATCTTTATTAATTTTGTTTAGCTCATCTTGATTTTTAGATTGCTCAACAAGCTTCACCTGACACATTTTGTAAAGCAGCCCAACTAATAATATTGCATTTTGTGTCGCTAGCTTTTCTTCTTTAGTAAAATCGTTCCAATTCAACTTCTGTTGATTATTCACTATCTCAGAAACTTGACAATAGTAGTCCTGATATTTTCTTTGTACCTGTTTCATAGCCCCCCTGTATCTATCTGCAATATTTTTTAGCTGTCCCAAATAAGAATCTATCTTATTCATCGTCTTTTCTGCCTTTTTCATCTCACTCCATGCTTTATCAGCTTGTGTAGACAGCTTACTTCCCGTTGCATTAAATATTGCCCCTCCAACAAGCAATCCTACCCCTAATGTTGCCGCACCAAGCACCACACTTCCTAACTGCATCCCACCAGCAAGAAGGGCGGTACCTTTAGCTCCGCCTCCAAGTGCTGCCAAAGTCGCATTCGTAGCCGCCGCTCCGCTTAATGTTGAAATTGCTGTTCCTGTAGATGCCGTCCCCAATGCCATCACCGCTGAGGTAGTTGCACCTGACGCTGCAAATCCGCCTGCAGTACCAAGCGCAGCACCGCCCAAACCGCCTAGAAGGGCACCTGCCCCTATGGAAACCTGTTTTAAATCCTCTCCTTCATATTCAGGTATTTCAATGCCATCCTTACTATATTTTTTAAACTGCGGTCTATTTTGTATCTTTTCAATTGTATCAGAAAATTCTTCAAAACTTTTTAATATATTAAGTTCCAATTTGCCAAGTTCATCCATTGCCTTATTTGTATTTTCACTCCGCCTCTCAAATCTTTCAATATTTTCCTGATGACGCTCTTCTGCTTCTTGCAATGTATTCTTCGCCTCTTTTATGTTTGCTGCTCCTTCAATACCTTTTTTTACTCCAGTAATACCTGCTATTGCAGCACCTACTCCCAAAATTAATGGTAATGGCATAATTTTAACCCTCCGTATTTCTTAATTTTTTACACATTTCCTTATTTAGTCTATAATATTCGTCTCTTGATAATTGATTTTTAAAATACAATTCATAACATTCATCTACTCTGCAAAGAATTGGTCTGTCTTTATAAATCGAACAATCATTTCCAATCAGATACTTACAAGTTCCATCCCCCCTATCCAGTTTAGCATAAACATCAGATTTATCTAAATTCCTACAACAACAGCCACATTTCTCACATAAAAACATTACTCAAACACCAGTGTACTTTCCTTATTACTCATAAATTCATCAAAATCTCCTTTCCAAGGCTTATTAAACCCAAAATCTTCATATACATCCAGAAGCTTAATTGCAAGTTCTTCATCTGATGTTACTGTTGCAAACATATTGACTATTCTATTATATTTTTCTGTTTCCTGCTTAAATAATGAGATATCAATTGTCTCCAATTCATACAGATAAGACAATAATGCTTCATTAATTCTTTTATAGGATTCAATAACACATTGAAACACATCCTGTATTCCAACTCTAATAAATACTTCTTTTAATACTAGAATTGCAAATCTAAACCATGCAATGATATTTAACCTCATAAAAAATACCAGCGCATTTCCTCCTGACATTATTCCCGCCTCAACTCCATCCATTACGCATAACGTCCCATTTCCTATAAGAAGCATAACACGAAGATCTGCATGCTTTCTTGTTGGCACACAATCCTTTACTGGCATCCCATACTGGAAATGTCGCCTTAATGACCATATTAAACGGATAGACAAATCCATTATCACAATCGGAATCGCCTGCGCTACACCAAATCGAAAATCATAACCTTCCTTAAAAGCCCTAACAGCTATTGTTGCCAAATTCTGCTTATCTTTTCCTACATTAAATTTCCCAAAATTGCAGAGACCGAACAATTCATAAAAAGGTATTACTATTCCACTTCCTCTTCCAATTGCTCCCGATGAACCCGCCACATCAGACATTAAATGTCCGAACCAATTCACAATGCCACAAAATAACTTTGCAACAAAATTTCCACCCTGTAATTCGGATGTACTAGAATTTATCATAATAATTTCTCCTCCATCCAAAAAAGCAGCCGTATTTGTAAACTGATTTAAAATAGAAAAAAATAAACCTATTGGGTCTGGAGAGTGGGCAAGCGATTTCATATGATGATCTCTTGCAGACATTGAAAATATATTTCCCACATCTGCTGTATGTCGTTGGTCATAGTTCACTCTGAAATTTCTCTCTAAAAATCCTATTGCACTTTTAACATTATTACTCTTTGTTTCTGCAGGTTTCCATCCCATTTTTTTAGAAAAGGAAATAACTATATTGTCAATTTGCTTATCTGTCCAATTTCCTAAAGTACTATTCCCCGGAGCACCTACCAAAAAAATATCTATTATTCCCCCAATTGCCCCACAGCCTACTGCTGCAATATAATCATATTTATCGCATTTATCATATTTTTGCAGCATTTCACGATTTTCTTTACTATCAGCTATTAACTGTGTATACATTTATATTCCTCTTTCCATAGCTCAACATTAGTTCCCTTATAATAGAAATTCTTATATATTTACGATATCCCCCTGACTTCTCATCCACATATCCACCCCATCCCCAAATACTTCTGCCTGTATCACAACTCCTTTCTCATCCTCCTGTACTATCTGCGCCGTAGGCAGCCTGTCCAAAATAAAATCTACAGATTTCCCCGTATATCTAAACCGAATCTTGCGGAGCTTTCCTCCATACATAAATTGTATCCGTTTACGAAACTCCCCTTCTTCAAACCGGTCTCTGTATGGTACTGAAAAATGCTCTTGCAGTACCCGCACTTCTTCCAATCGGTCTATCCGGTAGATGGTAGGAAACGGGTCATCCGGGTTCTGGAACGCTTTCTCCTTATCAATATCATCAATATAGGCAGTCAGATAAAAATAAAATTCCGAAAACATCACTCCAACAGGTTTTATTTTTCTTATCACCTCTTCCCTGTCCTTCATCTTCCTGTATCGGATCTCCAAATATCTTTTTTCCTTAATTGACCGTTCCAAAACCCAAATATTGTTCAACAGTTTTTTATGATGGTTCAATTCCACATAATGATACAACTCATTTCTTATACATTCTTTTACAAAATGCTGTTCTTCTTCGTCATACCTCCCAAGCAGTTTGTAAATCACCGGAAACATTTCATCTTTTACAAGCGCCCGGCTTTCCAGCAGAATCTTACAGACTGACAGCAATTCTTCTGGTTCCAAATCATTCTTTATCTTTGTCTCCAGCCGATATCCTCCCGTCTTTCTGTCAAACGTAATGGTTTGTATCTCTGCCCTTTCATTACTCTGATTCTGCAGAAAACACTGTATATCCGCTATATCCCGCTGAATTGTTCTTTGGGCAACATCATATTTCAGGCTTTCTTCTTCTTTGTATATGACCTTACCCTGTAACAGTCTGGAATAAATGGATAATACCCTCTCTGCTTTTGCATCTGTCGGCTTTCCCATTTCGCTTTATCCCTCCTTTTCTTCCATTATAACTATCTGCTTGGACACATAATGTCTTTTAAATACAAAAAATAATTTTTTTCTATGACATAATTTGTCCCTCAAATCCATAAAATGTCTTGTAATAAGACAACTCATTTCAATTCATAGTATACCATTATAAATGTCTTATTACAAGACAAGGAGGCGAAATATGGCGCGTATTATCGACAGTACACAAAAAAATATGGTTGGGAAAAAAATAAAGCAGTTAAGGAAGGAAAAACATTTAAGCCAGCAAGAGCTTTCAATCAAACTTGAAACTATGGCTATCTATATTTGCCGCGGCTCCATATCCCGTATTGAAGACCAGAGCCGCACTGTAACTGACATTGAGTTATACGGGTTATCACAGGTTCTTTCTGTCCCGGTTCAGGACTTATTTAACTAAATTTCAGTCTCATTACATTTCCTCCACTCAAACATCCTAATAAAACAGGAGGTTACAAAATCATGTTAGAGGAATATGACTGCATTTTAACACCAGAAGAGGTAAGTGAAATCTTACGGATTGGAATGAACCGTACTTACACGCTGTTAAATCAAAATCAAATTAAAGCTTTCCGCGAAGGACGTATTTGGAAAATTCCTAAAATTTCAGTTATTGAATATATCACACAAAGAAGAAACTCTACATCTGGCAGCCCCTAGCAGCTGCCAGAACATGAATCTTTAACCATATATAAACGGGTCTTTATTTTGGTACAGGAATGTACTTGGAACATTTCCATATTTCAGCCTTCCTGTTTCATCATAATATGTGACCGGCACAAGTGCGATATGATAATCTTTCAGTTCATCAGCCAACCATATTAAAAGTCTCTTAAACTCTGAAGGACTCTTATGATATTTTTTCCCGTCTATTACACTGACCGTATTGATTACCAAATGGATATGATAATGCGTATCATGTAAATGAATCCCCCATACAGGCTGAAATTCAATAAACAGTCCAGCAAGGATATAAGCACATGTTTTAATTATTCCCAGTGGAACATCTTTTTCATAACAGAATGTATCAAAGCTTAAAACATAATGCTCCAATAAATTTCCACCCGTTTTACCAAAATAATTTTTATAGTAATTCATCTGCGCCCAAAAGATTTCACCATCTCCTGGAATAAATCCGGGATAATTCCCCCAGCCATATGCACCTCTCCTTATATAATTTAACAAATTTATTGCTGCTTCCTGTGTCTCATATTTTTCGTTTACCTGTTTAAAAATTGCCATTCTTTCCCTACCTCTGCAATTAATTTATCGACAAGCACTGCCGCCTCATTATCAACTGTTGCTTTCAGATCCATTACTAGACCATTAATGTTTTCCAAGCACTCCTTGAATTCCTTATCATATATAATTTCTTTCTCTGCTTTAAATATCTTTTGTCGTACATAAGTACTCTTAGTTATCCCACGATTCTTACATTCCTGAATAATACATTCATTTTCTTCTGCTGTAACCCGAATCTCAATCTTTTCTTTTTTATTCATTTTTTACCTCACTTTCTGCAATTTGTCAGCATTTAGCCAGGATAGCATTTGTCGTACATAACATTCTCAGACATTATGCAGACTCTGCAATCCTTATTTAACTGTTAACCTTTTTGTCATACATTACAAAATTCGTTAATAAATCTGCTCTGTCATATCTTCCCATAAAAAAGCAACCCCATCATGGCTGTTTACAAAAGAATCTTCTGTCCGCTTTTTATCCTTCCTCCATAACATACAAAAAATAAAGCAGAGGTGCCCATTATGGACACCTCCTACCCTCTGATAACAAACTATATATCGAATATTTTTCTTACATTCCGAACTTCTCCTACTGTACAGCCAACCTCCTGTGCAATCTGCTCGTCTGTCATATTACTCTGCCGTTTTACGGTTTGAAAAATTTCCCCGACAAAATCATTCCCTGTTGCAGCGCCTCCTGCCGCTTCACCTGCATATCTTCCTCATAACTATACTCTGCTATCAACATGTTCGTAACCCTACTGCCCTTACGCTTCAGATAATCCGCTAAAATCCCCTGTTAAATACAGTCATTAATTGCCCTCTTAATGGAATCCTCTTCTCCTGAATATTTCTTTACTGTACCTATAAGCTGGAAGTTTACTTTCACAAAATCATGGTTTATAAAGATTATAGCCATGTTCTCTGTGATATGCCGGTCCTTGTGGCTTTAACCCCGCCCACTCCCTATCACTTTTCACTTTATCAAATAACCTTAATAAATTCTGAAACTCAATACGCGCAGCATTATCGTACTTTGGATTACAAAACTTTTGGCGTACAATTTCTCTTTCCATTTCCCATTCTTTATCCGTTAATTTTTTTATCCATTCTAAACTATACTTTGAAAGTTCTTTATTTGAAAAACCTTTGTATACCCCAAATACACCTACTACTAAGCCACTTAAACCCATAATAAATTTGTTGATTTTGCCCATAAGAAATTTCTCCACAACTTCCGATTTGTTTATATCTTTCCATCCTCAACAAGTTTCTCTTTCAATTGGTTAATAAATGGTCGCATTCTACGGTATGCCCGTTTACTTAAATCCAATTCGTAATTGATACCTTTTCTTTGCTCCGCAATAATATGAATACCGTTTCTGTATGAGTATATTTCAATTATTTCAGATGGCAAATCCACTTCTCTTCCATCAGCATTAACAAATTTATGGATTAGCCCTAAACTTTCTGCTGTTTTACATTTATCATCAAACCTAACTTGTGATTTTTCCTTTCTCTTTCTATCGTAATAAAATGGTACAATTACTTTATCGTTATGCAATAACACATTCTGCAATATGGTTTGCTTGTTTTTGGGAATTGATATTTTTACTGGTATAACATGGTGCATTAGAGTATCAAATTCAGTAGTATTTGAATAATATGTACTTAATACATTTTCTATTACAGCTTCATAAATTGACGCATAAGCAAGTATTTGGTTACGTACCTCAAACAACAAATTTTCATCAGCAGCTTCTATTCCTTCGTAAAGTTTATATGCAAACCTGATTGCTTTAAACTCTGCTATAATACGATTCTTTAACTCTATATCCCGAATAAAACAAAACTCATTTTCATACCATGAATTTGTTGCTAGATGTTTGGTACAATATAATTCTATTTCATTCTTAAGTTCTTCTGAAAAAGCCATTTATTTATTCTCCATTCTACAACTCCCGATTTGCCGTCTCATCTTCATAGAAAAGGTCAGCAAAAGCTCTGTCCGTATGCTCCCGGTTCCCTTTCTCTATGACCATACACCTGCTTTCTTTATACTATCATATATCCATTTCTGTTGCAATCATGCCATCAGCGACAGCCCGCTCTTTTCTGCCGTCTTCTTCCATTTCCGTTCTCCGATACATATCATAGATATTTCCATCTGTCACGATCCAGCCAATCCAACTGTCAATATATTTATATATTCCAGCGCAATACCTGTCCAATGAACCGGCAGTCGCATAATGACATAGATAACATTCCGTCCGCCCTAATATCATAAACACTGTATCCCCGCGTGCTTCCTCCAAATGTTCATTCCGCATTTCATCATACATCTCTGTCGGTATCTTTAGAAACCTGCTCTCTGATGAGACCAGGCCTGTATAATGTTTCCATAATCCTTTTCTTACATAATCTTCCAGTTTTCGGCGGTCATACTGTAATACAAACTTACCGGATAAATGCTTTTTATCAAGCTTTCTTTTTATCCGAGTCCACAAAGAAAGCTTAAACTGCAGTTCCGGTCTGCATAATACCAAATGGTAACTCTCTGAATAATAGCTCCCTATTCCCTCCTGCCTGCAGGGAAAATATATGATTTTATTAGGAAAATTGCCAGTATTGCAAACGCATATTTCATTTGACTGTATACCTCTTTACAACCGTCTATAATAAAATGTACCCCTATACTGTCCCGGTCATCCTTCACCCACATATGTCTGATAAACGGAAACTTCAATACCTCATAAGTCCTCCCTTTTTCATTCACAAAATATCTGTCTATTTTAATTTTTTTCATTTACTCTCCAATCTTTCCTATTATACTTTTCGTTTGAAGTCCATTCCCTCATACACCCTTACCGGATTTCCTCTTACAATTTTCGTATGCTCCTGCCATGCAGAATTGGTCTGCTTTTTCTTCTCCTCCAGTTCCATCTGACCTAAGATCGCATTCAGCTTACTTAACGCGTCCTTTTTATTGGCATACTGGCTCCGTTCGGACGTTGAGGTGACCGTAATTCCCGTAGGAATATGTATCAGCCTTACGCCTGTCTCCACCTTATTCACATTCTGCCCTCCCTTGCCGCCGCAATGAAACCGCTCAAAACGGATTTCATTTTCCTTATAGACCTCCTTCTCCCCGCAGCATGGTATGGAGGCATCCTTTCGGATATTTTCTGCCCCCGGTATTACGCTGACATCTACAAACCAGTTTTTCCTCTTATGATTCGGTCTGTAAGGGCTTCTGCAAATCCACTGAATACTTCCCTCCAGCCCGGACAAATCCTGTTCTGTCTGAAAAAGAATAGAGGTACAGCCTTCCGTCCGCTTTGCCTCATGGCTGGATATCATCTCAATATCCGGAAATTCCCTTTTCAAAGAATCATACAACTTTTTTACTGCCAGCTCGCACTCTGCCGGTCCTTGTCCTGAACTTAATTGTATTATCATAACTTATTTCCCTCTTATTCTGCCTTAAAATTATAAATCGGCTTTAGCTTTTTCCTTATTTCCACCGTATCTCCAATCTGCCCCTCTATCTCCTTCCTATTCCGGTACGCAAACGGGGCTTCATCTAACGTTTCCTTCCCGATACAGGAGCTGTAAATTCCTTTCATTTCCGTCTTAAACTGGGATACAGTATACCTTGTCTTTACCTCTTCCCGTTTCATCCTTCGTCCCGATCCATGCGGCGCAGAGTAATTCCAGTCTGCATTTCCTTTCCCTACGCCGAGAAGAATCCCGTCGCGCATATTGATTGGAATGATCACAGGTTCCCCCTGCTTTGCGGAGATGGCACCTTTCCGCAAAATCATGTTATCTCCTATATCATCAATATAATTATGCGCAGACGATATCTGCTCCTGTATCTTCCATTTCATTCCTTTTGCCAGTTCGTCTAATATAGCGTGTCGGTTCAGCTTGGCAAACTCCTGCACTGCCTGGATATCCTGCAAGTACTCTTCCATCAGCACACCTTCCAGATAGGTCATTTCATACGGAACTGAAATCCCTCTTTTCTTTAATTCCCACTGTCCTTCCGTCAGATAATACTCCGTCACTTCTTTTCCCAGTCTCCGGCTTCCGGAATGTACGGTCGCATAGAGATTCCCGTCTTCGTCTTGATCCAGTTCGAGAAAATGATTCCCTCCGCCAAGTGTGCCAAGACTTAATTCCGCCTTTTGTATATTTACATGCTCCACACAATGTAACTGCAGAAAATCAAACTCCTGACTAAACCGGTGCGGTTTTTTACGCACACCAAAACCACAGGGCACCTTCTCCCTGATAACCTTGTCAAGCTTCCCAAACTCTGTCTTTTTCTGCTTCAATTTTGCCAGCGTCACGCCGCACCCCACGTCGATTCCGACAACATTCGGGAGCACTCTTTTGCCAACCGTAGAAGTAAAGCCAATCGTCCCCACCTTTCCCGGATGGACATCCGGCATAACTCGTATTGTACAACCCTTAAATGTCTCATTGTTACAAAGCATCTGTATTTGGGCTAATGCGTAATCTTCGATTGTATCTGTGAATATTTTTGCTGATGTGTAGACCCCATTTACTGTCTTCATATAATCCTTTCTCTTCTTTTTGGTGCTTTCCTGCAAAAAAGGTACAAAAAAACACCCCTGAAACGCAGAGATGCGGAATGGTCTGAATAACTTCTATAAATGGATATAGAAAATGCCTGTCAGTATCTGCCATTAGACGGCATAACCGTAGACTTGACAGCTCTGTCTATCCAAAACTGAATTACGGACAATCCGCTCTCTGTATTAACCTCTATGTTCCTGTTTGATGATTGATTGAAACGCCTCATGATTGTCCTCCTTTCAGTGTAAATAAATGATTTCTGATTCCAAATCTAAGTATACAATCCTGACAGTCACTTGTCAATAAGCTTCTTTTTTATTTGCTCTTTCAAATAATTGCGTTCATATTCATTAGGATTAAACTTTTCTATTAAAGTGGCCATTTTGTCCACACAAAATTCTTCCACCTGTCTCTGCTTCTCCGCATCCATTTCTGTCGGAGTATGTAAAACAACTTTTATTTTTTGCTTCCTTTTTGCCATAACAACCTGCTTTCCCGACAAGAAGACTCATCTATTTTTATGAACTTTCTATCATTTCTATTCTTTATGAGGTTGTTATAAAAACTATAAATAATTATTTTTCAAATTCTTTCTATATACAAAAACAAACACTAACGCTGGCATAATAATTTTTACTATCCTTACTATCCGCGGTTACAAAATCCCTGTGAATGCGGAAAATCCATCAACCATTTCAAAGACAGTTTCTGTGTTACCAAGCACAAGACGTCGTATGAGAGAACGCTCCATGCTAATCTATTGCTCGCCAGAATAACCCAGTTGATTACCATAATGGTTATGGATAAAATCGATACACACCAAATTATGTAATTTTTATTCTATATTGTTTCACAAATCTAACAGTCTCCTTCACATTATAAAAATATTATATTTTTAAGTACATTAATATTTTTAGTACATTAAATATTTGACATATTTTTTAAATTAGTACATAATAAATTAAACAATTTTCATAAATAGTACACAGACAAAGGAGAAAATTTTATGTTAGAATATGAATCTTTACCTCAGAGAGCCCCTATATCCCCCACTTTAACTGCTGAAGGATTAAAAAATATGTATAAAAATTTTTCTAAAAGTGCTAATTTTGAAAAGCAGCTATTTAAAAAAATCAATTCACTAATTGACGCTCAAAATAGTTACTGTTCCATTACCCAAAAAAAGCTACCACCTTTTTTTGATTTAAGATTTTTTGTTCAACATTTTTGGCTCCATAATGACCAATTATATTATGGCAAAATAAAAATCAATGATGTAAAAACATTATTTCTTTCAACTGGTGCTGCCCATACTCCTGATTATCAAGCAGAAACGACAATATTGCACATTCTGACACAACTGCTTCAAGAACTTACTACCTCATTAGATTCAGCTGTCAACTATTATCACACTTACTATACACAAGAACCTTCTCCAATTTTTTCTGATATATACAAATACTTCAAAATATATTTAGGGGAGCTTTTCTACTTTGGCCCCTCTATTGCTTCCTCTAACGCCATTGTTCCTTTTTGTTTTTCTTCAAATAATTGGGAATATTTTTTTACTGATATAATTGAACATCCGGTTCCACCAAAAACATTCGCCACCAAACTCTTTAAGCTGATTAAAAAGCAGCTTTTAGTCTCTGACGGTGATTTTCGGATACAACATGCTCCTGCCCCTACATCTTATTATTTACCTTATTTTGAAACAACTCAAAAAATTATATCATTGAATTATAATACTCAACTTCAAGAGTTTGGCATCTCATTTGTGACTATTCCCAGTATAGATAAAAAACTCCTTTGGAGCCGCAGCTATCATCTTCCATGCCCTACACCCATTTCAGAAAAACTAACCAATGTTTTATACCATCTGACAAATGGTAATTTTCAATTGTTAAATAAACTCGCAATACTTTTTGCCAATGTTATATGCCCCGAAGTCCTGAGTAAGTGTTTATTTGTAATATCTGGGCCTCCTAAAATTAAGGAAGTATTAACATTCCTTTTATTAGAACAAATAACCGATACTTCTGCCAAAGAGTATTCTTTAAAAAGTTTAACCTCCCCAAAAATTATATGTGAATTGGCCTCGTTAGTATTTAGTAAATCTAATGCAATTATCCTTTCTGATTGTACTCCGGTCCACACAGATGAGAAGATTGCTGTTATTAAAAAATTAATAAAAGGAACGTCCATATCCACCAAAGATAAAATGTTCGGGAAAATAACTTTAAAAAATACTTCCCCTATTATTTGTTTTCCCAGAACTCACGAGGAACTTGTTTCTCTTACCAACACATATCCGACAATGGTGCTTGATTTTTCAAAAACGGAGGTTTGCAAAGAGCTAACTTATTTAGAAAACCAGTCTTGGCTACAATTAACTTTTCCGCTCTATGGACTGAAATTAATTGCAGATTCCAAAAACGGAAAACCACTGCCCAGAACCAAACAAATTGCACCTAAAATTAATCATGATTGGATTATTAGTAAATTCCTCGCTTATTGCTGCACCACGCCAAGTAACCAACACGTATATGCTGACGAACTCTACGAGGCCTATATCCTATTTTTTTCCTCACACTTTGGAAGTTCTCCATTAAAAAGGCTTCAATTCGTAAAGCGGCTGAAAACAAGCGGGAAATACGAATATAAGCGTCCGCACACCAGTTCAAATCTTCCGAATAAATACGCCTTTACAAATTTGGCTTTAAAAGAGGATTATGTATCCATAATATGTTCTCTTTCCTCTCCTGAACTTTCATTGGAAGAGACTGCTCTTTATAAAAAACTTAAAGAGTTTGATTCACTCATTCCAATAGAGATGTTTTATTAATGCCGAAATTAAAAAGCCGTCAGAAGTTTTTCCCCGTTACTATCAACGCTGCTGTCAAGCTCATATTTTATTCATTTCATTCTACACTATCCACGCGCAAAAAAACCGCAATCCTCGATATTTCAAGGGTTACGGTCTTTTGCCTGCGGATAGCAAGGCTCGAACCTGCACGTCATAAACGCCAGTTCCTATGTTTAGCGGCATCTTCATTTTACCGCAAACTTTTTCACAATCCAAATGTATGTTCTATTTTCTTTAACTTATGATAAGCTTCCTCTGAAATCTTCATTTTTCCAACTTCATAGCATTTATAAGATGACAGTGGTACATTTAAAATTTCTACAAACTGTCTCTGTGTCATACCATTATTCTCTCGAATCCTCTTCAGATATTCACATACATTCGTAGTATCTACAAATCTATGATATTCATTACAAAAATAATATTCTTCTACACCAAAATATAACGCCATTTTTTTCAACAACTGTATATTCATATGCGCCTCCGGTATCTTTGCATTCGCATAAGAAAAAATAGTATCTCTGGAACACCCTATCGCTGCTCCCAATTTAGGTTGCGACAACTTTTCTTTCTTCATAAAATATTTAATTCGTGTTGAAATACTTCTATTTCTATATTCTTCGTCTTCGAACATACCATCGAACACTCTGCTGGATTTGGTTAATACCGCCCCATTTGTTTCCACTGCTATACCATCGGCAAATCGACCCTTCTTTCCATAATCGCAGGACTTCTCGTTCCGGAAAAGGGACTGATTAAAATTAATGGGAAATACTTACGCGAAAGTACAACAAATGTTGGCTACATGCTCCAGCATGATGAATTATTCGAATGGAGAACCGTCTACAACAATGTAATACTCGGATTAGAGGTACAGCATATGCTTACCGCAAGAACACGTGAAAAAGCCCATGAACTTCTTGATTTCTATGGTCTTAAGCAGTTTGAGCATGCACGCCCCTCTGAACTCTCCGGAGGCATGCGCCAAAGGGCAGCCCTCATCCGCACACTGGTCCTTGATCCGGATCTTCTGCTTCTTGATGAGCCATTTTCTGCACTTGATTACCAGACGCGCCTAAATGTAGGCGACGATATCGGGCAGATTATACGACGGGAAAAAAAGGCGGCGCTTCTCGTTACACATGACTTGTCAGAAGCCATTTCCCTTGCCGACAGGGTCATTATTCTTTCCGGCCGGCCCGCAGAGATAAAGCAGACCATACCTCTAATCTTTGACCTTGAAGAAGACACCCCGTTAGCCAGACGAAATGCACCTGAATTCAAAACCTATTTTAATTTAATATGGAAGGAGCTGAACATAGATGAGTGACCTTTCAAAGGAACAGCAGAAATATCTTCTCTGCCTGAAAAAACATAAACGAATTGTCCGTGTCTCCCGGATTCTAATTCTCCTAAGCTTCCTGTTTCTCTGGGAATTTACGGCAAATGTAGGAATCATTGATTCCTTTATCTTCAGTAGTCCGTCAAAAATTGCCTTGTGCTTCTGGGGCATGGTACTGGATAAGAGTATCTTCCTCCATATAGGAATTACTCTGTACGAAACCATTATCAGTTTCTTCCTTGTAATTGCCATCAGTGTGCTGGTGGCAGTTGCCCTGTGGTTCAGCGTCAAGCTCTCAGAAATACTGGATCCTTATCTGGTTGTATTAAACAGCCTTCCGAAATCCGCGCTTGCGCCTCTCCTTATCGTATGGCTCGGCGCCACAAAAACAACGATTATTGTGGCCGGAATGTCCGTCGCGGTGTTCGGAAGCATCTTAAGCCTTTACACCAGCTTTATTACTGTAGACCCTGGGAAAGTAAAGCTTATTTACACCCTTCAGGGAAAAAAATACCAAGCACTTACCAAGGTAGTACTTCCAAGCTCTGTACCTGCCATTATCAGCAATATGAAAGTTAACATAGGTCTCTGCCTCGTGGGCGTAATTATCGGGGAATTTCTCGCCGCAAGAGACGGACTTGGATATCTGATTATATATTCCAGCCAGGTATTCAGCCGTGAGGGCATTATGATACTGTGTAATATCATATACTTAAAGATATTTATAATTCCTCATCTAACAAACAGTCATTCTAATATTTCCCATACCCCTTTTCCCCCGCTTCCGCGAAACTGAATCCTCCCCTCTTTTTTCAGTGCCCTTATCCTGTAATTGACTCCCGACAGGCTGATTCCCAATTCCTCTGCAATCCTTCTGGCCGTCATCTGGGGATTCTCACGCATCATGTCAACAATTCTTTCCCGTTCTTCCTTCTTTTTCTTCCTGTAATTAAACAGCTTCCCATATTCCGCCTTTATGCAGTTTAACTCACACACGATCTCCATATATTCAGGATAAATGAATATCTTCTCTACCTCATCCATCATTGCCATAGCAACTGCTCTTTCAAAAATATTCTTCGTCTCAAATACACGTTCAATACAAAAAAACCTCTTTTCTATTACTCCCTCCTCTTTCTTATTTCCTAACCTATCTATTTTTTTTCGTATCTCTAAAACCTCTTCTTCCAGCCCTTTTTGTTTTCTCTGATAAACTTCGTCAGAAATAACCCCCTCCAATAACTTCTCTACCAGTAGATTCATCTGACACAGAAGCTTTTCCTCCTTCTCATGTTCCCTTAAAAGCTCTGTCTGATAGTCTGTTTCTTTCAGAACACTTTCCAGCATCTCTGTCATATCACTGATAATCTGTTCTCTGTCTGGCTGATAGCTTTTCGCATAAATATGCTTTAACAGTCCATACAATGCCTCTTCCTCAAGATGAACATTCCCGCACGTCTCTCCCTCAAGATACCTGCTGCATTTCCATTCATAAATAGTCTCCCCATCCCTGTACCGCTTTCTTGTCCTCCTATAATAAGGGCTTTTACATAACCCACAGAAAAGTTTTCCGCTTAAATAGGATTTTCCCTTATAGCGCCCCCTTTTTTCACTTTCTGTCCTTCCTGCCTTTTCTGACCTCTTCTCAATCTCACAGTTAGCCGCCTCCCACAACTCCTCCGACACAATTGGCGGAACCTTATTTTCGTATATAAACTGCTCCTCCTTAGGAACCTTCCTTATTTTTTTCGATTCAAAATCATAGTGTAATCTATTCATTACTGCTGTTCCTTTATTAATTGGATTATGAATCATCCGTAGAATTGCAGAATCCGAAAACGGCTTCCCATTTCTTCCTACAATTCCTTCCTTTTTGAGAATAGCTGAAATTCTGCGGCTCCCAAATCCAGCGGCACACAGCTCGTACATACGTCTTTTAATTTTTGCCTCCTCTTCAACCACCTCCACACTTTTATCCGGCAGTTTCCGATATCCGTAAGTATTTGATGTCAAAATCACGGGACCGTTATTTTTCTGTCTGTTTCGGTGGGCATTGTTTATTTTTTTACTCAGCTCCCGGCTGTACTCCTCTGCCAGAATCGCCTTAATTCCAGTAATCAGGGCATCGTCTGTTGTATAATATTTCCGTTCAATATAGATATAAAGCTTTTTCTGCCCACGCAGCAGACGGTCTATAAAAAGATACCAGTCCTTCGTGTTCCGCATTAACCTGTCCTGAGACTTAATTACAATAATATCAAACTTATCACTTGCCAGATCCTCATACAGACGCTTATATTCATTTCTACCCTTTGTCGTAGTCCCAGAACGGCTTTCTACATATATGTCAGTAAGCAGCCACCCATTTTCACGCACACACATCCTGCCCTCTTCCACCTGTTTTTTCAGGGCATCCTTCTGGCTTTCCTCTTCCGTACTGCAGCGGGCATAAATAACCGCACGGACAGTCATACATCTTCATCCCTTCGGATAAACTGTGTAAGGCAGAATTTCTCCTCCGGGCTTACAAGACCTTCCTGTAATAAAAGCTCTGCTAATTTCATCATAATTTTTTTGTCCCGTTTTATCATCTGCCGGCTGGCCTCTGCCAATTTAAGCTTAGATGTGTCAGGCATAGCTTCCCCCACAACATATATCTTAATAAAAATATATGCACTTTAAGAAGCAGTATATGACCATATATCCCCCGCTGCTTTTGACTATAAAAACGCCTCTGGCATAAACTCTGCCAAAGGCGCGTCACCTAGTATTTACTTTCTAATAATAAATGTCCTCAAGTATCAGCATATAATAATGGTCAAGCCCTTCTCCTGCAATCTGGAAATCAGCAGCAACCGGCATGTGTTCTTTTGAAAACTTATCCAAAAATTCTTTACTTAACACATCCTTTGGCTCTAATCCTTCATCATGCATATATTTTGCCAGCTCAACCTTGAGCTCAGGAATATAAACAGAGGACGGCATCGCCCATCCGGAAAGACGTCCGGTCATGTCTGCCTCCTTTGCCTTTTCTGTAATCATATCATTAATCTTACTGTAATCTCCTAAATCATCTTCTGTAATCTCCAGATTAAGAACAGTCGGATATGCCTGTGTAGGTGTCGGACAGCACTGCTCTGCAACCGTAAATTTCAGTTTAAAAGCCTCATCTAAAATCACGTCATACATAGGACAGTTTGTTCCAAAGATATTCGTATCTGGTCCATACTTTTCAATCTGTCTCGGAATATCCTCTCTTAGAAACTGAAGCATAGCTGCTGTTCCATTTCCTGTCTGCGGGTCTGGTGTGGTTACTTCCACAAATTCCATGTCAAGCTCCTCACAGGTCTTCTTCATCATGTCTCTGCGCTCTGCCTTACTTGCAGCTGCCATATGTGTCGGGAAGGAATAGTGGATGAAGGTCTTTGCTCCCATTTCATGCGCTTTTGTAGGAATGGTCACGCCTCTTCTTACCCAGTCCGTAGTAATTGCAATATCCACATACTCGTTAAGAAGCTTCGGGTCATCATTACAGGTTACGATAGAAACAATGTCCGGTCTCTTTTCACGAATTGTCTGAAATGCAGGTACAATACCTTCCATTCCATTATCAAACAAAATATACTTCATTTCCGGATCATCTGCAAGACTTGTAACTACGGAAATACAGCCCTCCTTATTGGTTGCAAAATCCTCAGGAAGAGTTTTATGTACTACCAGATCAGGATACTTTTTAACCATCTCCTCCGCCCCGCGGAACTCATCCTCGCTGACAGTAAGAGTCGGAGTTACGATACCGATTTTGTAAGCCTCATCATTTGTCTCTTCTCCTTCCTCTTTACTATCCTCTTGTGTCTTCTGTTCGCCCGTCTCCTTCGGCTCTGCATCATTCTTTGCACATCCCGCAGCCAGTGATACTGCCATCACTGTTACAAGAAGCATACTAAATAACCTTTTTTTCATTCGTTTCTCCTCTCTACTTTTTGGTTATTATTTATTTTAAGGTTTCCCTTAAAATCCTTTCTTTTTCCATTTTCTCCTTCCTCAGATTCATGATGATTGCAATTACAATTACACCATAAGCCAGGAAAGAACGGAAATATTCACCCACTGAAGGGTTATTAAACAAATTTTGTCCTGCCATAGGTGATGTAATAAAAAGCGCATGAAACAAGATCACCCCGACAAAACAATTTCTCATTCTTGCCTCCTTAATCGAAGCGCCGCCCACTAAAATAGCCGCCGCTGCAAATGTATCCAGCCCCAGATGCCCTGTATACACATTAATTGTTCCAAAATCACCGATAAGTATAATCTGGCTCATAGCAGCAAACACTGTGGAAATAATGATACAGATACTGCGTACTCTGTTACTCTTGATTCCCAGCGTATTTGCATGACTCAAGTTACTCCCTACCGCTTTTGCCAGAACCCCTATCTTTGCTCTTTGCAGATAAAATAAGATCAGGCTGAATACAAGAATAATTAATACTGGAAACAGCGTATATGTTTTCCCTTCAAATTTGAAAGGCAGAATTTTCTCGAACACTTCACTGATATTTTTCGCGTCCAGCATACTTCTGACCCCTATTCCCCGTTCAAGAAGAATATCGGTATTTAACGGATGAATAACTGTACCGTAAGCAACCATGAAAATAAACTGGTAAATAACAGAGCTTAACTGCCCTATCATAATGGAAACGATCATTTCGTTTCCCCGGGCTTTATTAAGAAGCAGGGCAACTAGAAAACCAAACATCACGGAAAGCATTGCGCTTACTCCTACAACAAACAACAGCGCTAAAATTCCCGTCAAATTTAAATCCAGTGCAAATACCACTGCCATCTGCGCTGAAATAGCGCCTACAATAATGGCAAAATTAATCCCCATGCCGCATGTCACCGGCAGGATTAACGCTAATGTAAAAAGCATATTCCGTATAAATCTGGTGTACACCTCCGCCGACAAATAATTCAGGCTCATTTCTGAATAATAAAAGGCTATGACGGTTAATAGAAAAATCGCAATCGGCACAATGTTATTTTTCACGAACTTCATGTCTTTTGTCCTTTCTTTCAAAAATAAATGCATACAAAATAATTCCACTGGTAACAATTGTACGCAAAATCTCCGCCATCTCCGGAATAAGCAGCGCATTGGCCACCGGAATAGACAAAAGATATGTAGTCTGATAAAGAAATGTTCCGGCTAACGCATTTACCACTGTTGCTTTCTTCTTTCCTGCGCCCCCTATCACAATTGCCGAAACAGCCGGAAAACTCATCATAAACGGTCCGTCATACAGATGTAGAATTCCATAGCTCTGGGAATATACCACAACTCCGAAGGCTGCAAGAACTGTTGACATCACAATCCCTATAGTCCTATATTTGTTAACAGAAATACCGGAAATCTGTACAAACCTTTCGTTTTCCGCAATCGCTGAAAAGACCATTCCTGTCCTTGTCTTTGAAAAAGCCCACAAAAGAATACCTGTTCCCCACAAAAACAGCAAAAGTCCTAACGGAATTACCAGCTTTCCAATCTTTATCTGCCACAAGTTATCAAGAACCTGTCCAAAATAAATATCCAGATTGACTTTCGGCCTAAGTCCCTGCCCCCCAATGGGATAAAGCATCTGTCTGTTTGTCACAGGTACAAATGTATAAAAAATATTCATGATTGGTATAAAGGAATATCCTACAAATGTTCCCACAATTTCTTCATTCATTTTCAACTGGTTTAAAATCTTTGCATAAAAAAAGCCCAAAACTGCAGCAATGAGACTTCCTGCTGCTATAGAGCTAAAAAAGCCTGTCCATGATGTAAACCGAAGGTTTACGGCAAACACCATGCCCAAAAGACCGGCAGAAAGTCCCACTGCCATTCCAAAGTTTCTTCCAGCCCCAACATTTATCATTGGTATCAATGACAACACTATCACACCGTTCATGGCCCATTTAATCAATGCATCGTTAATGATATCTGCCAGATTCATGTCAATCATAACCGTTACTATTAAAAGGACCAGCATATAAACAGCCATAATAAGCTGCGGAGGATTTATCTTCTTATTTTTCATCTGCCGTTCTCCCGTAAAGTGAAAGCATAATTTCCTCTGGCTCTATATTGCCTTCAAATATCTTAAAAACCTGTCCCTGATACATTACAATCACTCTGTCACAGATTCTTATAAGCTCTTCAATCTCCCCTGACGTAATGACTATTGTTGTACCATTTTTTTGATTCATCTCCAGAAGCCATTTCAAAATCAATTCCTTCGAATAAATATCAATTCCTCTTGTCGGCTCTCCCACAAAAAGAAGCTTTGGGCCAAAGGTAATGGCACGGCTGATGCACACCTTCTGCTGGTTTCCTCCACTTAACTCCCTAAGCTTCTGCTCCGGGCCAGAGCAAAGAATATTTAATTCCTCAATCATTTTTTCCGAATATTCTTTTATAACCTTCTTTTGAAGAAAAGAAAGGGGCAGAAGCTTTGGCATACTCATAAACTCCGGATGCTTGTGCTCTGTTCCAAAAATAATATTTTTCCATATAGGACTCTCCAAAAATAAACTTGTACCGGAGCGGTCCTCCGACAAGTAATAAATCCCTTGCTTAATCAGTTCCGGATTATCTCCCTTCTTCAGCTCCTCTCCACAGAATCTCACCTGATAATCTCCCGCCTTTAGTCCGAAAAGCCCCTCAGAAAACTGCTCCTGGCCCTGTCCTGCAAGGCCGGTAATTCCCACAACCTCTCCTTCGTAGATATTCAGTCTCCTGTCTGTCCCGTTCGTCCTGTCATAGCTTAATAGTACTTCCCTGCTTAAAGCTTTCTTTTTTCGCTCTGCCTTCACAATCTCACGTCCAACCATATCATCAGCAAAACGGCTGACAGAAAACTCTGATTTTTCATATGTAGAAACCAGTTCTCCGTCCCGGAGTACTGCCACCACATCACATATCTCCATAACCTCCTCCAGCCTGTGTGAAATGAAAATAACAGCAATTCCTCTTGCCGCAATCTCACGGATACACTCAAGAAGACGTTTTGTCTCTGTGATATTTAAGGAGCTGGTCGGTTCATCTAAAATCAGCAGACGGATACTCTCATTATCCAATTCTCTTGCCAGCTCTACAAACTGCTTCTGATTCAAAGTAAGTCCGTCTATCATTCTGTCCAGTGCAATCTGCGCTCCGATCATCTCTAATACTTTCTCTGCCTCTGCTTTATCCTTTTTATAGTCTACATAGGAAAATTCCGGAAGGAAAGTACCTTTCCCTTTTATATTTTCTCTGTTTATCTTTATGTTACGGGTTACGCTTAAGCCTGAAAACAGTGCGAGCTCCTGATGCACCATAGCAATCCCATGAGCTGTAGACTGACTGTGGTTTTTTATAGAGACTGACGTTCCGTCAATCAAAATGTCTCCCTCGTATCCCCCCGTCTCTGCAATCAGAGCTTTTCCGTTCAGTATATTCATAAAGGTGCTCTTTCCCGAACCATTAGCACCAATTACTCCATACACTTCTCCATCCTTTATCTTCAGATTAATGTTCTTTAGTACATAATTTCCATCAAACTGCTTTGACAGGTTTCTTACCTCCAGCATAATATCCCCCGATTACTCCAGTATATGTTCCGAATCGAACCTTTCCGATAAAATCATCTGATTTTCACCAAATATTTATTATTATATCATGATGGCATTACAGCACACAAATTCATATTTTTTATAAATATAATTATTTATTTAATGTATCTATAATTTATCTGCCAAAATATCATATTGTATCAGAATGTCTCTCCGCCTCTTTAAAATGGATTGGCTCCTTATGAGTATCGTCCTCCTGTGCATAATGGCCACGCTTCTCTACTCCCTTATTAACCTTTTAGAAAAATGGTGTCTGCGCCGTTTTTAGTCTGTAAAGACAAAAACAGGAGATGCTTAAAACGCACCTCCTGGCTACATATCCCCATTGTTTCCCAGTCTGCTTCATAGTAGGCTGCCGGCACCTATATTCTTTCCAGTGCCTTATCCGCACCGATAAGCATTAATATCATCTCCTCCCGAAGGGGTACATTCGGGTCTGGGGTTATTTCTACATGCTCTCCTTCTTTAATTCCAGCCACATTTACCTCATAATTTTTTCTTACATCCAGCTCTTTTAATGTCTTCCCCACCCATTTTTTCGGCACCAGAGTCTCCACAATACTATACTCCGGCGACAGTGCAATCCAGTCTGCAAAATTTGCAGATACCAGATTCTTGGCAATCTTTTTCCCCATCTCCTTCTCCGGAAACACAACTGCATCTGCCCCCACCTTTCTTAAAACCTGGGCATACCGCTCATCATGAGCCTTACAGAGAATATAAGGAATCCCCATCTCTTTTCCTGCCAAAGCAGCCAGAATACTTCCCTCTAAGTTTTCCGAAGAGGCTACGATAAGCCCATCATAGTTTTTAGAGCCCAGTGAGCTTAAAAGCTCCGGGTTTCCAATATCAGCCTGCATAGCATACGTAACCTGATCCGCAATATCATTTACCCGATCCATATCCTGATCCACTGCCACCACATCACATCCAAGCTTCTGCAGTGTAACCGCAACACTTGCTCCAAAGCTTCCAAGCCCAAGTACAACAAACTGTTTTTTCATTTCACATTCCTCCTTATTTATCCAACCATAATCTGTTCCTTTGGAAGGCTGCGTATCTTATCCCTTGGATGTGTTTTTCCCGCAAAGGTAAGCACAAGCGTCAGAGGCCCCAGCCTCCCAATATACATCATAACCATTAAGACTACCTGACTAGCTCTTTGTAAATGTGGGGTCAGATCTGCCGTAAGCCCTACTGTTCCCACTGCCGACGCTGTCTCATAAATAACATTTACAAAGGACACACTATCCGGCTCAATAAAGAGGACTAAAAGGGTCCCGGTAATAAACGCGGTAAAGGCTACCATCACAACGCAAAAACCTGTACGGAAATTTGCCACTGATATCCTCCTTCCCATGCATTCTGTATCACTGCCCCCTCTTACAAAGGTAAGGCAGGCAAGAAACAGCATGGCAAAAGTGGTTGTCTTCACTCCTCCCGCCGTTCCGCCAGGAGAGCCTCCAATAAACATCAAGATTGCACAGAACAGCTTCGACTCCTCATGCAGCGCACTCTGGGAAACCGTATAAAATCCCGCTGTTCTCGTTGTCACTGACTGAAACAAAGACGCTAAGGCCTTCTGTCCCACACTCATATTCCCTATCGTATCTGGATTATGAAATTCACAGAAAAATATAAAAACTGTCCCGGAAACAATAAGTACCAAGGTCATAATAACAGCCAGCTTTGAGTGAAGCTTAAGCCTCGTAAACCACCACCGCCCCGGCACCTCCCTGTGGATAAGCCTCCTTACATTATCTATAATATCAAACCATACGGAAAAGCCGATACCACTCACAATAATTAAGAGAATCGTTGTAAAATTAATCACCGGATTCACCGCGTACCCGGCAAGGCTGTTCTCACCAAGAATGTCGATTCCTGCATTACAAAATGCGGAAACTGCATGAAAAACCGAATACCAGATGCCTCTCAAAAGCCCATATTCAGGAACAAACTGAAATGCATACAGCATGGCTCCTGATGCCTCCACCAAAAGTGTGCCCACGATTACCTTTCTTACCATTCTCACAATACCGCCAAGCTGTCCGGTTCCGTAAGTCTCTTCTAGTACCACTCTTTCCCGGACTGTAATTTTTCTGCGAAGCAAAAAGAAAAATATAGCTGCGCAGGCAATCACCCCTAATCCGCCTATCTGTATCAGCAAAAGCAGTATTATTTTTCCAAATAATGTAAACTGCGAAGCCGGAGTAATAGTTACTAATCCAGTCACGCATACTGCTGAAACAGACGTAAACAATGCATCTATAAAATCAATAGGATAAGTATTACTGAGCGGAAGGTACAAAAGCACCCCGCCGGAAAATATAATACCTATGAAACCTGCTGCAGTAATGCGCAGCGTATTCCATCTGACACTTTTTTTCTTTTCTTTCACCTGCACCCTTCTCCTTAACCTAAAATAAATCTTCTAAAAAACTCTTGCAAATTTTCCAAAATCCGCTATAATATTATTTGTGGCTTACACAGCCTGTATATGCTGGAATAGCTCAGTCGGTAGAGCACTTCACTCGTAATGAAGGGGTCGTCGGTTCAAGTCCGATTTCCAGCTTATAAAAAATCCAGTGGATTTCCGCTGGATTTTTTATTGGCTTTTTCTATACTTTAAACAAACTGGTTTCCAGCCTCATCATATTCATAATCAATCTCGCCTAAAAGCTTCACCAGCCAGCCCTTTTCTGCTCCAAGCTCCTCACACAGCTCCTCCAGCGAATGATATTCATCCCGAAGCTTTGTATTTACAAAGCTTAAAAGAATGACAGGATCCTTTGGAAGTTCCATTACAAAATCCTCCTTTCCGTTATCAAAAGCTCTGGTTTTACGTCTGTCTCCTCTGTCTCTATCTCCTCTACTATCTGACACTCGAATGCAACTGCAATCGTATGTATATAAAATTCTGTATAGCAGGCAAGATATCTATCATAATATCCTCCGCCGTACCCAACACGGTTTCTTTTTCTGTCAAAAGCTACACCCGGCATAATCATAAGCACATTTCCACATAAAGCTTCATCTTTTTTCTCTCCTGCCTCCGGCGCCTGAGGCTCTGGTATTCCAAATGCTCCTTCTTTCAGCTCCTCAAAAGAAAAAATCCGGTAAAAGCTCATGTCATCACCCGTTACTGCCGGTACATAAACCTTTTTTCTAAGCTCCCATGCACGCTCTATAATTCCCCTGGTTCCGGCCTCGCCTTTAAAGTCCACATAACAGTACAAAGCATCTGCCTCAAGAAACCATGTATGGCCTGTTACTGCTTTCATAATTTGGTCTGTCCCGGTTTTCCATTCTTCTCTGCTCTTTTGGTTTCGCACCTCTAAAATATGCTTTCTAATTTCCTTTTTTCTTTCCAAATTTCTCACCCAGATCTGTGATGCTTCCGTCTGCTTCTATAATTGAAATATTATCAAGCTGGCTTTTTAAATTGCGCCTGAAGGAATCAATATATTCCCTTCGTAAAATCTGCTGCTCCTTGAGCTCATCCTCTGTTAGTCCCTCTGCCTTTGATTTATGATATAATTCATTAATACGGGCAATTCTTTTTTCATCCATCTTCTTTTCCCCCTTCATGCTCTATTTATCTTACACTATCTCTTCCCTTACGTCTACGATTAAATACACGGAAATAAAACATTTGTATAAATAAATGGAAATCTGCCAATACTTGTACTAAAAAAGGAGTTGTCCTTATGAAAAATAAATATGCAATCGGATTCATTGTTCTTTCCGTCACTGCTATTCTTATCATTACATGTGCCTACCAGCTCAGTTACTACAGGGCAAAGGAACGCGCCCAAGAGGCACGGATAAAAACTGAAAAAGAGCCTGCCATGGAACCGGAAGAGACTATTCCAACTGAAGGCGGAGCACTAAAAGAGGACTGCTATTACCTCATGGAAGTTAATGGATATATTGTCGTATATCTTAGTGACAAAAAGACACCTTATGAATATACAGACATTCTTTTTGATGAGCTTCCTGAAAAATTGCGGGAAGAAATCCGAAATGGAAAATATATTGAAGATACAAAAGCCCTTTATGGCTTTCTGGAAAATTACTCCAGTTAAAAAGACAAGGAGAGGACATCTGCCTCTCCTATCGAAATAATCCTGCCTTTTTGCATATTCTTACGAGCACGGCTCCCTTTGGCATCTCATAAAGCTCGTTTTCATTTATTCCCCCAAGAAGCACCAGTGAAACAGCATAGACAGCTACAGCAACAGGAAGCGCTATCAGTGTTGCTATCTGTGTGCCTGCAAAAAGCTCAAAGAACAGATGCACCAGAAGCGCCATAACTCCCATAATGACTGATGCAATAGAAGGGATGATAAAGGTTTTCCTCTGCTCCTGTACATATCCAATCTGCATCCGCAAAGAATGTGCATTCAGCATGCTTGTGGAACCGGAAAATACAATTCTGCTGAGCACTACCGCATAAATTCCCCATCGGAACACTACAAGCATAATAAACAGAGATATTGCATATAACACAACTGATATAGCCGCATTTTTTACCGGAGCCATCATATTGTCAAGTCCCTGCAGCACTGCATTTGTAACAGTAGACAGGCAGTAAAATACAACAGACAGTGCGCCCAGCTGCAGCATCAGCCCTCCCACCTCATTATTCTGTGTAAAGAATAAAAGATCAAGAATTGGCTCTGCCAGCACAATAAAACCCGCAGCACAGGGAATGGCTATCATCATATTAAACCTTGTTACCAACTGAATTTTACTATGTACCTGCTTTCTGCTTCCAGTCTGGGCTGCCGTAACAATGGCCGGAATCAGCGAAGCACCCAGGGAATAGGCAATGGCAATAGGGACATTTACAAGTGTATCATATTTTCCGTTCAAAATACCCAGAAGAGCTGCATATTCACTTTCCTTAATGCCCTGGACTGACATAATTTTTGCAAACATAGCGTTATCAATAATTCCACATAGATTATATACTGTAGAGCTTAAAATAACCGGCGCAATCGTAATCAAAAGTATTTTAAATATTCTCTTATATTTCTCCCGCCTGTGCCCCCTGTCTCTGCGCATTCTGCGCCGTAAAAGCCTTTTATATCCCGCAAACACGGCAAACAGAAAAAGAAGCGCTGACAATGCTCCAATTACCGTGCCAAGCGTTCCCCCGGCTGCGGCATAGGCAGCGCCGTAGGACTCATTCCCTCTTGTTTTTGCCACATCAGATCCAACCTTAAACAGCATGTAAGCGCCTAAAATACTGACCCCTGCATTTACAACCTGCTCCAGGACCTGTGAAACAGCGGTGGGAATCATAGAACCATTTCCCTGGAAAAACCCCCGCAGCACTCCTAAAACCGCCACTATAAGAATACAGGGAGCTAATACCCGCAGGGCATATGAGCTGAACTTCATTGCCATAATATTATCAGCTATAAAATCTGCTCCCAAAAAAATAGCTGCACCTACAATGCCGCTTACAAAAACGGCAAAGGTCATGGCTCCTCTGAATACCTTATATGAATTTTTATATTCTCCCTTTGCCACCCGTGCTGACACCAGCTTGGACACAGCAAGCGGAAGGCTGTAGGAGGTCAGGGTAAGGGCAATCGAATAAATCTGGAATGCCACACCATAATATCCCATTCCCTTGTCACCAAGTATATTTACAAGCGGAACCCTGTACGCGGCTCCGATAAGCTTCGTAATTACTCCTGCTACAGCAAGAATGGAACCCTGCACAAGAAAATTCTTATCCTTCTGCTTTCTTTTACCAGCCATACTTTACTCCATCTTATCGTAATATGTTAAGCCTTTCTAATATTCTCTTTTGTAAATCCTCCATATGGAGTCTTTCTTCATCCTCCATATGGTCGTATCCACATAAGTGTAACACGGAATGTGTAATTAGGAAAGCGAATTCCCGTTCTTTCGTATGCCCGTATTCTTCCGCCTGACAAAGAACCTTCTCCTTGGAAACTACAATATCCCCCAAAAGAAGCTCTCCTGTTTCCGGATCAAAATACGAGGCCTCCTCAGGAAAGGAAAAGTCTCCCGGCCTCTCATACTCAATCATTGGAAAAGACAGCACGTCTGTGGCACGGTCGATCTGCCGGAATTCCTGGTTCATGCTCTGTATCTCCTCATTCATAGTAAGAAGCAGATTAAGCTGCGCCTCATAGGGACATTTCACATAATCAAGTGCTGCCTCTATCGTCTCTTTTGCCAGCTTTTTACAGTCAAAAGGGAGTGCAAGATCTCCCTCCTCCTCAAAATAAAGTGTCATGATTTTCTCCTTCTGCCCCTGCTCTTTGGCTTACTCTCATACTCCTCATATGCTTTTACAATCTTCTGCACCAGCGGATGGCGCACAACATCCTTACTGGAGAGCCGGCAGACGGTAATATCTTCAATATTCTTCACCACATTGACGGCCACGTCAAGGCCGGAGCTCTGCCCCTTCGCCAGATCTTTCTGTGTTGCATCCCCTGTAATGACCACCTTTGATCCAAACCCGATTCTTGTAAGAAACATCTTCATCTGCGCCGGCGTCGTATTCTGGGCCTCGTCAAGAATAATAAACGCATTGTCAAGGGTCCTCCCTCTCATATAGGCAAGAGGTGCCACCTCGATAAGTCCCCGCTCCGAATTTTTAAGAAAGCTTTCTGCACCCATGATCTGATACAGGGCATCATAAAGAGGCCTCAGATACGGGTCAATTTTACTTTGTAAATCCCCCGGAAGAAAGCCCAGCTTCTCTCCAGCTTCAATAGCGGGCCTTGTAAGGATAATGCGGCCCACTTCATTATTTTTAAAAGCTGTGATGGCCATTGCCATTGCCAGATAGGTCTTTCCTGTTCCTGCTGGTCCAAGGCCGAATACAATCATATCCTTACGTATGGCGTCCACATATTTTTTCTGTCCGAAGGTTTTCGGTTTGATAGGCTTCCCCTGGAGCGTATGGCAGATAATATCCTTATCAATCTCTAGCACATCTTCGCCGCTGTCCTCCATGACAAGAGACAGTATATAATTTACATTCTGCTCCTGTATCGTATTTCCACGCTTAGAAAGCTCGGTGAGCTTTGTAAGTACACTTTTAGCCCGCTCTGCCCACAGAGCGTCGCCTATAATTTTCACATTTTCACCTCTGGCAATTAAGGTGACATGAAGTGTTCTTTCTATCTTTTTCGCAAATACATCGAACTGTCCGAAAACATTGGCTTCATGTTCCGCTGGTATCTCAAGTACTGCTTCCATTAACCCCATTTTGTTATTCTCCTGCCTGTTCATTCTCGTCTGCCGGCGCCGTAATCTCAATAGGCTGTGACGGCTGTTTTGTTCCCACCGGCATGATTACTGTTAGAGTCCCTTTTGCCTCTGCTTCTTTGGACCCTGTGTATATTTTAACATCATTCCCAATAATTTCTACCCCCTTTTTTTCCAAATCCTCACAATATTGCAAGAATCTATTGCTTAAGATACTCTGAAGCTCCTCTTTTTCGCGCTTTTTTTCATAAATCGTGTAAGGAACTGCCCGTTTTTCCCCAAAGAATACAGGGAGATAAAAGTTATCGAAGAGCTTAAGCCTCTTTTCGCTTGAGTATTGTTCAAAGTGCTCATACTTATTTTTTACTTCCCCAAAACAAATGCGCCATCCCCATGCCCTTAAGTAATACTCACGCTTTTCTACCGGCTCCCCGCCTTTTCGTTCATTCACAATCCTTTTCTTGTCCTCATAAATAATGCTTTCCTTATCTGAGTAGGAAATCGTAGTCTGCCCCAGAATATCCGCGTCCGATTCCTGCGGCTGATAGCTGATGGTTTCGCCGGCGTCGTTATTTACCGGAACCTGTCCCGACACAAGGATATCGCCGGTTTTAATTTCGGTTCCTTCTGCAATCTGGGGAATCCCTTTTCTTGTAATAATTTTGGTGACAACACAGTCTCTGTCCGCAACAATATCCGTTGGCTGAATTTCCTTGTCCTGCTCCTCTTTCTTTTCTGTCTCCTTTATAACATCCTGGTTTTCCTTTATCTGGATGATCAGCTTCGTTCCCTCCACAGATGCGGACACCCAGATAATATCGTCATATTCCTTCCTGATATCCTTCACAATGCGTCCGCAGTCTACCTCGGAGATCCGCATACCGTTTACAACTTCCTTTTCCTCTAAAAACTCCAGAAGCGTCTCGTCCGTTCTTGTAAAATTTCCCCGGATATCAATGCTCCAGATAAATTTCGATAACGTAAATATTAAAACAAAAAAAAGACCTGCTCCTACAAAAAAAAGCTTCCTTTTGCGATACCTGTACAGAAAAAAAGGAAGTCCCGCTCTTTCTGCAATGACAACCCTCACTCCTGTTTTTCGCACAATGGGCCTGATTTTACCAAATCCCCGGATACTGATATTCATTTCGTAGGCATTTCCACAGGGGCGCATATTCCAGAGCCGGATTCCCCTGTGGCGGCACGCATTTAAAAACCGTTCTGCCGAATATCCGGTGACACGAATGAGGAGATACCCCCGGATATATTGAAGAATCTTAAAAATCATCTTCAAATGCTCCCTTCTATTGCTGATATTCTATTGCTTCTATCTGTCCGGTAAGCTTCATATCATCATTGGTATAATAATCCACCCGAAGGTTCTTTCCTGTAATGCGTATCTGTCCGATTTTTGTCTGAATCCGTATGAGCACGTCTGTATATTCGATAATCCCACGATAATTTTCTATATTCATTTCTGTCCGCCCAAGAACTGTGACGACAGGCTGCCCCATCACCACATCCTTGGGTAACTCATAAGTATCTGCAATTCTTTTTTTTAATGGATGCTCCCGCGTTCTGGTTTTCATATGAAAGCGCCAATCATAGAGTTTACCTAAATCTATGAACCTGGGCGGATAAATATGCACACAAACGATCCACCTTAAAGGCCTTTCCTCTTAAGCCCGCTTACCAGGTCCACATAGAACTCCCGCACATCAAATCCTTTAAAATTCTCCCGGTTCAAATCTATCATGTCCCCATGGGAAATCCCCCTTTTTCCTTCTGTCGTAAGAAAGATGTAGTCCTCTCCCCACGGAAAGGAACTCTCCGCTACCAGCCCATCGTTAGGGCCGTCAAAATACAGGACAAGATGATGCGAAAAATTAAGAGGAAACCTCCCGCCGGAAGCAGTATTCAGCTTTGAGCCTACGCTCTGGTAATAGATGCCAGGCACATCCTTTACAGAAGCATTTCGGTTCTCACATGCAGACGCGGTAAGATCTGTAACTGCCGCGAGAAAATCCGGATTTTCATCCCCTGCTTTTTTAAGAGCCCTATTGTAAGTGTCTGCCACCGTATCCTTCACTGCCTGAGGTATTTTATGAAGCAGATAATCTGCAAACACACAGCCTCTGTGGGGCGTATTTATCGTTGTAAGAGACGCTGTAAAAGGCGCTGCCCCAAGTTTGCTTAAGGCATACCGGCAGTCTAAGCCTCCTTTGGAATGGGCGATAATATTCACCTTGCCGCAGCCCGTTTCCTCCACAATTTCACGTATACGCGCCGTAAGCTCCTTAGCGCTTGTCTTCACCGAAGCGGCGGACTGGTGGTTCCCGTAATAAACTACGGCGCCGTGGGCTTCAAGTTCCCTGGGGATTCTTCCCCAGTAATTAAAATATTTATAATCCCTGAAAAATACGCCGTGTACCATAAGAAGCGGATAGTTTGTCTGACATCGCTTTTCTTCGCTTATCTCCTGCGCCTTTATTATTTTTTCACTTTCAAACCGGCTCTCCTCCAGGGAAATACGGATAAGCTTCATGAGCACAAGCAGATTCGCCACCGGAATCCAGCCGCATATAATTCCAATTATCCGCCATTTTATGCCAATCTGAGCTGAAGTCGTATATATCCGCACAATCCCGCCCCAAAAAACAATTCCCTCTACAACAATCACACAGATAAGGTCCGAAAGCCATCTGCCAAAGTTTCCGGAGAAAAGGTCCGGGAATCGCAATAAAAGCCACAGCATTGACGCTGATACAGAAAGCAGAAAATAGATTAGAAGCTCACAGCCGTCCGCACAGACGCGGTAACGCCGTTTTGGAAGCTTTCGGTTTGCTTTTGATGGAACAAAATTCAGTCCTATAAAAAAAAGAATACAAAAGCGCCATATCCATAAGCCTCCTGTAACGCTTTGTATGAAAAAAGGGTAATTTGCCGTAATAAATACGATTCCTCCACAAATGATACGCCTTACCGCCGTCATTTCTTAAGCTCCTCCTTTTCCTCCCTGCTTACCTGAAGAGACTCCCGGATTTTCTAGATTGCCTTATTAACGGACTTGCATCTCCTTTCCGCTTCCTGCACAATCTCCTCCGGAAATCCCATTGTTTTAAGAAGACACAGCGCGTTTCTTGTCTTACTGATTCCCCTGTGAAGCTTATAGTCAAACAGCACGTCGCCATCTGCCACGTTTTCGCAGAAGTGGTAATTTTCAAAATTTTCCGAAAGCGCTTCTGCAAGTTCCAGATCATGCGTCGCCGTCATTAGAATGCAGTTTCTTTTATTGAGATACGAAAGAACCGAAAGAGACGCTCCAATACGCTCCGCCGTATTCGTTCCCCGCAGGATTTCATCAATCCCGCAGAATACCGGGTGTTCGCCCATACTTCTTTCTAACATTCTCTTCAGATACCGGATCTCCCTGATATAGTAGCTCTCCCCTGACAGCACATCGTCACGTACTGCCATGGAGGTAAGAACTAAAATATTCGGCATGTTTATTTTCCTTGCCATACAGGTGTGGATGCTTTGCCCCAGAATCAGATTCACTGCCACTGCTTTGATAAAAGTAGATTTCCCGGACGCATTGGAACCCGTAAGCACTATATTTCGACGAAGCCTGAAATCGTTTGGCACTGCATGCGCAAGTAATGGATGATAAATTCGTTCTGCCTCAAGTATCCGCTCCGATGTAAACTCCGGCACACAGTAAAAATCGAGACTTTTTCTGAAAGAAGCTATGGAAATACACGCATCTATCTCGCCGACAAATCGGTAAAGCCCCAAAAAACTCGTATTTTTTTGAAGCAGAAGGCGGACAGTCCTGTCGTACAGAATAAAATCCCACATAAACGCCCCTGTCAGATAATCCCCCGCTAATGCAATCATATCTCCCGACATCCTGACTTGCTTTTTCTGTTCCAAAAACAGAACCATGCGGGAAATATCCTTCAGACTTTTAAGGCGCTCTGTCACCTTTCGCGCCTCTTCCCGCCCCATTGCCTCCTGGCAAAATGGGAAAATAGTGTTTGCCGTCTTCACGGTTCGTACGATGCCATAGAGCGCCTCCATTTGTATTTCATATTTTGTCTTACAGAAAGCATATACTGTAAGATTGATTAAAAATTGAATGCCTGCAAGAGTTACAAGCAGCGTACTTTTCGTTAAAACAGCGCACAAAACCATAATTATCAGCGAACATAATAGTAATTTACATAATAAAAGAAAAGGAATCTTCTGGAATTCCAGCTGCTCCATATATTCCGGAAGATAGTAATTCACCGGATCTTTTCTAAGACTGTATAAAAGAAGCAAAGACTTCTCCCTCTCCTTCAGATGCCGGTCAAAATACTGTATTTTCTTCTCCCTCTGCAAAAGGAGTTCCCTATCTTTGGGAAGATGATGCAGCCACCCATAGAGGAGCTGCTCTCCTGCACAGGACACAGTCCCATTCATCCGCTGGAAAACCCGGTCCATCTCCAGATCCTCCCATGTGATCTCATCCACCAGCTCGTCCGCCGGGAAATCCTTTTTTGTCAGATTATAGTAGATGGCCGCGTTTTTATAATCTGGCACCTGACTTTTCATGTCTGGCTTCTGTCCGTAGGAGGCGCGGATCTTATTGCGCAGATTCTGCCGGAAGCTTTTCACCTCGCAGACCCAGCCAAAAGCAAAAAGGATAATTATGACAATGACCATGATGACAGCGAACTGCATAAACTGATACCCCCTGAATCCTTTCTGGACAATTCAAAGCTTTTCTTTAAAAACATACCAGTTCTCTCATTTCTTCAAAATTCCCCCGAAACACCGCTCCATTGATTCCAACCTTTTTCGCCGCCTCCACATTCTGCGGCAAATCATCCATGAAAAAACATTCTTCCGCCTTTAAATCATACGTTTCAAGCAGATGCCTGTAGATACGGATATCCGGCTTTACAATGTGAATGTCGCAGGAAACTACGATCCCGTCAAAATAGTCTAAAGGCATAAATCCCGGAAAGTAGTCATAAAAGGAACTGCTTGCATTCGATAACACAAAGAGTTTATAGCCCCTCTCCTTCACATAACTTAAGAAGTCCCTCGCCCCCGGAACCTCTTTCATGCACATGGTCCATTCAAGCGCACATCTCATAAGCGCCTTATGAAGCCTTTCCGGAACCCGTTTGCTTACTCCGTCAAACCGCTCTGCGTCCGTAAGAAGCCCCAGGTCTCCTTCCACCCATTCCGGTCCCTTAAAAAGCTCTCTTTTTATAATTTCCCTGTCCGCTTCCTTCTCTACGAAACACTGTAAGCATACATCGGGATTATAGCTCAGCAGAACGTTGCCCATGTCAAATATGATATTCTTTATCAAACCATCTCTCCTTAACCACTTCATTTTATCCCATATTTCTGTTCTATTTTACTCTGCCACCACACGGAGATGCCGACGCCTGCGGTGCAGATAAATGAGAATATAAGAATAGAAAAAGAAGGCGCATACGCTTCCGCTATTCCGCCGGCAAAAAGCACTGCCGACGAAACACACCACATCTTCCCCACTTCCCTGTTGTAGGCGGTAATATCCGACACCTCGTCCGGCAAAACTTTTGTGAAAAGTGACAGCCGTACAGGTTTCCTGCTTTTCCTTATACATAGGCCGGCAATAAAAAATAGTGCTGCGGCAGTCCACATAATTACAAGATACTTCATACTTTCCGCCTCCTCTTAACTAATCTTCCATTTCACTTTCGTCCGCCATTTCAGACATCGGTTCTGCGGCACTGACGGTATCTTCTCCATTTACGCCGGATGCAAGCCGCATACCGAGAAAGCCGGATAATACAGACTGCAGATCTACTCCCGTAGATTCCTTCAGCCCATCTGTCACCTGTGTAAGCGTTCCCACGATATCCTTTACAAGCTTGGAGCTATTGCCGTCGCCATACATGGTGATTTTATCTACCTTAGAAAGCGGCTCCGCAATATTACGCGCAATCTCCGGCATCGCTTTAAAGTACATTTCCAGAATCGCGGCCTCGCCCATCTGCTTCATAGCCTCCGCCTTTTTCTCAATACCTTCTGCCTCTGCAAGGGCTTTCGCCTTAATAGCCTCCGCCTCTGCAAGTCCTTTGCTTCGAATACCTTCCGCTTCCTGCTCCATGGCAAACTTCTGCGCCTCAGCAGTCGCCTTTAAAGCCTCCGCCTCCTTCTCACGCTCGAATTTCTCAGCCTCCGCATTTTTCTGCCGTTCAAATAATTTTGCTTCCGAATTTCTCTGCACCTCGTAAAGGTTTGCGTCAGATTCCTGCTGCTTTGCGTACTTTTCCGCATCCGCCTGCTTCTTTACTGTCGCTTCCAAGCTTCTCTCCGTAAGCTCTACTTCCTTTTCCTTTAATATGATGGCCTTTTCCTGTTTCGCAAGGTTTGCGTCCGCAGTTGTAATTTCCACCGTCTTACGCTCCGATTCCTTCTGTATCTGGTATGCCGCGTCTGCAATGGCCTTCTTTGTATCCGCATCCTTTTGAAGCTCTGCTTTACGAATTTCCAGTTCATTTTCCTTCTGGGCGATCAAAGTTGCCGCGCTGATTTCTGCTTCTTTTGATTCCCTTGTAGCCTCCGCCTGTACAACCGCCTTTTCCTTCTGGGCCCGCGCTCTGGCGTTGGCAATCTCAAGCTCGGAACTTACCTGGGCGTCGTTTGCCTCCTTCTTGGCAATGGCCTGGGCCCGTGCGATTTCCTTCTCGCTCTCTGCTCTTGAAATCGCCGCGTTTTTCTGGATTTTAACAATATTGTCTACACCAAGATTTTCAATTACCCCGTTGCCGTCCACAAAATTCTGCACATTAAAACTCACAATGTCGAGTCCCATTGCCGCAAGATCCGGCTCTGCGTTTTCTTTGACAAGCGTTGCAAATTTCTGACGGTCAGACACCATTTCTTCCAGATTCATCTTACCTACGATTTCACGCATGTTTCCTTCCAGCACTTCTCTGGATACCTGCGCAATATACTCTACCGGCTTATTCAGAAAATTCTGTGCCGCAAGCCCGAGACGCTCCTCATTATCACTGATTTTCACATTTACAGCCGCATCCACACGAATATTAATGTAATCTGCGGTAGGCACCGCACTGGAAGTCTTCACGTCAATCGGAATCAGCTGGAGATTCAGCTCGTCTTTCTTCTCCAGAAAGGGGATCTTAATACCCGCCTTACCGATAAGCACCTTCGGCTTTTTCCTCAAACCGGAAATTATATATGCCGTATCCGGTGAAGCCTTTACATACCCCGTCGCCAGAATTAAAATCACCAAAAGCACTATTAGCGCAATCGGAATCAAAGTCCCAGCCAAACCCAAAATATAATCCAACATCTTTCGTTCCCTCCTTGCCATTTCTTTAACGATATTATACTATATTTATAAAAAAATGGAAAGAAATAAATATGAATTACTGGTAGACGGATGCCCGTTTAGCCGCACAGGTCATATATTGTATAAGCTCTTCATCTCCTTCACAATGCTCTCTTAAAAATACTTCTGCCTCATGCTTTGATTTCCTACGCAAAAAATACATAAATAAAATTTCACACAGATTTTCAACCATATCCTCATATTCGTTCTCATATTCTGACAGTACCTCCCTCACTGTCTCTTCCTTTATTCTCCCCAAAAACCTCTGTTCCATATGAATACATTTCAGATATTCATATACCTTATCTACGCCGCGGCTTTCTGATAAGTCCTTAAGAACTGGATAATCCAGCGTAAGTATCTCCTCCTGGGGCGCGAACCGGATGTCATACCACTTAAAGAACTCTGGCATTACTTTTATAAATGTATCATACAGACACCGATTCCCATAATCGCAAAATTCTGGCATCATCTCATTATAAAGCCTGAGGGTTCTCTTTACATTCTGCTCCACAAGGCGGTACCCCTCCCGATATACCTCATATGCTGAAAGCTTATCAGATGAAAGAAGCATGTTTCCTTTGTCCCTGCGCTGTGCCTCCCGGATACAATAAAGCACTGCCTCCATAAACTGCTCTGCCCTCTCATAGGTCACAGATGTACTTTCAAAACTCGTGTATTTTTGCGCAAGTTCCGCCACAATAGGAACCAGCTCCTCCATCTCATATCCTGTATGATTTCCCATATTTTTACCTCCAGCAAAGCTCTCTTAGTGCTTCCATATAAAGTTCATAATCCCATCTGCTTACTTCATCAAATTTTTCATATTCCCCACGTCCTTCCGAAGCCTTATATCCCCGGTATCCGGCACGTACTGCCTGGGAAAACAGATTCAGGCACGTACCCTCCAGATAGTCCAAATCTCCAAAGCAGACGTCCTCGAACTGCTTCTTCATAAAGTGTAATAACTCGTCATCGGAAATTTCATCCATCATCTCATTTTTATACAGGTAGAATATTTCCTGAAGCCGGATAATGGTATCCACATAATGGTCCTGACGCAGAAAGTCTGAATCACAAAACTCATAAATAATCCTCTCCGTTACTCCTCCTCCAAACTCTACTCTCCTTTCCTTTTGGAGCACATCTCTCCTTTCCTGTAAGATTAGTTTTGCCTCCTCCTCATTTAAAACAAGTCCGTACTTTTCCGTTTCCTGGTTCAGCTTCAATACTCTGCCAAGCTGAGACTGCTCCTGTAACAGGGAAAGCCATTTTTCATCCATAAATGAATTCTCCTTTTCATTTATTTTTATTGGAAGCCCATTATAGCATCCTGCTATACCTGGTACAAGACTTGATTTTCCGCTGTTTTTGTGGTATTATAGATATAGAAAAGAGGAGCAGAATCTATAAGGTCTGCTCCTCTTCTCATTGCATAAATATCTACTTTAGAATTTCATACAAGGTCCTGAATAATACTCCCACATCAATCGGCTTTGCCAGATGTCCGTCCATTCCCGCTTCTAATGCCTTTTTCCTGTCCTCGTCAAAAGCATTTGCCGTCATTGCAAGAATCGGCAGCCGCCGAAGCCTTCCTTCTGTCATTTCCCTGATAGCCTCTGCCGCCTCATATCCGTCCATAACCGGCATCTGGATATCCATGAGAATCAAATCATAGTCTCCCTCTCCGGCAGCGGCAATTGTTTCCACTGCTTCCTTACCGTCATTTACTGTGTCAACCAGGAATCCTGCCTCTGTTAATATGTCCACAGCAATCTCCTGATTAAGCTCATTATCCTCTGCCAGAAGAATCCGTTTGCCCTGGACTACCTCCTTTGATTTTTCCAAAATCTCCCACTCTGTCAGTATTTCCTCAGAAGAATCCTGCTCTCCTCTGCCCTCCCAGAGCTTAAGAGGGAGCTCTATAATAAATGTGCTTCCCTTCCCCTGTTCACTCTCTGCACAGATAGTTCCGCCCATCATCTCTACAATATTTTTTGTAATTGGCATGCCAAGTCCTGTTCCCTCCACTCTGCTGACTGTAGAGGTCTCCTCCCGTTCAAAAGGTTCAAACACATGAGGCAGAAATTCACTGCTCATACCAATTCCCGTATCTCTGACAGAAATCACATACCTTCCATATTCTGGATTCTCCTGGGGCTTTTCCATCAGACGGATAAAAATCTCCCCGCCTGCCGGCGTAAATTTCACAGCATTTCCCACAAGATTTAAAAGTACTCTGTGAAGCTTTGCTTCATCTACATATACATTTTCATGCAAAGGGCTGTCCATCTCCAGACAAAGCTTTAAGTCCTTTGCTCTTGCCTGCTCCTGTATCATATTCATAAAATCTTTTAAAACTCCGGAAAGCCTGACCTGCTGCTCCTGAAGCTGGATTTTCCCGCTCTCTATCCGGCTCATATCCAAAACTTCATTAATAATAGACAATAAATGCTTGCTGGAAGCCGTTATTTTGGAAATGCAGTCTGCCACCCTCTCCCTGTCGTCGAGATGGGAAGCAGCAATGGCTGCAAAGCCCACTATGGCATTCATAGGCGTCCGTATGTCGTGAGACATATTACTTAAAAATGCCGATTTACTGGCATTAGCCCTGTTCGCCGTCTCATAGGCACGCTCAAGCGTTTTCTTTGCCTCCAGCTCCTTTTTCCTCTCTGCACTGATATTTTCCACAACAAAGCCCACCTGGACAGGAACTCCGGCAGGATTTCTGTTCACCACAATAAAGCTTGCACGGCACCATCCCCTCCTGATACTTAAGTACTCTAAAGAAATATTCTGCCAGTTTCCAATTCTCTCTGCCAGAGTGTTAAGATTTACAAAATCCTCAAAGACTTTCTTATAGCTCTCTTCAATAAGTGTCTCCGTAAACTGCTGGAAAGCATAGGCAGCATCCCCCCTTGCTCCCAAAATCGATGTAATATAATCCAGTCCTACAATTTCTTTGAATTTTCCTGTGGTAAGATCTATGTAATAATTAAACATATAGATTTTACTCAAAGCATTGATAATACTTGAAAGGGTTCTTCTGCTGCTGTGGTATTCTGCCTCCTGAAGCTTCATTTCCGATATATTCTGTATAACCCCGTAAGATTTTATAGGCCTTCCCTGTTCGTCGCGGGAAACCGTTGTAAGTGTGACCGTACACCAGTTCTTCCTGTCAATGCTGCTGAAGGAAGCATGGGCTGAATTCTCCCCCGAATCAATTTTATGGTACATTTCATAAAAAACTGCCCTGGTAGAGGGATGTACAAAATCCTCTGCAAAGCTTACCGGCATATCCGCATATTCACGTTTGCAGGAATACATCCGGGCTGTTCTTTCGTTTATCGTAATAAGTCTCTCCTGAGGAAAATACCAGAAACTGCATATATCTGTATTTTCAATGGCAGTTAAAAGCCCTGCCTGTTCTTCTTCTCTATTTATTGCTCGTTCTTCCATGAAATATCTTTCCTCCTGGAAATGGAATTCTTGAATTATATTTTAGCACGCTTCCTCTGTATACTCAATCCGGTTTTTGCATAAAAATCGTCCTTATTTATGATATGGCTCTCCGTTCATAATACGGAACCCACGGTATATCTGTTCTAAGAGTATCACACGCATAAGCTGATGAGGAAATGTCATTTTAGAAAAGCTAAGGGCAAAGTCCGACTTTTTCATCACTTCTTTTCCCAGCCCAATAGAGCCGCCGATAACAAATATCAGATGGCTTTTTCCCTGTATGCCAAGATTTTCTATTTTGCTGGACAGCTCCTCTGAAGAAAGCATCTTTCCCTGAATCTCAAGGGTAATCACAAACCCGTCCTCTGAAATATGCTTCAGAATCCGCTCTCCCTCCTTCGTGCGTATCTGCTCCTCCAAAGCCCTGCCGGCCCGCTCAGGCGTCTTTTCGTCCGCCACTTCAATTATCTCTAGTTTACAGTATTTTCCCAGTCTTTTTATATATTCCTCCACAGCATCCCGAAAGTATTTTTCCTTTATCTTACCGACTGTAATTAATGTAATCTTCATTTTCCTCCGTCCGGCCCCTCTATCCCAGAGCCACATCTAAAATCATCATCAGTACAAATCCTGCCGCGAATCCTATAGTCCCGATATTACTATGTCCGCCTTCCGCTGACTCCGGCACCAGTTCTTCTACCACGACATAAATCATTGCCCCCGCTGCGAATGCCAGAAGATAGGGGAGTACAGGTGTAATATAGGCGGCAAGCAGAACCGTGATTCCTCCTGCAATGGGCTCCACAATCCCTGACAGCGTTCCATAGAGAAACGCCTTTCCTCTGCTTCCCCCTTCATTTTGTACAGGCAGTGATACAATAAATCCTTCTGGAAGATTCTGAATGGCAATCCCTGCTGCCAGCGTAAATGCCCCCGCTATCGTCACATCTGCATTGTCCGTCAAAAGTCCCGCAAAAACTGCTCCGCTTGAAATCCCCTCCGGTATATTGTGAATGGTAACTGCCATCACAAGCATGGTGGAACGGTTCAGTACACACCTCGGCCCCTCTGTCTCCTCCGATCCAATGTGCATGTGGGGAATCGCCCTGTCAAGAAACAAGAGAAATCCGATTCCAACCAGAAATCCCACTGCCGCAGGAAAAAAAGCAAATCTTCCCATTCGTCCTGACATATCCATAGCCGGAATTAGAAGCGACCACACAGACGCTGCAACCATAACCCCTGCCGCAAAGCCAAGAAGGGCCTTCTGTACCCCGCGCTTTAGCTCCTTTTTCATAAACAGCACACAGGCTGCTCCTAATGTAGTACCAATAAAGGGAATCATAAGTCCCCAGAAAATCATCATAATGAAATTCCTCATCTCCTGTCATTTTTCCTTTATTCTCTCCATAATTGAAATAAGTATAACACAAAATAAAAAAGGCGCCATACAAATTTTCCAATCTGTATGACACCTTTTAAATCTATTTTCCTGACAGTAGCTCATGGATACCCTTTGCGCCGGCTTTTCCTGCTCCCATAGCAAGAATAACCGTTGCAGCGCCTGTCACTGCGTCTCCGCCTGCAAATACTGCGGCCTTTGAGGTCTGTCCATTCTCTTCCTCTGCCACAATACATTTTCTCCGGTTCGTCTCAAGTCCTTTGGTAGTGGAAGCAATAAGAGGATTTGGAGAAGTTCCAAGAGACATGATAACTGTATCAAGCTCAATCTCATATTCGGAACCTGGAATCTCTACCGGACGTCTTCTGCCGGAAGCATCAGGCTCTCCAAGCTCCATCTTTACAACTGTCATTCCTTTAACCCAGCCATTCTCATCTACAAGAATCTCCTTCGGATTTGTAAGAAGGTCGAAGATAACCCCTTCCTCCTTCGCATGATGGACTTCTTCTACTCTGGCCGGAAGTTCTGCCTCGCTCCTGCGGTATACAATATGTACCTCAGCACCCAGACGAAGTGCGGTTCTTGCAGCATCCATCGCAACATTTCCGCCGCCTACTACTGCAACTTTCTTACCTGCCACAATCGGTGTATCATAGGAATCATCAAAAGCCTTCATAAGATTGCTTCTTGTCAGATACTCATTTGCAGAGAATACGCCGTTAGCTGTCTCCCCGGGAATCCCCATAAACATCGGAAGGCCTGCGCCAGATCCAATAAATACCGCCTCGAAGTCCTCTTCTTCCATAAGCTGGTCAATCGTAGTTGACTTTCCGATCACTACATTCGTTTCAAATTTAACACCCAGTTCTTTTACCTTTTCAATCTCCTTCTTTACAACCTTATGCTTCGGAAGACGGAACTCCGGAATGCCATATACAAGCACACCGCCCAGCTCATGAAGCGCCTCAAATACAGTCACCTCATAGCCTAACTTTGCCAAATCTCCTGCACAGGTAAGTCCCGACGGGCCGGAACCGATAACTGCAACCTTATGTCCATTCGTTTTCTCTGCTTTTACAGGCTTAATGTCGTTCTCCAAAGCATAATCTGCAACATATCTCTCAAGCTTACCAATAGACACTGGATCTCCCTTAATGCCTCGAATGCATTTGCACTCACACTGGGACTCCTGCGGACATACGCGGCCACAGATAGCCGGAAGAGCTGAGGATTCGCCGATAACTTTATACGCGCCCTCAATATCCCCTTCCTTTACCTTTGAGATAAAGCCTGGGATATTGATTGCTACAGGACATCCCTGGATGCACTTTGCATTTTTACAGTTAAGGCAGCGGGAAGCCTCCTCCATCGCCTCCTCCTTATTATATCCATAGCATACTTCCTCGAAGTTTGCTGCTCTTTCCCTTGCATCCTGCTCTCTTACAGGAACTCTCTTTAATACATCAGCCATTAGTTGTCACCTCCGCAATTACCGCATCCACCGTGGTGGGTGCCGCCTTCTTGTACCTTCAGAATCGCACGACCTTCCTCTGTCCTGTACATCTGCTGTCTCTTCATCGCATTTTCAAAATCCACAAGATGTCCATCAAACTCTGGTCCGTCCACGCATGCAAACTTCACTTCTCCGCCTACAATTACACGGCAGGCACCGCACATACCGGTCCCGTCAACCATAATCGGATTCATGCTGACAATTGTAGGAATCTCAAGCTTCTTTGTAAGAAGACAGGTAAACTTCATCATAATCATCGGTCCGATGGCAACACACACATCATACTTATTGCCTTCCTCTACAAGCTTCTCTATCTTCGTTGTCACCATACCCGCATGGCCATATGTACCATCGTCTGTACATGGATAATAGTTTCCTGCTACCTCCTTCATCTCCTTTTCCAGAATCAGCATATCTTTTGTCTTAGAGCCCACAATTACGTCAACGTCAACGCCATGCTCCTTAAGCCATTTTACCTGCGGATATACCGGAGCAGCGCCCACGCCTCCGGCTACGAAAAGCATCTTCTTATTTTTTAAGGTCTCAATATCTTCTTCTACAAATTCTGACGGACGTCCCAGAGGTCCGATAAAATCACGGAAGGAATCCCCTGCCTTCAGGGCAGACATCTTCATGGTAGAAGCGCCAATCTCCTGAAATACAATTGTAATCGTCCCTGCTTCTCTGTCATAGTCACAGATTGTCAGAGGAATTCTCTCACCCTTTTCATCCATCTTAACAATAACAAACTGTCCAGGCTCACAATGCCTTGCGACACGCGGAGCTTCGACATCCATAAGATAGATCTTATCAGCCAGTTTCTCAGCTTTTAATATCTTATACATCTTACGTTCCTCCTAAAATTTTATATTATATATCATAAGACATATCTGCATAAATATCAAGTAAATAAAATCTTAACTATGTCCCAGTATATGTACCGGCAGTACTTTAAATACCGCTGTGGCAAATGTCAGTCCAAAAAGAATTCCTTGTCTCTTCTTCCTGCTGTCTGTCAGCTCCTTTATATTCTCACAGCTTTTTGTAAGCCTTGACCTTCCACTTCTTAAATCCTTAAGTATCTTGATTCCTGCAAAGAACTGGAAAAGCGTAAGTAAGAATATTCCAAAACGCTTAAAACAGCGATGTCTTTTTACTGTAAGATAATAGATTCCCTCTGCAATTCCGGCAAATGTCGCTATATGATGTATCCATATACATACAGATAATTCCTTTTCTTTCATCCCATTCATTTCATCTGACCCCTTTCAACAATCCTGCCTCTATTGTACAGGATATTTCTGTCAGAATATAGAAGAAAAAAACGCAAATTTCTACATTTTATGAGCCGGCATATTTATTTACCTTCTGTGTTAGAAGCCTCGTTCTATACATAAGTTTGAAATCTCTCTCCATCCCATACCGCGCATACAATTGGCAGCCTCATATACCGTCTTATTCTCATACAGCAGTTTGTATACTCCAAGTCGTTTAATTCTTTTTCCAAGCCGCGTATTTGCTTTTTGCTCTTCAGCTATCATAGCCATATAGAGAATAGAGAAGATAATATCTACCTGAAGTGCATCGCCGCCATAAACGGATGCAATCTGCGAAATAGCTTTAAGAACCTGCTGATCCACTTGTTTTTCAGTTAGCTCATATACCTTTACATAATCGTTGTATATGGTTTGTATACCGTATTTGTCTGACAGCACCTTTAACTGTGTAAAATAATCCATATCACGCGGCGGTTCCCGCCTGCCGTCAGGATGGGTTAAATATACACACCAATCATCAAAGCTTCCCCTGTCGTATTCTAAAAATGCGCCGTTATTAAATGTTTTTATTAACTGGCTCATATCATCATCCCCATAACATAAAGGTCATAGTACCTGCCGTTTAGAAACGTCTGATTTTTGCAGCATCCTTCTACAACAAACCCGAATTTCATATACAGAGAAGCCGCCGCAGTATTGTCTGTCCTTGTATCAAGGCGTATTCTCGTAGTCACGCCATTTCCTTTGCACCAGTCAATCAGCATTTGAATCATCGTGCTTCCGATTCCCTGTCCCTGGTATTTCTTCGCCACAACAATTCCCAGTTCTCCTTCATGACGGGACTTAATCTTATGGCTGGAATGAATGGTAGCAATTCCCACAATTTCTTCCCCGTCAAGTGCTAAAAGCATAGTATTGTTCACATTTCCCTCAAGCCCTTTTATGTCCTCCTCCTGTGCTTTTACATCCAGAGGATACTCGTCCTTTTCAAAGCTTAAGAAACTAGTCTCCCCTCCTACATAATTGTAAAACTTTACAATTTTCTCTGCATCCTTCACTTCTGGATTGCGGTACGTAATTTTACCCATATCAGGCTCCTCCTTTGTTTTTTATATTAATATATTTCCTTTTTGCTCCATCTTCTTTATCTCCATACAGTCACGCCTTCATTTTGCAGTTCTGTCCTAATATTTATTATAACTATATCAAAAACAGACTGAACATACAACGCAGTTTCCTAAGAAATTTCCTGCAAAAAAACTCCCGCCAGACATAGCAGGAGTTTTTTTTCATATCCTCAAATATCATACGTTTTTTAGAACACGACCTGTTCCTGTCTTTAGAAATCAACCTCTGTTCCATAATATGTACAGTAAAACAACTTCTCCATAGCCGACGAATCAATTGTCCGTGGATTGGAGCCTGTACATGCGTCGCCTACTGCACGCTCTGCAATTTTAGCAGCCTTCTCTTTAAATTCATCCTCATTGATTCCGAATTCTTTCAATGTTTTCGGAATATTAAGCTTCACATTAAACTCATCAATTTTCTCGCACAGGCTGTTAATAAGCGCCTTTTCAGAAGTTCCTCCAAGACCCATTCTGCGTGCAATTTCAGCATAGCGCCCTGCAGCCACCTTGTCATGTGCATTATATTTAATAACATATGGCAGATAAATTGCATTTGCACAGCCATGCGGAATATGTCCGGTTGAAAACGCTGCACCTGTCTTATGTGCCATAGAGTGTACGATACCAAGCAGTGCATTAGAAAATGCCATTCCTGCCAGACACTGTGCATAATGCATCTGCTCTCTTGCATCCATATCACAGCTATAGGAAGCAGGCAGATAATCAAGCACCATCTCAATTGCCTGCAATGCCAGCGGGTCTGTAAATGGACAGTTAAGCGTAGATACATACGCCTCAATTGCATGTGTCAGCGCATCCATACCTGTATAGGCAACCTGTTTTATAGGAAGCCCTCCTACAAGATCCGGATCAACGATTGCAACATCCGGAGTAATATTAAAATCTGCAAGAGGATACTTTATACCTGTCTGGTAATTTGTAATGACAGAAAATGCAGTAACTTCTGTAGCCGTACCTGATGTAGTCGGAATTGCGGCAAACTTTGCTTTTGTACGAAGCTCTGGGAAGTTAAAAGGAATACACAAATCTTCAAAGGTTGTCTGAGGATACTCATAAAAAGCCCACATTGCTTTTGCTGCATCAATCGGAGATCCTCCTCCCATCGATACAATCCAGTCCGGCTCAAATCTTCTCATAGCCTCTGCACCCTTCATAACAGTCTCAACAGACGGGTCCGGCTCAACGCCTTCAAACAGCTCAACCTCCATGCCTGCTTCCTTAAGATAACCGACTGCCTTGTCTAAAAATCCCTGACGCTTCATGGAACCGCCGCCCACTACAAGAATAGCCTTTTTTCCCTTTAAATTCTTTAATTCCTCCAGGCATCCTTTCCCGTGATAAATGTCTCTAGGCAATGTAAATCTGCTCATTTTTCTCGTTCTCCTTTTCTTGTTAAATTGTTAATTATTTAACCTGTAATAATTATAACTCTGTTAAATAATTAACGCAACAAAACACCAAAAAAAGATTGTACTTATTCCTGTACAATCTTTTTTCGCATATTTCATGAGCACAATTTTTTACAGTATACTTCCATCAGATATTCTTTCCCGGTGCCCTGCTCCTTCTTTTCCGAATATTGATAGACAAACCCGCAGGATAGTGCCAGAGCTTTCGAAGCTTTGTTTTCAGCCCGTGTATAATAATAAAATTCTTTCCCCTTAAGAACATCTGTACAGTATTTAAGAAGAAGGCAGAGCACCTGCTTTCCATACCCCCTGCCCACATATTCCGGGCCGAGGGCGATTCCCATTTCCTCATAAATACCTGGTCCTATTAATCCTACCCCTGCAAATCCAATAGCCTGCCCGTGCTTTTTCTCATATATCAGATATGTATCATGAGTCTCTTGAAAAAGAATTGTCCTTTTTATCCTGTCCTTTGCTTCCTCCCAGGTAGCAGTAACCTCCCACATCATAAACCGGGCTGTCTCCGGCCTGGACCATACATTACGGTACATTGCTTCCCAATCTTTAAACCTTGCTTTTCCAAGAAAAATATCCTCTGCCTCTAAAACCATATTTTTATGCCCTACTATATCCACTTTCTACTTCCACGACTCCCGCATCATAACCTGGGTAGGAAGCAGAACTTTTTTAGGATTCCATATATTTCCTTCCTGCTCTTTGAACATAAGCTTTGCTAAAAGAAGCTTTGCTCCCTCCCTCCCCATCTCAAAAGCCTCCTGACGTATCGTAGTAATAGATGGAGTATAAATATCTGTCCACGCATAGTCGTCAAAAATTGTCAGACTGATATCATCTGGAATCCTAATACCCGCTTCTTTTAAATATTTTACGACTCCCATTCCCATCACATTATTGACGACAAAAATTGCAGTTATATCCGTATGCTCTACCAGTCTTTGGGCTTTCTCCCATGCATCCTTGATATTTGCCTCACACTCACATACATATTCTTTATGCACTTCAAGATTATTATCTTCAAAAGCTTTTCTAAAGCCTCTTAACCGCTCATCAGAATTCCTGTATCCTCCTATCCTGGCACATAGGATTCCAATCTTTGTATGCCCTCTTTTTATCATTCCACTGACTGCATCATAACTGCCTCCAAAGGAATCACTGACTACATAATCCTGATTCATCAGCCCCTCTGGAATTCGGTCAACAAATACATACTGCTTATCTTTTAAAAGCTCAGGAACAAATCCATGGTTTCCTGAAGACGGTATAATAATCATTCCATCTATCTGCCGTGTAAGAAGATGTTTGATTTCTTCCTTTTCCCTGGACAGTTCATCCTTTGTATTAGCCAGCAGTGTACAGTACCCCTGCTCTCTTAAAACTGAATCAATGCCCAGAACAATCTGCATAATAAAAATGTTAGAATTCTCATCATTTCCAATTGGAATAACAAGGCCGATTGTTTTTGTCCTTTTTGTTCTTAAAGAATGGGCAACTACATTAGGGATATAGCCCGTGGCATCCATGGCCTCCTTTACCCGTTTTTTTACTTCCTCTGAAACAAACCGGGTTCCATTAATTACATGCGACACTGTAGACACAGATACATTTGCTTTAGCAGCCACATCCTTCATATTCGCCAAGTTCATCACATCCTTTTATATATATTCCAATTATAGGCAGAAATCTTTCTAAATACAAGAATTTCTTTCTCAAAGCTCCCCTTTTTCTCCTGTTCCTTCCATATGAGACATATATAATACGACCTCATGTCTGCCGGTCAATGAGTTACAAACAAAGTCACAGCTTTGTCCGTCAATCTCCATTTCATACAGATAAGTCCCCCATCCGTGAACTTTGATATTCAGCACCATCTTCCAAAATGTAAGGCCTCTAAGTGCTATATCCCTTAAATCTTCCGGTACTGCAGGGTGAAAGTACATTCCCTTTTCTGTATATTCCAGTCCAAAAACACCATAGAGAATCAGAGAAATAAACCCTGCCGCATTCCATAACTGTCCCGGCCATCTCCATGCCCTTCCATCATCTGCATCAATAACCTCATAAAAGGTTTTATTCATCAGGCATACCCTTATCTGCTGGGCAAGAAGCTTTTTTACAAGGCTGACGTCACCTGATGCTGAAGCCGCAGAGGCAAATCCGGACTGCCAGACCCCCCATACAGAACCGCAGAAATGATTTTTTTCTTTTCGGTATGGAAATAACTTAATGCCATAAGGAGTCATTGCAGTATCTTCCAGTCTTTCCAAAACAGATTTTCGCTGCCAGTCAGCTGCAATATCAAATCTGCCCCATATAGCTCCTTCCTCTCCCGAGGTTTCCCAATACCCTTTTTCAAACGCTTCACTTCCTTCTGGCCCGCTTGTAAAATATCCATAGAATGGATTCCAGTATTTTTCCCTGACAGACTGCCTGAGTTTTTTCCCCTTTTCCTTCCATCCTCTCACATCATCCTGCCTTGAATAGCCAATTACATCCGCAATGGCGGCCATAGATTCATAAGCCTTCATAAAACAGCACTCTGTTCCCAGACTGTATCCTCCGTTTTCCGGTTCCGGGAAGGCGTCATTAGATGTGGCTTTTTCCGCAAAAACAAGATTTTTCTCTTCATCATAACGGTTGTCTGCTTCAGAAATATTTGAAACCAGAATCGGCCACATCTCATAAAGAAGTTCCTTATTTCCTGTAGCAAGATAATAATCCCACACTCCCACCGGTCCCATTGCAGGACCGTCAGAACCATTATCAAAGCCTTTTTTCATAGCATACACAAGTGTTCTTCCGGCACCTATGGGATCTATGAGACTCCCACAGCGCATAAGTACATGTACGCTATCTCTAAGCCAGACACCAAAGCTTTCTCCAAAGCCCTGAAATAATCCTGCTGACCATAAGCCTTCCTGCCCGCTTAATGCAAATTTTTTATCTTTACACTGTTCAAAAACATTCAACGCTATATTGTATGCTGCATTTAAACTGGCCACCGCAGAAGTAAGCTGCGGGTAATGCTTCAGTCCTGAAGTTCCATACCATATATTCTCCCTGTTTACAATCCGGTTCATATCACCCCAGGGAGTTTTGCGCCAGTCAAATTCTTCCACAACTCTTGTGGGAGACACTACCATACAGTCATTTACTGCTGCTGCATCAGGATAACCATAATTTTTATCCCAGACACGATGATAATATACTGCAAATTCATTACATTTATAAAAAACCGGGTCTAAGTCCCTGTCTATACCAAAACGCTTGAGGTAAAGCTCTGTATCTTCCTTCTGGCAGAGCCCATATACCTTCAGCTTCTGGATACAGCATGTACCCAAATTGCAGAAAATCTGAACCTGTGGAATACGGTTTTCTTCAAATGTGCAGTTTTCAAGATTTCCACTGATTGAATTATCCACCTGCCGGTATACGCTTTCCATACTCTCCTTTAGATAAAAGACTGCTCTGTCTTTACATATAAATTCTGCACATCCGCCATCAATACAGGCAGTCAAACACAGACAATCCTTGTCGGCAGGTATTTGATATTTTCCCACTCTAAAAGTTCCTTCTATGCTGTTATAAACAGCCTTAATTCCACAAAAATTCAGTATAATGGCTTCACTTGTATTTGAGACAAGTTCCAGATGAATTTCAAAAGCCTCTGCCGTTATATCATCTGCCTTTCCCTCCGGAGAGACAATCTCAATGTTCGGCCAAATTCCCGGTTTTATCCTAAAGCGCAGCACGGCATCAAACTCATTACTAAATTCAATATCTTCCCATTCTCGTTTCCATGTACGCAGCTCTTCTATCTCTGGTCTATAAGAAAGCTTTCTTACGCCCTTTTCCTCTTCTATACGAAGAATCGGCGTACACAGATTAAAATATGGACACCCCTCCCATTTAAAACTGCTGCTTGCTGCTATACAGTACCTCCCATCCTCGGACAAATACTGCTTTTCAATATCACCTATAAAAAATGGCTCATTCTCTTCTGCCAAATGCACCGCAAAATCATAAAGTATATTTCGTTTTGACACCCTGCGGTTTCTGTTTCTTCCAAAAGGATCATAATCATATTCCAGCTTACTAAAACCCCTTCTTTCAGACACAGAAAATATATTGTGAATGTTCCCACTTGGAGGGACTGTATGAAAGACTGGCTTTTTGTAAGATAAAATACCTTCTTCCTCCCACCCGATTCCTTCACACCAGCTCCCTCTTTCTTTTCCGGATTCAACATATAGTACCGTATCGTCTTCCTGGCAGATGGGAATGATTCCCCAAAAATCCACCTTTTGTTTTGATACCGGAACATTTCCTTCAAATATAGCATAATCTTTTGTGTATATTTTTATATTAATATCTGATGCTCCATGCTCTATCGGAACTTTCAAATATCCTTTTCGTATTTTCCATTTTTTGAACATATTCTCTGCCTTTAAATTATCATTTTTTCTACGGAAAGCTGACGGAGAGGATTTTCCCGTTTATCATAGTAAAACCATGTACAGCAGGACCAATCTTCCTCCCGTTCAAACAATTCCGGCAATACTTCTTTTGCATTTATGGAGGCAAAATCTATGTCATATCCATTTACAGAACGGTATGTATATCCTTTTGTAATATGGTTAAAGAAAAATTTTGCTTTATTCAGCTCATCATCTGTATCTATGCCGCCAATCTGCTGTACGGTTACGCGTATATCCTTATGGAAATACACAGGGTCTGGAATATGAATGCGGTAACATGCAATCTCCATCTTCTCTGTATCGTAAATCTGGCTGCCGTGGTATAGATCATAATAGTAATCCTGCCCCCAGGCCGTAGACACATAATCTTCCACACCTGTCCCACAGAGAGTAGGGTACTCTCTATCTCCGTCCAGATAGACCTTCACTTCTCCTTCACCCCACCATGTTGTAAAAAATTTATCTGTATCGCACCGCACTGAAAGGTTCACGCCAAGATACCGGCCACGTCCTGATATATGCGGCAGAATCTCAAAATCTCTACACATAACCGTTGGATTCTCACGATTAAAAAAACTGTGAAAATATAATGTATTTTCGTTAAAAACGTCACCCAGTGTATAGTCTACATCATAGTAAAAATGTTTAATCTTCTGTCCGCTCCGATTTTTTACGATTACCTTCATTCCGGTTTTAAAGGGCATTGGTATAAAGCAGTTAAAGCTTCTCCCCTCTGGACTGGAAAACAGTGCATTTTTAACAACAGACATCCTCCCAATCCCGTGGCAGAAAAAATCCCCGATTGGCGCCCTGACTGCCGGTGTATCTGCACCGTCCCAATACATCTCGATAAGGACGCCTCTTAATGTTTCACTGTTTCTTATATTCATGGTAATCCAGATTCTACGGATCATACCGCTTGTATTCTCTGCATGCGCCAGAACCGCATCTGTTCCATCTTCAAGCGTAAACCAGGCTGAACCTTTACGTCCCTTTCGTGCCTGTCCGCCAACGCCGCGTATTCCATCCGGATTTTCATGGCTTGCCCATCTTGTCTCTACTCCCGGCTTTATCTCAAATAAACAATCTCTCATCATTTTCCTTCTTTCCTTTCCCGTTATTTAATACCAGTAACCTTAATTCCCTCTTTTAGCTGCTTTTGCAGTAACAAAAATAGTAAAAATACAGGAATTGCAGACATTGCAGCCGTAGCAATCACTTCATTCCATGGTGTGGAATAACCAGATACCATATTTGCAAGATATACCTGTATTGTCTGGTATTCTTCCTTCTTATTAATAATTAAAGGCCATAGATAATTGTTCCATGTTCCCAGGAAAAAGGCTATTGTAAGAGGAACAATCATCGGCCTGGATAATGGAAGAACAATCTGCACAAAGAGACGAACCTTCCCGCATCCTTCTACCTCAGCCGCCTCTTCAAGTTCCTTTGGAAAGTCCAGGTAAAACTGGCGGAACAGAAAAATACCATAGGCATTAAAAAGTGCAGGTATAATTAAACCAGCATAAGAATTTTCTATTCCAAGACTCTTACACACCATAAAAAGAGGCACTAAAATAGTCGTAGTCGGAATCATAAGCGTACTTATAATTGTGGTAAAAATCAGCTTTTTCCCTGGAAAGTCAAGTCTCGCCAAAGCATAACCACACATGGAATGTAAAATCATGGCAACTGCAGTCACTGTTGCAGATACAAACAATGAATTCTTAATACTATTCAAAAACTTTGGGTTCAAAACCAGTTTCAGATTATCAAAGGAGATTTTCCGGGGCCACAAAGAGACAACAAAGAGTTCACCCGGCTCTTTAAATGCTGACATAAACAAAATATAAATTGGGAAAAGCAATATTATGCTAAACACAACAAGTAATATGATTTTAACAGGTTCTTTTTTCATACTCCCTCCCCCTGTTCTTCTGAGGTAAGCCGCATCTGCACAAATGAAAATACCAACAGGCTGAAAAATAAAAATACAGACAATGCAGAACCATACCCCATTTCCATCATGTTAAAGGAACGGTCATATATATATAATGCTCCAACTTCCGTTGCCTTGGCTGGTCCCCCTTTTGTCATAACCATAATCAAGTCAAGTACCTGAAAGGATGCAATTGTAGTAGTAACCAGTATAAATATACTTGTCTGCCGAATAAGCGGAAATGTAATATATCTGAAAACCTGCCATCTGCCGGCGCCGTCTAAGATTGCCGCCTCACGGTAGCTTTCTGGTATATCCTTAATTGCAGACAAAAATAAAATCATATTATAGCCCAGGTTAATCCATAAAAGAACAACAATAATACAGACAAGTGCCTGCTTACCGGAACCAAGGAATTTTTGATTAGACAGTCCTAATGCTTTGAAAGCTGCATTTAAGTATCCTCTTTTTTCATTGTACAAAAACATCCATAAGGTGGACGCAATTACGGATGTAATTGCAAAAGGCATCAGAAAAGATGTTTTAATAAAGGAACCAGCTTTTGATCTAATTGTGCTGATTAAAGCCGCAAAAAATAAGGACAGGCAGAAAAGCAGTGGTACATAGAGGACTGTAAGCTTTAAAGTCCGAAGCATTGCATTCCACCAGTTCATATCTTTCCACATGCGAATATAATTCGCTGCTCCTACAAATATTTTTTCATTGATAAAATCCCATTTAAAAAAGCTAATATAAAACGCATAGATAATAGGAATAATTACAAATATAAAAAGACCGAGAAAATCTGGCAAAATAAATGCATATGCGATTAGATGTTCCTTTCTCCTTCTTTTTGAAATATTACTTTTTTTCATAATGATTTCACCTGCTTTTCTTAGTCAGGGCCGTGCATGTCCTGCACAGCCCCCGTAAGGCTGCTATTGATTCATTGTACTTTCAATCGTTTTCTGGGCCTCTTTTACCGCATCCTCAGAAGAAACTCCTCCAAACATAACATCCTGAAGCATTTTTCCAATAGCGTCAGTTACCTCAGCTTTATAGCTTGGCTCTGGTACTGCCGTAGAATAAAAATCTGTAAATGTAGATCTAAGTCCCTTTTCGAAAACATCTGATTTACTGTCAATAACGCTCTGTCTTGCCGGATAGGCAAATTTTGCTTCCGTTGTCCACACGCCGGCTTTTTTAATATCTGTGCTTCCATATAATGAAAAAATAAAATCTGCGGCTTCATCCTTACATTCGGACTGTGCATTGATTGCAAGCTTCTGCCCTCCGGCAACCGTTATCGGATTGTTATCTGGCGACGGAAGGGGGACAACACCGATATTTACAGCTGGATAGTCATTTTCAGCTGCGTTAATCACATAAGTACCTGACACCTGCATTGCCGCTGCCTTAGTCCCCACATTTCCGATATCCCAGGGGCCTATCTGCAGGGAAGCAGGAGAAAGCCCCTCCTGATAAAACCGTCCCCAATAGTCCAGCGCTTTAATCATTTCCTTTGATTCTACAATACAATTCCCATCATCATCAAAAACGTCTGCCCCTGCCATCCACATAAAAGGCCACCAGTTAAACAGTGTATATGCTGTCTCTTCAACAGGAAGCACCAACCCATAAACATCATCTGTTGTCAATTTTTTTGCAGCATCATAAAGCTCGTCCCACGTAGCAGGAGGATTAATTCCTGCATCTTTCAACATATCAACATTGTAAAAAAGCCCCAGTGTTTCCATCTCTATAGGAAGTGCATATATCTTATTGTCCATTGTCACTGCCTCAAGAGCTGACGGCAGAATATCCGCTTTTAATTCATCTGTATAATATGGAGAAAGATCAGCAAGCATCCCTTTCTCTGCATATTTTGTAAAGGTAGCCGGCTCAACATACAAAATATCCGGAGCTTCCCCATTGGCATAGGCTGTAGGAATCAGTGTTGTTGTATAATCACTCTGGTTTACAACAGTATGTTCAATCTGCACATCATCATGGGCAGCATTGTATTCCTTTACGACATTTTCCAAAAATTCTGCTTCTCCTCCTGCGTGAAAGGACCAGAATTTAACTACTGTCGTATCACTGCTGTCAGTTCCCGTTTGTTCCGAAGAGTCCTCCTTTGTTCCTTTATTTCCACAGGCTGATAATGCCATCATTAAAACTAGCACCATAAATAATGCTGTTATTTTTTTCATACTTTTATCCCTCCCTATTGTCTGTTATCATATATTTCTTTTACTTTTCTGGACAGTTCGATATTCCCCTTTGAAGCTGCTATGGTTCTTGCTGCATTTAGACTGTTTTGATGCATCTTTTCTGAAAGAAAGCCTTCATGCCGCTTTTTAGAAGCCTCCTTGGCTGCCTTCATCTCTTCATTTAATTTTATTTCTCCTGATTCTGGAACCTCCTGAAGCTTTTTCAGAGGGATTCTTTCTGATACCGATGCAATCTTTACCCCTTCTGACGGAAGCTTCTGATACCAGTATGCTGTAGACGCCCAGTCATCAGACAGATGATTGGCATGTCCATGCTCCATAGTAACTCTAATGCTTTCCTTAAAATGAATGGGATCTGTAATATGAAACCGGTAAGACACCTGATATCCCTGCACCGTTGTTTCATGAATAATTGTTCCGCTGTATAAGGATTGATTTTTCTGCATCCCCCAGGCATGGTTAAAATAATCTTCACTCCCTGTACCGTTGATGCTTGGAAGTTCTTCACCATCAATAAAAATCATGTCGTCCCCTTCTCCCCACCATGACCCTTGAAAATGTGTCACAGAAAGATTACATCCGACATAATGTCCTTCCCCTTTTATATCAAGAAAGACATAATTATCTTCCCCTGTTAGATTAGCGACACTGTTTACCTCTGGTGTGTTTACAGCTAATTCCTGTCCCCATCCCTTACATGGCTTTTCCCTGTGCCATGCTGCATGAAAATAAGCAAGATTTTTCTTTTTTTCATGATAAAGCTCATAATCAATATGAAAAAATAGTCCAAGCTGCCTTTCATTTTCATTTATAATTTCGATCCTTGCTTTTTCATTAAACGGCATTGGAAAATAACAGTTCATTGAGGCTGTTCCCCCAAAGGTACATTCTTCCTGCGGCCTTGAAGACACATGGAAAGGTATAGAAGAAAAACTCGCAGGCATAGAATGTCCAATACAGAAAAAATCTCCAAGCGGCACAAGAACGCTTGGCCTTTCCTGATTCTCCCATGTCATTTTAATCAAAACTTTTCTATAATAATCTGGGTCATTAACTTCCCAGTTTACACCAATGGCATTTTCCATCTCTGTCACCGGCGCCACACTCGATCCAAGAACCGGATCCTGTATGCTTGGCCCAATAATTTTTCTACAGAATGAAGTCATCCAGATGTGGTTAATACATCCCGGTCCATCAATCTCTGCCAATATAACCGCCTGTCCTGGCTCAATCAGCCAATAATCCTTATTCCTTCCGCTCTGATCCCAGCTGGAAGCACGGCAGCTTCTGGCATCACATAATGTCGTAAGTCCTTGCAAATATGTTATTTGGTTTTTCTCCATTTCCATCCTCCTTTTTTTGGTAAATATTATTATTAAAACGTTTGCGCAATCGTTTTTCTATAATCACAGTATACATATTGTACATATAATTGTCAATCAAAACTTAATTTTTTATTCCTCTCTTCATTATCTATATAAAAAAAGAACAGACAGATTCTTTAAAATTCTCTGCCTGTTCTCACTTTTCCTACTAGCTTTTATGCTTTTCCCAAATCTTCTTTCCTCCTGCCACAAGGAGGGAAGAAATCACAATTCCAGCAACCATCCATGTCCACACCGGTATATCATGGATATTGTAACACCTCACATTAATCCACATCTGATTAATAGCCTGCATCTGCTCCTCATCAAAGCAGTCCATAAGAGACGACTTTGAAATAGCCTCCTGTGACGGATACTGTGAAAAGAGCTGCCGGTACACCTGGTCAGACGGTGCCGTAATCACATATTCCTCTCCCTCTGCTTCCTCTCCCAAAAAGAAGTACCCTAGATCATACTCTGTCACATCCTCTTCATCCCCATCTGCTCCATAGCACCAGTCGGCATATTCAAAAACTCTCCTGTCCCTGCCGCCGGAAATCACAGATGTATAACCGATATAATACATATTACGGATAACATTATCCGCACGGGAATTAAAATTAATAAATGCCTCCGCTGCATGCTGCTTCGCTTTGTCTCCTCCTATTCCGTCTTTTAGCATCACCCATCCGTCAAAATAAATATTGGTAGCTTCCTCTGGTACGGCAAAGGCCAGCGTAAATCCATCCTCATCCGCCTGATCCAGAGTATAAACTGAATCCCCGGACCACTGATAATTTGCAGCCACCTTTCCTGTAACCATATCTGCCTTGCCGGAATCTGTCTCAAAAGAGTAGGCGTTCTTCTTCACATCTTGAAGATACTCCTGAACCTTTTTAATCGTCTCCGCTGAAGTGTCATTCATCTCTCTTTCCAGATTTTCCTTATAATCTGCATCCTGTATAAATTCCCTTGAGGTAAGAAGCTCTGATTTTATAGCACCTACTGCCGCAAAATATGAATCCCTTACATTGTCCTTAATTGTGATCTGCCTGTAATATGCAGGATTATTAAGAATCCGCCAGGTTGATGCATCCTCCTTACTTACAAGCTCCGGGTTATATACAATCCCCGTAATCCCCCACATATATCCTGCCGCATAATCACTCCAGGGCTTTCCATCTATCTCATTTTCTTCAAAAATATTACGTATATAGGGAGATATGCCCTTTATATAATAATTCTCCTTATCAGAAGTATCAAAAAACTCCCCGGAAAGCGGAACAAGTCTGTCCTCTGTCATTAACTTCATAATCATATACTCTGACGGGCATACTAAATCATAAGTATCCCCAAGGGTCAGCATATTATAAAGATCCTCATTGGTCCCAAAAGTAGAATACTCTACCTTCACCCGTATTCCGTAAGTTTCATAATACCAGTCCGTAAAATCCTCCACCATAGAGTTTTCCCCAATAATATCCCCGCTGTCCAGATCTATGGTGTCCTCCTCATCCCAGTCTCCTAGGTCAATATATTCTTCCCAGTTGCAGATTCGAAGCGTCACCTGCTTTTCTTCCTGTGCCTTCCCGGAAGCCTCTGTTTCTATAAAGCAGAATAAGGACAAAAAAAGCGCAGTACAAAATATAAGGAAACAAATTCTTCCTGTCCTCTTCCTTTTCACCGTCATATGCCATTCCTTTCCTGACCGTTCTTCCCGGCCCTGATATTCATAAATAATGCAAACAGAACCACCAAAAGAAAAATAACCGTTGAAAGCGCCCACAGAGCTGTCTTAATGGTAGTCTGAGCTCCCTTCGTCGCATTCACCACATAAGTGCTGATCGTATCAAAGGTTGCAGGCTTCGTATAAGTTGCCACAAAATAATCATCTAAAGACAAAGTAACCGCCAGGGCAAAGCCTGACACAATACCTGGAAATATCTGAGGGATTACAATCTTAATCAATGCCGTAAAGGGCGTTGCACCAAGGTCAAGTGCTGCCTCATAGATACTGGAATCCATCTGTTTTAACTTAGGGACCACTGACAAAAATACAAAAGGTGCGCACAAAGTTACATGTCCTGCAACAAGGGGTATAAAGCTGTCCTTGCTTATCCCGAACACAACCACTAGTAAAATACAGATGGAAAACCCCGTCACAACATCCGCATTTACTACTGGAACCTGATTCATCGTATTGATTACAGAAGCCATCCCCTTTTTCGAATAAAAAGCTCCAATGGCACCAAGAGTTCCAAGAATTGTTGCGAAAAATGCCGACACAAAAGCCAGCACAACTGTTCCTGCAATCATCTGCACAAGCTCTGGCGTTGTAAATAAAGTCACATAATTATGCAGGGAAAATCCCCTGACTGTCCCTATATTTGCCGCATCTGTAAAGCTGTATACCGCAAGGACAAGAATCGGTAGATACAGGAAACAAAGGACAAGGATGATAATCATACTTTTCCAGGCTTTCCTTATCATAGAAGCATTCCTCCCCTCGTATTTTCCTCTTCAATACCCCTTGTCATAAGGGTAAACAGACATACAATTCCAAGAAGTATCAGCGCAATCATAGATCCGCCGTGCCAGTTGTATGACGCAAAATAGCTTCCTATAAGACTTCCCATAATATAAGTGCTGTTATAGAGCATATCCAGTACCACATAGTTTGTCATTGCCGGCAGAAACACCATGGATACCCCGCTTATAATCCCTGGCAGAGATAAAGGCAGTGTCACCTTTAAAAATGCCTGAAGCCCGCCCGCCCCCAAATCTCTGGCTGCCTCCAAGAGCGCTTCGTCCATCTTTGAAATCGTCGTATAAATAGGCAGAATCATAAAGGGCAGAAAATCATAGCTCATGCCAAGCACCGTATTAAGAAACGGATGATAGGCAAGGCTCCCCTCTGCCCATGTCAGAATTTCCTTTAAGGCCGTAATCCGAAGGGAAAAATTAATCCACATAGGCATTATAAAAAGCAGAACAATCACAGATTTTGCCTTAAGCCTGCTTGTAGCCAGAATATAGGCCGCCGGGTATGCCAAAAGCAGGCACACCGCTGTTGTTACTGCCGCAATACCGAAGCTGTAGCAAAGCGTTCCTAACGTATTGGGATCCGAAAAGAATCCTGTCAGATTCAAAAGTGTAAACTCTCCCTGTCCGTTTGTAAAAGCAAAATAAATAAGCACAAGCAGCGGAGCCATAACAAAAACTGCCAGAAAAAGTCCATAGGGAATCCCCAGGTTCTTCCTGGAAAACATAAATTTATGCATCGGCTTCCTCCTATTTCTTCACAGTAAAAATCATTTTTTCTACGGGCATCAAAAGTCCTACCTGGTCGTCCATGTTCCACAGATATTCATCATCCACCACAAAATCCTGCTCCAAATCTGTATGGATAACATAACTGTAATGGTCACCCTTATAGATAAGATTGCTGATATAGCCCTTAACAAGCCCGTCCTCCTGCTCATCTGTCATCTCAATATCCTGGGGCCTGATGGAAATCTTGATTCTTATCTTCTTTAAATCAATCTCGGAACCTGAAGCATCAAAAAGAACCCCGTCCTCTTCCCTGCTCCCTTTTATGATGTTTGTCAGAGGAACATTAAGCACAGTCCCATTGTACGCAAGCTCATTATTTTTATTAATCTCTGCCGCAAATATATTAGTGTGGTCCTCTGCAATCATAATATGAATATTATCCGGTTCCACATTTACGCCCACATGCTCACCCACTATGGCACAATTTACCGACTGTGCCACAATTTCGTTCTTTCCGGACTCTACTGTAATCTCATAATGCATTCCCTTAAAAATCACAGAGGTTACGATCCCCCGGATTTTCCCTTTTTCTGGCGACGTCAAAACGACATCCTCCGGGCGCACTACTGCCGTAATGTGCGTTCCTGTTTCCACATCATCCACACAGACAAACTCTCCGCCGCAGAAGCGGGCTTTAAGCTTTCCTGTCATAATTCCGTTAAAGATATTACTGTCCCCGATAAAATCCGCTACAAAAGCATTGGCCGGCTCATTATAAATATCCTCCGGCGTACCAATCTGCTGCATTTTCCCCTCTGCCATGACTACAATCTTATCAGACATAGTAAGGGCCTCCTCCTGGTCATGGGTTACATAGATAAAGGTAATCCCAAGCTCTTTATGCATCTCCTTAAGTTCAAGCTGCATCTCTTTTCTCATCTTAAGGTCTAATGCTCCCAAGGGTTCGTCAAGAAGAAGAATCTGGGGCTCATTTACCACAGCCCTTGCAATGGCAACTCTCTGCTGCTGTCCCCCGGAAAGAGTATCAATGCTCCGTTTTTCAAAGCCCTCAAGGTCTACCAGCTCCAGCACTTTCTTCACCTTTTTTACAATGATGCTCTTTGGCGTCTTTTTCTGCCTTAAGCCAAAAGCAATATTTTCGTAGATATTCATATGCGGAAATAATGCATATCTCTGGAATACTGTATTAATGGGCCTCTCATTAGGGGGAAGTGCTGTAATAGGCTCTCCGTTTAAAAGAATCTCCCCTTCCGTCGGCAGATCAAAGCCGGCAATCATCCGAAGGGTTGTTGTCTTGCCACAGCCTGACGGTCCCAGGAATGTGACAAATTCTCCCTTCTTCACTTCAAGATTAAAATCCGAAACCGCACTAAATCCATCCTTATATGTTTTTGTAATGTGCTTTAATTCAATAATATTTGTCCCTTGTTCCATATTTTCCCTCTCTTAACTGCTTACTAAAATGTAGGCGGCGTACTGACCCAGACAAATTTTGCCGGCCTCCCGCCTGGATTCTCAATACGGTGCCTGTATTTCGCCGGATAATAAAAGCTCTCCCCGGCCTTCACCAGATAAACCTTATCCCCAAGGTGTAGCTTAAGCCTTCCTGATATAAGATACCCGAACTCCTCTCCATCATGGGGCTTATCCTCCTCCAGAGACTCATGGGGTTCTATAACTACAAGAAGCGGTTCCATCTGATACTTCTGTGCCGTCGGCACAATCCACTGGATGCTGTTCCCCGCATCATCCACCTTTTCAAAAAATCCCTTCTCAGAAAACACAACATGTTCCTCCTCTGTCTCCTTAAAAAAATCTGATGCAGTTGTCCCAAGACATTCTATCAGATCAAGAAGGGTTACAATTGACGGAGATACCTGGCCTCTTTCAAGCTGCGAGATAAAGCCCTTGGTAAGCTCTGTCCTGTCAGCCAGCTCCTGCTGTGTCAGGCCGTTCCTGTTCCTTAAATCCTTAATCTTGTTCCCTATGTGCTCATTCACATATTCCAGTTCCATAAAAATTTTGTCCCTTCATCCTCATTCACAATATTCCTAAACATAAAATAATTTTTTACTAAACTTCACATGCTGAATTTATTATACTACTATTAAACTTTTTGTCAATCACTATTGTCATTTTTAAAATATATTTTTGTTCAGTCAAATAAAAAAGAAAGGAAAGCCTCTGTCATGGACCTTCCTTCTCTTTTTTGAAAACATATTATGACTCAGTCTCTATATCCAGCATATAATTTCTGGTTGTAACCCCGCTTACACGTCCGCCGCTGTTTACAAGGACTGCCTTAAACAAAGTTTCTCCCTCCGGCATATCAATAGGATCTGTGTACTTTGTGGAAGCTGTTGTCGGCTCTTCCCCGTTCATAGTATAATAGGCCTCGTATCCTTCCGGTACCTTGATTTCAATCTTCTGGGCACTCTCATACTGTCCTGTAGACGGCGCAATTGCCGGAGCATCCTCAATCGGAAATTCCACCACATATGTTTTTTCCACACTAAGGCTTGGAATTCCCCTTGTATCAACGGCTATAGCCCTCACAACATTTTCCCCCTCTGCAAGCTGTATCGGTCCAGTATATTTTGTGGACGACAACCCCGGCTCTGTGCCGTCTGTTGTATAATATACTGTATTTTCACCTGCAGACAGCTCTAACTGCTGGACATCATCATACACTTCACTGTCATCTAAGTTATACTTTGGCTCCTCTATTATATAATCCTCAAGCTTTTTTCTGACACTGTCAGAAGCCTCATCAAGCAGCACTGGAATAGACATCTGGCGCTCTGCCTCAACAAAAAACTCAATGCATGCCTCATAGATACTTACATTCTTTGGCTGCTTTTCAATAACAGAGGCAAACAGTTTTTCCGCCTCATCAGCTTTTCCCTGGTTAAGGTATACCTTCGACAGACCGATATAAGCCTCTGCCTTCTTTTCATTTTTTGCTGCCGCCCTGAAAAAAAGCCCCTCTGCCATTCCATATTCCTTATTTTTCAGTGCATTATAGCCCTGATTTACGATTCCATTATAAGAATTCCGGTAAAGCATAATACAGGACACTATAACCGCAATTACAATAATTATCAGTACACTAACAATTCTACGGCGCTTTTTCCGAAGCATTTCCTTCTTCCGATCTGCCTGACGGCGGCGCCTCTCACGTTCAAGGGCCTCTCTGTCCTGCATACTCCGTGTATTCCGGCGCTCTCCAGTATTCCTTGCACCAGCCCTTCCCGTATTCTGGCGGTCTCTTATATTTCTCCCGGCAGTACTGCCTGTATTTGGGCGGCCTCCTGTGTTCCTTCCCGTATTCTGGCGGCCTCCTGTGTTTCTTCCTGTGTTTCGGCGCTCTCCGGTATTTCTTCCTGTATTCTGGCGGATACTTTCATCGTAGCCCCGTACTTCCCCACCGTCTATCTTTATCTGGGCAGTAAGCATATCCTCAAGTGGATTATAATCCGGAACAATAATTACTTCTTCGCCGCAGTTTTCACAAATTAATTCCCCTTCTGGTATTTCATATCCGCAATACCTGCACTTCATTATCTCCCCTACCTCCTACTTTTCTGACGCAGCAACACAGTTTCGCATCAGCATGGCAATTGTCATCGGACCCACACCCCCGGGAACCGGTGTAACTGCACTGGCTTTCTCCTTCACATCTTCAAAATCAACATCACCGCACAGGTGATTCTCCTCATCTCTGTGAATCCCCACATCTATCACTACTGCTCCCTCCTTTATATAATCAGCAGTGATAAACAAAGGCTTTCCCACAGCCACAACCAGTATATCAGCCCGTTTTGTTATATCTTTTATATTCTTTGTGTGTGAATGGGCCACTGTCACTGTGCCGTTTTCCCTTAAAAGAAGAAGTGCGGCCGGCTTGCCGACAATGTTACTTCTTCCGACTACTACACATTCCTTCCCGTCTATAGAGATATCAGAACGCTTCAGAAGCTCAACAATCCCTGACGGTGTACAAGGAAGCATACCCTTCTCCCCTCTGCACATCCTTCCTGCACTTTCCGGGTGAAACCCATCTACATCCTTATTCGGACTGATGGCATTAATTACCTTCTTCTCACTCATATGCTTAGGAAGAGGAAGCTGGACAAGGATCCCTGTAACTTTCTCATTCTCATTTAGCTTCTCCACAAGTCCAATCAGCTCCTCCTCTGAGGCAGATTCATCTAACTCATAGGAAAGGGATTCTATTCCAACATATGCACAAGCCCTCTTTTTATTTCTTACATACACGGTTGATGCCGGATCATGCCCCACCTGTATGACGGCAAGGCAGATTTCTCTTCCCCTGCTGCGAAGCTTATCTACGTCATATTTCACCTCATCCTTTATCTGGGCTGCAATTTTTTTACCGTCAATCAACTGTGTCATATACATCTCTCCTTAAAATAATCCTGTAATGTTACCGTCCTCTGACACATCAATTCCATTTGCCGCAGGAACCTTCGGAAGCCCTGGCATAGTCATAATCGAACCTGTAATGGCAACAATAAATCCTGCACCTGCACTTACATACACTTCCCGGATCTTTACGTCAAAGTCCTTAGGCCTTCCAAGCTTTACAGCATCATCAGACAGTGAGTACTGCGTCTTGGCCATGCAGACTGGAAGCTCCCCAAATCCCATTGCTTCTATCTTGGCAAGCTGCTTTTTAGCAGCAGGCTCATATATAACTCCTTGTGCACCATAGATTTCCTTTGCAACTGTCTCAATCTTTTCTTCAAGAGAAAGCTCGTCGGCGTATAAGGGATGGAAATGGCTTTCCTTTGTTTCCAGTGTATCAAGCACCTTCTTAGCAAGGCTCACACCGCCTTCGCCGCCCTTTGCCCATACCTCTGCAAGAGCAAATTCACAGCCCTTATCCTCGCAGAATTTACGTACAAACTCATACTCGGCCTGCGTATCTGAAACAAAGGAATTTAAGGCAACTACAACAGGCACGCCGTATTTCTGTATATTTTCAATATGCTTCTCAAGATTTACAATTCCATTTGCAAGTGCCTCAAGGTTCTCATTCTCAAGCTCTGCACGTGGTACCCCGCCGTTATACTTAAGTGCTCGGACAGTTGCAACAAGGACAACTGCATCAGGCTTAAGTCCTGCCTTTCTGCACTTAATATCAAAGAATTTCTCAGCACCCAAATCTGCACCGAAGCCAGCCTCTGTAATCGTAATATCGCTCATCTTAAGCGCCATTTTAGTTGCACGCACACTGTTGCAGCCGTGGGCAATATTAGCAAAAGGACCGCCATGTACAAGCGCCGGCGTGTGTTCTAGTGTCTGGATAATATTCGGCTTAATAGCATCCTTAAGAAGTGCTGTCATGGCACCTGTAGCCTGAAGGTCATCTGCTGTAACAGGATTTCCCTCAAAATTATATGCCACAACAATCTTCCCAAGTCTTCTTTTTAAGTCCTGAAGATCATCTGCAAGGCAGAGGACAGCCATGATCTCAGAAGCGACTGTAATAACAAAATGATCCTCTCTTACCATTCCGTCCATCTTGCTTCCAAGGCCGACTACAATATTTCTTAAATTTCTGTCATTCATATCAAGGCAGCGTTTCCATACTACCTGTCTTGGATCTATCTGAAGGGCATTCCCCTGCTGAATATGATTATCAAGGAGTGCAGCCAGCAGATTATTTGCAGAAGTAATCGCATGGAAATCTCCTGTAAAGTGGAGATTTAAATCCTCCATAGGTACGACCTGTGAATATCCTCCTCCTGCTGCTCCTCCTTTGATTCCAAAACATGGTCCAAGGGATGGCTCTCTTAAGGCTATTACCGCCTTCTTATTAAGCCTTGCCATTGCCTGGCCAAGACCGACGGTAACAGTTGTCTTTCCTTCTCCTGCCGGTGTCGGGTTTATAGCAGTGACAAGTACAAGCTTTCCGTCCGGATTATCCTTTATATCTTCCCACAGTTCATCGGAAAGCTTAGCTTTATATTTCCCATAAAACTCTAACTGTTCCTCTTTAATTCCTAATTTTAACGCTACCTCTTTAATATGCAGCATGCTTGCTTCCTGTGCTATCTGGATGTCTGTTTTCATTGCCTTTACGTTCTCCTTTCTTATGCCGTGCATCACTACTCTTTTGTTACATATTGCTCAAATTCCTCAGGTGTCATCAGAATTTTTCTTGGCTTTGTGCCTTCCTCTCCTCCCACAACACCCGCCTCACAAAGCTGATCCATAATTCTGGCAGCCCTGTTAAAGCCAATCTTAAATGAACGCTGCAGCATTCCGATGGATGCCTTTTCTTTATCTATAATAAGGCGGCCTGCATCTGCAAAATACACGTCGCGTTCATCCCCTTCAGAGCCTTCTGTCCCCTTTGTTCCTACATTTGCCGTATTCACATGGGTAACAATCTCATCGTCGTACACAGCATCCCCGTTATTATGTATCAGATAATCTACCACATCCTGGACTTCCTTATCTGACACAAAAGACCCCTGAACTCTGGCCGGCTTCTGGTAGCCTGCCGGATAGAACAGCATATCACCCTTTCCAAGAAGCTTTTCCGCCCCATTCATATCAATGATGGTCCGGGAATCTACTCCTGATGATACAGAAAATGCAATTCTCGACGGCATATTTGCCTTAATAAGGCCTGTAATGACATTGACTGACGGACGCTGGGTGGCGATGACAAGATGAATTCCTGCTGCTCTTGCAAGCTGTGCAAGACGGCAGATTGCCTCTTCAACTTCACCGGAGGCCACCATCATAAGATCCGCCAGCTCATCCACAATTACAACTATCTGGGGCATAAGGGCCGGCTTGTCCTCTTCTATATCCGGCATTCTTTTTACCTTGTCATTATACCCCTTCATATCTCTTACGGAATGCTCCGCAAATTCCTGATACCTGCGGGTCATCTCTGCAACTGCCCAGTTAAGTGCGCCTGCCGCCTTCTTCGGATCTGTCACTACCGGAATCATAAGATGAGGAATACCATTATATACGCTTAACTCCACTACCTTCGGATCAATCATAATAAGCTTGACCTCCTCCGGCGACGCTTTATAGAGAATACTCATAATTAGTGTATTAATACAGACAGATTTCCCGGAGCCTGTAGCCCCCGCTATCAGAACATGGGGCATTTTGGCAATATCAGCTACAACAGCCTTGCCTCCGATATCCTTACCTGCTGCAAATGCAATCTTTGATGTATTTTCCTTAAATTCCTTTGATTCTAATAAGTCCCTTAGCATAACCGCTGAATTTTCCTTATTCGGAACCTCAATGCCAACCGCTGCTTTTCCTGGGATCGGCGCCTCAATACGAATATCCGCCGCTGCAAGGTTCAGCTTAATATCATCGGCAAGCCCTACAATCTTGCTTACCTTTACACCCATCTCCGGCTGTAGCTCATATCTTGTCACTGATGGACCGCAGCTTACATTTGTCACAGTAACATTAACTCCAAAGTTCTGAAGAATCTGCTGAAGCTTCATGGCAGTCTCACGAAGAGATGCGTCTGATTCTCCTTTTGACTTACTTCCCTTTTTAAGGAGAGATAAAGGCGGAAGCTCATATTTCTTTTTAGGTTTATTCTCTGCCTGCGCTAAGGAGGCCGCCCCTGATATTTCTTCTTCTATTGCGGCAGCCTCTGCCTCCTTAGACGCTTTCACAGCTTTTACCGTTCCCGGCTTTTCACAGGTCTCTTCCTCCTCAAATAAAAGAGCTGACTCTCCCCGGTTAATCACAAATTCAGGCTGCACGGCTATAGGCTTCTCCTTCACTTCTTCTGGTTTCTTTTTGGCAGTCTCTGCTTCTACAGGCTCTGCTTTAATCTCCTTCATTTCCGGAGATTTCTTTAAAATTGTAGTGTCAAAAGACACTCCCTCTATATGACGTTCACTCCTCTTCTTTCCTTCGCCCTGCTTCTCTTTCCTGATTCTTGAAGTCTCCTGCTTTCTTCTTACGTCCTCTCTTGCCTTACTATATGCCTTTCCACCGTGCTTCTTAACGCCCTTAAGGGCCGACTTTCCTGTAACGATTATCAAACATATTATCATACTGACAATAACAACCACATATGTACCGATTACCCCGATAGCCGGCACAAGAAGTCTTGTAACAAGACTTCCCAAAAATCCGCCCTCTTCACATACAAGCTCAAAAAAGGTACAGACAAGAACTGTAAGGATACATCCTGCTGCTGTCTTTACATATGCGGTAAGATTGCCTTTATTAGATATAATAAAGGCAACTGCCCCAAATAAAATAAATGGCACCATATAAGCAACCCAGCCAAAAATATCCATAAGCACAGAAGCGGCAAATGCCCCTGCCTTCCCGCCGAGTCCGAAATTACTGATTAATAAAAGAATACTGACGGCAAGTGTCAGCCATATAAAAATCTCATCTCCAAGAAAGCTTTGTTCTGGTGCTGTCTTCTTCGTCTGCCTGGTACTTTTCTTTCTTTTTGATTTAGAAGCCATGCTCTCTCCCCCTTATTAATTAGAACATACTGATAATAGTATATCATTTTAAAGGAGCACTGTCATTACCTAATTTTTTTTCGTCAATCATTTCATGCAGTTTTTGGAGTGCATCACTCATTCCTCCCACCTCATCAATCAGTCCTTCCGCCACTGCCTCCTGTCCTTCAAGAAGAGTACCTACATCCTTGACAAGCTCTGTCGGATTCAGCATAAGCTTCTCTACCCGCTCTTTTTTCATCTTAGAATGTTTTGCCAGGAATCCGGTGATTCTATCCTGGGTGCGTATCATATTCTGAAGACTCTGCTTCACTCCGATAAACATTCCGTTAGAGCGCACCGGATGTATAATCATTGTTCCTGTCGGCACGATAAAGGAGTACTGTGCTGCCACTGCAAGAGGCCCGCCGATAGAATGACTCCCTCCAAGTACAAGTGATACAGTGGGCTTACTTAAGGACGCTATCATCTCTGCAATCGAAAGTCCTGCTTCTACATCTCCCCCCATAGTGTGCAAAAGGATTAAAAGCCCATCTATCTCCTCACTGTCCTCGATCTCCGCAAGCATAGGAAGAAGATGCTCATATTTTGTCGCTTTCGTGCTTCCTGATACCGCCTCATGCCCCTCGATTTCCCCGATAATTGTAAGAAGCTTGATTTTATTGCGTCTATTGTTCTCTTCAAGACTTATACTTCCCATTTCCTTAATCTGTTCCTGTTTCTCTTCTTCATTTTTCTGCTTTTCTTCCATACACAAAAACACCTCCATACATCTTTAGTATGGAAGTGTTTTCCCTATTTTATACCTGCTCTAATGCCTGTTTTAAATCAGAAATAATATCGTCAATACTCTCGATCCCCACACTGAAGCGAATCAGATCTGGCTGTACTCCTGCTTCCTTAAGCTCTTTGTCGTTCATCTGGCGGTGGGTATGGCTTGCCGGATGAAGCACACAGCTTCTTGCATCTGCAACATGTGTTACAATTGCAATCATCTTCAAGCTGTCCATCATCCTTACCGCAGCCTCCCGGCCTCCCTTTAATCCAAAGGTAAGAACACCACACGTACCATCCGGCATATACTTCTTAGCCAGCTTATAATATTTATCACCTGGAAGAGACGGACATCTTACCCACGCTACCTTCTCATGGCCTTTTAAATACTCTGCTGCCTTTAACGCATTGGCACAATGTCTTTCCATGCGAAGGTGCAGTGTCTCAAGCCCAAGGTTTAAAAGGAACGCATTCTGTGGAGACTGGATGGAGCCTAAGTCTCTCATAAGCTGCGCGGTTGCCTTTGTAATATAGGCTCCTTTTCCGAACTTCTGTGTATATATGATTCCGTGGTAAGTCTCGTCCGGGCTCGTAAGGCCTGGAAATTTCTCTGCATGGGCCTCCCAGTCAAAATTACCGCTGTCAACAATTGCACCGCCTACACAGGATGCATGTCCATCCATATATTTTGTGGTAGAATGTGTCACGATATCTGCTCCCCACTCAAAGGGTCTCAAATTAATCGGTGTCGCAAATGTATTATCCACTATAAACGGAACTCCATGCCTGTGCGCTGCCTCTGCAAATTTTTCAAAATCAAGAACAACTAGAGCCGGGTTAGCAATAGTCTCTCCGAATACAGCCTTTGTATTACTCTTAAATGCTGCCTCTAATTCCTCACTGGTACAGTCCGGATCTACAAAGTCTGCCTCAACACCCATTCTGCGGATAGTATGGGCATACAGGTTATATGTACCGCCGTACAGAGCCGAGGCACATACAATATGGTCACCTGCCTCTACAATATTCATAATTGCATAAAAATTCGCAGCCTGCCCTGAGGAAGTAAGCATAGCTGCCGCGCCTCCCTCCAAATCACAGATTTTGGCTGCCACTGCGTCATTGGTAGGATTCTGAAGCCTTGTGTAAAAATATCCGGACTCCTCTAAATCAAAAAGCCTTCCCATCTGCTCACTGCTTGAATATTTGAAGGTGGTACTCTGATAAATAGGAATCACCCTCGCCTCTCCGTTTCCCGGCTCATAGCCAGACTGGATACATTTTGTTTCAGTCTTATAGTTACTCACGTACTTACCTCCTTAATTATATAAATATTTTTCCTGTAATCCCTGCACCATATCGATATAGACACGCTTACATTCTTCATACTTTTTCTCTTCTATATATGAGACGCATATAGACAGATAATTTCTATAAAGCTGTTCATATATCCAGGATACATCCCGGCACATCTCCAAAACCTTTACAAGGTAAGGAGCTGTATCATAATATTCTTCCACAAGCCTTCTCCCCTCACTTGAAGAAAGAAGATATGTATCTCTGTATCTACGTAGCATCATAAGCTCATAGCAGTCATCTCTTTTTCCCTGATATCTGCAGACTGCCGTCGTAATATAGCACAGCCCTGACTTAAAGCCCCCTGCAATCGTCTCATAGGAAGAGATGCTAAGAGTAAGAGAATTCATCTTCTTTTCGTTCCACCGCTCTATCATCCTGGCCGCAAGCCTCTCACAGTTTTCCTCCTTCGTATAAGTAAGAACTGGCACTATATAGACTACCATGTTCATATTATAATCAATGGAAGTCCGCTCCCTTTTCATCTTTGGAACAGTTTTAAGCCTATCATAGGCATGGCTTGGAAGTACATCTGAAAGCTCCTCTATCACCTGCATCCTTTCTTCCTCTGTCTTTCCCTCACACAGAGCGGAAATATCAGAGATAACTCCCTTATATTTCTCATATGCCTGTTCAAAAACACCCTGATAGGTCTTTCTTTTAAACGAACCCACCTTGGGGAGCATCCCGTCAAACAGACTTAATAATTCTTCTTTTACCTTATCCATCTATGTCCCCCGCTGTTACTCGTCCCAGTTGTGATATACATTCTGCACATCATCATCGTCGTCCAGCATATCCAAAGTTTTCTGAATACCTGCGATATCCTTCTCGTCCGTAAGCTCTACATAAGTTTGGGGAATCATGGTGACCTCAGCCGCTGCCATAGGAATACCGGCCTCCTCCAGTGTCTGCCTCACAGCGCTGAATTCTTCCGGAGAGGTAAGAATCTCATAGCTGTCCTCTTCCTCTTTAAAATCCTCTGCTCCTGCATCCAAAGCAGTCATCATGAGCTCGTCTGCATCACAAACATACTCTTCCTTATCAATAACAATCTGTCCCTTTTTGTCAAACATAAAGGATACACAGCCGGGAGTTCCCACATTCCCTTTTCCCTTTGTAAATGCATTCTTTACATTCGTAGCAGTACGGTTTCTGTTATCTGTAAGAGCCTCCACGATAATTGCCGTGCCGTTAGGCCCATATCCTTCATATGTAATATATTCGTAATTCGCCGCATTCGCATCTGTATCCGCCTTCTTGATGTTTCTGTCAATCGTATCATTAGGCATATTATTTGCCTTTGCCTTGGCAATGACATCGCGGAGCCTGCTGTTATTAGCTGGATCTGCACTTCCGCCCTCTTTTACTGCAACCGCCAGCTCTTTTCCGATTTTTGTAAATATCTTTCCCTTTGCGGCGTCATTTTTTTCCTTTTTATGCTTAATATTTGCAAATTTTGAATGTCCTGACATATTTCTTAAGCTTCCTCTCTTTATCTTTTTTCCATTTTTTTAACACTTATCCATTCTAGCACGCTTATACAAGATTTTCAATCTTAACTCTCTGGATTGTATTGTCATTTACCTCCAGAACCGTAAATCTATAGCCCTCATACTCTACAACACACATTTCATCCTCACCTGGAATCCGATCAAGCTGTGCTATAAGAAAGCCGTTTAAGGTTTCATACTCCTCCTTTTTAAACACAACAGACATACGGTCCTCCAGTCTCTCAAGCTCGGCAATGCCTCTGACAAGCATACTGCCGTCCGCCTGCATAAGGATCTCTTCCTCCTCTTCGTCGTATTCATCCAGGATATTTCCGACAATCTCCTCCAAAATGTCCTCAAGTGCAACAAGTCCTGCTGTCTGTCCATATTCATCGATAACAATTACAATATGGCTTTTTACAGCCTGCATTTCTTTAAAAAGCCTGTCAATACTTTTCGTCTCGGGAATAAATGTTACTGGACGTATGTAGTCATGAAGCTCCTTTATCTGGACCTGCCTTAAATCCTTGTTAAGATAACAGGTCATGGCCTCCCTAAGATGCATGAAACCAATAATCTCGTCAATCCCCTCTTTAAAAATAGGAAACCGGGAGTACTTTTCCTTAAGCATGAATTTAAGTGCATCCTCAAGCTTTTCTTCTCCGTCAATTGCTACAATGTTTCTCCTGTGGGTCATAATATCCTTTGCATCCTTATCCATATACCGGATAATATTACGAATAAGACCTGCTGCTTCCTGCCCAAGTTTTCCATCCTCTTCCTCTGCCTGAAATAGCTGTCTCATTCTCCCAAATAAACTGCCGTCTTCCATTTTTTAGTTTTTAACTCCTCTTCGTTATGTATGAAGCTCGAAGCTCACCCTCACAGCTTCATCTACCTTGTGCATAATTTCTTTATCCAGATGACAGACCAGATCCTTAAGTCTCTGCTTGTCAATGGTTCTTATCTGCTCTAAAAGTATCACAGAATTCTTTACAATCTGATATTTCTTTGCATCAATTTCCACATGTGTGGGAAGCTTTGCCTTATTCATCCTCGATGTAATAGCCGCACAGATCACAGTCGGACTGTGCCTGTTCCCCACATCATTCTGTATAATAAGTACCGGCCTTATCCCGCCCTGCTCCGAGCCTACTACTGGACTTAAATCTGCATAAAAAATATCACCACGTCTTACCTGCACTCTATTCACACTCCGATTTTCTAAGATAAAATTAGTATTTCCACCTTTTTCGGAAGTATTCTATAGAGTTTTTAAAAAATTAAGAATACATTTTGGCGCATTATTAAAAATAATCCATCTGCTCCACAATCTTTCCGTGTCGGAGATAAGTCCTTGGAATCCTCTTACCTAGATTACAGACAAATTCATAATTAAGCCGGCCTGACAAACCACTTAATATCTCTACCGGAAGATTTTCTTCTGCATCTTTTCCTATAAGCGTTACCTTGTCTCCAAACCTGACATTCATAATATCTGTCACATCTACCATGAACTGATCCATACAGATTCTTCCAAGAATCGGAGCTCTTTTTCCGTGAATTAAAACATAACCCTTTCCTGAAAGGCTTCTGGGATAGCCGTCACCATACCCTACGGGCACCGTTGCAATTTTTGTACTTTTCTTTGTAATATATGTACCTCCATAGCTGACCCGTGTCCCCTCTGGAACCCATTTCACATGTGTCACATGACTTATCAGCTCCATCACCGGCTTTAACGAAATCGTCTCTCGTTTCACCTCTTCTGACGGATACAGACCATATATGGCAATTCCTGCCCGCACAAAATCCATATTGGCTTTCTTTATATCTATGATTCCTGCACTATTTGAACAATGATAATATGAAAATCTAATTCCTGCATCCAAAAGTATCTGCTTCATATGCAGAAACTCCTCCATCTGCTTTTCGGTAAATCCTTTATCTGTTTCATCTGCCTTTGAAAAATGCGTATACAGCCCCTCCATGAAAAGACCGGGCATTCTGCTGATCCTGCTGATACTCTCCACACTCTTATAACCGGCCATGAATCCAAGCCTTGACATTCCTGTATCAAGCTTAATGTGGATATATGCCTTCTTTCCCAGCCTTTTTGCAATCCTTGATATCTCTTCTGCCATCTCTTCTGTATACACACTTAGTCGAATCTCTTCTGTTATCATCTCCTCTATCTGCTCCGGAAAAACACATCCTAATACAAGCAGAGGCATTTTGATTCCATTTTTTCTAAGGGCAGAGGCCTCCTCCGGTGTGGCCGCCGCGCATCCCCATACATAGTCCTTTGTCTCAAGCAGCTTTGCAATCTGTACGGCCCCATGTCCGTAACCGTCCGTTTTAACAACTGCGCAAATCTTTGAATTTTCTTTTATGTTTTCCTTTATGCTCTGAACATTATATTCCACTGCGTCCAGGTCTACAACCGCACAGATCCGGTTGTATTCCTTTACTTCAACTGTTTCGTCCATGTCTTTACCACCTCCCCGATATTTTCAGCAATATCCCTTGCAAGTATACTGTAAATTCCCTTCTCTTCTGCCGCATATTCACCGGCCCGTCCATGAAGATAAGTCCCCAGAATAGCTGCCTCATAGCAGGCAAGCCCCTGGGCCAGAAGTCCAGCTGTTATTCCTGCAAGCACATCTCCGGAACCGGCTTTTGCCATAGCAGCACTCCCTGAAAGGTTCACACAGGTTCTTTTACACCCTGTCCTGATTAAAGTTACTGCATCTTTTAAAATACAAGTAATTCCTGTCTTTTCTGTAAACTCCCCAAGTTCTTTCACCCGGCATGCCTTAATTTTTTCCACTGTTTTTCCGGTAAGACGGGAAAATTCTTTTATGTGGGGTGTTATGATGATTTCCTTTCCTTTAAGCTTACTGATATATTTTTTATGCTCTCCCAAAAGATTAAGCCCGTCCGCATCAATCACGCAGGGAACTGTCACATTTTCAAGTGTTGTCCTTACAAGCTTCCATGCCTTCTCTGTTGTTCCGATTCCTGAACCTATACATACCACATCTGCCCATTCAAGAAGTCTTAAAAGCTCTCTTTCATCAAACAGCTCATATGCTGTAATAACCGCCTCTGGAAGCTGTCCCTGAAGAATTTCCCGGTTCTCCTCTGACGTATAGATTCTTACAAGTCCTGCCCCCATCCGGTATGCTCCCAGGCCATTCAGATATGCAGCCCCGGACATTCCCCTGCTTCCGGCAATTATAAGTACCTTTCCATATGTTCCTTTATTAGAATCCGCCCTTCTTACAGGAAGCATCCTCACATATTCAGCCTCCTTTGGTGCACAGGCTGTCTCTTCATCCACCTTAAAAGGCTCTTGTGAGATTCCGATGTCCACCTCTTTTATCTCCCCGGCATATTCTCTTCCGGGATAGAGGAAAAGCCCTATTTTCCCTGTCTGAAAGGTAACCGTATAGTCCGCCTTAAATGCTGTGCCAAGGACAGCCCCTGTCTCTGCTGAAACGCCGGACGGAATGTCTACCGCCACCTTTATGGAGGAAGCCTCATTCATTCTGCTCAATATATAATCATACCGTCCCGAAATCTCCCTGCATAAGCCAACCCCAAAAACAGCATCTATTATGATACTATATTCGTCTTCAATAAAATCGTCACAAATCCTGCCCCTTGTTTTCTCAAAAAGCTCCTTCTGATACAGCGCCTCTTCTGTAAGATGTTCTTTGCTGCCCGCCATAATTACAGTTACTCTTACACCCGATTCTGCAAATATTCTGGCTATTGCAAAACCGTCTCCTCCATTATTTCCGGAACCGCACACCACACAGATATGAGACTGGTCGAATTCTTTTTCCTTGATGAAATCCACACATGCTCCGGCCGCCCTCTCCATCAGTGTAAGGGAGGGCACCTTAAGCTCCTCAATTGTATATCTGTCAGCATTTTTCATCTGACCTCCAGTCGGCAGATACCGCATGTCATCCTCCTAATTATAAGAACTAAACAACGTGTAAAGATAAGCCAGGCTTTATGTCTGCTCTTCTCTACACGTTCTCCCTCTTTTACTTATGCTCCTCCTGATAACGGCATATATTATAAGACAGCCTCATCAGGCTTTCTGACAAATGAACATTCTCCACAATAATATGCTCTGGAAGATTCAAATCTGTGTGGGCAAAATTCCAAATTGCACGCACCCCATTATCCACAAGCACATTCGCCACGTCAACTGCCCTTTCCTTGGGAATCGTAAGTGCCGCAATCTCAACCTCATTGCTCTTAATAAATTCCTTTAGTTCCTCCATCATACGTATCTCTACACCACGTATCTTTGTTCCTTTTAACGATGTATTTACATCAAAAATTCCTTTTAATATGAAACCTCTCTTCTCAAATGCCGCATAGTTTGCTAATGCCTGTCCCAGATTACCGGCTCCGATAATAATCATATTATGATTATCCTCAAGCCCCAGAATCTTGCCAATCTCTGTATATAAATACTTCACGTTATATCCATAGCCCTGCTGGCCAAATCCCCCAAAATTATTAAGATCCTGCCTTATCTGAGAAGCTGTTACCTTCATCCGCTTGCTTAAATCATTTGATGATATACGTTCTACTCCATTCTCTAAGAGTTCACCCAGATATCTGTAATATCTCGGCAGTCTTCGTATGACGGCCTGAGAAATTTCCCTGCTTTGCATTACACTTCCACCTTTCCCCTCGGAATATATCTACAGATTATTATAGTAAATTGCAGGATTAAAGTCAAACTTTTAGTTGTTTTTTTAACAATTTTCGTTATAATATTTATGATGATTGATTTTGGAATGTTCCAGCCTCTGCAGAAATATTTTCCATGCAGACGGGACAATTTACATAGATATTGGGGGATGAATTATGATATTTGCTTGTCAGGGGATTTGTAAGGCGTTTGGGGAAGAGGTTATTGTAAAGAATGGCTCCTTTCATATTGAGGAGCACGAAAAGGCGGCGCTTGTGGGGATTAACGGCGCCGGGAAAACTACTATATTTAAGATGATTGTTGGGGAGCTTCCCCTGGATGCAGGGAATGTTGTGCTTACGAAGGGAAAGACATTAGGGTATCTGGCACAGCATCAGGATATGATGAGTAAAGGTACGATATATGACGAAGTAAAAACAGCGAAAACAGAGCTTATAAGTATGGAGCAGCAGATTCGCGCTGTTGAATCCAAAATGAAGCATTTAAGCGGGGACGAGCTTGAGAAAAGCATGGAAACCTACCACCGTCTCATGACTGCTTTTGAAAATGCCAATGGCTATGCCTATGAAAGCGAGATTACCGGAGTGCTAAGAGGGCTTGGCTTTGAAGAATCGGATTTTGGCAAACGAGTGGACACTTTGTCCGGCGGACAGAAAACCCGTGTTTCTTTGGGAAAGCTTCTGCTTACAAAGCCGGATATTCTTCTTCTCGACGAGCCTACAAACCATCTGGATCTTAATTCCATTGCATGGCTTGAAACCTATCTTCTAAATTATCCTGGAGCGGTTCTTATTGTATCCCATGACCGATATTTTCTGAACCGCGTGGTAACAAAGATTGTAGAAATCGAAAACGGAGAGCTTATGACCTATCTGGGGAATTATCATGCCTATTCAGAGAAGAAGAGGCAGCTTCGGGATGCAAGGCTTAAGGAATATTTAAACCAGCAGCGGGAAATTAAGCATCACGAGGCAGTCATTGAAAAGCTCCGCTCCTTTAACCGTGAAAAATCCATCAAACGTGCAGAAAGCCGGGAAAAGATGCTGGAAAAAATAAAACCCGTGGAAAAACCTCTAGAGCTTCACACCGAAATTCATTTAAAATTAGAACCAGCAAAGATAAGCGGCCAGGATGTGCTTCTTGTGGAGCATTTAAGCAAATCCTTTCCTCCACAGACCTTATTTACAGATGTGAACTTTGAAATAAAACGGGGTGAGCATGTTGCAGTAATCGGTGACAATGGAACCGGTAAAACCACACTCCTGAAAATATTAAATCAAGTACTTCCTGCCGACAGCGGATGCTTCCATCTCGGAACCAATGTCCAGATCGGCTACTATGACCAGGAACACCATATCCTCCATATGGACAAGACAATCTTTGACGAAATTTCCGACGATTACCCGTCCCTTACCGGTACACAGATACGGAATATGCTTGCTGCATTTCTGTTCACCGGCGACGATGTATTCAAGCTTATCGGAGACTTAAGCGGCGGCGAACGCGGCCGCGTATCCCTCGCAAAGCTTATGCTTTCAGAGGCAAATTTCCTCATTCTGGATGAGCCTACAAACCATCTGGATATCACATCAAAGGAAATACTTGAAAAAGCACTAAATGATTACACTGGAACCATACTTTATGTGTCCCACGACCGTTATTTTATCAATCAAACTGCCACAAGAATACTTGATCTGGTAAACCATACTTTTGTAAATTATATCGGCGATTATGACTACTACTTGGAAAAGAAAGATGAGCTTACCGCCGCCTATGCAGGAACCACTGCCAACACTGGCACATCTTTTGTCCCTCCAAAAAACGCCGGTATTAGTGATTCCAAATTAAGCTGGCAGGAACAAAAGGACGCACAGGCAAAGGAACGCAAACGACAAAATGATTTGAAGAAAACCGAGGATAAAATCGCCTCCCTGGAAGCCCGCAGCAGCCAGATTGACGAACTCATGACCCAGGAGGAAGTCTACACAAACTCCATAAAATGCCAGGAGCTCTCCAAAGAAAAATCGACAGTTGAAGCCGAACTGGAAGCCTTATATGAGACCTGGGAGCTCCTTGCAGAATAGAGACTACGACAAGAGGGTGCACCCAAGTCATTTCATGAGGGAGAGAGGGGGTGCGGACAAAAAGTTGAACTTCCCAAATGGCTCCGAAAGGAGTTGAATCACAATGTATTCACAAGATAAAGTTGACATTGCACTGCAGGTCTACCATCAGTGCGGGTCCGTGACAGAAACAATCCGTGTTCTAGGCTATCCTACTAGGAGGGCCTTCTATACATGAATTGAAAATGTGGGAATCCATAAGCCCTCCCGGAAAGGAGCAATCCATATAAATATACCACCGGACACCCTAAAAGAGGAAAACGCCCCGGCATCGGCTGATGAAATCGAACAACTCCGCGCACAGATGCAGGATATGCAATTCCATGAGAACGCGGAACGCTACGGATACCGGCGAATCCATGGGCTCCTAAAGCGGGAAGGGGTCATCCTTTCTGGGAAAGTGGTTCGGCGGCTCATGCGGGAGGAATGTCTTGAGATAAAAACCAAAAGACGGCGAAAGTACAGCTCTTATCAGGGGGAGATTTCCCCTTCCGTGCCTAATGTGCTGGAAAGAGACTTTCATGCGGACAGGCCAAATGAGAAATGACTCACGGACATCACTGAATTCGCCCTTCCCGTAGAAAAAGTCTATCTTTCACCAATCCTGGACTGTTTTGACGGTATGGTTGCCTGCTGGACGATTGGAACAAGCCCTGCTGCCGTCCTGGTAAACGACATTCTCTACCAGGCAATATCCAGCCCTAAAAAAGGGGAACACCCCCTCATCCATTCGGACAGGGAATGCCATTACCGCTGGCCGGGCTTGAGCAGCCGGATGGAACCGCAGGGCTTGAACGTTCCATGTCAAAGAAAGGGTGCTCCCTTGACAATTACGCCTGTGATATGAGCCTAAAGGACTACAGACAGAGCCTCGGATTGGCGGCTTAACTAGTCCAACTTTTTGTCCGCACCCCCAATCCATAGTATTAATAAATTATCATTCAAAACGTTGCCAATTATTTTCATATTCTTTTTCATGTTTCCGAAACTGCTCTGTCAATTCATAATATTCTTTCTTCTCTAATTTAGCTAATTCTACAATTTCTCTATCTTTATCCTTCTCAAATAGATCAAATAGAATTTCTCTTGGTTCCCTTTCCTTACTCCAACTTGTATCTGTAAATACAGGACTTATACTCTCCATCAATTTTAATGCCAATGCTCTCCTGTTTTTAACCTGCTCCATAGCTGTTAAAGCTAATTCTTTCCATAGATATTCTCCTTCTACTTGTTCATATCCATATGTATAATCAAATATTTTATTATACCTCTTATCTGGTTCCATATTGCACCAAAAAATCAAAACATCTGAATGATTTTTTGACAATGTGTCCCTCCCTGCCCGACTATCACTTTTTATCATCCTCAATATATTTGACCTCTTGCCACTACTCTCAACAAATACATTCAGAAATAATATCGGCTGTTCTTTATACAATTCATCTAATACTGTATCCATATTATAGTTTATTGAATATTTGCTTTCTATATCATCTTTAATCCACTCATAAAACTTTATAATATATTGCTCATTTTCTCCATTTATATTATTACATAACAATGATATAATTGTTTTAACGCAACTTAGCACTATATCAGGTCCATTGCTCAAGCTTGTATCATATATAGATATGTTTTCACTTGATAAAAAAGTCAAAATGCTCTTTTTAACCTTTTCATCTATAACTCCTTTTAGTTTTTCTTCAAATCTCACTTTACTTGTAATCAAATCCCATATAACAGCATCACAATTACCATATTTAATAAAGTCCTGCATATACTCCATAAATTCTTTTATTGGAAGTTCTAAAAAACTTCGGCATCGAGACAACATATAAAATGTAGATATATCTGTTTTTCTATTTTTCACAATATTATGGAATCTTGCTATTTCACTTGTAAAATAATTTCCATTAATAACTAATGCCACATAAGCACTGTTTAACTTTACATCTTGTAATAACTTTCCTAACTTTTCTTTTATATCAGCAGTATCATTTTGTCCATTCAATATTCCCTGCATCATACTCAACATTCCTGGAATATATCTATTTTCTTTTAGCACCTCACATAGCATATCCCACATCAAATTACAATGTACAGATTTTGACAATTCTTTTCCTAATTGCAACAAATTAGTCTCTGCTAACACTAAATCTTTATGAACCTTTTTAAACAAAGATAAATCTTCTGCTAATATTTTTCCATAATAAATTATTTTTTCTCTATGTATTTTATTTATTTCTTCAAAAGAGAACTTCGAAAGGAAAAATAACTCATGAGTATAAGAAATGCACCAATAAAGTACCTCTTCCTCCAAATTTTTAGGCTTTAGCAATTCCTCTATTTCTTGCATTCTCACAGTAATACAGTCTGGATAATTATTTTGAAAATATAACTTATTCCTAATCGCAATATATCCCTCCCTCCAAAACATCCTTTTCCTAATATTTACAGCTATTTTTTCTGTATTAGAGATTTGACCGTGTTCAATTAGTTTAAATATTTTAATTGTAAAATCTTTCGACATTAAAACTGATAACATGTTTATATCCATGGCCAATTCTTCAATATAACCTGCAAATACATCAAACCAATAATCTTCATTTTCCTTTGCATTTTCTTTTATTACCTTATTAAAATCTGGAAATTCCCTATATGCCAATCCTGTACCATATCCTTTTTCCAGTGTCTTCATCAAACATTTCAACCCCATTTCCTTTTTATCCCCATCCACCCACTGCTTTATTAATTTAAGTCTCTCATCTGCACATTTCTTATTCATAAAATTCGTATGCTGGAAATACCTTTTAATATTTGATTCCTCACCAGTATGAGTTTCTTCTGTAATCATCAAATTTATACAATCAATAAAATAGTCTGGATAATATGCTAGTGTTGATATTATTGTATTAATTCTATCTGTATAGAATAGATTGCTTCGTATTTTATCCCAATCTCTTTTTATACAGTCAATCACTTTTTGGGGTCTTATTTTCGATAAGTGGTAGAAACATTCTTTTTGGCTTGGTCGTAGTGATGACAGATCAGCAAATTCACCATCTATCCACTGTTCTGCAATTTCCACCACAATTGCATTATCATACAAAAAAGATAGTCTGTGTGCAAAAGACATTCTCATTCTATCCGTTCCATTATCTATAATTGATTTTTTTAATGCATTTTTTCTATAAGATTGGATTGCTGCCTTCGCCAAATAATTACTCAAAGCATGTGGAAGAATAGCACACCATTTTCCTCTGGTCTGCAGTATATCCCTATTTTTTAACTCCTCCAGATAGTCTACAGACTGCCTTAAACGTATACCTGTCAAAATACTAAGCTTTTCTAACTCACTTTCTGGTTCTTCATCCTCATAATCCACAGAATATAGTAAAGAAAATGTTTTAGCCGTCATAAATAGCTCTGTGTTCTCATTTCCTTTTTGCCAAAACAAACGTTTAAATAACTCTGAGTCTCTTATCGTAACTATATCTCTGTTAGATTCTGATAAATACTTTGCAAATAACAATGCAAGTCTCACATTCCCACCAGACATTTCTACAATACGGTTTATAACTTGAAATGGAATCCATGTATAATTCTTTATTACTATTTCTTCAATCATATAATCAGAGGCTGACTTTAACATAAATGATGCTGTCTCTTCAGTATTTTCGTCTTTCACATCATACTCTACAGTAATAAGACTCACCATTGTTTCCTGAGTTCTACATATTGTCATTAGCCTTACATGCAGATCTGCACTACAATTATCTAAAATCACTACTGTCTTGTCATTTTTTAAAATCACTTCCCTAAGCATTTGTTCTGCTGTAGGCTCTAAATGCTCTGCCGCGTCTGCATAGATTACCTTTGTTGGACTTAATGCATCCGCTCCCACCTGCCTGTCAAAGAGTTCTTCTATCATCCTTGTCTTTCCAACTCCAGATAAACCTGTTATTCTTATTACCGAAGAGCCCTTACTTATTAAATTCCGAATTCTCTGAATCCCCTCCAAAACTGTTATTTCTTCATTAGTAGTATAATCATGTACGCGCTTTTCGTGATCTATGACATAATCTTTATAACGTTTATTTTGTGTGTCTGACCATCTTCCATATGCCCTCCATCCTTGCATATACCTATCTATTTTTTCCCTTACCCATATAATCAATGCTGGATAGCTTCGCACCCATGTAGCTATCCTGTTACTGTCCATATAATCCAAGAATATACTTTCTGCTCCCTGATAATCCTGTACTGCCTCTTTCATCGCCGCAATACGTTTTTTGTACATTTTATCTGATACAGAACTTCTGCCACAGGCTAAAATATATGCTCCCTTTTCTTTGCACAATTCCTGTATGGATTCTTTCAAGGTTCCTGATTTATCTCTCATTTCTTTTAAAATATCACTATATGAAAGATCAGCCACTTTGACTTGGAATCCCACTTTATTTCTCGGTATAAAAGAATTTTTGTCCACATTCCCATTATATTCGCAACGTACATCTATACCTCCATCAGCAGCATCCTGATTTCCGCCCCAAAAAACAGTACGAACGTTTGTATAAAATTTTTTTAATTCTTCTTCGCATAAAAGACCTATTAAATTCCGCAGCATTGAATCATCTAGTTCTTTAATATGTGTACTTTCTATTTCAAGCATATTCCATCCCTCACTTCACATTGACAGACATTCACAGATATAAAATCACAAATATTTTAAATGTAATATCCCCCGATCATCTCTAAACATAATCGGGGGAACATGGTTTGCATAAACATAAGAAGATAACAAATCATATCTTTATTTTATATTACTTTCTTAAATTATCAACATAAAGAGCCTGTTCTGTTTCTGGTATCTTAAGCGCCTTCATTGCCTGCTCTGCAGTCCACCCCATGCTTTCCATCAGATTCTGGATAGACACTAAAATACCTTTTTTTATTCCGTTTTCTTCTACACCTTTACTTAAATTACACACAGCCTGCACCTCACTCTCCAACATCCTTGTCATCTTAATATCAAAATCATCCTGCAGGATCTTCTTCTTTTCCTCTGGCTCTTTCTCAGAGGAAAGCAACACGTCTAACAGTTTCAAGATTCCCGTATATTTATTATCCCCGGAATGTCCTAGGCAGATCATGACTGCCGTAAGCAGGTCGTAATTTTCCTTTTTCTCCGCCACATCCCCAATGATATTTTCTTCCTGGACTACATACCGGGTAATTGTATTTTCCCTGTGCTTCGGCGGGTTTTGGCATATCCAGATGGAATAAACCTTTTTCAAGTGTTCATAATGGGCACCCGTAAATTCCACGCCAAATTGTGAGGAAATCATCCTGCTGCAGTAATAAATCCCCCTCTTAATGATCGGGTATCCTGGATAAAAATTGTTCTGTGCTTCTACGTTGATGATCAGGCTTACCCTTTTCTCCGACTGTGGAACCAATGCATAAAAACAGATGTCATAAGTGACTGTCCCTTCCTTGATTGTGCTGTTCTCGGTGTTTGCTCCCCTGATCTGCTCCCCGCCTGCCTTTTCTTCGTCCGGATGCACTGCGTTTTTTGCTATCTGTGGTTCGCCCTCTATGTATTTCTCTGCTCCTCTGCCTCAAAGTCCCTGTATTCCTCCAGGCAGCTCTTCATAATCCACGCCAGGATAGTTTTATTTGCAAGCAGCCGTTTACATGCCGCATCGTAAGCAGCCTTATCCCCTGCGGCAGTGATATATTTTGCAAGTGTGTTCTCAGCTTCCATCTATCGCCCCTTATCCTCCTGTCTGCCTGTTTTCTGTCTTAATCTTACCATAAACCTTTCCAATAATCCATATGCTATTTTTCCCTGACCTGCTTTATATGATGTATGTCCCAAATATGCGGGCATAAAAAAGAAGCGCCTGGAACCATTGCCCAGACACTTCTCCTTTTCTTTATTTCCGCCTACGCTCCATATCCTGCGCTATCGCCATCTGCTGATTTCTGCCAGCCCTTAGGGGAAGGCTTTTTCTGTCCGCTGTCCCCCGGCACATCTGCCCCGACAGGTATGGAAGCCTGTCCAAAAGGTGTTTCCTGCTGTACCAGCCTTTTCGCAGCCTGGGGCGGACTGAGGTGATCTTTTATCTGTTTCTGTACTGCCTGGTCAAAGCCTTGGTATATATTATCCACAACCAGTTTTCCATCGCTTCATCCGTAAGGAACCACAGCTTTTCCAGTGTGTTGTTGATAAGGACAAGCATGTTTTACTTTCTATACCAGTTTCTCTGCTACTGCCTTTATAAATTCCTCACTGCTTAATACTACCGGCTTTTCCACTGTCGTAATTAATGCCAAATCCTTTGTCATCTTTCCTTCCTCGATCGTATCGATCGTCGCTTTCTCTAACCTGCTGGCAAATTCCATCAGCTCTTTATTTCCATCTATCTCTCCCCGTTTTCTAAGGGCGCCTGTCCAGGCAAAAATAGTCGCCACTGAATTTGTAGATGTCTCCTCTCCCTTCAGATGCTTATAATAATGTCGCTGCACTGTCCCATGGGCCGCCTCATACTCGTAATACCCTTCAGGTGATACAAGCACTGATGTCATCATGGCAAGAGAGCCAAAGGCCGAAGAAATCATATCACTCATCACATCGCCGTCATAATTCTTGCATGCCCAGACATAGCCCCCCTCTGATTTCATCACACGCGCCACTGCATCATCAATGAGCGTATAAAAGTACACGATTCCCGCCTTTTCAAACTTCTCCTTATATTCTGCATCAAAAATCTCCTGGAAAATATCTTTAAAGGTATGGTCATACTTTTTCGAAATAGTATCCTTTGTGGCAAACCAAAGATCCTGTTTAATATCCAGCGCATAATTAAAGCAGCTTCTTGCAAAGCTCTCAATAGAGTCATTCAGATTATGCATTCCCTGAGCCACACCTGTGCTGGTATAATTATGTACAAGCTCCCTTATCTCTGTTCCGTCCTCTGCAGTGTATACAAGCTCTACCTTTCCCGCTCCCGGAATTTTCATTTCGGTGTTTTTATATACATCGCCATATGCATGTCTTGCAATGGTAATAGGCTTTTTCCAGTTTTTCACACAAGGCTCGATTCCCTTTACTACAATCGGCGCACGGAATACCGTTCCATCAAGAATCGCGCGGATAGTCCCATTAGGGCTTTTCCACATCTCCTTTAAATTATATTCCTCCATGCGGGCTGCATTTGGCGTGATTGTAGCACATTTTACCGCCACCTTATATTTTTTTACTGCATTTGCGGAGTCAATTGTCACCTGATCGCTGGTCTCATTGCGGTACTCAAGGCCCAGATCATAATATTTTGTATTCAGCTCTACAAATGGCTCTAAAAGATGTTTCTTTATCATCTTCCAGAGAATCCTTGTCATCTCGTCTCCGTCCATCTCTACAATGGGTGTTTCCATCTTAATCTTTGCCATGCTTTTCTTCCTCCTTATTCTTCAATATGCAGATTCGCCATTGCATTCATAATATGCCTGTTAGCAAGCTCCTCCGCCATGTCTGCATCCTTTTTTTTAATCGCCTCCAGAATCTGCCTGTGCTCCTCCACAGACTTCTCTGCCCGTCCCTCAAAGCCCACTGAAAGTCTCCGAGCCATCTTCACGTATTTGTGAAAGTCAGAAAGCACATGTTCCAGCACCCGGCTGTCTGACGCCTCATAAAGAACCTTGTGGAATCTCCCGTCAAGAACAGATACCTGTTCCACACACTGCTCTTTCTTTTTCAAATGAAATTCCGACAGAAGCATAATCTCCTCCAGCTCTACAAGCTGTTCCTCAGTAATATGCTCTGTTGCCCGTCTGGTACAAAGTCCTTCCAGCATAGAACGGATGATATAAATATCCCTCACATCAGCCTGGGTAATCCCCGTTACATAGGCCCCCTTATTGGGAATAATTTTCACCAAACCTTCAAGCTCAAGCTGCCTTAAAGCCTCTCTTACCGGTGTCCTGCTTACTCCCAGCTCTTCTCCTATTGAAACCTCCTTAAGCTCCTCCTTCTCCTTATAAACTCCCGATAAAATATCCTCCCGCAGTCTCTCAAACACTCTGCCGCGGAGCGAATGGTCTTCATACACTTCCATTTCCTGATATTCCTCTCTATATCCTTCCTATATTAGAACGTCTCCGTCCCTTACACTTAAAACTATATTAAATGAATTCCGAGTTTTTTGCAAGCACTGTCAATCACCCCTAAAAGCTCCTCGTCCGTAAGCACCGTCACACGTCCGCTCTCATACTCTTCATCCACCCATGCCTTCACTGCGCCTGCAAGCTCTGAAGATTTATCCACCTGTCTGTCCTCTGGAAGATGAAAATACGTGTTAATCCAATGTGCAATTCCTGCAAGCCCTGATGTATTAGAAACAGCCACAAGAGGTGGACGGTTTAAAAATTTCTCTGTGTCAAACACATTGTAGATTTCCTCATTTTTGAGAAGTCCGTCGGCGTGTATGCCTGCTCTTGTCACATTGAAATTTCGCCCTACGAAAGGAGTCCTTGAAGGAATTTTGTACCCGATTTCCTTCTCATAATACTCGGCAAGCTCTGTGATTACTGTTGTATCCATACCGTCAAGGGTTCCCCTTAGCTGGGCATATTCAAATACCATCGCCTCAAGAGGTGTATTACCTGTCCTCTCCCCGATTCCAAACAAGGAACAGTTTACCCCTCCTGCACCATAAAGCCAAGCTGTCGTCGAATTACTGACTGCCTTGTAAAAATCATTGTGGCCGTGAAATTCAATCAGCTCACTAGGCACTCCCGCATGGACACGGATTCCGTAAATGATTCCCGGAATAGAACGTGGTATCACTGCTCCTGGATAGTTTACCCCGTAACCCATCGTATCACAGACACGGATTTTTACCGGAATCTGGTACTCCTCCATAAGCTTCATAAGCTCCAGGCAGAAAGGAATAACAAAGCCATAAATATCTGATCTTGTAATATCCTCCAGATGACATCTTGGACTAACTCCGGTCTCAAGACATTCTCTTACAACAGAGAGATAATGCTTCATACATTCACTCCGAGTCATTTTAAGCTTGTAAAAAATATGATAGTCAGAGCAGCTTACTAAAATCCCTGTCTCCTTCATGCCAATCTCCTTCACAAGCTCAAAATCCTTCTTACTTGCACGGATCCAGCTCGTCACCTCTGGAAATTTGTACCCCTTCTCCATACATTTATACACTGCGTCCCTGTCCTTCTTGCTGTACAGGAAAAACTCACACTGACGGATTTTCCCGTTTACCCCGCCAAGTTTATGAAAATAATCATAAAGTGTCACAATCTGCTCTGTACTGTAAGGTGCTCTGGACTGCTGTCCGTCGCGGAAGGTCGTATCTGTAATCCAAATCTCCTCCGGCATACTGTGAGGCACAATACGATCATTAAACGCAATTTTAGGTACTTCATTATAACTGAACAGATTGCGGAACACATTAGGAGAATCCACCTCCACGAGGGGATACATGTGCTCCTCCAGCTGTAGCAAATTTGAATGTTTATCAAGATATACTTTTCTATTCTCCATTTTTATCTTCCTGGCCTTTCCTGTAGTAAAGTGTAAAATTATTTCTGTATAATTGTATACAATCATACAGACAATGTCAAGAAAAAGTTAAAATTTATCTTCATCAAATAAAACAAGGTGTAGGGTCCTTTGATAATTCGCATAGACCTTACACCTTGTTTTTAATTCTTTTAGTACAGCTTCGCCCCAATCTCTCTTGGTCTGAACCCGTCCTCCTCAAGCATATGGAGTATCTTCTCCTTATGCTCTGTTCCAAAGACTTCAATTGTAATACGAAGCTCCACCGCCGCGTTCCGGTTCGTGCTGACAAACTGATTATGCTCAAGCTTGATAACGTTCCCCTGTGCATCGGCAATAATCTGTGCCACATGCACAAGCTCGCCCGGCTTATCTGGAAGAAGCACGGAAACAGAGAAAATCCGTCCTCTCTGAATCAGGCCGTGCTGCACCACATAGGACATTGTGATCACATCCATATTTCCGCCGCTTAAGACTGCTACTGCCTTTTTCCCTTTGAGCTCCAGCCGCTTGAGGGCTGCTACTGTAAGAAGCCCGGAGTTTTCCACCACCATCTTATGGTTTTCCACCATGTCAAGGAAAGCTCCAATTAACTCATCATCCTCCACGGTAATCATCTGGTCAATATTTTCCTTTGCATATGAGAAAATATTTTCACCTACCCGCTTTACTGCTGTACCGTCCGCAATAGTATCTGCACTTTCAAGGGCCACCGGCTCACCGGAAGCTAAAGCCGCCGTCATGCTTGCTGCCGGAACCGGCTCCACTCCAATCACCTGAATCTTTGGATTCAGCATCTTGGCAAGAGTTGCCACGCCTGTAATGAGGCCGCCGCCGCCTACCGGCACAAGAATATAATCTACAGTAGGAAGCTCCTGGACAATCTCCATTGCTATTGTTCCCTGTCCCGTAACGATATCTAAATCATCAAAGGGGTGAATAAATGTACTGTCCCTCTCCTCTGCAAGCTTCATGGCATATGCACAGGAGTCATCATAGACATCCCCGTATAAAATCACCTCCGCGCCATAGCTTTTTGTACGGTTTACCTTAATAAGGGGGGTCACCGTCGGCATAACAATCGTAGCCTTACAGCCAAATTTCTGGGCCGCATACGCCACGCCCTGGGCATGGTTCCCAGCAGATGCTGCAACCAATCCCCTAGCCCTCTCCTCCTCGCTTAATGTACTAATTTTATAATAAGCACCTCTTACCTTATATGCCCCTGTATACTGCATATTCTCTGGCTTTAAAAATACTTTCCCCCCGGTCTGGCCGCTGAAGTACTCACTGTAAACTAATTTTGTAGGTAAAGTCACATTTTTAACAAGCTCGCTTGCCTGTTCAAATTTTTCTAATGTCAACATGATTCTTCCTCCTTCTATCTCTAATGTAATAACTGCTGCCTCCTATTTTTACTAAATCATTCTCCCGAAGCAAATAACGCATTCACAAAAGTATCCGCGTTGAACTTCTGTAAGTCATCAATAGTCTCCCCCACACCGATATATTTCACCGGGATTCCAAGCTCCGCCTGAATCGCCACTGCAATGCCGCCTTTGGCTGTCCCGTCCATCTTCGTCAAAATAATGCCGGTAATATCCGCCGCCTCGTTAAATTCCCTGGCCTGCTGCAGTGCATTCTGCCCTGTAGTAGCGTCAAGCACTACTAAAGTCTCGCGAAATGCCTCCGGATATTCCCTGTCAATGATACGGTTCATCTTCTTAAGCTCTTCCATCAGGTTTTTCTTATTATGAAGCCTTCCGGCCGTATCGCACAAAAGCACATCTGCATGTCTGGCCTTGGCGGCTGCAACCGCGTCATATACCACAGACGCCGGGTCCGATCCCTCCTGTCCTCCGATAAGCTCTGCCTGTGCGCGGTCTGCCCACTCCTTTAGCTGTTCTCCTGCTGCAGCCCTGAACGTATCCGCAGCGGCAAGTACTACCTTTTTCTTCTTGCTCCGAAGCTTTCCTGCAAGCTTTCCAATAGTAGTTGTCTTTCCCACGCCATTAACACCGGTTACCATAACAACCGACGTTTTCTCCTCAAACTCATACGCAGTCTCGCCCACATCCATCTGCTCCTTAATACTGTCAATCAGAATCTGCCGGCAGTCCGAGGGCTCCTTGATATGCCGTTCCTTTACCTTTGCCTTAAGGTCATCTAAAATTCCATAAGTCGCCTGTACACCTAAATCCCCCATAATAAGGACCTCCTCCAGTTCCTCATAGAAGTCCTCGTCAATATGGGAAAAACCATTAAAAATACTGTCCATCCCGGACACAATATTATCCCTTGTTTTACTTAAGCCTGAAACAAGCCTTCCCCAAAATCCTTTTTTCTCTTCTTCCATAATCCACTCCTACTCCTATTTGTCTAATTCATCCTTTAGAAGGCTTACAGACACCAAGGTTGACACACCCTTTTCCTGCATGGTAATTCCATACAGCCTGTCCGCTGCCGTCATGGTCCCTCTTCTGTGGGTAATGACGATAAATTGTGTATTTTCTGTCAGCTTATGCAGATATCTTGCAAACCGCACAACATTATTATCATCAAGAGCCGCCTCAATCTCATCCAGAAGACAGAACGGCGACGGCTTTAGGTTCTGGATGGCAAATAACAGGGCAATGGCTGTAAGTGCCTTCTCCCCACCAGATAACTGCATCATATTCTGAAGCTTCTTTCCCGGCGGCTGTGCGATAATACGGATTCCAGCCTCCAGAATATCCTCTTCCTCCATAAGCTCCAGGGTCCCTTTACCGCCTCCGAAAAGCTCCTTGAACACTTCATCAAATTCCTTTGATATCCGTGCAAACTGTTCACTGAACTGTCTGCGCATAGCCTCGTCAAGCTCCTCAATGATTTGGAGAAGAGTTGCCTCTGCCTCTATCAGATCATCATGCTGTCCCTTTAAAAACTCATACCGTTCGGACAGATTTTTAAAATCTTCGATGGCATTTACATTAACATCACCAAGCGCCTTTATCTCGCCCTTTACCTCCAGAATACGCTTCTTCATTTTAGAAAGGTCTGTCAAATTTTTATTGCGGAGCTCCAATGCTCTGTTATAAGTAAGCTCATATTCCTCCCACATATAATTAATCTGCTTTTCTGATGCCTCTTCATAATTCGACTTCTGGCTTTCCAGACGGAATACCTCTTTATCAAGCTCTGACATATGCCTAGACGTATCCTCCCGTTTCTGAAGAAATGCCTTATGCTTCTGATTTAATTCCTCACGATTTTTCTTAAACTTTTGAATCTCCTCCTGTATTTCCACAAACAGCTCCCCGGAATTCTCAATGGTTTCCCGAAGCTCTTTAATCTGTCCTTCCTTTTCCTCTATCTCTTTTGAAGTGCCGCCTTTGCTTTCCTTTAATGCTTCAAGCTCTTCCTTAAACTTATCCACCTCTTCACGAATACGAATTACATTCTCCGTGGTAAATTCATGCTTCTGCTCAAGGCTTGCACAGACAAGATGAATTTCCTCTGAAATCTTCTGGCGCTCACTCTCTGCCTGACGCTCATTTTCTAATGCGGTCTGCGCCTCCTCTGTCTGCTCATTCAGCTCTACTTCCAGCTTTTGTGAAGTATCAAGCTCCACATTAATGGACTCTTGATTATCCATAATATCTGTTATCTGTCTGTCTAAATCATCTGATTCCTTTAGAATATCCTCCGCCATATTTTTGGCTGCCTTTACCTTTGAAGCCGCCTGGTCGAGATTCATCTTAGCTGTATTTTGTACAACATATGCCTTTTGAAGCTCTTCCTTAATTCTATCTGTCTCCTCATAGTATCCTGTACGCTCTTTTCGAAGCTCATCAGACTGCTGCTCCAGTTCATCCATCTCTCGCTTTAGCTGCTTCACTGTTTTTTCAAATTCCTCTATCTCACGCCGCCTGCTTAAGAGATTGCTGGAATTTTTAAAGGCTCCTCCTGTCATGGAGCCGCCCGGATTAATCAGCTCTCCTTCTAAAGTCACAATACGGATTGACTGCTTATATTTTCTTGCGATGGAAATTCCATTGTCAATATGATCTACCACCAGAGTCCTTCCAAGAAGATATGAGGCAAGCTCTTTGTACCTGTCATCTACCTTTACAAGCCTGTCCGCTGTACTTATGACCCCCTTCTCTTTCAAGGCCTCCGGCCTGTTAAAACCGCCGTAAGAACGAATACTGGTAAGTGGAAGAAAGGTTGCACGGCCAAACTTATTTTTCTTCAGAAATCCAATCATCCTTTTTGCCGTCTCCTCATCCGCTGTAACAATATTCTGGATATTCCCCCCAAGTGCTGTCTCCACCGCAATCTCATATTCCTTGTCCACTTTTACAATATCAGCCACAACACCTAAAAGCCCTTTCTCCACATTACGGTTATCCATAACTTTGCGGATACTGTTTCCATAGCCGTCGTAGCGCTCTGTTATATTTTTCAGAGACTCAAGCCTTGACTGTTCTCTGTGATACGTGGTCTGTCCGATACGAAACTGCTCTGTCTGCCTTGCCAATATTTTCTGGAGCTTCTCAATCTTCGCCTCATACTCCTCATTTTCCTTAGTAAGTGCAATAATCTGCCCGGAAATCTCCTTTAACTCCCTATAATACTGCTCCGTAAGGCCGTTCTGGGCCCGTTCCTCCTCTTTTGCCTCTCTGATTCTCTGCTCAAGCTGGCTTTTCCTGACCTGAATCTGTTCCAGCATCGTATCATATTTCTGAATTTTGGCTTTCGTTGACGCCCGGTTCCCGAGCAGCTCCATCATATCCCGTTTGTTCTTCTCTACGTCTGTGCTAAGCTGTACAATACGCGTCTGAACCTTTAAAAGTTCTTCCTTTGCCTCTGACTCCTTTCCATTGTGAACCTTAAGCTCTTCCTGTATCTGCTGCTGTTCCTCTAAAAGTCTGCCAAGCTGGCTTTCGCGGCTTCCCACCTCTGCCTCAATAGTTCTCGCTCTCTGGTCATAATGCTCGTCATTTACATGGGCGCTGTGTATCTGCTCCTTTAAAAGCGCAATCTGATTTTCAAGCTGCTGCTTTAACATAGTTGTCTCATTTAGCTGGCTTTTTGCCTTCTCTATAGAGGCATCAATGCTGTCAACCTGCTCCTCCACAGTCTCATATTCCTTCTTCATGTCCGCATACTGGCTGCCTGCAGCCTCAAGCTCTTCCCTTGTGACCTTTAGCTTCTCGTCAATATCCTTCGTCTGCTCTGCAATACGCTCTGTCTCAAGAAGAAACATATTTATGTCATAAAGCTTTAATTCTTCTTTTTTCTTTAAATATTCTCTTGCCTTCTCCGCCTGGCGCGAAAGAGGCTCTACCTGCTTTTCAAGCTCTGATAGAATATCCTTAACACGAAGCAGGTTCTGCTGTTCCTCCTCAAGCTTTTTTACCGACATATTTTTCCGCCTTTTAAACTTTACGATTCCGGCGGCTTCATCAAAAAGCTCTCTTCTTTCCTCCGGCTTTCCACTCAAAATCTTATCAATTTGTCCCTGCCCGATAATCGAATACCCTTCTTTTCCGATTCCCGTATCATAAAACAGCTCATTGACGTCCTTAAGCCTGCAGGTACCCCCATTAATCAGATACTCGCTTTCGCCTGAGCGGTATATCTTTCTGGCAACCGTAACCTCCTCGTAGTCAATGGCAAGCTGATGGTCTGAGTTATCTAAGGTAATCGCCACAGACGCATAGCTTAAGGGCCTTCTGTTTTCCGTACCGGAAAAAATAACATCCTGCATACTGCCGCCGCGAAGCTGCTTTACTCTTTGTTCACCCAGAACCCACCGTACTGCATCGGCAACATTACTTTTCCCGCTCCCATTAGGCCCTACAATTCCTGTTATCCCATTGTGAAAATCAAACTTGATTTTATGGGCAAATGACTTAAACCCCTGCACTTCAATACTTTTTAAATACATATAACACCTACTTTATGTTCTTCTTATGAAGCTCTAAAATGCTGTGATAGGCGGCCTTTTGTTCAGCTGCCTTTTTCGTCCTTCCGGTTCCGCTCCCGTATTTCTTCTCTCCGATATAAACTGAAACCTGGAAGTATTTGTCATGGTCAGGCCCCTCTTCTCCAACCAGGCGGTATTTAATTTCTTCCCTGAAGTGTGCCTGTACCAGCTCCTGTAAGATAGTCTTGCTATCAAAAAAGAGCTTTTTATTTTCCAGATCCTTTAAAATAAATCTGTTAATAAACTCTTTTGCATTAGCAAAACCACCGTCAATATAGATTGCCCCGATAAGAGCCTCCAGGGCATCCGAGGTGACAGACTCCCTTTTTCGTCCTCCCGTAGCCTCTTCTCCCTTGCCAAGCAGAAGATACGCACCCAGCTCTAAGTCTCTAGCACAAAATGCCAGCGACGGCTCGCATACCATGCCGGCCCTCGTTTTTGTAAGCTCTCCCTCCGGCATTTTAGGATTCTCATAAAACAAAAACTCGCTGGAAACAAGCTCCAGCACAGCATCCCCTAAAAATTCCAGACGTTCATTACATTTATATTTGGGTATATGTTTCTCATTGACACAGGAACTGTGTGTCATCGCATGCTTTAAAAGCCCGAAATCCTTAAACACATATCCGATTTTTCGTTCCAGCTCTTTTAAATCTCTACTCATAAATCTGCCTCACAAAGAAACTGCCGCACCAAGGAAACATTATCGTCCTTAGTGCGACAGCCAAAGACCAGGTGCTTAGTTATTAGTTGCATTCCTTATCTGTTCTACAGCATCTCCCACTGTCACGATCTTTTCAACATCTTCATTGTCAATTTCTAAATCAAAAGCCTCTTCTATTCCCATAATAATCTGGAATACATCTAAAGAATCTGCTCCCAGGTCATCCATAATTTTAGAATCCATCTGGATCTCATTCACATCAATATTCAGTTCGTTTGAGATAATCTCCTGTAATTTTTCAAATTCCATACTATTTCTCCTTTTACATTATGTGTTTTTCTATTATTCAGCGGACTTTTGCTCCGCTTGAATACAATCCTTGATCTTCTCGCTGATTCTCTGATTTTTAAAGGTTACACACTGCAGGATTGTGTTGCAGATCTCCTTTGACTTCGAGCTTCCATGTGTCTTTACCACCAGGCCGTTAAGACCTAAAAGGGGTGCTCCGCCGTACTCGCTGGAGTCAAATGACTTCACCGTCTCCTTAAGGGCCGGCTTGATAAGCAGCGCACCAATCTTACTGCGAAGTGTACTCATAAGCCCTTCCTTAATCTTACTGATAAGAACTGCTCCAGTCCCCTCAAAAAGCTTCAGAATAATATTCCCCGCAAATGCCTCGCAGACAATAACATCCACCTTGCCGTAAGGAATATCCCTCGCCTCCACGCTTCCTGCAAAATTAATATCCTCTGCCTTTCTAAGAAGCGGAAATGTCTCCTTCACAAGCGCATTGCCCTTTTCCTCCTCCGCGCCGATATTCACAATACCAACCTTCGGATTCTTCACATTCATAATATGCTCCATATACACGGTTCCCATCTTGGCAAATTGTACCAGATGGGCAGGCCTTGCATCTACATTGGCACCACAGTCAATTAAAAGGGAGAATCCCTTTGCCGTAGGAATCAGCGGCGCAAGGGGTGCTCTGTCCACTCCTTTAATCCGTCCCACAATCACCTGGCCTCCCACCAGAACTGCCCCAGTGCTTCCTGCTGATACAAATGCATCTGCCTTTCCCGTCTTCACAAGCTTCATGCCCACCACAATAGAAGAATCCTTTTTCTTCCTTATAGCATTCACCGGCGGCTCCGCCATCTCAATAACCTCGGCGGCATGCACTACTTCTATTCTTTCTTTGTCATACTCATACTTTACAAGCTCTGCCTGAATGGCATCTTCTTTTCCCACAAGGAAAATCTGCACATTCTTTTCCCTTGAAACAGCATCAACCGCTCCTTTTACTATCTCACCGGGAGCATTATCTCCTCCCATAGCGTCCAGTGCCACTCTCGTAATTTCTGCCATATCTGTTCCTCCTGGTACAGCAATGTATAAATAAGGCCGTACTGCCACTTATAGGAACATTCTACTAAACATTGTTATAAAAATCAATATTTTTCATAATTCTTTTGGAGGGCCTTCTGCAGGGCGCTGCACTCTTTCCAGTGTCTGTCAACCAGCTGGTGCTCCATACGGACAATTTTTTCATGATTGGTAAGATACAGCCAAAGCATAATAAAATAATATGGCGACAGGAACCTGAGAAGTCTTACAAAGTAATTCGAATTTGCCCTTACAGCCGCCGACTTTTCCTGAAGAAAAAGCATTGCCCGGAAAAATCCCAGCTTTTCAGCCTTCCTTTCAGCCCTGCACAGCTTAGCAATTTCTTTGTTGTGCAAGATCCGGGTGGGACTATTAAAATTAGAAATAGAGTTCTCTGTTATACGGTACAGAATAAACGGACGGTTCACATAGCATACACGGATGTTCTCATTGCTGCTTATGATTTTCTGGAAGCAGGCCCTGTCATTCACCGTTTTGAAATGCAGAATAAACTGGAACACCTCCTCTGTAAGAAGCTCCTTTCGGTATACAGCCGTTCCCATAACAGGACAGCCAAGCTTCACTGCACGCTTAAGCGTCTTTCCTTTAATAAAATTCTGCAGCACTACTTCCAGATATGTCCCATAGGACCGTATCATTTCACCTGAGCCCTTAAACTTCATAAATGCAGTACATACAATATCATATTTATCCAATAAATCTGTAATCTCAAAAACATTATAAGGCGCAAGCAGATCATCACCGTTTAGTACAAGGAAACGTTCTCCCTCCACAAGTTTTAAAGCCTTTACATAATTTTTACATATGCCGGCGTTTTCCTTTCGGAAAAGCTTATCTGTTTTTGCAAAAAGACCCTCATTATCTGAAATCCACTGCCTTATCACCTTCCGGCTTTCGTCCTTCGAACCGTCATCTGTGACAATCATCTGGAACTTCTGTCCCTTTCCAAAATTCTCAATCTGAAATTTTATGCTCTCCAGCGCATCCCTTACTACCTCCGCCTGATTATAACAGGTAACTACAAATGTAAACATCTTACTTTTCATCCTCCCCGGCTCCAATTGTCACATCCTGAAAGAATAGCGTCAGTATATCTTTATAGTTCTTTCCCTTCTTTGCCATCTCATTGGCTCCGTTCTGGCTCATGCCAATTCCGTGCCCAAAGCCTCCTCCGGAAATCACGAATGTTTCTCCTTCTTTTTTTATCTTAAAGAAAGCGCTGGGAAGAAGTGCAGACGCAGGCTCTGTCTCTCCATTGTGCTTTACAACCGGAAGGCCGCTGCCGCCAAGAGCTTTTCGTATTTTATTTTCTGTATCTACAGTTACTGTCCCCTTGTCTCCTTTAGCCTGTATCTGCAGTGCAATTCCTCCTTCTCCTGTCTTTGTAATCTTAATATCCTTAAGTGTTCCGATATCTGTTTCCGTATTGGTGCTTATAAGATTAGACAGCGTATCTGCCGGTATTTCAATCTCCCACCGGTACCAGGGAAGCTCTGCTTCATAATCACCGTCCTTTCCCTTTACCTCCACGGATTTCAAATACTGGCCTGCCTCATTTTCCTCAGTTCCCCATGCTTCAAGGCCCGCCGTATGTCCACAGGAGGTGGAGTAGTAAAAGGTTTCAATCAGCTTTCCTTCATAACGGATTACCTGATTTTCCGTCTCCTTTACCGCCTTATTTGTCACCTCATCCTCCTGGCAGTTTCCGTATACCTGAAAGCGTGTACTGTCATTTACATGAGCTTCATACTCAGGATATGCCATTGTTTTTGTCTGTTGATAGGCAAAATTGCGCGCGCACACTGCCTGGGCCTTAAGGGCCTCCGGCTCATAGTAAAAAGGCATCTCACTGGGAACAACCTTACACAGATATTTCTCTAAGGGAAGCTCATTAATTACCACAATTCCCTCCGGCGTGGAACGAAGCTCAATAATCCCTGCATAGGAAGGAGTTCCGTATGCCCTCTGAATACTGTTTAACGTAATCTCTCCTCCTTCCTTTGCCTGAATCCGTATAGCCGTTCCCCGCTCTTTTCCGAATCCCTCATCGTCAGGCTTAAAGCTTACCGTCTCCCCTGCCTTCACCTCCCGCTTTTCCTCTCCACAGACAATCTCCATCCCTGCGGCCGCTGAAATCTCCATAACCGGATGGGTAATGTCCACAAAGTCATCTGTCATAATCAGCACCCGGATATCCGGATTGTTAATGGATGGTTCGTCACTTCTTTCCTGTCCAGTTTTATTACGTGTGAAAAATACACCTGCTGCCACAATAAAAATAATAATAAAAGCTGCCGCTCCATATAAAAAAAATTTTTTCTTTTTCATATTTTCATCCAATCTGTCCGCCACTCCTTATCTAATTGCTTTTTTATTTAAACTATACTATATTAAATATATATCTGTCCACCCTTTCGGGGGTGCTCCGGTAATCTTAAAAAGAAAGGAATTAAAAAATGATTTCCGTAATAATCCCTGTCTACAATACAGAAAAATATCTCCGACGCTGCATCGATTCAGTCCTGGCTTCTTATTACCGTGACTTTGAGATTCTTTTAATCAACGACGGCTCCACTGACAAAAGTGCTGATATCTGCCGGGAATACTCCTTAAAAGACAACCGCATCAAAGTCTTTCATCAGAAAAATCAGGGGGTTTCTGCCGCAAGAAACCAGGGAATCAACAAAGCCATCGGAGAATGGCTTATATTTGTTGACTCAGATGATTATATCACGAAGGACTTTCTTTCCGTAATCTCCTGTGACCGGTATAAGAACATAGATTTCCTTCTGTTTGATTTTATAAAATCCACAGACAGCCCCCGTAAGGCAGCGTCTCCTGTAAAGCCCATATCCATAAGAAACAAGGGCATGCTTAAGCTGCTTCAAAGAATTCTTGTGCCAGAAAAGCTTTCTCCTGACACAAATGCTGACTTCCGCTCCCCCTGTGCAAGAGCCTATAAAAAGTCCATTATAGACCAGTATTCTATCCGTTTTTCCCCCGGCCTTACAGTCGGAGAAGATCTGCTCTTTAATCTGGAATACCAGCTTAGAGCCGGCTCCTGCGTATACACCCCTATTCCTGTATATGTGTACGACATCCACACAGGCTCTGCCACCCATGGTTTTCGGGGAGACCTTGTAAAAAATCATGCAAGGCTTCAAAAAGAAATAAAGAACATTTTAATAAAATCACGCATGTTTCCCTCCCTTGAAAGGGAATTTTATTCCTACTCCCTTGAAAACTTAACCTATGTCCTTATCTGGGAGGTGTTAAGCCCCTTAAATCCGGCGCCGTACCGGGAAAAGAAGAGGCTCTTACGGCTGATGCAGAAAAACCCTATTTACAGAAAAGCAATGAAGTACAGCTTAAAAACCGGTATTCTGCCCCGAAGGATTCTTGTCCTTTTCTTCCGGTTAAGATGTTACCTTATCACAGACCTGATCTGCCGTGTCAGCTTCTGGTATATGGGGTAGATTTTCTCTTCCACCCACTCATTTACAAAATAAAGCCAGAGAATTTCCTTAAGGGCCTCGCTGACACGAAAGCCATTGCACCTCTTAAGCCATCCAAGAGCCCGAAGTGCGTCTTTTCTATGCCTGTATTTCAGGGCAATCCTGTATCTGCGTCCTGCCTTCCAGCAGATGATTCTGTCCTTTGACGGCTTATCCTTTATCCGGCAGATTCTTGCAATATCATCAATAAGGTTTTCATAATCCTTATATTTTTTCTCCTCCTGCTCCTGTGTAAGCTTTGTTCTTGAATGGCTCCCCGGCCTTATGGAAACTCCGTAAAGCTCCTCCTTTATGGTGGGGCATTTATGGCGGTACATAAAGGGAAGCAGCATCTGAAAATTCTGTCCCACATCATACTCCGGTATGCGCCTATCCGGGTAAATCTCAAAAAAGCTTGCTGCCTTTAACATATAGCAGCCGCAGCACACAAAAGTTTTAGATTCTAAAATATCCCAGAAAAGCTCTTCTTTGTTTATATCCCCTCTCTGCTCATCTGCTTTCTCACTTCTTTCCCCTGTTTCGCCGTTAAAATAATAAGACAGGGATCTGACACATGCATATCGGGGATTTTTCTTTAAAAACTCCACACGGCTGCTTACAGATTCCGGCATAAGGATATCATCACTGTCCGGCCAGATAAGATATTCCCCTGATACAAAGGGAAGTCCATTATTCACTGCAGCGGAGGCATTTTTATGCTCTGCCTTTACAATGCGGTATGCATATCCTCTTTCCGCAAATTTTGTACGGTAGCTTTCTGCAGTTACTACAGTACCATCTGACGAACCGTCATCCACTAAAATCATCTCTATCTTAGGATATGTCTGGTTAAGCACAGAATCCAGCATATTCCCCAGATGCTCCTCTCCATTAAAGACCGGGGTGACAATAGAAACTCTTCCTGGCTCATATTCATATTTTTCCTTTATCATGTGTCCCCCCTCCTTTACCCGCTGACCCTAATTATCTTCTTATTTTCAATCTTATACACCACATCACATTCACCTGCCAGGCTCATGTGATGGGTTACCATAATGAGCGTCTTGTCCTCTTTTATATGACGGATAGAATCAATAACCGCCTTTTCAGTTTCCATATCAAGGGCGGCTGTAGCCTCATCCATGACCAGAAGCTCAAAATCCTTATAAAGGGCCCTGGCCAGTGCAATCCTCTGCCTTTGTCCTCCAGAAATAGCTGTTCCGTTTTCTCCGATCAGTGTATGGACTCCATCCGGCATCTTTTTTACATCCTCCCATATCTGTGCGCATTTCAGACATTCCATTACCCTTATGTCATCAACCTCCTCTTCCTCCTCAAAAAAGGCCACATTATTTCGAATTGTTTCTCCGTTCAAATATACTGTCTGAGGAATATAGCTTACAAGCTGGCCCATGCCGGCCCTGCAGGGTCCTTCACTATCTGTCTGGGTAACAATATCATAATCATCAAAATATACGTGTCCGCTTTCAGGCGTAAGCAGTCCTAAAAGAAGGTCAACAAAGGTTGTTTTCCCTGCTCCGGAAGCTCCGATAACTGCAATGGAACATCCTACTGGAATATCTATGGAGGCATCTTCAAAAATTTTCCTTTTATCCGTGTATCCAAAAGTCAGGTTACGGACAGAAACCCCTTTTTTTAACGTCAGCTTTTTCTGACGGATTTCCCTAGAATGATTCTCCTTCTCCATAATCTTTCCATATTCCGCCATCGCTTCCTTTAATGCTGTGTAAGCCTTCTTTGCAAACTCCACATTGTTCATCCCATTTAATACCCCATAGGCCATGGGAAGCATCCTTATAAGCGCTGTGATATACACTACCATCGGCGCCAGTATCACAGACAGGTTTGTCCCGAATATAAGAATCACAGCCAGGATTACAAACATAACAGCCATAATGGAGTTTTGCAGGATTACACCGATACTGCTGATTTTATATTTGTATTCTCCCTGTACCTTTGCATACCCGCTGCTGGCATCTCCATATTTATTAAGAACAAATGCTGATCTGTCGTCAATCTTCATTTCCTTAAAAGAGCCAAAAGCAATTGTAATCTGGGAGTTTGCTTTAATGGACCATGCCCTGCTCCTCTCTCCGTATGCACGCATCCGCGCCCGCATTTTGACGAATACTGCTGCCATAAGTATCAGAAGGATAATACTGCTTAAAACACCAAGCCATTTTGAAACATAGATAAGCAGTACGGCATAGCCGGCCATTGTAATCCCGTTTATCACAATCCCGATACAGTCCACTATAATCTGAATACAGCTTGTGGTATCATTGCGAACCAGATTCAGCGCCTGCATGGCACTTTTCTTGTTGTGCTCCGTAAGCTCCTCTTTAATTAGAAGCTCATAAATCTTCATGGACAGCTTCTGTGCACCGTCATAGATAAATCTGTTGGCAAGCTTGCTTTTATACAGCTCAAAAAGTCCCTTTAAGACAGATACAAGCACCATAAAAACAGTAAAGGACGTAAGCCCTGGCGATGCCTCATTCTTCTGCACTACAATATTAATAATATAAATGATAACGGAAAAGCTGAAAATATCCACAACAGGGCTTATGAGACTTAAAACTGCATATATTTTCCATGTCTTCTGCTCTCTTTTATCCAGTATTCCCGTTAAGTATCCAAACATCTCTGCCATGTTTTTCCCTCCAGTCTCTATCTTTTAAATGTTCCGAAAACTCTCTTCATAAGCTCCTTAGCGGATGCACACATGAAATACAGAGCCTGAAACATTGAAAAAGGAAGCAGCCTGTAAAATATCATGAATATTCTACGGCTTTCTGCTGCAGCTGTGGGGCATGTAAGCCTTGGCTGCAGCACATCCTTCTCCTCACACCTAAACCATGAAAGACTGTCTTTTACTTCCTCCCAAATTTCCCTGGCCTTTCTGGTATGGAGAATTACCACGGAAGTACCCATACCGTCCTCCATATCCGGCTTCACCTTCTCAATGCCCCAGAAATCACCAATTGTAAAGTCACTTTTTCTCTCCACGCTGCAGAACCTGCAGGCATGGCAGGAGGGACGCAGAGTATGATTAGAAAAGTACATTCTACAGTAAATGTCACTGTAGAGTGAACCTGCATACTCCCTGCCTCCTGCTTTATAAACACAGGTATGCCCGTTATCTTTGTTCCTTTTATCCCGGAAGGAAAAATCTGTCACTCTCCCTCTCCTTTTCCTCTCTAGATGCTTTACATAATCTCCCCATATTCCCGGAGACGGCACGCCGTAGCAGACCAAATCCATAAGAATCAGCTTAGGAAAAAAGCGGTTTAAATAAAGCCTTAAGCCCTCCGCCTGACAAGGTGTACCGGCAAACAGCACCCATTTACCCTCCTTAAGTTCCGCATCTATTCTCCTGTATACTCCCTTAAGACTGCTTTGGACATATTTTGTCCTCTTCACAGCATCAAGCTCTTCTATGCTCCTGATTTCCCTATGCGCCACCCTCATATTTTTTCCAAATGCTGCGCCCCAGACAACACCCTGCTTTTTAAGAACATACTCTGCAAGCACCGGAAACATGCCGCCGGACGAGCTTAAATAGCGTGTATTCTCTTTCTTTACCTGAACACCGAAATACTGCCGGGATGTCCCTTCCCCATCTCTTTTCTTAACAGGGCATACTCTCTTACACTGCCCGCAGTCCACACATAAGGCTTCCTCAATCCGGGGATACCAGAATCCTTCTCTGTCAACGGCCATCTTCACTGCGCCCCTTCTACAGACATCCACACATGCGCCGCAGCCACAGCATTCTTCTTTTTTTATGTATAAATTTTTCATAACCGATCTTAAGCCTCCAAATTTTTCAGCAGAAATTCTCCTGATGTTTTCACATTCTCCCCTGTTTTCTGTCTCACAGACTCCCAGTTTATGGGCCTCTCAATATCTGAAATTCTGTCTTCCTCACAAAGTCTTTCAGAAAGCCCGTGGATTTTAAGGATATTTCTCACCCTTGCTCCAAGATTACTATGTACAAATGCAAGAAACTGCTTCTCAAAAATTATACTGAAGGCTGCCGCATGAAAGGAATTAGACACCACATATTCTGCATGGTGGATATATCCCAAAAACTCTGCCGGCCCTGTCGTATAATCTACTAGAAAGCCATTGTCCGTACCCTGCTGTCCCGCACGAACCTCGATAACAGGAAGTCCTGTCTTCTGTGAAAGCCTGGCCGCATAGTCAGACATGCTCTTATTTTTCTCCGTGACATATAGGAAGATATATCCGCCTTTTTCCGCCCTTTTTGGCATCCTTTCTACTGTCTGCCAAGATTCTTTTTTAAGGAAGAATACCGGGTCAAGAACTGCCTCCACTTTTCTTCCGCAGAGCTTTTGTACATAAGGAATGGCTGCTTCCTCTCTAACAGACAATGCATCTATATGTGCAATCAGCCCGGCAAATCTCCTGTCGTGGCAGGCTGAAAGCTCTGCTCCTCCAAAGCTTGCTGCATAAGCTATCACCTTTTCCTTGTGCTTATTCGCAAATGCACCAAAATAGGCTTTCCGAAGTCCGCAGGTAATATCCGGGTTCCAGATCTGGTCGCTTCCCACTATATAATATTTGTAGTTAAGACTTTGAAGCCCTTTTTCCGTTAATATTCTATGCCTCCTTTTATCAACAAGATATTTAAACCTGAAATAATTCATATTAGCCCGCTGTCCTCTAAACTCTTCTTTTGCCTTAAGGTGGATTAAGAAACCGTTCCACATGTGAAACAGACCCCAGATTCTTCCCTTTAACCCTTTAATAGGAGCATATGGAATCCACCAGTGCCTTCCGGTCATATAAAAAGGCTCATAACGAACTATATCCGCCCTTTTCCCGTTTTTTGACAGAAAGCTTCTAAGGCCGTATGCCTGAAGCATGGCGCCGTAATTATTAGAACAGTGAAATGTAATAATTCCTATGTCTGCATGATTTTTTTTCATCATAACCGCCTCCTTTAATTTAAGCAGCCAAGGGATAAGGCTGTTTACCAGACCATATACCGGATGACAGAAAAAGCAGAGGTCAAACAAAATCCTCTCGCTTAAAACAAGCCTGGAAAACATAGGATGTTTCCGCTCCTTAAGGGCTGTTTTCCGAATATTCTTTATTCCTTCTTTGTCCTTTATCCCCTTCAGTGCTGTATAGTTTTTCTCTATCTGCAGGGCAAAAAACCGTTCCCATGTAAGCGCAAAGTCATAATTTCCTTTCTCAAATTCTTTCTTACATATCCTTCTGCTGCACTCAAAATAGTGCTTTCCCTCTGCTGTTTTTTGGGAGTGGGTAGCACTCCTTTTATGGACCCTGTAATAGTACCAGTCCTTCTCTACATATACCATCTTTATCTGCCTGCGGATAAAGCAGTACAGAAAAAACGTATCCTCCCCGTTTGTAAGATTTTCATCAAAGCAGAGGGGTCCAATGTCCTCTCTTTTTATCAGCTTTCCGCCGATACCTGACAGCTCATTTACATATATGCCGTGAAACCAGCTTTCTGCTTCCCTCCCCTTAGCAGTCTTTCCTTTTACGCGTTCCCTCCTGCATAAAGGCTTTCGTAAAGCTTCTTCCATCTCTTCTCCTGTCAGTTTCTTATAGCCTGCGAATGCAAGACTGGCCTTCTCCTTTTCCACCTGATAGAGCATTTCTTCAAGCAGGCCGGGATGAATAGCGTCATCACTGTCAAGAAAAAACACATATTCTCCCCCTGCTTTTAAAAGTCCATAGTTTCTCGCCGAAGAAACTCCCCCGTTTTCCTTGCTGCAAAACAGTATCCTGGAATCTGTAAGCCCCATCTCCTTACAGATTCCAGGACCGCCGTCTGCCGATCCGTCGTCAACAACAATGATCTCTAAGTCTGTTATCGTCTGCCCCTGAACGGATGTAAGACACTGCCTGATAAATCTTTCCGAATTGTACATAGGAATAATGACCGATATCTTTTTCATATACTTCTCCCCTGCAGCTATTATTTATTTTTATGATAGCTTTCTTCTTTTAAAAATGCTATAATGTCCGTGAATTTTATAATTTTTGAATACAGACAGGAATCCTATGATTATGAAAATTAAAAAACTTATTTCAAAAATATTTCTCACCCTTTGTATCTGCCTGACTGCCGGATTTATGTTTTTATTTCCCACATTACGTTTTATGAGCTATTTTGAAGCTGTACTCCCGGAGTCTTCGGCAGAGCTTCGCAATCCTTATATTGGATGGTATCAGATTTACACCTATGAGCTTTCAGACAATGCCACTTTTGATTTATCGGAAGTTTCTGCTCTAGATCAGGAGGCTGGTCTGGCTCTTTTAGAGTTTAATCTGAAAAACTACGCCGACGGACCTGTAAGCGGCACGGGACTTTCTAAGCTTTCTCAAATCCTTGAAGTCTGGCGCTGCACAGGACGGCAGTTAATTGTCCGTTTTCTTTATGACTGGGACGGAAATGCTCTGGCCTCGGAACCCTCTAGTCTGTCTGTCATCCTGAATCATATGACGCAGATCTCTGAAATTGTAAACCGTTACTCCGATTGTATCTATATCCTTCAGGGTATTTTTATTGGCTCCTGGGGAGAGATGCATAATTCCCGCTATGCAAATGCAGAAGATATGCTTACTTTAATAAAACATCTGTATTCCCTTACATCTCCTTCCATCCTTCTTGCTGTCCGTACACCGCAGCAGTGGCGCCTCTTTGCGGATTCTGAAGAGCCTTTAACTAAGTCTGCGGCTTTTGACGGCTCGCTGGCTTCCAGGCTAGGCCTTTTTAATGACGGCATGCTTGGCTCGGATACAGATTTGAATACTTATGGCTCTGATATATCCTTTCCTTCATCTTATGAAAAGCAAAGCCGGGAAGATGAGCTGAAATTTCAAAATAGCCTCTGTAACTATGTACCAAACGGCGGAGAGGTAGTTATCCCCAATCCCCGCAACGATTTCTCTCCGGCAGTAAAAGATCTTTCAGATATGCATGTCTCTTATCTAAACAGCGAATATGACAAAGACGTACTGTCCAAATGGCAAGCAAAAACCTATACAGGTGAGGGCCCATATCAGGGCATGAACGGCCTTGATTATATTTCCAGACACTTAGGCTACAGGTATGTCCTTCGTTCCTCAAAGTGTCCCTCCGTGCTCCCTTGGGAAAAGACAGCCTCCTTGTCTGTTACCCTGGAAAACGTAGGCTTTTCCAGCTGCTACCGCCCTTTTGATATCTCTATCACTTTAGAAGAAACTACAACAGGACAAACAGAGCAGCTGTCTGTTACAGCAGACACAAGGCTTCTTATACCAGGGGAAAGCATTCAGCTTGCCATCCCCTTTGAAATACGCAGCTATGCCACCGGAACCTATGATGTCCGGCTTAAAATAACAGACCCTGCCTCAAATTCTCCTGTTTTCCTTGCCAACGAAGGAGAGCAGGATGAAAACGGATATTTCATCGGGCAATTAAAATTCGGCATATTCCCCTAAAAACACAGACTCCTCTGACCCTTCATTCGCAAATCTAAGAGCCCTTCCATCTCTTTTTCTCCAAAGCTTAAGGAAAATCCGTAAACCGCTCCCATGCCTTCTTTCTGCTGGAAGCAGAGCCTTAAGCCATATCCTTTGTCCACTTTTCCATCTGCAGGAATCAGTTTCTATATCATATCTATATAGTTCTCCTTCCCCTCCCTCTGCTGTGAGAAAGCAGTCTGCTGCCTCCAAAAGACATGCAAATCCAGTATTTTCTACTGCAATCATAAGCTCTCTGCCACCTTTTTCTGCTCCCTTTACATCCCGGACGACAAACCGGTACCCCAGATGGGCGCCGATATAGTCATAACCAGAAAGCCCTTTAAAACAGCCTTTTTGTATTATCTCTGATTTCCACTCAAAAAGCCGGTCCTGATGATAAATACTATTCAGATAGCTTACATGCATCTTTCTTAAAATCTCCGCGGCCTCCCCATATCCTTTAAGGGTCAGGCCGCCCAGTACCTCCCCGCCGTTTGGCACATACTCTGTATGTGCCTCCTGCCATAAAAGCTCTTCCTTACGGACCCATTTTTCATCCAAGCCTGTCTGATTCCCTGGAGCAATTCCATAGGTTCCCAAATCTGTCAAAGAACCAAAGATTCCATCATTAAAAAGAGCAATCTTTTCCTTCAGACCCTGACTAAGCTCTGGATTCTTAAGAATTCTCCTCATCTGTGCAGGAGTCCGGACTGCAAGAAAGCACCTGCCCTCTGTCACTTTATACAGTGTATGAACAAGGGTATGCATATCCTTGTCTCCAAGAAATTTAGAACCGTGCATTTCTCCCCAGCTTCCCACAAAAATTCCCTGGATAACCAGTATATCCTCTAAAAATCTGTATAGAATACTTCCAATCTGCTCCATATGTCTTTTTACCAGGGAAAGCTCTGAAGGTTCATTTGCCATCCCCACTCCCTTTGTATCATAGACAAACCGGAGAATCATCTGTTTTCCTTTCTCCTGAAAAAACTGAAGAATCTGTTCGATATGAAGAATTGCCTCTCTGGAGAGCTCGCATGCCCGAAAGGAACCTATATTAATCAGCACCAAAGCAAGAGCTTCTCCCTCACATACCTCGTCAAGCCAGGTTTCCTCCTCTACCCTTCCAATATTTTCTTTAGGTTCTGCCTGAAAGGTATAGATGTGATACCATCCGCAGCCTGGATTAAAAAGCTTTCTGCTGCTCTCTTTAAAATACGCTTTCTGAAATCCTTTCTTTTCTTTATATCTTGTCTGCACTCCGAAGTCCCACCTCCGCATCCATCTTAAGGACCTTAATCCTGAATAATACAATGAGGACACTGTACATAACTCTTAACATATACCAAAAAGGCTTAAGTCCTGAATGCATACTTTTTCCCTCTTCTCTCATATGCATGACTGCCGGTATCTCCACAACACGAAACTTGGCCAGTATCATCAGAATAATCATATTGGCATCTGGATACTTATCATCAAAATGATTATATTTTGAATAATATAAAAATGCCTTTCGACTCAGCCCCTGAAGACCTGTGGTTGGATCTGCTATTTTATTTCCTGTTGTCATACGGATTAAGAAACGGAACATGGAATAAACAATTTTTTTCGGCAGAGAAATCGGAAACTCTCCGCTTTCCTTCATAAATCTGGCCCCCAGCACAATATCCGGGCAGCGTCCCTCCCCGTCTTTCTCCTTAAGCTTTTTATAAATAGCGGGAATATTGCATACGTCATGCTGCCCGTCCCCGTCCATCTGAATAACATATTGATAGCCTCTGCGCACTGCATATTTATATCCTGTCTGCAGCGCACATCCATAGCCCATATTAAACAGCTGAGAAAGCATAGGATAATGCATTTCTTTTACAATCCAGTTAGTAGAATCTGTGGAAGCATCATTTACAACGAGAATATCAACATTATCCTTCATATTCAGATTCTCCAGCTGTGTCAGTGTCCTTCGGATATTATTCCCTTCATTGTATGCTGGTATGATAATCAGTACTTCTTTTTTCTCCATCGTCCTGCCTCCCATCTAAAAACTCAAGAAGCTTCTTAAGTTCTTCCTCCTGCGCCGTTACTTTTGCTGACGCTGCATTTTTAATCCTTTTTCTCTTTTCTTCATCCCCGATAAGCTCTTTAATACTGTCTGCAATCCCCCTTGCCGTAAGAGGACAAAGTATTCCGTCCTTTCCGTTCTCAATCTGTTCTCTGTTGCCGCTCTGATCAGACGCAATTACCGCACACCCCAGTGTCTGGGCCTCCTGAATAGCAATACTTTTTCCTTCAAATCTAGTGGCATGAATATACAGATCTGTCTGTGCATAATATGGAAAAGGATTTTTTGCTGCCCCGGGAAGAAGAAAATCCTCCTCAAGGCCCTCTGCCTCAATCTTTTTCTCCAGCATACGCCGTTTATCTCCCTCTCCTAACACATACCACCTTGCCTTAACCCCCTCATCCTTAAGAAGCTTCATGGCATCTATAGCAATATCATATGCTTTCTGCCAGGTGAGCCTGCCTACTGTCAGAAGACGTATTCCACTATAGCTGTCCTCAAAACCGCCCTTTTCCTGTGCACGCCTCTTTATCATTTCCTGATCGATAAGGTTATGAAATACATCTGTCTTTCTTGCATGCTCTGGGTATACAGCCAGAAAATGCTCCTTCACCTCATCAGACACTGTAAATATCTTCTCAAAACTATCCCAGCAGCCCTCGTCCATCTCCCTTGTATATCCTGCGCTCTCATAGTCAATATGTATAAATGCACATTTCTTCTTTGCCTTCACATGGTCTGCCACATAATAGGCAGAAGCCCCTTCAAGGTACGCCACCGCCAAATCAAAGACTACCGGAAACCTGACTGCACCGTCCGAAAGCATTCTCCAAAAAAGTTTCTCAGGCCATACCTTCCCTTTTCTTTTCATAGAGACAAAATTCCGTGCAATGCAACAAATCTTTCTCAAATATCTGCCGTTTCTTATAAAAGCTACGGCTATTGTCCCTGTCATGGCCCTTTTTCCCTTTCCTGTCATGACAGACTGGCTGTTAAACCTTGTATTCAAAAGCTTTACATGGGAAGGAATCTCTCCTTTCATCTCCCCCTGTCCCATAATCACGTAGAGAAAAAGCTCATATTCCTGGCTGTCAAGCCTGCGTAAAAGCTCCATAAGAGCTGTCTCCGCCCCTGCCCGCCCAAGTGTATTAACTACAAACAGTATCTTTTTTCTCTTTTTTTTCATGCTTTTCCTCCAACAAACATTCAAGTTTCTCAAGATCACGCATTATCCTCTCATTTTCCTGGTTCAGCATGGATATATGCATGGCCATCTCCTGCGTCTTTAAAAAAAGCTGAGAAAGCATTACACTAGAACGGAATTCTTCAAACAAAAAGATGGCTCCCACACAAAAAAAAGCAAAGCCCGTCCCTGACGCAAGCTGCTTGGTCCACTGTGAAAATACCGGAACAGCTCCAATAAGTACCAGCATAATCCCTAAAAGCTCCCACATAACTGTAAAATTAACTGTAATTTTCTTGTAAGAATGCATTAAAAAACTGACACTCATAAGCAGAATTCCTGCTATAATGATTACAATTCTTATCACTTCACTGTTCATTGTTACATTTCCCCGCTTTCCTTTTGTGCATATCTATCATAAATCTTTCCAGGAGGCTGCGTGCCCATTCCCGGTTTTAATAAAGATCCTTCGCAAAATATATGTGCATCTAGATGTTTTTCCATATAACGCAGACGGAAGTATGCTGTTGTCCATCCTGAAAAGGCGCCAATTACAACCCCCAGCCCATACCACAGCTCCGGAAGCCTAGAGGCAAAAATACTGCCTATAAGTGTGACTAAGCAGAAAATAAGGGATGTAAGCGTAGCTCCGGTAAGGTCATTGAAATAATATAAAAATATAATTTCCGAATACATCAGAAATACGATAAAATAACCGGCAGCAAGGCAGGGGTAAATTCTAAGTGTCAGGCTTGAAAAGCCAAAGCGCGGCAGAAGTACGACACAGAGCAGATATACTACTGCCGTTATAATAAACTGTATGCGCACAAGGCTTAAAAGCTCTGAGGAAAGCTGTCGGAACATCTCTGACTTTGCAATATCAATATCTGCCCCTCTTCCTCCTATTACGGATTCAGAATAGTTCTTATATTTGTCATGAAAATACATTTCTACCCGCGTAATAAAAATAATAGTTGCAGATATATTTGTAAACATGGCAAGGCATGTCGCCATATCATAAGGCTGGTTACAGACAAAGGTTTTTACAAGAACCATTCTCATGTCTGTAGTCCAGAATACAAAATTATGGATGTAAAGTCCCAATATATAGCAGAAATTTGCCACTACAAGCTGCCAGTATTTTTTGAAATATCGAAGCACAGATTTATACCGGTTGCTGTTGTGTACAAAGTAACGTTTTACAACAGCTATCTCCAGAAAAGCAATCAGGTAAAAACCTGTCATAAGCGCAAAAAGCATACTCTCCCTGATTCCCCAGTGGAGAATAAAACGCAGGAAAAGGGAAAAGAAAAATGCCCACACCATTCCAATCGTATAAAACAAAGATATTTTCTGGTATGCCTTTGCAATTGACAGATATATCATGGAATAAAAAACAAGTACAAGGGCAATGTAACCGCAATATCCAGTAAACACATAAAAAACATCCACTTTACCGACAAAATGCTCCCACAGACAGAAAGGAATCCCAATGAAGCTGCTAAGTGACAGATTCATAAGGAGCCCAAGATAATAGCAGGGGCGGATATCCTGATAGCGCTCCTCATAAATAACGTCTGACATATATTTTGACAGGACAGAATTAAAGGGTGCACAGCTTAACAAGGAAAAAATAAATATGTAAAGCACTGTACAGGAAAATAATTCTCTTTCCACAATCCCGAGACTGGAAAACTCAAGAAAATGTCCCATTAGAAGAATATTCAGAATAATTACAAACATCGGCGTTACTGTAGACATAGAGCTGTATCCAAAACCGATAAGATAGGTTGTAATCGTACTTTTTTCAAATATCTTTGTTAATTTTGTACCTATGCCTGCCATCTTCTACTCCTCCCAGCTAAACTCCATACTATCTGAAAAATCCTTATATATTTTTCGGTAGGTCTTTCGCATATGCTCAATCCTGTAGCCGGCCATTACACGCTTATAACCATTCTCTCCCATTTCAAGACGCAGAGGCACGTTACGGGCCAAATCTACCATAGCCTGCGCGATTTCCTCCACACTCATAATATGTGTAATAATTCCTGCCTCTCCAAAGTCATCATTTTCTCCAAAGACCAGCCCCCGGCAGTTGCCCACGTCCGTAGCAATCACTGGCTTATGCGCCGCATAGCTCTCAAGAATGGTAAGAGGCTGTCCCTCACTTAGGCTGGTGAGAATCGTCATATCCATTCTTCCAAGATATTCCCTTATATCAATTCTCCCGGTGAATACTACATCCTTAAGTTCTAATGCCTCCACCTGTTCCACACATTCCTTTGCATACTCTTCATCCTCGTCCATGGGTCCCATAATAAAGAGCTTAAGCTTAGGCTCCCTTTCTTTTGCGAAGCTGAAGGCCTGAATCATAGTTTTTACATCCTTAATAGGTGTTACACGCAGTACTGCACCGATATGAATCATTCCTTCATCCTCCTGCGTTTTTCCTGGAAGCTCCTTAAGTCTTTCTACATCTACTCCATTAGGGGTCACCATAGTCTTTTCTGCGGGACAGCCAAGCTCAATCTGAAGCTCTCTTGCATATTCATAGAGGCTGGTTACAATATCTGCCTTCTCATAGGCAAGCTTTGACATTTTCCTAAACTGCTCTATCCAAATATTTTTATACACTCCCTGAACCCACTCTGCCCTTAAAAGCTCTTCCTCCCGCTCCCTCGTATAGATTCCGTGCTCTGAAATCATTAGTCTGCTGCCATACATATCCTTTGCCATGCTCCCCAGCACTCCTGCATACCCGGTTGACAGGCAATGATACAAATCCGCCTTTGGCAGCTTCATTTTAAGGGCAAAGAGCAGAGGAAGATATACAGAGCGCATTGTCCATAAAAAATCTGAAAAAACAAGCTGGCTGTAATTCATATCATAATATTCCCGCACAATATTTAGGAAATCCTCACCCATCAAAAGCTTATCCAGTGAAACAGGCTTTTCCTGAAAAAGCCTAAACACTGCTTCCCATTCTATCCGGCGTCCCCGTACCAGACTTCGGAAAGCCTGGTATTCTGCCTTATTAAGCTTAAGCTTTTTCCGTCCTTTTCTATTCCAGTCAACATCCTCTAGGTAAAGCTCATGAACTTCTGTTACATTCTCTGGAAGTTCATAGGTAAACCTGCCGCTTAAGGAGTGATTGCTTATAATCGCTAAAATAACAAACTCCAGCTTCGGAAAAGATTTAATGAGACCATGTACCCAGCTTGATACACCACCTGCTATATATGGATAGCACCCTTCTACTACTAGACAGACCCTCACTTTTTATCTCCTTTCTGAAGGCTGATAATAATACCTTTCATCCGCAGGCTTTAAAAGAATCTTTATCTCCTTTTCCTCTGCTTCGACCAGATAAGCACCCTCCTCAAGTTCTTTAAAGCTTCCGCCTTCAATCTCTTTAATTTCTCTGCCGTAATTTCTGAAAACAAACCATACTGTACCTTCTGTACCCTCTCTCGTAATCTCTATAGAGTCTCCTTTTCTTATATCTGTAAAATCCAGTGCCAAAAAATTACGGATATGTTCATCACTCTCTGATATGGTTGTCCCTTGAAAATTTTCATAATTCTCTCCAAAAACATTTATATTTCTTATGACATTTTTAGACAGCTCATCCCATATATCCTTCTTATCCTCCGGATATGCCGCCCGCCTCATATCACAGGTCAGATTCAGATAGCCCAGTGCAGTTTCCACACATCTCATCCGAAAATCATTTCGAAAGGTGTATGTAAGTCCGTCTCCGGAGCCATTCTGTCTTGTAACATGCTCTGACAGGTACCCGATAAGATTTACGATATCTTCATCATAAGCATTTACTACCGTTCTGACAGAGGAAAGCAGCTCCTCCTCAAGCGCCCTCTCTGTCTGCGCATCCTTCATGCTGCCGGCGTAACAGGAAGAAAACTCATAGCTGCCGGCTGTCTCCTTCATGAATTTCTCATCCTCTGACAGCTTTTCTAGCACAGAAGTATCAGACACATTTTCCAAAGACAGCCCGGTCTCTGCGAACCTTTCATGGAAAATTTTCATATAATACTGAAGCTCTGAAGGATTGGGATACTTGTCATCCAGATAATCATACTCTGGCGTCATCATACAGGTAAGCCCCGCCGGATAATCCTGAAGGGCAGTCACAATACTAGGCCATATGGTTTCCTGCTCAAGAAGTCTTAAGGAGCGCCCATAAAGCTCCTTAAGCTCCTCCCTGTTCTCGTCAGCCGTTCCCGGATAATTCGCCAGCACTAGACTCTGTGCATTTACAACCGGATAAATCTCATAGGAATACATCTCTGCTGACATGGCAGAAAGAATACCAAGCCCTGCCGCATCCTCCATATATCCGCCGTTTACGGCAAATACATACGCTGACGGGAAACTTTTTCTCCATATCACAACAGGATAATCCTCTTTCTCTGCTTTCTTATCCTCTGGAATTCCTTTCATATATACCTTTGTGCCTGAGGACAGGCGGTACCACGGGAATGTAAGCTCCATATCCTGAAACTTCTCATCTTCTTTTTCCACTGCCTGATAAACTGCTTCGCCGCCTAGGAGAAATCCTCCGTACAGGTGGATACCGTCCACTGTTGTCTCCGCTTTTTCCACCTTCCTGATTCCCAAAAGCTCCCTGACTCTTTTATTGCTTCTTATCACAGACACATCAGGAAGATTTGCAAAGACTAAATGTGTCCCCTTCTCTATACATTCTGATAGAAAATCAAGTTCTTCCTGCTTCTTCCAGTCAATACTGCCTGAATCAATCACCAGCATCTCCACAGACTCCATATCTATTCCTGCACTGCCATACTGAGTAAGAGATGTAAATCCGGCAATATCACGCTTTGTATAAAAAGCCCATTCCTTAGTAACTGCTTTAATCCCTACGTTCCCGCCAATATAGATAACCCTGTTCCTTGACGTCCATGCCTCATCTTCCTCCTCTGCCTCTTTTGTGGCTTCCTCACCGGATGTCCCAGAGCTTTTAAGCTCGTCTGGCACATACATACTGACCTTTGAAGGATAGTTCTCTGCCGTTTCAGTAATGTATGGATTTACATCATAATCATTCCATTCCTCTTTCAAATTGTTCATGAACATACACAGGAAGAATACAACAGACATTAATATTGTCATAATGAAAAAATTCCGGCGTGATACCATTGTTATCCTCTCCTAATCTTCTTTCTTCTCCACAATTCCGTTATATCCGTAATCAATCGCAAAGTTATAAAGACTGTATCCGTTCTGCCGCACACGGTAGCATATAAAATTATCCGTCTCATAGTAGACCTCCATCTCGTTTGGATACAGCTCCTTAAATGCCTGCGCCCAATAATACATATGAGACATTGTAACCCACCTGTCATCTCCTATATATGGCAGAATACCTGGTTTCTCTGAAACTGGCTCTTTTGCTCCCTTAACAGATACCAATCTGTCCGGCTTTTCAGTATTAATGTAGTCCCGGTACAGAATTGGTATTTTTTCGATAAAAAAGTATACGGATTCTGTAGGAATCGTAATAGAAGTGTCATCATCAAAAGAACGCATATCCTTTAAAAACTTAATCATCTCATAGTGATATGCATTTTTATAGCCGCCCAGCATCTGCCGCTCATCATTAGCCGAGCAGATGGTCCATGCCTTGTTTTTATTCTCACGAATAATATTACTTAAGCATGTAACAGCCTCATTTGTCTCATAAGCGCTCACCTTTACAGGCGCCCTCATTCCTGTCTGAGCCGTTACAACGCAGGCCGCCGCCAGCGCGGTAAAAGAGCATATATTAAGAGCTTTTTCCTTCCTTACTAAAAGATATATGACTGCATCCACACAAAGACTCCATACAATAGGAATCCCATATCCCAGATACACAGAGTAACGGGAAACCTCCAGAATCTGCATCAGTCCAAGCTGGGCTGACGCCTGCAGAACTGCCAGGACTGCCATATAAATGCTGACTGACACTAAAACTCCACCATACTCTGCCCTACGGAGGATAAACCATAAAAGTCCAAGTAAGAAAAGTACGCCTATGCTTCCAAGCATAATCTGAGCTGTTTTCATGTCATATGCCACATAATATTCCATTCTGTCAAGAACTGTCTCAAGAATAGTAAGCTCTTCCTTTTTTTCACCATCAGGCTTTTCCTTCGGGCTGTCCGAAGACTGTTTAAGCTGCGACATACCCCAGTTTAGAGAAGCCTGCAGGGGAGTCCCTGTAACATATGCCGCTGCAAGAGGCAGTACGGCAAGCATGATTCCAAGAACACCTGCCGCCACTATTTTCCTAAAATATCTCCAGCGGAAAACGCGGAAAACAAATCCGGCTCCAATTGCCACACAAAACAGGCCTGCAATAATCGTATCGTAGAAATGAACCGCAAGCGTCAGTGATACACTTACAGCAAAAAGTCCAAGACATCGTTTCGCATCCTCTGTCTGAACTTCCTTTCTTTGCTGCAGAAATGCCATGGCAAAGTACGCTGCAGGCAGAATAAATGCCATTCCAAACTCCTGTGGTAACGTTGCATAATATCTGATATAAGTGTATTCATAAAACCTGCTCGAAACAATATAGATAATAATTCCTATATATGGAGCATACCTTGACCTGCACACAGCTTTAAGAAATGCCAGCAGCATAAAATGAACCACAAGTGCCTGAATTACATAAAAAAGCCTTAAAATTATATATACTGGAATTGCAAATACTGTATGAACATAATACAGCAGGCAATGCAGCCCAAAGGGATATACCCCGTCTACGAAAATATGGCCGCTGTCCATGGCATTAATCCAGTAATTGTGAAGCACAACGTCTGAGGCACAATAGCCATAGACACTCACAACACTACTCCCATACATATAAAGTAGAAGCACCATAATACCAGCTGTAAGGAAAATGTCCGGACCGTGTGTGCGGAAATAATCTTTCCACCTTTTTCTTAATTTTTTTGATATTTTTCCTGTTTTTTTTCCCATACGCAGAAACAGGGTTTTTCTTCCTGTCTCACCACCTAGGACGAGCAGAATTCGTCCAAGCTTCTCCTCCAGAAGCCTAAAAAAGGAGCCTCTGTATCTCATATAAGCTGTCACAAAAAAAGGCGTCAGTGTTCCCAGGACCAAAGTAAACCAGCAGGATATATGTAAAAGCTGCAGAAGGTATACCAGATTTATAATGTAAAAATTCCCTGTCAGAAAATATGCCATAAGCCTTACCGGTACAGTACCAAAGCCGGCAAGCTTCTTTCGCAGAAACAAATATGGCAGCAGAAGCGTCACACTAAAATATGCCGCTGCTATACCTGTTACCTGCAAAACGGAAAGTATCGCCATTGACATCCTTATTGCCTCCTTATACTGAAAATGCGGATTAATTCCAATGTTTCACTGTCAATTACCACATCCGATTTTTTCAGAGCATCCAAAGTTTCAAAAAAGGCGTCCCTGTCCTGCTTCGCAAAATAGAGCTTCAGCTTACAGGTAAATGCCGCAAGCTCATCAGGATATCTCTCCTCTACACGCAGACACCATTTTTCACATTTTTCATAATCCTTAAGCTCAAGCAGCCTCAGACAGACTGCCTCACACCTTTCAAGAGTAAGCCTCGAGTTGTCCTTTTCATAGAGCAGTTCGGCTGTCTCTGTCATACTGATCACAAATTTGCGCTGCTCATGCTCCGAAAAAATATGCTGCTTGAGAATATTATTCATATAATCAATAAGCATCTCCTCACAATCTGTCTGTGAATCATCCTCATCTTTAATCTTAAGAAGAAGCTTCTGTACATAAATCCGGAATTTATTAAGCTCGTCGGACAAAACTGCTGCAGCATAATGTGAGGTCTCCGAATCCTCACTCTCCAATGCAAGGGTAATAGACGCCAATGAATTTCTGATATCCTTGCTCATCACATTCATAAGCACTGTTCTAAGATCTTTTTTCTCATTTACAAGAATAGCTTCTTCTAATGGAATAATGTTCCGTTCCACCTCTTCATCGGCCTTCCTGTTTGTCTTTACACGCTTCTTGCTGAAAACCACATCTGTCAGATTGGCGTCTCTCCAAAAAACAAACAGATAAAACAAATGTCCCATGAAAAAAAACAAAGGAACAATAACCGGACACAGTATCATAACAATAAAGCGGATCAGGTAAGTCCTCCTGTTATCGTATAGAATCTCTGTTTCCTCTGTATCTGAAATTGACGCACGGGCTGGAACCACCAGAAAAATTCCTGCCAGCAGATAAATAAGGGCTGCCAGAAAATTTACGGCAAGCACTATGAGAAACACAAATTCATCCCTTGCAAGGCTCATAGTACCGCCTCCTCATCAATTCGGACCTCATAACCAAGAGCTCTAAATCTATCTATGATCCCGCCCACATTCTCCTTATTTGTATTAGACAAAAGCGCATACAGCCTTCCTTCCTTAAATATCCCAAGATAATCTGTCTGACGTATAATGCCTCCAAGCATCTTCGCCACATGCTCATAATTGTTGTCCTCTGTTAATATTTCCATTAGCACGTACTCTGTAAGCCCCTTGTCCTTCGCGTCAAAAAATGCTTTTGCCAGATGTGTAAACGCTTCCTCACCGAGCACACTTGTCCCTTCCACATACCTCTGGTTTCTTATAGCGTCTAGATAACGGTTTGCACGTACCACTGCATTCTGAATAAGATATCCCACAATAGTCAGACGGTTTGCCTCCCCCAGCGTCATGCGCTCCCACGGAACACCCCAGAGCATCAAGATAAGCTGCATATCATCCTCTGAATAGACAGCGCTTGCCATCATTGGCATCCTCTCCACCATATTTCGGTTGACATACACCCGGCGCTCCTTAATCTCTTTGTACATTTCATCCATATCCGTATATTTTATAGAGTTTCCAAGCTTCCTCGCCTCAGGAGACGTGGCCGAAAATAATCTTGCATAATCACTGTTGGCAACATTATAGACTGCCACATCCTTACAGTCCATCAGCCTTGAGAGCACCTGGGCCGCATAGAACAGAACCTCCTCCGGTCCATACTGTTCCAGAGATGAGGACAGCTCATAAATCTTTCCCAGGCTTTCCCTATGGTTCACCACCTGTGACTCAAAATTATGCTTAAGCTTCACATTACTTTCATTAATATCTTCAATATCCCTAAGCTGCCCGTTCAAATACTGTACTCTGCATTTCCCCTCATTCCTTATAAAGCGAAGCTGGTCCTTCATATACCCTACAACAAGTCCTACAATAAAAAGCTGTGCCATCCAGACATATGTATTATAATCAAGCAGCACCTCAAATCCTGTCCTGTCTGCCATCTGCTGGCAGCAGTATCCTGCCACTGCCAGGAATGCAGAAAAAACAGCCTGCTGCTGGCCATGGACAACAGCAAAAAGCAGTACATACAAAAGATAAATATCAAGCCTTGCCAAAAATCTTCCATCCACTGCCGCTTCACTTAAAAAATGCGCCAGTACGAAGCAAACAAGAGCTTCTACAAAGGGAAACAAAGCTTTTATAATCTTCCTGGCATAGTTCCAAAGCTTTACAGCCAGTCCTCCCCCTTCATCATCCTCTAAAATAAAAGAATTACTGTGCTGTTTCATAAAGCCCGCAGCCAGCTTCACACCTTTATCATATCCGTTAAATATTTCATAGGGAAACTCACTCTTATATCTGCTGCAGTCCAAAACTCTGCGGTGCCCTGTCCCCGCTGTACTGTCCACAATGGTAATTTCCGGCCCTATCGCTTCCTTTATCTTCTCTGCAAGCTGCTTTTCATTAATTGCCTCCATAGAAGAAATATTGTAAACCGACTGCCAGGGTGCCCTCTCACACAATACCCTGTAGGCCAGCTCAACCGCATCATTCAGATAAAGTATCGAAAAAATTCTTCTTTCATTCACAGAAATCTTTCCTGTCTTCAGTGCCTCAAGACACATACGGAAACACACATTATCCTCCGTCTTTCCCTTCCGGGGTACCCAGTAAATCTGATCAAATCGAAGAATAAACGTATTAAGCCCCTGGGTTCTGCGGAAGTTCTCACAGGCCTCCTCTCCCTGGACCAGCGCCATCGCCTTAAAGCCCCTGGGAGATACCGGTGTGTCCTCTGCAATATTGTCAATATGTACCTCGCTGTATACTTCCTGGGAAGAAAAATAGATAAATTTTCCATTTTTAACAACACTAAAAGCAGACAGAATGTTCACAAGCCCCGCCACATAACGTACCGATTCCTGTCTTGCATCTGTCTCCCAGTCAAAATTCGTATCATATGCTCCCATAAACACAACTACATCCGGCCTAGTACTTTCAAAAATATCCTTGATGCTTCCACTGTCATAGGGAAAATTATATTTTTCAAAAACCTGTTTATAAGAAAAACGATTGTCTCTCTGCCCCGTCAATAGATATACACGATGTCCATTCTTATTCAGCTTACTAATCATCGCATCCATCAGTACACTGCTGCCGCCTGCTAGTAATACAACCATCTTTTTCACCACTTCCACGTATAAAAATTTCGACAATATATACATCTTATACCTATCTTAGCGCTCTGGTACTATCTCTTTAACTAACCTTTATAAGAAAAATGCTTTTTATTATGTTCTTTATGAAAAGGCTTATAAAAAAGCATAAAAAAAAGACTTCTCATCTCTGAAAAGCCTTTTTCTCACCTTAAAATTAGTCCTGCGCAATAATTTCTTTTTTGTTGTAGCTTCCGCAAGCCTTGCATACTCTGTGAGGCATCATTAATTCGCCGCACTTGCTGCACTTTACAAGATTCGGAGCACTCATTTTCCAATTGGCTCTTCTCTTGTCTCTTCTTGCTTTAGAAGATTTATTCTTTGGACAAATTGACATAGGTTACACCTCCTTAAAATTCTTAAAAACATCGCGGATAACTGACATTCTAGGGTCAAGACCTGCATCTTCACAGTCACAGGTCCCCTGATTCAGGTTTTGACCACATACGCCACACATTCCCTTACAGTCTTCGCTACACAGAATCTTCGTCGGCCACCCTATCAATATCTCACCGCAGACCAGTTTGTCCGCGTCAAGCGTATATCCGTCAATATAATTCGTTTCATCTAACTCTTCTGTCTGCCCGCCATCCGGCACATCCAGGTCAATATTTTTCACAAAATCAAGAACAAGCTCTGTCTCCACTGGCTTCAAGCATCTGTCGCACGGTATCTCAAATGTCACTTTTCCGCTGCCAGTAATTCGAAACTTACGTTCTTTTACATGTGTTACTCGGATAGAAATCGGTGTTTTCTTAAGAACCGAAAAACTTCCATATCCTGCCCGAAACTCGGTCATATCAATATCCACATCCTGAATAAGCTCTGTATGCTGTTCAGACAAAACGCCGGATAGGTCTAATAACATATTATTACTCCTATTCACACCTAAATAATTATATCACGTAAAATAATTTTGTCAACTAAAATCTTCTAATCTTTCTTTAAACTAATGAGACAGTCTCCCTGGCAATTGCAAGCTCCTCGTTTGTAGGAATTACCATAACCTTAACTTTGGAATCCGGTGTAGAGATCTGAATCTCCTCGCCGCGCTTTGCGTTTGCCTCCTCGTTAATCTCAATTCCCAGATATCCGAGGTATTTTGCCACTGCACTTCTTACTGTACCAGAGTTCTCGCCTATACCTGCCGTAAATGCAATCACATCTACGCCGTTCATTGCTGCCACATAGCTTCCCACATATTTTGCAACACGGTAAGCAAATACCTCAAGGGCAATCTTCGCCTGTTCATTTCCTGAATCAGCGCCCTCTTCCAAATCACGAAAATCGCTGGACAGATTGTTAGAAAGGCCAAATACACCGGATTTCTTATTCAGCATATTCATAAGACCTGCAATGTCAAGTCCCTCCTTTTTGGAGATGAACTCCAAAATCGCCGGATCAATATCACCAGAACGTGTTCCCATCACAAGCCCCTCAAGAGGAGTAAGTCCCATAGACGTATCTACAGATTTTCCGTTCTCCACTGCACAAATACTTGCACCGTTACCGAGATGGCAGACAACTGTTTTCACCTGATCATACGGCCTTCCAACAAGCTCTGCCGCTCTCTTTGATACAAAGCTGTGGCTTGTTCCATGAAAGCCGTATCTTCTTACTTTATACTTGTCATAATACTCATATGGAAGACCATACATATATGCTTTCTCAGGCATTGTCTGATGGAACGCCGTGTCAAAAACAGCAACCATAGGTGTGCCGGGCATCAGCTTCTGGCATGCGTTGATGCCGATTAAATTTGCCGGATTATGAAGCGGTGCAAGATCATTACATTCCTCAATGGCAGCTTTCACCTCATCTGTAATAACAACAGAGCTTGCGAATTTCTCTCCGCCGTGCACCACACGATGGCCTACTGCACTAATCTCATCAAGGCTCTTCACAACACCTGTAGCGGCGTCTGTCAGAGCATCGATCACAAACTGGATCGCCTCTGTATGTGTAGGCATTGCCTTGTCAGACTTTACCTTTTCGCCGCCTGCCGGCTGATAAGTAAGGCTTCCGTCAATTCCAATTCTCTCACATAACCCTTTTGCCAGAACCTGCTCGGATTCTGAGTTGATAAGCTGGAATTTCAGTGATGAGCTTCCGCAGTTAATAACTAATACATTCATTTTTCTTTACCTCTCTTTTATTATAATAATTTTATAAGGATGCTCCAACAGATTAAGCTCGAAAATATTTCTGTAAATCCTTTAATCTTCTGACATACACTGCACCGCTGTAATTGCCACAACCCCTTCAATATCCTGTGCGCTGCATCCGCGGGAAAGATCATTTACCGGCGCCGCAATCCCCTGTGTCAGCGGTCCGTATGCCTCTGCCTTTGCAAGTCTTTGAACTAGCTTATAGCCGATATTTCCTGCATCAAGATCCGGGAATACAAGTACGTTTGCCTTTCCTGCAACCGGACTTCCTGGCGCTTTGGATGCACCGATTTCCGGTACAATGGCTGCGTCTAACTGGAACTCACCGTCGAGAAGAAGTCCTTTTGGAGCATTTTCCTTTGCAATTCTTGTAGCCTCAAGCACCTTATCTACATCCGGATGCTTTGCACTTCCCTTTGTGGAATGTGAAAGCATTGCCACTACAGGCTCCTTTCCTGTTAACAGCTTAAAGGACTCTGCGGAAGATAAAGCGATTGCCGCAAGCTTTTCCGGATCCGGATTCTGCTCAAGACCGGAATCTGCAAAAATAAAGGTTCCGTCTGCTCCCATGTCGCAGTCCGGCACTACCATTACGAAGAATGCCGATACAAGCTTTGTACCCGGCTTGGTTTTTAAAATCTGGAGACACGGTCTTAATGTATCCGCTGTAGAGTGGCATGCCCCCGAAACCATTCCGTCTGCATCCTTCATCTTCACCATCATAACACCATAGTAAAGATAATTCTTAAGAAGAAGCTCTCTTGCCTGCTCCTCTGTCATACCCTTCTTCTGTCTTAACTCAACTAACTTTGCAACATACTCCTCTGTCTTTGGATTCGCTGCCGGGTCCACAATTACTGCCCCGCTGATATCGAAACTGCCTTTATTTTTTGCAATCTCTTCTTCACTTCCTACTAAAATAATATTGGCTGTTCCTTCTCTTAAAACAGCCTCTGCTGCTTCGTAGGTTCTGATATCCTCTGTCTCCGGAAGCACAATCGTCTTTTTATTTGTCTTTGCTTTTGCTTTAATATCATCAATAAATCCCATGACTTAAAGGCTCCTTTCCATATATTCTCAATATTTTTATTATAATACAAAGAGTCCCTGCGGACAAGGTCTCTTTCCTACAAATCATGTGTATTTTTCCATACAAGAGCATATTTACTCAAATATCTTTTTCTCCCAATCCATCCCATTTAAATCTTAAAAGCTGCGCTGATAATCGCGAAATACACACTGATGGTACTGATATCAACCAACGTGGAGATAAGCGGTGTCGCCATAATCGCCGGGTCCAGCCCCACCTTTTTTGCAACGAGCGGCAGTGTACATCCTACAATCTTTGCAATAATAACCGTACAGGCCATAGTAATTCCAATTGTGGCGGCCATCATCACATCCCCCTGCCCCATCAGCATAATACGGCATCCGTTTATGACAGCAAGTATCAGGCTTACGGATATTGCAACACGTATCTCCTTCCAGATAATCTTAAAAAGATCTTTAAACTCAATCTCCCCCACCGCAAGGCCGCGTATCATAAGGGCAGAACTCTGGGATCCGCAGTTTCCCCCTGTTCCTGTAAGCATAGGGATAAAACCCGTAAGCTGGGGCATCACCGCAATTGCTGACTCATAGTTGTTCATAATCATCTGGGTCACAGTTGCAGACAGCATCAAAAATAGCAGCCACGGAATACGGCTTTTCACATGCTCAAGCACTGTTGTTCCAAAGTAAGACTCATCGTTAGGATTTACGCCGGCCATGATGCTGATGTCCTCTGTCTCCTCCTCCTGAAGGACAAGCATGGCATCGTCAACCGTGACAATCCCAACCATACAGTGCTCATGGTCTACAATGGGAAGGGCTATGAGACCATATTTCATAATCGTTCTCGCTACTTCCTCCTGATCCTCTGTTGTCTCTCCGTAGAGCATGTTTGTATCCATAATCTCCTCAATCACCCGGGATTCACCTGTAGTCAGAAGATCCTTAATATCCACCGCTCCGATTAAGCGTCTTTTTTCTGTCACATAACACGTGTAAATCGTCTCCCGGTTGAGACCCACCTGACGAATTTTGAGAATCGCCTCCTCCACGGTCATTTCCTTATTAAGAGCAATATAATCCACGTTCATAACGCTTCCGGCGCTGTCCTCCGGGTACTGGAGAAGCTGGTTAATCTGTGCTCTTCTCTCTTCGTCCGTCACCATAAGAAGCCTGTCCACAACATTTGCCGGCATCTCCTCCAGCACGTCCACTGTATCGTCCAGATACATTTCCTCCATGACTTCCTCAAGCTCGGAATCCGTCAGGGCATTAATAAGAAACTCTCGAAGGTCGCTGTTCATATACGTGAATGTCTCTGCCGCTTCCTCCTTAACGAGCAGACGGAAAATAAGCACCAGCTGCTTCTCATCCACTTCCTCTAAAATATCGGCAAGGTCTACTGGGTATATATTATTTTCAAGCTCTTCTTTAAGCTCCTTAAACTGACGGTTTGAAAGCATCTCCTTTATACGTTCCAGTGTCAGCTCTTCACGCTCTATTGGAAATTCTTCTTGTGCCGGATCATCATAGTCAAACTCACTCTGGGCGACTGCATGGCCCCATTCTTCGTCAGTCATTCTGCTTAAATCAACATTCGTCTTCATACATACCCCTCCTTCCTTGATCCTTAAAAAAGGCTGCTACCTGCGGCTATGACCGCAAATAGTAACCTTCTCTGTTTGCGAACTCTTTTCATTTATAGTATAATCAATCTAAAATAAATTTACAAGGAGAAATCAGAATATTATGAAAGTCGTCGGACTCATTACTGAATATAACCCTTTTCACAACGGACATTTATACCATATAGAAAAAGCTAAAGAAGTCACCGGCGCAGACCATGTGCTTGTTGTCATGAGCGGCGATTTTGTACAGCGCGGAGCCCCTGCACTGATGCCAAAACATATGCGTGCAGAGATGGCACTTCGGGCGGGAGCCTCTGTTGTTTTAGAGCTTCCAGTCTGCTTCGCCTGTGGAAGCGCAGAATATTTTGCTTCCGCCGCTGTCTCGCTTCTTAATAAGCTCAACTGTGTTGACGCCATTTGTTTCGGAAGTGAATGTGAAGATAGAGAATTTCTAGAGAAGGCTGCGCAGATTACAGCAGAGGAGCCGGCAGAATACAGACAGTGTCTCCTTCATGCACTAAAAAAAGGGCTCTCCTTCCCTCTTGCAAGGCAGGAGGCCCTTAAATCTGTTCTTAAGGCTGAGCATCACACTGACTCTCTGAAATATCCCAATACGATTCTCGGTATAGAATATATAAAAGCGCTCATCACCCAGAAAAGCAGTATGGATTTCCATATTATTAAGCGCATAGGCTCCGGCTATCATGATAATACCTTAAAGGAAAGTTTAAGCTCTGCGTCTGCCATCAGAAATCTTTTCACTCCGGCAGAAAGTATGGGCTTTTCAGAAAAGGAAGCCCCTAGTGGCAGTATATCCCTGTCTGAAATTCTGGATGCCTTAAAGGTTCAGGTTCCGGCTTTTTGTATCACCTCTTTAAAAAATGAATATCACCGCCGCTATCCCCTCTGCGCCGATGATTTTTCTCTCCTTTTTAAATACAGACTGCTGTCTGAGCAGCCTGATACATTAACCAATTATCTTGATGTCACCCCAGAACTGGCCAACCGGATTTCAAAACATATTTCCGACTTTTTTACCTTCAGCCAGTTCTGCCGCCTCTTAAAAACAAAAGACATGACCTACACAAGAATCAGCCGGTGCCTTATTCACATTTTACTTAACATTACCGCGCAAAGTACAGCTGTTTTCAAAGATGAAGGGTATTGTCTGTATGCCCGAATATTAGGTCTGCGCAAGGATAAGCAGGATCTCCTTTCCTGCATGAAAAGAAACTCCGGCATCCCCCTTGTAACAAAGCTTACACGGATTGAACATGTGACGCAGACTGGGCGCATCATGCTGGCACAGGATATAGCCGCATCAAACTTATACGAGAGCGTGATCACAGATAAATTTAAGACGCCTTTCCTCAGTGATTACCAGCATCAGATTGTGCGGATAGGAGATTCTTACTAATACTCAACCACCTTACTGCAGGTCACCGCTATGGCTCCCGGTCCAATATGACAGCTCACACTAAGAGACAGCCTGTCCATATGTATGTCATATCCCGGAAATTTTTCCTCAAGCTCCTTCTTCCACTCTTCTGCCTCTTCATCGGAGCAGGTATAAGCCGCTGCCATATGAACTCTTTTCGCTGCAAAGCGCTCCGTTACATCCTTCCTCATAGCTTCTATCATGGTCTTTTTCGCTGCCTTAATCCCACGCACCTTTGCAAATGCGTCAAGCTTTTCTCCCTGGATCTGAAGCACCGGTTTGATATTAAGCACCGCTCCTAGGGCCGCTCCTGCCGCTGTCACACGTCCACCCTTTTTTAAGTATTTTAAAGTATCTACTGTAATATAGATGCTGGCCTCCAGCTTTTCACGCATCAGTACATCTTCAATCTCCTGAGCACTAAATCCTTTTTCTGCCATCTCCATCGCATCCAGCACAGACTGGCGCTGAGTAACCGATATTCTCTGATTATCGATCACATGAACCTTTCCTTCATAGTCTTTAGAAAGCATCACCGCCGTCTCGCAGGAGCTGCTAAGCCCGCTGGACATGGGAATATGAATAATCTCATCATACTCCTTTAAAAGCTCGTCCCAAAGCTCCATAACATTTGCCGGAGAAGGCTGGGAGGTGGAAATATCTGCGTCCTCCTTAAGTCTCTTATAAAACTCATCCTGGGTCAGTGTAATATCCTCAAAATACAGTTCACCATTAATATAAAAGGGCATGGGCAGCACCCGAATTCCCATTTCCTTTGCCTGTGCCTGTGTAATACCACTATTACTGTCTGTTACAATCCCTATTTTTCCCATTTTAGTTCTCTCCACTCCTTCGTTTTTACAATGTTACCACATCTGAAACCGTATCCCTTTCTGCCACCATCATCGGAATGTCCTCCCCTTTATACGGGTTGTTCCCAAGGGTAACCTCAAGCTTCACTGTCTCATAAGCAAGCTCTGGATAATTATTTTCTTTGCTTAAATGTCCCAAAATCACATATTGTAATTCATCATGCAGTATATCACAGAGAAGTCTTCCTGACAATTCATTGGAAAGATGCCCCTTTTCCCCCATCACACGTCTTTTAAGAGGATATGGATAAGGCCCCACCTCCAGCATATGTATATCATGATTTGCCTCTAATACAACTCCATTTAGATTTCTAAGGCAGGCAACCGTATACTGGTCATACACACCTAAATCTGTCGCCACTGCCACTGCCTTTTTCCCGTTTTCAATCCGATATCCGCAAGGCTCTCCTGCATCATGGGATATGGCAAAGGGCAGGATCTCCATCTCCCCCAAGGCAAATTTTTCATCTACTACTGCTTCTCTTAAAATACCTTCTGGAAGCTTCCCAAGTCCCGCCGTCCTCTTAATGCCTTCAATTGTACCTTTTGTAGCATAGATGGGAATCCCGTATTTACGGCTGAATACGCCAAGCCCCTGTATGTGGTCAATATGCTCATGGGTGACTAAAATTCCGGAAAGCTCTTCTCCCTTTATTCCCAGTACATGAAGGCCCTCCTCCACCCGTTTTTTACTGATTCCTGTATCCACCAGAAGGTGGGTAGTATCATCCCCCACATAGATACAGTTTCCGCTGCTCCCGCTTGCAATGCTGCATATTCTCATGTATGTATATTCCTTCCTATAAGTCCTTTATAATCTGGTCAAGCTGGAGCATAGTCTCCGTAAAATCACCACTGTTGTCAATAGCCCTGTCGCAGTTCCTAAGGAACTGGTCCTTTGGAAGCTGCGCCGCTATAATTTCATCAATTTTTTTCGTATCATATCCTCTGGAATAATAAAGACGCTTGCGTCTTGTCTCATCATCCACATAGATATACCACAGCTCATCACAGATAGAGCCATACTTTGCCTCTATCAGAATGGCAGATTCTATGATAAAAAGATTCGTATTCCTTCGCTTTTCCTGAGAAATAAGCCGGTCTACCTCCTCCTTTACCGCCGGATGCACAATCCGGTTTAAAACCTCAAGCTCCGCTTGGTTGGAAAACACGATATCACTTAGCTTTTCACGATCAAGCTCCTCTTTATCATTGAGTATACTCCTTCCGAAGTACTCCACGATAGCGTCATAGCAGACGCCGCCCTTTTTCTGAAGCTTTTTTGCCACCTTATCTGTATGGCAGATACTTGCACCGTACTTATTGTTCAGGTATTCCAGAATCTCAGTCTTTCCTGCGCCTACACCGCCTGTAATTCCAATAATTTTCATATCCTCACACCTCTACTTTGCTTCGTACCAGTTTTCGCCTGTATGCATATCTATCTCAAGCGGCACATCCAAATCCGCCGCATGCTCCATCTCCTCTTGAAGTATTGCCTTAACTAACGAAAGCTCCGGCTTATATACTTCGATTAAAAGTTCATCGTGAACCTGAAGAACAAGCTTAGATTTAAGCTTCTGCTCCTTTAGCCTTTTATTCACGCCCACCATCGCAATCTTGATAATATCTGCTGCTGTCCCCTGGATAGGTGCATTCATAGCCACCCGTTCCCCAAAGGAACGCTGCATAAAATTACTAGAAGACAGCTCCGGCACCGGACGCCTGCGTCCGAATAATGTCACTACATATCCCATTTCCTTCGCATGCTTCACGGTATCATCAAGAAACAGCTTAATACCCGGATAGGTGCGGAAATACTCATCAATATAAACAGCAGCTTCCTTCCAGCCGATACTTAATCCTTCTGAAAGCCCGAAGGCACTGATACCATACACTATTCCAAAATTTACTGCCTTTGCATTACGCCTCTGAATTTCTGTCACCTCATCAAAAGGCACATGAAATACCTGTGAAGCAGTAACCTTATGGATATCACTCTGCTCTTTGTAGGCCTCAATCAGCCGTGCGTCACCTGAGCAGTGGGCCAGTATCCTAAGCTCAATCTGTGAATAATCCGCATCAAGGAAAATATACCCATCCTCCGGAACAAAAACTTTGCGTATCAGTCTCCCAAGCTCCATCCGCACCGGAATATTCTGAAGATTCGGCTCCGTGCTGCTGATTCTTCCTGTTGCAGTAATCGTTTGGTTAAACTTCCCATGAATCCTGCCGTCCTCCTGAATATAAGCCACAAGGCCGTCCGCATAGGTGGATTTCAACTTTGTATACTGCCGGTACTCTAATATCTTATGAATAATCGGGTAGTCCGGTGCAAGCTTCTCCAAAACATTCGCAGCAGTAGAGTACCCGGTCTTTGTCTTTTTTCCTCCGGGAAGCTTAAGCTTTTCAAAAAGGATTTCTCCAAGCTGCTTGGGAGAATTAATGTTAAAGCTCTCTCCTGTCTCCTCGTAAATCTCTTTTTCAAGCTCTGTAATTCTCGCGCCAAGCTGGCTGCTGTAAATCTTTAGAGCTTCCCCCTCTGCCCGGACACCGTTTCTCTCCATATCATAGAGAGTAAACACTAACGGCATCTCAATATCTGTGAACAAATGATCCATCCGCATACTCTTAAGCTTAGAAAACATAATTCCTGACGCCTCATATGCAGTATAGGCCTCATAGCATGCCTTTACCCAGAGCGGGGACTTTTCTTCAATAATCAAATCCAACTGCTCTCTCGCCACATCCTCATAAGTATAGTCACTTTTCAAAGGATTCAGAAGATACGCTGCGACTCCTGCATCAAAGCAAGCCTCCTTATGTTCTATCTGAATATACTCCATTGCAGCCTTAATGTCAAACATAACAAACCGTCCGGCAGATACAGCAATTCTAGAAAGGGCTTTAAGAAGCCATTCCCCTTCTATCCCGTCCCCTGTCCTGATACAGAACACCTTATCTTTTCCGTAGCAGAGTCCTATACCGCCAATACCAGCTTCCTTTGCAAAAAGAGGAAGAATATTTTCCATATCCTTGAAAATACAGGCTCCCACGCACGCTTTCCCTTCTGCCTCACTGCAAAGCTTCGTGGCATCATTTAGCTTTGTAATTTCACGGAATACATCCTCCACCTTATTCGATGGCGCAGTTACATCAAATCTGGATAGCAGATTTTTAAACTGCAGCTTCTGAAAATATGCATAAGCTTCCTCTGTAAATATATTTCCAAGCTTTGCCCCGGAAAGCTCGTAAGGGAATTCGGCATCCACCTTAATTGTAGCAAGCTCTTTACTCATCACCGCCAGCTCCCAGTGCTCCAAAAGAGCCTTGGAAGCCCGGGGTGGTTTAAGCTCCTTGGCATGCTTATATGCATTTTCTATAGAGTGATACTCCGTAATAATTTTTGCTGCCGTCTTCTCTCCAATACTTGGCACACCGGGAATATTATCCGACGCATCTCCCATAAGGGCCTTTAAATCAATAAATTCCTTCGGCGTCACCTGATAGCGGGAAAGCACATCCTCTGCATAATAATCCTCCACCTCAGTGCGTCCCTGCTTTGTCTTTGGAATCCGAATCTTCACATGCTCTGTTGCAAGCTGAAGAAGATCTCTGTCCCCAGAGATAACTGCCACCTCCATTCCCTGCTCCTCACAGCGTTTGGAAATCGTTCCCAGAATATCGTCCGCCTCCAGCCCGGCGCACTCCGCAATCTCAATTCCCATACTTCGAAGCACTTCTTTCATGACAGGAACCTGCTCCCTAAGCTCCTCTGCCATGGGCTTTCTGGTGCCCTTATATTCTGCAAACATCTCATGGCGGAAGGTAGGCGCATGTACGTCAAAAGCCACCGTGAGATATTCTGGCTTCTCCTCCTCTAATATTTTAAACATAATATTGAGAAATCCATAAACCGCATTCGTATGGAGTCCTTCTGCATTTGTAAGGTCCGGGATTCCATAAAACGCCCGGTTCAAAATACTGTGACCGTCTATCAGTACAATCTTTTCACCCATACTGCCTCCTTATCCGGCGACTGTTATCCGGCAATTTCCTTAAGTCTTTCTATAATTGGAAGATGCTGTGTGCACGCCTTCTCACACTTTTTGCAGGCAATGCAGTCCGCAGCCTTTGAAGCCGGAATATCCCAGTGGTTACTAAGCCTGTCCTCAATGGCCTCATGCTGCCCCGTAAGAATTTTCTGGTTATAAGCATCCATAAGCTTCGAAACCGGAATATCCTTCGGGCATCCTTTGCAATAATCACAGCCTGTACAGAGATTATTAAAGGATACTCCCTTATCTTCATATTCCTTTACAATCTCCTCTGCAGTCTTTTCTGTGAGCCCCTCTACTGCCTTCACCGCATCATCTACATGTTCCTTCGTCGTACATCCCGCAAGAGTAATTGTAATCTCCTTATGAGAAGCCACAAAACGCAGAGCCGCCTGCGGCACCGTAAGCCCTGTCCCTTCTGTCAGATAGGAAAAGCTCTCCGGATTCCTCGGAATCATGCCTCCCCCGAGAGGATTCATAACCACCACGCCCATTCCCTTTTCATGGGCCGCCTTAATCCCGCTCTGGCGGAATCTGTAATTTAACGCATTATATCCAATCAGCATACCTTTAAATTTGCCAGTATTTACAACTGTCTCTATCTCATTTCCCTGCATGTGGGAAGAAAATACAATATTCCGGATCAGTCCTTCTTTTTTTGCGTCCTCAAAAAATTCATAGATTCTCTCCATATGCTTTTCCCAGGATTCAATACTTAACATACACCACATATGATAAAAATCTATGTAATCTGTCCTCAGACGGTCAAGAGATGTCTCAAGCCTTCTTCTAAACATATCCTTTGTCGGGTGCTGATCGCCAATGGTGCCTAAATTTGTCTTCGAGGTTAGGTATACCTTGCTCCTGTCCACCTGGGACAGTGCAATTCCCGTTACAATTTCACTTTTATCTTCGCAGTAAAACGGAGCTGTATCCCAATAATTAATCCCCTTTTCAAAAGCGTAAAGAGGAATCTGTGCACATTTTTCAAGCCTTCCTGCCTTGATATCTTCCTCGTCATACCTCATCGTTCCAAGCCCTATTGCTGAAACCTTCATATCTGTATCTCCATACTGTTTATAATACATAATATTCCCTCCACTTAAAAATTTTATAGCCTAATATGTATATTATAACTCATTATATAGGAAAAGTAACTAAGAAAATGCAAAGGAACTGCTTAACTATCGGTTATCAAAAATTTTACAGCTCTTAACTATCCCTCCATTGCACAAAAATATATGACTGTTTATAATATTCTTTGTAAAATGGACGAGCCCGTATACTTATCTGCAGGGCGTGCCCTGCAAGAATTGGAGGATAACACTATGGAAATGAAAATAGGTGCAAAACTTATAAAGCTCCGTCAAAGAAAGGGGCTGACCCAGAACCAGCTTGCAGAAATGCTTGGTATTTCTGCCCCTGCGGTAAGCAAATGGGAAAATGACAACTCTTACCCTGACATTACTCTTCTCTGTCCCCTTGCAAGGGCATTGGATACAAATATAGATACCCTGCTGCAATTTGAGGAAACCCTGACAGAGAAAGAAATTCAGGAAAAATTAAATGCCCTTCTTGAATCCACGGTTCAAAAAGGGCATGAATACGGTGAAGAAATGCTGAACGGACTTTTACACAAATATCCAAATTCCTACGCCTTAAAATTCAATGCGTCTTTAGTCTTTGACACCTTCCGCATACTCTTTCCCACAGCAGATAAAGAGCTTCTTGAAAAATGGCATTCGAGAAAAAAAGAACTTCTTACAAATCTGTATTCCTGCGCTGTTTCTGATTACCGGCAGCAGGCCATATTAAATCTTGCCATCATGGCAATTAATGATGACGATCTCGCCCGGGGTGAACAGCTTTTAAATGAGCTGCCAGAACATGCCGTGGATACCACTATAGCATGGTTCCAGCTTTATACAAAAAAGAATGAACCAGAGGAAGCCTTGAAGATATCACAAAAGCGTTTATATACCTTTATACGCCAGGTCCAGTTCTGTCTCACTGCCTTAATGTCCCCCAATCTTGGCTACAGTGATGAACATGCCTTGGAAATCTGTGAAATATACAAAACCATAGACCAGCTTTTTGGTCTCGGTGGACTGTATGACGGCCTGTTTTTACATATTTATTTAAGAATGAAACGTTATGATGATGCCGCCGCCTGTTTTGTCCATTATGTGGATGTAATGGATGGGAATCTCATTCTGCCAAAAAAGGATCTTTTTTCACCGGGACTTGATATTAAGGAACACCAGCCGGCTGTTACAACGGAGCTAAAAAAAATGCTGTTAAAAGGGCTGGAGGACGAGATATTTAAACCGCTTCTCTCATATCCCGAGTGCAGAGAAGCCATTAAGAAGCTGGAAGCAGACTGCCATTTACAAAACGAATTTTAGATAGATTTGCGGATCTTAAGTTCCACGATATCGTTAAAAAAAGCATAAAGCCTTCCTTAATTTCAATAAGGCTTTATGCTTTTTATGATGAGAAAACTCTTTATTTATCTTCACATCCCTACAGCGCCAGATACTCTGTCAGCACATCCTTAAGATCTGCCGCTATACCATAATCCGCTGCACCATAGATAGCTGCATCCTCATCCGTATTTACCGCTACAAAGAGCTTCGTATCCTTGATTCCTTCCGTATGCTGGATAGCCCCGGACACGCCAAAAGAAATACAGATCTTTGGACGAATGGTAAGCCCCGTCTGGCCAATCTGGTGATTAAAGGGAATCATTTCAGAGTCTACCATCGGTCTTGTTCCACCGATGGCTCCGCCCACCTTCTCGGCGAATTTCTCAAGCAGTCCGAAATTATCGTCCTCCAAAACGCCTCTTCCGCCGACAACAACGACCTCTGCGCTTAAGATACTTCCGGTCTCTGCCTCCGCCACAGCTTCTTCAATTACTTCAATTTTGGAGTCTCCAACCTTAATATCATCAAAATACACGATTTTCGCCTGTCCGCCTTCTGCTGCCTCCTGCGCCGTATACACCCCCGGCCTTACGGTCATCATTTGGGGATAGAAGCCATCTCTGGTAATAATTGTAACAAAAACATTCTCGCCATAGGAAGGCTTATTCTGTTTAATATAGTAAGAACCGTCCTCCTTTGTTCCTGCAAGAACCTCTGTACAGTCCGCCGTCATTCCGCAGCCTAATTTCATCGCTGCTCTGGAGAAAATGGAGCGTCCCTCCGGAGTTGCCGGGATAAGTACACTGGAAGGGGCAATCCTCCTAAGCATCTCCGTAACCGCCTGGCTCACAGCGTCATCCTGCTGGGAACAGTCCCGCCCAGCGTTTACCGCATAGATTTCCTCTACCCCCAGCCTTTCAAGCTCGGCTGCGATGCCCTCCGCATGTTCTGCAAGCACAATTGCCTGCACCCGCTCGCCGGTTGTCTTCTGAATCTCCTTTGCCGCTGAAACCAGTTCTGCAGCTACCGGCTCTAGTTTACCTTTATAACTTTCTGCATAAACACAAATTCCATTAGCCATAGGTCTATTTTCCTTTCTCCTCTTCAATAAGGTCCCTAAGCTTCCTTGCAAGCTCTGCCGGCGTTCCTTCAAGCATCCGGGCTTTTCTTCCCATCTTCGGCGAGAAGGAATCTACAACGGTTGTCGGTGAACCTGCGATCCCTACCTGGTCAAGGGGAAGCATGAGTTCCGCATTGGTATAGGTTACAAGCGGCTTTGATTTTGCCGCACGCTTTGTACGAAGAGTGGCAAGACGAGGCTCGTTACATCCGAAATTAAAAGATATCATTGCAGGCAATGCACATCTGATACTTAACTTCTTATCATGAAACTTTTTTACTGCTACAATCCTGTCAGCCCCGGCCCTGTCATATTTCACTCCCATAGCCTCCACAATATGTGGAATATCAAGACATTCTGCCACCATTGCGCCTACCTGCCCAGTTGCTCCGTCCGCCGACAATGCGCCTCCTAAAAGGAGGTCAAACTGGCCATACTTTTTAATTGCCGCCGCCAGTACCCTGGCAGTTGCAACCGTATCGCCTCCTGCCAGCGTCCGGTCTGTAATCAGACAGGCTTCGTCGCATCCCAGCGCCATTGCGTCTCTTAGTGCCTTTTCAGCGTCCGGCGGCCCCATTGTAAATACAACGACCTTCCCTTCTGTCTGTTCCTTAAGCACCATAGCCTCTTCAATGGCATTTAGATCAGCCGGATTAATCATACCCTCAGAGCTGGCACGTACAAGCGCATGTGTCTCCGGGTCTACCGATACATCATTTGAAACCGGAACCTGTTTTATAAGAACTGCTATATTCATGGTTTCCTCCTAAAATCCTTTCTTTCGGTCTGCACTTTGTCCGCGCAGACCCATAAAAAAACAATTACCTGTTTCTTACAAAAGCCGTTTAAATGCCCAGTTCTCAAGAAGCGGTGTGCTCTCCCCGCGCATGATGAGCTTTGCAAGATCACGGGTTGCAGCCGGCGCTTCGATCACACCGTTTCCGCCGTATCCTGTAGAAAGCATATAACCCTCAACCGGAGTCTCACCTAAAATCGGCCAGAAATCCTTTGGCTCCGCACGATAGGAAAGCCATGAGGAAACAAGTCCACTGTCTACAATTCCCGGAACCTTAGCCTCAAGCTGATCCAGAAGGAAATCAATGAAGTAGTCGTCTGTTCCGCCTGTTGCCGGTAACTTGTCCGGGTCCCATTGTCCCGCATGCATCGGATTGCTTAAGTCCATAGAAAGGTGGGACTTGCAGATGAAAATGTTATCTCCTGCCCTAAGTCCGTAGAACTCCGGATATTTCAGGACAGGGAATGTATAATTAAGCTTCTTTCCCGGAGGACATAAGAAGAAAGCTTCCGCCTTTGTATGCCAAATCGGTACATCAAGCCCTACCATCTCGCCTGTAAATTTGCTCCATGGTCCTGTACAGTCTACAACCACATCAAATTCATATTCTGCTCCGTCGTCTGTCTTAAGACCCTTCACCTTATGATTCTCTACAACAACCTCCGTAACCTTAACACCCGTCTTCACAACGCCGCCGTTCTTCTGGAATTTCTTTGCATATGTATTGGAAATCATCGTTCCGTCAAAATATCCGTCGTCTGCCGTGTAGCCAGCGCCAAGGATATTCTCCGTGGAAATGTCCGGCAGAATCTCTTTGATACGGTCCTTGTCTGTAATATACTCACCCGTGTAGCCAGCTGCCTTTGCAAGTGCGATACCTGTCTTAATTACCTTTTCCACTTCCTCATTTGTAGCAACTACAAGTGTTCCAGTCTTGTCAAAGCCTGCGGAACCCTTTTCTTCTTCCTCCATTTTGAGATAAGACTCAAAACCATAAAGTCTTACATCCCAATACCTGTTCTTGAGGGAATCGTCAAACAGACATACCGTGCCCGCTGACTTCGCTGTGGAAGCTCCGCCAATCGTATCTTTCTCGAAAACAATCACCTCTGCCTCTCCGTCATAAAGACTTAAGTGATAGCCAAGGGCTGTTCCAGAAATACCTCCGCCGATGATACCGATTTTTTTCTTTGCCATAATGTTACCTTCCTTTCCTTTTATTTTATCCCTTATGGCAAGGGATTTTAACATGAACAGGTCATGTTATTTGCCTCTGTTTCTTATAACTTATCTACATTTAAAATAGTCCCAAGCAGCACGTTGCATCCGTTCTCTATATCCTTATCCTCTGTGTACTCATATCTGGAATGGCTGACTCCGTTTTCACTTGGTACAAAGATCATGGCTGTCGGAAATACGCTTGTCATGATAAGAGAATCATGGAAGGCGCCACTTGGAATTATGCTGTAATCTATTCCAAGCTCCTCCACTGCTTTTTTAATGTTTTCCTTCACCCAATCAGACATTGGCGCCGGATCATGAAAGGATGTGGGGACAAATGTAGAGGAAACTTCATATTTCTTACAAATGTCCCCAAGGGTCTCCTGCAGTTTTTGTTCAACCAGGGACATAATATGGGCTTCTGTGTCTCTGATTTCCAGGCTGAAGGTGCAGGTGCCTGGAATTACATTGACAGAATGGGGGGTTACCTTTATCGTGCCTACAGTTGCAACGGTAAATTCATTTCCACATTCTGTTGTAACCTCTGGTATTCTGTTAATAAATCCTGCTGCCGCCACAAGGGCATCTTTACGGTCCGCCATTGCCGTGCTTCCAGCATGGTTTGCCTCACCTGTTACCGTAACTTCGTAACGGTTTACACCTGCAATGGAAGATACAATTCCTACAGAAGTTTTTGTCCTATATAACCTTGCTCCCTGTTCCACATGGAGCTCTAAAAAGCAATGTATGTCTGCCGGGTTCCTTACCGCCGCCTTTACGCCTTCGCTGGTGATTCCGTATGACTGCATAACCTTTCCCCGCTCTTCACCGTATATGTCCAGATCCGAATCGCTGATTCCCGCATCCTGTCCGCATACTGCGCTGCTCCCCGTAAGTCCCTTTCCAAAACGGAAGCCCTCTTCATCTGTAAAAACAATCACCTCTAAAGGATGCTTGGGCACATATCCTTCTTTTTTAAATATCTCACAGACTTCTAAGGCACCCACACATCCAAGAACACCGTCATACTTTCCTCCGTCAGGCACCGTATCCAGATGGGAGCCCATCAGAATTACCGGGAGACTGTTATCCTGCCCGTCCATACGGGCAATGAGATTACCCGCCGCATCTACCCGTGTTGTCATTCCCAAAGTCTCTGCCCATGAAGCAAAAAGCTTTCTTCCCTTTACATCTTCATCAGAAAATGCCATTCTTGTATAGGTTCCGTCTTCTTTTTTCCCACACTGGTAAATTTCCTCTAACCGCGAAATTACTCGTTTTCCATTTGCTTTCATGTTACTTGTTTTCCTCCTTTGATCGTTTTATTTTTTACACTTTTCACAAATCTATATACTTTCTTTTAGGCAAACTGCATAGATGATGTTGATAAAGTATATAAATCTTATCTATATTTCACATTATAGATATTTTTTTAACAATATACATCAGAGAAAAAAGATAAAAATAAAGGATATTGTTTGTCCATATTGGATAAACAATATCCCTGTCTTGATTATTTCTTAATATTTTCCACCATTCTATGGACAATCAGTCCGATTCTGACAGCAAGCACCTCGTTCGGATTGTCAAAATCAATCCCTGTAATCTGTACAATTCTATCCATACGGTAGGCCGCTGTTTTATAATGAATGAAAAGCTCCTGCGCCGTCTTTGTAAGATTCTGATTCCTGTCCAGATAAGTACTAAGGGTAAGAATCAAATCTCCCCGCTGCTGCTTTTTATAGTGAAACAACTTTTCAAGGCTTTCCGGTATGTACTCGGATAACTCCTCTGCTGTGTCAAGCTTACACAGCAGCTTAAAAATTCCCATATCTGCAAAAAACATTACTGGAAATGTACGTATGTCTCCTGCGCCTCCTAATATACCGATAAATTCCAGAGAATCTCCTGCTTCTTTATAGCTGTCGGAAATATTCAAAACACCCTCTACTTCTTTTCCTACTCCGACCCTGACTAACAGCCCATTATTTTTTCCCTGAATCCTCTTCTGAATCTGCTCCACTGTACCTTTCAGTTCTCTGCGGTATTCTTCCTGCTTCTGCTCTCTTTTTACCTGCTGAATGACTGTTACCTTATCAACATTATTACGGATTCTCACATCTTGAAATTCTTTTGCTGCCGCATCCCGAAGTATACTGAAATATTGAACCTTATCATTTAATTTCTCAAACTCACCGGTTCTTTCGTTCCACAGCTTTAAGATAAGCACACGGTAAGACGCCTCCATTGGAATTCCAAGAAGCTTGATGTCTCTTTCAATTTCCTGCCTGGAACAAAGCTTACCACTTAAGATATTATTCATAATATCATTTTGGAACTTTTCCTCCAGCTCTTCAATGGAATTTTGGCGGAACAACTCCTGTCTGAGCGCTGTCACTGCATTTTCAATTGCAATATCATCTAAATCACTGAACCTGTTTTTTGATTCTGTAACAACAAGATACATTTTCCGATTATACATCACCTGAAACCTTACAACCAGCTGAACCGTATGCTGCCCTCCCTCTGCCGTACAGACTTCCTGCTTTAAATAATGATAATTAGAGTAAAAACGAGGCTGATATTCCTCTGCCTGCTTAGACAGGAGAAGTTTGTCAATACTGTTCTCTGTTAACGCAAGACAGTCCATATTCTGATTAAAAAGCGCTGCAGGACTGCCTGTAAGCTTTTCCAGCACATCCAGAATTCTCTGAATTCCATTCTCTGTGGATCCAAAGGAAAGAGACAAAGCCGTAAAATTATCATGGGTTGTCTTAAAATATTTAAGCCGCCTCACCTCCTCATTAAAAAGACGCTCCATAATCACCTTTAATATATCCCTGAAGGACAGCTCCGGCGCAATTTCCAGAACAGGCACTGCATGATCCCTGGCATAATTTAACAAAATATGAAGCTTTTCTTCTATATACTCCACCTTTTGCTTACGCTTCATGGCCACAGCGCCTACCTTTTTCTTTGACAGCTCCTTTATATATTTTTCAAATTCCTCTGCACTGCAGGACTGAAACGCATAAAAGCCTGTAAGCAGAACTTCCCCGCCGTTAATAAACTTCACAATATCAGGCGCCTCAATAATCGTTACTCCCAAGATCTCATTATCAAGGCCCTGGCTGCCGCCAAGCAGCTTCGCGTCGCCGAATATCTCTGCCTTCAGCATGTCTCTTACTGTAAATCCCATGCCGCTCATCCTCACTTTTTCCTATAATTTATCCTGTTGTATTTTGTAATAAAAATGGGTATAAACATATCATACCTTACCGGAGACAGGAGGACAAGATTTTATTAGCGCTGTTTATGTAAACTTTTGTTTGAAAAAGAAGATTTTCAAAAATAATTATTGTATTTTATGAAGTATTGTGATACAATAAATTTCGGCTTGAGTAGCTGGAAACATGCGGATGTGGCGGAATGGCAGACGCATCAGACTCAAAATCTGACGAGGGCGACTTCGTGCGGGTTCAAGTCCCGCCATCCGCAGTGGACTTAAATTTAGAAAGTGCCGGAATCTATAGGATTTCTGGCACTTTTTATATTTTCTATCATTAAAAAGGGGCATATCTGCAAAATTTATCCCAACATCTTATACTCCTGAATACCAGTAATTCGTTTCCCTCGGATTCCGGCATAGTCGGCAAGGTTCATTACCTCCGGCAGGCTCTTGCCATCTTCGGTCTTTACTGCATAAGTAAAGAGCACAAGTGCATTATAATTCCCACCGCTGGCTATAGCCGTCGGTGCCTCTTCCGTGCTGGCCCCGTTTCCATAGTCCACATCACAAAGTTTTATAATGTGAGTGAAATTGTTTTTTCTTAAAGGATAGTGCACCATATTCTATGGCCGTAGATTTATACTGCTCTGATCCACGGATTAATCCCGTTGCTGTTGATATTAATCCGCTGTAGTCACAACAAATCTTTCTCTCTTTATTGCTGTCTGACCACCATACACAATTACTCCCATCGCATTTTTTCATTAACTATTCAACTGTACAGCTCATCTCCTTCCTTATACTTCTATTATAATCCCACCAGCGAAAAAAGCCCAATTCTTTTTTTGAATCAGACTTTTTCAGTGCCCTCATATTCAAAGATTCACGGCTTTTTCTTTGCTTGATAATAATCAGCTTATCCTTCCTTTTCTATCGTTTCCAGCAAAAAACTCACTGGCCGGAATCCGTCGTTGCAGGAAATCATCGCTGATTTTTTATTTTTCATCCACCCATCATAAAAATTCTCCCCACCATGGGCAAGTGCCATGACAAAGGCCGAAATACTCTCCCACGCACTCTCGCAGAACCCTTCCGGTCTCTGCCATCCATTAGCAGTAAATTCCTGTCCCACCTGCATAGCGCAGGCATGTGTAATGGGGTTTTCATATTTTTCTATCAAATCCTCATAGCACGCCATTTTCATCACCGTAATCCTCACTTTTTTCATAGACTTCCTCCTTAAAATATTTAAAGGACCGTATTCCTACAGCCCTTAAACACAAAACTATCTTATCAGCTTTTTTCCAATCTCAAAGCAGTCAAAAGTTGCAAAATAATCTGCCGGAGTCTCCGCCCTGCGGATAAGATTCGTGCCTCCGTCCTCCCTTAAAAGAATTTCTGCTGATTTTAGTTTTCCATTATAATTATATCCCATTGCAAACCCATGTGCCCCCGTATCATGAATCACCAACAGATCACCCATGTCAATCTTCGGCAGCATTCTGTCGATAGCAAATTTATCATTATTTTCACACAAGGAACCGACAATATCATATTTATGATCGCAGGGAAGATTTTCTTTCCCCATAACTGTAATATGGTGGTATGCTCCATACATGGCAGGACGCATAAGGTTTACCGCGCAGGCATCCACACCGATATATTCCTTATGGGTATGCTTCTCATGAACCGCCCTTGTCACAAGACAGCCGTAAGGCCCCATCATATAACGGCCCAGCTCTGTATAAATTTCCACATCCCCCATACCGGCAGGTACAAGCACCTCCTCATAAACTCTCCTCACTCCATCACCAATCACCCGTATATCATTGGGCTCCTGATCCGGAGTATAGGGTATCCCGATGCCGCCTGAAAGGTTAATAAATTTTATATGTACGCCCGTCTCCTTCTTTAGCTTCACCGCCACTTCAAAAAGAATTTTCGCCAGCATTGGGTAGTACTCATTCGTCACTGTATTGCTTGCAAGAAACGCATGAATGCCAAACTCCGCCGCCCCTTTTCCTTTAAGGATGCGAAAGGCTTCAAAAAGCTGTTCCGTCGTCATGCCGTATTTGGAATCTCCGGGATTATCCATAATATCGTTACTGATTTTAAACAGTCCTCCCGGATTGTATCTGCAGCTGATGGTCTTCGGAATATACCCAATCGTCTCCTCCAAAAAATCAATATGGGTAATATCGTCCAGATTAATAATCGCACCTAGCTTTTCCGCATACACATATTCCTCCGCCGGCGTATCATTTGAAGAAAACATAATATCTTCCCCCCATGCCCCGACTGCCTCCGACAGCATCAGCTCCGTATAGGAAGAACAGTCGCAGCCACAGCCATACTCCCTTAAAATATCAATGAGATATGGATTTGGCGTCGCCTTGACTGCAAAATATTCCTTATATCCCTTATTCCATGCAAACGCTTCCTTCAGTGCCTTTATATTTTCCCGGATCCCTTTCTCATCATATAGATGAAAAGGGGTGGGATATTCCCTTACAATTTCTTCCACCTTGGCTTTATCCACAAATGGCTGTTTTTTCATCTTACTGATTCTCCTCCTGCATCGCAAATAATTTAATTTCATTCGCAAGGGCCCTCTTATAGAGTTCCACGAAATTCTTCTGTCCTGAATATACACAAGTATTCATGCTGCCCTCCCCATATTCTCCGGTCAGCACATACCTTGAATCCGCAATCACGCCAATCTGCATCTCCCTTGCAGAGCCGACATATACCTTCGCATTTCCGAAACTTACTGGCTGGTCTGTAATAATTACCACCCGTTTCCTGTCCCGGATAAGTTTTTCAAACTCGTCAACAAACAAAAGCAGGTAATTACTGGTGCAGGATATATATACCCTCTCCTTGGTCTTAAGCAGAAGATTGCGTACCTTATCCAGTATATGCTGGGCGCCCTCGATCGTAATGTACCCGTCTACATAAGTTTTCTCCTCCGGCAGATGGGCATTCAGCCACTGCATATGTACTTCCAGCCTGCGAATACGGTTTTTACAAAATTCATCCAAAGGGACCGGCGCATATTTTCGCGTTGTTCCTTCCTCCACCAGATAGGACGCTCCCTTTTCTGTCATACTTGCCAGGGAATTGTAGGCATTAGACCTTGAAATTCCAAGCTGCTTTGCAACCTCATAGCCTGTAATTTTGCCTTCGCGAAGAATGCATTCATATATCCCTGCCTCCTGCCTCGTAAGGTCAAATTCCATCAAACGCTCTACAAATGTTTCTCCTGCCATGTTCTCTCACGCACCTGCAGGCAGTCTGAATACAGACTGCCCCTTTTTCAGCCTTTCTAGTAGTTCTTTCACGGAACACTATATAGTATTGTTTCTCATATGTCAATATATTTTTTATTGCGGCACAAGATACCGTCAGCTGTTGTTATCCCTGCATCTGCAGAAGCTTGCTCTTAAGCTCATTTTCCAAACGAAGCATCTCTGCTTCTGCCTCTCTCCTCTTCTGCCGGCCCTCTGCCTGAATCTGCATCACCTCGTCAAAGGTAGCAATCAACGCTTCATTGGTCTGTCTTAAGGTATCCATCTCTATAATTCCCCGCTCTGACTCCCTTGCCGTATCAACAGTCGCCATCTTAAGCTTCTGGGCATTTTTCTTCAAAAGCTCATTTGTCATATCCGTTACTTCCCGCTGGGCAGCCGCCGCCTGCGCAGAATGTTCCACACCCAGAGCCAGCACCATCTGGCTCTTCCATAGAGGAACGGTATTAACAATCGTGGACTGTATCTTTTCCGCCATCAGTGTATCATTGCTCTGAATCAAACGAATCTGAGGTGCTGTCTGCATGGATACTGTCTTTGTAAGCTCTAGGTCATGAATTTTCTTTTCAAAACGATTACACATAGAATCCAAATCTCTTGCTGCCTGGGCATCCTCTGCAAGGCCGCTCGTCTGTGCCTTTCTAAGAAGCTCTGGAAGCTCAGTATTTCTCACCTGTTCAAGCTTTTTCTTTCCTGCAAGTACATACATGGAAAGCTCCTTAAAATAAGTCAGGTTCAATTCATACATCTTATCCAGTATAGCAATATCTTTTAAAAGCTGTACCTGATGATTTTCAAGCACCTTACATATCTGGTTGATATTTGTCTCCGCCTTGGCATACTTTGCTTTCATAGACTGAATTTTATTGGAAGTCTTTTTAAAAATGCCGAGAAATCCCTTCTCTTCTTCCTCTTCGTCAAAGCTTTTAAGCTCCTTCACCACATTCGAAAGCAGTTCTCCCACTTCTCCTAAGTCTTTTGTCTTTACATTTTCAAGAGCGCCCTCTGAAAAATCCGCCATTTTCTTTTGGGTTCCTACGCCATAATTCAAGATCGCCGTGGAGTCTGCAAGGTCAATCTTCTGTACAAAAGCCTCCACAGTCCTTCGTTCTTCCGCCGACAGGATGCTGTCGTTAAATATTTCTTTTTTCTCTGCTGCTGTAACCGGCTTTGCTTCCTCCTTAAAAGGTTCCAGCGTAAGCTCTGGAACTGCTGCCAATTCTTCAAACTCATTCATTTTGCGTCTCTCCATCCTTTTTTATTTTTTAAGCGCGTCTTCTGTAAGCCCGTCCTGCGCAAGCATGGTACGGAGCACGGATATGTCTGTGGATACATCCCACGCAGTATCCTGAAACAAATCATCTAAAAGCTTTTCAAAGGCACTGCTTAACGTATCCAGCGTCGCTTCAATCTCCACCTTTGAGGAACGGATATTCTCACCATCTACCGGCTGAGCATCAAGCTCCTTATACGCCTCTAAAAGCTTAATAGTCGTAGGAAGATAATATTCCATCATACGCCTGATGTCATCCACTGCCTCAGGATCCTGCTCCACCCGGTCAAAAATCCTGTCAATGACTGTCTCCATGCGGGAAATTTTTGCAGAAATCTCCACCCCGGGGATCGCGTCATTACAGGCATGTATCTTCTGGATATATGCGTCCCCTTCCTCTATAATTTTCCGCACCTCGGGGGAAAGCTTCTGGCTGTACTCCTCATCTTTTTTTTGCTTCTCCTTACTACCCTGCTTTTGGTCATCTATATTTTTCTTTCTATCCTCCTCAATTCTAAGGTACTGGTGATACATATTATGACTGACGATAAGACAGGTCTTCTGCTCATCTAAATGACCCTGCAGAAACCATCCACTCCTTAACATCTGTTCCAAATCCTTAAGTACATATTTTACATTCCTGCTGGTGCCTTCTGCAAGCTCCCGGATATTACAGTACTCCCTGCTTCCGAGAATCCTTATATATGCCCGGAACCTCTTTACACGCCCTCTTAAGACTGAACCCCACTGGCTGACTGCAAAGCCAGAAACACTGAACACAAGAAAAATAGCAAGAATAATAATACCCGGAATGCCTATACTCCCGTCAACTGCCATGCCAATCATACAAAGCAGAAGAAACACAAAGCAAACTCCACCGAAAATTGCTCCTAAAGCTGTCATTACTGTACCGCCTGCAGCGACTGAGGTCACACTCCGATACAATTCCAGCATGTTTTTTTGACGTACTTTTCGGAGGGGTGCCTGTCCGCTGTTGGAATACCCCTGCCTGTAAATACCCTGTCCCTTCATCGGTCCATTGGGCGGCACCTGTCTGTAATACGGCCCTGTCTGCGCATAAGGGCCTCCTGTATTTCCTGCACGGTCCGCTTTTCCTGCGCCCCGCAGGTTCTTTGCAATGCCATCCACTGCATTGTTAATAGTATTTGTTATCGTCTGGTTTAACTTATTATAATCCTGGGCATCTATGGCATCCTGTACCGTCTTTCTTATCTCTTCTCCAAATTTTTCCCAATCACGATTTATCATTTTTGTCCACCAAAGCCGTCATCCTTTAATCTCCTGGTTACGTGGCATTTACTCTACCACCGTTATCTTCATCATATTGCTGACTCCCATCTTCTGCCCGCCAATTGTTGGGGACGGAATACCAGCCGTCAGTACTACCACATCTCCTGTCTCCGCAATCTGCTTTGCACATACAAGCTCTATGGCGCTGTTACAGATCTCATCCGTGGACCTTGCCTCTATAGATTTGAGCGGCCTTACTCCCCAGTATATCTGCATCCTCCGGAGTGTCTCCTCACTGGGAGACACTCCGATAATCTCAGTCTTAGGTTTAAATTTTGATACGACTCTTGCCGTTGCCCCTGTCACTGTAGGCGTAATAATACATTTTGCCCCCATATTCGATGCCGTTGTAACCGTAGCATGGGCAAGGGCGCTTGACGCACTCTTCATGTGCTGCTCCTGTGCCTTCTCAAGCATCTGCTTATAGTCCAGATGCTCTTCTGTATTCTCCACAATATGTACCATCATCTTAAGAGCCTCTGCCGGGTATTTTCCTGCTGCCGTCTCACCAGACAACATAACCGCATCTGTCCCGTCATAGACTGCATTTGCAACGTCTGTCACCTCTGCCCTGGTGGGACGTGGATTGCGCATCATAGAATCTAACATCTGAGTTGCCGTAATTACCGGCTTGTAGTTGTCGTTACAGGTCTGAATCAGGAACTTCTGAAGATACGGAACCTCCTCTGCCGGTATCTCAACACCCAAGTCTCCTCTGGCTACCATAACCCCGTCTGCACATCTTACAATCTCTTCAATATTACGGATTCCCTCTGCATTTTCAATTTTAGCAATAATCGGAATATACGGCGCATTGCATTCCTTAAGGAAAGAACGGATTTCTAAAATACACTCTGCATTGCGCACAAAGGATGCGGCGATAAAGTCAATCTTCTGGGCAACACCAAATCTGATATCCTCCCTGTCCTTATCCGTAATTGCAGGAAGCCTTACCGGAACATTGGGAACATTCACACCTTTCCGCTCTCCTAGCTCTCCACCGTTTATAATCCTGCAGACAATCTCTGTGTCTTGCTTGCTCTTTACCTTAAGCTCAATCAATCCGTCGTCAATCAGAATCCTGCTCCCGGCCTGTACATCTTCCACAAGTCCTGGATAAGTAATGGAAACTCTTTTTTCATCTCCTGCAATATTTTCAGATGTCAAGGTAATAAATTCACCCTCTTTTAAGGACACCCTTTTTCCGTCCTTTAATACACCGGTACGAATTTCCGGTCCCTTAGTATCCAGCAGAATGGCAATAGGCTTCTTTTCCTCGTCACGAATTCTCTTTAACCTGTCCATACGGATTTTCTGCTCCTCATGGGTTCCGTGAGAGAAATTAAACCTGGCTATATCCATTCCTCCGCGCACCAGTTTTCTTAAAATCTCCTCGTTGTCAGAGCCCGGCCCCATTGTACAGATAATCTTTGTTTTTTTCATCTTATACTCTTCCTTTCTCTTTCTTACTATAAGCAGATTCTCTTATTTTACATGTGTATGCGTAAACAAATGATCCTGACAATATTCATAATTTCCGTTACACTTAGAGCAATAACGGAACTCAAGATTCGAATCGTCCAAATCTGTACGGCCGCAGACAGCGCACCTGTGGGATGCCCCATTTCCATAGTTCATTGTTTTTCTCGCCTGTTTTATATTTTTCTTAAATTCATGTTTGCGCTTCATCTGTCTCGGTGTATAAGGACGGACATTCCTTGAGCCTAAGAAAAATATAAGGAAGTTAAGAATCGACACTACCGCCGCAACTGCATTTGCCTTATAAATAATTCCAAACACGCTGCCTCCGTATGCAGGAAGAAAAGCCTGCACAACAGCATAAAGAAAATACAAGCCGTCCAGAAGCGCCAGCCACTTCACCTTAACCGGCAGTATGAAAAACACTAAAAATTCCATATCTGGATAAAGAGCGGCAAAAGCAAAAAACAGCGACATATTCAGATACCAGGAGCTCATTGGAAGAGAAAGCCCCATAGCAAAATAGATGATAAACGCCGCAAAAATATGGAAAAACATTCCTGAGAAAAAATATACATTAAAGCGGAATGTCCCCCACGCCCGTTCAAGCTGTATTCCTATCATATAGTAAAGGTACATTGCAAAAACAATAAAAATCAGGCTGTCTGACGGCGGCTGGATGATAAAGGTCAAAAGTCTCCATATCTGCCCATGAAGAACTTCTCCTATATCAAGTGCAAGATACTGGTAGTAAAAGGAGCTGTTTACCATATTCAGCACAAAACCCGCACCGTAAAGTATGATGATGTAATACATTAAATTAGGTATTGCATACCTTCCAAATTTTCGTTCTAATTTGTCCAACCAATTCATAAATACGTTCCTGCCTTTTCATATTTCTTGTACTGTAGTAATTCTACCTTTTCGGGAAATGTTTGTCAATTCTGCTGTAAAATATTAAAAACTTTTTACGCAGATTTAATATTTTGGCAATAATTTGTGAATTGTATTTTCACATATTTTGTCGTATAATGTTACAGTCATAAATAAGAACACATATTAATAAGTAAAGAATGATATAGATTATACCTGAAGATAAGGAGTACATATCTTATGAGCCAGAAAGAAATATATACGCTTGGTATTGATATAGGTTCCACTACAGTAAAAATTGCCCTTTTAGATACAGATAACGAAGTTGTATTTTCTGACTATGAAAGACACTTTGCCAACATACAGGAAACTCTTTCTGATCTTTTAGGGCGCGCTGTCTATAAACTGGGTGCAGTTCATACATCCCCTGTTATTACCGGCTCTGGCGGACTTTCACTTGCCAGACATTTAGAGGTTCCCTTTGTCCAGGAGGTAATTGCTGTATCTACAGCGCTTCAGGATTACGCGCCCCAGACAGACGTTGCCATTGAGCTGGGCGGTGAAGATGCAAAGATTATTTATTTCGAGGGAGGCAATGTTGAGCAGCGCATGAACGGTGTATGCGCCGGCGGTACAGGCTCCTTCATAGACCAGATGGCATCTCTTCTTCAGACTGATGCCTCCGGCCTGAATGAATATGCGAAAAACTATAAAGCACTATACCCAATCGCTGCAAGATGCGGGGTATTTGCAAAAACAGATATTCAGCCTCTCATTAACGAGGGCGCTGCCAAGGAAGACCTTGCCGCTTCCATTTTTCAGGCTGTTGTAAACCAGACCATCAGCGGACTTGCCTGCGGGAAACCAATCCGGGGGCATGTGGCCTTCTTAGGAGGCCCTCTTCATTTCCTTTCAGAGCTTAAGGAAGCCTTTGTCCGCACCTTAAAGCTTGATAAAGAGCACACCATTGCGCCCAATCATTCCCATCTGTTTGCTGCCATCGGCTCTGCCCTGAATTCCAAACGGGACCTTGATGTCCCCTTACGTCAGATGCAGAACCGTCTGGATAAAAAGATTAAAATGGACTTTGAAGTAGACCGCATGGAGCCTCTTTTTGCTACAGAGGCCCAATACCATGCCTTCAAAAACCGCCATGCAAAGCACCAAGTCCCGGTAAAGGACCTCTCCTCTTACAAAGGAAAAGCCTTCCTTGGAATTGACGCCGGCTCTACAACTACAAAAGCCGCCTTGGTGGGCGAGGACGGAACCCTCCTCTATTCCTTTTACCATAACAATGAAGGTGATCCCCTTGGCACTACCATACATGCCATCAAGGACATTTACAGCCAGCTTCCTGATGAGGTAGAGATTGTACACTCCTGCTCCACAGGCTACGGAGAAGCATTGATTAAAGCGGCACTTTTACTGGATGAAGGAGAAGTTGAGACTGTCTCCCATTACTATGCCGCCTCCTTTTTTGAACCAGATGTAGACTGTATTCTAGATATCGGCGGTCAGGATATGAAATGTATTAAGATTAAAAACCAGACCGTAGACAGCGTACAGCTTAATGAGGCCTGTTCTTCAGGCTGCGGTTCCTTCATTGAAACCTTTGCCAAATCCCTAAATTATTCTGTAGAGGATTTTGCCCATGAAGCTATTTTTGCAAACAATCCCATTGATTTGGGAACACGCTGCACTGTTTTCATGAATTCCAAGGTAAAGCAGGCCCAGAAGGAGGGAGCCGCGGTAGCTGACATTTCTGCAGGGCTTGCCTATTCTGTTATAAAAAATGCCCTTTTTAAAGTTATCAAGGTTTCCGACGCATCAGAGCTTGGAAGCCACATCGTTGTACAGGGCGGTACATTTTACAATAATGCTGTCCTTAGAAGCTTTGAGAAAATTGCAGGCTGTGAGGTTATCCGTCCTGATATTGCTGGAATTATGGGCGCCTTTGGCGCTGCTTTAATCGCACGTGAGCGGTATGTGAAGTGTGAAGGTACCACAATGCTGTCTATAGAGGATATCGAGGCACTTGAGTATTCCACAACCATGGCAAAATGTAAGGGCTGCACAAATAACTGCCGCCTAACCATCAGTCATTTCAGTGGAGGACGCAGGTTCATCACAGGCAACCGCTGCGAGAAAGGTCTTGGAAAAGAAAAATCTTCAAATAACCTTCCGAATCTTTTTGAATATAAGCTGAAACGCTATTTCGATTATGAGCCTTTAAGTGAAGAGGAGGCGGTGCGGGGAACTATAGGAATACCCCGAGTCTTAAATATGTATGAGAACTATCCGTTCTGGTTTACCTTTTTTAACACCTTAAAATTTCGCGTAATTCTCTCACCGGTGTCTACAAGAAAGGTATACGAATACGGTATTGATTCCATTCCAAGTGAATCTGAGTGTTACCCGGCGAAGCTTGCCCATGGACATGTGCAGTGGCTTATAAACCAGAAGATCCATCACATCTTCTACCCCAGTATCCCTTATGAAAGGAATGAGTTTGAGGATGCAAACAACCATTATAACTGCCCGATTGTAACCTCTTATCCGGAAAATATAAAGAATAATATCGATGCAATTGTAAATAGGGAGGTTGATTTTATCCACCCCTTCCTCTCCTTTAAAAATGAGGATACCATCTCCTACCGCCTGATAGAAGAGTTATCCCAAAAATTTTCCATTCCGGCCGGGGAAATAAAGGCCGCCGTACATGCTGCCTGGAAAGAGCTTTCCGCCTGCCGCGCCGATATGCAGCGCAAAGGTGAAGAGACCCTGGAATATCTGGACAGAACAGGAAACCGTGGCATTGTCCTTGCCGGCCGGCCGTATCACATTGACCCGGAGGTAAACCACGGGATTCCGGAGCTTATTAACTCCTATAATATCGCAGTGCTTACAGAGGATTCCATCTCTCATCTTCATACAGTGGAACGCCCTTTAAATGTAATGGATCAGTGGATGTACCACTCCCGTCTGTATGCTGCTGCCAATTATGTAAAGACAAAGGATAATCTGGATTTGATCCAGCTTAATTCCTTTGGCTGCGGTCTGGATGCAGTTACCACGGACCAGGTGTCTGATATACTGACCGACTCTGATAAAATATACACCTCCCTTAAGATTGATGAGGTAAATAACCTGGGCGCTGCAAGGATACGTGTACGTTCCCTCCTCGCGGCAATCCGCGTGCGGGAGAAGAAAAACGAAATACGTAACATCCAGTCCTCCGCAGTCAAAAAGGTACCCTTTACCCAGGAAATGCGTAAGAGTTATACCATTCTCTGCCCTCAGATGTCACCCATTCATTTTGAACTGCTGGAACCAGCATTTACGGCAGCCGGCTATAATATCCGCGTCCTTCCCAATGACAACAAGCGCGCTGTGGATGTAGGCCTTAAATATGTAAATAATGATGCCTGCTACCCATCTCTAATGGTAGTCGGACAGATTATGGAGGCAGTTCTTTCCGGAGAATATGACACACATAAAGTAGCAGTCATCATAAGCCAGACGGGCGGCGGCTGCCGGGCCTCCAACTATATCGGATTTATACGAAGAGCTCTTAAGAAAGCTGGATATGATTATATTCCTGTTATCTCCATTAACTTAAGCGGTCTTGAAGGTAATCCTGGCTTTAAGCTTACGCCGTCTTTAATATTAAGAGGCATCTATGCCGTTGTCCTTGGCGATATTTTTATGAAATGTGTATACCAGCTTCGTCCCTATGAAGCTGTTCCGGGCTCTGTAAATGCCATGCATGAAAAATGGAAAAAAGTCTGCAGGGAATTTCTTTCATCGGGATACCCTTCCCGGCACAGATTTAAAAAACTGTGCATAGAAATTATCCAGGATTTCGACACAAACATTAAATTACTGGATATAAAAAAACCCCGTGTGGGTGTTGTCGGTGAGATTCTTGTTAAGTTCCTTCCGGCGGCAAATAACTATCTGGTAGAGACGTTAGAAAGTGAGGGAGCTGAAGCTGTTGTTCCAGACCTTTTAGATTTCCTGCTTTACTGCTTTTATAACCAGAATTTCAAGTCAGAAAAACTAGGTTTTAAAAAGTCCAAAGCCGTTACTGCAAACCTTGGAATTAAAGTGCTGGAGTGGTTTCGTGCACCGGCCGCAAAGGCTTTTAAGGATAGTGTGCACTTCTCACCTCCGGCAGATATAAGGGAGCTTGGAAAGATGGCATCTAAGATTGTATCTCTCGGCAATCAGACCGGCGAGGGCTGGTTTTTAACCGGAGAAATGTTAGAGCTCATCCACAGCGGCGCACCAAATATTGTATGTACACAGCCCTTTGCCTGCCTGCCCAACCATGTGGTTGGCAAGGGTGTAATTAAGGAACTTAGAAGGCTCTATCCGTCATCAAATATTGTTGCCATAGACTTTGACCCTGGTGCAAGCGAAGTCAACCAGCTTAACAGATTAAAGCTTATGCTTTCTACGGCAAATAAAAACCTCCGCTCTTAACTGCGGAGGTTTTTATTATTGTTGGCTGTTACATTTCATTCTTTATAAGTTCCACATAGTCTCCCATGCTGATATTAATTCCGCTGCTGAAGCTTAAATTAACACCATCTTTTAACTGACTGATCATCTGCTGAACAGAAGGATCATTCAGATCAACCGTTGCCATATCTTCTTCTGTAAAACCATTAATCTCTCTTATAAGAGACAGGCAGCACTGTGTCTTCTCATCCTCTGAAGCAGCGTTCCAGTCATCCCCTGTCCAGTTAAGGTACGGATCGTCATAAACTGTTCCGCTTGGTGTATACAACTGATCAAGAAGCCCGTCTGTGGTAAAGAAATTTTCAGAAAGCTTCTGTACATCATCGTCATTTATCTCATACTGTTTTGCATCCTTATTATAAACGATATGAATCTGTCCGCTTACCGGATCTCCATATGTCTGCTCAGCAATTGCATCCTGGAGGGCCTTTAAAACTGCATCTCCTACTGCGTTCATATCATCTGTTGATTTTGCCGCGTCCATAACTTTGCCGAAGAAAACTACAAATACATCTGAAGGGCTGACCTCCACATCAACAACATAATTTCCATCATCATCCTTCTGGGAACCAATAACCTCATATTTTGCAGATGCTAAAAGATTCTTTACCTCTACTGCAAAGTCGTCTCCAAAATCTACGTCTAGGAACTCGATCCCTTCAAAGATCTGCATGGCTTCTTCTATCATTCCATCGTATTCTTTCTGGAGATTTTCCTTATCCTCTCCGACCATCTCAGCATAGTCGTCAAATTCTCCCTTAAGCTCTGCCCTTAAATACGCGTCTACAGCTTTAGCCGCATCCAGCTCCTTTCTCCCGCATCCTGCCAGCAATGATATCAGAAGTATGACTACTAATATTACTGGCAGATTTTTCATCCACTTTTTCATCTTAATTCCTCATCCTTTCTTTGTTTTTGGCATTTTACGCTCTTTGTCCATTTTAGCACAAATAGGAAAAATCGTCCATCCCCTATTCCTAAAATGTTACTGCTTGTTTTCAAGGTAAACTGCCCCTGTACAACATATTTCTACACATGCCGGCTTACGTCCCTTTCTGATGCGCTCAATACAGCCGTCGCATTTCTCCATTTTCCCATTCTTTCCAAAATATATTACCTTCACCGGGCAGACACTCTCACATCTTTTACATCCAATACATTTTTCCTGTTCCACTAGTATAAAACCTGCCTCCTCCCGGTAAACAGCCTGCCTTGGGCAGACCTCCATACATCTTCCACAGTGGATGCACCCTGGGCAGATATTTTTTTCGTATCCTTTCTCTGCCACCCGGCAGATTGTCCGGAAGCTGTTTGTGTTTTCTTCATAAATATCACTGTGAGCGTCTTGACAGATTACATAACATGCATAACAGCCAACACATTTTTCCTTATCAAATCCAATATAATAGTTCCTCATGGCTGCTCCTTTCCTTCCACCTGACAGAAATAGCTTTTAAAACCTGGAAAACCTGAAATCGGGTCCAGATAATCTTTGTCAAGCAGCTCATTTGCATCCCCATTCTTATTTCCGTGATATATGTGAACTATTCCTTCTAGAATATTCACGCTGCTTCTTATTATGCCTTCCATACTTCCTGCCGGAGAAGTTACAACCGCCTTTCTTCCCTCTCTAAGGCCATATTTCTTTATATCTGCCGGGTTCATTTCAATCAGTGTTGCATCCTCCAATGCAGCAAGATATGGGATACGGTAAGTTCTTGCATGAAAATACTGGGGCTTCCTTGACCCAGTGTTAAGAATCAGAGGATATTTTTTTCTGTCAATTCCCGGTACTTCCCGGAAGTCTCGGTACCAGGGAAGTCCGCTATAGCCATGGGACTCCCGGTATCTTTCCAGAATTTGTGATACAAATTCAATCTTTCCTGATGGCGTAGAAAAACCCTCTGTCTCATAGGACCTGAATCTTGGAGGAATGCACACCTTTCCTCTAAGCCCCTCCGGCGACTGGCGAAGCATATCAAGACTTAAACCCGACGGCTTTAGTATATAGTCCATGTACGCCTCATAGCCCTGCTTTAGTACATCATCCTTAAGCTTCATAGCCTTTAGCATTCCTATAATGATTTCTATATCATTCCTTGCTTCTCCTAAAGGCTCAACTGCCTTTTCTGAAAGCGAAAATACACCGCCGGGCCTTATGCATATCTCCTCACGCTCAAAAGATGTGGCCGCTGGAAGGATAATGTCTGCCATACGGCATGAATCTGAAAAAAATAAATCTACATTTACAAAAAAATCAAGCTTTTTTAGAGCTTCCTGAAGTCTTTCTGGCTGAGGCCACATTCTGTGGCTAAATCCAAAACCTGTCAGTGCCTTTAAAGGATATGGTTTTTCTTCCATAATATAGTCTGCCAGTTTTGTACACTGCGCTTCCTCACAAGATAGATCAAACCATACCGGGAAATCTCTCTCTCCAATAGCTTCTATTCCATTAAACCTCTTCACCTTTCCAAACTCATTACAGGGAGATGCTTCCTCTGCATTTGGACAATTGCCTCCCAAAGTGTCATAATTTCCGGTTAAGGCAATTAAGCAGTGCACAGCACGGTAGTTCTGTACACCATTTACATGATGGACTACCGGCGATGGAGAAACCAAAATTCCAGCCGGACCGCTGCCGGCATAAAGCCTTGCAGCTTTTCGGATAAGCTTTTTATCCACGCCTGTGATTTCCTGTGCCCGCTTTGGCGGAAATTTATGAACATATTTTTCATATTCCTTAAATCCATACACATATTTCTCCACAAAAGATTTGTCATACAGCTTTTCTGTAAGGATAACATATGCCATAGACAAAGCTAAAGCACCGTCTGTCCCCGGAAACAAACGCAGATGAATATCAGCCTTCCTTGTAGTTGGAGTAACCCGCGGATCAACTGCTATAATCTTAACCCCTCTATCCTTAAGTCTCTGATACGTACCTGCCATTGCCGTGTTGGAGTGATACAGATTATTACTCCATATCAGCAGAGTATTTGTATGAGCCATATCAGGGAAGCAGATCTGATTTCCAAACGTACTTCTCCAGGCCAGTGCCGCCGCCTGAAAACAGGTACTGGATTCTGTGCAGAAATTAGGACTTCCATAGGCATTGGAAAGCCTCAGAAGAGCAGGCCGGTACCATTTTGGATATCCTGCATAAAATACTGCTGACTGTGCCCCATAGCTCTCCCTGATTTCTAGAAGCCTGTCTGCAATAATCCCATAGGCTTCTCCCCAAGAAATCCTCTCAAATCTGCCGTTCCCCTTTTCGCCCGTCTGCTTCATAGGGTATAAAATGCGTTCTTTATTGTATACATACTGCCGGGAAGCTGCACCCTTAGAGCACAGCTTCCCTTCTATTGACGCAATCTTTCCATTCTCTACATATGTGTCAATCCGGCAGGCAGAAGGACAGATTCCACAATTTACTTTTTTCAAAATTCTTCCTGGCATAAGCCCCTCCTGTCCTTACTTCTATTTTCCTGCATCAAAACTCTTTGCAGCTATGATACGGGATAGAAACTGCTTTGTTCTTTCTTCCTTCGGATTGTTGAAAATCTCATCCGGAGTGCCCTCCTCTATCACCACACCTCCGTCCATGAAAATCACCTTGTCAGCAATATCCTGGGCAAAGCTAAGCTCATGGGTAACCACCAGCATAGTAATTCCCCTCTTTGCTACATTCTTCATAACCTCTAATGTCTCCTCAATCAGTTCCGGATCCAGTGCAGACGTCGGCTCATCGAAAAGTATAATTTCCGGCTCCAGAGCAATTGCCCGGGCAATCCCTACACGCTGCTGCTGACCTCCGGAAAGCTGAGAAGGATAATAGTCCACCTTATCAGAAAGTCTGACCCATGCAAGGGCATCCTCTGCTTTCTTTCTTGCTTCTTCCTTTGACATTTTCTTTACCACGATTAAACCATGCATTACATTCTGCAGAGCTGTTTTATTTGCAAATAAATTATAGTTCTGAAATACAAATCCGACCTTCTTTCGGATTTCATGGATTTCTTTCTTCTTTACCTTTGCAAAATCAACTGTCATATCTCCAACTGTAAGCTCTCCGCTGTCAGCACGTTCAAGAAAGTTAATACAACGGAGCATTGTTGTCTTTCCCGAACCGCTGGGGCCAAGTACTACAACCACCTGATGCGGCTCCACTTTAATGGATGCCCCGGTCAGCACCTTCAGCTTGTCAAAACTTTTGTATATATTTTTTATTTCTATCATTATCCTATGACTCCTTCCTAAAGACAGATCTCTGTCTGCCGCGGCAGTCCGTCTTCCATAAGCGCCACCACATATTTCACCGTTGCTTTCACACCCATGTCCATAACACTCTCATCCACATCAAAGCGCTCATTATGATGCTCTGCCCCGCTTCCATATGACGGATTCTTAATTCCCAGAAGGGCCATCACTCCCGGATATTTATGGCAGTACATACTAAAACTTTCCGAAGCATAAAACAGAGGAAATTCTTCAGGTACCGCCTCCTTGCCGCATATTTCACGAATTGCTTTTTTAGCCGCCTCTGCGTGGGGAACACTGTTCACAACAGGGATTCCCACTTCATCCATAACCCGGCCGAAACGCACAGAACAATTATGCATGGCTGCCGTATGCCGGGCAACATTTTTTACGATTTCCAATGCCTTTTTTCCTTCATGCCTGTCAAAGAAACGTAAGGAGCCTTTTATCTGCGCAGTCTCCGGGAATACGTTCATGGCTTCCCCTCCATGAATACAGGTGATTCCAAATGTCACTGTTTTCTCAACATCCAGCTGATTCAAAAAAGCACCCGGAATATTCGCCACAATGGATGCAGCTGCAAAAACCGGATTTATGGATAAATCCGGGCGAGATCCATGCCCCCCGCGCCCCTGTACTTCAATATCCACACCTCCAAATCCAGTCATGCAGGCCCCGGAACGTATACCAATGCGTCCAGATTCCAGCGCTGCATACACATGAACCGCCCACACTGTATCAATTTTCTTTTCAGATAAAGCCTCCAGTATCTGCCTGCTGCTGGCTCCATTTTCTTCCCCTGATTCAAAACAAAAATAAACGATGCCGCACAAGCTCTCCCTTAAGGCACAAAGCACCTCCATACTGCCAAGCAGCATTGCAGAATGAGCATCATGTCCACACGCATGGCATGTGTTTTTCTGCTCTGATATACAGCATCTTGGCCCCTTCAGATTCTCAGGATTTTCCTTCAAAGGAAGTGCGTCCATATCTGCTCTCAGAGCAATATGAGGTCCTTCTTTCCCCGTATCCAGTACAGCTATAACAGCGGTCTCTGCCACCGTGTCATAAGGAAGTCCCAGCTTTTCAATATAGCTGCAGATATAATCATGAGTACGAAACTCTTTCCCGCCAATTTCTGCAAAAGCATGTATCTTTCTTCTGTGAGCAATTACAATCTCTTTTACCCTCTCTGTCTCCTTTTGCAACATATCTTTACTCCCGTCTTTCTTACGCAATCTGTTTTACACTTTTTGCAAAATATTTTTCCAGCATTTTACTGATTTGCTCAATAACTATACCAAGTACCCAGAACACCAGTGCAGCCGCAGTGTACGCTTCCAGATATGCATACGACTCTGTCGCTGCATCTGTAGCGCTTTTCAGAATGTCACTGACCCCCATAACATTTACAAGCGCTGTCATCTTAAGCAGAGACAGAATACTGTTTGTCAAAGGCGGAATGACTACTCTGAACATTTGTGGAAAAATAATATCCCGAAAGGTTTGGAACGCAGTCATACCTACCGCATATCCTGCCTCAAACTGCCCCCTTGGAATAGCAATAAGACCACTTCTTAACACCTCAGAAATTCCGGGAAATGATACAATCGTAAGGCCGATAACCGCAATATAAATCAGGTTTACATCGCGGATACTCATCTTAAGATGAAAGAATGCCGCAAAGTCATTAAATTTATATGTATACACCATAATACAGATAAGCAGTATCAGATTTGCCGGAAACGCTTTACATAATGCAATAAACACATCCAGCAGCTTCGATATTACCGGCAGCCTGTAGGTCCTTAAAAGCGCAGCCAGCATTCCAAGAACAACACAGATGCCCAAAGTTACAAAACACATAAGCAGATTTCTTGGTATCTTAGATATTGCTGCCTGCAGACATATCATAAAATATTTTTCCTGTATCATACTGCCTCCGTTCTCTGCCGGCGCCCATATTCATCCTTTTGTCCAAAGGCCAGCCGTTTATTTACATATCCAAAGAGTAGTTCTAGTGCAAGGCTGATAATTGCAAATACAATTGCACAGCAGATATAGCCCTCCAGAAGATGCCCTCTTGATACTGCAATATTCCGCGCTTTTCCAATCATATCAATAACATTAACCATATATGCAAGTGCTGTCGCCTGAAACAGTCCGATAAAAAGATTGCCCAGCATAGGTAATGAAATTTTCAAAGCCTGTGGAACTACAATATCCCTCATAGTCTGAAAGCCTGTCATGCCTACCGCATATCCTGCTTCCAACTGTCCGGCAGGTACTGCTAGTATAGACGAACGTATTGTTTCAGAAAGAAAGGCCGAAATATTAATGCTGTAGGCTGCAAACACAAAAATTACTGGATTCCAGCCGTTTGCATCAATGCCAAACTTTTCCAGAAATACTGGAAGGCCAAAGTAGACTACAAACATCTGTGTAATCACCGGTGTACACCTCACATATGAAACATACACTGTTAAAAATTGTTCCAGTACCGGAATTTTTTTCAGCCGGGCCGCTGCAATTACAAAGCCAAGCAAAAAGCTCGCTGCAAACGGAACAAGCACCAGTTCTAATGTGACAGGAAATTTAGAAATAATATCTGGAAAATAGTCCGCTACATATTTCCATGAAAACATTTAAAAAACCCCTCTCTCATTTTCCATCTTTTTATTGGGGAACTACAGAATAATCCTCGTCAAACCAGTTCATAGAAATCTCTTTGACTGCTCCCTCATCTCGCAGCTCTTTAATAACTGCATCGAACTCTTCCTGCAGCTTTGTATTGTCTTTCTTAAAAAGTGCATAAGTCCCGCAGTCCGCATCATCACCAAGCAGGTTCACTGTTCCGATTTCAATGTCTGCATCTGGATATTTGTCAATAAATCTTGTCTTCACATCAAAATATGTATGAGTATACGCATCATAAAGACCATTTTCGATTCCCGCCAGTATTGCCTCATCAGACGGCATAGTCTCCTGAAGAATAATCGGATTATCCGGATTGTCCTCATTGTAAGCAGCTAAAGCCTTTCCGATATTATCCATACTGTTATTGGAAAGGGTCATTCCTGCCGTACTGGCAATATCTGTAATATCCTTCCGCCCCTTTTTATAGATAAAACGATAGCTTCCAAAATACATCAGCGATTCTCCTGAAACCGTATATTTCTCTGCACGCTCTTCGTTGTATCCCAAATGATGGGATACAATATCATACTTTCCGCTCTCCAGACCTACAAACAGATTATCCCATGTATCACATACCACTTCCACATCATACTTATCTGCCATCTTCTCTGCAACCTTGAGATACAAATCATATTCATATCCCGCAGGATTTTCTGATTCGTCCAGATAGCAAAACGGCGGATATGCATTGCCAATTGCAATGGTAATCTTCTGTTTTCCTTCAGAATCTTCCTCATCCTCTGTCTTAGTTGTTTCCACAGTTTCCTTTTTTTCTTCTCCGTCGTCGGAGCCAGTGCATCCCGCCAGCAGGGAAACTACCAGCATAGTACACAGCATGAAACTTAAAATTCTTTTCTTCATAGTTCTCCTTTCTCTCTTGCAATAACAAGAAAATCAATTAATAGTCAATTAATTATATCTATGCTACTAAAATTTGTCCAATTGAAAAAAACCTTGTAATTTTAACATATATTGACACTCTCTATATAGTATTATAAAACAACAGGAGTATTTCTTTTAAAAATACTCCTGTTGTTTTAACATTAAGGACACTCGTCCTCCATATCCTTCTTCTGCTTCATTTTCTAAAACAAGCCGTCCACCCTGCCGCAGAAGGAACTGTGAAGCAATATAAAGCCCTAGTCCCCAGTGGTTTTTTTCATGTCTGCTTTTATCTCCCTGATAAAACTGCTCTGATGCATAAATCAGCTCTTCTTTCGTAAAGCCGTTTCCCCTGTCAATTACCCTGGCCGCCAAATAATGTATTCCGTCCTCCTCTACAGTCTCCATTACTATTCGAATGACTTTTTCTTTGCAAGCCTGACTTAAAGATGTCCTAAAGGTATACTCAAGTGCATTAGTTATAATATTATCCCATGCCCGCCGAATCTCCGCCAGATTACACAGAATGTCACCGCACAGCGCGTCTTTCTCCTCCCTATCCTCTTCAACCTTAATTTTACCGCCGTAATATCCTGCCGCCAGTTCCTTTGCCCTCTCTTTAAGCTGTTCGGAAAGTTTTACAGCAGATATGGACTCTGCTGTCTGCGTCTTCTCCTCCATAAAAAGCATATCCTGAAGCTTAACTAGATAATCTTCAATCTCTGCCACATTTTCCCGAATATAGCCGCTGTATTCTCTACATGCCTCTAAAAGCTCCTCCTCATCTAAAAGTTCCGCATTTCCCTTAATCACTGTCAGGGGGGTTTTAATATCATGGGCAAGAGCTGCTACCTGCTCCCTCTTATATCTTTCAAGCCTCCACTGCCTGTCAAGAGATTCCTTTAATGCTGATCCCATCTGAGCCAAAGAGATCATCACCTCGTCAATCTCCTTTATATCTGAGTGTACTTCCCCTATTTCTAGATCCTGACCCTGGATGCTTTCCGTCACTTCATTCAGTACCTTAAGCCTTTTTGATATCATCGTGGCAAAATGCTTTGAAACCACAATTGTCTGCAGGAAAAACAGCACAATAAAAAGTAACACAATGCAGATATCAGGAGCCGGCAGATATTTCCTAAAAAAGGCATTTACTGCCTGTGTCTTAATATAATACCTCATGATGCAGACCTCTTCATTTTCTCGTAAAAGAAACCGGTACACCCCACCACCGTCTGCAAATGTATCATTATCCGTGTATGCCTCCCACGCATCCTTACAGTCCTTTTCATCAAAATTTCCATAAAGAAAGTAGCCGTTTCTATCATATACGCCATATCTGCTTCCCACAGGAAGCATCTCCTGTGTTACCTTTTTGGTACTTATAATCTCTTCTCTCTTTTCATTAATCTGACGCTCCATATAATTGGCAGGCAATACTACCCCTATACTCACCAGCACGTTAAATAACAACAGCATAAAAGCCGCCAGTAAAACTGTATTTACACAAAAAATGCAGATATATTTCACAAAAATGCCTGTCAATGTCCGACGTTTTCCTGTTTCCACCTGTATCCAATCCCCCATACTGTCTCAATTGGTTCAAGATGAACCTTTTTTAACTTTGCCCGTATGTTTTTTACATGCTCTGTAATCACTGAATTATCACTTTCACCATCATAGCCAAACACAGCCTCATAGATGCGTTCCTTTGAGAACACCTGTCCCCGGTTCATAGCCAGATATTCACAGATGGCATATTCACTTTTTGTAAACTCCAACTCTTTGCCTTCATAAAACGCCTGCTTTGCCTTAAGTTTAAAACTTACTCCTCCCACAGATACTGTATATTTTTTCTCCCTGCTTTCCCTGCGCAGATGAGCTGCAACCCGAGCTCTTAACTCTCCAATTCCAAAGGGCTTTAATATATAATCATCACCGCCAAGCCCCAGTCCCCGCATCAGAGCCTCCTCATCGGATTTTGCCGTCAAGAACAAAATAGGGCAGTCTGTCATATCTCGGATTTCCTCACACAAAGTAAATCCATCCTTTCCCGGCATCATCACATCCAGAAGAATGAGCTGGTAATCCTGAAGCTTAAGAGAGCACACCTTATCGGGATCCTCTACTGCCGTCACCTCGTAGCCCTCCTTCTCCAGTGCATGCTTAATCAGCTTCAAAATATCTTTTTTATCATCAACCGCCAATATTTTAGTCATTATTTTGCCTTCCTTCATAAAAATGAAATGCCGCCAATGTAAAAAGAACAATTCCCGCCGTCACCGCCCCATTTACAAAAAGCGTCCCTCTTAACTCTTCCACAGCTGCGGGAAATCTCCCTTCCAGACAATACCTGAGATAATATCCTTCCCAGTGCCCGCCATAAGTACATGGGAAAAACTGCCATAGCCCTTCTCCAAGTCCGGTAAGCATAAGCGCTGACACTACTGATTCCACAGCTCCCATGCAGATAGAGATACTCTTCGGTTTCCATAGATTTAAAAATACATGGAGAAAATACATTCCGATACTGCCGGCCCACATAAAAAAAATTATCATCAAACAGAACCTTATATCAAACCTGCCTCTTTTTAAAAGGAGATTATATCCCGCCATAAATCCGCCAACCGCTATCGCTATCCCTGTAAGTCCCATAAAGAAACATACAAACCATTTGGCCAAAAATATATTCCGCCGTTTTACCGCCATGCCAAGAAATACAAGGAAATGATTCCCTTCCTCCACCGAAACATTCTGGGCGCATGCAATACTAATAACAAGCGGAAATGATACAGTAAGTACTGTAATATAACCGGAAAGCTCACTTTCCCACTTATGAGTGCTTACTCCATAATAGCATAAAAATAATAAAATTCCAAATACCGGAACAAGAAGATGAAGCCAGAAAAAAGCAGTATGCTTCATCTTATAAAACTCCGAATATACCAGCCGAGCAAATTCCCTCATCTATTCTGCCACCTGCCTTTCAAACACCTGCCTGCTGACTTTCCACAAAAGTAAGAACCATAAAATTGAACTAATAATTCCAGCTAAAACCCCTTTATATGTGACAAGCTCCGGCAGGTATGTAACACTTTCAGGCCGTGCCACAAGACCGTTAGGAAGGATTTTCAGAATACTGCACATAAGCCTTGCAGAAATTGCTCCCGGCAGAAGCATAAAATATGGTTTTAACGAAATTACCACTGCCATACACATATAGCCTGCCACATGGATAAGAGTAGCTGCAGCACCGCCGAAAAGCTGCAGCAGCAAAAGGCAGAAGGGCACCTGCCACAAACTCGTGAAAAATAAAACTGCCGCAGCCACAAGCTGGTTTTCTATCCCTATCTCTACCGCCAACTCTATATGAAGGAGTTCTTTAAAAAGAAATCCCGCCAGAAGTACCGCCCCGCAAAGAACAAAGAGAGAAATGAAAAGCATTCGTATTCCATACAATACCTTTCCGTCCCATATTTTTTTCATATCAATGGGAAGGCTTAAAATATTCCGGTTTCTCTGCCTTTTCTCCTTTTCATACATGACTCCTGAAAGGAGCGCTGTAAAAGCCGGCAGAAGCCCCATATACCACCAGTTGAAGCAGTCTATAACCACATAATCCTCCGTGAGAACGGCTGCAATAAAAACAACTGCCAGCGGCATCCCCACTGTAAGTTTTCCCGCCGCTGTATGGCGGTTTTTTAATACCTCCGCTTTATAGCATTTCTTTAACATGCCTCTTCCTCCCTTCTATGTCCTGCAATCTCCATAAATAGTTCCTCCAGATGACCGCTGTCAGGCATCTCACCCTGAAATCCAAGTGAACCGTCCGCCATAATACCTATATAATCAGCTGTCTTTTCAATCTCACTTAAAATATGGCTAGATACAATTACCGCAATCCCATCCTCTGGAAATCTCCGTATAAGCCTCCGAAGCTCACTGATGCCAATCGGATCCAGTCCGTTTACCGGTTCGTCAAGAATTAAAAGCTTTGGACGGTTCAAAAGTGCAATAGCAATACCAAGCCGCTGCTTCATTCCAAGGGAAAATTGCCCGGCACGCTGCTTCCCAGTGTGGGACAAATCTACAATAGACAATACTTCCTCAATACGTTCCTCATTTACTCCAAGAAGAATCCCTCGTACCTTAAGATTCTCCCTTGCGCTTAAGTTTTCATAAATGGGCGGAGTCTCAATGAGCGCGCCAATATTTTGTAAATCCTTCCTTGTCCACGGGTGTCCGTCAAATAAAATTTCTCCTGATGTCGGACGAAGGATTCCGGTCAGCATTTTAAGAAGCGTAGATTTTCCCGCCCCGTTAGGGCCTAAAATTCCATAAACGCAGGGATACGGTATTTCTAAGGATACGGATTTTACCGCACACCTAGAACGGAAATTTTTTGTAAGCCCTGTTACCTTTAAAATAGTATCATACATTATAACAACCTCCTTTTTTGTTTATGAAATTATTGTAATGGGAAATTATAAGGAAATTATAAGAATACGGAAATTTTTTGATTGGATTTAACCTTTCTAAGTATGGAGAAAACAGGATGCAGGCAGAAGATCTCCTGCCTGCATCCTGTTTTCATATATCTTAGAAGTATTAGTTACATCCTAAAATAAGATTGCTTTAAATAAAATCTAATATCTCATCTATAGTCTCTATAATGTAAGAAGCACCGGCTGTCTTAAGTTCTTCGCATGTTCCAAAGCCGTACAGAACACCCAGACAGTCAATTCCAGCCTCCTTGGCTCCTAGTACGTCATGCTCTCTGTCTCCTACCATAAGAACCCTGCTCCTGTCCTGAATCATACACTTTTCAAGTGCGTATAGGATTACCTCCGTCTTTGTTCCCCGGCCACCGTCAAGTTCCATACCGGCTATGTAGTCGAAATAGGATGTCAGGGAGAAATAATCTATAATTTTTCTTGCAAAGGGTTCTGGTTTTGAAGTTGCTACTATGAGTTTTTTTCCAGCCTGCTTAAGCTTTTTTGCAGCATCTTCAAAGCCATCGTAAACACTGTTTTCAAAAATCCCTTTATCTGTGTAGTATTCTCTGTAGTATACCACTGCCTCCTGTGACTGCTCCCTGGAAAAGCCATAATATTCCTGGAAGGATACTGTAAGCGGCGGACCGATGAACCTGCAAAGCTTTCTGTAATCTGTTTCTTCAATACCGTATTTTTTTAATGCATATACTACAGAGTTAATAATTCCCGGTGCAGAATCAGTAATGGTCCCATCTAAATCAAAGAAAAATGTATCGTAAGTTTTCATAATATCTCTTTCTCCTCCAAAATACTGATACGGCTAAAGCCCGGAAACAATTTTATTTCTCAAGTAACGACTTTCCGCTCATTTCCTTTGGCTGTTCCATACCCATAAGCTCAATCAGCGTAGGTGCAATGTCTGCCAGACATCCTCCCTCCCTTAAACGGTATGCCGGATCTGCATTTACAAGTATAAATGGTACCGGATTTGTAGTATGTGCAGTAAACGGCTCGCCGGTTTCCTCGTCAATAAGCTGCTCTGCATTACCGTGATCTGCACAGATAAACATCTGTCCATTTACTTCCTTTACAGCCTCCACTGCCTTTCCAACACACTCATCTACTGCCTCTATAGCCTTAACTGCCGCAGCCTCAACTCCGGTATGCCCTACCATATCAGGATTCGCAAAATTTATGATAATTACATCATATTTTCCGGATCTGACAGCCTCTGTCAGCTTATCACATACCTCATAGGCGCTCATTTCCGGCTTTAAATCATAGGTTGCCACTTTCGGCGATTTCACAAGAATTCTGTCCTCGCCCTCATTCGGCTCCTCTACTCCGCCGTTAAAGAAAAAGGTTACATGGGCATATTTTTCTGTCTCGGCAATGCGGGCCTGCTTCTTTCCATTGGCAGCAAGGAACTCACCAAAGGTATTGGTAATCTCTTCCTTTACAAATGCCACCAGTTTATTTTCAATAGTTACATCATACTCTGTAAAGCACACATAGGTTGTCTTGATTCTCTCACCTCTGTCAAAGCCTGTAAATCCGTCATCACAGAAGGTTCTTGTAATTTCCCTTGCGCGGTCCGGACGGAAATTAAAGAAGATTATAGAATCGTTATCCTTAATTGTAGCAGCCGGAGCACCGTCCTTCATGACAACTGTAGGAAGCACAAATTCATCGGTTGTGTCCTTATCATAGGAAGCCTGAATCCCTTCCGGTCCACTTTCAGCCTGCTCTCCTTCGCCGTAAACCAGAGCACGGTAAGCCTTCTCCACACGCTCCCAGCGGTTGTCACGGTCCATTGCATAATAACGTCCCATAACTGTAGCTACCTCTCCGACACCTATCTCCTCCATCTTTGCCACAAGTTCTTCCACATATTCCTTTCCAGAAGCCGGAGGCGTATCACGTCCGTCTAAGAAGCAGTGTACATAAACCTTCTCAATTCCCTGTCTTTTTGCCAGCTCAAGAAGTCCGTAAATGTGTGTATTGTGGCTGTGCACTCCGCCGTCAGACACAAGCCCGTACAGATGAAGGGCACTATTATTCTTCTTCACATTCTCACATGCAGCAAGAAGCGCCGGATTCTCAAAAAAGCCACCATCTTTAATCGCCTTTGTAATCTTAGTAAGATCCTGATAAACAATACGGCCTGCTCCCATATTTAGATGTCCCACCTCGGAGTTGCCCATCTGTCCGTCCGGAAGCCCTACTGCCATGCCGCTGGCATTTCCCCTGACAAAGGGACACTCTGCCATCAGCTTATCCATAACCGGAGTCTTTCCTTCCTTCACTGCATTTCCTTCGACTTTATCATTCAGTCCATATCCGTCCAATATCATAAGTACCGTTGGTTTCTTGTTCATTATAACTAACACTCCTTCACCTAATTTTATCTTTCATCTTTAAGCAGATTAAGTCCTGCTGTTAAATAACCTCTCAAGCCATGCGTCTGCCAGAGTAATCCACTGGGCACATTCTTTCTGTACGCCGCGTCCGTTTTCCCGCTCCACAACAGGGCTTGCAAGACTTAGTCCATGCTCCCCTTCCGGAAATATATGAAGCTCAAAGGGAATTCCTTCCTTTCGAAGGGCCATTGCCATGAGAATAGAATTCTCTACAGGCACAGTGGCATCCTCTACAGTATGCCACAAAAAACAGGGCGGCATTGCTTTTGTCACCAGCTTTTCCACTGACACCTTATCCGCATCCCGGGAAACCTTCTTCCCCAAAAGATTCTCAAAGCTTCCCTTATGCGCATACACAGCGTCTGTAGTGATAACAGGATAACTTAACATCACGCCTCTTGGTCTTAAATCCTCTGCATCTACCCCAAGAGCCTCTGTCACAAGCTTATGATTCCAAAAGACTCCATAGCTGGCTGCCAGATGCCCTCCTGCCGAAGCCCCCTGCACCACAAGCCGCTCCATGTCAATATTCCATTCCTCAGCCTTCTCACGAAGCTTCAGAACTGCCTGTCCCAGTTCCAGAACCTGCACCGGAAAATGATAGGGTGCTGTCGAGTAGCGCAGCACTCCTGCATGATAACCCCTATTAAGAAAATGAAACGCCGTCGGTTCACCCTCCCGATAGCTGGTACGTTCATACCCGCCTCCCGGACAGATTAAAACAAAGGGTCGTCTCTTTACCTTAAGGCTTCCGTCATGAGGCGTATCCTGAATATATGCCTGAAGCCTTGCATACTCCGAAGAGCCCTGAACCTTAAGCGGGATTTCCTCATAAGTCATAGGCACATCTCCTTTCTATCACCACAAAATATTATACTATATCTCATAAAGTTTGAAAACAAAAATCAAGGGAAATATTCACGATTCTGCAAAAGTGCAGTTTTGATTCATATAAGATATAATAGAACCTGCTAAGAAAAAAACAGCACTAGGAACAAAAGTATCTCATTTTTGTTTCTGGTATTTTTGAATTTTTAAAAAAAATGAACCACATACAAATTCATGGCGAATATAGGGTGAACAGGCAGAGGAGGTGAAACAGTGGACGCAAGAGAAATAGAAAAATGTATTGATGATTTCGGTACAGATATATATAGATTTTGCCTAAAGCTCTGTACGGACAAGGAGGATGCCGAGGATTTATATCAACAAACTTTCCTAAAAGCGTTAGAAACAAAATGGACGCTTGACTGGGAAAAAAACCCAAAAGCGCTGTTTTTCTCTTTAGCTTATAATCTTTGGAAAAGAGGCAGAAGAAAACAAGCACGCCGAAACATGATTGCTCCTTGCAGTAATTTTGATGATGAAACAGTATTATATTCTGGAGAAAGTATTGAAGAAGGTTATCTTCAAAAAGAATTGATTACAGAAGTCCGTCAAATCATTCAAACTCTCCCAGAAAAATTTCAAGTACCGCTGATATTATTTTACCTTTCCAATTGTTCCATAGAGCAGACAGCATCTATCATAAAGAAACCGCCTGGTACCGTAAAAAGTCGATTATATAAGGGAAGAAACTTAATAAAAAAAAGATTGGAGGATACTGGTTATGAGAGATAATCGTTCTAATATAGAAATAGAAGAAGTTATCCGGGCTTCTATGAAAATGACTGATGTTCCAGCCCCGGAAGTGAATAATAAACTCAAAATGGCTCTGTATAAGCAAGAAGTCATCTTGCGAAAGCAGCCTGCTACGCATAAATTATCACTTTGGTATTTGCCCATGGTTTTTAATTTAATAACCTTTTCCTTGCTGGCCCTTTTTGCTTTAATTATTATTGAAAATATTTATTTATCTTATCTTGCCGTTGGTATCTGCTTTTATATCGGTGCGGCTGGAATATTGCTTACCATAGTGGGTGTGAAAAGAGCAAACATAAAAGAGGACATTACAATCCACATTGAGAAAAGAGGTGTATTGGCATGAATAATACAAAAAAGAGCAGGCTTCCGTTTTATATTGGTATCCCGGTTATTTTATTGTTAATTTGTTTACGATTTGGTTTATATTATCTGAAAAGCAATGGTTTCAGTGGTCTTTCTATGCTTCTTCCCGTACTCCTTGTCTGCTTTATCCTTTCTGCACTGTGTACCTCTGCTCTTTTTGCAGCATGGGTATATCACGACTGTAAAAGGCGAAGCGACGACCCGGTACTATGGGCAGTCATAGTTTTTACGGCCACTCCCTTTATCGGACTGCTGATTTACTTTCTACGCCGTTCAGAAATCAAAATGACATGTCCGGCTTGCGGACAACATATTTCAGTAAAAGCAAAATATTGTCAAGAATGTGGAACATATATCGAAAAGGAGGATAATACTGTTATGGAAAAACAAGTTACACATCATTTAAAATTTATTATTGCCGGTATTATGAGTATGGTGCTTATGCTGGTATACCTGACATGGTTTATCGTCAGTGCGGCCACTGGAAACGGTATCAACACAAATGCTGCTTCTAACGAGCGGGTATGGAACTTAGGTACAATCAGTATGAATTATAACACTTATCTGGATGATATTTGGAAACTGGATTTTAGAAGTGCCAGCAAAGGATTTGTCAAAGAACAGATTATGACGATTACGGATGCAGACGCCCAGCTGCTTTACGCTGATATTTCCTGTGGCACAGTACCAGATGGAACAGCGCTTGTCTTGTTGCTGGTACAGGAAGATGTAGTAAAATCTATTGATGTTACAAATCTTTCCGAACCGTTAAAATATCCTTTGAATGAATTTGAGAATGGAAATGTCCATGTCAGATTGCAAATCAATGGTGTGGAAAATACTGTTTCAGAAATTTATATTCAATAATTAACAAAGCTAGTTAAATCAGAGAGCAGGCAGCTGTCAAGTCCGGGCTCGGTCCCGTTTTTCAGTCTTGACAGTTGTCCTTCTGCCCTGCTGCTTTTTCGAATTAGTTTGTTTCCTTAAGCTGCTCTTTTTTCTCGTCTATCCAGACAATTTGATTTCTTCCTGACTTTTTTGCCTCAGCCAGCATGTTTTGAGCCATTTCAAAATATGTTTCATAGGAATCACCAATCTGCGGAACTACCGTAACACCGCCAACACTTACGGTAATCCACTCTGAAACAGAATCCCAATGCGGAATATGAAGCTTTTCCACCGACTGCCGGATTTTCTTTAAATGCTCAAAAACAACGCTTCCTTCTCCCCCCAGTATAAGTGCAATAAACTTATCACCGTCATACCTTGCAAAGAAATCCGTGCTCCGCTTAAGGGCAGCAGACGCTTCGCCGGCTACTGAAGCCAGAACCTTATCACCTGCCGGAAAACCATAACGCTCATTATATGTCCTGAACTTATCAAGGTCAATCATACAAATAGAGATAGGAACATTGAGCCGCACAGCCTCCTGCCACTTCAAGGTGCCATTAAGCTCATAACGCTGCTTACTCGCCACACCAGTCAGCGAATCAACCATGGCAGACTGACGTTCTTCCTTTTTCTTATATTGATACAGACTTACATGCGTATGTGCCCTTGCCTTTACCACTATCGGATAAGCCGGTTTTACTATGTAATCTGCTGCACCTAATGAAAGCCCCCTCTCCCCCTTTTCTGCATCCTCCTTATCCATAAGAAGAATCACTGGAATATGCCACGGCATGATCTTTCCCTGTAGTTCTTTAAGTACTGTAAATTCCTCCGTATCTGAAAAACCCGTATTAAGAAATATCAGAGAATGTTTTCCTGTCTCTGCAAGAGCGATTCCCTCCTTTGCATCAGAAGAAGTTACAACATCATAATCCTCCTCCAAAATAGCTTTTAAAAGTTCTGTCTCTTCTTTGTTCTCATCAATAATTAGTACTTTTTGCATCTCTCCACTCCTTACAGCTGTTTTCTATACAAAAATTATATTCCTTTGCAATTAAAATATCAAGCTCAAGTTATCCTGATAAAAAGTAAAAATTATTATTTCGTATCTAGAATAACCTCTGTTTTAACTATAAGTACTGTCACATCTGTTTCGTTTTCAAAATGCCGCTTAAAAAAGCCGCCTCTTTCGAATCCTCTTCGAAAAAGACAGCCTCTTATTATCTTATACGTCTATCAAAATCTTTATTTATAATTCACAATTTTACCAAAATCAGCCTTTAATGACGCACCGCCTACAAGCCCGCCGTCAATGTCAGCCTGTGCAAACAACTCTGCTGCATTTCCTGCATTTACAGATCCACCATACTGGATACGTATCTCCTCTGCCACAGCGTCATCATAAATCTCAGCAATACATGCACGGATTCCTGCACAAACCTCCTCTGCCTGCTCCGTGGTAGCTGTCTTTCCTGTTCCAATAGCCCAGATCGGTTCATAAGCAATGACTGCTTTCTTTGCCTGCTCTGCGCCCACATTCTGGAATCCAACCTTCACCTGCTGACGGATGAAATCCATCGTTACACCCTGCTCTCTTTGCTCCAATGTCTCACCACAGCACATAATTGGCGTAAGGCCGTGCTCGAATGCCTTTAATACCTTTTTATTTACTGTCTCATTCGTCTCTGCAAAATACTCTCTTCTTTCAGAATGACCCAGAACCACATATTTTACACCGGCATCCGTTAGCATTGCAGGAGAAATCTCTCCCGTGTACGCACCGCTTTCTTCAAAATACATATTCTCAGCGCCAACCTCGATATTAGAACCCTTGCACGCCTCGACAACCGGAATAATGTCAATTGCAGGTACACAGAATACTACATCCACATCCTCACTTGCAACTAACGGTTTTAATTCATTTACTAAAGCAACTGCCTCACTAGGAGTTTTATTCATCTTCCAGTTGCCTGCTACAATTTTTCTTCTTGCCATTTTTGTAAATCCTCCATAAATATTAATATTGTATCTAGATACCACAAGATAGGTATGTTGGCATTACTTATCATTCGCTGCCGCAACACCTGGTAATTCTTTTCCTTCCAGGAACTCCAGAGACGCTCCGCCGCCTGTGGATATGTGTGTCATCTTGTCACCGTACCCAAGCTGGTTTACCGCTGCCGCTGAATCGCCGCCGCCGATAATCGTAACTGCTTCTGTATCGGCAAGAGCCTTTGCAACTGCCTCTGTGCCTCGTGCAAATTTGGGCATTTCAAAGCATCCCATAGGTCCGTTCCATACAACTGTCCTGGCATCTTTCACAGCGTCACAGAAAATCTTCTCTGTCTCCGGCCCAATATCAAGTCCCTGCCAGCCTGCCGGAATCTCTCCTGCAGGTACAACTTTGGAGTTTGCGCCATTCGAGAAATCATCTGCTATTACCGTATCTACAGGAAGAAGTAATTTTACTCCCTTCTCCTGTGCCTTTTTAAGCATATTCAACGCATAATCACAGTAATCTGCCTCAAGAAGGGAATCGCCCACACTTCCACCCTGCGCCTTGCTGAAAGTATAGGACATACCTCCGCCGATAATCAGCGTATTTACCTTATCGAGAAGATTATCAATAACAGAAATCTTACTGGAAACCTTTGCACCGCCAAGGATCGCTACAAACGGTCTCTCCGGGTTATTGACTGCATTTCCAAGAAAATCTATTTCCTTCTGCATTAAGTATCCAACTGCCGCCGTATCAACAAACTGAGTAACTCCTACATTGGAGCAGTGTGCGCGGTGAGCAGTTCCAAAAGCATCGTTTACAAATACATCACAAAGAGAAGCAAGGTCTTTACTAAACGCCTCGCCATTCTTCGTCTCCTCGATTCTGTAACGGGTGTTCTCAAGAAGAACAACCTCGCCATCCTTCATAGCCTCTACTGCTGCCTTCGCATTAGAACCTACCACCTCTGGGTCTGCTGCAAATTTTACTTCCTGTCCAAGTAATTCGGACAGACGCACTGCTACCGGCGCAAGAGATAACTCAGGCTTCGGCTCTCCCTTTGGCTTGCCAAGATGGGAGCAGAGAATTACCTTTCCCCCGTCGGCGATAAGCTTCTTGATTGTTGGAAGTGCTGCAACAAGACGGTTCTCGTCTGTAATCTTTCCGTCAATAAGAGGAACATTAAAATCGCATCTTAAAAGAACCTTGTGTCCCTTTACATTAATATCATCTACTGATTTTTTATTAAGCATAAAACTGTCTCCTTATACAATATTTCTAAAAAAGGTCCGGTCCAAAAAGACCGGACCCGATGTGAGTCAATTGCAAGCTGCCTAGCCAAGCTCTGAGAAATACTTAATTGTTCTTACCATCTGGCTTGTATAAGAATTCTCATTGTCATACCAGGATACAACCTGAACCTCTGTTGTACCGTCGCCAACTGGAAGTGCCATTGTCTGTGTTGCATCAAAGAGTGAACCATATCTCATACCTACGATATCACTGGATACGATCTCGTCTGTATTATATCCGAAAGACTCATTAGAAGCTGCCTTCATTGCTGCATTGATCTGATCAACCGTTACTTCACCCTCAACAACTGCTGTTAAAATTGTTGTAGAGCCTGTAGGTGTCGGGATTCTCTGAGCAGCTCCGATTAATTTTCCATTAAGCTCTGGAATAACAAGACCGATAGCCTTTGCTGCACCTGTGCTGTTCGGTACAATATTAACTGCCGCTGCACGGGATCTTCTTAAATCACCCTTTCTCTGCGGTCCGTCAAGTGTCATCTGGTCACCTGTGTAAGCATGGATTGTACACATAATACCAGACTTAATTGCTGCAAGATCGTTCAGAGCCTTAGCCATAGGTGCCAGACAGTTTGTTGTACAGGAAGCTGCGGAAATAACCGTATCCTCTGCTGTAAGCTTGTCATGATTTACATTGTAAACGATAGTCGGAAGGTCATTGCCTGCCGGTGCGGAGATAACAACTTTTCTTGCACCTGCCTTAACATGTGCGGAAGCTTTCTCTTTGGATGTGTAGAAACCTGTACACTCCAGAACAACATCTACGCCGATTTCTCCCCATGGAAGCTCCTCTGCGTTTGCTTTTGCATAAATCTTGATTTCTTTTCCGTCAACAATAATGGAATCCTCTGTGGACTCTACTTTGTCGCATAAAGCATATCTACCCTGAGATGAATCATACTTTAACAGGTGGGCAAGCATCTTAGGAGATGTTAAGTCGTTGATTGCAACTACCTCATATCCTTCTGCTCCAAACATCTGTCTGAACGCAAGACGTCCGATACGTCCGAATCCATTAATCGCTACTTTTACTGCCATGATTAATTCCTCCTAAAGTTTTCTTTATTAACTGGCTACGCAGTCGGTATATTGTGAATTCTCTAACTTTGTTAAAGAATCATCAACCAAATGTTATTGTACTAAATCTCATACAAAAATTCAAGTGCCTTTTCCATTTTTATGTAAGATGCAAAGAATTTTATGCAAGCCGCTTAAAAAAAGGCTGTCTTTCTCGGAATTCTGCATAATAGGAAAAACCTGCTGCCCTTAAAATGTCTGACACCTTATAAAAATCATACGCAATATGCTCCGGCTTATGTCCGTCGGCGCCTACAGTAATGATTTCTCCGCCCAGCTCTTTATACCGTTTCAGTACGTCTGGATGCGGATGGGCAAAAGGAAGGCCGTACTTTATTCCTGCCATATTAAGCTCCAGTCCCTTCCCTTTTATGACAAGCACACGGAGAATCTCGTCAATGAGCTCCGCATACTTTCCATAGGAATACTGCGACTCCCTCTCCTTTCCGTAACGCACCACATAATCCAAATGGCCCAGCACGTCAAAGGAACTGTCAAGCTGCACATCCTCCAATGTCTCCTCAAAGGTCATCCGGTAAACTTCCTCGTCTGTATGTGTCTTAAGAAGAGTGCCAAAAGCAATATCACTTCTTTTTATGGAGTGCACCGAGCCAATAACAAAGTCAAAGGGGTATTGGTTTACAAATTCCCCATAGTATGGTGCAAGATGGGGCTGCAGTCCTATTTCTACGCCAATACGTATATCAATCTGTCCTCTGTATTTTTCTCTCAAAGGTGTAAGCACACGGAAATATTCCTCCGGTTTAAAAATATCCTCCTGTCCCCAATCCATATTATCCTTATCATAATGGTCTGTAAAACAGATTACTTCAAGACCTCTTTCTATTGCACCAAGAATCATCTCCTCTGGAGCTGACTTAGAATCACCGGAAAAATCCGAATGCATATGCACATCTGCTCTCATCTTCGCTCCCCTCTCTTTTATAAAATTTATAAAAGCTTACCGGACAATCGTTCCCCCGCCAAGCACAAGCCCGTCCTCATAGAGCACAACCGCCTGTCCGGGAGTCACTCCTCTTACCGGCTCTTCAAAGGTACATAAAAGCTCATCCACTCCTGTCCGTTTGGCGGTACACCATCCACCCTTATGGTTATACCGGATTTTTGCCCAGACTCTTTTTTCCTGGTCCAGGTCCGGCACAGCCATAAAATTAAGCCCCTCTGCTCTGACATGGCAGACTCTCGCCTGCTCATCAGTTCCGATTACCACCTCATTTGTCTCCTTACGTATTTCAATGACAAACACTGGACAGCCCATGGAAAGCCCAAGCCCTTTACGCTGTCCCACTGTATAATGTATAATTCCCTTATGCTGTCCTATGACCGTACCGTCTGTCAGTACAAAATTCCCGGGAAATATTTCCCACGGCGCATGTTCTTTAATATAAGCGGCATAATCCCCGTCAGGAATAAAGCATATGTCCTGGCTGTCCGGCTTGTCTGCCACCAGAAATCCCTGGTTCTCTGCCATATCGCGCACTTTCTCTTTCGTATACTTTCCAAGAGGCATTATCGTTCTTTCAAGCTGCTCCTGGGTTAGATTGTACAGGGCATAGGTCTGGTCCTTTTTTGCCGCAGCAGCCGTTCTAAGGCCGAAACGCCCATTCTCTAATCTCTCTACTGATGCATAATGTCCTGTAGCGATATAATCCGCCCCGATTTCAAGGCTTCTCTTTAAAAGAGCCTCCCACTTCACATGCCGGTTACAGGCTATGCATGGATTAGGCGTTCTTCCCTCCACATATTCCCGGATAAAATAATCTATTACACTCTCCTTAAATTCCCGTCTGAAATTCATGACATAATGAGGAATACCTATCTCTTGTGCCACTCTTTTTGCGTCCTCCACGGCGCTTAAGCCGCAGCAGCCATCCTCGCTGGACTCAAAAGATTCCTCCTGCCAGACCTGCATAGTAATTCCGATTACATCATAACCCTGCTCCTTCAAAAGCCACGCTGCAACCGAGGAATCTACTCCGCCCGACATTCCTACTACCACTTTTTTCTTCATACAACTGCTCCTGCCCGGTACTTACTCCCTTTAGTACTCCTCTTCTTCCTCGTCCTCATGGATATCAGACTTTGGTTTTTTAAGCCCTTCGATTTTTATATCATGTTTTTCGGCATAATCCCAGAGAGCGGCATGGATTGCCTCCTCTGCAAGAAGGGAGCAGTGCACCTTTACTGGCGGAAGTCCGTCAAGTGCCTCCATGACCGCCTTGTTTGTCACCTGCATGGCCTCCTTTATGGTTTTTCCCTTTACAAGCTCTGTGGCCATGCTGCTTGTTGCCACTGCCGCACCGCAGCCGAAGGTTTTAAACTTTACATCCCGGATTATCTGATTTTCGTCAATGTCAAGATAAATCCTCATAATATCCCCGCATTTTGCATTTCCAACAGTACCTACACCGCTTGCATTCTCTATCTCTCCTACATTTCTTGGATGCTCAAAATGATCCATCACCTTTTCTGAATACATCTGTCTCTTCCTCCTAATATACTGTATTTGTTTCTATAAGCCTCAAACTAATTTTTCTTTATAAAATCCTCATATAAGGGCGACATTTCCCGAAGCCCTGCCACAATCTCCTTAAGTGCCTCCACAACATAGTCAATATCCTCTTTTACAGTATCCTCTCCCAAAGTAAGGCGTAAGGAACCATGGGCAGTCTCATGAGGAAGTCCAATAGCCAGAAGCACGTGGGACGGGTCAAGAGAGCCTGACGTACAGGCAGAACCGCTGGAGCCGCAGATGCCCTTCATGTCTAATCTAATAAGAAGAGATTCCCCCTCAATAAACTGAAAGCTGAAATTTGCATTATTGGGAAGCCTCTTTGTCCGGTGCCCATTCAGACGACAGTAAGGTATCTCTTCAAGCACACGATCAATCAAGTAATCTCTTAATTCCTTCTCCTTAGCCGTCCTCTCCTCCATTGTCCTTACCGCCCGGGATACCGCTGCTCCAAGACCGATAATGCCAGGCACATTCTCTGTACCTGCCCGGCGTTTTCTCTCCTGAGCCCCTCCATGTATAAAGGAACGGATTTTAACACCCTTTCGAATATAGAGAAATCCGATTCCCTTCGGCCCGTTTAATTTATGTCCGCTGGCACTCAACATATCTATATGGCACTCGTCCACATGAATAGGAACCTGTCCGAAGGCCTGTACCGCATCTGTATGGAAGAGAATTCCCCTCTCATGGGCAATTTCCCCAATCTCTTTCACCGGCTCAATTGTTCCAATCTCATTATTTGCATACATAACTGAGATCAGAATCGTTTCGGGGCGGATAGCCTTTTTAAGCTCCTCTAAGCTCACCATGCCGTCCTCATCCACATCAAGATATGTCACCTTAAAGCCTCTCTTCTCAAGATATTCCCCTGTATGAAGAATGGCGTGATGTTCAATCTTCGTTGTAATAATATGGTTTCCTTTCCCTTCATATGCCTCTGCTGCTGCCTTTAATGCCCAGTTATCTGCCTCCGAGCCTCCGGCTGTAAAATAAATCTCCTCCGGCTTTGCACCTAAGGCATCTGCAATGATTTCTCTCTGGCAGTTCACCATGTTTTTATTTTTTGAAGCAAATCCATATACACTGGAAGGATTGCCGTAGTTTTCCGTAAAATAAGGAAGCATTGCCTCCAAAACCTCCGGCGCTGTCTTTGTTGTCGCCGCATTATCCAAGTATATTAGTTTTTCCATGAAATCTTCCTCCTATCCATTACATTTATGATTTCCGCAGTCCCCGTCCGGGTTCATCTGCCTGCTTTCTCTTACAAGCTCATTAAGCTTCATCTCATCCACTGTCCGGTTAATGCTCTCATTAATCTTCTGCCATACATATTTTGTCACACAGCCGTCAGATGCCATGCAGCCTTCTTCCGAATAAAATGCAGCGCATCGTACTGGTTCTAAGCTCCCCTCAAGAGCCCGTAAAATATCTCCCACCGAGATATCGTCCATAGCCCTTGCAAGAATATATCCTCCGCCTGCGCCCCGGATACTCTTTACAAGTCCTGCCTTCTTAAGAAGAGATACTAGCTGCTCAAGATATCCCTCAGAAATTCCTTGTCTTACCGCAATACTGCTTATAGATACCGGTTCTTCTTCACTGTATCTTGCCATATCTATCATCGCCCTAAGTCCATATCTGCCTTTTGTTGACAGCTTCACATTTTCACCTTCTTTTATCCTCTTTTCAATTCCTAGTTTAATACTAGGAATTTCTCCTGTAGAATATCACTTACATTTAGTTCTGTCAAGCCCATTATAGGAATATGTTATAGTAATATCTGTTTTGGAGTTATTTTATGTCCAGAAAACACACCCTCATAAAAGGAACCTTTATTCTGACTGCCACCGGATTCGCGACCCGGTTCATGGGATTTTTCTACCGTATCTTCCTAAGTCATGCCTTTGGAGAGGAAGGCGTAGGATTATATCAGCTTATTTTTCCCATTTACGCACTCTGCTTTTCCTTCACCGCAGCTGGCATTGAAACTGCCCTTTCCCGGTGTGTGGCAAGACGGCTTACCTGTGGACAGAAAAAGGAAGCAAGAGAGCTTTTATATACAAGCATCATTTTCACTGTAGCCCTCTCCTGTATCGTTACAATTTTACTGCAGTATTATGCACCCCTTCTGTCCATTCAGTTCCTGAAGGATGAACGGTGCACAGAGCTTTTAGTTCTTCTTTCCTATGCATTTCCATTTGCCGCGGTACATAGCTGTATTGTAGGATATTACCTTGGAGCAAAAGAAACAGGCGTCCCTGCCATTTCTCAGCTTATTGAGCAGGCCGTCAGGATTTTATCTGTTTATCTCATCTACCGTTTTTCTCTCACTCAGGAAAATGAGACCGGGGTAATCCTTGCCGTTGCAGGACTGATTTTCGGAGAAATTGCCTCCTCCTTCTACTGTCTTTTTCGAATCCGCAGGGGTTCTTTCTTGGCACCAATTAAGCAGGTTAAACCATCTGCAATTTTTTTTCACGGAAAGGAGCTTTTATTTTTGTCCTGCCCCCTTACAGCCAACAGAGTACTCCTTAATGTTCTGCAGAGTGTAGAGTCTATCTCCATTCCCATCCGTCTTGAGATGTTCGGAATGCTTCGTGCTGAGGCCCTTTCTACCTACGGCGTTTTAACCGGCATGGCCCTTCCCTGCATCCTGTTTCCTTCCGCTATCACTAACTCAGTATCAACCATGCTTCTTCCTACTGTAGCGGAAATTCAGGCATTAAATGATAAAAGAGAAATGTCCTCTATTATCCAGAAATCTGTCTACTACTGCATTTTTCTTGGAAGTGCATGCTGTGTATTTCTTCTTGCCTTTGGTGACTTTATCGGCGTTTTTTTGTTCCACAGTCCCCTGGCAGGAAAATTCATTACTGCTATGTCGTGGCTCTGTCCATTCCTCTATACAAATAACACTCTTATTAGTATCCTAAATGGAATTGGTAAAACCTATTTGTCTTTTGCCATTAATTCCTTAAGTCTTGGAATCCGTATTGCCAGTGTATTTATTTTTATCCCTTTATACGGAATCTTCGGCTACCTGTGGGGACTTTTAGCCAGTCAGATATTTGTATTCTTATTCTGTCTGGGATATATGTATCGATATATACACCGATAAATTAGAGTTGACTTTCCGGCGGCGCCTTCCTATACTAGAATATAGAACTTAAGAATTGGGGGAATTTTTAGGTATGTCAAAATCAACCGGCGCAGTACTGATGACAGAAGGCTCCATCGGAAGACACATTCTTGCTTTTGCCTTTCCTCTCTTTTGGGGGAATCTCTTTCAACAGCTTTACAATACAGCTGACTCATTAATTGTGGGTAACTTTTTGGGAAACAATGCGCTTGCCGCTGTCAGTTCCTCCGGCAATCTTATTTTTTTGATGGTCGGACTGTTCCAGGGCATTTCTATAGGCGCAGGAGTAGTAATCGCCAAATATTTCGGTGCACGTAACCTTAACACTTTGCGCAAAGCAATACATACAACTATCAGTTTTGGCCTTTTGTGTGCGGCAGTACTTACTGCCGTAGGCCTGATTGCTGCACCCAGAATCCTTTTACTTATGGGGACGCCTTCAGAAGTACTCCCCAATTCCCTTGCATATTTCCGTATATATTTTGCTGGATCCATTGGGTTTGTCATGTATAATTGTTTAACCGGTATCCTGCAGTCCGTGGGTGACAGCCGCCATCCCCTTTATTTTTTAGTTATATCTTCCCTGACAAATATTGTCCTTGACCTTCTTTTTATTGCTGTTCTGGGCTTTGGTGTCGGCGCTGCCGCGCTGGCTACTATCATATCACAGCTTTTAAGTGCTTCCTTATGTCTGCGTCAGCTTATGCATGGACCGGAGGAAATCAGGGTACGGATTCCGGAAATCCGGCCGGACAGGCTAATCATATCCCAGATTCTAAAAAACGGCCTTCCCGCCGGCCTTCAGAACTCCATTATTTCTGTAGCAAATGTATTTGTTCAGTCAAACATCAACCGCTTCGGCACCCTTGCAGTTGCCGGCTGCGGCTCCTACTCAAAAATAGAAGGTTTTGCCTTTATCCCTGTCACCTGTTTTGCGATGGCGCTTACTACCTTCATCAGTCAGAATCTGGGTGCAAAAAAGTATGAACGCGCAAAAAAAGGCGCTGTTTTTGGCATTCTCTGCGGGATTTCTATATCAGAGCTTATCGGCATCTGCATTTATCTTGTTATTCCAAAGCTTTTATTCGCTTTTGGAAGCACTGCGGACGCCGTAGCCTTTGGCATTACCCAGGCAAGGACTGTCACCTTCTTCTATTTCCTCATGGCCTTTTCCCACTGCATGGCGGGAATCATGCGTGGTTCAGGACACGCTGCTGTACCTATGTTTGTTATGATGGTATGTTGGTGTATTATCCGGGTAACCTATATCTCCATCATCGTGCAGTTTATTCCTTCCATCAATGTAGTATTCTGGGCCTATCCTCTGACCTGGACCTTAAGCTCTATTGTTTTTCTCATCTATTTTCTGAAATCCGACTGGGTACATGGTCTAGAATAAAGAACATAATGGTAAGACATCAGGTTTACGCATAAACAAGTGCAAATTTTTGTCATAAAGTCCTTAGAAACATTTTTACAATTACTGGATTCACATAACATTCCAGTAGAATTCCTGTCAGCATAAACAAAGCAAAACACATAGTTTTTGATGTATTCCACCTCACAGCCGGATATCCAAACAAAAACCACAGAAGCATCAGATAGGCTGCAATATAACAGATGAATTGAGGAACCATGCACAAAAGACAAAGGATAATCCCTTTCACTCCCATCTTCATTACCGCCGTTACCAGAATCATACCAGCGGAAAAGCCTGTCCATACAATGTATGCTGATGCTGCACCCTTCCTCATCTTCGTACACCCAAGTGCGAATAATAGCATAACCGGGACCAATCTCAAATATGCTATGTACCATAAAAATTCTGCTGTATCTATCTCTGTCTGTGCATACTGCTTAAGAAAATAATCGTCCAGAATCCCAGTACTCGCAATATAATCCCCGGATACAAGATTTGCGTATAAAATACCGGCAAAAAAACCCGCCATAAAACATAAAACAAAAAACCTTTTGTTTTCCCGTATCTTCACTCAAAAAACCTCCCCAGTCAAGATACTTCATTATATGCCGGGTATTTTAATATATTCTTATTTCACATATCAGAAGCTCAAAAATTTGTCTGCATAGGCAAGGATTGCACAGATGGTTTTTGAATCCTGTATTTCTCCTGCATAAATTTTTCTTTTTAATTCCTCCACTGTATATGCCTTTACAGTCACATACTCACCCTCATCAAGGTTCTGTCTGGAGGGCTTCAAATCCTCTGCTACAAAAATCTCTATTTTTTCATTGCACAGTGCCACTGTTGTACGAATATCCATGAGCCATTTTAGATTCTCAGACTTATAGCCTGTTTCTTCCTCCAGCTCTCTTGCTGCGCACACAATCCCCGGCTCCTCCATATAATCCAGCTTTCCTGCCGGAATCTCCAAGGTAAGCCTGTCAAGAGCATTCCTATACTGGGTCACCATAAGAAGCCTTCCGTCCTCCAGAACCGGAACCACCGCCGCTGCACCATTATGGTGGATGTAGTCCCACTCCTCTGTACCTCCGTTTTCGAATTCCATATAATCTTTATATACATCAATAACTGCACCATGATAGGCAAGCTCTCTTTTTACACGCCTGATTTTTTCACTCAATTTTTATTCCCCTTTCTGCAAAAAATAAAGGAAGTCTGAAAACTATATTTTCAAGACTTCCCTCGTTCTTCATATCCTCTTTTATTATATCACTCTACTTGGCATAGTCCGTAACACGTGATTCACGAATTACATTGACTTTAATCTGGCCTGGATATTCAAGCTCATACTCAATCTGCTTTGCGATATCTCTGGCCATCAATACCATGTCCGCATCAGATACCTGCTCTGGAACTACCATAACACGAATCTCTCTACCTGCCTGAATTGCAAAAGATTTCTCTACACCTTTGAACTGATTGGTGATTTCTTCTAATTGTTTTAACCTGTTTGTATATGTTTCTAATGTTTCTCTTCTTGCACCTGGGCGGGCCGCAGAAATCGTATCTGCTGCCTGTACGACACATGCAATAAGAGTTTCCGGTTCCACATCACCGTGATGAGCCTCGACTGCATTAATCACAGTCGCTGACTCTTTGTATTTCCTACAAAGGTCAACGCCAATCTGAATATGTGAGCCTTCCACATCATGGTCAATAGATTTTCCGATATCATGCAGAAGTCCGGCTCTCTTTGCCACTCTGACATCAAGTCCGATCTCACCGGCAAGAAGCCCGGCCAGCTGGGCAACCTCGGCAGAATGCTTCAATGCATTCTGGCCGTAGCTCGTTCGAAACTTCATCCTTCCCAGAAGTTTAATAAGCTCTGGATGGATTCCATGAACTCCTACCTCAAGCGCCGCCGCCTCACCTTCTTCACGTATCATCGCGTCTACTTCTTTTTGCGCCTTTTCAACCATCTCCTCAATTCTTGCCGGATGGATACGTCCATCCACAATTAATTTTTCAAGCGCAATTCTTGCAACTTCCCTTCTTATCGGATCAAATCCCGATAAAACAACAGCTTCCGGGGTATCATCGATAATCAGCTCAACACCTGTCATTGTCTCCAATGTACGGATATTGCGCCCTTCTCTTCCAATAATCCTTCCCTTCATCTCATCACTTGGAAGTTGAACAACCGAAATTGTCGTTTCCGCCACATGGTCTGCAGCACAGCGCTGGATTGCAGTGACAACATATTCCCTTGCCTTCTTGTCTGCTTCTTCCTTCGCCTGCAGCTCTAACTCTTTTACCATCTTGGCGGTATCGTGCTTAACATCGTCTTCAACAGTTTTTAACAAATATTCTTTTGCCTGTTCGGAGGTAAGTCCTGAGATTCTTTCTAGTTCCTGTACCCTCTGCTTATTCAGCTCGTCCACTTTCACTTCACGCTGACGTAACTGTTCTTCCTTTGCTGCATATCCTGCTTCACGCTTCTCAATCGCATCTGCCTTCTTGTCTAAAGCCTCTTCCTTGGAAAGTACACGCTTCTCATATCTCTGCAATTCTGCCCTGCGTTCCTTCGTCTCCTTTTCAAGCTCATTTTTGTTCTTGATAGACTCCTCTTTAATTTCCAAGAGAGACTCCTTTTTCTTGGCCTCAGCTGTCTTTACTGCATCATCAATGATTTCTCTTGCCTTGCTTTCCGCATTTCCAATCTTGCTTTCTGCATTCTTCTTAAGATTGGAAACTGTAACGAGATGACTGATGACTGCTGCTGCGATTATAAGCACCGCTGCTACAGCAAAAAATATTCCATTCGGCACAGGAGCACCTCCTTATTTAGTTTTCATTGTACAAATACAACACTTAAATTCTATACTTTTTTCCAGTGAATGTCAAGCACCAGTTATTCATTCTCTAATGCCCGGCACACATCATCATAAGAAAATCCCTTGCGCATCACATATGCCATAAATCTCTGTTTCTCCTCATAGGAAGACTCTTCTGGAATATAATGGCGCTTTTTCATAAGCTTCCTTACTGCCTCTGACGCCGTATCCTCTCCATAACATTCCTCCATTGCTCTCTCAATATCTTCTTCAGAAATCCCCTTTCCCTTGAGAAGCATCTCCATTTCTCTTCGGCTCTTCTTATCCTTGCGGATGTCTATAAAACTTCTTGCATAATTTACATCATCTACATATCCAAAGGACTTTACATAAAAAATTGCTTCCTCTGCAACATCATCCGGGTACCCGCCCTGCTTAAGCTTTTCTAGGAGCTGTTTCTCGGTACGCCCCATATCATTCAGCAAATGCATAGCCCGAAGCTTCGCTCTCTTAACAAGCACCTCCCCCCGGATTTTGTCACAAGTTTCCTTAAGAATCTCCTTGCCTTCCCGTATCTGATAGCGAGACAGCTCGCCTTTGTATAATACAAAAGCGAACTGTCCATCTATGTACACCTTATACCTTGTCTTCGTCACGGCTTCCGTCTTTGTGACAATCATCTGTTACTCCTCTGCCTTCCCGTCTGCTTTATCTCCGGGCACCTTTTCATCTTTCTTCGTCCTCTTCGTAACTTTCTCCTGCTTCTGTGGTTCCTCCCCTCCAGAAACAGCTCCGCCGAAATTATAATGCTCACGAATCTTCTTATCCAGGGTATTTATTACATCCACATGCTCAGCAAGATAAATTTTCGCATTCTCCCTTCCCTGACCAATCTTATCGCCATTATAGGAAAACCATGCCCCGCTCTTATTCACAAGTCCTAGATTTACCGCAAGGTCCAGAATATCTCCTTCCTTTGAGATACCTTTTCCAAACATAATGTCAAATTCTGCTTCCTTAAACGGCGGCGCAATCTTGTTCTTAACTACCTTGACACGGGTCCTGTTTCCAATCATCTCTCCGCTCTGTTTAAGTGTCTCAATCCTTCTTACATCCATGCGGATAGACGCATAGAACTTAAGTGCCCGTCCTCCTGTGGTCGTCTCCGGATTACCAAACATCACCCCAACCTTCTCACGAAGCTGATTAATGAAAATCACAACACAGTTAGACTTACTGATGACCGGAGTAAGCTTCCTTAAAGCCTGTGACATAAGCCTTGCCTGGAGACCCACATGGGAGTCTCCCATATCCCCTTCAATCTCCTGACGAGGCACAAGTGCAGCCACAGAGTCAATGACAACAATATCCATCGCCCCTGAGCGGACCATGGTCTCTGCTATCTCCAATGCCTGGTCTCCGCTGTCAGGCTGAGAGATATAGAGTTCGTCAATATCTACTCCGATATTCTTCGCATACACCGGATCCAGTGCATGCTCTGCATCAATAAATCCTGCAATACCGCCTCTTTTCTGAACCTCTGAAATCATATGCAGCGCGACCGTCGTCTTACCGCTTGATTCTGGTCCGTAGACCTCTACGATACGTCCCTTTGGAACACCTCCTAATCCGAGTGCAATATCCAGACTTAAGGAACCTGTAGGAATAGTCTCCACAACAACCTGGGCAGCCGGGTCGCCAAGCTTCATCACTGTTCCCTTTCCGAAATCCTTCTCTAACTTTGCTATCGCAGCGTCTAACGCTTTCTTCTTATCTTCATTACCTGCCATAATTAATTCTCCTCTTATATCACGAACTAATGTTCGCATTTCTGTTATTATAGTATTATATTTGTTCCAAATTGTCAATAGCAAAATAATGAAAAAGAATATAAATAGTACCCTCAACAAAATTACTTTAACATGAGGGTACTGGTTCGTCAACTATTTACTTATTTTATTCCCTTATCTCTTCGCCTTCCGGTATCCGGCATCTTCTGCCTCCTGCTCTGAATGAAAAATCACCAGATTTTTTGAATCTGCCATCTCCTCATATGCTGCCTGTCCGGGACAATGATATATTTTTGAGCGGGAATTTCCCCTGATTTCTTCCTGTTCATCTTCCAGACTCATTTCTCCACTGTTTTTTAGGCAGCTGTCTCCTGTTGCATAATCAATCTCAATTCCTGGCTGTACATTATAGACAAAAACATGAAAGCAGATTCCTTCTCCTTCGTCCTCCACGGAATATGCCTCCATCTCCACACCTTCTGCCAGCAGATTCTCTCCTTCAAACACCGGAGTCACTCTGTAAAGAACATGAAAGCCTGTTTCTTTTACATAATCTGCCACCATATTTTCAAAAGGCAGCATCCCCTCTACGTTCATATAGCGGGTTCCTGTAATCAGATTTCTTTCATTTGCATTTTCTGCTGTCAGCTGGTATCCAATCAGATGACAGCGGTTGTACAGATATTTTCCGTCTACATTATCATATTTTACTGTCTGCCAGCCTGTAGGCTTTACCTTCCCGATACTGCCCCTCTCCTCCAGCGGCATCAGATCCTGCCCAATATTGGCATAAGCCCCCTGACATCTTCCTAATGCGTCCAGCTCACTGTACCTTTCAAAGGATTCCTCTGTCAGCTCCTCTGTCCGAAAGTCCGGCTCATTTTCATTGATTACAACATAAGGCTCTTTTGTATATTTTTGTACACTTTCAACAGAAAAAGATTCCCTCTCGGCCGTTTCCTGCTCCTTTAGCCATGACTGTTTTTGTACTCCACAGCCTGCTGTACAGATACTGCATAACAGGCTTCCTATAAGGAGACATAAAGCTGCACATCTTCCTGCGGCTCTCATACCGTCACCTCCCTGTCTCTTTTATAGACTTCTTCTGTAATTTTCTCGTGAGAAACACCAGGAAATTCTAAAGTTGACACTCTTTCCCATTTGTCAGGCTCCCAGTCAATACTCATATCTGCAGGATATTTCCGGTTCCACCTAAAAACAATAATTTTCTCAATCTTGCCTTCAACAGGCTTTAACTTCTCTGTTTCCAGCAGACACATTTCCCCCTCCCCTGCTTTCATAAGAAAATGTTCGTCTTTGGCTGCTTCCACACCTTCCATCCTCCCATACAGCCTGTAAGAATAGGAATTCATCCACAGCCGCTTTCCCTTACAGAGCCCACGGATTCTTTCAGCCACAGCCTTGTCCCTGCTCTGACGCCTTCCGTTAAATAGCATACCGCCGTTTTCATCCAGACATACAATAATTACCATCTTCCACTCCTTAAACCAACTCGTATATTTAGCAGCATACTTTTTTTAAAAGTTCTTTAAAACACCACAAAAAATCTCTCTCTTTTACTTCCTTAAGTGTAACAAGCTCGTAAGAAGCAATCTCCTCCCCATTCAAAATATAGGTAATCTTTCCTGCATGTGTTCCCTTCTTCACCGGAGCAGAAAACCCCTTCTCAAGCTCTCTGGTTATCTCTACTGTTTCATCAGACCTAAGTAAAAGAACAAGCTCTTTCGTATTCATGTCGTCCAATGTCCCTTCATCATCCTTAAGTCCCACTGGCACTGCCGCATTCTCCACATAGATATTTTTATCAGAGACACCACCCTTAACCGGAAGCTCCTCTATCTTTACTTCCTCCCACACGTCCCGGTACTCATAACTTGCAAGCCCATATTCCATAAGCGCACGGGTATCCTTCCATTTATAGGTTTTATTATTAGGCCAGCCGCAGGCAAGAAGAGCAACGATAAAGGTTTTTCCATCTCTTTTAAGAGCTCCTACATAGCAGTAACCTGCATCTGCCGTAAACCCAGTTTTTCCAGATAAGGCTCCCTCCATCATTCCTAAAAATGCATTATGATTATTACAGGAAAAGGAGCGGTTCCCATCAAGATTGGAAAACTGCCAGCTTCCTGTCCTTGTAATCTCAAGAAATTCTTCCTTTTTAGGTGATTCCATAATACAGTATTTCATAATTCTGGCAAGATCTGCCGCAGTTGTGGAATGGACTCCTCCCTCATCCTTTCCGTCAAGCCCGTTAGGAGTAACAAAATGAGTGTCCCTGCACCCAATCTCTTCTGCCTTTTCATTCATCATAACGGCAAACTTTTCCACTGTCCCGGCAATGCCTTCTGCCACTATTACTGCACTGTCATTGTGGGACTCAAGCATCAGGGAATAAAGAATGTCACGGATATAGTACTGTTCTCCCTTCCTCACTCCTAGATGCACCTGCGGCTGTCTGGCCGCATAGGTGGAAGCCTCCACTGTCTGCCCTTCCTCCATATGCTCCAACGCCAAAATACACGTCATAATCTTCGTCGTACTGGCCATGGGCCGTCTTTTATCTTCCTCTTTCCCAAATAAAATACGCCCGCTGTCCGCATCCATAAGAACCGCCGACTGGGCGTAAAGCTGTGCTGGTTCGCTCACCGTCTCCTGTGCCTTCACGGGGACGCGGTACATCCACACGGACAGGATACATACCAGACTGATTATACTCATCCATCTTCTTTTCATTTCTCGCACCTACATTACCGTATTACTAGCAATGTATGATACATTCTCCTGATTTATACATTGAGCTTGAGTTGAATCTCCTCCTCTGCCTCTGCCTTGAAACTTTCCACCTGCTCCGGATTCATGCTGGGAAGCTCATCTACGGAATGGATACTAAATCTTCGAAGAAATTCCTCCGTTGTCCCGAACTGTATAGGCTTTCCAGGTGCATCAAGTCTTCCCACCTCGCACGCAAGATTATATTCCACCAGCTTATTAACCGCATGGTCGGATTTTACCCCCCGTATCTTCTCAATCTCCAGCTTCGTTACTGGCTGCTTGTATGCAATAATAGAAAGAGTCTCCAAAAGCACGTCTGTAAGCACATATTTTCTCGGCTGCTTTGCAACACGAATCAGATATTCATATGTTTCTACTTTTGTACAAAGCTGAAAGGAATCTTCAAGCTCAATAATATGTATTCCTCTGTTATCTGCCCTGTATTTATCCTGCATCTGATGAATCAGCCTTCTTGTTGTCGCTTCATCATGCTCTATGGCGGCAGCAATCTTACTAAGTTCCACAGATTCCCCCATCGTAAACAGGACTGCTTCTATGATACTCTCCAGTTTATTAATCTCCACTTGTTCCATATTACCTTTCCCACTCTCATACTTTATAAGGTTGATGTGATTAGAATATCATCAAAGGGCTGTTCCTGCAAAATAGAAATAATACCCTCCTTCATGAGCTGCAAAACTGCCAGAAATGTCACCACAGTCTGCACCTTTGAACTCTGTTTTTCTAAAAGCTCCTTAAAAAGAAAGCTTCTATGCTCCCTAGCGTACTCTGTAACATACAGAAGCTTCTCAGGAAGTGTTACCTCTTCCTTCTCAAGCTTTCCGAATTTGCTGCGGACAGGGTCGATTTTATCCGCCTGCCGCTTCATTACATCCTTGAAAATGTTATTCAGTCTTGCCAGTGTAAGGTCCCCTAAAAGCTCATCTAAATCAACCGGCTGTACATAGGAAAGAACCTCCTCAGGAATAGTGGGTGCCTTGTACAGGGACCGCTCCCCTTCTATCTGGCGGTCTTTAAGCTCATAGGACATATATTTGTACATCTTATATTCCAAAAGCTGGGCCACAAGCTCCTGCCGTGGGTCTTCCTCCTCGCCTTCCTCATTAAGTTCTTTTGGAAGAAGCATCCTGCATTTGATATCCAGAAGGGTTGCCGCCATAACAAGAAATTCACTCATTATATTCAAATCCTCTTTTTCCATCTCCCGGATATATTCCATGTACTGGTTTGTAATCTCTACGATTGGAATATCATAAATATCTATTTTATTTTTATCAATCAGGTGTAAAAGTAAATCCAGTGGCCCCTCAAACACCTGTAATTTTACCGGAATTCCCATATGTGCCCTCCGCCTGTCTAAGTCGCAGCTTACATATTATACAAGATTTTAGTCTGTTTCACAACCCTTAGAATTCCAATACAATAATTTCTGCTGAATTGAACAGCCGGACCGGAATCGTATGATTCCCAATCCCTCTGCTTACAACAGCTGCCTGTGTCCCTTTTTTATAATATCCCCCGGAATATTTAGGGAACAGCTCAAAGCCCGGTGAAATCACTCCCCGAAAGCCTGGAATCCCTACGACACCTCCGTGGAAATGCCCAGACAGCACCAGATCCGCTCCCCACTTCAAATAAATATTCATATAAGCAGGATTGTGAGCCAGAAGAATCTGATAGGATTTCCTGTCACACTCCCCGATACATGCCTCCACAGTTTTAATATCCGGTCCCTTTCTTTTTACCTTTGCATAACCCTTGTCCGGGATTTCCAGTCCCGTTACTCTAACAGAAACATCTTTACACATAAACTCTGCGGATGTATTTTCCAAAAAGTGAACCCCGGCTTTTATAAGTCCGGCCCTATATTCTTTGTAAGACTGCTCATAATCCTTAGGATGCTCCTTCATCCTCTGCTCATGATTTCCGTTTGCATAGTAAACCGGACAGATAGAAGGAAGCCTTTTTACAAATTCCGATGCCGGATGATAATCATGCCCGTTCTTTCCCACCAGCATATCCCCGCCTGCCAGTATAATATCCGGCTTCTGTCTTGCAATGGCCTCAAACAGTCTATCATTATTCTTTCCATACATCCTGTTATGAAGGTCACTTAAAAACACGATACGACATTTTCCCTCTGCTGCCTCCCACTTTTTCGCGGAAATCCAATACCGTGTTACAACAAAGGTTGTAAGCTCCCTTACTGTTTCTAAAGCAAGAATCAAAAATTCTGCGGCAAGCATGAGAAGAGGCCGCCTCCACTTACCTTTCTGGTCCATTAGATATCTTCCTTTCTCTTACAAAATCTTCATACAGCCCAAGAATATTCTGATACGTATAATCCGGCACATATTTTGTATCCTTTATATCCTCTGGCTTTGCCTCTCCAGTATATAAAAGGGCTGTCTCCACTCCCGCATTAATTCCACAGGCAATATCCGTATACAGTCTGTCTCCCACAACAAGCACCTCTTCCTTCTTTGCATTTACCTGCTCCGTACAGAGTCTTACAATCTCTGCATTTGGCTTCCCCACATAACAGGGTTCCCTGTCCGTTGTACTCTTAAGCATTCCACAGATTCCGCCGCAGTCCGGCACAAAGCCATAGGAAACAGGGCAGCGCAGGTCAGGGTTCGTCGCCACATAGTCCACCCCCGGACGAAACAAAAGCTCACAGGCGGCCTCTATCTTCTCATAAGAAAGAGTCCTATCAAAACCTGCCACAACACAGGACACATCCTTTTCTGCCTTCTTCGTAACTATAAGCCCGTAATCTCTTAACTCCTCCTCAAAAGAAGGGGTTCCCAGAACAAACAGCTTCCTGCCACTGTAATACTTTTTCAGATAACGGCAGGCTGCATAAGAAGCAGTCATAAACTGTGCTTCCACTGTATCAATACCCCACTTTTTAAATTTGTACACATAGTCTTTCCGGCTTTTTGTGGAATTATTGGTGATATAAAAAGAACGGCCGCCTATAGAATCAATATAAGCAAGCAGTTCCCTACTGCCCTCGTACAGGATATCATCAATGGCAATCGTTCCGTCAATATCAAATAAAAAATATTTTTTTTCCTTTAACATTTTTTGATTTCCTTTCATCCTGATAATTATATAATTATTCCTGTTATTTTGCAAATAAATATGTTAAAATTCTATATTAGACAAATGCCTTTCGCAATACATATCTTTCTTTCCAATTTTAGGCATTTAAAAATAAAGGAGGTTTTTTATCATGAATGTACCAGAAAGAATTGCTGCTCTTCGTGCTCTGATGAAGGAACGTGGATACGATGTATATCTTGTTCCCACAGACGATAATCATCAGAGCGAATATGTTGGGGAACACTTTAAGGCAAGAGCATTTATCACAGGTTTTACGGGCTCCGCAGGAACCGCTGTGATTACACAAAAGGAGGCCGGTCTGTGGACGGACGGACGTTATTTTATCCAAGCGGCAAGGCAGCTTGAGGGAAGCGGCGTCACTCTGTTTAAAATGGGTGAAAAGAAAGTTCCGACTGTAGAAGAATACATCGGAAAAATCCTTCCTGAAAACGGAAAATTGGGCTTTGACGGCCGTGTTGTGGCAATGGGAACCGGACAGGAGCTTGAAAAGGCAGTTTCTAAAAAGAACGGAAGCATTGATTACTCCGAAGACTTAATTGACCATATCTGGAAAGAGCGCCCGCCTCTTTCTGAAGAATCAGCATTTGCACTTGGCGAGGAATATACCGGGGAGAGCACGAAAGACAAGCTTGGCCGTATCCGTGCAGAGATGGAAAAAGAAAAGTGTACCATACATATTATGGCATCTCTCGATGATATCTGCTGGACAACAAACCTGCGCGGTAATGACATCGAATATTTCCCTCTTCTTCTGTCTTATGCAGTTGTCACAATGGAAGATATGAAGCTCTATGTAAATGAACGCAAGCTTACTGGAGAAATGAAAGAAAAGCTTTCAGAGGCCGGCGTATCTCTGCGTCCTTATAATGCTATTTATGAAGATGTAAAAGCACTTCCTTCTGACAGTACTATATGGGTTGATCCTGCAAGACTGAATTATGCTCTTTATAACAATCTTCCAAAGGATGCAAAGGTTGTAGAAAAGGCCAATCCTTCTGTGCTTATGAAGGCCATGAAAAATGATACAGAGGTTAAAAATATTATCAAGGCCCATGAAAAAGACGGAGTTGCTGTCACAAAATTCATGTACTGGCTTAAGAAAAATGTCGGTAAAACTGAGGTTACCGAAATCAGCGCTGCTATAAAGCTGGAGGAATTCCGTAAAGAGCAGGAGGGTTATCTGTGGCAGAGCTTTGAGCCAATCTGCGGCTCTGGAGAGCATGGCGCTATTGTCCATTATTCTGCAACACCGGAAACAAACGTCCCAGTTGTAACTGACGGGCTTTTCCTTACTGATACAGGCGGCGGATATATGGAAGGCTCTACAGATATTACAAGAACCTTTGCCTTTGGAGAGCTTACAGACCGCATGAAAGAGGACTTTACAACCGTACTTCTTTGTAACCTGCGGCTTGCAAGGGCAGTATTCCTTTACGGAACCTGCGGCTTTAATCTTGATATTCTTGCAAGAATGCCCGCATGGGAACGAGGAATTGATTACAATCACGGAACCGGACACGGTGTAGGCTACCTAATGAACATCCATGAAGCACCCTGCGGCTTCCGTATCAAGGTACGTGAAGGAGAACGTGCAACATTAGAAGCAGGCATGATAATTACTGATGAGCCGGGAATCTATATTGAAGGCTCACATGGTATCCGTACGGAAAATGAGCTGCTTATACGCGAAGGACAAAAGACTGATTACGGTCAGTTTCTCTACTTTGAGCCAATTACCTATGTACCGATTGACTTAGATGCGGTTAAGGTGGAGATGCTTACTCAAGAAGATAAAAAGCAATTAAATGAATATCATGCGAAGGTGTATGAGATAGTAGCTCCGCATCTAAATGAAGATGAGAGGGAGTGGCTTAAGGAGTATACCAGAGAAATATAAGATGTTTATTGAAATGGCTGCAGAACGCAGCACGAAGCAGAAATCAGGTTCACGTAAGCGGGGCAATACTGTGGTGATCTAACTGTCAACGGAGACTAGACGTTTAGCAATGGCGGGAGTATCCTAAAGATTGTGTAAACCTCCAAACTGATGTAAGATAAAATTACTCAGTTTGGAGGTTTATTTTATGGCAAGAAAAAAAGATTCCCCACAAAAAGCAGCCCTTCGGGAA
>CAJTEW010000002.1:0-78968 GCA_910575605.1 Lachnospiraceae bacterium
GGATAAAAACTATCTATACATAAGGTACAGTGTGAACCTGGCATTTGACAGCCTCCTCATCTCGTTTGATATGTTAAGTATACTACATATTTGATAATATAGGAAGCTACAAAACGGATAATTACGGAAGAACCGAGTAAAGAAACCATGATTTCGGAGCAATGAGGTTCATCCGCAAATTTTAGTATATGATAGAAAATAATTTTATAAATGCTGATATACTGAATTCCCCGAACGGGTATTAATTCCAAATACTATGTTTGTGGAAGAACCAACAATGGAAATCTATATTCTGGATACGAGAACCGCTTTTGATTGGCTCGATTACCATTTATAAGAAATCGAGCCAATGTCAAGCCTTGAGCCGCTTTGCGGGGTGTTAGTTGGCTTTACTTTTGTAAGATTTCTTGTATTCTGGATAATCGTCAATCGGTTTTCTGATCACTGGGGGCATGGATGTCAATGCTGGAATCTTCACGCAGTGGCAGTCAAAAGAATATAGGTACTGATAGATAAGTAATAGAAAAAATATGTGTATAGTGTAGGAAAAACATTGATATCTGGTACGAGAAAAAGAAATAACCAATATGACATTTGCTTATAGGAAAATTGTGAATTGTAAAAGTAAATTAAAAAATTGGGATATACGATTAAAAAATACAATTTTCTATTGACCATCTTGCACAAAAATGTTATACTATAAATGGAAAATATGTGCAATGTAAATGAGGAAGAGGTGGTCATATGTTGAGAAAAAAAGTAAGTACCCCGAAAAAGTTTCTGACTGCCAAGATACGTTACCAATCACCGTAGAGAATGGCATTATAACAAAAGGAACATCCCCTATTCCTGTCATAGGAAGTTTTGGCGGAATGATTTTTTCGGGTGCTGTGTTTGGAAACTCGGAGGCTATAATATTTTTGATTGTTGCGTCTCTAGTTAATATAATTTATTATGGGAGACCAATGCTGAAAATGTTTTTTGATTTTTTGCTAAAATATAAGGAGCAAAAGTATGATCAATCCATTTCGAAGACAGAAGCGAATGAACAGGAAAGAAAGATGAGACAGATGGAGTTAGATCATGCGTACAGGATGAAAGAATTGGAATTACAAGGAGGGAATAGCTATAAGTTATTTAACAGTTCAGTAATTCCGCCTGCAAATGTGGCAGAAGAACAAAACAGATATTTAAGTTGATTCTGTAAAAAGTAAGCTTCCTCTACTTTGACATTGCAGTATGAATAAATATATGAAGCGAGGTAAAAAATATGATAATTATAGTTTAGAAGGTGGTAACAAATTATCGGATAAAATTTGCTACCGCCTTTTGTATGGAAATCATAATATAATTTAAGGAGATATGATATAAATGGATGAAAGATTGTTTAATATTAATAGTGATAATAGAGACATCCTTAATGCAATAAGATGTAAACCGGGGATTGAAAAAACAGTATTGGCAAAGGAGGTTAATGTAGCATTTAAAACTTTAGTAAAACAGTTAGAGTATCTGGAAGAAAAAAAATTTATCAATACAGAACCCAGTTTGAGAATAAATAGAGAAAGATTTTATATGTGTGGAATTAGTGTTGGAGGTTCACATTGTAAATTGACTATAACTGATGCAAATTATAATGCAATTAGTAAGGAAAAATTTGTTAATTTATGCGAAAAATATAACGTATTTCAACAAGATTTTTTTATGAAAAAGAACAATATAACACCTTATGGATATAAATATTTTGAGACACCAGAAGAAAGAACACAGCTGGAGATATTCTTAAAAAAAATAATAAAGGATATTATTAAATTGTATGATATTTCTATAGAAGAGGAATCTTTACCTAGTGTTATAAGTATTGGTATTGCATTTACAGGTTCTATAGATTCAGAAAAACAGGTAATAGTTCGTTCGCACAATTTAGATTATATGAAGAATGTATCGCGTGAGATGCTATTAGGTCCAGAGATCTTGAATGCTTTGAAACAAAGAAAAATAGAATTTGTTATCGATCATAATGCAAAAGCAATGGCTGTATGTGAAAAGTTTTCTCTTTATCATATAGATAATATAAATTATAATTATTTTAGTAAAAAGAATATTGCTTGTTTTTACTTAGGGTCTGGAATAGGATGTGGATTAATTTTGAATAATAGATTAATACGAGGATGTCACAATTATAGTGGAGAGTTAGGGCATATACAAGTTCCGAGATATATTGAGTGTAAAGATGATGATATGGGAGAAGTTTGTACATGTGGAGCAAAAGAATGCTTAGAGCATTTAATCATACATGATGTATTTAAAATGAAAAGAAAGGAATTTCGAAAAATAACTTCTGAAAAAATAAGACAAGACATTTTTGAACTTAAAAAAAATGACGAGGAAGAATACAATAAAAGAATGAGAACCTTGGGGTACTATATAGGATGGGCTGTAGATACAATTACAAAATTGTTGAATGTTGGTTTGATAATATTTTCAGGGAAAATGACTTGCTTTATTGAAGAAGCATGGCCGTATATAAAGCCGACGTATAGTGAATTAAATTATACGCTATTAGATTGTCCAATGATTTTATCTAATTACGGTTCTTTAGCCCCATCGGTTGGAGCAGCTATTCTATCAGCATATCCGGCACATGAACTGATTGAATGGAAAATATAAGTAATAGTATACTGTAATAAAATTCATCATAAAAATGCATTTGTAACCAGCGTTGAAAAAGATTTCACAGGAAAATAAAATGGACGATAAAATGTAGAAAGTATTGGTATCTGGTATGAGAGATAAAGTCATCTCATACCAGTTTTTTTGTAAGCGCAAAATAGCGAGTACCTTGACATTTTGCGTTTACGTTTTTTTATACCATAATGCAAGGAAAGAGGTGAAATAAATTAATGAAAGAAAACAAAGAATTTAATCCCAAGATACTCCGTAAAGAGGTCTTCGAAGTAAAAAGTCCTAAACGGATTGTAGTGGGAGATCCCTACTATATGGAAACAGTGCCACAAGAGAGACTAAATAAACTGGTTGCAGCGTATAACCCCCCCCGGAGTATTTTGAGACTCGACTGGTCATCGAAGAATCAGAGGCGACAATACCTTCGGATTGTGAAAAGCATAAATTTAGAGTCATCGAGATTTATATGGCTCCTCGAACAGCAATTGATATTTATATGAAAGGCTGCATGTATGAAGGACAGAAGGTGGAGCAGAGACCAATCGGTGTGGATACGGCAAGATATATTATTGATGTGGGAGACAGAAGGGAAACGTATCATACAGGGGGAGACGGATATTGGGGAGATGCCTATGAATACAGGCATAAAGAGGGAGAAAAATCCTATGTAGATGGGATAGAGATTGTGCTGACAATGCCGGAATACATGTCCTTTGAAAAAGTAAAAGATTCCATGAATTATCTGTTTGAAGATATGTGTCCGTTGCCGGAAGAAACAGCGGAGAAGAAGCCAGCCAAAAAATACCAGCCAGAACGATAAAAATATGTTGACTTCAATCAGCTGACTATGCTTGATGTAAGAACAATACAAGGAGGATATAGCACTGAATAAAAAGAACATTACTGAAATGAATCCAGAACATTTTTGGAAATTGATAGAAGAAATGAAAGAACACTGCGGGCAGGATATGGTATGGGCGGCCCGGTGGATGAAGAACAGACTCTGCAGGCTGCCGCCGGAACAGGTACTAAAGTTCCACCTTATCCTGATGGGATATAAGGAAGCGGCAAATAAATACGGCCTTTGGACAGTCGCTGCGCTTATAAAAGAAATGGGATGTTCCGATGACGGATTTATTGATTTCAGGGCATGGCTGATCGCGCAGGGAAAAGATATTTATATGGCAGCTCTGGCGAATCCGGATTCCCTGGCTGCGGTAAAACAGTATGGATATTGTGAGTTTGAAAGTTTTAACTATGCAGCATCTAAAGCATATGAAGAACTGACAGGAAGAAGCGTCTACAGGGATTATACAGATGCTGAAATGAAAATAGTGGAAAAAGAACTGCTGCAGGACATCCGATATCACCCCATGATAGAGTATCCGCTCAATCCCCCAGAGGCGGTGGTGGTATATCCAAAGGCGGGTAAGCAATTTATTCAAAAACATGATATCAATTGTCCGGCTTTTGCAGCCATATGGAATCCAAGTCTGCCGGAACTGAAGAAGCTGGTAGAAGAGGGAAAAAGGGAAGCCCATAAATATCAGAAAGAGAGACAGGGGAAGAAAAAAAGAAGTAAAGAACGTGGAGGAATAGAAAGATAATGCAGGAAAATTTTATAATTGTTTTGTAATAAGCAGGCAAATACCTTTTAAGGAAATGTCTGCTTTTTTGTTAGAGGGAAAGAGGGGCGGTCATGGGAAAAGTAAATATCAGTATTTATGAATTGTTGGCAGTAGCCAGAGAGACTCAAGGTTCAGATTATGTGAAAGGGGATTCCATGCTTTGTGAGCGGCGGTTTCAGGCTCAGACCAGACATATGATTGAGTTTTTAGTTACCGGTACACAAACAGAGATGGGAAGTCCGGGGGCATATTGCCGGAGGTTCCTGACAGAGGAAATCTATAACAAAACTTTGCATCTGGCTGAAAAAGGGGAAATTTGTATTCAAAAACATGCCACAGTAGACAGAGGAAATCTGCAGTATAAGCCTGCAGCCTGTCAGCAAAGCCAGAAAGGGCAGGAATGAGATCCCTGACCAGCTGGAAAAGAACATATTCCCGGAACAGGACTGCCCGGATTTTCCAGTTTTGTTTCCGCAATTTTAATAAGAGAGGATGTGACATTTATGGTAATCGGAATCGATCATGGCTATTATGCCATGAAAGGGAAAAATATTGTGTTCCCGACCGGAATTACGGCTTATGAATATGAGCCGTATACCATGCAGAATGTTCTGCAGTATCAGGGGAAATATTATGTCTGCGGTACGGGACGCCAGGCCTTATTAAAGGATAAGACTGCAAACCCCAATTATTATCTGCTGACAATGGCGGCAATGGCGCAGGAAATACGTTACCGGAAAGCCGGGAGAAAGACAAGGGTTGTTCTTGCAGCCGGACTCCCGCTTGCCGGATTTGGGAGGGAAAAGCGGCTGTTTAAGGAATACTTGCTGCGAAAAGAACAGCCGCTGGTGTTCCAATATGAAAAAGAATACTATGAAATATTGATTGAAGATGTGAAACTGTTTCCACAAGGGTACTCTGCCCTGGCTCTGCACCCGGAGTATATCAATGGAGAACCGTCTGTCCTGCTTGTGGATCTGGGAGGCTGGACGCTGGATTTGATGCGCCTTGACAATGCTGTTCCAAACGCAGCTACATGCCGCAGCCTGGAGCTGGGAGTGATCCGGTGCATTGATGAGATTATGGAGCAGGTGCGAAGGAGCAGCGGACTGTCTGTAACCGAGGTTCAGGTGGAACGTGTTCTGGCTGGCAGCTCCTGCAGCATGAACCAGAATGCAAAGGAGACAATCCTGCGGCATGGGCGTATCTATACAGAACGGATTCTGTCTGCCATTATGGAGGCTGGATTTGATCTGAGAGCGATTCCGTCCATATTCATGGGAGGGGGAGCGGCTATTTTAAAACGCCATGTAAAGCCACAGGACGGGCTGTGCCGGGCAATTTACCTGACAGATGTCCATGCCAACGCTGCCGGGTATGAAAGGCTTGTAGGGCAGATGTCGAAGCAGTGAGACGCCCGGTGTTCTCTTTCCGCCCCAACATGGACAACCCGGAGCACCGCAGGGCATGGGAAATGCTGCAGAATATTCCGGAGGGGCAGAAGAATGGCTTTCTGGTGCGGGCAATCTTAAAAGAAAGGGAAGCTGGTTATCTGGAAGAGGTGATCCGGCAAGCTGTTCGGGAAGAGCTGAGTTGTGGCAGAACAGCACATAAAGCGACGCAGGATTTACAGGGGGAACTTCCCGGTCAGGTGCTGGATTTTATTTCTATGCTGCAGGAAGAATAGCCTTGTTTTTTGAAAGGGGGAATGCCTACTGAAAGAAGTAATTTATTTTATGTAGTCTGCTTCGTTTCCGATATTGATATTTGTTGGGTATTGTGAATAGATATGTATGCATTTTTGGAGTATGTTGGGTGTAACAAAAAGAAAGGAGATACCCAAATGGCAGAGATGAAAAACATATGTGGAAAGATTCCTCTGGAACTGCATGCGAAAGTACGGCAGGAAATCGAGCGGAGGGAAATCAGCACACAGCAATTTATTCAACAGGCAATAGAAGAACATTTTATGGAGAGAAAAGGAGAGGTCAGCATGGCAGTAAGGACATTGGCGGTACAGGTATCAGAGGAATTATTTGCAAGATTCAAAACAGCACTGGCAAAGAAAGGCTGCAAGCAGAAGGATTTCTTAATTGAAATCATCGAAAAGGCTGTTGAGGAAATCGAAAAGGCTGAGATGGCAGAGACTAAAGAAGAGGCTGTCATGGAGGAAGAACCGGAGGGAGAAGAGACGCAAAAGGAATCGGAAGAGGAAGCGTCCGGGAATCCCACAGCAGATATGGAAACAGAAGATATAAAGGAATAGGGGCGGGTGAGATTACAGGAGCGGTGTGGCAGAAACCATGCCGCTCCTGTTTTCGTGCCATTGTATGTTCCAAAACTGCCGATGGTATATTTTTGTGTAAGAAAGGAGGCTGATAGCCGGAGAAATTATTCGATTTTTTGATTTATTCAGCGGAATCGGCGGATTTCGTGAAGGGCTTAGGAGAGCCGGAGGTTTTGTCTGTGTCGGGCATTGTGAATTAGACGTTCATGCGGACCAGAACTACCGGGCTCTGTTTGCAACGGAAGGGGAGTGGTATTGTAATGACGCAAGAAGCATCGAAACAGGAAGCGTACCAGATTTTGATCTGTTATGTGCAGGATTTCCTTGTCAGACATTTTCCATCGCCGGAAAGAGGAAAGGATTCGCAGACGCCAGAGGAACGCTTTTCTTTGAAATTGCCAGACTGGTTAAAGATAAGCGCCCTGCATATTTTCTGCTTGAAAATGTACCCGGACTCTTATCGCATGACAAAGGGAGGACGTTTTACACCATCCTCAGTACGTTTCATGAACTGGGGTATCATGTGGAATGGAAAGTGCTTAACAGCAAGGATTTCGGAGTCCCACAGTCAAGAAAACGAGTGTATCTTATCGGATATCTTGATGGAAGATGTGCCGGGAAAATATTACCTGTCCAAAGAGCAAACAGAGCGGCTCTTATACAAGTCTGCGAAGGCAGTCAGGGAAAAAGAGTCTACCATCCGGACGGAGTAAGCTGTACGCTTATGTCAAGCGCCGGGGGTATGGGTGGAAAGACCGGACTTTATAGTATGGGAATTCCTATTAAAGAGGCAACGCAGGCTGGATTTAAAATGGCGTATCCGGGCGACAGTATTGACCTGGGGTATGCCACCATGAATACAAGGCGGGGCCGCGTGGGACATGAGATTGCTCATACATTGACTACCGGGAGCCAGCAGGGAACGCTGCACTTTGTCGATCTTTCCTATCCGCCGCAGGTGACGGAGCATGCAAGATGTATCCATACCCGGCAGGACGCAGGCGTATTCAACCACAGAGGGGAGAGTTCCGGCGTGCTGGAAGAGAGCAGAGCAAGAGCCATCCTGACACCTGCAAAAGAAAAGACCAGACAGCAGGGGCGCAGGGTAAAGGAGGCAGAAGAGTCCATGTTTACGATTACAGCCACAGACTGGCATGGAGTTATCTATCGCGGCAGAATCCGCAGGCTGACGCCGAGGGAGTGTCTGCGGCTGCAGGGGTATTATGACGAACAGATTGACGTCATGGAAAAGGATACTTCAGACAGACAGCTTTATAAGCAGGCAGGAAACGGGGTAACTGTGACGGTCATTGAGGCGATTGGCAGGAATCTATCCAGCGTCCATCAGGAACTGCAGACTGAAAAAGAGTAAAAAATATAGGAAAGGCAGGGATGTTCTATTGATTTAAGAGACCAGTATTTCGGTACGGAGATTGAGATGACAGGGATTACCCGGAAACGCGCGGCGGAAGTGGTGGGGGAATTGTTTCATCATACACCGAAGTATGATGGAGGAACTTATGAGGTCTGGAGTGTGCGGGATCCGGAGGGAAAGAAGTGGAAGTTTGCCTATGATTCCAGTATTAACGCAGAGCGGAAATATCGGGGAGTCTATATAGAAACCAGTTCGGAGTACAAGACGGAGATGGTTACTCCCAAACTGGAATATTCAGAAATGGAGAAACTGCAGAAAGTGGTACGCTGTCTTAGGAATCATGGGGCTAAGACGAATAGCTCCTGCGGGCAGCACGTCCACGTAGATGCAGGAAATCATACGGCAAAAAGCCTGAAGAATGCATTGTCGATTATGTATTCTAAAGAGGATATACTGTTCAAGGCGCTGAAAGTGCAGCCGGATCGGGAGGATACATACTGTCAGAAAGTCCGTCCGGCAGTGCTTGAAAAGATCCGGCGTATGCCGAACAGTACGATTTCAATGGAAAAACTGAAAAAAGCATGGTATGAAGGCAGGGATGGGAGTTCCCAGCATTATAACTGGACCCGGTACTATGCGTTAAATCTGCATGCAGTGTTCTCCAAAGGCACGTTGGAGTGGAGATGTTTTGAAAGCACGCTTCATGCCGGAAAAGTGCGGGCGAATATTGTCCTTGCGCTTGCCATTTCCGCACAGGCAATTAACCAGAAATGTACCCATGCAAAGAAAACGGAGATCACAGAAAATCCCTGTTTTACCTTTCGGACATTCCTGCTCCGGCTCGGTTTAATCGGACCGGAGTATAAAAATGTCCGGGAACATCTGCTCTGCAATCTGGAAGGAGATAAGGCATGGCGGTATGATAAGGACAGTTATGAGTGCCTGAAAAGGAAAAAGGCAGGGGAGGCGAGATAGGAGGGAGGTGAGGACGATGACAGAGCAGTTCTATTTTGCTTATGGCAGCAACATGAATTTAGATCAAATGGAATTCCGGTGTCCGAAAGCAGAAGTGGTGGAAAATGTCCGGCTGGAGAATTACCGTTTGGCGTTCCGGGGAAGAAGTTCTGGCGGAGGCGTGGCGACTATTTTGCCGGAAGAGGGAAGCCATGTGGACGGCGTGCTGTGGAAGATTACACCGGATTGTGAGAGCAGCCTGGATCTGTATGAGGGCTATCCGCATTTGTACGGCAAAGAGATGATCTGCGTATCCAATGAAGAGGGGAAGAAGCGGGAAGTGATGGTATATACCATCAATGAGCCGTATAAAAGTATTCCGGCAAGACCGTCACAATTCTATCTGGAAGGGATTCTGGAGGGGTGCAGGCAGAATGGTATTCCCACCGGGCAGATTCTGGAAGAGGTAGAGCGTACCCGGAAAGAAATCAATGCCGCAGAGCAGGAGAAGAGAGGAAAAAAGGGATGTAAAAAAGAACATCGGGAAAGGTAGGCCGCAGGGAGAAAATTCTCTGCGGCTTTTTCTGTCTTGGAAACAGTGAAATACAGGGAATGTGTTTTTGTAAAAAAGTATAGAAAGCGCTCAGATGAGTGGAAAGGAGAATGCAGCGAAATTGAAAAAAACAAAAAGAAGAATTATAGCGATGGGGCTTGCAGTTTTGATGGGACTGAGTTCTGTCGGGAGCATGACCTATGCGCATGAGGATAAGGAAACGGATATTACTGCCGAAGATATTACGAAAAGTGTGAATGACACATCTTTTACAGCGGAAACCTGTATGGAGGGAATCCATTATGATGCGTCTAAAGAAACAGTTACGTTGGAGTCTGTTGAATCGGAAAGAGGAGGCTCTTATCAGCCTAAACAGGCTGGCACATACATTGCCAGATATCGGGTCGTCCCGAAAGACCAAAGAGACAGTTATGTGATTTCCCGGAAGATTGTCCTGACGGATACCGAAGGGAGCGCCTATGCAGAGGATAATGGCGGCAGGAAGCAGAAAGAAAATACGGATCCGGAAGATCATTCGGAACCTGAAAGCAAAACGATGCCGGAGGTAAGCGTTACAAGTACCAATGAATCGGATACGAAAAAGACACTGGAGCAGTTAGAAGAAGATATTGAGAATGGAAATATTATGATCCTGTCTGCGGCAGATTTGTCTTTATCCAGAGCAGCAAGGTCTGCAGTACATCTGGAAAAGGGCGAGGATATTCAGTATCCGTCCTATCTTGGGAATTATCTGACCTGTAAGTTCCGTGTGAACGGAAAGATTGCATACTGCCTGCAGTCTCATAAGGCAACACCGCCCAGCGGAGAGTATGTGGCGAAGGTGCTGGATTCCAATGAGAATCTGCAGAAAGTCCTGTACTATGGGTATGGCGGCGCCGGGGATATTACGGGTTCTTACCTGTCCGGGAAAAGCGCAAATGAGAGATATGTATATACCCACATTGCGGCAAGCTACGCTTACGCAGGTGAGAATGGATTCGCAGGCTGTGCTTATAATGATCTGGTAGGGGCAGGAGTCATTGCATATATCAATCACCTGTTCGGAATGGAAAAGCCGCCGAAAGGCGAGCTTTCCTTATCGAAAACGGACGTGAAAGCTGTCCGTAATGGAGAGATCCAAAAAACATCGAATATCAAATTAAATGGGGATCACAGAAATTATATCACAGTGACTGTGCCCAAAGATGTGACATGCCATAATCTTACAAAAGAGACTTCCGCTACAAATGGGAAACTCCGTATTTATGGCGGCGATACCTTTTACTTGTCCGCACTGATGAGCGTGACAGGAAAGTATGCTTCGGGAAATCTGTACGGCTCAATCCGGGAGACATGGAAAACATTGGTGCTGACAACAGGAAATGAGCAGCAGGATATCGGTGTTTTTGAGTCGGAATCAGCGTCTCCGGTAAGTTTCAAAGTGGATTGGCTGGAAATGGCGAGAATAGAGCTTGTAAAAAAGGACATGGATACCAAAAATCCGCTGGCCGGGGCAGTTTATGGTATTTATACCGATAAAAAGTGTGAAAACCTGTTCCTGACAATGACGGCTACTGGCGCGGATGGAAAGGCAGTCAGTGATTATTTTGACGCGGCGCTTAAATGTGTTTATGTGAGGGAAATTACCGCGCCGAAGAATTATGTGCGGAATCCGGATATTTATAAGGTAGATGTAGAGGCAGGAAAGACGGCGGCTGTTACCGGCTATGACGAGAGAGTGACAGGCTCCGTTCATATCCATAAGACAGACAGGGAAACAGAAAAGTTCCTGCCGCAGGGCGACAGCGCTCTGGCCGGGGCGGTTTATGGGCTGTATGCAAAAGAGGATATCGTACATCCGGACGGAAAGACAGGCGTTCTGTTTAGAAAGGGCAGCCTGATTACGCAGGGTGTGATTAAAAAAGATGGATCACTGGATTTTACGGAACTGTATCTGGGAAAGATGTATGTAAAAGAAATCACACCGCCAAAAGGATATACGCTGGATATGGCGCAGTATGATGTCACCGTCACCTATGAGGGGCAGGAGCAGGCAGAAGTAACACGAGACCTGACTGTCAGCGAACAGGTGAAGAAACAGGCGTTCCAGCTGATTAAGATTAGTGAGGACGGAGAACAGACAGAAGCAGACCTGGTAAAGGGCGCAGGTTTTACCGTCTATCTGGTAAGCAGTTTATCCAAAGTAAAAAGCGGGGAACTTGCTCCGGCAAATGGTTCTGCATTTGTTGCAGACGATTTCAGGAACTATGATTTTTCAGGTGAGAAAGCGGCAGTTACCTATGAAAAGGGAAAGGAAGTTCTCGTACCGGAATTGATGACCGATGCCAAAGGATATGCCGTCAGCCCGGAGTTTCCCTATGGATTGTATGTGGTTGAGGAAAGTACGGTGCCAAAGAATCTGAAGAAGATAGCTCCATTTCTTGTAACTGTGGAGGAGGACAGCAGAGAGCCGATGCAGTGGCGGATTTTTGATGACCGTCCGTTTCAATTTCTTCTGAAGATTATGAAAAAGGACGCTCAGACCGGAAGTCCGGTATTAAAAGCAGGAGCTTCTTATAAGATTTTCGATTGTGAAAAAGAAGAATATGTAGAGCAGGTCATTCAGTACCCAAAGAAAGAGAAAATCAGTGTATTTACCACCAATGACGAGGGCTGTTTGGTAACACCTGAGAAACTGAAATGTTCCACGTACCGCATTGAAGAAACAGCGGCACCGGAAGGATTTGTAAGACAGGGGAATGAAATGTCCCTGTATGATGGAGAGAATCTCCTTTCCGCTGCGGAGATCACAACAGCCGGGGAATATAAAGAGAATCCTCAAAAGAGCATTGAGATTACCATTTCTTCTGATACCGCTCATCAGATTGATCCAGATACGGGGGCAGTCATTGTAGGAGTAGAGCAGTCCAATGATGAGCAGGTAGGAAGCCTTACCCTGATAAAAACCGGGGAGCAGCTTATCGACGTATCCGGGAAATCCATTTTAGAGCAGGCAGCTTCTGTATTTGGCAGGATAAAAGATGTAATTACAGGAACGGATTCTGATATGGGCGTGTTCCGTAAATTTGAATATGAGGAGCTGGGCGTAGAGGGGGCAGAGTTTGAACTCTATGCTAAGGATACCATTTATTCTCCGGATTATAGGAAAGATGAAAAAGGCGATCCGGTTGTCCGGTTTGAAAAAGATGATCTGGTGGCGAAGCTTACGACAGACGGGGAAGGAAAGGCTGTTGTCCATAACCTTCCTCTTGGTTCTTATTATCTGAAAGAAACGAAAGCAGGGGAGCATTTTGTGCTGAATACGGAACAGAAAGCGTTCACATTGACAGCCGGGAATGATACGCAGGCGGTTGTATATGAAAGTGTTTCTTATAAGAATGAGCGCCAGAAAGTGGAAGTAACGGCAGATAAGAAAGATTCTGTATCCGGGAAGCCGTTAGAAGGCGTTGTATTTGGGCTTTATGCCGGAGAAGATATTGTTTCCTTAAAGGGAGATGTCCTTGTGGAAAAAGATACCCTGCTGGAGAAAAAGGAAACGGACGCTGAGGGCAGGGTGCAGTTTGACAGCGACCTGTATCATGGGAAATATTATGTGAAGGAAGTGAGGAAACTTCCGGGATATCTTACGAATGAAACTGTGTGGGAGTTTGAAGCCGTCTATGAGAATCAGGAGATAAACGCTCTGACATTCCAGAGGGAAATAGAGAACCAGCCGACAGAAACGCATTTTTCTAAGACGGACGCGACGACCGGGGAAGAACTGGAGGGCGCAAAACTGCAGATTATAGACAACGATAAACATGTGGTGGAAGAGTGGGTAAGTAAAAAAGAGCCGCATATAGTCTATGGGCTGCCGGAAGGAAGTTATACACTGCATGAAGAACTGGCTCCCTTTGAAAATGGATATGTGTCCGCGGCTGATGCGGCGTTTGAAGTCAGAGAGGACGGCAGCGTGACGAAAGTGGAGATGAAAGATGAATATTCCAAAGTGGATATCTCCAAAACGGACCTGACAACGGGAAAGGAGCTTCCGGGGGCAACACTGCAGGTGATCGGCAGGGCTGGAGAGATTTTGGAAGAATGGGTAACGGACGGGAAACCGCACAGGATAGAAAAATTGCCCGTAGGGGAAGAACTGATATTGCGTGAACTGTCTGCCCCGGAGGGCTATGAGATTGCGGAGGAAGTGAAATTCACACTGGAAGATACAATGGAAATTCGGAAAGTGGAAATGAAAGACGCAAAGATTCCGGATATCCCAGTGCCAAAGACAGGGGATAACCGGGCGGTTCCCATGATTCTGCTTGCAGTCTGCACAGTTTCCGCAGCAGCGTTTGCTGTAGTAACAATCCGCAGGAAAAAGAAGAATCAGCATGAAGAAAAATAAACTCCGGATCTGGCAGGCAGTTTTCCTGCTGATTTTTATTATTAGCGCTGGAATTTTAGTCTATCAGATGGTCTGTCTGCCGTTGGAGAACCGGAAGATGGCAGAGCAGTTAAAAGAAGATTTCCCGGAGGAAACTCCGGGAGATTTCTCCCCCGAAGAGAACCCCTTACCAGCTGGGAAAGAAGAGGAAGTCTCCGGCGTTAATCTTGCAGCGCTTAAGGCAAAGTATCCTGATGTGAGAGGTTGGCTTACCGTTCCGGGTACAGGGATTGATTACCCGGTTCTGCAAAGCAAAGAATACGAGCCGGAATATTATCTGCGGCGGAATTACCGGGGAGAGGAGGATGTGAATGGAAGCCTGTTCCTGCAGTGGAACTGTGAAGTGTCTGAAAGTAAGAATCTTATCATCTATGGGCATAACATGAACAGCGGCGCCATGTTCGGGAATCTGGGGCGGTATGCGGATCAAGAGTACTGCAGGAGTCATTTAAGTGTGTTTTTCCAGACACTGGAGGGCATGGCAGAGTACGAGGTGACAGCGGTTATAAAAGCAGATGTGCAAATGTTCCCGTTCCAGCAGGTAAAGTTTCAGGAACCGGACGGTCTGGAGAAATATATTCGGCAGGCGAAAGCCCAGAGCTTGTTTGGGATTGAAGCAGGTGCGGATAAAAAGGGCGTGGCACAGGTACTGACATTGGTAACCTGTTCTTATGAATGGCAGGGCGCCAGAAATATTGTAGTGGCAGTAAGAAAAACGACAGCCCGGAAAGAGAAAAGTGTCTGAAAACCGGGGCTTTGCAACGCCTCGTTGCACAGGTACAGGAGAGACGGCAGGAAGTGTTTGAAAGTGCCGGGTATTAGACGTGTTGCGGAACATCTGCTACAGTATATTAGAAAAAGTGTCTGAAAGTACCCGGAAAGTGCAGAATGTGAGACGCTCTTTAGAATATCTGCGTCGGGATATCAGGGAAAAGTGTTTGAAAGAAACCGGGAAATTAAACAAAAATGAATCATATTGCAGCAATGGCAGGGTGTGTTCTTTTTGAAAAGAGTGCATCCTGTTTGCTTTAAGAAAGGAAGAAAAAGAAGATGAAACGATTTTATACAGCAGAATCTGTAACGGAAGGGCACCCCGATAAACTGTGTGATTTGATCGCCGACAGTATTTTAGATGCCTGTCTTAGTCAGGACAGTGAGGCGCGGGCAGCCTGCGAGGTACTGGCAACAAAAGGGAATATCATCGTAGCCGGAGAGATTACCAGTACCTATGAACCGAATGTGCCGGAAATTATAAAAAAAACATTGGAAGATGTGGGATATTCGGCAGAAGGAATTGCGATAAATGTCCTGCTCCATAACCAGAGTCTGGATATTGCAGGGGCAGTAGAAAATTCAAAGGAGAAACGCACAGGACTTATATCCGGTCAGGCAGATTGGGAAAATGGCGCCGGCGATCAGGGTATTATGATTGGATATGCCTGCAATGAAACGTCCCAAATGCTGCCCATGCCTGTTGTGCTGGCAAATCGGATTGTCCGGGAATTAGCCGCCTGCAGACGGAGCGGATATATAACGGGAATCCTGCCGGACGGTAAGGCACAGGTCACCGTAGAATATGAAGATAACAGGCCGGCGCGTCTTGCCAGCGTGGTGGTATCCTGCCAGCATACGGAGGAAAAGAACCTGAAAAAACTGGAGCATGAAATCAGGAATAAAGTTTTGGCTGCGGCGCTTCACATTTTGCCGCCGGACGAGGATACGCAGATTTTTATAAATCCCTCCGGGCGGTTTGTCTGCGGCGGATTGGAGGCCGACACCGGGCTTACAGGAAGAAAGCTTATGGTGGACAGTTATGGAGGTATGGCTGCACATGGCGGCGGTGCGTTTTCCGGAAAGGATTGTTCCAAAGTTGACCGCTCCGGCGCATATATGGCGCGTTACATTGCGAAGAACATGGTGACAGCCGGCCTTGCCAGCAGGTGTCAGGTTTCGCTTGCCTATGCTATCGGCGTGGCGCAGCCTGTGATGGTACAGGTGGATACATTTGGCACAGGGAAGGTCTGTGCAGATGATTGTCTGGCGGCGGCAATCCCTCTTGTGTTTGGACTTACGCCAAAGCAGATCGTAGATACTCTGCGTCTGAAACGCCCTATTTTCCGGCAGACTGCCGTATACGGACATTTTGGAAGAAAGGAATTTCCGTGGGAAAGGACAGACCGGGCAGAGCGGCTCCGTAACACAGTAATGTAATGGCCTGGGCAAGCGAAGAACAGATTCAGGTAGTCCTGCAGATACGGGCATTTGAATATCTGCAGGAGAATCAGCCGTACCGTCTGAAAAAGACGAGGATCATCAACGAATGGGAACTAACAGACCATGATAGTTTTAAAATCAATGGGATTACAAGTAAATGGCACTGGAAATCCAGAGATATCGGAGGGGTAAGCGCCTTGCGCTTTCTGATGCAGGTGGACGGCCAGAGTTTCCCGGAGGCGGTTGCGCTTCTTTCGGGGAAAGAATCTTCTTACGGGCGGACGGAAATGGAGGAGCCGAAGAAAAAGGAATTTGTGCTTCCAAAGGCAGGCAGGAACTGCAGGCGTGTCTGGCACTACCTGAACCAGCGCGGAATCAGTGATGCGGTTATCCTGTATTGCAGGAGATTGGGGATTCTTTATGAGAGTGATCCCTATCATAATGCTGTTTTTGTTGGGACAGATGAAAAAGGGATTCCCCGGTATGCATTTTTACGCGGGATTTACGATAAGGAGGGAAAGTCCTTTAAAATGGAACAAGCGGGAAGCGAGAAACGGTATGCATTTTGTGTTCCCCCGGTGGGGGAAAGTGTCCGGGTTGCAGTATATGAAGCCTGCATTGACGCACTGGCGCACATGACATTGGAGGAAGGGAAGGCAGATAAATACCGGCTTGTTTTGGGAGGAATCAGCGCGCCGAAAGAAGGGCAGTCCCGAAAAGAAATGAAAAAGCCGCCTGCATTGGAGCATTTTTTAAAGCAGCATCCAAAGATTCGGGAAATTGAAATCTGTACGGATAGTGACTTTGCCGGAAGATGGGCGTGCGAGCATATTCGGAAACAGTATGAAGGAGGATATCAGATGATTGAAAATTTGCCGAAGAAAGACGGGGCAGATTATGGAGACCTTGCAAAAGAGGCAGTAAAGGAGCGAAAGAAGTCATATCGAATAGAAGAACGGGAGAGGTGACAGAGTTGTCTGAAGAGACGAATACGAAAATGAAACTGGAGATTTTATCGACATTGTCAGGTGTGTTCCGGCAGGACGAAAGGGAATATGATGATGAAAATGAGATGGACTGGGGCGATGTGCCGATGGAGGGCGCAGACCTTGCAGCATACGAAGAAGCGATAAAGAGAAAAATGCTGGAGTATGACGGCGGCGTTCCATGCGACCTGTGTCAATATTACAGCAGGAATGAGCAGATCAGAGAAAAAATCGAGAGCGCCATTGTGTCAGTTAAATGTGAGGAAGGCGTATTATATGGCTGTACAACACTGACTGTAAAAGAGCCGCTTAGTGAAGCAGAACTGGAAGAATTCAGCGACTATCTGACCGGGCAGTACAGTGATGGCTGGGGTGAGGGATTTGAACAGCAGGATATTCCGGTAGATGGCGGCGATCTGAATGTAAGTTTCTGGAGATATTCTGATTTCCAGATTCAGATTCGTCCTGTGACGCAGGGAGGCCAAGAACAGAAGAAGAAATTGTCCCGTCCGGAAATGCAGCTGCTTGGACATGATGGAAATATCTTTTCTATTATGGGAGATGCCAGGCAGCTGTTAGTCCGTAATGGCCAGAGGAATGAAGCGGACGAGATGATCGAAAGGGTAAAAGAATCCGGGAGCTACTACCGGGCGCTTGGCATTATTAGTGAATATGTGGAAACAGAACTAAGCAGTCCCCGGCAGGAGGGGAAAGAAAAGACGAAGAAAACGGCGCGCGGGGAATGCCGGTGAAATAGTAAAAATAAAAGGGAAAGGATGATGCTATGGAAAATTGTTTGAAACTGGAAGAACTGATGAAAGAAGGAATGTTCCCGGAAGAATTTACGGGCGGGGAGCGGTGGCAGATTCTGCATGGCGATACGCTGAAATTAGTACAGTCATTTCAGCCGGGTGTATTTGACGCAATCATTACAGATCCGCCCTATGCTTCCGGAGGTACCAGGCAGAATGAGCGCAACCGTACTACAAATCAGAAGTACAGCAGTATGAAGCCGGGAAATGCTCTGCCGGATTTTGACGGAGATAATAAGGATCAGCGTTCCTGGACGCACTGGATGGCAGAATGGCTGTATGATGCGAGAAAAGCATGCAAAAGCGGCGCCCCTGTCTGCCTGTTCATTGACTGGAGGCAGTATCCGTCTATTACAGACGCTTTGCAGTGGGCAGGCTGGATCTGGAGAGGAACGGCTGTGTGGGATAAGGGGAATTCCCGCCCGCAGAAAGGCCGTTTTCGTCAGCAGGCTGAATACATTGTGTGGGGAAGCAATGGCCCAATGCCGGTGAGCCGTCCGGTGTCCTGCCTGCCGGGAGTGTTTCGGTACGGAAATCCCCAGAACCGTATCCATGTGACGGAAAAGCCGCTACAGCTTATGAAAGATGTGATTCAGATTTGTGAGCCGGGAGGCAGAATCTTAGATCCCTTTGCCGGAGCAGGCACAACAATCCTTGCGGCCGTAGAGGAAGGATATGAGGCGGTGGGGATCGAAGTGACGGACGCATATTATAAGCTGGGTACTGACCGGGTACGTTTTGCATTGGAAGCAAAGGAAAAGGAAGAGCAGGAGAATAGGGAAGAAACAGGGCAGAAAGTGTGACAGGGTATCCCATTGGATGCCCTGAAACCGTTTCATGGGAAAGGCAGGCATCCATATGGATGCGGAAAGGAAATGAATGAAAAAAATGTATGATGTAACTGTCCAGGAAGTTCGGGAGTGGAGTGTGAAGATTCCTGCCTTAAGCGGAGAAGAAGCAAAGCGGATTGTAAAGGAAGGATGTCATCTGCATGGATTTACAACCAGCGCCGATGATGTAAAATCCGTCAGTTATGAAGCGGTGGAGCAATTGCCGAAAACTGTATTTGAAGTAGAAATTAAAAAAGTATATACCATTAAAAAATCAATTGCCGCTTATACAAAAGAGCAAGCCGTAGAGCGGGCGGAGATATTTTATGAGGACAGAGCTTTTGACGGAGAATTTGACGACAGTACGCTGGAGGTGCTCTTTGAGGCAAAAGAACAGAAAATAAAAGAAAAAGAACCGGAACGATAGGGGGGATTTATATGGAACAGGCATTGGCGTATGTGTCCTGTCCGACAGACGATAGCCGGGCAAAGATGCAGAAATACTGCCGGAAGATTTATGAGCTGGGATATGTTCCCATCTGTCCTCAGTTTGGCTTTGCTCCGTTTTTAAATGAGAGTGAGGCAGAGGACCAGCAGGCATTGAATCGAATGTCACATATTATTCTCAGGCGGTGCCGTATGGTAGTGGTCTGCGGAAAGGAAGTGACTGGTACGATGAATACGGAGATCAGCATGGCAGACAGACTCCATATCATCTGCACGACGCTGGATGGATTGATAAAGATTAAAGAGACGGAGTAACCAGTGGCTTCGATTCTGACGGGGGAAATTGATTTCGCTGGTGCGACAGGTTTTGCAAGCATAGCGTTTGGATATCCAAACGCACTTTGGGGAGAACCCCAATCCCCCAGAAAGGAGAGGAATAAGTAATTATGAAAGTAGCTCTGGAACAAAGAATGGAAGCTGTGTTTAACAGGAAAGCGCTGAATCTCCGACAGCTAAAGGAGGTGTCAGGCAGAGGGCGTCAAAAGCAGAGATTCCGGGTGGAAAAGATTGCAGAACTGTCCCCGGAAGATTTTGCGTTGATTTCCACAAGGTTAGACAATTATTACCGTTTTCTGTATGAAAGCAGGGAATCTATGTATTTTGATGCTGGAGACCAATGTTTTCATTGCATTCTTATTACAACGGCAGAAAGAAAAGAAGGGATACTTGTAGAGGCAGAAGGATATGCGTATGTCCGGTATGGAGCCTATATTCCGGATTGTAGGAAGCTGGATCTGCGTCAGGCAGAGGTAATGAAGGAGGTGACGCTCTCCCATGATATTCCTGAAGAATATTGGAGGACGGGGGAGCGGCAGAAAACAGGAAAAGGGCAGGAAAGGTAGGTGAATCTATGCGGAAACGAAATCATGTAGTGCCGGTGCGTTTAAATGCAAAGGAGCTGCGGCATTTGGACGAACAGGTACGCTTAAGCGGTCTTGCGAGGGAAGAATATTTGCGGACGCTGATTCTTGGAGCAGAAGTTCATGCGAAGCCTTGTGAGCATCATGCAGATCTGCTTCGAAAGGTTGCAGGTTTATGTAATAATGCCAACCAGCTTGCCCATACAGCCAACGCATCAGGAACGGCTAGTCAGGAAAGTATCCGGGAAATGTTGCGGATCTCGAAAGAGACATGGCAGCTTGTGAAAGAGGAATGGTAATGGCTTATGGCATACACCAGTATCATTCCCGTCCACCGCCTTGACAATTCTATTGAATACGTCAGGGATAAAGAAAAGATTGCAAGAAAGGCAGAAAGAGCCGGCTCATTAGAAGAGGCGGTTTCGTATGCCCTGAACCGGGAGAAAACAGAGCAGAGCATCTTTGAGGATTCCATTGGATGTACCTGTGAATCTGCCTGTCAGGATATGATTGCAACCAAAGAGCGGTTTCACAAGATGGGCGGCGTGCAGGGATATCACCTGATCCAAAGCTTTGCCGCCGGGGAGGTGACCCCGGAACTGGCACACCTTATGGGGCAGGAACTGGCAGAACAGCTCCTTAAAGGAAGATTTGAGGTGGTGATTACAACTCATCTTAACACCAACCACTATCATAATCATTTGGTATTTAATTCTGTCAGTATGGCAGACGGCAGAAAGTATCACAGCAATGCCAGAAGTTATTATGAGGAAGTCCGGAAAATATCGGACGGTCTGTGCCGGAAGTATGGGCTGTCCATTATTCAGACCAATAACGGGAAAGGGAAATCATACGCCCAGTGGCAGGCGGAAAAGAAAGGCGAGGCAACCTGGAGGACCGCCATACAGATGGATATCCGGGAAGCGGTTCAGATTAGCTTCACCTGGAAACAGTTCCTGTCTGAGATGGAGAAACGGGGCTATGTGTGGAAATTGAACCGGAAATATATTGCCTTGAAAGCGCCGGGAATGGAACGCTATATGCGGTTAAAAAGTCTGGGGAAACATTATTGTGAGCAGGCAGTCCGGGAATGGATTCTGCATCCGAAAGAAAAAGGGAAAAGGCAGGCAGGAAGAGCCGGGACAGGGTGGAAGAAAACCACTGGATTGCAGGCTCTTTATTATTCCTATCTTTATCAAATGGGCATCATGGAAAAACGTCCAAAGCGGGTGTCCTATCTGGTTCGTGCGGATATCCGCAGGCTGGATAAGCGGATTACTCAGATGGAATTCCTGCAGAAACATGGGATCACGACACGTGAACAGCTTTCCGCTTACCGGAAACCACTGGAAGAACAGGTACTGGTGCTTCTTAGGGAACGCCAGAGACTCTACCGCAGAGAGCCAGAGTCAGGACGAATTACAGAGATTGGAGAGAAGCTGAAATCTTTACGTGGGGAGATCAAACTGTGCGGGCAGATAGAGCAGCACTCAAAGGAGATAGAAGAAAGGCTGAGAAGAGCAGAGAAAGAGAAAGCTGAAACGAAAGAGCAAGGAAAGGAGGAAACCAGATGGAAGAAACAGATACCGACAAAGTAAAATATTATTCCATTGATGAGGGCGCAGCGCGCAGGTCGAAAGAGATGATGAGTTTTTTTGATTACCGGGAAGGAAGCGCAACAGAAGAATATCGAAAGCAGGTGGATCAGGCAGTGCAGATTGCAGTGGCGCAGAAAGAAAAGGTTGATCCAGTCTATCACGAAAAAATTGATACACTTTTGGACACCTATGCACGAAAATTGGCTGAGAACATGAACCATCAGTTTGAAATTGACGCACGTGTACCGTCTATTCTGATTGCAGGAGGCGCGAATTTTCCGGTGAGAAAAAAAGAGAAGCAGAATGCTGCCGGCGCAAAAAACAGGGAGGAGTGGCGGCAGATACAGGGGATTCTGGATAAAATCCGGGGAACAGGAACAAGCGGCATCCGCTCAGACCATCCTCATGCATTAGAGCAGCTCAAAAGAAAGCTGGAGCATTTGGAACAGTCCCAGAAGCTTATGAAAGACGTGAATGCCTATTACCGGAAGAATAAGTCTTTGGAAGGCTGTACCCTTTTATCTGCGGAGCAGACGGAGAAGATTCGGACGTCAATGGAGCAGTTGTGGCATCCAGAGCCAAAACCATTCCCATCTTATGTGTTATCTAATAATGGTGCAGAGATACGTCGGATCCGATCCCGAATACAGGAATTGGAGCGGTATGCGGAAAGCGAATTCAGGGGATGGGAATTTGCCGGAGGAAGAGCAGTAGCGAATCAGGAAGAGAACCGCCTGCAATTATTCTTTAAGGAAAAGCCGTCAGCAGAGCAGAGACATGAATTAAGACGGAGCGGATTTCAGTGGGCACCAAGCACCGGGGCATGGCAAAGGCTGTTGAATGACAATGCAATATCTGCCGCCGGGAGGCTTCCGTTTCTTATGCCGCTTTCTGGGAAAACGGTAAGACAGCTCCAGCCGGGGGCAGGAAGAAAGCCGGGAAATAGAGAAAACAGCCGGTAATGAAAAAAATGATATAAGAGAAAACAGGAGGTGGACGCTATGAATTTAGGAGGTGAAGCGGCAGATCAGGTTGTCCGGTATTCATTAGAGGGGCTGGATCACAGCCTGCGGTTATCGGGAACCGCAGCGAAGAACCTGGCAGTATTCCTTGCAGCTCTTTTGAAAAATAATAAGAAGAGTTATGGAAAAATCTGTATGGCGAGGATGCTAAAAGAGAATAGACCGCTGAAGTTTTTTATGATTCCTTCAAAACGTATCCACGAGTTTGCGAAGGAGGGGAAGAAGAGGGGGCTGCCCTATGTGGTGATCCGGGACAGGAAAAATCCTCAGTTGTGTGAGTTGATGGTATTTGCAGACGATGCGGCAAAGGTAAACCGGGTTATGGACAAGATGAATCTGGATTTCCTGAAATCTGAAAGCTGCGAGGCGGTGCAGGAAGTAGCAGGAGAAACAGAAAAAACAGCAGCGCCTGAACAAGAGATTCCAGTCATAACAGAGACGGTTGAAATGCCGGAGGGCGAAGTACAGTTTGAACTGGGAAGTATGGAGAATGATTTTAATTTCGGGAATCTGACAGGTGAAGCAGGAAATTTTACGCAGGCGAAGGAAGAAAGGAATCTGTCCGATCTTTCCTCGCGCAACAGAGATATTTTTACCGGGCAGGACGGAGAGAGTAAAAGGGCGTCAGTGCGGGAGGAATTAAACCAGATTAAGCAGGAGAAGCAAGAGGCAGGACGAAAAAAGAAGCAGAGGAACAAAGGGCGTTCCGGACGCAGGAATAAAAAGAAAATAAAAAATAAAGGAAAAGGAAGGTAAGAGAATGGATTTATCAAAATATTTGCAGAATGAGGCAGAGACGCCTGTAGATACGGGAGGACAGCTATCAAAAGAGGAATATGCAGCATTAAAAAAGCAGGAGCGTGAGGAAGTGTGGGGAGAAATTGACTCGAAAGCGCAGGATATTTTCAAGGACAGCGATTCTCTGAAAGGATTCCTTGATTTTATGGCACAATGCAAACCACAGAGGACGCCGAACCTGTTGCTGCTTTACAGCCAGAATCCGGAAATCCGTCAGGTAAAGACTTTTGAAAAATGGAAAGAAGAACATAAGACGGTAAAAGCCGGTGTGCATGGCTATACGTTTATGGCAGAGAACAGATATGAAAAAGACGGGGAAATCCGTCAGGGTTATAAAATCTGCAAGGCATATGATATCAGCCAGATCCGCACAAAGCAGCCGGAGACGGAAGAACCGAAGCCGATGGACACCTTAATGGGGGCGCTTCTGACAGATACGGATACCCGGATTCTGGTAGCGGACCATCTTCCGGAGAACGTGCAGGCGCAGTATATTCCAAGACAGCGTACCATTTATGTGCGGAATGGAATGAGCGAAATCATGACATTTCATGCAATCAACCGGGAACTGGCATGTGCTTCTTTGGACAGGCGCGACGGGACGTACAACCGGGCAGAGGTTTCGCCGCAGGCATTCTGCACCGCTTATGTGGTAGCGCAGAAATATGGTGTGGATACGGCCGGATTCCAGTTTGACATGGTATGTGAAAAGATGGAATATGGCACAAAAGATCCGAAGGAACTGCGGGATTTTGTGCATGAAATTAAGAGCGCTGCATACAGCATTGAAAAACATATCGACCGTAACCTGGGAGAGCCGGAACAGGAATTTATAGCAGATGAATTTGCGGTATCCGAGGGGAAAAAGCAGAAAGGAAATAAGGCCAAAAATCAGCCGGAACGCTGAAACGGGGAATTTCTTTCTGCATAAGAACGGCAGATATTAAGCCGGGGTGCGGCAGGCTCAGGATAAGTAAACTGTGAAAGGAGGGGCGTTTTATAGAGAAAAAAAGGTGTATCAAGATGGACGAGGTTACAAAAAATATGCTGATTCACGCACTCCGGGATGTGTTCCGGGAGGAAAAGACAGAGGGGCTTCCAACAGAGGAAACGAAAGCGCTGGTGTTAAAACTGGCAGAGCATGACAGTCAGAAACTGTTTTTAGATAATACAGAGTATAAAAAAGCGGTGCAGGCGCTGAACGGTCTTCGGGATGGATATATCCGGGCAGGGCGTTATACAGACGGAATCGATACCGTCCTCATAAAGCTTATGCGTTCCAAATATAAGAGATGTGCGGTGAGATAAGCGTCAGACAAAAATATAGTAACTTTTAAGATATAAATATAAAATGATGTTTTGAAGGAAAGGAGGAATGTGCAAAGATGTATGAACGGGAAATGAAACAGTCAGAACTGCTTAGAAAACGGTATCCGGCTGGAACGAGACTCTGCCTCGATTATATGGAAGGGGAGGCGGATATGCCGGCCGGCCTTAAAGGGGAAGTAACGTTCATTGACGATATCGGTCAGATACACATGAAGTGGGAGAATGGCAGGAGCCTGCCGCTGAATGTGGAGGCAGACAGTTTTCACCGGGCGGGCGCACCGGAGAAAAAGCGGGATAAGGGGGAAGTATCCAGGTAGGAAACAGCAGGAAGTCAGAATGGGTGGTCTGGCTTCTTGCATTACCGGTTGTCTGGTGGGCGGCGGTTCTGTTTGCAGACGCAGCCACTCCCGGAAGAAACCTGATGGAATTATTGGAGCATCTCACAGAAAAATTAAATACTCCCTTTCAGTTACAAGTGACAAGCTATACTGCAAAGTCGGTTCTTGTGTGTACCGGACTATATGGAATAGGAATCGGTATTTTTTATGCAAATGGGAGGAACTACCGGAGAGGTGAAGAGCATGGCTCCGCCAAGTGGGGAGATGTCAGGCAGATCTGTAAAAGGTATCGGGAAAAGGAGTATGCGAAGAACTTGCTGATGACGCAGAATTTCCGTATCGGTTTTGACTGCTATAAGCATAAACGGAACCTGAATGTATTGGTGGTGGGAGGTTCCGGTGCAGGAAAATCAAGAACGTATGCCATTCCTAATATCATGCAGTGTAATTGTTCAATGGTGATTACTGATCCGAAAGCGGAGCTTCTGCGAAAGACGGGCGGGTTGCTGAAGAGAAAAGGGTATGAAGTGAGAGTGTTTGATTTAATCCATCCGGACACTTCTTTTTGTTACAATCCCTTTGAGTATGTGCAGGATGACAAAGATGTCCTGCGCCTGATTTCCAACCTGATCCGCAACACAACACCAAAGGGCGCACAATCCTCTGATCCTTTTTGGGAGAAGAGCGAGACCGCGCTTTTACAGGCATTAATGCTGTATCTGCTCCATGAGGCGCCGCCGGAGGAACAGAATTTCCCTATGATTATGGAAATGCTGGCGTCGGCGCAGGTAAAAGAAGATGATGAAGATTATGAATCGCCGCTTGATATTTTATTTGAAAGGCTGGAGATGAGGAATCCGGAAAGTATTGCAGTGAAGCAATATGCTATTTACAAACAGGCGGCAGGAAAGACAGCGAAAAGTATCCTGATCTCAGTCGGGGTCCGTCTGGCAGCTTTTAATCTTCCGCAGATTGCAAGCCTGACCTGTACAGATGAGTTGGACCTTGCCAGTATGGGGGAGAAGAAAGTGGCGCTTTTCTGTTGTATTCCGGACGCGGATACTTCCCTTAACTATCTGGTAGGCATGATTTACAGCCAGATGTTCCAGACACTTTATTATGTGGCAGACCGGAAATATGGCGGGAGGCTTCCGGTTCCGGTTAACTGCATTATGGACGAGTGGGCGAATGTTGCCCTGCCGGATGACTTTGAAAAAATCCTGAGTACCTGCCGGTCAAGATCCATTTTCTGCAGTATTATCATTCAGAATCTGGCACAGATGAAAGCATTGTTTAAGGATTCATGGGAAAGTCTGGTGGGGAATTGCGACAGCTTATTATATCTGGGCGGCAATGAAAAAGAGTCCCATAAGTATGTGTCCGAACTGCTGGGAAAAGAGACCATTGATACGAATACCTATGGGCAGACGAAAGGGCGATCCGGCAGTTACTCCACCAACTTCCAGCAGAGCGGAAGAGAGCTTCTGACTCCGGACGAGGTGAGAATGTTAAATAATGATTATGCACTTTTACTGATTCGTGGAGAGCGCCCGGTCATGGATCAGAAATATAATCTGATGAATCACCCGAACGTAAAGGAAACGGAAGACGGGGGCGCGGCGCCCTATGATTATGCGCAGGCTCCGCTGGCACATGACGATTTTTCGTTTGATGGAACTAGATATGAAGATTATGAACTGCTCTCCGGCAATGATTTGACCGGGGAGTCTTTTGATGGGAGGAATGCTGATGAAGATTAATCAATTGAAAAAGACAAAGGAAGAAAGAAAAACCAAACCGCTTCCGATGAAACCGACACAGAAACGGATATTTTTAACCTACGCAGTAATGGCTCTAATGCTCTGCATGGGAGGCATTACTGCTTATGCGGCAGGCGATCCGCTTTCAGTAGTCAATAACCTGTCTGCCTTTATTTTTTCTTTAATCCGGGCGATTGGGCTGATTCTGCTGGGATTTGGAATCGTACAGGTGGGATTATCGCTGAAATCCCATGATCCCAGCCAGAGGGCAAATGGGTTCCTTACGCTGGCCGGAGGAATCATCATCACTTTCGCAAAAGAAATCCTTGACCTGATTGTGGGATAGGAAATTGCAGGGCGGAGAACATCTCCGTCCTGCCTGTCGATTGAATTTGTGAAGGAGGTGAATCAGGAGTGGAGAGTGATAACTGGATTGTGCAGAACTTAAATTCTGCATTGGAAACATGGAATGAGAAACTGGCAGAGATATGGACGCTTTTAACGCAGAATCCGGAGTCCTTTAAGGGCGGTGAAATCTGGAGGGTTATGGTCAATATCAACGACGCCTTGAAAGCGATTGGATATGGGCTTCTGGTGCTGTTCTTTGCAGCAGGCATTGTCAAAACCTGTTCGAGTTATGCGGACATGAAGAAGCCGGAGCATGTGGTAAAGGCGTTTATCCGGTTTGCGCTGGCGCAGGGAGCGATCATGTATGGCATGGAACTGTTAACATCCATTTTTTCTATCATACAAGGCATCGCAGCAAAGATTATGGCAAACGCCGGGGCAGCAGGGGGCGTGACAGAACTTCCGGCAGAGATTGTAGAAAAAATTGAGTCGGTCGGCATGCTGGAGTCTATTCCCTTATGGATTGTGACTTTGCTTGGAAGTCTTCTGATTACTGTTTTATCTTTTATTATGATACTGACGGTGTATGGGAGAATGTTCAAGTTATATATGTATACTGCAATCGCACCGATTCCCATCTCCTCGTTTGCAGGAGAACCGACACAGTCCATAGGAAAGAATTTTATTAAATCCTATGTGGGGGTGTGTTTGGAAGGAGCAATTATCGCATTGGCATGTATCATCTTTTCGGTGTATTCTGCCAGTTCGCCAGCGGTGGGTGATACGTCCTTAAGTGCAGTGACGCTTGTATGGAACTATGTGGGAGAACTGGTCTTTAACCTGTTGGTACTGGTGGGAGCAATCAAAGCGTCTGACCGGGTGGTAAAAGAAATGATGGGATTATAGAGGTAGGTAAAACAGATGGAAGTAAAAATGAATAAAGAGATCCGGGACTATCAGGAGTCCATGTTTATGGGATTAAATTTTAGACAGTGTGTATTTTCCTTATTGGCAATTTTTGCAGCGATAGGAATTTATTTCGGATTAAAGGAGTTTGTGGGAGATGAAATAATAGGGTGGTTTTGTGTTTTGGGGGCAGTCCCTTTTGCAGCTTGTGGATTTTTTCGGTATCATGGAATGAATGCGGAGCAGTTTCTGTGGGCGTACATCAAATCAGAATTTTTATATCCGAAAATGCTGCTTTTCAGGACGGAAGATATTTATTATTCCTGTATGAAAGAGACAATCCGGCTTGGAGATAAGGGAATGACGGATGGCGCAGCCCTCCGAAAGAAGCAGGAAGTAAGAAAGAAGAAATCCGTAAAGAAAAAGGGAAGGGGTGAAGTATTTGATTAGAACACTGAATCAAGCAATAAAAATGGACCGGGAAAAATTCAAAGTCCCCAAGTCCGTACAACAGGCAATTCCTATCCAGCGTGTTTGGACAGATGGGATTTTTCAGCAGGGTACTAAATTTTCAAAATCATTTCGCTTTTCTGATATTAACTATGCTATTGCAAGCAAAGAAGATAAGACGGAGATGTTCCTTGACTATTCTGCACTTTTAAATGCGCTGGATTCTGGCGCATCTGCCAAGATTACTTTAAATAACCGCAGGATCAATAAGAAAGAATTTGAGGCTTCATTGCTTATTCCAGTGAAAGGGGACGGCCTGGATGAGTATCGCAGGGAATATAACGAAATGCTGTTATCGAAAGTAAGCGGAACAAACAATAGCATTTATCAGGAACGATATCTAACAGTCAGCATTCACAAGAGAAATATTGATGAGGCAAGAACATATTTTGCACGTGTCGGAACGGACATCGTCACGCACCTTGCAAAGCTGTCTTCCATTGGTGAGGAACTGGACGCAGAAAGCCGCCTTCAAATCTTCCGGGATTTTTTCCAAGCGGATCAGACACAGAGTTTTCCGTTTGATTTCAGAGCATTTGCAAAGAAAGGGGGTAGCTTCAAGGACTGGATCTGTCCGCAATCTATGGAGTTTACGAAAGACTGTTTTAAGATTGATGAGCGATATGGCCGTGTCCTCTATATGCAGGATTATGCCAGTTATGTAAAAGATGATATGATTTCGGAATTATGCAGTCTGAGTAGAGATCTGATGTTATCCATTGATATCCTGCCGGTACCAACAGACGAGGCGGTAAGGGAGATCCAGAATCGTCTGCTAGGCGTAGAAACCAACGTGACCAATTGGCAGAGACGTCAGAATGCGAATAACAATTTTTCCGCTATTGTGCCATATGATATGGAACTGCAGAGAAAAGAAACAAAAGAAATGCTGGATGACCTGACGACACGGGATCAGAGAATGATGTTCGGAATCCTGACTCTGGTGCATATAGCAGACAGCAAAAAGCAGCTTGACTCTGATACAGAGAGCATTTTTTCTGTGGCCAGAAAGCATTTGTGCCAGATGGCAACTTTGAAATGGCAGCAAGTGGACGGCCTGAATACGGTACTGCCATACGGAGTCCGAAAAATCAATGCACTGCGTACCCTCACTACGGAATCCACTGCGGTATTGATTCCGTTCCACACGCAGGAGATCATGCAGCCGGGCGGCATTTATTATGGGCAGAACGCGGTGAGTAAAAACATGCTGGTGGCAGACCGAAGAAAGCTTTTGAACGGGAACTCTTTCCGTCTTGGAGTCAGTGGATCCGGAAAGAGTTTTTCGGCAAAAGAAGAAATCGTAGACCTTGCGCTGTCTACCAGTGACGATATCTTGATTTTAGATCCGGAGTCGGAATTCGGTTCGCTGGTAGAATCCTTAAATGGAGAAGTAGTTCGTATTTCTGCCACTTCTGATACCCATCTGAATGCACTGGATATGGATTCCGCATATGGAAACGATAAGAATCCGCTGATTGAAAAGTCAGAATTTATCCTGTCTTTGTTTGAGCAGTTGGTTGGAGGCGGCAATCTATCTGCCAAAGAGAAATCAATCCTGGATCGTTGTACCGCAGATGTATATCGGGATTATATGAGAAACGGATATCAGGGAGAAGTGCCGACGCTAAAAGATTTGTATCGCCAGTTAATGCTCCAGCCGGAAGAGGAGGCGAGGGGGCTTGCATTGTCTTCGGAATTATTTATCAATGGCAGCCTTAATACCTTTGCACAGGAGACGAATGTGAATACTAAGAGCCGTATCATTGCATATGATATCCGGGAATTAGGGGAGCAGCTCATGCCTTTGGGCATGCTGGTAACATTGGATAGCATCTTCAACAGGGTAATTAAGAACTGGAAGAATGGACGAACCACCTGGATTTTTGCCGATGAATTTTATTTGTTATTCCGTTATCAATACAGTGCGGATTTTTTCTATCGTTTGTATAAGCGGATTCGGAAGTATAATGGTTTTGTGACAGGTTTGACACAGAATGTGGAGGAACTGCTTCGTTCAGATACCGCAAGACTGATGTTGGCGAACAGTGAGTTTTTGATTCTTCTGAATCAGGCGACTACAGACCGTGATGAGCTGGCCTCACTTTTGAATATTTCCGAGAATCAGTTATCGTATATCACGAATGTAGGCGCTGGAAAAGGGTTGATCCGCTGCTCCGGGAACCTTGTACCATTTGAAAACAGTTTCCCGAAAAATACCAAGCTGTATCGTTTGATGACAACAAAGCCAGGAGAATTTTAATACAAAGAACTTAATTTGATGTGGAAGACGGGAACAGGGCATATCTGCAGAATAACAGGTATGCCCTGTTTCTTTAAGTGAAAGGAAATTTTGATGAAAGAGACAACTATTACATTTATTGCATCTGAATGTGGGGAGTTCCACAACCTCGGAGAGAGTGTAGAGTGCAGTTCGCTGAAAGAAGCGTTCAAGTATTATCAAAGGTATAGACGGAGATCTCCACAAATGATTCCGTCTTTGGAGTTTTCACTCCACAATGCAGATGATCCGCTGTATAGTGACGGGGCGTTTACATTAGCCACAGGGGAGTATGGAAAAGAAATGCTGGCCTTAGTGCCATATTATGAGAAACATCCACTGGTACAAAAAGCAGTAAGAGAATTGGAGAAGTTGGAAACACAGCAGAAAAAGGAACACAAAAGGGGGATGGCACGGTAGTTGCTCAGCAAGGAAAAGAGGTGAGAGATTGAAAGACATTAAAGTAAAAGTTCATGATAAGAGTCCTAAGATCCGCAATCCAGCTTCCAGACTTCCCAAAGAACTGGCGCGTTCTACGGTACTAAGGGCAAAAGAAAAGTCAACAATGCTATTCGACAACGCAGAAAGAGAGAAAGGCCAGGAGTCCGGTATAGAATATGCAGTGAAAAAAGTGGAATCGGCAGAATATAGAGCTGGAAGCGGAACTGCATCAGCAGCTTGGCGCAGTGGAAAAAAGCTGGCTGTTAAAACACGCGAAATAATAAAAGAAAGAAAACAAGGGCAGGAGGCGGCTCAGGCAGTCAAAGAGGCGGCTGCAGAAACAGGAAAGGCGTCTGTCAGTCCGGGCAGAGAAAGGGGAATCGCTTCCTCGTCTTTTATGCAGGACAAGATTCGATTAAAACCAGAATCCAAAGAACTGGTCAAAGAAACGAAAAGACGAACTGTAAAAAAGTCTTTTCATGTAGTGAAATCTTCACCTGTTATGCCGGAGAAAATCAAAACCCAGACGGTCATCTCTAAAAAAGAGGCTGTAAGAACTGCTAAAGCCGCAAAACAGGCGGCGGTAAAATCCATGCAGGCATCGAAACAGGCCGTGCGGACAGCCAGTACCACAACGAAAGGATTGAAAGTAATGGCAAAGGAAGCCGCTACAGCAGTAAAAGCAGTCCTTGGGGCTGTCATGGCAGGAGGCGGAGCAGCCATTATTGTGTTGGTTTTGATGATAGGTATTATTGGCGGCGCTGCATTTATGGGAAACTCTCAAAGCGCCGAACCGCTTAGTGCAGAGGTTCTGGCATATACTTCTATGATTCAGAAGTATGCAAATGAATATGGAATCCCAGAGTATGTTTCTTCTATTCAGGCAATCATGATGCAAGAAAGTGGAGGAAGGGGAACAGATCCTATGCAGGCAAGTGAATGTCCATATAATACAAAGTATCCCAATAGTCCGGGTGCAATCCAAGATCCGGAGTATTCCATTAAAACAGGAGTGAAGTATTATGCAGACTGTATCAGTCAATCTGATTGTAAAAGTCCACAGGATATGGAAAAGCTGAAACTTTCCTGGCAGGGATATAATTATGGAAATGGATACATATCCTGGGCAATTCGCAATCATGGCGGATACAGTGCAGAAAATGCCTTGCAGTTTTCACGGGAACAGGCGGCTTCCCACGGATGGTCAGGCTATGGCGATCCGGAATATGTTCCTCATGTTATGAGATATTATTCCGGCGGCGGATTCTTATTTGCCGGATTATTTGGGAATGAACAGCTTGTAACGATTGCCAAAGGCCAGCTTGGAGATGAGGGCGGTCGGAAATTTTGGTCATGGTATGGTTTTGAAAGCCGGGTGGAGTGGTGTGCCTGCTTTGTCAGTTGGTGTGCGGATCAGGCAGGGCTCATCCAAAGTGGAGCGGTTCCGAAGTTTGCATTATGTACTGCGGGTGTGGACTGGTTCCAAAGTCAGGGAAAGTGGCGGAGCGCCGGAAGTATGCCTGTTGCTGGCAGCTATATTTTTTTTGACTGGGATCATGATGGCAAAAGTGATCATGTAGGAATTGTAGAAAGTTGTGATGGAACTACGGTGTATACGGTAGAAGGAAATAGTGGAGATATGGTAAAGCAGAATCGTTATTCTGTCAATTCGCCATCTGTTTTGGGATATGGAGTGGTGATTTATTAAAATATGTAGTTTTGGATTAGCAATATGTATTTAGGGACAGATTTACTATTATGATATGTTGACAGGAGAAAAATATCAGAAGCGGATGTACCTATTTTGCATTTAACAATATTGATACCTTGAAAAGTTGATCCTGATATTCAAATTTTGCTATCCCATTATATTGTTCAATGATACTGAGGACCGAGGAAATGCCAATTCCTTTGCGTCCCTTTTTCTTGGACGAAATGAAAACATTACCAGATCTTAGAATCTCTCCCTCAAAGCTGTTTTCAATAATGATAGTCAGAAGAAATTTAGTAGTTGTTGATATTTTCACATTAATGAACTTGTCTTGGGAGTTCATTCGTGTGCAAGCTTCGACAGCATTTTCCAAAAGATTGGAAACAATAACGCATAAGTCCATATCAGGGATGGTTGTTTCTTCCGGGAGAGATATGGAAATGTTGAAATCAGCGCCTGTGTTCTTTGAAAGTTCATTGTAATACCCAATCAGCGAGTTTAGTGCAAGGTTGTCGCAGAATATATTTACCTGGGGGGGTATAGGGAGGGGAGGTATTCCTTGATGTAGTCATTTAATTCCTTGATATTCTCTGTTTTAATATAGCTATCAATTACCAGAAGATGGTGGCGCATATCATGGCGCTGCCTGCTAGTCTGTTCGATCTGATGCTGGAGGATTTCTGACTGTTTGTATTGTGAATCAGAGATAGTTTCAGAGATATGCAGCTTTTCGGAAAGAGTTGCATTTTCGCTGACGACAACAACCATACGCATGATAAGAACGTAGGTGGCGAAAGTTAGAATTACCCAGAGGGGTGGGATGAAATAGAAAAATCTGTCCGGCATAGAGTTTGGGGAAGAGATATTCTGGGAAAATAAAAGGTTATGGAGCAAATTATTGCAGATAGGGATAATCCACACCTGATTCCATATGGAAAAGGAAGCAGTATAGTCTAGAGCAGGGCGTAGGAATTTTTGGAAAAAGCGGTATATGAGGGGGAATGTAACAATTGTCAAAATAATCCTGATTACGGACGAATCAAAAGTGTTGAAAGAAGGAAGGCGGCCGTTCATCAGGAAAAAAGTATACATGGAAAGGAGCGTAACATGTTCTGCGTGGCATTTTGCGATAGCAACGATAAAGATACCTTGACCTAGACGGTATCCGGTGACCATGTCGAAAATGATCGCACCGAGGATAATGGTGAATAGACCGATGGCAAGGTATTTAAGTGGAAATGCGTCATAGCTTGCGTATGTGCCAGAACCATAAAAAGTAATCAAAAGATACGAAAAGATAGCTCCGGCAATATGCAGGAAAACTGGGGTACGCAGGCGATCTTTAAATGCGAGGAGTAAAAGAGCGAAACAGGGAAGGATAAAACAAAGTGTATTGATGATATGGGCAGTTGTCATGATATCGTACCTCCATTTACATAATCAAAAATATAGTTTGCATATGCTTGGATGATTTCCTTTTTTTGAGATTTGGAAATCAGCAGGCGCTCTCCATTTTTCAGAATAAAATCATTACCCTCCCAAGTATCTATATAGTCCATATTGACCATGCAGTTTCTATAACACCATAAAAATTGCCTATATGGGGACAGCATCGGGGAAAAGCTGCTGAAGAACATGTAGGAACGAATGACCTTTGACGGAGTATGTACCTGAATGTAATGGTTGTGGTAATCCACATACATGATATCGGTAATAAGGACCCGTGTTATATAATATCCTTCTTTCAGCTCGATGTAATGCGCAAATTTCTTGACAGTATTCTCAAAACGACTCAAGGCATCTTCAAGCTGTGCATAAGTGTATGGTTTCAAAAGATAATCCAGGGCATGGAGTCGGAATGCTTTGACTGCATGCTCTTTGCTGGAGGTTGAAAAAATGATTTGACACTTAGGATTATATCTTTTAAGCTTTTTTGCAATTAGCATACCATTCGAATTTGGCATGAATATATCAAGAAAAACAAGATCGTAGTGCTCGGTACCAAGTGTGCCCTCGAAATCCTTTTCATGAGAAAATTGCTTTATTGATACATGGATTTTGTGTTCCTTGCAGTAACGATAGACATATTCAGATAAAAGTATAAGATCTTGTGAACAGTCATCAATTAGTGCGATAGTCATAATATCCTCCGTAACATCATAATCAAGGCATTGGAAAACTTTTGTGCCAACGCATTTAATATTAACATACAAAAAGATTTAATAGAATTAAAAAATTGGTAACACTTCATTTAATACGGTAAAAGGTTTGTTTTATGCAGCAATAGGGTGTATAAAAATGTGGGAAATAATGGATGGACGGCTTGAGTAAACATAGTGAGGGATATAAGTATGGAAAAAATATTGATCGTGGATGACAGTGTTGTGCAGGCAACACAGCTGAAAACAATTATAGACGATGAGTATGATATTGTCATCGCACAAACTGCAAAGGACGGGCTGCGTCTGGTGAGCGAGGCGGATTTTTCCCTCATTCTGCTGGATGTTGTGATGCCTGGAATGGACGGTTTTACGCTGTTAAAGAAATTGCAGGAAGAAGTTATTACACAGAGTATTCCGGTCATTTTGATTACCAGCTTATCCGGCGTGGCAGACGAACAGCGCGGGCTTATTTTAGGAGCAGTTGACTATATCACAAAGCCCTTTGAACCCTTAATCGTTAAGGCAAGGGTCAACACACATATCAAGCTGTACCGCTACCGCAGGCAGATCGAGCAGCAATCCATGACCGACCAACTGACAGGAATTGCCAACCGGCACAGATATGAACAATACAGTGTCACGAAGTGGAATGAAGCAATTAGGCTGCAAGTCCCGTTTTCCATTTGTATGTTTGATATTGACCGCTTCAAAGTATATAACGATACCTTTGGCCATCCTGCCGGAGATAAGGTGATCGCTTCCGTTGCTCAGACAGCGGCTTCCTATTTGAGACGCAGTACAGATTTTCTTGCTCGCTACGGCGGTGAGGAATTTGTGGCATTGATCCTGGGCGACAGTTCGCAGCAGATTTTTGGACACTTGAAGAAAATCCGGCAGGCGGTAGAGAACCTGCACATTCCCCAGGAGCCGTCTGTGGCTGAATGGGTCACGGTCAGTGTCGGAGGAGTTACGGTTGTTCCTGATAAGGAAAGCGCCTATGATTTTTACTTAAAAATCGCGGACACGATGCTGTATGACGCAAAGAAAAGTGGACGGAACAGGGTTGTTTGGGCAGATGAAAGGCTGAAACAGTTGTGGGAAAAAAGATAGTCTGTTTGACATCAAAATATCAATTCATATGGGAGGGATATTGTGAGCTTATTGAAGCTTTTTAGCAAGAGGGGCAAAGAGCGGCCGCCTCAAGAGAGTAAAGATGTAAATGACGCAGAAGAACTTGACATTTATTCGGGTATGCGGGTGGAAGTAACGACAGATGCGGGACAGATGCTTTTTGTAGCAAAACTGCTTGGCCTGCATGGGAAAAAAGCGGAGCTGCACCAGTATTCAGAATCTGAGAGTGTCAAGGACGTTGAAACTATCCATGCCAGGATCAGAGGGTACAGCGACTACGAGCGCAAAGCGGTCTATATGGAGGGTATGATTACACCTGGCTCCAGGCATATATGGCAGGTCGAGGAATTGACCGTCATTCGCATTGGTAATGACCGCGCTTTCTTTCGGTTAGAGACAAATCTCGATGCCACCGCCACCATGTTCAGTGGATTGGCGATGGGAGAAAAGCCTTGCAAACTGCTGAACATCAGTGTAGGCGGAGCCTGTGTCAGCTCGGGGTACAGATATCACGAGGAAGATAAATTCTTGCTGAAAGTCAGGCTGTTAGAGGACAGGCCGGAGTCGGTTATGTTCACTCAAGTTATTCGCGTCGTTGAGAAAGACGAGGGGAGTTTTGAATATGGATGCCGGTTTTTGGAATTGACAGAAGCCGATCAGGATCAAATAACACAGAATATTTTCGCAGCCCAGTGCAAAAAAAGAGGACGTTCCTGAACATTTATGAAAGCATAAAGGAGAGTAGAAAAATGAGTGTATTCTGTCACTATAACCGCGGCGGCAAGCGGTTCCAAAGAAAATCAAAATCCGAAAACAATTTAGGGGTACGGTTTGCCGCACTTCTTTTGTGCTTGTCTATGCTGACGGGCTTCCTCCCCGCGCTGGCATTGGCGGCGGACGATGAGGGAAAACTTTCTAACATTGTGACTTTTGACAGCATTACTCTCCACTACACTGGTGCTGGCGGTCAGCCGGAGGGGACGGCTATTCAAAACGGCGCTTTGATTGAAAAAGATAAAAAGTTGGTATTGCGCTATACATATGCAATTACAGAGGAACAATGTAACCAGATAACAGCAGGAACGGACTATTATCTGGATGTGTCTCCACACTTGTCGTTGCCTAATTTGAATGGAGGATCAGAACTGACCATTGAAACGGATGATGGCCCGGTACCGTTTGGAAAGATCTATTCAGATGGCAATAGAGCCTGGGTTACATTTGACGCAAAATCGGACGGCTCTGGTACAGTTTTATCAGAGTATGGTGAACTCAACAACGCTTTTTTCTATTTGAACTGTAACCGGGCAGGGGCAGTACCTGCGGGAGAAAGTCCCATAGAGGGGAATAGCAACCTCTATGCGATGAAGTTTGAAAATGTCTCTGAGTTGCGGTTCGGCTATGCGGAGAATGAGCCGGTGACGGCAAAAGCGCAGATTAACAAAGGCGGCAAGTTGCAGGATAAGACAATCATTTGGACAATTGACTATACCCCGTGGCAAAATCCTGCCGCAAGCGACCCTGTGACGCTGGACACACCCTTTGAACTGCGGGACACCATTGATACCTCTTTGCACAGTTATGTTGATGGTAGCGTGACAATCGGCGGATTGCCTGTAACCGCTTATAATTCCCGCGATGATATTCCAACAGACGCAGAAACTTATGTACTTGTAGAATCGCCAGTGGACGGCGGCAACACTACTTTGACCTTTGGCGGTGCAAAATTTAATGCCGGAGAAGCAACCCAGGGGAACCCGGCAACATCGCTGACGATCACCTATCAGACCACCGTCAACGATGATCTTCTCCTGCCGGGAGGAACAGGCGGTAAGAAAGTAACAAACGCCGCCGACTTGTTTGCCGGTGAAAATGGCGCGTTTAATAGTTTGAGCATCAGCAGTAAAAACACAGTTACGATTCCCCAACCTACATGGCTTACCAAAACAGGGAAAACGACCCGTGATCCTGGCAACGGCTCCACTACTGATTGGACGGTCACATTCCAGCCGAATGGTTTTTCTTTTGAGGATAGTAACAATCTGACACTCCATGACCAACTTCCCAATGGCAGTACATTGGTGGACGGCTCTGTAAAGATAAATGGAACGGAAGCAATGGTGACAGCCGGAACAAATAACGATTTTACTATTTCCCCAATTACAGCGAATAGCCAGCCTGTCACTATTACCTATCAGAGCCATGTGGAAGAAGATATGTACGACAGCGGTACCAGCCTGGGCAGCAATACCGCATGGTTTACGTTCCAGTATGGAGATAAGGAGTATACGACACCCCAGGCCAAAAAAGATGTTGGGAGTGGGGATGGCAGCGGAACCCCCGGTACAGCCACACTGGTCAAGACGAATACAGGCTACAATACGACAGACCGCACGATTGATTGGACGGTGACAATCAATCCTCACAAGGCCAATCTCAAAAGCGGCACTTTTACTGATGATTTGAAAGCCGTTGGCCCTCGGTGTACTGCCGGGCATACAAGTGGTCTGGAATTAGTGGGCGGTACAAGTGGTATTACAGTTTTGATTGATGGAGCCACTCCCGAAAACTCCGATTTTGTACAACTAGAGTACGACAATCAGAAAATTACTATTAAAGTCGGGAATGTCGGAGCAAAAACTATCACCCTCACCTATACCACAAAGGTATGTGACCCTTGCTTATTTGCGAATAACACCGCGAAAACAGCGTTCAAAAATACTATATCGACAAGTGATATGGTAATCGGAAGTCAGACCACTGGCCGCACCGCCAGCGCCGACAGTACGGCCAATATTAGCGTTGCAGTTTTGTCCAAAAAGGCACCGGTCTATGACTACGCTACCGGCACCATGAAATGGACGGTAGAGGTTGACGCAGCAGGGCTGCCTATGGCTGAAGTGGTCTTGACGGACGAGTTACCGGCGGGATTGGCTTATGTGGAGGACTCCCTCAGCACCATTCCGGCAATTACGGACGCGTCAGCGAGTGTGGCAGGGCAGAAGCTGACCATCAATTTAGGTACAGTCACGGCAAAAACTACGGTCACTTTTGATACGGAAGTTGACCCGGAAATTTTAGATTTTAGTGGAGACAAGCCGGTTACAGTGGCAAACACCATTCACATGAACGGCAAAGCGGACGGAATTGAATTTGTCAAAGTTTCCCACAGCGTTCAGCAGAACTTTTCCAATCATGGCCTCGTCAAGAGCAGCACAGTAAATAACCAGCAGGAATTTATTCAATATGAAGTGCTGATCAACACCTTTGGCCTTGCGCTTCCGGAAAATCCCTCTCTTGTGGACACGTTGGACAAACGGCTCCAACTGGACACTGATACGTTGCGGTTCTATAAAGCAACCCTGTCTGGAACAACTAATAATAAAGACCAAAAGCCCGGTTACACAAAAACCGGAGATGGTCAGCCGTTAAAAGTTACCAGTTTTGACCCGGACACAAACAGATTTATCGTACAGCTTCCGATTAATGCCGATAGCCGGGATGCCTATGTGCTGACCTATACAACGGATATTATTGACCGTCAGACGGGCGGTTACAGTAACAGCGTTCGTTTTGATGGCGGCTCTGTTCTGCTGGGCGGCAATAAAAACAACAGTGCCGTCGTTGGAGGCGGCGGAGGCGGAGGCGGCGGTGTTGCCGCGCGGAAAGCTATTATCACCATTGCCAAAGCGGATAGTGAAGATCAAACACCTCTTGCAGGTGTGTCCTTTACGCTGTATCAATGGGACAGCGGCAATAATACGCAGGGTCTGCCCTTTGCCCAGGGGAAAACCGATGCCCAGGGAAAACTGTCATTCAAGGTAAAGCCCAACACGGTCTATGAATTGGTGGAAACCGAAAGTGTTCCCGGTTATGGGAGCGCCTTTGGCTGGAACGACCTCCCCGCTGGCGTGACCGAAACAGACGCGGGTCTTTTGGTTACAGCAGGAGCGGCAAAATCGGAGCTGACGCTGGAATTGACGAATGAGGCCCATACAACCGACCTTGTGTTCCGGCTGGTCAATGAATCCGGCATCCCGATGACGGGTGAAAAAGTACAGATATTTACATCCGATCCCACAGGGCAACCTGATTTAGTTCCGGTCAAGGAAGTAACTGTTTCCTCCGATGGAACGGTTAGATTCCCAGGGATGCGCCGTGGAGCAAAATACTATGTCCGGCGGCCGGATGGCAATATTTTACCCGTAGAAGTGCCCGCTCAAGCTGACGCCGATCCAACAGTGACTTTACCGGATGGCACATCAGCAACACTTACGGCAGATTATCAGGTTACAGGTATCACAGCGCCGGATCAACAGTGGACGTTGACCATCAACAAGGTAATTAGCGGCGGCGCAATCCCTTTGCCTGGGGCAACTATTGGGCTATATGCAGACGCAGATTGCCAGTTCTTGATTAAAGCAGATGTGAGCGGCCAGGACGGAACTGTTACTTTTTCGGGGCTGATAAAAGATCAAAGCTACTGGCTGAAAGAAACTGCAGCGCCTGCCGGCTATCATTTGGACGCTGCAATTTATGAGGGTAGTGAAGCAAATTCCACGGTAGCCATTGCAAATACTCCCAGCAATTCCGGCAACACTGGTACTCCGAGCGAACCGAGTATTCCCGGCGAACCGGATACTCCGAGCGAACCAGGCACTCCGAGCGAACCGGGCACTCCCGGCGAACCAGACACCCCGAGTAAACCAGGTACTTCCGGCGAACCGGACACTCCGAGTGAACCGGGCACTCCAAATGAACCAGGCACCCCTGTAAGCCCCGGGAATGGAGGTAGCAACAATTCCACCAATGACCCCAATATTCCGCAAACGGGAGATAATACGCAGCTTTTGACTTTGACTGTGGTCACATTGGTTTCAGGAATTTTACTGGAAGTTATGACAATATATTGGAAATTTATGGCAAAACGGCGTGGACAAAAGTAAGATATTTCGCTTTTTCTAGTGTATTATCCTGATTGTCTTTATGACTTCCAGTATAATACTGGTTATCAGTCTGCGTTGTAGTAGAAAGGAGAAGAAAAAATGAAAAAATTTACCAGAAATATGGCTGTAATTATGGGTGTCATTGTTTTAATTTGTTCTTTTTCATTGACAGGATGCAAAAAGGAAGAAGCTAAAACAGAGGTGATTGTGGAAAGCGAGGGACAGATGAGCGGAGTCCTTGTGAGTTTTGAAGGTAAGACATTGGTGACCGAAGAAGCCGGAAAAGAGTATAATTTTGATGTTTCGAATGCAGAAATCAAAACAAGAAATATGAGGGCAGGAGATGAACTTGTCGTTTATTTTGAAGGCAAATTGAAAGGTAATGATACGTCGAAGATCAAGGTGACAAGTGTCGAAGATCTTGGCGGCAACGACCACCAAACGGAAAAGCAGGCAGTAGGCACACTTGTAAATTTGACGGAGAATACCATTACAATCCGGCAAAATGATGGTACAGAGCTATTGTTTAATTCGAATAACTGCCAGCATGAATTTAAGAATGGAATTCGAGAAGGAAACTGGATTGTTGTAACCTATATAGGGGAAATAAAGGGAACGGATACCAAAAATATAACTGTTATTAAAATTACAGATAATGATCCTAATACTGTAAAGAAAGAACAGAAAGAGATGAAAATCAAGGCTGTTAATGAAACTGTATATGCAACAGCAGGGGTACATATAAGAGAGTCCTATACAACGGATTCCAAAGTTTTGGGTTCTCTTGCAAAAGGCGCTTCTATACAACGTACAGGAGCGTGCGAAAATGGGTGGTCACGTGTCCAGTATGAGTCCAAAGATGCATACATTTATGGGGAATATCTGACAACAGAAAAACCGAAGAAAGATGCGCCGGCAGCAAAAACAAATGGAAAGCCGCCGGCAACCGTGCAGGAGGGGGATAAACCGAAACCGGTTCGACAGCCGGTGGAATCAAATACACCAGAACAGCAGCCAGCGGAATCAAATACACCAGAACAGCAGCCAGCGGAACCAAATACACCAGAGCAGCAGCCAGCGGAACCAAATACACCAGAGCAGCAGCCAGCAGAACCTGTACAACAGCAGGAACAAACATTTACAGGGACTGTACTTGATGTAAGTATGAATACATTAACGGTTGCAGTAAAACAACAGGAGTATACGCTTTATATTGCAGATGCAGAGCATGAGTATGCCAATGGAATCCAGACAGGCAATACCGTCACGGTTACATATGTAGGAAATCTGGAAGATTTGGAGCACCTTGTTGTTACCAAAGTGGAAGATTCCGATCCAAATGAAGCAGCAAAAAATGCTGTATATACAGGAACTATTGTTGACGCTACTATGAATACACTTACGATTCAGACAGAGGACGGCGCAGTTATGACATTTATCAAAGAGGATGCAGTGAATAATTTGGAGGCGATGTCTTATGGCCAGAAAGTTAAAATCACAGCGGATATGACAGCCTCAAAAGCAGAGGAAAATGTTTTTCAGGCAAAGCAGATTGATCCTGCAGACAGCGAATAAGGAGTTGTTATAGAGGGAGCGCTTTAGGGAGAAGTAAAGAATGGAACTTAAGAATGAATTAAAAAAATGTTCACAAAAGATAATCAAGCAAGGAAAAGAAAATATGATAGCGTCGGTAAGCCTGAAAGTACTTTTGGCTATTGGATTTTTTGCCGTATTGTGGCTCTTACGGTCTTACACTGTAGACTTCTGTCTTCGTACTTTGGAGCAGGAAACGAAAGAAGTGCAGGAGAATATTCATTTACAGATTTCATTCGCACAAAGCCGTTTGGAAATGCTTGGGGATATCATAGAGAAAGAAGAGGATATCACTTCTGAACGGGTACTTCAAATTCTTAAGTCTGATACAGGTATAGATCTGGTGTCCCGGCTTGGAATTATCCTCCCGGATGACAGGGTTCTTAATCAGGACGGAACCCTGTCAGATCCAATGAATGGGATTACATTTAAAGCATTGGTTGGAAAGAGAACCTTTATTACGAACATGGAACCGGATAATCTTGAGCCGGATAAATTTGTTCTTTTTTTTAATATTCCGATTAGGAAAGAAGGACAAACAGAAGGAATATTATTCGGCGTAATAGAACCACAGGTTTTATCCGACTATTTCAAAGTAGATATTTTTGATGGAAATGCGGATATTTTTATTGTCGATACTCAAAATATGGAATTTATTATGGATACTCTTCATGGACAGGGAGAGTCTGATGCATTTGAAGGGCATAAGATTAAAAGAGGGTATAGTGAGGAGCAGGTCGCACAGGATTTTGCAGATGGTAAGGGCGGAATAACAGCCTATTATTCAAGAAGCCTTAAGGAATATTTATATACGGCGTATGAGCCGGCCGACATTAATGATTGGTTTGTTATGCTGACAGTGCCAGAAAGTATTGTTTTCAGAGAAGCCGTATATATTGAGAAAGTTTTGTTCTGGCTTGGACTTTATGAAGCGATTGTTCTGGTTGCCTATTTCTCGTGGGATATAAAACGAACACGGAGAGAAATACATGCTAAGGAAAAGCTGGCAACTACGGATCTTCTTACGAATTTGAAGAATAGAAATGCATATGAGCAGATATTGGCACAGTACGAAGAGGACGCTCCGGCTGACTTATCCTGTGTTTATGCAGATGTGAATGGACTTCATGAGCTAAACAACAGCCAGGGGCATGCGGCCGGAGACAAAATGCTGCAGACAGTGGCAAAGGTATTTGTTGAGTATTTTGGCGAGGAACATGTCTATCGTATTGGAGGTGATGAATTTCTGATATTTATGGAAACCAATTTGGATAAAGTGTCTGAGAAAGCATTGGCGGCTAAAGAAAAGATCATGGAGGCAGGCTATCATGTCTCTGTTGGAACAGCATCAGGGGGAAATGCAGTGTCCGTTGTAAAGGTGGCCGAGTTAAGAATGTATGAGGATAAGAAGCGGTATTATATGGGACAGGGTGACAGGCGTAAAAGCCGGTGCTAGTAATTGTATGGGCGAGGAAGTGGCTCATTGAGGCTGGGGTGGATGTTTTACTGAAATGAGGAGACGAAAAAGATGCGTACAAGAAAAGAGCTGAAAGTGCAGGCTAAGAAAGTATTGAAAAGACATTATTGGCTGTTTGTTGCAATCTGTCTGGTAGCGGCAATCTTCGGAGCAGAGTTTTCTGCACCGATTAATGTGGAAACAGGTGAAGAGGCTACAACGGCAGTATCCGAGAAAATGACAGTTGCTTTTGGAGAATTTATGCTGGGTATCGCCGGGGGAAATACTGCGGACAGACAGAAGGAGATTGAAGATACCGAAGAGAGATATGCCGAGGAATCAAAGGCAGTTCAAAAAGCAGTGTTAGGGCGGAGCAGAGGTGTTTTTGCTGCGGTTATGAATAAGGCAGCATCAGGGGCATTTATGATGTCATTAGCTGTAGGTATTCATTCTCTGGTAGGTTCTGACAGTCTGACAGTTGCGATATTGCTTTTGGGAGCACTTATTTTAGTGCTGTTTGTTCAGGTTTTTATAATCAGTGTATACCGTGTAGTGATAAGAAGAATGTTTTTGGAAAGCAGAACTTATGAAAATGTGCCGATTCAAAGAGCATGGTTTTTACTGCGGATTAAGAAATGGCTCCATGCCGGCGTGGTTCTTCTGGCAGCCAGTGTGATGAATCTGCTCTGGGGGCTTACGATTGTGGGAATGTTTGTAAAGTATTATTCTTATTTTCTGGTTCCGTATATTGTGGCGGAAAATCCGAATATCAAAGCAATGGAGGCAGTTACCTTATCCAGAAAACTGATGAAAGGGCATAAGTGGCAGTGCTTTATTCTGGAAATGACATTTATCGGCTGGGATCTTTTGGGAATATTTACACTTGGTATCTCTAATGTCTTATGGACAAATCCATATAAGTCAGCGGTGATGGCCGAGTATTATGCGGAGTTACGAAGGCTTGGAAAAGAAAAGAAGATTGAAAACACGGAACTTCTGTCCGATGAGTATTTATTTGAAAAGGCGGATATTTATGAGCTTGAGCAAGTTTATGCAGATGTAGAAGCGGAATATGCAAAAGCAGATACAGAGCTTTTGCAGCTTAAAGGGATACATAGAATTTTGGCAAATGTATTTGGCGTGACAATAAAACAGAATAAAGAGATGGAGCGTCTGGAAGAAGAGCAGAGCCGGAAATTCCTGCTGACTTATGATAAAGCTGCATTGGAGGGAAAGACATATCCAACCAGGCTTTATCCGATTCCGGAGCACAGGAAACGCGCATGGGTTATGAATCTTAATTATTTGAGATATTATTCTGTCTGGTCAGTGATTATGCTGTTTTTTGTGATGTCATTTGTTGGATGGATATGGGAAGTGAGCCTTCATCTGGTAACAGACGGAGTGTTTGTAAACCGGGGGGTTATGCATGGCCCGTGGCTGCCAATCTATGGGTATGGAAGTGTGATGATCCTGTTGTTATTAAACAAATTCCGCAGAAAACCCGCGGCGGAGTTCGTATTAGCGGTTGTGCTGTGCGGCTGTGTAGAATATTTTACTTCGTATTACCTTGAAATTGCACATAATGGCACAAAGTGGTGGGATTATACCGGATATTTCCTGAATCTGAATGGAAGAATCTGTGCGGAGGGTCTGCTTACTTTTGGTGTCGGCGGTATGGCGATTGTATATATGCTGGCTCCGTTTTTGGACAGCCTGTTCCGAAAAATACCGGTGAAGGCGTTGATGATATCGGGATTAGTCCTGATCGGTATCTTTGCGGCAGATCAGGTGTATTCTTCTGAACACCCGAACGAAGGAAAAGGAATCACAGATTATGCGGCGGTTTCTTCACCGATGGAGGTGGCAGGGAGATGATAGCACTTTATTTATCGCCGCTTTACATCTGTGTATGCGGATATCTTTTCTGGCATTTTGTAAAATGGTCAGGAGCAGGTCACAGTTGTTTTGAAAAAAAGAGTGTGCGGGTGATACTTGCAATTGTGTATCTGGGTGTGATTTTCAGTATACTGATTGCATTTTTGATGGAGCCTTCTTCACTTCAGAGAAAGATACAGCTTTTTGCCAATTACTGGTTGGGTGTTCTTTTGTACGCGGTTCTTGTTGTGGCGGCTGCAGATATCATACGTTTGATTTTAAAGAAAACGAACCTTAAAGTAAAAGATAAATTATTTTCCAGGACAGGACATCTGGCAGTGGGAACAATCTGTTTGGTTTTGACAGCAGTGTTCAGTATTACAGGGATCTTAAGTGCACGGACGATAAAAATGACGGATTATCAGATTGAAGTCGATAAAAAAGCAGGGAATCTGGAGTCTATTAAGGTGATTCTGATTGCCGATCTTCATCTGGGGTACAGTATCGGAAACTGGCATATGGAACAGATGGTACATAAAATCAATAAAGAAGCTGCGGACCTTGTAGTGATCGCAGGAGATATTTTTGATAATGAATATGCGGCGCTTGAGCATCCCGGGCAGATAGCAGAAACACTAAGTCATATTAAAAGTAAGTATGGAGTATATGCCTGTTATGGCAACCATGATATTGAAGAGAAGATATTGGCAGGATTTACATTTTCCAGTGATAAAAAGAAGGTCAGTGATCCACGGATGGATGAATTTCTTGAGAAAGCAGAAATTAAGCTTTTGAGAGATGAGGGCGTGCTGATCGACGATGCTTTTTACCTGTATGGACGGCCGGATTATGAAAGGCCGGGAAGAGGAATTGAGACAAGAAAGACGCCCGGCCAGATCACAAAGGATATGGATCTGACAAAACCTGTTCTGGTGCTCGATCATGAACCGCGGGAATTGGAGGAACTGTCAAATGCAGGAGTAGACGTTGACTTGTGCGGACACACTCATGACGGACAGACGTTTCCGGGCAACCTTACGATTCATCTGTTTTGGGAGAATCCTCGCGGATATCTGAAAAAAGGAGATATGCATAATATTGTTACTTCGGGAATCGGAGTGTTTGGTCCGAATATGCGGGTGGGAACCAGGAGTGAAATCTGCCGGATTAGCGTCGAATTCCTGTAAATTTATGAAAGATACATATGAGAAAGAGAGGAAAGAGTTTTATGGATAAGAATTTAGTAATAGCTATGTGGAGAGTATTTTATATAGTAGCGTTGCTGCTGGGAATATTAGGTGCGGCCTGCACGGTTTTGTCGCTTTATTTGGTCTTTAACGGAAATGAAGCATTTGAAGCATCACAGCTTATTCTTCCAGCCGTTTGCGCATGTTTTTCTATTGCAGGCTTTGTGGTTATGAAGCTTTATAAAAAGCGTATCGATGCTGCTAAGAAGAGAGGGGAATAGGTAGTATGGATTATATTATCGAGACAAAGAATCTTACCAAAGATTATAAAGGCTTTCTGGCAAATGATAATGTGAGTATCCAGATTCCAAAAGGGGCGGTACATGGACTGATCGGACGGAATGGAGCGGGAAAGACAACGCTAATGAAGATGATTCTGGGATTTTCCAACCGAACAGGCGGAACGATCATTATTAACGGAAAAGAAGATGAGGCATCACTTTGGGCAGAGCGCAGTAAGATTGGCTCTATTATCGAAACACCTGCTTTTTATGATGAGATGACCTGTTTTGCCAATTTGATGTATCATGCGAAGCTGATCGGTTACGGGGATAAAAGTCATGTGATGGAAATACTGCGCAGAGTAGGGCTGGAGCGTTTTAAAGGCCGTAAAGTAAAAGCGTTTTCGCTGGGAATGCGGCAGAAGCTGGGAATTGCCTGTGCGATTCTTGGAAAACCGGAGTTTTTGATGTTAGACGAGCCTACGAATGGTTTGGATCCTGTATCAATTGCAGAGATCCGCACTCTTTTATTAGATATCAATGAAAAGGACGGCGTGACAATTTTAATTTCCAGTCATATTTTAGGTGAGATGGAAAAACTGGCATCTTCGTTCTCCTTTATGTTGGATGGGAAATTAGTAGACAGTATTACAAAAGAAGAGTTGGAAGAAAAGAATCAGGATTTGGAGACTTATTTCCTGGAAATGGCAGGAGGGGTGAAAGATGAATAGGATTTTCCGGGCAGAGATATATAAATTGAGGCATATGCCAAGTTTTTGTTATGGTATATTAGCTGTAATACCGGCGGGGCTTTTGTGTGCTGTTATAGCAAGCATGGATCGTGAGATCACTATGGTAGAGCTGTTTTCAGGAATGGCATCATATGCAAGTTTTTTTGTGGTTGCGGATATAGTTCTTTATGTGACAAATGATTATGAAAAGGGAACCATTAAGGCAATTATATCCAGTGGAGTCAGCAAGAGCAGGGTTTATTTTGGAAGGCTGTTAGTATCTATATTTATTGCAGAAATTGGTTTTCTGCTCACACTCGCAAGTGCTGCATTATATGCGAAGATCGTAGCGCAGATTCCGGTTTCTGACTGGACGATGGCGCAATATATTTCCAGCACAGTAATACAGATGATTTTTATTGCACTGTATGCGACTGTTGGGTATTTTGTTTCTGTTGTTGTAAGAAAACAGTCACTGGCTATTATCATTGCGCTGGTGGTTATTCATGCAGAGCCGCTGCTGGTAAGTTACCTTGGAAAAATGTTGAAGATGGATCTGGAAATCTTTGATATTTCCAATGTTAGCCAACAGATGGAGGCACTTGATATCACAGGAAATGTATTGCTGGGAAGTGGAATTTTTGTGTTGGTTACAGTATTCGTCTGTATTGTGATCGGAGTTCAGGTGTTTAAGAGATATGACATTTAAATAGGCGGCATTTGAATAGATCCCGTCTATGTGCAAGCAGACCTTGATGTGTATGATTTTTTCAAGAGTCAAGGGACGATCATTGTCAATGACACCGCCGACTTTACGGGTATGAACGGCTGCTATCTGTATCAAGGGCGGGGACGTGAAGCCGGACAAGGCGCAAAAGCTCAAATGCTGGTGCTTGCGTCCCATGAGGGCATTGTTTGTTCTCTCTGATGTGTGGCTGATCTGCCGCAAGAGGCTGATGAACAACATGAAAATCCAGTCCGTCCGGAAAGCCACCCACACATGGCTGATGGGGAAAATCAAATGCGGGAACTGAGGATATGCCCTTATGAGTACTTTCAATCCCTCTGGCAAGCAATACCTCCGCTGTACGAAACGACTGGATACAAGAGTTGTCCGGGGTGTGGGAAAATCACCACGAGAGAGCTGGAAGCGGTGGTGTATTAGCAGATGGTCAAGAAGCGGGCAAGCTACAAAACGCTGACGGGTATATCAGCGCTTGTCAGACTGTTACCCTGTGTAGTCTCTTGTAAACTGTACTTTTTCAAAATAAAAATAATTAATTTCATATAGAGCGTTTGGTGGTGCCGTGATTCTACATAGGATTGCGGCACTTTTCTTTTTGACATATTCCGACCGAGCTATACGGGATTACGTAATGCAGATAAAAGCGAGAGGTCCACCGTACTCTGATTTGATTTCAAAGAATTCAGATCGGAGGTAAAGAAAGGTGGCTTTTAATAAAGCAAGAGAAGAACAAAAATGGAAATTGTGGAAGGAACGTGAAGAGCAGATTATGCGTAGCGAAGGGATGAGCGAGGACGCGATCCAGAGCCTGTATCAAATGGACTGGGATGACTTTAATGAAGAACGGAGGTATCAGGAACACCTCTCATCTAATCAGGAGGAATTATATGCTGGAAGGGAGACAGAATATTTTCCGGAAGTTAAGGATATCCAGCAATTGTTTGACAGTATAGAAAATGAGCAGCTTTTACATATACTTTTGGAGTTGGATAAAAAAACACTGCAGATTTTGCTGCTTAAAATGTGGGGGTTTTCAGTGAGTGAAATATCCGCTCAGTTGGGTATTCCAGAGAAGACAATCTATACCCGGATTGACCGGTTGAAGAAAAAAATAAAAAAAGTTATGGAGAAGTGAAGAAAAAAGGGGGTGTTTGTCGGCTATATATATGAGAAGGGTAATTACCCGGAGTGTTCCTTGACAATTACATACCAGCATTACAGGTACGTTCTCGTAGATAGAAGCGTGACAGTATAAGCGCCATGACGGATGAAAGCAGCACTGTAGGATGTCTGTATTCATTTTGAGCGATTCCTTATAGCTGTGAATAAGATTTTAGCAGGTCTTTCGCCATGAGCATCTGCGGGGGATAATGATACGAATATCTGCCATAGAGCAGAGGATGGACTCCAAGTTGTAATCAGCAAGACTTTCAGGAAATCTGCGAGCGGTGCGAAGCGAAGCATCCGCCTGTGATGTTCCCTAAACGTTAAAGAATGTTGGGTATCGGGGGTGGCGGGGACAAATACGATGCCAGAAAATTAAAATAAAAGAAATCGATGAAGAGTGTGTCGTTGATATCAGATACGTGCGGCTGTGGGGAGGCCTACAGCCGTATTCATGTGGTATTAACGCCATGCGGAAAGAAGAAGTAATATGTTTTATAAAGTAGAATACCAGAAAAGAGTACATCAGGAGATAGAGAAGATATTCAGAGTATTACTGCCGGAGCAAGGGCTGGCGGTGCGTGAAGAACAGATCCGGTTATGTCATGAAATGCTTAACACCCTGCTGGAAGGAAAGATTGCTCTTTGTGATGCGGGAGTAGGAATTGGTAAAACTTATGCGTATTTAGTTGCATGCATCATGATGAGGAAGTATTCTGCGCTCGCAGAAAGAGTTGTACCACTGAATTATTTCCCAATGGTGATATCTACCTCCAGCATTGCACTGCAGAAAGCGATTCTTTCAGAGTATATCCCATTTCTCTCAAAGGTGCTTGTAGAACATGGAATGATTCAAACACCACTTCGGGCAGTGGTAAGAAAAGGAAAAGAACACTTTGTATGTGATGTCAGGCTGGAACAGCGGCTGGAAGCAATACGCGATAAGAAGAAAAATGCAATACAAAAAGAAGCTCTTATATTATTACGCAAACATTACGATATGGATGAGGTACAGGGAATCAGTGGATTTGACCGCAGGCTGGTAAATGTGCCGAAGTTCTGTCCAAGAGAATGTCCGGAAAAGGATACTTGCCGTTATCAGAAGTATTTGAACGAGGCAAAAAGGAAAGATATCTTTATTCAGATTTGTAATCACAATTATCTGCTTGCAGACGCGTCGCACCGGAACAAAGATTACCGTCCGCTTCTGGTAGATTATCGGATATTAATTGTGGACGAAGCGCATCAGCTTCCAGAAGCCGCAAGGCAGATGTATGGGAAAAGTTTATGTTTTGATAATATTCGGGAGATAGGATACTATTTGGAGCAAGAGCATCAGAATGCGGAAGCCAGAACAATGAAAAGTGTCATACGAAATATGCTGGATATTATTGCAGAAAATCACATGACCGGAAATGGACTTAGAGCACACTTCTGTATGTCAGAAGAATGCTCGTTATATTTATACGAGGGAATCCAAATGCTGGATAGGCTGATGGAAACATTAAAAGGGACAGTTCCCCAATGGATACTGAACAGGCTGAAAGAGGCAAGAAGCGTGTTGGAGTGTTTCTTTTGTCAGGATCGGAAATATGTTCTTTACTTAAAATTGGATCAGGAAAAACTTCCAGTTTTGTGTGCCGCCAGTCGGGAAATCCCAAATCTTTTGCAGGATATGCTGTGGAACAGGGAAATATCTGCTATTTTGGCCAGCGGAACACTAAAGGACGGAAAAGGGTTTGAAAGAACCAGACAGATGGCAGGATTAAACAATAGGAAGAATGTGCAGGAATATGTGGCAGTTTCGCCCTTTTCTTATAAAAAGAACTGTTTGCTATATCTACCTAAAACATTGAGACGTTATAAAAGAGGGAGCAGGGAAGAAGCGGAGATGGTAGCAAAGCATATTCACTCTCTGGTTTGTTCTACCTATGGACATACATTGGTGTTGTTTACATCTTATGCTTTAATGGGAAGTGTGTATCAGATTTTGCGCGATCGTTCTCCTTTCCCGATGGTAGAGGTGTGGAGGCATTCACAAGAAGAAATTATGAAATTTAAGAAAATGGAAAATGCTGTATTGTTTGCAGCAGGCTCCTGCTGGGAGGGGGTAGATTTTCCGGGAGATATGGTATCTTCCCTAATTATTGTGAAACTGCCGTTTGCTGTTCCAGATCCAATCAGTGAGGCGGAAAAAGAAGAGTACGAGACATTGGAAAAGTATATACAGGCGATTATCATACCGGATATGCAGAAGAAACTACGTCAGGGATTTGGAAGGGCAATCCGGACGGAAAAAGATACCTGTGTAGTGTCTATCCTGGATTACCGGGCAGTAAAGGGCGGCAAATATTATGAAGATGTTATGTGTGCTCTGCCAGCATGCCAGATGGCAGAGGATATGAAAGATGTACGGGAGTTTATCCGGAGCAGAAAAAGTTTAGAATATTATTTATAAGGTTATTTCCGGTATTGTTGGATTTGCTCCATTTGAAACGAGTGTAGGTGGAAATGTTTGGTACAGTTTCAGCAAAGAAATCTTACGAATTGTTGGATTTGCTGAATAGATATCCCCACATAGATTGGGTATACTGTGTATAGCGTTAGAGGAAAGGCGGTGAGTGAAATGGCACAATATATAGTTGTATTATACCGGGAGGTAAATCAAAAGTATTATTGTATCCGGGAGCGGTTAAGTGGCGATATTGTGCTTGAACCATCTCAATATCTAATGCATAAGACAAGGCAGAAACGGTCACCAAATACAATCAAGAGAAGTGCTTATGCGCTTTCATATTATCTAAATTATATGGCGATGGAAAATCTAAAGCTGGATATGATATGGGAGATGAAGTATGAAGAACAGCATGAGCATTTTACCAATTTTTTACATTGGTTAAGAAATGGGATTCATAGCAATGAAAAGTACCAGAAGAAACCAAGTAATGAAACGTGTAATGCGTATCTCAAAGAAGTATTTCGATTTTATGAATTTTTAGAAAGAGGAGAACGCGTGGGAAATTTGAAGGTGCTGTCGGATGCACAATTTATTGTTCGGAACTCCATAGGTATCAAAAGAGTGTTGAAACGGAGAAGTTTTGAGGGATATTTAAAAGAACAGGGGCATCAAGGTAGAAGCATAGAGCAGGATAAGATCATTGTACTGTTGCAGGCATGTGCAAATTGTCGAGATCAGATTCTGCTTTTATTATTAGCCGAAACCGGGTTTCGTATAGGAGAGCTTTTGGGGGTGCGATATGAAAAAGATATTAACTTTAAAGAGCATATCATTTATGTGAATTTTCGAGAAGATAATGAGAATGAGGCTAGAGCAAAAAATGCGGAATTACGGAGAGCGAAAATCAGTAATGAAACCTTTGCAATTTTAAGATTCTATATGGAAGAATACAAAGACTTGATTTTTACACAGGAATTTCTTTTTATCAATCTGTCAGATGATTATAAAGGGAAGCCAATGAGATATGGAACGGTGTATGCGATGCTGGAACGTTTGGAGCATAAGACAGGGATTAAGGCAACACCTCATATGCTACGACATTATTTTTCTAATGAAAGAAAAAAAGATGGCTGGCCGATAGAACTGATTAGCCGAGCGTTAGGGCATAAAAATATCGAAACTACTATGAAGTATTTGAATATTTCGGATGATGAATTGATCGAAGTCAGTGACGTCTTTTATCAGAGACATCAATCCTTATATGGAATCGACCATCTGCTATAGTACGAGGAGGCGGTAAAATGTCTGCAATCAGAATACAAGAAGCTGAACATTTTGTGATTCAAGAACATTTAAATGAGCAGCTTATGGTAGATGGATTGCTACAGGAAACACAGATTGAATGTGCAAAAAGGTTTTTATTCCGGAAAAGGATATATGATGTGACACTTATCGAGGAGTCTGACTTTCGGCAGTTTAAGAGAGAGTTACTAGATGGCGAGGGATACATACGCAGACAGGTGGTGGAAATGTCAGGGGCACTCCGTAGGGTTCAGAAATATTGGATAGAAAAGGAATATGGGGAGCTATTACATGAAATAGAGCGTTGTACGGATGCAGAAACACAACTGTTTGGTAATATTAAGAGATTTTTGATACGTCAAGGAATTCATCATTTAAAAGAAGTGGACTATTTACTTCGAGAGAAATATGAACAAGAACTGGCAAAGACAAGAACGGATGAACAGTGTTTAAAGTATTTGAAAGCGTTCGATAGGGTGAAACAGTATGATATTCGGGAAAATATGAAAAAACTTACGGGAATGATACGGAATAAGCTAACGTATAACAATCAGATTATTTTCCTGCCATATCTTCCCGATCAGGAACTGGCGATGGAATTTGACAAAGTGCGTGATAAAAATGAATGGATATGGGATTTTAAAAGGTCAGCATCAGAAATTTTAAAACGTCAGGTATTTTCCATATTAATATATATTCTTGATAATATGAGGGGGGATCCAAAGGGACGTAGAGTCAGGTTTTTACTGCCATTACGATGGTTATATGAATTTTGCGTAGAGGAAAGGATTGCAGATTTAGAACGGCTGGAATTATACCAAATAGAAATGTTGAAAGAGACTGTTGCTCAGAAAGTAGTCAATTATAAAAATGCCATGCAGATTGTGGACAACTGCAGAAAGATATTATTTCTAAATTCCCAAGAGATACACTGGAACGCAAATGTGTGGTATATAGAGCGGTTTCAGTTATCGCCGGAAAGAATCAATCCCAGTAATCCAGTTATGAGAATCAGTTTTTATGAAGTTAGCAATAAAAATAGTAGGGCATTACTTCAAGAATATGTAAGATATCAGATTGGAATTACAGGTTTAACCATTGGAAATATCCGAACTCAATTATATGATTTAAAAAAGTTTTTGGAATACTTCACAGAGAAATCCTCCATTTTTGATTTATCAGATGTAGAACTGGAGTCTTATTTTATAGAGCTTCAAGAAGAAGATATAAAAGCAGAGACTTATAATAAACAGATAATTAATATTTGGAAGTTTTATCAGTATTTCCTGTCGAAAGAAAGAATAAAAGAAATTCCTTTTGAATTAGAGTATTATTTGCAGAAAACATATCCTGTGCATTATGACAGGACTGTAGAAGAAGCAATATATATGGAGATTCTCAATAAGTTGCATTTGTTTCCAGAGGTATCAAGACTGATATTTTTGCACCTATGGTGTACAGGATTACGAATCAGTGAAGTTTGCACCTTAAAAGGAGACGCATACTACTGGGATGGAGAAGATGCATGGATAAAAGTATATCAGATTAAGATGAAAGCGGATAAGTTAATACCGATACCATTGGTATTATATAGGATTATGGATATATATATTCAAAAAAATAAAATACAAGCGAAGAGTTATTTATTTAAAAGCACAAATGGTGGAGCATACCGAGTAGGAAGTTTTTATAGAACATTTAAAGCCAATTGTGAAAGATATGAGATTGCTAACAGCGAGTATGTATTTAAAAGTCATGATTATCGGCATACGCTGGCGACCAGATTTTATGATGATGGAGTATCTATACAGACGATACGAGATTATTTAGGACATGTTACCGAGGATATGACCAAGCAGTATATAGACTATCTGCCAAAGAAAATTACTAAAGCAAATGAAGAATACTTTAACAAACCGGGAAATAATCTGGCGGCAGGAATTACAGTAAAGAAGCGTGGTGAGAAGGATGACGGAAAGAATCCACATATATGAGTTAGAATGTTATAAGCTGGCAACTGAAGAAAAGCGTGCAAAGATGAATAGCAGTGAAAAAAGGTATTTTAATTTGGAAGGCTTACCATCAGAACAGATTCGGGAGATATTAGAAGAATTTGTATGGGAACGGGGAAGGATATTAGCACCGTCTAGCATGGTATCTGAATTGATTTACTACAATAATATCCGAAATTTTCTCATAGAAAAGAATATCAAAGAACTCCATTATGTTAACAGGGAAAAGATTATCTTGTTATTAAAAGGCTGGATGTTAGAACGAGGATATGCGCTTACAAGTAAAAAATATCGTCCGGCATATGATACAATGGTTGACGAAACATCTGGTATAGAGAAGTATATGAAAAAGCTTCTGCGTTTTATAAAACCGGAGGATTATCAAGAAGAGCAAGAAAAGGATATATGGGAATTAAAAAAAATTGGGTTTCAGATAAAAGATAGTCCGATTAGAAATGTAGAAACAATTAATTTTACACATATATTACAAGAGGATATAAGGACAGAGGTAAAGAGAGCTGTTTATCTACAACTCAAATACGTAGCGTTAGGAACTGTTTTGTCGGAGATGACGGCGACCAACCGCTTTACCAAGTATCTGGCAAAGAAATATCCGAAAATTTTATCGCTCCAAGATTTAGAACGAGAACATATAGAAAATTACCTCGTTTATTTACAGACGGAGGATAAAGGGAGAAAAAATTATCGTTCAGATCTTTATGCTTTGCGAAGAGTTATTCAAAAGGTTGGAAAGATATATGAGCGGGAACATATGGAGAGTTTGTTTATCAATACAGATTTTCCAAGTACACCGAGATATGCATTCAGCTTTCGTACAGATGCGGAGATTAAGCGATTAAATGCTTTTATTTTTAACATGGATGAGCAGATTTCCAGATGCCTTATAATACACCAATTGTTAGGAACTCGAATATCGGAAACATTAACATTAAAAACAGATTGTGTATCCTTTAAAGAAGAGCGGTATTTTGTAAGAATTGATACGATAAAATCAACAACTTATGACAAACCAGTCAGTGAAGAACTAGCAACGTTGATATTTGCAGCTATTGAATATACGAGAGAACGCTATGGTGAAACAAAATATATATTTGTACATGCGAAAGATTCAACAAAACCATATCAGTATTCCATGATTCAAAACAGGATTATGGTAATGATCCGACAAAAGGATATCCGGGACGATCATGGAGAACTCTTAAAGTTTGGAACACATATTTACCGCCATAGCTATGGAAAAAAATTGACAGAAATGCATGTGGAAGATTGGATGATAGCTAGGTTGCTTGGGCATAAGACGCTAAGAACAGTACATCACTATCGTAGGATTGGAAACAAAATGATGGCAGATGAGACAAGAAAGTCCAGAGAAAAAATGGACATGATTCTTCTACAAGTCATAGAAGGGTGGGAAGGATATGAACTATGATAAAATGATAGCCTTAAATAAAGCGGAGAGCGAACAGAAAGTAAAATTGGCTCAACAGGCTATAGACACATTAGTGGAAAGAAAGGAGTATCCTTCGGTAACGGAGCTAGTGAAGATGACGGGGTTATCCAGAGGGTTCTTCTATAAAAATAAAATAGTAAGAGAATGGCTGGATAATTCCATACAAAGACAAAGCGGAATTTTGCAGCATATTTGGAAACGAAAAGCGGAATTTGGAGAAGCGGAAATTCTTGATTTGCGAATGGAAATTTCGAAACAAAGGTCAGATAATGAAAAGCTGAGAGAGGAAAATCAAAAGTTAGGAGAACAGGTGGATAAGTTACAGCAGACAATAGATAATCTCCAGAAGCGGTTACGAAAGAAAGAAATCACATTTTTGAAGAAGCTGTGATTATATCACAGGGATCGTTGAAAAAAATTATTGGCTTAAAAATGGAAGTGTTACATTTGAAACTTGAGATTGAAGATTTAGCAGAAGAAAATCAGAGGTTGAAAAGTGAATATGAAATATGACAAAATAGTTTCTATTAGTCAGGCAAAAAGTAGAGAAAAGGTCAAGATTGCAAAACGAGAAATCCAAAATATGTTGGAGAGGAAAGAAAAGATAACTGTGGCGGCGTTGGTAAGAAATACAGGTTTTTCTAAAGCACTTTTTTATGATAATGATGAGGTGAGAATGTATTTGGATGACGCGTTTCGCAAACAAGGCGCTTGTTATAATCCAAAGCAGGTTATTATAGATAGAGTTATGGAGAAGAAGCTTGAGATGTTAAAAACAAGTAATATAAAATTGAAAAAAGAAAATGAAAAGTTGAGGTATGAGAATTTTAAACTTAGGGAAGAAAATGCTTGGTTAAGAGAGAAATAAATTAAGCAAAAATAAATATTGAAAATAATGTAATGCGGTGGTTTAAATCTAAAAGCGAATCACCGTACTATTTTATATTAATAATAGGAAAATGACAAGCCTACCAGTCGAGAGGTGCGGTGAAAGTTCCCCTGTTTATAAGGGATTCCAGGTGGGTACTAAATTTATGATGGATTTGTCTAATGATTTATGGTACAATGAATGCTCAACCGTGAAGACCCATTATGAATCTGGTTAAATTTACATAAAATTATAGATGATCTTTTCTGAAAATGGGAAAGCATAGTTTGAAAGGAGTATTTGTATGAAATACGTATGTATGCTTATATCGGTAGCTGACATTAACGCCGCAAGGAAATTTTATGAGGATTTGTTTGGATTAGAGGTGTTTCAGAATTACGGAAGAAACATAGCCTTTACCTGCGGTTTGGCATTGCAACAGGATTTTGATTGGCTTTTGAATCTGCCGAAAGAAAAGATATTAAAGAAATCCAACAATGAGGAAATTGTTTTTGAGGAACAGGACTTTGATGGGTTTCTGAACAAGTTGAAAGAATACCCGGATATTGAATATCTAGGAGAAGTGATCGAACATAGCTGGGGCCAGCGTGTGATTCGGTTTTACGATTTGGACGGACATATCATTGAAGTTGGAGAAGATATGAAAATGGTGATAAAGCGTTTTCTTGCTTCTGGTATGACGATAGAAGAAGTTTCTGTGAAAATGGATGCTTCCGTGGAGGACTTAACGAAACTTCTGAATAGTTAATATACGGTGGACGAGGAAACGAATCGTAATGGGGGTGGGTGGAAAATGAAACGAGAATTAGGAATCGCAAGGTGTGGACTTGCTTGCTGCCTGTGTTCGGAAAATGTAAAATGCAATGGATGTTCTTCGGATAACTGTCCAGGCTACATCCAATGTGAAAACAGAAAATGTTCCATCGAAAAGGGGCTCTCAGGCTGCTATGCTTGTAAAATGGATTGCAAAAGAGGTTTGCTGAGTAAAATCAAGCCATATGGTTTTACATCGTTTATAAAAAGATATGGGATGCAGAAGCTTCTTAACTACCTCGAGGAAAACGAAAAGAAAGGAATCGTATATCACCGTGAAGGAATCATTGGCGATTATGATGATTTTGATGATGTGGAAAGGCTGATAGAATTTGTTATGAATGGAAAACGTTAATCTCCATCTTGTCGGGACTTTGAATAAATTTGAGGAGAATGATTTAATGAAGGCATTTAGTCGAGAAGCAAAACAGATCATGATTGAGCGTTTCGGGAAAGATACAATTATAGCATTGGCAACAGCAGAAAATGTAACTCCTTATGTGCGATATGTAAATGCCTATTATGAAAATGGAGCTTTTTACATCATTACCCATGCACTCTCAAATAAAATAAAACATATAAAAGATAACTCCGTTGTTGCAATCGCTGGAGAGTGGTTTACAGCGCATGGAAAAGGGGTTAGCTTGGGTTATTTCGGGAAAAAAGAGAATTGTGTGATTGCTGAAAAGCTGAAAAAAGTCTTTGTAGAATGGATCAATAACGGGCACACGGATTTTGATGATGAAAACACCATCATTCTGCGTGTAGAATTAACAGACGGTCTGTTGCTCTCGCATGGAACAAGATATGAGTTTTAAGTTTTCTGCTCTGTTGGGTTAAGTATTATCAGAGTTTATCTTGAACATTTGCAGGTAAGCAGATTAAGGAGGTTCCATGAAAGGATTTAACAGGCAAAATCAATTGTTTTCCCTCTGCGGTTTAAATTGTGGACTTTGTCCCATGTTTTTGAATAAAAACTGTCCCGGATGCGGTGGTGGTGAGGGAAATCAGTCATGTAAAATCGCAAGATGCAGCATGGAGCACGACAGTGCCCAATACTGTTTCCAATGTAGCGAATATCCTTGCGAAAAATATGATCATATTGACGATTTTGATTCCTTTATAACACACCGAAACCGAAAATTTGATATGGAAAAAGCCAAACAATTAGGGATAGATGCTTATAATGCAGAGCAGGGGGAAAAAGTTAAAATTTTGGAGAGTTTCTTATCTAACTATAATGATGGCCGAAAAAAGACATTTTTTTGTATAGCCGTCAACTTGTTAGAACTGCAAGAGTTGCAAAAGGTATGTAAAAAAATTGATTGTAAACCTGATATGGAAACACTGACGAGCAAAGAAAAAAGTGCATTTGTCACTGGTTTACTGTTGGAACTAGCGGCAAAGAAAAATATTGACCTAAGACTTCATAGGAAAAAGGAATGATTTGAATATGCTATGATTTTACATATGAACTAATGCTTATAGCTCATCTAATCTTCCCTCTCCTCAATTAAATATTTTGAAACTGAGATTGTCGGGAAATGACTAGTCTTAAACGGCGGGAGTTCTGACCTATGTGGTCACAACTCCCGCTGAACTTTTTTCTCTAAAATGGGAAATGATGGCTAACAAGAGCTATCTTTTTCCGTCCACATCGTATTATTTTATATATTAGTAACAGGAAAACGACAAGCCTGCCAATAAAGAAGTGTGGTAAAAGCCCCTGTTTATAGGGAATTCCAGACGGGTACTAAATTTTATTGTGGTTCTTATCGGGCTTGTTATTATCTTTAAATCACAGCTTACAAGCCTGGTTCAGAATATTTTTCAAAAAATTACAAGTGAAAGCTCTGGAATTTGAGGAAAGACAGGTGATGAAAAGTGGTGAGGTTACGGCATACTTAAGCCTTATCTTTATTCTACTTGTAAGCTTTGTAGGGGCTATACTTGAAAGTGCATCTGTGCAGAATGCAAAGAACTATAGGAGGGCTGATATGAACCGGGGGATGGAATGTATTTTTGCAGAATATCAGAAGGAGCTTCAAGAAAAATATGAGATCTTTGCGCTTGATGGCAGCTATGAAACTGGCAGCTATGATGAGTCAAAGCTTTTTGACAGACTGGCATACTATGGGGCAGATGACATAAAACAGGAGATTATAAGGATTCAGTTTCTTACAGATAATGACTGCAAAGCTTTTTATGAACAAGTAACAGCCTGTATGGAGCACAAATATGGACTTGACAGGGTAAAGGAGTATATTGGCAAAGCAGATATATGGCGGCAGCAGGAGGAAGGGATAAAGGATTTTGGAAGGCTGGAAACAGAAAAGCAAAAGGAACTGTCATCCCTTCTTGAACAGCATAACGCAGAGCTTCCGAAAGAAAACAATCCAATTGCTCATATAGATATTCTGAAAGGTACACCGCTTTTAACACTGGTTATGCCAAAGGATATGCAGTTATCTGAAAAGCGCATTTCTCTTTCAGATATGGTATCCCACAGGAAACTGAACCGGGGATATGGTGATTTTTCGGATATACAAGAGGAACCGAAAGTAACATCATTACTGTTTTTTGGGGAATATGTTATGGAGCATTTTTCTACGGTACAGAATAAAGAAAAAACAGGAGCTGTGGACTATGAAGTGGAGTATATTCTGGAAGGGAAAGAAAGTGATAAGGAGAATCTAGAGGCAGTAGTAAAAAAATTATTAATGCTCCGGTTTGTTCCCAATTATGCTTTTCTCCAGACAGACAGTGCAAAAAAAGCAGAGGCAGAGGCGCTTGCGGCTGCACTTTGTACACTTTTTGCCGTACCGGAGATTATAGAGGCGGCAGCACAGATGATTCTTCTAGCATGGGCCTATGGAGAAGCTATTGTAGACATTCGTTCTCTTCTTAAAGGAAACAAGGTACCTCTTTTGAAGTCTAAGGAGAGCTGGCAGCTTCAATTATCTTCTCTTTTGACGTTAGGTACAGAGGAGGACAAGGATGACGGGATGGATACAGAGGGGGGATTGTTATACAAAGAGTATTTAAGGATGCTTTTATTTCTTAAGGAACAGGAGCAGATTGGTGCACGGACTCTGGATGTGATAGAACAGAACCTGCGAATGCAGTATGGACAAAAATTTTTTCATGCAGATCAGTGTATCAGTAAGCTGGAGCTTCTAAGCAAATGTTCGCTCAGGAGAGGAGTCTCCTATCGCTTTTCTACTTATTTTGCATATCATTAGCTTTGGCGCCTCAGATGTGCAGGCAGATGCAGGTGTCCTTCTGGCTTTATCCATAATAAAAAATTTATAATAATATAAGTATGAAAGGAGACAGATTCGCGATGTCAGACAATAGAAATTCTATATGTATATCTTCACTCTCTGCCAGAAGGACACCTGTATCTGCCTGCAGAAAAGGAAGTGTTACTGTAGAGGCAGCGCTTGCGGTTCCCATATTTTTTCTTGCGGTTGTAAGTCTGCTGTACCTGATGGAAATAATGGCTGTAAGGACAACTGTGCGGGCCGGGCTTCAGGCGGCAGGAAAGCAGGCCATGCAGGACGCCTGCTCAGTAACGGCAGTTACGCCGTCAGGACTTGAGAGGAATGTTGTACGTGCTATTGGGGAGGAGCGTTTGGAACGAAGCATAGTGGAAGGGGGAGCCTCTGGGCTCAACTGTGAAGGATCCTATATGTCTCCAGTCACAGGAATTGGAAAGCTTTTTGTTAAATATGAAATCAGGCTTCCAATTCCGGTGTTTATGGTACCTCCTGTTTCATACGAGGAGTCCATGAAGATTAAAGCGTGGACCGGATATGAAAAAGAGGCATTTGGAGATAAGAAGGAAGAAACGGTCTATATTACAGAGACAGGGGTTGTGTATCACAAGGATTATCACTGTACTTATCTGGAGCTGTCTATTCGTATGGTGCAGGCATCAAAGACAGCTTCACTTAGAAATAACAGTGGTGGGAAATATTACCCGTGTGAACGCTGCGCACAGGGAAATTCTGAAGGTGTCTACATAACAGATAATGGGGACAGATATCATCATTCTCTTACATGCAGCGGCTTAAAGAGAACTATTTATGCTATATCGATCTCAGAGGCAGCAGGGAAGGGGGCATGTTCAAGATGTGGTGGTTAAGTAAAACAGTATGCCTGGGGATACTTTTGGCTCTTTCATTTATGGATATTCAGCGTCATCAGGTGCCTGTAAAGGTTTTGGTAATTAGCAATATTATTTCTATTATGTATTATATTATTTTTAAAGAAATAAATATATATCTTTTTGTGGGAGGGATTGGTGTTGGAATTGCCTTTCTTTTTATCAGTAAGGTAACAAGGGAAGGCATAGGCTTTGGAGACAGCTGGGCGATATTGATTCTGGGCAGTTACCTGGGAATCTGGGAGACTCTTGAGGTGTTGGCAGCGGCTTTTTCTTTTTTGTCAATATATGCAGTCATTGTGTTATATATAAGGAAGATGTCGCGTACATATACAATTCCGTTCTTTCCATTTTTAACCGGAGGATATTTGGCGCTATTGCTGACAAAAGGAGGAATATTGTGAGAGGCTATATAGTTGAAATGTCGTTTTTAATGCCAATGATACTTTTAATGATTATGCTTAGTATTTTTGGAGTGTTTTATTTTCATGATAAAAATATTATAGAAGGCGCTGCATATGAAACGGTAGTTGTTGGGGCAGGGAAGGCAAGAGAAAAAGGAATGATAGATGAGGGTGGATTAAGAAAGTTATTTGAGGAACGTGTGGGGGATAAATGTATTTTATTTGACGGTGCTGCGGCTACAGTGAGAATTAGCGATGATGAAATAGAGATTCTTGCACAAGGAGAAAAAAGAGGAATGAATGTGTCTGTTATAAAGAGGATGCCTGTGACAAAACCCGAACAAAAAATTAGAGATATGAGAAGAATGAAAGGATTGGGGAATGGAACGAACGATAACAATTGAGGAGGAAGGACTTTACCGGGAGGATTATCAAATTAGAATGATTCAGGATAATGAGGTGAAAGGATTTTTAAATATAAAGGGAAGAGGAGCAGACGAGAAAAGCTATTTTGATTATGATGTCAGTGGAAAGACTTCACTGAAAGCTATGTTTGAAAAAAATGAGATTAGTGCAGAGGATATAAGGACTTTTCTTGAGAATTTAATGGCAGTAATTGAAGAGGCAGAAAAATATCTGCTTAATATTCACCACATTTTAGTAGAGCCGGAGTACATATATTATGATGAGGGAAGTTATTACTTCTGTTACTATCCCCCCGGACATAAGAATCTGTGGGAATCATTTCATATACTGACGGAATATTTCGTGAAACACGCAGACTATAAGGACAAGGCTTGTGTTCAGATGGTATTTCTTCTGCACAAAGAAACAATGGAAGAAAATTATAGTCTGGAAAGAACAGTTATGACATGCCTCGGACTAGAAAATGATAAAGAAGGAGATGCAGAAATACAGAAAGAAGAGGAGTATAGGACAAAGGAAGATATGGAAGGATATAAGAACGAAGAATACGGCGGGGAATATGGCAATGACAGAGGATATGATAGGGGAGAGCACGACTGGATTGCAGAACAGGAGATGGGGAGTTCTATTTTGAGGGAAACGGAAAATATGTGGACACCGGTAAAGAGATTTTTGAACAGGCATAAGAGGCCAAGATGGGGAGACTGGGATGGACTGTACATAGAAGAGGAGGATTTCTAAAAAAATGTAACTAACGTTAGCATGATTTCCGGGTTGACATTCTAGTAAAATAATGAGAAAATCCTAATATGAAAAGACCAGTTTTTACCATTATTTTAGTGGGCGTTAATGTAATTGTGTTTTTTATCCTGTCCATAAAGGGAATGACAGAGGATGCTGCATTTATGGCAGAACATGGAGCTATGTATGCCCCATACGTGCTGGAGATGGGTGAATACTACCGGATATTTACCTCGATATTTCTTCATTTTGGGTTTGAGCATCTTATGAATAATATGGTCATGCTTCTTGCGGTAGGATGGACATTGGAGAATGAGCTTGGAAGAATAAAATTTCTAATAGTATATTTTGCAGGTGGTGCAGGCGGGACATTTTTATCTATGTGGCAGGACATTAGGACAGAGCATTATGCGGTGGCTGCAGGTGCCTCAGGGGCAATATACGGACTTATAGGTGCAATGCTTTATATAGCCGTGAGAAACCGCGGACGTGTGGGCAATATTTCTGGCAGGGGGCTTTTGTTTATGGCTCTTATATGCCTCTATTATGGGTATGCAAACGGCGGAGTTGATAATTTTGCACATGTAGGAGGACTGCTGTCAGGAATATTTTTGGCTGTTTTGTTATATCGGAAGCGTAAGAATGAATTCAGTAAAGCTTCCGGGCTCTGAGGATACGGTAAGGGAGCCGCCGTGGGCACAGGCTATACGGCGTGCAATAGGAAGTCCTAGCCCGGTACCGTTCTTTTTATATGTAATGAAGGGCTCAAAGATAGTATCAATATGCTCGCTGCAGATTCCACATCCATTGTCTTTAACAATAATGTATAGCTGATTTTTTTCTACACAGGCATGAAAAGAGATGCACGGTTTATAGGAAGAATATGGTACCAAGGCGGCATCTTGGGCATTTTTTAATAGATTTAATATTACTTGCTTAAGCTTTATAGAATCTGCACATATATTAGGGAGTTTTGGATCAAGCCGGGAGGTAAACTCTATATCTGTGTCAGTAAGAGAGGCAGCAAAGGATAGAACCAGTGATTTGAGGAAGCTTTCAGTACAGATAGTTTCCAGTGAAAGCTGTCCGCTTTTGTTGTAGGAGGACAGTTCTTCAAGGAGATGGTTCATGTATTCAATATCGCGGCGCATTGTATCCCAGTGCTTAAAGCCAAGTACTTCTGGATGTGAGGACTCTATTAGTTGAAGTGTGCTGTATACAAGTGTCAGGGGATTGCGTATTTCATGGCTTAAGGAACTTAACTCCAGTCTATGTGTCTCAAGAAGTTTTGTGAGGAGAGCTTTTTTATCAGGACTTTCTTCCATAATTTGTTTTAATTTGTCGTAATCTGTTTGTGTAAACATAAGTATCTACCGCCTTTCTGAAAGGTAAGTTTAACATTGGCGGTTGAAATAATCAATCATTATTTATAATGGGAAAGAAGGAATAGACTATGAAGAATGAAAACTGTATTTTTTGTAAGCTTGCAAATGGAGAGATTCCTACAGCAACACTGTATGAGGATGAGGATTTTCGAGTAATTCTTGATGCAAATCCGGCATCTAAAGGGCATGCCCTGATTCTTCCCAAGGAGCATTATGAAAACCTTTATGAGCTTAGTGATGAACTGGCAGCAAAGATATTAGTTCTTGCGAAGAAGATGATTATAAAGCTTACAGATGTTCTAGAATGTGATGGATATAATGTTGTTCAAAATAACGGAGAAATTGCGGGGCAGACTGTATTTCATTTCCACATGCATCTGATTCCGAGATATAAGGGTGATCATGTGGGACTTGGATGGAACAAGACAGAATTGACAGATGAGGATAAAGATGATATTTTATCTAGAATTTAAAAAGACGGAAACAGGGTTGATTTTTCAGGCAAGGTACAGGCGAGGAAAGTGAAGGGGAAACAAGTGGTGACAAAGGCTATAGATAAAGTCGCCTTTAATGCAATCTATAAAGATAAAGCTGATGGTGTATATCAGACAGCACTGCATTATTCCGGAAATCACCATGCAGCAGAAGAAATTGTACAGGCTGTATTTGTGAAATTATATTTGAATATGGACAATGTAAATGAAAAGGCAATAGGCTCATGGCTTCTGACGACTGCAAGAAATATGGCAATCAATTGCAGAAGAGGGCTTAAGCGGGAAGTACTGACAGAAGATATCGAATGTTGTGAATTTGAGGATGTCACAGACGCTTATAACTTAGAAGATGATTTCATAAAGAAGATCTGTGCTGATGAATACAGAGATCTGGCAAAGAAAATATTCACGGAATTATATCATTTTAATCCAAGATGGTATGAGGCGGTAACAATAACATATTTTTTGGAAAAGCCGCAAAAGGAAGTAGCGGAAATTATGGGGGTGAAGATAGAAGTGCTGCATAGTATCTTATATCGAGCGAAGAAATGGATAAAGAAAAATTATGAAGAGCAGTTTGAACATTTAAGCGAAGAATAACAGGTGTCTCTTTTTGACACCTGTTTTCTACATCTGGGTCACAAAGTGCGTCCTGGAAATGTTAAGTTCCAATCAGCTTAAAGATTCAATCAAATCTATAATTGTATCAATAGAGTTTTGCTGTGAAGAATTTTTCATTGTTGTTATGTAAGAACTGCGTTTTTCGTATAGATTTTGTATAGCATTTAAAAGGACTTCTCTTGTAAGTTCTTCCTCTTCTAACACCATACTAAATCCTTGACGTTCAAAGGAACGGGCATTTAAAATCTGATCTCCGCGGCTTGCATTAGCAGAGAGAGGAATCAGAAGATTTGGCTTGTGCAGAGCAAGCAATTCGCAGATAGCGTTAGCACCGGCTCTTGAGATAACGATATCTGTAAGGGCGAAGAGATGGCGTAACTCCTCCTTGATGTATTCAAACTGTGCATAGCCTTCGAGTCCCTTTAGGGATTCATCAAGCTTGCCTTTTCCGCACAGGTGAATGACTTGATAGGATTTAAGCAGTTCGGGAAGGATACCCCGTACAGCTTCATTTACAGCCACGGCGCCAAGGCTTCCACCGACAACCATAATAACAGGTTTGTCAGAGGAAAAGTGAAGAAATTCCCTTGCCTTGTATTTATTACCGGATAATAATTCCTGACGGATAGGAGAGCCTGTCAGTACAGCTTTTCCTTCTGGAAGATGTGCGAGTGTCTCCGGGAAATTACAGCATACCTTAGTTGCGGACGGAAAGGAGAGTTTATTGGCAAGTCCGGGAGTCATGTCGGATTCGTGGATAATTGTCGGAACACGCCGGCGTTTTGCCGCGAGCACAACAGGTACTGAGACGAAGCCTCCTTTGGAAAATATAACATCCGGTTTCAAGATTTTTACCAATTTACCAGCCTCGCTCATTCCCTTTACTACACGGAAAGGGTCAGTAAAATTCTGGACACTAAAATAACGGCGGAGCTTTCCGGTAGAAATTCCGTGATAAGGAATTGCGAACTGTTCAATTAGTTCTTTTTCGATTCCATTATAAGAGCCGATATAATGGATATCATACTGTAATTCTTTCAGACGCGGCAACAGAGCGATATTGGGTGTAACATGGCCCGCTGTGCCGCCGCCAGTTAAGATAATACGTTTCATAATGCCCTCCTTTGGGTTGTGGTATATTTATATTATACTTTTCTTATAGGTTTGGTCAAGAGAAAGACAATTTTTATATATAAGGGGACACATGTATGAAGGAAAGAAAAGAAAGTATAGAGACATTCATAAAAGAGGAGCTTGCGCAGGAAGCCAAGGATATTCTCAAAGAAAATGAGGAGGATATAGAAGGGCAATCCATGCCAGATGGCGTTAAAGAGCGCATCTGGCAGAACATTCAGGAAGAGATAGCAGGCTATGAAAGGGAAAAAAGCTATCATGGTTTATCAGACGAAGACTATCTTGCGCTACGTCTTGGACAGGAAATGTTGGAGAAAAGAGAAGAGGAGAAGAAATCCGCCAGGAAGAAAAGAGGGAAAAAATTTTATTTGGGACTTGCCGCAGTGCTTGTTCTTGTGGTGACCGTTAGTATGACTAGTATTGGCGGGGCGGAGAGGGTTGTGCGGTTTATGAAGAGTATGGTAGGAGATAGAGAAATAACACAGGTTGATTCTAGTGAGGACAATCTTGTGATTGTGAAAGAGGATGAAGAAGAGGCGTATCAGGAAATTAAGAATGAATTTGGAGTTGAGCCGGTGAAGATAGAAGGTGGACCTGAAGGATTGTGGTTTATTTCTATGGAGTTTGATAAAAATCTTCAATTTGCGGAGTTATCATATGCCCATGGAGATGAAAGAATAGTTTATTTTGTAAGTGCTTCTTATAAAATTTCTTCTATGGGAGTAGATATAGCGGATAAAATATGTGATGAATACCTTGTAGAAAAAAGAGGATGCCAGTTAACTATAAAGGAATATGAAACTCCTAATACGAAAGCGCATAGGTATTCAGCAAACTTTACTTATATGGGTGTAGAATATTTTATTGTAGGGACGATGAAAAAAGAAGAATTTAATTTAATTATAGAAAATTTACATTTTATTTCATGATTTAGCGTTAGTTTTTGCAAAGTTATGTGTCTTATATATAAGGGAGTATAGCGGGGAGAAGAGAGGTGGAATATGAAGCGAAGGTTATTATCCCTGTGTTGTGTATTAATATTAATAGCAGGAATGCTTTTAATACCAGTTATTGATAGTCAGGCGGCGGAACAGCAATCTGTAATTGATGGTTCTTATTTAACTAATGATGATGAATCAATAGGTTATGATACTAAAATTACAAGGGGAGAAGATTTGCTTACTGGATATTCCAAATGTGTAGTAATGGGACCTGGAAAGCTTTATGCAGGGGGATGTACAATAGCTGCTCGTACTGTGGACGATGTGGGCCTTTCCGTTATTATAGAACGTGCGCGGGAAGGTGATGAACATTGGACACGCTATGACGGCTGGCAAAAGTTTAATGAAAATGTTGATAGGGTAGCTTCGAGCAAAATGCTTGAGGTGGAAGGAGGCTATTACTACCGCGTTCGTTGTACCCACTCCGCAAATAGTGACTTGAGCAGCAGTTTTACCAACGGGGTTTTTGTTGAAAAACCCTAATTAGTGAGGGAGACTTTACCAAAGGAGGATTGTACGAAAGAGGCGAGCAGAATAATTCAGGGGGCACTAACGAATTGTATTGAACAAAAAATAAAATTATCATTGAACCAGAAAGGGAAGTTGAGCTATGAAGGAAGGGTACATGAAGCGTTCGCGGCATGTATCCTTCTGATGAATTATATGGCATTTTTTAATTTCAGAGCGATTATCATCTACACCACAATTCGGAGCATGATTTCTGGCAGTTTTTTATATATTATGGACTGGCTGCTTGAAAATGTTATATATTGTTTTGCATGGGTAAAAAGCATACTCTGAAAAGTAACAGAAGGGAATATGACATAAATGATGAGCTTTAAAGTATGAAAGAAAAAAAGATGCCATAGAAGCATCTTCTTTTTCGTTATTTAGCACTCCGTCGCTTTTCGCAGCGCTTTTGCAAGCTGGTCCGGACAGGACGTGGATCTTTGTCCGCAGGTAATGCCTTCCATGCGAGAGATAGCGTCATCTACCCTCATCCCGCGTACAAGACTTGCAATCCCCTGTGTATTGCCGTTACATCCTCCAACAAATTCTACATTTTTGATGGTGTCACCATCAAGCTCTACATGAATGGCACGTGAACAGACACCGTTAGGTATAAATTCCATATGTAATCCTCCTTAATATTCTGAACAGAAAATGACCTACTAATGAGGTCACACTGTGCGTCGTTTACTAGTTATTATATCAAAGAACAGAGTGAAATGCTACACAAGAATACAAAAGTATTTGATGTTATTTTAAACGAAGAGGACCGTAACTTGATAATAAGTATTATGGTATGCTAGTATAGAAGGGAAAATATGAGACACATAGTAATCATCATATATAAAAAGAATCAAGGAGGCACTGCCATGATAGGAATTATCGGAGCAATGGAAGAGGAAGTTACAGCGTTAAAAAATGAAATGGAAAATGTAGAGACATCACAATATGCGTCTATGCTGTTCTGTAAAGGAACTTTGTGTGGGAAGGAGGTTGTTGTAGTACGAAGCGGAATCGGAAAGGTCAACGCAGGAATCTGTGCACAGCTTCTGGTAGATAAGTATGAAGTAGACGTCCTAATTAATACAGGAGTTGCAGGGTCACTGGACGCGGCAATTGATATTGGCGATATGGTGATATCCTCAGATGCGGTGCATCATGATATGGATACCACTATTTTTGGTGACCCGGCCGGCCAGGTTCCGAGGATGGATACTTTTTCGTTTCCGGCAGATGAGACGCTTGTTAAGCTTGCAAGGGAGGCAAATGAAAAGGTGAATCCAGATATACATACATTTGTGGGGAGAGTTGCAAGCGGTGACCAGTTTATATCATCCAAGGAAGTAAAGGAGCGGATTAAAAGCACCTTTGGGGCCCTGTGTGCGGAGATGGAGGGGGCAGGGATTGCTCATGCTGCATACCTGAACAAAGTTTCGTATGTCATCATTCGGGCGATTTCGGACAAAGCTGACAACAGTGCAACTATGGCCTATTCCGAGTTTGAAAAGCAGGCAATTACCCACAGTATAAGGCTTGTAAAGGAACTGCTTGCGAGAATGTAAACGGGGAAGCTTTCTCATTATGACAGCGCCATACAGATTGTGACAGTGGAGTGTCGGAATCTGGGAAATGGTTTTTAAACCCTCCGCATGAATTTACGCTATAATTCATAGCAAAGGAGGGTTTTATTATGCTGGAAATCTTATTGGACAAGTACATAATCTATGTGCTTATTGGGGGAGCTGCCGTTTGCGGCATAGTGAGCAAGCTTATTGTCAGCGTTACATTAAAGCGTCTGGTAAAGGCTTCGGGGAATATGAATAAAAGTACACATCCGCTAATGCGTCTTGTGCGGGCAAAATTCGAACATGCTTGTATGATTAGCGAGAAGGTGGAAAATGTCAGGGTGTTTGTGGACAAGTATCTATATGAATACAGGGCTGCAGGAATAAAACTTCACAGCCTTAGGAGACTGGAGAGGGCATCATCTGGCGCCTGCCTTCTTTTGGGACTTTTAGGGGCGGCCCTTTTATACAGCAGATATGGGATGCAGGAGGAGGTTCTGCGTGTCGGTGCAGCAGGAGCAGTGGCAGCAATTCTTGTATTTTTGATTCATCTTGTGACAGACGAAAATTATCGTCTAGAAATGGCGCGCAATTACATGGTGGATTATCTGGAAAATGTCTGTCTTCACCGTTATGAGAAGGCATATCAGAAGGAAATTAAGGTAATGGCTCCCGAAGTTCCGGTTCCGGATTTTAGCGAGGTGAATGAAGAACTGGAATTTGAAGAGGAAAGCATAAAAAATGTGCAGGAGCCGGTAAGACCGAGACCTGGGAGAGAGGTTCCATCACCGCGGACTTCACCGGAGATTACACCGCCGGTTATGCCGGAACCTTATGATGTGCCTAATACCTCATCACCTGATGTTATACCGCCAATCAGGGGAATACGGTCGTTAAAGGAAGAAATTCCGGTCCGGGATACAGACCGTGGAAGATATATGAGCAGAGAAAGCGAGAATACGGCTGCTGAACCGGCAGCCCATAAGCCGGAAAAGAAGGAAAAATCCCGGGATATTGAAAAGGATGTGCTGATCCGCCAGATTCTGGAGGAGTTTATGGCTTGATTAACATGGAAGGATTTGTTAAAATAAACATATATGTATTCTTAAGAGGAAGGAAGGATCACTATGGGAAATAAAGTAACGTTTGACTATTCAAAGACAGATGCATTTGTCAGTGCGCATGAGATGGAGTCGATGAAAAAAATTGCCGAGGCAGCAAAGGAAGAGCTTCTTTCAAGGAAAGGGGCAGGAAATGATTTCCTTGGCTGGATCGATCTTCCGGTAGATTATGATAAAGAGGAGTTTGCGCGAATAAAGAAGGCAGCGGAGAAGATTAAGTCAGATTCAGAGGTGCTGATTGTCATTGGTATCGGCGGCTCTTACTTAGGGGCAAGGGCAGCGATTGAGTTTTTGAGACATAACTTCTACAACATGGTTTCAAAGGAAATACGCAAGACTCCTGAGATTTATTTCGCAGGAAACAGCATCAGCAGTACGTATCTTAAGCACCTGATTCAAGTAATAGGGGACAGGGATTTTTCTGTAAATATTATCTCAAAGTCGGGTACAACAACAGAGCCGGCAATTGCATTCCGCGTATTCAAGGACATGCTGGAGAAAAAGTATGGAAAAGAAGAGGCTGCAAAAAGAATCTACGCCACAACTGACAAAGCAAGAGGAGCTCTTAAGAAGCTTTCCGACGAGGAAGGATATGAAGAGTTCGTTGTGCCGGATGATGTAGGAGGACGTTTTTCAGTTCTTACCGCAGTGGGACTTCTTCCAATCGCAGTCAGCGGTGCAGACATAGACAAGCTGATGGAAGGTGCGGCAGCAGGAAGAGAGATGGCTCTGAACCAGAAGTTTGAGGAAAATGACGCAGTGCTCTATGCGGCAATTCGTAATATTTTACACAGAAAGGGCAAGTCGGTTGAGATTCTTGCAAACTATGAGCCGAGCCTTCACTATGTATCTGAATGGTGGAAGCAGTTATACGGCGAGAGTGAAGGAAAGGACCAGAAAGGTATTCTGCCGGCATCTGTAGACTTGACAGCTGACCTTCATTCTATGGGACAGTTTATCCAGGACGGAAGCCGTATTATGTATGAGACAGTTCTTGAGGTTGAGGAATCTGCAGAGGAAGTTCTTATTGGTGAGGAGCCTGTAGACCTTGACGGACTGAATTACCTTGCTGGAAAGAGCATGGATTTTGTAAATAAAAATGCTATGAATGGGACGATTCTTGCACATACAGATGGAAATGTGCCGAATCTTCTTGTTAAGATTCCAAGGCAGGATGAGTATTCTCTCGGACAGCTTTTCTACTTCTTTGAATTTGCCTGTGGAGTAAGCGGATATATTTTAGGTGTAAATCCATTTAATCAGCCGGGCGTTGAGAGTTATAAGAAGAACATGTTTGCACTGCTTGGAAAACCGGGCTATGAAAAGGAAAGAGAAGAGTTATTAAAGAGGCTGTAATGGGCATACTATACGAGAAGCTTAAAAATTACCGTAATTCTGATTACTATGGGTTTCACATGCCGGGGCACAAAAGGAATCCCGTATTTGCGGATATACTGCCCGGATGTGAGATGGATATTACGGAAATCAGCGGATTTGATGATTTGCATCATGCGGAGGGGATCCTTAGGGGAGCGCAGGAGGCTGCCGCGTCAGTTTTCCATGCTGATGAGACACACTTTCTCGTAAATGGCAGTACAGTGGGAATTTTAAGCGCTGTTCTCGGCGTGACAAATAAGCATGATACGATACTTGTGGCAAGAAATTGCCACAAGTCTGTCTATCATGCAATTTATATGAATGAACTCGATCCAGTATACGTTTATCCTGGATTTAACACAAAATTTCAGCTTAACACAGAAATTTGCGCAGAAGATGTAAAAAATGCTCTTGATAAGGAGCCGAAGATTCGGGCAGTGATTTTGGTGTCGCCCACCTATGACGGCGTAGTGTCAGACATAGGGATAATAGCAGAGGCAGTTCATAAAAAGGGGATTCCTTTGATTGTAGACGAAGCCCACGGAGCCCATTTCGGTTTTCACTCGTATTTTCCGGAAAATGCAAATGAAAAGGGCGCGGATATTGTGATTCACAGTGTCCATAAAACCTTACCTTCATTAACCCAGACGGCTCTTCTTCATATGAATGGGAGCCTTGTGGAGCGTGAAAGGGTGAGGAGATATCTTCATATGCTTCAGTCCTCCAGTCCATCCTATCTTCTGATGTCAGGGCTTGATTCCTGCGTCAATATACTGCAAAAGAAGAGCAATGAGCTGTTTCTTCCTTATGTAGATATGCTGAAGAAGACGAGGAGAAAGCTGGCAGAGTTAAAAAGAATTGATATATTTCCTGGAAAAGGAAGCTATGACAGATCAAAGATTGTTATTTCAACCCGGAAAACGGATATGAGCGGAAGGAGATTAGAAAAGCTCTTACTCAAGAAATACCATCTCCAGATGGAGATGGCGGCTGGTTCCTATGTGCTGGCCATGACTTCAGTGGGAGACAGGCCTGAAGGGTTTGAGAGGCTTGTAAAGGCATTAACAGAGATAGATAAAGAGATAGATATTCGTATGGAGAGGGAAGAAAATGCTACAAAGGATTGTGTAACAGAGAACTGGCAGCCAGTGAGAGGATGCAAGGTATATACCAGTTCTCAAATCTTACTGGTAGAGGATGAGATTAAAAGAAGTAAAAAAACCGGACAGATACAAAGCCTTAAATGGGAAGAAAGTACAGGTTATATTTCCCTGGAATATGCTTATCTATATCCGCCTGGAATACCCCTTATTGTGCCTGGAGAGCTTATTACAGAGGAGGCAGCAGCACTCATTAGGCAGTACCGTGAGGCGGGGTTTTCTGTGGAGGGACCCGCGTGTGTAGATAGAATCAAGGTCTGTAAGGAAAGATTATTTTAATTTTATCCGCAAAAAAAAGCAGGAATGTGCTACAATAGATAAAAGTAGTTTTGCAAGGGGACATATGACATGGGAAGCTTTAAGGACGTAGTAGGACATAAAAGTATTATACAGTATATTCAGAATGCAGCCAGGGAAGATAAGGTGTCTCACGCATATATTATTAATGGAGACAAAGGTTCCGGCAAGAAGATGCTCTCGAAGCTTTTTGCAATGACACTTTTGTGCGAAAAGGACATAGAGGAGCCGTGTAACGAGTGCCATTCCTGTATTCAGGCAGAGAGCGGCAATCACCCGGATATTATTACTGTATCACATGAGAAGCCTAATTCTATCGGTGTTGATGATATCAGAGAGCAGGTAAATAATACAATTGATATAAAGCCGTACAAGGGACCCTATAAGATTTATATTATTCCTCAGGCAGACATGATGACGGTTCAGGCACAGAACGCCCTTCTCAAGACGATAGAAGAGCCGCCGTCATATGCCGTTATTATGCTGCTTACAGAAAATGCGGACATGCTGCTTCCAACTATTAACTCCAGATGCGTTATGCTAAAGCTCCGCAATATTAAGGATGTGCTTATCCGGAAATATCTGATGGAGAGGCTTAAGGTGCCGGATTATAAGGCGGATATCTGCACGGCATTTGCACAGGGCAATATGGGAAGAGCCATTATGCTGGCGGATTCAGAGCACTTTAATGAGATCCGGGAGTCGGCGCTTCATCTTTTGCAGCATGTTTATGAGATGGAGCTTACAGAGATTATGGAAGCTGTAAAAAATGTAAGTGAATTTAAAATCGAAATCATAGATTATCTTGATATGATCATGATATGGTATCGGGATGTCTTGTTATATAAAGCAACGTTGGATACAGAAAGAGTTATACTGAAGGATCAGATAAAATATATGAAGGAACAGGCAAGGAAGAGCTCTTATGAAGGAATAGAGCTGATTCTTGAAAGCCTTGAAAAGGCAAAGGCAAGACTTAGGGCCAATGTAAATTTTGAGTTGGTTATGGAGCTTTTGTTCCTTACGATAAAGGAGAATTAATCTATGACTAAAGTGATAGGAGTAAGATTCCGCCCGGCCGGGAAGATATACTTCTTTGCGCCGGGGAAGCTGGAGATTCAGACAGGTGATAAGGTCATTGTAGAGACTGCAAGAGGCGTTGAATTCGGTTCTGTCGTTATGGGACCAAAGAGTGTAGACGATAAACAGATAACCCAGCCTCTCAAGCCTGTTATCCGTATTGCGACGAAGGAGGATGTAAGGAAGGAAGAAAAAAACAGGGAAAAGGAAAAGGAAGCATTTGAAATCTGCCTTGAGAAGATACGCAGGCATGAGCTTGATATGAAGCTGATTGACGCAGAGTATACATTTGATAATAATAAGGTGCTCTTTTATTTTACAGCAGACGGACGTATTGATTTCCGCGAGCTTGTGAAGGATCTTGCCAGTGTATTCAGGACGAGGATTGAGCTTCGCCAGATTGGAGTGCGTGATGAGACAAAGATTCGGGGCGGTATTGGCATCTGCGGGCGTCCCTTATGCTGTCACACGTATCTGGCAGAGTTTGCGCCTGTGTCCATTAAAATGGCCAAGGAGCAGAACTTGTCTCTAAATCCGACAAAAATATCCGGGGTATGCGGGCGTCTGATGTGTTGTCTGACGAATGAGCAGGAGACCTATGAGGAGCTTAACAGCCGCCTTCCGGGAAATGGAGACCATGTGACGACGCCGGACGGACTTAAGGGAGACGTACATTCCGTCAATGTGCTGCGCCAGCTTGTAAAGGTTATTGTGACGCTTGATAATGATGAAAAAGAAATCAGGGAGTACAAGGCTTCGGAGCTTCGATTTAAGCCGCGGCGCAGAAAGAAGGATGTAAAACTTACAAAGGAAGAACTGGCAGAGTTAAAGGCACTGGAAGAAAAGAATGGAGTATCAAAGCTTGATGATGAATAGGGAAGCGCTAGTTTTGGCGGAAGAACGTCTGGATGACCTTCAGGTTAAGGGATATAAGATTATCCAGAGTCCGGGACGATTTTGCTTCGGAATAGATGCGGTTCTTTTGTCCTCATTTGCAAGGGTGAAAAAGGGGGAGAGGGCATTAGATCTTGGAACCGGAACTGGAATCCTTCCGATTCTTCTTGAGGCAAAAAATGAAGGAGAGAGCTATGTGGGACTTGAAATACAGGGAGAAAGTGCTGACATGGCAAAAAGAAGTGTTTGTTACAATAAGCTGGACCGTAAAATAGGGATTATAACGGGAGACATTAAGGAGGCAGGCAGTATTTTCGGTGCTGCCTCCTTTGAGGTTATTACTGTAAATCCGCCATATATGATTGGAGAGCATGGGGTTAAAAATGAGAATGAGGCATTATATATTGCAAGACATGAGGTGTTGTGTACCCTTGAGGATATTTTAAGGGAAAGCGCGAAGATACTTAAATATAAGGGACGGTTTTATATGGTACACAGGCCGTTCCGCCTTGTGGAAATATTTACTTGTATGTGTGCACACGGAATTGAGCCAAAAAGAATGCGTCTGGTACATCCGTATGTGGATAAGGAGCCAAATATGGTTCTGATAGAGGGTATGAGGGGCGGAAGATCTAGACTTACTGTGGAAGCGCCGCTTGTGATATATGATAAAAATGGCGGGTATACACTGGAAGCGCTTAAGATGTATGGGGAAATGAAACAAAGATAGTATGGAGGTAAAAAATAAAGTCCAGTGCGGCGAATGCCCGGAGCTGGACTTTTATATACTGAAACTTTTGATGCGGTTATCTCTTAAAGTTGGTTACTTTAAGAGACTGAAGGAACATATTACAGCTTCAGAACAAAACTCTTATTTTATTATAAGCACCTGCCAAATTGTTGTCAACGACTGACAACTCATCATACATAACTTCAAAGTTTTTTACAGTATAGATATACGCTGTTTTTCACGTGTATTGGCGGCTTGCAGGCGGCCTATAAATATAAAACATTTATATAAATAGTAATGTATACTTCTTTTATTATAATTCGGAATAATTTAAGTAAATCTTAAGTTGTCTTGGAAATAAAAGCATGTTAAGATTATTCTGTCTATTTTATAATACATCAAACATCTAAAATTTCTGAAACTCAGGACAATGTCGAGAATCTCTATGTTTGTGGTTGTAC
>CAJTEW010000002.1:78989-400510 GCA_910575605.1 Lachnospiraceae bacterium
CAAAACCGTCATCTGACTGTGAAAGCCTGTCGGCGTCATATCCTCCAGTTCCTCTTCAGTACAAAGGTCTGACAGCGCAGGCTCCTGGAAGTTATATGTACATTCATCTTTCTTTCCGTCAAGGCGTCTAAGCTCCCCTTCCGGCCTTGAAAAATGAGCAAAGTCCATCACTCCATCCATAATCATAAGCATCTGGTCCATACTCTCAAAGCGAAACGGAGTCCTGTAGATTAATGTCTTAATCTCACCCTTTGCAACCCGGTCTTTATATGAATCAAAGCGTAACATCATCGCTTTTGAACACAATTTTGTACTGCTCATTATGTCCTCCCCATGTATTCGTTGTGTTTAAAGCCTTATTTCATATCTACCTTTATGTCCTAAAGTTGGTTACTTTATGAAGCTGACGCTGTTTTTTATTGAAATACAATATTTTTTACTGCCTTGACCATGATTTTGACCCTTAAAGTATTTATAAAGGCTTAAGCCTTTCCATCTGCCTTCTTTTCATTTCCATAGATGGATGCACATATCTTTGGAGTGTTACATTGATATTTGCATGTCCAAGAATTTCACTTAAAGATTTTATATCAAATCCCATTTCAACACATCTTGTTGCAAAAGTATGCCTTAAGGCATGGAAGGTATAATCGTTGATTCCTGTTGTCTTTAATATTTTTTTGTATTTGTCTAGACATGTACGTGGCTCCATAAAATAGTCTGTTCCTGTAATAACATAAATGTCCGGGCTCTTCTCCATAGTCCGCAGGTGGTTTATAATAAATTCCGGAAGTGGTACTATACGTATAGAATGTGCCGTTTTCGGTTTATCTATTAACACCTTCGTCTTGTTAGGATAATTGGAAATATTATTTGTTTCCTGAATCCGAAGCAAAGTCTTGTCGATTTGAACCAGATTATTTTCCAGATAAATATCTCCCCATCTGAGGGAGCAGATTTCACCGATGCGGAGGCCGCCGTAAAGTGCAAGAAGAATCCCTATAGAAAAAGGACTCTGCTTCTCAAAAATATATTTTTCCAGCCTTTTTTGTTCTTCTTTGTCAAGAATTTGAATAAGGGGAGGATACATTTTGGGGAAAAATATTTTTCCGTTTATGCCAGAGGGATATTTTTTAGTTTTTGCAAAATCTGATATTTGTATCAGTACAGAACGAATATCAGCAACTGTTTTTGGTGCAAGCCCTTTTTTATTTGTACTGCCACCTTCCCGAAGCTTCATCTGAAGAAATTCATTGAGCATATCGGCTGTGACATTGGCATACGGACAGCTTCCCAGCTCTGGAAGAAGGTGCTTTCGCACAATATGTACATAGCGGGCATAGCTAGATTCCTTTATATTCATCTGTTTTACATCCAGCCACTCATGGCAGACCTGTTCAAAAGAAACCTTATGGCTTGTACCGTATCCAGGTATATGCAATTCGCCCCCGCAGAGCCTGCTTTCTAGTAGAGTGTTCCTCTTTGCCTTTACTTCTGTGTATGTTTTTCCATATACAGAATGGTATTTTGCCCTGTTTCTGACGTCATAGCCTGTAATCACCCGTGCTTCCCAACGACCGTCCTTTCTTTTCCTGATATTTTCTCCACGTCTACTCATATTCTGTTTCCTCCTTAAGTGTTATTTTTTACAAACGTGTACCCTTATTATGACCATAATAAGAAAAAATCAGAAATATTTTTTTGAAAATATAAAAAAACAGCAAAAGCTTTTATACTTTGCTGCTTTTAACAATTGCTGCTTTATCTGTACTGTTTTCTATGTACAACCACAAACATAGAGATTCTCGACATTGTCCTGAGTTTCAGAAATTTTAGATGTTTGATGTATTATAAAATAGACAGAATAATCTTAACATGCTTTTATTTCCAAGACAACTTAAGATTTACTTAAATTATTCCGAATTATAATAAAAGAAGTATACATTACTATTTATATAAATGTTTTATATTTATAGGCCGCCTGCAAGCCGCCAATACACGTGAAAAACAGCGTATATCTATACTGTAAAAAACTTTGAAGTTATGTATGATGAGTTGTCAGTCGTTGACAACAATTTGGCAGGTGCTTATAATAAAATAAGAGTTTTGTTCTGAAGCTGTAATATGTTCCTTCAGTCTCTTAAAGTAACCAACTTTAGGACATAAAGGTAGATATGAAATAAGGCTTTAAACACAACGAATACATGGGGAGGACATAATGAGCAGTACAAAATTGTGTTCAAAAGCGATGATGTTACGCTTTGATTCATATAAAGACCGGGTTGCAAAGGGTGAGATTAAGACATTAATCTACAGGACTCCGTTTCGCTTTGAGAGTATGGACCAGATGCTTATGATTATGGATGGAGTGATGGACTTTGCTCATTTTTCAAGGCCGGAAGGGGAGCTTAGACGCCTTGACGGAAAGAAAGATGAATGTACATATAACTTCCAGGAGCCTGCGCTGTCAGACCTTTGTACTGAAGAGGAACTGGAGGATATGACGCCGACAGGCTTTCACAGTCAGATGACGGTTTTGGTAAATAAGCGTGAGCACAGCAGTATGCAGGGGACTGTGCTTATGGGGGGAAAAGTGATATATTTTCGAAGTGCGTTAGAGCTTATGCATATTTTGCATGAATATCTGGAAGGACGTTTTCAAAAAGTATAGGGGTTAAAAACTGTAAATATTTGATGAAAACGGAGGTATAACAAGAAATGGAACAGTCAGAAGTACTTTATGTACAGATGTTCGGAAATTTTCAGATGAGCTATGGTGGAAAGCTCTTAACCCGTGAAAGACGCAAAGATACACATTTTACCAGCCTGATGCAGATACTGCTTCATCGTTCACAGACCGGTGTGAGCCGGGATTATCTGGAGGATGTACTTTTTGGAGACCGTGATATTGAGAACAGGCATCAGGCATTACAGACAATTATGTATAAGGCAAAGCGTAAGCTTAGAACCATGGGACTTCCAGATGTAAATTACATTGTTCTGGAAGATGGTATGTATCGCTTTACATCTAAGATTCCTATAGAAGAAGATGCAGCATTATTTGAAAGGTTGTGCAGACAGGCAGACGGGGCAGAAGATGAGGAAGAAAAACTAAATCTTTACCGTTCTGCCTGTTATACATACAAGGGAGAATTTCTCTCTAGTTATGCAGGAGTTATGTGGGCAGGAGCAGAGGCAAGGAGATACAATGAAATGTTCTGCAATTGCGTACAGCATACAGCTTCTATATTAAGAAAACGCCAGGACTGGTTCCGTTTGGAAAAGCTGGGGCGCTATGTGGCTAGTATTGCACCATTTTCTGACTGGGAAAGTATTACAATGGAGGCGTTGATAAAAAGCAGGCGTTACGAAGAAGCCAGGCAGCTTTATGCAGACACGGTAGACAGTTACCTGAAAGAACGGGGAATCTATCCTTCAGGAAAAATTATGAAGATGATGGAGGAACTGGGAAGGCAGATGAAACATTCCTATGAGGCGCTTGACCAGATACAAAAGAACCTGGTGGAGGACACCCAGAACATTCAGGGAGGATACCAGTGCTCTTATCCTGTATTCAGGGGTGTTTATCATATTGTTAACCGCATGATGGAACGGGGAGGCCAGAGTGTTTACATTATGCTGTGTACATTGGTGGACGGCAAGGGCAATCCCATGAAGGAAGGAAAGAGGCTTGAAGTATTATCTGAAAGGCTTAATGAGGCTATTAGGAAATCCGTAAGACATGGAGATATTATTAATCACTATGGGAACGGGCAGTTTTTAGTACTGCTTATTAATACGACCAGAGAGGACTGCGTTATAGTAGAGCGGCGGATTAATCAGAAATTCATTGTAGAAGGTCAGCGGACTAGTGTTCAGTATCATATAAACAGTGTAATTTGTGAAGCATAGGAAAAAAATGGAAAAAACAAGCATTTTTTGAGAATCAGATAGTTAAGAAGATAGTATTCCATTGATAACATACAGGTATAAGCTGCAAAAGAATGCAAAAAGGATGTGATACAGATGACTGAAACCGGACACTATATAGGAGCACCAAACGGGATAGTGTTGTGTGTGAACAAAAAAGCCAGGGGCCTTATTGAAGGAGAACTGTATCATGGCTATAGCAAAGAGGGGCATCCATTCACAGGATGTGAAGAGATTATAAAGACAGCTGAAGAATTTTTTAATACATTAGGGTTTCCACATAGAGGTACCTGTGACAGAGATATAGAAGGGCGGACATACAGCCATCAAAAAAAGAGGGGGATGACAAGAGCTTTGAGTGATGAAAATATGTTGGAAAAGCATGGAGATATTGGAACATTTGTCATCCGTGTGCAGCACAGGCAGCACAGCAGCTGGCAGGGAAGGGTTACCTACCTGGAGGAAGACAAGAGCGTGTATTTCCGTTCAGTGTTGGAGCTAATTAAAATTATAGACGGTGTGCTGGACAAAGCGGAGCAGACAGATAAGGCGGAAGAAGATGGAGCGTCAGCAGAAGTAATGAGGGAGTAAATATTATGACTGATAAAGAATTAAGAAAACTAAACCGGCGGGAACTTTTAAAAATGCTTCTCGTCCAATGTCAGGAAACGGAGCGTCTTACGCAGGAGCTTAAAGAGACAAAGACAGAATTCATGGATCTGACAGAACGATATGACAGGCTTATAGAAAAATTAAATGTAAAGGATGAACGTTTGAACCAGAAGGATGCGCAGATTGCAGAGTTTAAGAATACTATTGAGGAAATGAAGGCATCAAGAGAGATTGAACTGGAAGAAGCTGGTTCAATTGCAGAGGCAGCGCTTCGCATCAACGGGGTATTCGAAGCAGCCCAGAGAGCGGCGGAACAGTATTTGATGAATGTAAAAAGGCTGGATGCGGCGAAAGCAAAGCCTTCGGTATTTATGAATAAAGAGGCGGAAAAGCGGATTCCCTTTGAGAGCGGATGGAGGGCTGGTATCCAAAGGAAAGGAACCCAGGGCCGGTCTAGGCAGATGATATCTATGTCAGGTGAGCTTCATGGATAAGGAGAAGCCAGAGATAGAGATACCGTCTATCGAGCTTCTTAAGATGGAGCTTGCGAGAGTAGAATCTCGAAGGAACTTCCGAAAAACGCTTTTGAACATTGCAGGTGTGCTTATCGTAGCTGCAGCAATAGCAGCATTGATTGCAACCCAGGTATTTGTACTGATTCGTGTGAATGGCTCCAGTATGTCACCGACCTTTGAGGCAGAGGAGATTATTATCCTCAGGCGGACGCAGGAGGTTAAGGCCGGAGATACCATAGGCTTTTACTATGGAGGGAGTATATTTTTAAAACGTGTGATTGGAACAGCGGGAGATAAGATAGATATCGACCAAAAAGGTAATGTATATGTCAATGATGAACTGCTTGAAGAGCCTTATCTAAAAAATAAGAATTTGGGAAAATGCGAACTTGAATTTCCCTACCAGGTGCCGGAGGGTATGTACTTTGTGCTTGGCGATAACAGGGCAGTATCCCTTGACAGCCGTATCAAGTCAATAGGATGTGTACAGAGTGATCAGATTGTAGGCAGGACAGTAATCAGGGTGTGGCCTCTGACACGAGTAGAAATTATGCGTTAAGAAGGTGAGAAGATGCAGAAACTTGTGAGAGAATATTTAAATGAGTTGAGAAGAAAGCAAAGGAAGCGCAGGAAGCTTACTGTTGCTGCCGTATTATTTTCGGTTGCTATCGTGGGCAGTGTTATCTGGGCTCTGGCAAAGGTTGGGATTGCCACAACCGGAGAGGCAAGATGCGGAAGGGAAGAGCATCAGCATACAGAGGAGTGCTATAGCGATGTTTTAAACTGCGGACAGGAGGAAGGCGGCGGACACACGCATGCAGACGAATGTTATCAGACAACAGAGCCTGCACTAGTCTGTGGTATGGAAGAGAGTGAGGAGCATACGCACGCGGAAGCATGCTGGCAGGCATCAGAGCCGGCGTTAGTGTGTGGACAGGAGGAAGCCGCCGGACATACTCATGCAGATGTATGCTATACAAAGCAGCTTGCCTGCACAAAAGAAGAGCATCAGCATGAAGAAGAATGCTATATTGACAAATCAGCAGATGTTGAAGATGCGTCCGTATGGAATACACAATATGAAAATATAGAATGGGAAAATGCATGGGGCAGGGACTTAGTAACAGCGGCAAAGCTCCAGCTTGACTATAAAGAGAGCGCAGCTAATTACATAGTTGCAGAGGATGGAAGCCATAAGGGATATACACGTTACGGACAGTTTAACGGAGACTCATATGCAGACTGGGATGCCCCGTTCGTAAACTTCTGTATGTACTATGCAGGACTGAAAACTTCTGAAATGTTCCCAGATGAGAAGAATACAGCAGAATGGTACGATAAGTTTGTATTAGATGACGATGGAAAGAAAATAGTTTACTTGACAGCTCCAAAAGGATATGAGCCGCAGGAAGGAGACATTGTTTTCCTTAAGAAAGAAAATGAAGAAACAGCGTTCCAGATGGGAATAGTATCTTCTTATAATAAAGAAGATAAAGAGAAAAATGAATTTAAGGTTATTGAAGGAAACAGCGAAAACCAGGTTAAGGAAAATACATACAAGATAGACGACGAACGCATCTTTGAATATCTGAAGATTGGAGAGATGGAGAAGGTATATAAGGAATCACAGACGCCTCAGGAACCGGAACAGCCAGAGCAGCCAGAAGAAGATGTTAAAGAGCCAGAAGAGCCAGTTGTCACACTGACTACAGAGGTAGACGGAGTAACAATTACTTTATTCGGACCGGAAAGCTCCTTTGAAGCTGGAAGAGAATATGCAATTCAGGCGGAGAAAGTAGAGGACGAAGAAGTACTTGCAACGGTTGAAGAAGCTGTTGAACAGATGGCGGAGGAAAAGGAGAAGAAGGTAGAGAATTTCCAGCCGTATGATATTAAGATTCTGGCGGATGGTGAGGAAGTGCAGCCGGTGGGTCCGGTATCGGTGAAGTTTTCTGGGCAGGAAGTTGTGAAGGCTGTAGAAGACGAAAAGACGGAAGTAAGTGTTATTCATGTAGATGAGACTACTGGTACGACAACGGATATGGAAGCAGTTACTACAGATGAAAAGGATGTGGTAATTGAGACAGAACATTTTTCAGTATATGTATATGTAAATCTTGAAGATATCTTTGGAAAGATTAAGGTTACTATAGAGCATTGGGGTGAAAATATTGTAACAATTGATGGAGAGGCAGATGCATCAGTAGGAAAGGATACAGTATATGAAAAAGGAAAAACATCAATTAATACACAAGAAATAGTTGAAGAAATATATGCTTCTGATACTATTGAGCTTCCTAATGAGTATTATGCAGACATTACGAAGCTGAGTAAGCTTTGCAATGCAAAGACAGGTATAAATTATGATGTAAGCAAAGTGGGAATCTCAAATGATGGTGGAAAGACTTATAGAGAGTATAGTTTATCTTCAGAAGAGAAAATAAAAGATTTAAAGAATGGTTCTATTATACGCTTTTATTATGCGCCCAAAAAAGTTGAAAATGTAAAAAAGGGAAATGTAACATTTTATGATTATGATATTAGTGATGGATACTATTATAATTCGGGAGGAACAGATCAGAATAAGGTACCATCAAGTACCAGAAACTATTTAAAAACAGAAAACCAAGGTGTAAATGCCACTGATAATTTTACTTCTGTAAATGGGAAGAAATTGATGGTAGGTCAATATGCATCTGGAAATAGAAGTAATGATGTGTATCCTTCCAATGAGCCAGGGAAAGAAACCGAAAAACTTAATGGAATGTACCTGAATAGAGGTAATGGCAAATTTGCTACTGGTGCTCCGGAAATCGTAGAAGGAATTGTACAGAGTACATTGAACAACGGTAAGCTGCAGTTTAATGTGAAAACACCAAAATCTTTGTTCGAATCTGGAGCTGGAACAACTGTATATAACGATTATACGTTAGGGTTTAAGCAAAATGGGGACACATACACATTACAATATGCAAATAAAGCAGGTGAGAAGAAAACAAAAGACTTAACGGAACTTAATAACTATAGCGGAGCATACTCAAATCTATTTTGGCCTTTGGATGGGCTGGGGAGAAAGCCAGGAGACCCAGATTTAGGAGCAGCAGGGAATCAATACAATTATTATAGCGGTGGTACTCATGCCAACAATGATGATAAAGGAACTAACCATAATTGGCATTTTGGAATGACCTTTTCCACAGAGTTTACAGTAGGTGATTATACTGGCCCTATGGAGCTTTATTTTCGAGGTGATGATGATTTCTGGCTATTTATAGATGGAAAGAAGGCAATTGATATTGGAGGTATTCACTCAGCAACTGGTGAATCCATTGACTTACGTGAGTGGATGCAAAAAGAGGGGATGCTGGAGGATAAAACGGCAACACATACGATGAAGGTTTTTTATATGGAGCGTGGTGGATTTGGCTCCTGTTGTTATCTACAATTTATTCTGCCAAATGCCAGCGAAGTTGAGATACCGGAACCTGAGACGACAGAGTACTCTGTAACAAAAGAATGGGATGATAATAATAGTCCATACAGACCTACTCAAGTAGAGGTTACTTTAATACAACAACTGAAAGATGAAAACGGTAATTTATTACAAAGTACACAGACGAATGAGAAGATAATATTACCTCACGAGGATACAGGCTGGACATATAAATGGACGGGACTGCCAAAGATTAATGGAGAAACTTCGGGGAAATACGACTACACATATTCTGCAAAAGAGATAAATCTTCCACCAGGCTATATAAGTGCGATTGACCCAAACGACCCTAGTAAGCTGGTTAATAAATTATCTCCGGTAAGTGTAGAGGTTGTAAAAGAATGGATAAATGATAGTGGCAATTTAACACAGTATCGCCCCACAGAAGTGATTTTAAGATTATACGCCAGCAAGGATAATGGGAGAACGTGGGAGGCATTTCAGGATAATAAACATGAGTCGGGATTTCGGGATGTTATATTGAAAGCTTCAGAAGGATGGAAGTCAAAGATAATTGATGATTTGCCAGAATATTGTAACTATCGACTAGATACAGCTACGGGAATGTACTCGGCAGATAAGGTTCTTTACAGTGTAAGAGAAATGTACCAAGGTATAGACGGAAATCTATATCCGGTAGAAGAGGGGCAGCAGTTGGCAGGAGCCAAGGGAGCAAATTACAAAGTAAGCTATTCTGATGGGACATCGACAAGTAAAGATAATCCAGCTACATTGAAGACAACAAATACACTGCTTACAAAATTTAAGATGGTGAAGAAAGGAACTGAGGCTGGAACTCCTAATTTGGAGGGAGCAAAGTTTATATTAACACCTTATGAGGAAAATAATGCAGGCGAAGGAAATCATTTGTTGGAAGTAGTTGAAGGAGAGTTTGAAACAAATAAAGAAACTTTAGAGTTGCCAATATACGATGGTATTTCTGATAGTAATGGTGTAATTCAATGGACTTCCCGTACTGAGCCGAAAGAAACTGAAATAAGACCAGGTGTATATATTATGAAAGAGACCGAGGCCCCAATGGGGTATATGCTAAGTGGTGTTGAATGGATTATAACGGTTACTAAGATAGAAAATGAAGAAGGTTCAACCACTAAGGCGGCTGTTACATTGAATGATAATAATAAAACGCCTGTAGAGCCTATAAACGTTAGTAATGATATAAATGGAGAGCTGGTATTTGAGTACGCTTTTCTTGATGAGGTTCTATATGAACTTCCGTCAACCGGCGGCTTTGGCATTTACTGGTATATGTTCAGCGGCATACTGCTAATGTTAGCAGCAGCACTGATAACATATAGAAATAAGCGTAGGGAGGTGCTGAGAAGTTAAAATATGAAAATAACTTTTTGGCGGTCCTTGCACCGCACAGAAGAAAGTGCATAACATGCACCGGCGGAAATTGTGTGCACATGCGCATGCAGCCCAAATGTTAAAAACAATATAGAAAAGGAGAAGATGATGATGAAGAAATTCAAAAAAGTTTTTGCTGTGATTTTATCATTAGCAATGGTTCTGGGAATGTCAGTGACGTCATTCGCAGCAGATGGGCCGAAGGCAATTACTATCAGCGGCATAACAAAAGAAAGTGATACCAACAAAATAAAGGTTTTGGCTTACAAAATCATTAACTATGATCCGGTAGGAAAATATGTGCCGGTTGTAAAAGACTCTATTGATGTAGACGCAAACGGACAGCTTACGCCTACAGGAGAAAATATACAGGCATTATTTTACGAGCATTTATCAGAGTTAGGTGATCCTGTAGAAATCATTGATTATACAGAGACTGACAAAGAATATACTTATACTTTTGCTCCACAAGAAGCAGGTTCATGGATGATAGTTGTTAATGGCGCGACACAGTATGTATATAACCCAGCAATTGTTAGCGTAAGTCAGACACCAGAGGGATTAGATTATGGTACCTTGAACCTTGCAGAGGATACATTTGATGACGAGGTTTATTTCAAAAAGTCACCAATCCCATTTGAGAAAACTGCAGTGACACCTGATGTAAACGGAGTACAGTATGGCGATATTATTGAATTTAATATAAAGACGACAATTCCAAGCTATCCGTTAAGCCAAACAGATTTAGTATTCAAGATTTCTGATACCTTGACTGGACTTAAGCTGGTTGTAGATGAAGGGCATAGACCATCTATTGTCCTTACTGGTGATGTTACAGAGGGAGATCAAGATTTTGCTAATGGACAATTAAGTGCTATTCAGAATGAAGGAGAAAAGTTTACGGTAGATTTGAGTAATGATGATTTTCTCCATGCTAACAGAGGAAAAGGGATTACCCTCACCTACTGGGGCAAAGTAACAAGCGATGCAAAATTAACAGTTGACGAACTTAACAATACTGCAAGCCTTGAATATTCTACTCATGATGGAACAGCATCAGACAGTGATGAGACATGGCACTATACATTTGGTATTGATAGTACGATTACAGGAACCACTGAGAACTGGTCAGCATCAGGTGAATTTTTTAAAGTAGATGAAAAGGGAAATGTACAGTATGTAGAGGGCGAAAAGAAGTTTGAAACAACAGAAGGCGAAACACTTGAAGGAGCAGAATTCCAGCTTCACATTGGCAGCGCTGACGGCGAACTGTTTACAGATGCCAGCGGAAGAAGTACTTTTGCAACAACTGAAGATGGACGCTTAGAAATTAATGGCCTTGACAGCGATATTACTTATTACCTTGTGGAGACAAAGGCTCCAACAGGATACACAATTAATAGTACACCGGTAAAAGTTACATTTGAAGCTGAATATGCGGAGGACGGAAAACTTTCAAGCTATGTTGTAAAGATGGATGACAAGGTAGCTGCTGAATATACGTATGACGCAGGAACCACAGTTGGCGAAGGAAAGGTGACTGTTAATGAGGAAGTATTAAATCCATTTAACTTTAAAAACACCAAGCTCGCATCCCTCCCGTCAACCGGTGGTATCGGTACAACAATCTTCACTATCGGCGGATGTGCAATCATGATTATTGCAGCAGCATTATTCTTCGCAAGCCGCAGAAAATCTGCTAAATAATTAAAGCAAAATTAAAAATACTTACTTAATAAAAGCTCCGGGGCATTTGATGTCCCGGAGCGGTAAAACAAAAACATAGATACAACATTAAGGAGAGTCCGGATGAAGAAAAAAACCAGCAAAATTTTAATAGCAATTTTATTTTTAGCCGGGTTGTCCTTGCTGCTGTATCCTTTTGCAGCAAATCAGTGGAATAATTACAGACAAAAAAGACTGATTTCTAACTATGAACAGGTAGTAGCTAAAAAAGAAGCGTCAGGCATACTTGACTATGATGCGGAGTGGGAGACAGCTGCAAAGTACAATGAAGCTTTACTTCCGAGTATCCTGCCAGATGCTTTTGCTGTAGCAGAGGCTTCTGATGAAAATGAAGAATATATATCCAGTTTGAATATTGCAGGGGACGGGATTATGGGAACTGTGGAGATTCCAAAGATTAAGATTACCCTTCCTATATTTCACGGTACAGATGAAGAGGTATTGGAGAAAGCAGCGGGACACCTGGAAGGAAGCTCTCTTCCGGTAGGTGGAGAGAATACCCATTCAGTTATTACTGCGCACAGGGGGCTTCCTAGTGCGGCATTATTCACGGATCTTGATAAGCTAAAAAAAGGCGACCATTTTTTGATTCATGTATTAGATGATACACTTTGTTATCAGGTGGATAAAATAACAGTTGTTGAGCCGAAGGATACAAAGGATATGGTGGTGGAGGAAGGGGAGGATCTTGTAACCCTTCTTACCTGCACACCTTACGGGGTAAACAGCCACCGTATGCTGGTACGGGGACACAGAGTTCCGTATGTTCCGGGAGTTGAGGATGAGAGCATACCGCTTAATAACATGAGTCTGCATACCAATTATATTCTTTGGATAGTAGTAGGATTACTGGTAACAGGTATATTTACTTTTTTCCTATATAAAAGGGAACGAAAGAGAGAGGCATTGCGAATGCAGAGTGAAGAGAAAGCTTTTGATAAAGAAAATGTAGAACAGGTGACAGATGCCAGCATGAATACTGTGGAAAAGCAAGAGGAGTAGATATGAAAAGAAAGGTATCCACATTTTTATTTGGACTGCTGTTTCTGGCCGGCTTCGGCATAATGGCATATCCGACAATATCAAATCAGTGGAATACATACCGGCAGTCAAAGCTTATTTCTAATTATGACAGTGTAGTAAAAGAGATGAGTGGAGAGGATTTTGAGGCAGAATGGGAAGCAGCAAAGAGCTATAACCAGACCTTCGAGCAAAACAGCATCCGTAGTGATGTATTTGGAATTGAAGAGTCAGATGATATTAAAGGCACAGAGTACTGGAAAGTGCTGAACGTAGCCGGGGACGGGATTATGGGCTATCTTACTATACCGAAAATCAATGTTCGCTTATCCATTTATCATGGAACGAATGAAGATGTGATTCAGACAGGGGTGGGACATTTGAACGGAACAAAGCTTCCAATCGGAGGTAAGAGTAATCATAGTGTCCTGTCTGCCCACAGAGGCCTTCCTAGCGCAAAGTTGTTTACAGATATTGACCAGTTAAAAGAGAGAGACAGATTCTATCTTCATATTTTAAATGAGGATTTGGCATACGAGGTGGATCAGATTCTTCCAATGATTGACAAGGATGATTATGATGCACTGGAGGAGGCTATGAAGATAGCAGAGGGTGAGGATTATGTAACTTTATTTACCTGTACACCTTATGGGGTAAACAGCCACCGTCTGCTTGTGCGGGGACATAGAGTTCCTTATGACGGAGAGCTTGAGAGTACGCCTGTGGATTCTATGGTACAGGCAATTCAGAACTATTATATGCTATACCTGCTGATTGGACTTGGAGTGACAGTACTGGCGATTATGGTTATGCGCCGGGCTGCGAAAAAGAGGAGCATCAGACAGGCAGAAACGAAAACAGATATAGAGAACTGTGAGGAGGGAGAAAATTGAGGATAAGCAGAAAAGGGAAAACCAGATGTGCATTAGTGCTGACTGCGCTTATGGCGCTGACAGGCATGTCTATGCAGCAGACCTATGCGGCAGATGGAATTGATGTAGACAAGAATGACTGCAGTATTACGGTATCTGCTTCAGTTGGAAAGAGTGGAGAATACAATGACAAATATCTGGAAGATTTTAATAAAATGGAGATTCCGATAGACATTTACCGTGTGGCAGATGTTGATGTAACAGGACAGAAATATACGGCAGTATCTCCATTTGAAGCAGTAAATCTAAAGGACATCAGCAGCAGCACTACGGCGGATGAGTGGATGGAAAAAGCAGGAGAAGCAGCAAAGAAGGAGAATCTTGATAAGGCTTCACCATTGACAGCTACAACGGTATCAGGAACAGCAAAATTTGAAAATCTTACTCCGGGCATGTATCTTGTAGTGCCCCGGGAAGCATTTAATACACACTTTACCACCCAATATACATTTACACCCTATCTGACAGCGCTTCCAAGCAGCGAGTATGCATTGACAGGAGCTGGAAGCGACGAATGGGTTTATGACACGGAGATTGGCCTGAAGCCGGAAGCAAATCCTCAGTTTGGGAAGCTGAATATTCATAAAATCCTGCAGAATTATAATGAGACATTAGGCCAGGCAACATTTGTATTCCGGGTGGAAGCTATCGATGAAGATGGGAATCTGTTATATGATGCAGAGAATAAGCCGGTGTACAGTGAAGTAGTCAGCACTACCCATGCGGGACTTGTAGAGGAGACGGTGACTCTTGAGCATATTCCGGCAGGGGTTACAGTAAGGGTAACAGAGGTTTACTCTGGTGCAAGCTATGAGACTGCTGGTGATACAGTAAAAGATGTTCTTATATGGTCTGACGCAGCGGCCGGCGGAACCATAGATGGTGTCGTAATTGAGACCGCAGAGGTGACCTTTGAAAACAGATATGACGGCGGAAACCGGGGCGGATACGGTGTGACCAATGAGTTTACGAATAAAGACGCAGGCTGGGAGTGGACATCAGGACCCGCAGAGGAAGAGTAGAAAGGGGCTGCGACAAAAAATGAAGATAATAAGAAAATATAAAAAAGTAGCTGCAATGTCAGCCGCAGCGCTGGGCCTGGTGGCAGCACTTACGATTGAAAGCTCTATGGCTTATTTTACCACCTATGTATCTGCCGAAGGCGGCCATGTGGTAAACATAGGAGCAAGGACGGAGATTCAGGAAGAAGTAAGTGAGATGACAAAGCATATTACACTACTTAATACATCGGACAGAGGAGACTGTTTTGTACGTTTGATGGTATTTTATGGTGCGGGAGTGTCAGTGACATATTCCGATGTAGAAGGAAAGGGCGATTGGTATGACGGCGGGGACGGCTACTGGTATTACAGGCCGATACTTCCTATGGGGGAGAAAACCTCACAGCTTGATGTGTCAATTGACACAACAGGACTTGTTAAGCCAGGTACAGATCCAAATACAGCAGCAGAATATATTAAGGATAAATTTAACGTGGTTGTTGTTCAGGAGTGTACTCCTGTGCTTTATGATGACGATGGAAAGGCTTATGCTAATTGGGAGACTGTTTATACGGATTACCAGAAGGCATCTGGAGAGGGGGATGGTAACTAATGAAAAAGAAAAGAAAAACATCCCGCAGCAGAAAAATAACTTATCTTCTTCTAGCAGCAGCAGTAGTACTCCTCCTTGGAAGTGCAGTAGGCAGTACGAGAGCGGCGCTTACCTATTACAGTGAGAATTATACGGCCCAGATACATGTAGGACAGATTGGCGTAAGCCTTCTGGAAAATGGAGACATCGTTACCCGGCGGGATTATGACGGGGACAAATGGGTAGAAACAAAAGGGGCTCTGCTTGAAAAAATGCTAAAAAAAGATAAAGGGGAAAAACTGGTTCTGAACAAAAATTATGCAGAGGAGCTTACAGTAAAGAACAGCGGAGAGATTGACGAATATGTTCGTGTGAGGATTTATAAATACTGGACAAAGGGCGAAGGAGATAATAAGAAAAAGGTAACATCATTATCACCGGATTTGATTAAGCTGAATCTTATTAATAAAGAACAGTGGGTTAACCCGGACGACAAACTAGATGAGAGTGCAAAGAAAGATAAAGAGTGTACAGAGCTGTATTACAAAGGAATTCTTCCAAAGGGAGAAATGGCAGCGTTTGCAGATACCATTTCAATTGATAAGCAGATTGCAGAGGATGTTACTATAACGACAAAGGACAATATTATTACAACTACTTATAAATATGACGGCGTGGAATTCCATTTAGACGTAGAGGTAGATGCAGTGCAGACACATAATGCCCAGGATGCAATTATGAGTGCATGGGGTGTGGATGCAGCAGCTCTTGGAATTCTGTAAGGAGGATTGAGAGAATGAAGAAAAGAATATTTACGGTATGCTTTGCGGCGCTTCTGGCTCTCGCCTCATCTATAACGGTGTTTGCCGATGACATACCAGGAGAAGCCGGATGGAGGGTAACCTTTGACGGCAGACGTATGGACAGCAACTTTTCCACGGCTAAGATTGATGAGCAGGTGGGAGGCCTTCAGCCGGGAGATTCTATTGAATTTACAATTAATCTTAAAAATAACTATAATGCCAATGTAGACTGGTACATGAAGAACCAGGTGCTGGAGGCGTTGGAGGATGCCGGGAAGTCAGCAGGCGGCGCCTATGATTATCTGCTGACATATCGGGACAAAGCAGGAGAGACTACAACACTATATTCCAGTGATTACTTTGGAGGAGACGGAAGATACAACGGTGTAGGACTACACGGAGCAACCACAACTCTTGATGATTATTTCTACCTGGACCGTATGGGCAATAATGACAGTGGTACAGTAAAGCTTAAAATAAGGCTGGAGGGTGAAACGCTGGGGAATGATTACCAGAATACCCTTGCAAGGCTGCAGATGGATTTCGCAACAGAGCTTGTAACCGGAGGAGGCAATCCGGGTACAGGGCGTAATGCTGTAAAAACTGGCGACCAGACAAAGATTATGCTATATGTGGTTATGACACTTGCAGCCGGCCTTGTACTTCTTTTAACGGCAGTGATAAGACTGCGCAGAGACAGAGAAGAAGCGATAAGCCTGGCGGAGGAAACAAGAGGAAAGACAGCAGGAAGGAGGCAAAGATAATATGAAGTATTTAAGGAAAATACGGATAAGTCTTCTGATACTGTCAATGCTTATAATGACAATTGGCCAGACCGCATTTGCAGAATATACTTATACAGTAAAAATATATGCAGGAAAGCAGGGAACAATTTCCCAGGACGGTATAACTGTACCGGCAGGAGCTACAGTGACTGGAGGCGGAAAGGAAATAGTAATTTCAGGCCTGAAATATGACCAGACCGTGTATATTTCTCCACAGGCATGCGCAAAGGCAGCAGACAGCAGATACTATGTAAAGGGTGTAAGAATATCTGGAAGAGACAATTCTGAGGCGGAAAATGTTGCTTCTACCTTTGATGTTGACGGCGACAGGGCATATGTAATCGCTTATGGGATCAGCGGCGATATGGTGCCATATACGGTAAATTATGTTGACGGGGACGGAAATATATTACTTGCAAGTGACACCTATTATGGAAATGTGGGAGAGCGCCAATATGTATCAGCACGTTATGTAGACGGATATTTACCTCAAGCTTATAATCTTGTAAAAACACTGCAGAGCAACACAGTAGAAAATACATTTGAATTTGTATATACGCCTGTGAATACTCCGGCAGCTGAGACTCCACAGACAACGACACCGGCAGGAGATGCAGGAGCGGCAGCGCCCGCAGCACCGGCAGGAGACGCAGGAGCAGCAGACGCGGGAGCAGCAACACCGGGACCAGAAGGTGAAGTTGAAGACCTTACAGCAGTACCGGACGAGGATGTACCGCAGAACTTGGTAGATTTGGATAATGAGGATGAGCAGGTGCCTTTGGCGAATACAGACCTTGGAAAGCAGGAGCGCCCGGGTACACGGATGAGTTATCTTCCGATTTATGTCGGCATTGGATCCGCGGCTGTGTTAGGACTGATTTTATCTGCGCTTTATCTAAATAAACGCCGGAAAGCATCTGTTAAGAGTGAAATGATTTCCGATGATATAGGAAATGACGAGTAAGGCATTATGGGTAGACGGACAAGAAATATAAAAAAACGAAAAAATAATGGGAGGATTGCGGATATTTGTGGTATAATGGGTACTGCATTGATTGTAATAGTAATCCTCCTATGTTCTATGTTGGCGGTGCCGGGAATATTTGGAATACATATGTACAACGTAATCAGCGGCAGTATGGAACCCGCTATCAAGGTAGGAAGCCTCATATATATTCATGAGGGCGAACCAAAGGATATAGAAAAAGATGATATTATTGCCTTTTACAGCTCTGTGGAAGATGGGGGCATCATTACTCACCGTGTTGTGAAGAACAACACAGTGTCCGGTATGTTTCAAACAAAGGGTGATGCTAACGAAAAAGAAGATCCAAACCCCATATCTTACGATAATTTTATCGGCAGAGTTGCGCTGACTGTTCCTCATATGGGGAAGATATTAACTATATTAACTTCCTTTTATGGAAAAATAGCAGCGGTGTGCGTGATTATATTTGGAGCTTTGTTAAATATAACCAGCTCCCGGTATAAAGAAAAGTATGAAGAAGTATGATTGTTATTGTTAAGAAAATAAACAGTAATATACAATTTAACGAGAGCAGGAATGACAGAAAGGAAATGATTTGAATGAAATATCCTAAAGTTTTACGGATGCTGACCCTTGCCACAGCACTTACGTTAGCGGTGCCGTGTGTGGCAGTGCCGGCTCATGCAACAGAAAACAAAGAGACGCCCGAAGAATATGAGAGCCGTACAGATTATATATTACCGGAAGGCTATGAATATGTTTTGGACGATATATATGTCATATTAGAGGAAGATGGTTCTCCAAAAATACAGGAGCTAGAAGTAAAAGCGCCGGTTCAGCCGGAAACACCAGATGCGCCGGAGACACCGGAGGAGCCGGAAGTTCCGGGAGAAGGGGAAGCACCGGAGGAGCCGGGAAACGAAGAAGAGCCAGAAGTACCGGTTGTACCGGAAGAGCCGGGAAATGGAGAAGAACCAGTAGGTCCAGAAGTACCGGTTGTGCCGGAGGAGCCGGGAAACGAAGAAGAGCCAGTAGGTCCAGAAGTACCGGAGGAGCCGGGAAATGGAGAAGAGCCAGTAGGTCCAGAAGTACCGGAGGAGCCGGGAAATGAAGAAGAGCCGACGGATTCGGAGAAGCCAGGAGAGCCAGAGGAGCCGGCAAGGCCGGATACAGAGACATCGGCAGAATCGGAGACACCGGTCAGCAGTCTGCTTATAGAAGAGCAGCCGGAGATTGATATCAGCTACCTGACTTCGGAAGAGTTTAAAGCAATCCGTGACCGTATCCAGTACAATGTAGAAGTGCCTATTGAGGGCCTTCCGTCTTTTATTACACAGGAAATGGTTGTGGGTGCACTAAAAGCCCAGGACGAGACAGGATATCCGGCTTCTGTAACAATTGCACAGATTATTCAGGAATCCGGTTTCGGCAAATACGGTCCGGGTGGTGAGGAGGGCAAAGGACTTTCCTACCTTGCCTATCAGTACTGCAATTTATTTGGAATCAAAGGAAAAGGAACAGCCGGAAGTGCAGTCATGAATACATTTGAGATGACCGCAGCCGGGGAGAGCTATTCCACAAAGGCTGGCTTTCGTGCATACCATACATATACTGAATGTATAGAGGACCGCAGTAAGCTTCTTGAGGAAGTATATTCTGACTTGACGGAAAATGTTACAGATGCCAATACATTTGCCATGAAGATAGGCAGAAGATGGGCAACAGACATTAATTACAGCAAGAGTCTTATACGTACCATGCAGAGATACGATTTGTACAGACTAGATGAGATGACTCTGGTAGATTTCGGTAAGCTGATTGGAAGATTTGCTAATCCGTGTCCAGGATCAGCCATCAGCAGTACTTTTGGCTACAGAACCTTTGACCATAGCTTTCATAAAGGCCTCGATATGGGAACTGGTACAGAGAATATACCAACTTATGCGGCAGAGGCTGGTGTAGTAACATTCGCCGGTGAAGCCGGAAGCGCTGGGAACCTTATCATTATCGATCATGGCGATGGATTGGTAACAAAGTATATGCATCACGAAGAGATTTACGTGGAAAAAGACCAGAAGGTAGAAAAAGGACAGCAGATAGGGTTGTCAGGAACAACCGGTAATTCTACAGGCAATCACCTTCACTTCCAGGTAGAAGAAAGTGGCAGGGCAGTGGATCCGATAAAATATCTTCAGGAAGAGAATACCGAAACTATAAAGATGCGTGATAAGATATCTGTGGATACAGATAAGATAATAAAGAATATTAAGACAGGAATGGCGTTACACCGGATAGAGAAATAGACGAGTTGGGGACGGGGTAAAATTCAAAAGTGCCTGTCCCCACCTGGGTAGGGGACAGGCACTTTTGAATTTTACCCCGTCCCCGATTTTGCTATTGACAGACTTAGATAAACGGTGTACAGTAATTATAATAAATACAAATAAATATCAGACTTTCTCTTATTCAGAGCAGTGGAGATACAAAGGATCTGTGAAGCTGCGGCAACCCCGGACAGCCGGAAGGTGCCAGCCTGAGCGAGCAATCGAACAATAAGAGGATTGATTATGTAAAATAAACAGTCCGCTTATAGCGGACTGTTTTACTGTATAGAGAACATGGTTCTTATTTTACAATAAACCCTCAAGGAGAAAGCTGAAAAAAGAAAGGGGAATACCTATGGAAAAATTTTTATTTACTTCAGAATCAGTAACAGAGGGCCATCCGGATAAGATGTGCGACCAGATTTCTGATGCGATTCTTGATGCGCTTATGGAGAAGGACCCCATGAGCCGTGTAGCATGTGAGACGTGTACAACTACAGGACTTGTTCTTGTTATGGGCGAGATAACGACAAATGCTTATGTGGACATTCAAAAGATTGTCAGAGATACGGTACGCGAGATTGGCTATACAAGGGCAAAATATGGTTTTGATGCAGAGACCTGCGGTGTGATGGTTGTGCTTGACGAGCAGTCCTCGGATATTGCGATGGGAGTTAACAAGGCTCTGGAGGCAAAGGAAAATAAGATGTCTGAGGAGGAGCTTGAGGCGATCGGAGCAGGTGACCAAGGTATGATGTTTGGCTATGCTTCTGACGAGACACCGGAGCTTATGCCTTACCCGATTGCACTAGCACACAAGCTTTCCAGAAAGCTTACAGAGATTCGTAAGGACGGTACGCTTACATATTTAAGACCAGATGGAAAGACACAGGTTACTGTTGAGTATGACGAGGCAGGAGTCCCGAAGCGCCTGGACGCAGTAGTACTTTCTACACAGCATGACCCGGAGGTAACACAGGAGCAGATTCACGAGGACATTAAGAAATATGTATTCGATGCAGTTATTCCAGAAGGAATGGTGGATGAAAATACGAAATTCTTTATTAATCCCACCGGACGCTTTGTTATCGGCGGGCCTCATGGTGACAGCGGGCTTACAGGACGTAAGATTATCGTGGATACCTACGGAGGAATGGCACGTCACGGCGGCGGGGCATTTTCAGGAAAGGATTGTACAAAGGTAGACCGTTCTGCGGCATATGCGGCACGTTATGTTGCAAAAAATATTGTAGCGTCAGGGCTTGCGAAAAAATGTGAGATTCAGCTTTCTTATGCTATTGGCGTGGCACATCCTACTTCTATTATGGTGGATACCTTTGGCACAGGAAAGGTTTCGGACGAGAAGCTTGTGGAGATTATCCGTGAGAATTTTGACCTGCGTCCTGCAGGAATTATCAAGATGCTTGACCTTAGGAAGCCGATTTACAAGCAGACCGCGGCTTATGGCCACTTTGGACGCACAGATGTGGAGCTTTCTTGGGAAAAAACCGATAAGGCAGAGGCTTTAAAGTCCTACCTGTAGTTTTCTATTTATAAAACTTTAATAATAATTTATGGGCGCTTTCGTGTGAAGCGCCTTTTTTCGTGCTATACTTTACTCACGGAGGAAACGTGTATGAAATTCAAAACCAGACTGATAATCGCATTTTTTACAATTATTCTAATTCCGATTGTTTTATCTGCTGCTATGATTATAGTTCTGGGGCGCTATCAGATTGGTGCAATAGACAAGACTTATGGCATAACAGGAACAACAGTGGAGAGTCTCTCCAATCCGATGCAGGTGTTGTCAAGGGTGACGGAGAAGCCGTACCGGGAGCTTGAGGAGGTGGCACTCAATTCACCGCAGGAGCTCGAGGATGCAACATTTCTTGAAGAATTCAACCATAAGCTTAAGGAAAAGAAAGCGTATCTTCTTGTACGTAAGAACAGGACGGTTGTATATATAGGAGCAGATTCTTTTGAGGTTAAAGAAGTTTTAGGGCAGCTGCCAGGACACGGGGAGTCGGATATTACCTCGGAAAACGGTATTTATCTGGGAGGTGAGGCACAGGCACTTATAAAGCAGATTGATTTCACATATCCGGATGGGGAAGAAGGAAGTGCATTTATTGTTACAGATGTTGGCAATGTAATTCCAGAGGTGGAGCAGTTCTTTGTAGATATGCTTCTTTGCATTGTAGTTGTTCTTGTTTTGACGGCTTTGGCGCTTATTTTCTGGATATATAAGGGGGTTATGCGTCCAGTTGAGAAAATGCAGGTGGCGGCAGGGAACATTAAGGAAGGGAATTTGGACTTTGACCTTAAGCCGGACTCGGAGGATGAGCTAGGGCAGCTCTGTAGGAGCCTTGAGGATATGCGCAGGCGGCTTAAAGCCAATGCAGAGGAGAAGGTGGAATTTGACAGAGAGAATAAGGAGCTTATCAGTAACATTTCCCATGATTTAAAGACGCCGGTAACAACTATCAAGGGTTATGCGGAGGGAATTATGGACGGAGTGGCGGATACCCCGGAAAAGGTGGAAAAATATGTCCGTACCATTTATAATAAGGCTAATGAGATGGATTTGCTTATTAATGAGCTGACTCTTTATTCCAAAATCGATACGAACAGGATTCCATATGATTTCAGTATTTTGTCGGTGAATGAATATTTCAATGACTGTTCAGAAGAGCTGTCATTGGAGCTTGAAGCAAAGAATGTGGAGTTTGGTTATTTTAATTATGTAGATCCGCAGATAAGGGTAATTGCGGATGCGGAGCAGATTAAGCGGGTGATTCATAATATTATTAATAATTCTACAAAATATATGGATAAAGAGAGAGCGAAGATTAATCTCCGCGTGAAGGACGTGGGAGATTTTGTGCAGGTAGAGCTTGAGGACAATGGTAAAGGAATCGCGGCAAAGGACCTGCCGAATATATTTGACCGGTTTTATCGGACCGATGCGTCGAGAAATTCTTCTAAAGGCGGAAGCGGTATCGGGCTTTCGATTGTGAAGAAGATTATAGAAGAACATGGGGGCAAGATATGGGCGACGAGCAGAGAGAATACAGGTACGACGATGTATTTTGTTCTTAGAAAGTATCAGGAGGTGCCAGTACATGAATAGGATATTAATTGTAGAAGATGAGGAGACAATTGCTGATTTGGAGAAGGATTATCTTGAGCTTAGCGGGTTCGAGGTAGAAGTAGCTAATGATGGAGAGACAGGGCTTCGCAGGGCTCTTGAAGAGGACTATAGTCTATTTATTCTTGATTTGATGCTTCCAGGAGTTGATGGATTTGAAATCTGCCGGAAGATCCGGGATGAGAAGAATACACCGATTATTATGGTGTCTGCAAAGAAGGACGACATTGATAAGATTAGAGGGCTTGGGCTTGGCGCGGATGATTATATGACAAAGCCTTTCAGCCCAAGTGAGCTCGTGGCAAGGGTAAAGGCACATCTGGCACGGTATGACAGACTGACAGGCAGTGCAGTTTCTAAAAATAAGGTGATTGAAATCCGCGGGCTTAAGATAGATACTACTGCAAGAAGAGTATGGATAAATGGAGTAGAGAAGACATTTACGACGAAAGAATTTGACCTTCTTACCTTTCTTGCGGGGCATCCGAACCATGTGTATACAAAGGAAGAGCTGTTCCGGGAAATCTGGGATATGGAGTCTATCGGGGATATTGCAACGGTGACAGTGCATATTAAGAAGATTCGGGAGAAGGTAGAGTTAGATACGTCAAATCCGCAGTATATAGAAACTATATGGGGAGTTGGGTACAGATTTAAAGTATAAAGCAGTTGGGGACGGAGTATTTTTAAAAAGTGCCTGTCCCCACCCTGGCAGGGGACAGGCACTTTTTAAAAATACCCCGTCCCCAATGCAGAGAGGAAGGTATATGATTACAAGTACAGCGAATGTAAAGGTGAAGCGCATTGTAAGCCTTCAGAAGAAAAGGCGTCTCCGTGAGGAAGAGGCCGTTTTTCTTGTGGAGGGAATACGTATGTTCCGGGAGGTGCCACAGGAGCGGATAAGTGAAGTGTACGTATCAGATGTATTTTATAGAAAGGAAAGGGAAACCCTTGAAAGGGTGCTTTCTGGGACAAGAATTAAGGCGGAGATACTTTCAGAGCAGGTGTTTACGCATTTGTCTGACACAAAGACGCCTCAGGGGGTACTGTGCATTGTGAAGCGAAGGGAGTACAGTCTAAAGGAAATGCTTAAGAGCAGATGTCCGTTTCTTCTCGTGCTTGATAATCTGCAGGACCCGGGAAATGTGGGAACGATTATCCGCACAGCGGAAGGCGCTGGAGCTACGGGAATCATTTTGAGCAGGGACAGTGCAGATGTTTATAACCCGAAAACTATCCGCTCTACAATGGGTTCTGTTTACAGGGTTCCGTTCTGCTATGCAGAGGATATGCAGTTGGTACTAGACAAGATTAATGGGGCGGGAATCTGTACATTTGCAGCGCATCTTGACGGGAAGCGCGTATATGATGAGGCAGATTACCGTAAGCCATGTGCGTTTCTTATTGGAAATGAGGGCAGCGGCCTTAGAAATGATGTGGCAGAAAAAGCAAAGGAGTATATACGAATTCCCATGCTCGGACATGTGGAATCGTTAAATGCTGCAGTTGCGGCATCGGTTTTGATGTTCGAGGCGGCAAAGCAGAGGAGGAAATGATATGAAGCCGGTAATTGATTTGTCAAAGGAATATGGGCTTGTATTTGACGGAGGCGGGGCAAGAGGCGCCTATCAGATAGGTGCGTGGAAAGCGCTCCGTGAGGCCGGGGTTAAAATAAATGCAGTTGCAGGAACCTCTGTAGGCGCATTAAATGGCGCGCTTGTCTGTATGGGTGATGTGGATTTGGCAGAAGACATCTGGCGGAAGATGACATTTTCCACAGTTATGGATGTGGATGACGACTGGATGGAACGGCTGTTTCATGGTGAAATCGGCATGAAGGAATTTCTGGAGGAGGGAAGGAAGAAGCTAAGGGACGGAGGTATTGATATTACACCTCTTCGGAAGCTGATTCATGAGACGATAGATGAGGAGAAAATCCGCTCCTGCGGAATGCTGTTTGCGCTCCTTACATTTTCGGTGTCAGATTTTAAGGAGCTGGATTTGAGTATAGAGGATATACCGGAGGGGCTTTTAGAAGATTTTCTGCTTGCAAGCGCTTATTTAATCGGCTTTAAAAATGAGCGGATTCATGGAAAGAAGTATATCGACGGTGGTGTTGTAAATAATGTGCCGTTGAAATCTCTTGTAAAAAGGGGATATGAAAATATTATTGAGGTCAGGATTTACGGCCCTGGGAGGGAGCCCCGGGTGAAAATGCCTGAGGGAAGTGTGAAATATGAGGTTGCTCCCCGAGTGAAGCTGGGAAGTATTATCGAGTTTTCAGGGAAACGCAGCAGACAGAACCTGAACATAGGCTATTATGATGCAAAGCGGGTGATTTACGGGCTGGAGGGATTAATCTATTATATAGAGCCGACCTATGGGGAAGAGTATTTTGAGGAACTCCTTGGCGGTATGAGGGAGATTGAGAAGGCCGAGACAGCGCTTAAATTAAAGCTCTCTCTTGGATATTCGGACAAAGAGCTTTTTATGGGGATGCTGGAAGCAGCGGCGAAGATATTTCAAATTCCTAAATATCAGATATACACAGATGAGCAGTTATATGATATTGTATATGAGAAATATGAAAAAATGTGCGGCAGGGTGAATTTACCGCGGTTTGTCCATATTCTGGCAGCGTTAAGGAAGGAACAGGCTATGAATTTAAAAGGAAGAAGCTTTATTACACTGAAGGATTATACACCAAAGGAGATTCTTTATCTACTTGATTTAGCAGCAGATTTGAAGGAAAAGAAGAAACAGGGAATTACAGGTGAGAGCTTAAAGGGCAAGAACATTGCACTTATATTTGAAAAGCCGTCAACAAGAACACGCTGTGCATTTACCGTGGCGTCAGCAGACGAGGGAGGAATCCCGACTTACCTTTCGGGAAATGAAATTCAGCTCGGACACAAGGAAAGCATCGAGGATACAGCCCGGGTGCTAGGAAGAATGTTTGATGGAATTGAATTTCGCGGGTTTAAGCAGGAGCACGTGGAGGCCCTTGCAAAATACAGCGGTGTTCCGGTATGGAACGGATTGACAGATGAATACCATCCGACACAGATATTGGCAGACCTTCTCACAATGAGAGAGCATTTTGGCTATTTGAAAGGGCTCAGGTTCGTATATTTAGGCGACGGACGTAATAATATGGCAAATAGTCTGATGATAGGCTGCTCGAAAATGGGTGTGGACTTTGTAATCATAGCGCCGCGCAGCCTATGGCCGACAGAGGAGCTTATAGGATTGTGTGAAGAATATGCACAGGAATCAGGGGCATCTATTACAGTAACAGCAGATATAGAGGCAGTAAAGGGAGCGGATGTCCTGTATACAGATGTGTGGGCTTCTATGGGTGAGGAGGATAAGGCAGCAGAGAGGATTAAGCTTCTTGCGCCATATCAGGTAAATGCAGAGCTTATGGAAAAAACGAGAAAAGAGGGGACAATCTTTATGCATTGTCTGCCGGCAGTGAAGGGAAAGGAAGTAACGGAGGAAGTTTTTGAGAGTGAGGCAAGCGTTGTATTCGATGAGGCGGAAAATAGACTGCATACCATAAAAGCAGTCATGACAGCAACATTGGGGACGGGGTTTTTCTAGAAAAACCCCGTCCCAGATTGAAATAACCTTGTCCCAGATTGAGAAAACCCTGTCCCTAGATTAGGTGAGTGTATATGAAAGCAGAAATTTTACGATTACTGAAGGAGACTGGAGAGTATATTTCTGGTCAGCAATTGTGTGATAGATTTTCCGTATCCCGGACGGCTGTCTGGAAGGCGGTCGAACAGCTTAAGAAAGAAGGCTATGAGATAGAAGCTGTACGGAATAAGGGATACCGGCTGGTGGAAAGCCCTGATATCATTTCTAAGGCTGAGATTGAGAGCATGGTGAAAACAAAATGGGCCGGCCGGCAGGTTATTTATTATGATGAGACAGATTCTACAAATATACAGGCAAAGCTTGCTGGGGAAAATGGAGCTCCCCATGGGACACTTGTAGTGGCAGACAGACAGTCGGCGGGCAAAGGCCGGAGGGGACGTTCATGGGATTCGCCGAGGGGACAGTGCATTTATATGACCCTTCTTTTAAGGCCCAAGTTTGAGCCAGTAAAGGCGCCTATGCTTACGCTGGTGATGGCGCTCAGCGTGGCAGAGGCTGTGAAGGAGCAGACGGGATTTGAGGCTGGAATTAAATGGCCCAATGACATTGTATTAAATAAGAAGAAAATCTGTGGGATACTTACGGAGATGAGCACTGAAATTGATTATATCAACTATGTAATTACCGGGGTGGGCATTAATACCAATCAGGAAGAATTTCCAGAGGAAATAAGGGGACGGGCGACATCCCTTTTACTAGAGGGCGGGAGGCCTGTCAGGCGCTCCAGGCTGATTGCGGCAGTAATGGAGCGGTATGAGAAGAATTATATGACATTTATGGAAGCGGGAGATTTGTCACTGCTTTTGCCAGAGTATAATAGAATACTCGTAAATTATAATCAGGAGGTCCGTGTTTTAGATCCTAAGGGTGAATATCATGCTCATGCAATGGGAATTAACGAAAAGGGAGAGCTGATTGTGGTGACTTTGGAGGGAGAAGAAAAACATATATTTTCCGGGGAGGTATCTGTCAGGGGAATTTACGGATATGTGTAGATGGTATAGGTTAGAAAAGTTCGAGGATGGGGACAGGGTAAAATGAAAATGGGACAGGGTTTTTTTAATCTGGGACGTTGTAAAATTCATTTTACAACGTCCCCAACATAAGGAGGGTTTATGTACGAGGAGAGGATTATATTATGCGGTGCAAATTCATACGAGGAAAAGTACTATCTGAATCCAGATTTTCAGGGGCTTCCTCAAAGTATCAAGGACGAGCTTAAAATTATGTGTGTTTTATATGTAAATGATGTGGGCGGAATTCTTACTTTGGTATATGAGGAGGATGGAGAACTGTGCTTTGAAGTCACTTCAAGGGAGTTTGACCCCATGTTTGATGAAATTGGAAGTCAGCTTAAGATTAAAAAGCTCAGGCAGGATAAGCAGGATCTTCTGCAGTCGCTGCAGCTATATTATAAGGTGTTTTTCCTGGGCGAAGAGGTATAAATAAGAGAAAGCCTAAGAAAGAGGAGGTTAAATAAAATGCTTTTGGTGATAGATATTGGAAATACGAATATTACGCTTGGTGTATTTCGTGGTGAGGAGCTTCTTGGAACCTTCCGTATGATGACCAAGCAGCCCCGTACTTCGGATGAGTACGGAGTTATGCTGAGGGAGCTTGTGGAAAGGCAGGGAATTCTGGGCACAGATATTGATGCAGCAATAGTTGCCTCTGTAGTGCCGGACATTATGCATTCTTTTGGAAGTGCGATGATAAAATATTTTGGTATCAGGCCGATGGTAGTGTCGGCAGGGATTAAGACAGGAATACGGATTGTAACGGAAAATCCTAAGCAGGTGGGGGCGGATCGCATTGTGGACGCAGTTGCAGCATATACGATTCACGGCGGCCCTGTCATTGTTATTGATTACGGAACTGCTACTACATATGATGTGGTGGGGCCAGACGGAACCTTTGAGGCAGCGGTTATTGCCCCGGGAATCCGTACCTCTGCCCAGGCTATGTGGGGGCAGGCGGCAATGCTTCCGGCAGTAGAAATACGAAAGCCTGATTCTATACTGGGAAGGGAAACGATTGCCTCTATGCAGGCAGGAATTGTATTTGGCCAGATTGGGCAGACAGAATATATTGTGGAAAAAATACGTCGTGAGTCAGGTTACATGAATGCTAAAGTCATAGCAAGCGGAGGCCTTGGTAAGATTATTGCAGGAGAAACAGAGATCATTGATGTCTATGACCCGCAGCTTACACTGAAGGGCCTGAGAATCATTTATGAACGAAACAAAAAACGCTAGGATGTGTTTGAAATGAATATAGGAAATGTAAAGCTTGAGAATCCATATATACTTGCGCCAATGGCAGGAGTTACAGACCTTCCATTCCGTCTGCTCTGTAAAGAGCAGGGGGCAGGGCTTCTATGTATGGAAATGATTAGTGCAAAGGCTCTGCAGTATAAAAATAAAAACACAAAAGCACTTCTTTCCATTCATTCGCAAGAGTACCCGGTATCTTTGCAGCTTTTCGGCTCGGACCCGAAAATTATCAGCGAGCAGGCCAGATGTATTGAGGACCTCCCTTTTCAAATACTGGATATTAACATGGGCTGCCCGGTTCCCAAAGTTGTAAAAAATGGAGAAGGCTCAGCGCTTATGAAAAATCCCAGGCTTGTATATGAGATAATTTATGAGACAGTAAAAGCAGTCCGCAAGCCAGTGACCGCTAAGATTCGAAAAGGTTTTGACGAGTCCAGTATAAATGCAGTTGAGATAGCAAAGGTGGTTGAGGCAGCAGGAGGGGCGGCCGTTGCAGTTCATGGAAGAACAAGGGAGCAGTATTATTCCGGCACGGCAGACTGGGATATTATCAGGCAGGTAAAGGAGGCGGTATCCATTCCGGTTATTGGAAACGGGGATGTGACATCAGCAGAAAAAGCTCTTACAATGATGCATCAGACAGGCTGTGACGGTGTGATGATTGGAAGAGGAGCCCAGGGAAACCCGTGGATATTCAAAGAGCTTCTTGAATATGACAGAACAGGGGGTATTTTGGCCCGACCGGAAATTCACGAAATCCGTGAAACAATGCTCCGCCATGCAAGGCTTCAGATTGAATTTAAAGGAAGCTATATCGGAATCCGGGAAATGCGCAAGCATGTGTCATGGTATACAAAGGGAATGAAGGGGGCGGCAAGACTTCGCTCTTTGATTAATCAGATAGAGACATATGAGGAACTGGAAATTTTGCTGGAAAAAATATAATAAAACTGCCCTCTCTGACATATACTTTACCATGCACGGGACATGTTCTGAAAACACAGATATCATCTGCAAAAAATATTGACATTGCAGGGTGGTTTAGGTATAATAATGAAATTGTGAAAGTCTCCTCATTCGGAGATTTCTATTTTCAAGAAAGGAAATAAAAAGCACTATGGAAGCAAAGAAAAGATTACTTACGTATGCCGGATTAAAAGCACTTGAGGAAGAACTGGAAAACCTGAAGGTAGTAAAGCGCAAAGAAGTAGCGGCAAAGATTAAGGAAGCCAGAGAGCAGGGCGATTTATCTGAAAATGCAGAATATGATGCTGCGAAGGATGAACAAAGGGATATCGAGGCACGTATTGAGGAGTTAGAAGGAATTCTTAAGAATGCTGAGGTAGTTGTAGAGGATGAGGTTGATTTTGATAAAATAAATGTTGGATGTACGGTAAAGGTATTTGATATTACATTTGATGAGGAGATGGAATTTAAGATTGTGGGTTCGACAGAAGCAAACAGTCTGGAAGGAAAGATTTCCAATGAATCTCCGGTGGGCCAGGCCCTTCTTGGAAGAACTGTGAATGATATAGTGGATGTGGAGACACAGGCAGGTATGATGCAGTATAAAGTACTGGACATCGGCCGTTCTCTGTAATATTATAATAGAAACATAATTTAAGAACCCCTCATATATGAGGGGTTCCGTTTAGTACAAGGTAAACATTTAATATGAGACAAAGGAGAGATGGAAGCAGTGGGAGAGCAGAAGAATGTACAGGAACCGGATATTAATCAGCTAAGAAAGGTGCGCCGCGAAAAGCTTGCAGATTTACAGGAAAATGGGAAGAATCCATTTATTATTACCAAATATGATGTAACCTGCCATGCGATGGATATTAAAGACAATTATGAGGAAATGGAAGGAAAGCAGGTGTGTCTTGCAGGCCGTATTATGCAGAAGCGTGTAATGGGAAAGGCTTCTTTCTGCAATATTCTTGACCAGAGCGGTAATATCCAGTCCTATGTTGCAAGGGACAGCATTGGGGAAGAGGCATACAAGGATTTCAAGAAAATGGATATTGGAGATATTGTAGGTCTTGAGGGAGAAGTATTTAAGACAAAAACAGGAGAGATTTCTGTACACGCTTCTGCAGTAAGGCTGTTATCCAAGAGCCTTCAGATTCTGCCGGAAAAATTCCATGGCCTGACCAATACGGATATGCGCTACCGCCAGAGATATGTGGACCTCATTATGAACCCGGAAGCAAGAGATACGTTTATTAAGCGCTCCAAGATATTAAGCTCCATCAGAAGATATCTTGATGGACAAGGTTTCCTTGAGGTGGAGACTCCGATGCTGGTAAGTAACGCAGGCGGAGCTGCGGCAAGACCGTTTGAGACACATTTTAACGCACTGGACGAGGACTTTAAGCTTCGTATTTCTCTGGAGCTCTATCTAAAGCGGCTGATTGTAGGAGGCCTGGAGAAGGTATATGAGATTGGACGTGTATTCCGTAATGAAGGTCTGGATACAAGACATAATCCTGAATTTACACTGATGGAGCTCTATCAGGCATATACGGATTACAACGGAATGATGGATTTAACAGAAAATATGTACCGCCATGTTGCAAAAGAGGTCTTGGGTACAACGACCATCACATACAATGGCGTGGAAATGGATCTGGGCAAGCCGTTTGAGAGAATTACTATGGTGGATGCAGTGAAGAAATATGCAGGTGTTGACTGGAATGAGGTGGAGACGCTTGAACAGGCGAGGGCGCTTGCAAAGAAGCATCATGTGGAATTTGAAAACAGGCATAAGAAGGGAGATATTTTAAGTCTTTTCTTTGAGGAGTTTGCAGAGGAGCATTTGATTCAGCCTACTTTTGTTATGGATCATCCGATTGAGATATCTCCGCTTACAAAGAAGAAGCCGGAGAATCCGGAATATGTGGAACGGTTTGAGTTCTTTATGAATGGATGGGAAATGGCCAACGCCTATTCTGAGCTTAATGACCCGATTGACCAGAGAGAGAGGTTTAAGGCGCAGGAGGAGCTGCTGGCACAAGGAGATGAAGAGGCGAATACTACGGATGAAGACTTTCTTAATGCACTGGAAATTGGGATGCCGCCTACAGGGGGTATTGGATTTGGGATCGACAGGATGTGTATGCTAATGACAGATTCGACGGCTATACGGGATGTGCTGCTGTTTCCTACGATGAAGTCACTGGGTGGTTTTGAGGTTAAAAAAGGTCAAGAAAAGGCGGAAAAGAAAGCTGCTGAACCAGTGAAAGAGGTTATCGACTTTTCAAAGGTAAAGATTGAGCCGTTATTCTCTGATATGGTGGATTTTGAGACATTCAGCAAGTCCGATTTCAGGGCGGTAAAGGTAAAAGAATGCGTTGCAGTGCCGAAGAGCAAGAAGCTTCTGCAGTTCACTTTAGACGATGGAACAGGCACAGACCGCACGATTTTAAGCGGTATTCACACCTATTACGAGCCGGAGGAACTGATTGGAAAGACTTTGATAGCCATTACCAATCTTCCGCCGAGAGCTATGATGGGGATTGATTCCTGCGGAATGATAATAAGTGCAATCCATGAGGAAGAGGGGGAGGAAAGGCTTCATCTTCTGATGGTGGACGACCATATCCCGGCAGGCGCGAAGCTGTATTAGGGCGAAAAGCAGGATAAAAAACATCAAGGGTTTTAGACCCCTAATTTACATCATTTGATGCAGAAAGTTGTGCAGAGGATGGAAAATCGCAGATTTAGTATAGAAATATACGAATTATAGGAAAGGCTTTGAGAGAAATGAAACTCTTGAAGCCTTTTTTGTGTTTTAATGTAAATGGCGCGGGCTGTAAACTACCATACATATCAAATCTTTTCTGTACTTTATAAAAAATGAGGAGGTTCGATATGAAAAATAGTTTAGCAGACATACACCCGGAACTTGTATACGAATGGTCAGAAAAAATCTGCCGCCTACACCTGATGCAGTAACTTACGGCTCAAATAAACAGGTATGGTGGGAAGGGACTTGCGGGCATGAATGGCAGGCCAGTATTAAAAGCCGTTCTTCTGGCGAGAACTGTCCCGTTTGTTCCGGGAAAAGGGTATTAAAGGGAATTAACGATTTAGCGACCCTGAAGCCAGAACTTGCGTCGGAGTGGTCGGATAAGAATAAAAGCCTAAAGCCGACAATGGTTAGTACAGGCTCCCTGATATGCCCCTTATCATGACATATAATGTAGCAGGATTCAAGAACGAAAATATTAAACAGCTAATAGAAATGTTGAAAGAAAAATACACAATATCGACGTATCGCACCACAATAGCAAAGGATATTGCAGCTTTGCAGGAGTTTGGCGTGGATTAAGAGGCTATTGACCTCTCAAAGGTGAAAATCGAGTTGTTATTCTCTGATATGGTGGATTTTGTGACGTTCAGCAAGTCCGATTTCAGGGCGGTAAAGGTAAAAGAATGTGTCGCTGTACCGAAGAGCAGGAAGCTTCTGCAGTTCAATTTAGACGATGGAACAGACGCAGAATGCATGATTTTAAGCGGTATTTACCCATATTACGAGCCGGAAGAGCTGATTGGAAAGGCACTGATAGCCATTACCAATCTTCCGCCGAGAGCTATGATGGGGATTGATTCCTGTGGAATGATAATAAGTGCAATTTATGAGGAAGAGGAAAAGCTTCATCTTCTGATGGTGGACGACCATATCCCAGCAGGCGCGAAGCTGTATTAGGTGAAAAAGCAGGATAAAAAAATCAAGACTTTTCGACTCCTGATTTACATCCTTACATCAAATTTACACCATCTGAATCAGAAAGTTGTGCAGAGGGTGTAAATTGCAGATTTTGTATAGAAATATGCGGATTGTAGAAAAGGCTTTGAGAAAAAGGGAACTCTTGACCCCTTTTTTGTGTTTTGATATAATTGATACAGGTTGTAAATCCCCGTCCATTTCGGCTTGTGCGACATTGTAAGTGAATATTCTAAAGCTAGGGAGCCGACAATTTAGAGCTTGAGAAATAGCTGAATCCAGTATATTTTGCGGTATTCATAAAAGTAGTGAAGTTAAAGAACAAGCTTACAGATATGTAAATGCAGTCAATATATTTCCGGGGATGTATGACAACGTGGGATATTTCAAAAAATCTAATTTGCCGTCATTTCACGTTATGGAAATAAAAGCAATGCAGCTTAAGGTGAATACATTGGTTGTAGTGATAGCCAAGAAAGGAATTGTAATGGAAATAAATAATAAGAAGAACTATGTAATTTATATTAGAATTTATTTCATTATGTTTCTTTTTGCTATGTGCTTAACTATGAATGTGCTCTTTTGTGTTACTTATAATCCTTATGAATCATTAGATAAGACAGCTGTAATTGAGACGGGAACAATTTCCAAAAGTATTGCTGCTAATGATGATAGTAATAATACAAGTTATTATAGGTCTTTGTTTTTGAACAAAAATAATTATCATACTAAGACTACAACGAAGTATGTATGCCCAATATCTATGATTGCAGCAATCCCCAAAAGAGTTTGCCAGTTTCTTATTCGTATTACAGTTTTTTACTTGATCTTATATATATTACTGCCTAATGGATGGACATTAATTAATCAGAAGATACGTATGGACAATTGAATTAACTCCTTTCTTTCTCATCCTAATGGTGAGCATGTACTTGTACCACTGAAGTTCCTAAGATTAACAGCTTTATTGAAAAATGCTGCCTAATATAGATTTCGAAATAACAATGGCTATGAAAGATTATTTAATCAAGTATATAACTTGGAAGCAGCGGAGGATTTTTATGTTTAATGAAATATGTATATATGAAGCAAAGCTAACGAAATTGGATGAAATCGAAGATTTAATGAAGGAAGTAGCTGAATTTTATTTAAAGCAAGATGGCGTCATAGACGTACATTATATAAAACGCACTCATCGCCAAAGAGATTTTAATGCAGTTAAAGAGGGTGAATTACCCGTTCGCCTTACAAGGAATATCGGGAAGGTAACATATGTCCTATATTGGGTGTTGGAGAACGAAGAAGCACACGCAAGAGTATCTAAGCTTGGTATAGAGAAATTTTATAAACGTTGGAATCGATGTTTAACTACAATGCCTAAAATAATTTTAGGTGAGAATATTGTCTGATTTATAAGCGAAAAGAGAGCGGGAAATTGGAAATGGTGAGAATAGAGGCTGTGGATTTTAAAACACTAGGTATGTTACACATTGTGTCTATGCTAACAGGAGTTAATTTCTGAACATTTGAAAAATGTACAGCGTTTAAGAACATAGATAACAAAAATTAATGTATTATTAAAATAAAAAAGTGAGTGTGATGATATGAGGATTAATAGTAATCAGAATGTGAGTGCAATTTTTACGGGAATCAGGCAATCCCAAAATGAAAAGCAAATAAACGGGCAGAATTCTATGGGGGTTAATTTACCAGGAAATAGGGATACGGTGACAATTTCTCTGTTCAGACAGCCAGGCAATAGTCAGATTAAAAACTTGATGAACCAGAAACAGTCGTTATTGGACCGGAAAAATGAGTTAATAAGTGCGGTTTGTGCGGATGGTAAAAGCAGGGAATCTATCCAAAGATTATTGGACTCTTATGAAGAACAAATAAAAACTCTTGATCAGCAGATTACGCAGGAGATGTCCCGCCAAAATGAAAAGCAGATAGAAAAGATGCAGACAGATGAGAGAAATAGCGTGCCAAAAACAAAGCAGGAAATCGAGAATGAGCGTCTCTCCAATCTTATGAATTTGTATTCCGGTCTTTCACAGGCTGGGACGATACAATCTGTCCAAACACGGGTAGAGGGAGAGGCTAATATCTTAGAATCGGAGATTGAACTGGATAAATTACTAGCAGGGGATTCTAAAAGTGCAAAAGAATTAATTGTAAAAAAAGAAGCAGAACTTGCAGACTTAAAGCAACAATCTAATGAACTGACAGCTAAATTTATGGAAAATGTGACAGAGGTAATCGAGAAGGCAGAAGAAAGCAGCGAGCCTGTGGAGGTTCAATCACCTGAAGAGGAGAAAAAGGATATTGATGTTACAGACAATAATATGGAACCTATAGATGGTGCTGAAACGGATTCTAGTGGAAAGCAGGAATAAACTATGGCAATCATAGGATTTGGAATATATGGAAGAAGCGAAACGGATAGAATTGGAAAAGGTACGGTTTTTCATGAATCTTTGAGAATAAATTTGTTTAGGGAAAGTATTATCTTGTAATGAACTGGCTTGCTCTGTGAATATAATAATAGCAATAACACTGCTGTCTACTGGTATTACATTTAAAATGCCAATAAACAGAAGGAACGTGCAGAGTGAAGATACGGGTTGAGTGGGTGCCGGAACTTGTAATGGCAGCTGCATTATTTTGGGTGATTATTATTGGAGCTCAGATGGGGGCTATTACAGCGGATACGCAGTCATCAAAGGAGAGGGAAGGCTTATCTCTTTCAAAGGGTGCTGATGAGAATAAAGACGGGAATGGGAATAAAAAGGATGAGGACCTGGGGAAAATTCCTGAGGAATATGAAATTAAAGACTTTGGAATCATGCTTCAGACCCCGGAGCTTCCTACAGGCTGTGAGATAACAGCCTTGACCATGACTCTGAATTATTACGGACTGAGCGCTGATAAGATACAGATGGCATCAGAATATCTTCCCACCACACCGGCAGAATTTTACAGAGGTGATGATAACCTTCTTTATGGGCCGGATTTAAATCAGTACTTTGTAGGAGACCCGGCTTCTGCAGACGGATATATCTGCGGGACAAAAGCCATCTGCACAGCAGCAAATAGGTATCTTCTTAAGAAAAAAAGTCCCTTAAGGGCAGCAGATGAAACGGGAGCTTCCACAAAAGACCTGTATCGATGGATTAGTGGAGATATGCCTGTTATAGTGTGGGTAACAATTAATATGGAAGAGCGGCGAAAAACAGAAGGCTGGTATACAGAAAAAGGGAAATATTTAAGCTGGTCGTCAAATGACCACGGAGCGGTGCTGATTGGATATACAGAGGACAGCGTGATAATTGCAGACCCAATTACAGGGAGAGTGGAGTATAAAAAGGAAAGATTTGAAGAGGTGTTTGATTCCAGGGGGAGACAGTGTGTGATTTTGAAGGAAAATTAGAAAATAATTTCTTTGATATGAACATTTAGAGGACTGAAATTGCAAAACACAATGAGAAAACTTTAGTTTTACGTTGTAAATTTAAAGAAAATGCAAGTTTTGCTTGCATTTTCCTTCGTTTTTAAATAAAATAGCATATGGTAAACATACTAAAAAGGAAAACAGGAGGAGCCCGTAATGAAGCCATATAGCCAGATGAAAAAAGAAGAACTAACTTCTTTAAAAGTAAAACTGGAAAAGCAATTTGAGGAAGTGAAGGGAAAAGGACTTAAGCTTGATATGTCCCGCGGCAAGCCGTCAAAGGCACAGCTTGATCTAAGTACCGGCCTTATGGATGTTTTGACAGGGGACTGCGATTTAGTAAGCTCTGAGGGCGTGGACTGTAGAAATTACGGAGTAATGGACGGTATATTCGAGGCAAGAAAGCTTTTGGCGGACATGTCCGAGGTGCCGGAGAGAAGTATTTTAATTTATGGAAATTCCAGTTTGAACGTTATGTTTGATACAGTGTCACGTGCTATGACCCATGGGTTTATGGGGAGCACCCCGTGGTCAAAACTTAAGAAAGTTAAATTCTTATGTCCAGTGCCGGGATACGACAGACATTTTGCTATAACGGAATTTTTTGGCATAGAGATGGTTAATGTCCCGCTGCTTGAGACGGGCCCGGACATGGATATTGTGGAGAAGCTTGTGGCAGAGGACGAATCTATTAAGGGTATCTGGTGCGTGCCTAAATATTCGAATCCTACAGGCATTTCCTATTCGGATGAGACAGTAAGAAGATTTGCACATCTGAAGCCTGCCGCAAAGGATTTCCGTATATTCTGGGATAATGCATACTCTATTCATCATTTTTATGATGATAAGAAAGATGTGGTGCTCGAATTATTAAATGAGTGTATCAAGGCAGGCAGCCCGGATATAGTGCTTAAGTTTATTTCCACCTCTAAAGTGTCCTTCCCAGGCTCCGGTATTGCAGCCCTTGCGGCCTCAAGGGGAAACCTTGAAGACGCGAGGCGTTATATGCAGTTTCAGACTATTGGATTTGATAAGCTTAATCAGCTTCGCCATGTACGCTTTTTCGGGGATATGCAGGGGATGCATGAGCATATGAAAAAGCATGCTGCAATCTTAAGGCCAAAGTTTGAGAAGGTTGAGACAGTCTTAGAACAGGAGCTGGGCGGCCTTGAGATTGGCACATGGACAAAGCCCCTCGGGGGTTACTTCATATCCTTTGACTCGCTGGATGGATGTGCAAAGGCGATTGTAGCGAAGGCGAAGGAGGCAGGGCTTATCATGACTGCGGCAGGAGCGACGTATCCTTATGGAAAGGATCCGAAAGACAGCAATATCAGGATTGCGCCGTCTTACCCAACGATTGAAGAGCTGGAGCTGGCATCTAAAATATTTGTGCTCAGCGTGAAGCTTGTAAGCATTGAGAAACTGTTGGGGACGGAGTAAAATTAAAAAGTGCCTGTCCCCAGGCAAGGTGGGGACAGGCACTTTTTAATTTTACTCCGTCCCCGATTTGTCTTGAATATCAAACAATTTGATGTTACAATATGACTTAGGACAATAGGGAGAAGGAAAAATCATGGAGAAGATAGCAATTCTTACGGATAGTAACAGTGGACTTACAAAAGAGGAAGCAGCCAAACATCAGATTCACATATTGCCAATGATATTTTTTGTAGATGGGACGGAATGTATAGAAGGGGTGTCTTTGTCGGAGGAGGAATTTTTCAGGCGGATGAAACAGGGGTATACCGTGAGTACGACACAGCCGTCTCTGGCTTCTCTTTCAGAGCTGTGGGAGGAACTTTTGAAGGAATATGATAAGATTATTCATATTCCTATGTCGAAAGCATTAAGCGGTGGATATTCTGCAGCGGTAATGTTCAGTAAAGATTATGATGGCAGGGTTTTGGTGGTTGACAGCAGACGGATTTCCGTGACGCAGGCTTCGGCGGCGATTGCGGCAAGGAGGCTTGTACGTGCAGGGGTACCTGCAGAGGACATTAAGAAAGAGCTTGAGGATATGGCGCTTCAGGCATCGATTTATATTACAGTTGATACATTAGAATACTTGAAGAGGGGCGGACGTATCAGAAGTGCTGAGGCATTGGCTGGGGAAATCTTGAATATTAAGCCAGTCATCCAGGTGAAGGGCGGCCTTCTTGAGCCATATTGCAAGGTTCGCGGACGTAAGAGGGCGAAAAAGGAGATGGAAGATGCAATCTTTAAGGATGGGAAAGCATTAATGGACAAATTTGGTGAAGACAAATTAGAGCTTTATGTTGCCCATGCAGATGCAGGGCAGGAAGCAGAAGAGTGGGCGGCAAAGATAGAAGGGCTGTTTCCGGGAAAACAGGCACGCATTGCTACACTTCCCATGAGTATCTGCTGTCATGTGGGCCCTGGAACGATTGGTGTGGGAGTCTGTGTGAGTGAGAGATAAATTTAGAAGTGAAAATATACAAAAAGACTTGCTTTTTATGTGCATATGTGATACACTTACCTGGCGAATGGAAGTAGGTCTTTTTTTTATGCCTAAATTTGGCAGTCCCGCAAACTGCCAGGCAACAGTGAACTTGAAACAAAATAAAGCGAGGTGGAAGTTGTGCGTACAAGAATCACATTGGAATGTACAGAATGTAAGCAGCGTAACTACAGCATGACCAAGGATAAGAAAGCTCATCCGGAACGCATGGAGACAAAGAAGTACTGCAAGTTTTGTAAATCTCACACGCTGCACAAGGAGACGAAATAGTCGTGTAAAAGGAGTGTGAAGGTCATGAGTGAAAAAGCTCAGAAGAAAAGCTGGTTTAAGGGTCTTAGCAGAGAATTTAAAAAGATCATGTGGCCAGACAAGATGACACTTGCGAAACAGACGGCAGCGGTTGTTACCGCATCTGTAGTATTAGGAGCAGTTATAGCACTAATTGATTTCCTTGTTCAGAACGGCGTTGATATCCTTATCAACCTGGGCTGATGAAAAATGACGGGCAGGAAAGGTGAGTTTATGTCAGAGGCAAAGTGGTATGTAGTTCATACTTATTCTGGGTATGAGAACAAAGTGAAAGCCAACATTGATAAGACAATCGAGAACAGGCATCTGGAGGAACAGATCCTTGAAGTTCGTGTCCCGATGCAGGATGTGGTAGAACTTAAGAACGGTGTCCAGAAGGCAGTCCAGAAGAAGATGTTTCCAGGCTATGTTCTGATTCATATGATTATGAATGATGATACATGGTACGTGGTACGTAATACAAGAGGTGTTACAGGCTTTGTAGGGCCGGGCTCGAAGCCGGTTCCCTTAACTGCCGCAGAGATGGCGCCTTTGGGTATCAGGCAGGAGAATATTGTTGTGGACTTCGAAGAAGGAGACAGTGTTCAGGTTATTGCCGGTGCATGGGCAGATACGGTCGGCGTAGTTCAGGCAATGAATGTGCAGAAGCAGAGCCTTACAATCAATGTAGAGCTGTTCGGCCGCGAGACGCCGGTTGAGATTAGTTTCGCAGAAGTTAGAAAGGTATAAAAGTCAATCAATTAAGTGGGAGGGGTAAAGATATCCCGGAAGCACCACAAGGAGGTAATGAAAATGGCAAAAAAAGTACAAGGTTATATTAAGTTACAGATTCCTGCCGGAAAAGCAACACCGGCACCACCGGTTGGACCTGCACTTGGTCAGCACGGTGTAAATATCGTTGAATTCACAAAACAGTTCAACGCAAGGACTGCAGATCAGGGTGATATGATTATTCCTGTAGTTATTACTGTTTATAATGACAGAAGCTTCAGCTTTATCACAAAGACACCGCCGGCAGCAGTTCTTATCAAGAAAGCATGTAACATTAAGTCAGGTTCAGGTGTTCCGAATAAGACAAAGGTTGCTACTATTTCAAAGGCACAGGTACGTGAGATTGCTGAACTTAAGATGCCGGATTTAAATGCAGCAAGTGTTGAAGCGGCAATGAGCATGATCGAAGGTACCTGCCGTTCTATGGGTGTAAAGGTAGCAGAGTAAAGCGCCCGGTAGAGCAGATGATACAATTTCAATATTACGTGGGAGGGTTATCCCGACATTACCACAAGGAGGTTTTTTAAATGAAAAGAGGAAAGAAATATGTTGAAGCTGCAAAAGCAATTGACAGAGGAACACTCTATGACGTTGCAGAAGCAGTAACATTAGTTAAAAAGACTGCAGTAGCAAAATTTGATGAGACAATTGAAGCTCATGTAAGAACCGGCTGTGATGGACGTCACGCTGACCAGCAGATTCGTGGAGCAGTTGTTCTGCCTCATGGAACAGGTAAGAAGGTTCGTATTCTCGTATTCGCAAAGGATGCAAAGGCAGACGAGGCAAAGGCTGCCGGAGCTGACTATGTTGGAGGCGAGGAGCTGATTCCGAAGATTCAGAAGGAAAACTGGTTTGAGTTTGACGTAGTAGTTGCTACACCAGATATGATGGGTATCGTTGGACGTCTCGGACGTGTCCTTGGACCAAAGGGACTTATGCCAAACCCGAAGGCTGGAACGGTAACGATGGATGTTACAAAAGCTATACAGGAAATCAAAGCTGGTAAGATTGAGTACAGACTTGACAAGACAAACATTATCCATGTGCCGCTTGGTAAAGCATCCTTTACAGAGGAGCAGCTTACGGACAACTTCCAGACGTTTATTGATGCAATCATTAAGGCAAGACCAGCAGCAGTAAAGGGGCAGTTCTTAAAGAGCGTAGTCCTTACTTCCACGATGGGACCGAGTGTGAAGATTAATCCGATGAGATTGTCTTAATCTTTTTGATTGACATCAGACATATAGAATGTTATAATAGTAAAGCAATGACTGCCGAAGACAGCAGGTGCGAAAGCGTAAGTTGAAAAACGCCTGCCGAGGAAAGTTGGATTCAGTATATGAACTGTAACCCTTTTCGTGTCTTTTAGCGCGGAAAGGGTTTTTTAATAAAGCACTTTGTGTGGTTTTCCTTAAAGCAGTCAGACAAATAACATAAGGAGGTGCACCATTCATGGCAAAAGTTGAATTAAAACAGCCTGTTGTACAGGCCATAGCAGATGATGTGAAAGGCGCAGCAAGTGTTGTGCTGGTAGACTACCGTGGATTAACTGTTGCGCAGGACACAGAGCTTCGTAAGCAGTTAAGAGAAGCTGGAATCATCTATAAGGTTTGTAAAAACACAATGATGAAAAGAGCTTTTGAGGGAACAGAGTTTGAAGCTTTAGATGAGCATTTGGACGGCCCGAGCGCAATTGCGATTTCTAAAGATGACGCAACTGCACCGGCAAGAATTATTGCCAAGTTCGCAAAGGATGCAAAGGCTCTTGAATTTAAAGGCGGTGTAGTTGAAGGCCAGGCTTATGACCAGGCAGGCATGCAGGCTCTTGCAACAATTCCGTCAAGAGAAGAACTGTTATCCAAGTTGCTTGGAAGCTTACAGTCACCAATTACCAACCTTGCCCGTGTTCTTAATCAGATTGCAGAGCAGGGAGGCGCAGGGAACAGCCAGGCAGCTGCTCCGGCAGAAGAGGCAGCAGAGGCTCCGGCCGAAAGCGCAGAGTAGGACGAAAACGATTATAATAGGAGGAAATTAAAATGGCAAAGTTAACAACAGCTGAATTTATCGAAGCGATTAAAGAGTTATCTGTATTAGAGTTAAATGAGTTAGTAAAAGCATGTGAAGAAGAGTTTGGTGTATCTGCAGCAGCAGGTGTTGTAGTTGCAGCAGCAGGCGGAGATGCAGCGGCAGCAGAAGAGAAGGATGAGTTTGATGTAGAGTTAGTATCTGCTGGCTCTTCAAAGGTTAAGGTTATCAAGGTTGTCCGTGAGATTACAGGTCTTGGACTGAAAGAGGCTAAGGCAGTAGTTGACGAAGCTCCGAAGGTAGTAAAAGAGGGCGTTTCCAAGGCAGAGGCTGAGGAGATTAAGGCTAAGCTTGAGGCAGAAGGTGCTGAGGTTAATCTTAAATAATTATTATGTGTTTAAAAAGAACAGCCAATCACTCTGGCTGTTCTTTTGCGTTTAACAGTAATGAAGCTTTAAAAACAGGTTCCTGATATTCAAAACGCGAGATACCGCTGTATTTTTCGATTACATGGGTTATAGAAGATATACCGATTCCTTTTCGGTTTTCTGCCTTTGATGATAGAAATGTGCCGTCCTTTGTACGTCTTATAGTGCCCTCGTAACTGTTTTCAGTAAGGATAACAAGAATGAGACGGCTTGGCATGGAGATTTTTAAGGTTATAAATTTATCCGGCGACTTCATGCGATGACAGGCCTCTAAAGCGTTTTCTAAAAAATTTCCTAATATAATGCATAGATCTGTGTCGGAAAAGAAGGGGGTTTCTGTAATAGCTATTGAAAAATTAATTTTAATGTTTTCGTTTTCGGCTATTTCACTATAATAACAGAGCAGTGCATTTATTACCTGGTTTTCACAGTAATTTGAAGGAAGGGCAGGAAGCCCGTCTGTAAGCCTGTGAAGATAACTCTCAAGATTTACCTGGTCATGATTATCGAGGAAGCCTTTGATTGCAAGTATGTGATGACGCATATCATGCCGATAGCGCCGGGTCTGCTCGATGTGGTGCTGCAGTGCCTCTAACTGTTTTTGCTGAGCGCTTATCTGATTTTCCGACAGATGGAGGGTTTCTTGGAGGACTGCATTTTTACTCATACTGATAATCATCTGTAGAATAATGGTATAGGTTGTAAAGTTGAGAAGTATCCAGACAGGAGGAACAACAAAAAATGCATTTCCTGGTATAAAATAAGAGGATGCAAGGTGGGGAGAAATGGTCAGGCTGTGTATAACGGTATTGCATATAGGAATTATCCACATTGTACGCCATATTTTAAGTGATACAGTATAGTCAAGCGCAGGACGCAGCAGTTTTTTTAGAAACATATATGCAAAAGGAAGAGACAATACAGTGAGAGGGAAAGTCGTATATATGGCCCTGAGGCTGGACGGAATAGGAAAAACTTTGGTAATTGCGAAATGCATATAAAGAGAAAGCACATATACATTTTCAACATAGCAGTTTACAAAAGCAATAATAAACACTCCCTGCCAGAAATCATAGGTTATTGCATTGCAGAAAAGGCAGACGGCAGAAACCATAATCGGTAATGAAAGCAGAGTGCGCAGCAGCGTAGAATCCAGCGCCATGAAAATATAAGCTCCCGACAGACCAATAACTGAGAAAATAAAAAGGCTGACAGATATTCTCGGAATAAGAGGGACCCTGAAGCGGTCCCGGAATGTCAGAAAGAGGAGCAGAAAGCAGGGCAGTATATAGAGAAGAGTGCTAATGAGATATGACAGTGTCATAGAGTGGTTCCTCCGTTTACATAATCAAAGACATAATCCGCATAGGCCTGTATGATATCTTGTTTTCTTGCCTTAGCAATAGGCAGGCGTTCGCCGTTATTTAATATAAAGTCCTTGTCATCAAAAGATTCAATGTAGTCCATATTAACCATGCAGTTGCGGTAGCACCATAAAAACTGGGAATAAGGCTCAAGCATCGGTGCAAAATCGTCAAAGGACAAATAGGAACGTATCATGCACGATGGAGTATGAATCTGAATATAATGGTTATGATAATCTGTATATATAATATCAGAAATAAGGACACGAGTATAGTGTCTTCCTTCTTTTACTTCAATATAATGTGCAAATTTTGAAGCAATCTGTTCGAAACGGTTCACGGCATCAGAAAGCATTTCGTAAGTAAAGGGTTTCACAAGATAGTCAAGAGCGTGGAGCCTAAATGCATTGACTGCGTGTTCCCTGCTTGCAGTAGTGAAAATAATCTGGCACTTTGGCTGTGTTTCGCGGAGCTTAACTGCAATCTGGATTCCGGAAGTCTGCTGCATGTAGATATCAAGGAATACCAGATCGTAGGAGGTCTGTTTGGCGCTTCGCAAAAAAGTAAGCTCATTTGTAAACTTTTCAATATGTGCATGTATCCTGCGCTCCTGGCAATAACGGCATATATAGCTGAAAAGAGTCTCAATATCGTTAGCTGAATCGTCTATAAGTGCTATTGTCATTAATCTCCCTCCTGTGTAATGCAAAAATCATACTCATTTATTATATCATATTACAAAAATCGACAATGAAAATCATTAGTAAAAAAATGGTCATTATAGTAAAGGGATGCTGTGCCAGGACTTGCTTTTTCGGCCAAGTAGCTGTAAAATTAATAAAAATAAAAGGTGCTATATAGTGAAAGTACTAAAAATTGGCTCAATAACTTGTAATTAGATTATTTTTGATGTATTTAGAAGGGGGAATATTTATCTATTATGTTAAAAGAAGAAGTAGTGGGATTTGAGTTTTAGCTGTTGACAAGCCGTGAAGCTTTGTGTTATAGTAAAAAATGCGTTATTGTGGAAAGTTATACCATAATATTGCATGGAAAACTATGGCACAAAGCTTATTTTCGTTGATTTTGCAATATTTAAGGGGAGTTACCGCCCACAAAAAATATATAAGGAGTGAAACGTCAATATGGAGAAAAACAGAATTCGCCCTATCAAAAGCGGAAAAAGTTCCCGCATGAGTTACTCCAGACAGAAGGAAGTTTTAGAGATGCCTAATCTGATTGAGGTTCAGAAGGACTCCTACAACTGGTTTCTGGATGAAGGTCTGAAGGAAGTATTTGATGATATTTCCCCGATCTCTGATTACAGCGGACATTTAAGTCTGGAATTCGTAGATTTCACTTTATGCGAGGATGACGTAAAGTACACAATTGAAGAGTGTAAAGAGCGTGACGCCACTTACGCTGCGCCACTCAAAGTAAGGGTAAGGCTCCACAACAAAGAAACCGATGAGATTAATGAACATGAGATTTTCATGGGTGACCTGCCGTTAATGACAAGTACCGGAACGTTTGTAATTAATGGCGCTGAGCGTGTTATTGTAAGCCAGTTAGTACGTTCGCCGGGCATTTATTACGCAATTGCTCATGACAAGCTGGGTAAGAAGCTGTATTCTTCAACTGTTATTCCTAACCGGGGCGCATGGCTGGAATATGAGACAGACTCCAATGACGTTTTCTATGTGCGTGTAGACAGAACAAGAAAGGTGCCGATTACAGTGCTTATCCGTGCGCTTGGAATTGGTACAAATCCTGAGATTGTAGAGCTTTTTGGCGAGGAGCCGAAGATTATGGCAAGCTTTGAGAAGGATGCTGCTACGAACTATCAGGAAGGCCTTCTTGAATTATATAAAAAGATCCGTCCGGGCGAGCCGCTTGCAGTTGACAGTGCGGAAAGCCTGATTATGAGTATGTTCTTTGACCCGAGGCGCTATGACCTTGCAAAGGTCGGACGTTACAAGTTTAATAAAAAGCTTCTATTAAGGAACCGTATCAGTGGGCAGATTCTTGCGAGGGATGTTATCAGCACGATTACAGGAGAGCTGATAGCTGAGGCTGGCACTAAGGTTACAAGAGAGCTGGCGGACCAGATACAGAATGCGGCGGTTCCGGCTGTGTGGATTAAAAAGCCGGAGGAGGAGAGAGAGATTAAAATACTCTCCAGTATGATGGTAGATCTTGCCGCTATTGTAGATATTGAGCCGAAAGAGGTGGGAGTGACGGAGCTTGTATATTATCCGGTGCTTGCGGGACTCCTTGAGGAGACGGCAGGGGATATTGACGAGCTTAAGGATGTTATTAGAAGAGATATTCATGATTTGATTCCAAAGCATATTACAAAAGAAGATATTCTTGCGTCCATTAACTATAATATCCATCTTGAATATGGAATGGGCAATGATGATGATATCGACCACTTAGGAAACAGGCGTATCCGTGCAGTTGGAGAGCTTCTGCAGAACCAATACAGGATTGGTCTTTCAAGACTTGAAAGAGTGGTACGTGAACGAATGACGACACAGGACTTAGAGGGTATTTCTCCTCAGTCTCTGATTAATATTAAACCTGTAACAGCGGCAGTGAAGGAGTTTTTTGGTTCTTCACAGCTTTCGCAGTTTATGGACCAGAATAACCCTCTTGGTGAATTGACGCATAAGAGACGTCTGTCAGCCCTTGGACCTGGAGGTCTCTCAAGAGACCGTGCCGGATTCGAGGTACGTGATGTTCATTATTCCCACTATGGAAGAATGTGTCCGATTGAGACACCTGAGGGTCCTAATATCGGTCTTATCAACTCTCTTGCATGCTATGCTAGAATTAATCAGTATGGCTTTGTGGAAGCACCATATCGTAAGATAGATCATTCAGACCCCATGAATCCAAGGGTTACGGATGAGGTTGTATATATGACGGCAGATGAGGAAGATAATTACCATGTAGCACAGGCTAATGAAGCATTGGATGCAGAGGGGCATTTTGTCCGTAAGAATGTATCCGGCCGTTACCGTGAGGAGACACAGGAATACGAGAGAAAGATGTTCGACTATATGGACGTTTCTCCTAAGATGGTATTTTCTGTTGCTACAGCTCTTATCCCATTCCTTGAGAATGACGATGCTAACCGTGCGTTGATGGGCTCTAACATGCAGCGTCAGGCTGTGCCACTTCTTATGACAGAATCTCCTGTTGTAGGAACCGGTATGGAGGAAAAGGCAGCCGTGGACTCTGGCGTATGTATTGTGGCAGAGGAAGGCGGTGTGGTAGAGAGAGCTACCTCTAAGGAGATTACGATCCGTAAAGATGACGGAAACTTAAGAAGATACAAACTTACAAAGTTTTTAAGAAGTAACCAGAGCAACTGCTATAACCAGAGGCCTATTGTTGTTAAAGGTGACAGAGTAGATGCCGGGGATGTAATTGCAGACGGTCCGTCAACCTCTAACGGCGAGATGGCTCTCGGTAAGAATCCGCTTATCGGGTTCATGACCTGGGAAGGCTATAACTACGAGGATGCCGTGCTTTTAAGTGAACGTCTGGTACAGGATGATGTATACACATCTGTACACATTGAGGAATATGAGGCTGAGGCTCGTGACACGAAGCTTGGGCCTGAGGAGATTACCCGTGACATTCCAGGTGTCGGTGACGATGCGCTTAAAAATCTTGATGAGAGAGGAATTATTCGTATTGGTGCCGAGGTGCGTGCAGGGGACATCCTTGTAGGCAAGGTAACTCCAAAGGGTGAGACAGAGCTTACTGCAGAGGAGAGGCTGCTTCGTGCAATTTTTGGTGAGAAAGCCCGGGAGGTAAGGGACACTTCTCTTAAGGTGCCTCATGGTGAATATGGAATTGTTGTTGATGCAAAGGTATTTACGAGAGATAACGGAGATGAACTTTCTCCGGGAGTAAATCAGTCTGTCCGCATTTACATTGCCCAGAAGAGAAAGATTTCTGTTGGTGACAAGATGGCTGGACGGCATGGTAATAAGGGTGTTGTATCCCGCGTGCTCCCAGTGGAGGATATGCCATTCCTTCCGAACGGACGTCCGCTTGATATTGTTTTGAATCCCCTTGGTGTGCCTTCACGTATGAATATCGGTCAGGTGTTGGAGATTCATCTTTCCCTGGCAGCAAAGGCGCTGGGCTTTAATATTGCCACGCCGGTATTTGACGGTGCTAATGAGGATGACATTATGGACACTCTTGATTTGGCCAACGATTATGTTAATTTAAGCTGGGAAGAATTTGAAAAGAAGCATAAGGAAGAGCTGCTTCCAGAGGTTCTTGAGTATCTTTCAGAGAATAGAGCTCACAGAGAACTCTGGAAGGGCGTACCTATTTCCAGAGATGGAAAGGTCCGCCTGCGTGATGGCCGTACCGGAGAATATTTTGACAGCCCGGTAACTATTGGACACATGCATTACCTGAAGCTCCATCATCTGGTAGATGATAAGATTCATGCCCGTTCTACAGGTCCTTACTCTCTGGTAACACAGCAGCCGTTAGGCGGTAAGGCACAGTTCGGCGGACAGCGTTTCGGTGAGATGGAGGTATGGGCCCTTGAAGCTTACGGCGCGTCCTACACTCTTCAGGAAATTCTGACTGTAAAGTCTGACGATGTTGTGGGTCGTGTTAAGACGTATGAGGCAATTATTAAGGGCGAAAATGTTCCAGAACCGGGTATTCCGGAGTCCTTTAAGGTACTTCTTAAGGAGTTACAGTCACTGGGACTTGATGTACGTGTACTTCGTGACGATAACACAGAGGTTGAAATCATGGAGACGGTTGACATGGGAGAGACCGATTTCCGCTCCTTAATTGAGGGAGACAGAAAGTATGAGCAGGAGGATGATTTCGGCGAGCAGGGCTATACAGAGCAGGAGTTTGAGGGAGAAGAGCTCATAGACATCGAGGAAGAGCCTGATGAGGACTATGAGATAGAGTTTGAGGAAACAGATGATTTTGCAGATGATTTATCAGACATTGATTATTAGGAAGGGGTGCCAGTATGCCAGAAAATAATAAGGAACAATCATATCAGCCAATGACGTTTGATGCAATCAAAATCGGTTTGGCATCACCCGATAAGATTCTGGAGTGGTCAAGAGGCGAGGTTACTAAGCCGGAGACAATTAACTACAGGACTTTGAAGCCGGAAAAGGACGGTTTGTTCTGCGAAAAGATTTTCGGGCCAAGCAAGGACTGGGAGTGCCACTGTGGTAAATATAAAAAGATCCGCTATAAGGGCGTTGTGTGCGACCGCTGCGGTGTAGAAGTTACAAAGTCAAGTGTGCGCCGTGAGCGTATGGGGCATATTGCCCTTGCTGCACCGGTGTCACATATCTGGTATTTTAAAGGAATTCCGAGCCGTATGGGGCTGATTCTTGATCTGTCACCCAGAACTTTGGAGAAGGTACTTTATTTTGCCTCTTATATTGTGCTGGACAGGGGGCAGACAGACCTGCAGTATAAGCAGGTGCTGTCAGAGCAGGAGTACCAGGAAGCGTTAGAAGCATGGGGAAGCGGGTTCCGCGTAGGCATGGGGGCTGAGGCGATTCATGAGCTTTTACAGGCCATCGACCTTGATAAGGACTATGAGGAGCTGCAGTCTGGGCTTAAAGGGGCTACAGGACAGAAGCGTGCGAGAATTGTAAAGCGTCTGGAGGTAATTGAGGCTTTCCGCGAGTCTGGAAATAAGCCGGAGTGGATGATTATGACAAATATCCCGGTTATTCCTCCGGATCTTCGTCCAATGGTACAGCTGGACGGCGGACGTTTTGCGACATCTGACTTAAATGATTTGTACCGGAGGATTATTAATAGAAATAACCGTCTGAAACGCCTTCTTGAATTGGGAGCTCCGGATATTATTGTAAGAAATGAAAAAAGAATGCTGCAGGAAGCAGTGGATGCCCTTATTGACAACGGACGCCGGGGACGTCCGGTAACAGGACCAGGCAACAGGGCCCTTAAGTCTCTGTCTGATATGTTAAAGGGTAAGTCTGGACGTTTCCGCCAGAATCTTTTAGGAAAGCGTGTGGATTACTCAGGACGTTCTGTTATTGTCGTAGGACCAGAGCTTAAGATTTACCAGTGTGGTCTTCCCAAGGAGATGGCGATTGAGCTTTTCAAGCCTTTTGTTATGAAAGAGCTTGTGCAGAACGGCTCTGCCCATAATATAAAAAATGCAAAGAAGATGGTAGAGAGACTTCAGCCGGAGGTATGGGATGTGCTGGAGGAGGTTATCAAGGAGCATCCGGTTATGCTGAACCGCGCCCCTACGCTTCACAGACTTGGTATTCAAGCATTTGAGCCGATTCTTGTAGAAGGTAAGGCAATCAAGCTTCATCCTCTTGTATGTACAGCCTACAATGCTGACTTTGACGGCGACCAGATGGCCGTTCACCTTCCGCTTTCTGTAGAAGCGCAGGCGGAGTGCCGTTTCCTTCTACTGTCACCGAACAACCTCTTAAAGCCGTCAGACGGGGGGCCAGTGGCTGTACCTTCGCAGGATATGGTACTTGGTATCTATTATCTGACACAGGAGAGGCCGGGAGCTCTTGGGGAAGGAAAAGTATTTAAAAATGTAAATGAAGCAATTCTTGCTTATGAGAATGAAGCGCTGACTCTTCATTCACGTATTAAAGTACGCGTGTCTAAGAAGATGGCTGATGGAACAGTGAAGGCTGGAACTATTGAGTCTACGCTGGGCCGTTTCCTTTTCAATGAGATTATTCCACAGGATTTAGGCTTTGTAGACCGTGAGGTGGAAGGAAACGAGCTTCTTCTGGAAGTGGATTTCCATGTAGGCAAGAAGCAGTTAAAGCAGATTCTTGAAAAGGTTATCAATACACATGGTTCTACTGCTACAGCAGAGGTGCTTGACGCAGTAAAATCCATTGGTTACAAATACTCCACAAGAGCGGCCATGACAGTATCTATTTCCGATATGACCGTGCCGCCTCAGAAGCCGGAGATGATACAGCAGGCGCAGGATACAGTGGATAAGATTACGAAAAACTTCAAACGTGGTCTTATTACAGAGGAGGAGCGTTACAAAGAGGTTGTAGAGACATGGAAGGCAACGGATGATGCTCTTACAGAGGCTCTTCTTGGCGGCCTTGACAAGTATAACAACATTTTCATGATGGCTGATTCTGGAGCACGTGGTTCTGATAAGCAGATTAAGCAGCTTGCAGGTATGCGTGGACTTATGGCAGATACGACAGGACGTACGATAGAGCTTCCTATTAAATCAAACTTCCGTGAAGGATTAGACGTACTTGAGTACTTTATGTCAGCACATGGAGCACGTAAGGGTCTTTCTGATACAGCTCTGCGTACAGCCGATTCCGGATACCTGACAAGACGTCTGGTTGACGTTTCACAGGAGCTTATTATCCACGAAGTGGACTGTGCACAGCCGGGTGAAGAGATTCCGGGAATGTATGTGCGTGCCTTTATGGATGGACGTGAAGAGATTGAAAGCTTAAAGGAGCGTATTACAGGACGCTATCTGTGTGAGGATATTGTTGATAAGGACGGTAATGTAATTGTAAAGGCAAATCATATGGTAACGCCAAAGCGTGCAGAGCTGATTATGAAGAAGGGCGTAAATGAAATGGGTGAGCCTCTTTCAAAGATCAAAATTCGTACGATTCTCACCTGCCGTTCTCATAACGGTATTTGTGCAAAATGCTACGGTGCTAACATGGCCACAGGTGAGCCTGTTCAGGTTGGTGAGGCAGTGGGTATTATTGCTGCTCAGTCAATCGGTGAGCCGGGAACACAACTTACCATGCGTACCTTCCATACAGGCGGTGTTGCCGGTGATGATATTACACAGGGTCTTCCACGTGTCGAGGAGCTTTTTGAAGCGAGAAAACCGAAGGGACTTGCGATAATTACTGAGTTTGCCGGAGTAGCAAATATTAATGATACAAAGAAAAAGCGTGAGATCATTGTGACAAATCACAATACAGGAGAGTCAAAGGCATACTTGATTCCTTACGGCTCACGTATCAAGGTTCAGGACGGCGCTGAGCTTGAGGCCGGTGATGAGCTGACAGAAGGAAGTGTTAATCCGCACGATATTTTGAAAATCAAGGGTCTGCGTGCCGTACAGGATTATATGATCCAGGAGGTGCAGCGGGTATATAGACTTCAAGGTGTTGAAATCAACGATAAGCATATTGAGGTTATTGTGCGCCAGATGCTCAAGAAGGTCCGCATTGAAGAAGCAGGAGATTCCGAATTCCTTCCAGGGACAAATGTAGACATCCTGGAATTTGAGGATAAGAACAAGGAGCTTGAAAGAGACGGAAGAGAACCGGCAAGCGGTGAGCAGATTATGCTTGGTATCACGAAAGCATCCCTTGCCACAAATTCTTTCCTGTCAGCCGCATCCTTCCAGGAGACAACAAAAGTACTGACAGAAGCGGCAATCAAGGGCAAAGTTGATCCGCTCGTCGGACTTAAGGAGAATGTCATCATCGGTAAGCATATACCGGCAGGAACCGGTATGAGAAAATACCGCGATGTACAGCTTGAAGGAGAAATTGATCTAGACGATGACGTTTATCTCGATGAAGAGGCAGACGAAGAAGATTTAGAACTGGTAGAGTTTAACGATGATGTGGACGAAGATCTTTCGGAAGATTTTGAAGAAGATCTGGAAGATGTTCTGGATATTGATGAAGTTGACGACTATAAAGATGAAATTAAGGAAGATGAATTAGTAGAAGTATAGCTTGGTCTAAATTGGGGACGGGGTATTTTTAAAAATACCCCGTCCCCAATTTATATATTGTATAAAATTTAAAAAATAGTATTGACAATCATTATCAATAATCATATAATAACAATGAAAATGAAAATTAAAATCAAAAAGGAGTGTATAAAATGCCATTAACACTATTGAGAAATGGTGAAACTGGAAAGGTCAAACGTATTGGTGGACAGGATGATGTGAGAAGGTTTTTGGAGAATCTTGGTTTTACAGCCGGAGAGCAGGTGAAAATTGTATCTACAAATGGCGGTAATATAATCGTCCAGGTGAAGGATTCGCGTGTTGCAGTCAGCAAAGGTATTGCCAATAAAATTATGGTCTAGGAGGAGCAGAAATATGCAGACATTAAAGGATGTAAAGTGCGGCGGCAGTGTATCTGTTGTAAAACTTCACGGTGAGGGAGCAGTGAAGAGAAGGATTATGGATATGGGAATTACGAAGGGGACAGATATTTTTGTCCGCAAGGTTGCGCCTCTTGGCGATCCGGTGGAGGTAACGGTCCGCGGATATGAGTTGTCGCTTCGGAAAGCAGATGCCCAGATGATAGAAGTACAGTAGAAGGATATGAGGAGGATGAAAATTATGGGAGTGAAAATTGCACTTGCAGGAAATCCAAACAGCGGAAAGACCACACTTTTTAACGCTCTTACAGGTTCTAACCAATTTGTAGGAAACTGGCCGGGGGTCACTGTGGAGAAGAAGGAGGGAAGGATTAAGGACAATAAGGATGTTGTTCTTATGGATCTTCCGGGTATTTATTCCCTGTCTCCTTATACTTTGGAAGAGGTTGTAGCAAGAAACTATTTGATACACGAGCGTCCGGATGCTATTCTCAACATAGTAGACGGAACTAATCTTGAGAGGAATCTGTATCTTACCACACAGCTTATGGAACTTGGAATCCCGGTTGTTATGGCAGTTAACATGATGGATATAGTAAGAAAATCGGGTGACAGAATTGATACAAGAAAGCTTTCCGAAAAGCTTGGGTGTGAGGTGGTGTCTATTTCAGCGTTAAAAGGCGACGGGATAAAGGAAGCGGCTGAAAAGACAGTCAAAGCCGCTTGGAAAAAAGAAGCCTCGTTGCCAGCACATGAGTTCAGGCCGGAGATTGAAAATGCTTTGAACGAGATAGAAAATCTGCTTGAGATGTCTGGTTCAGGTATTTCAGAGGAGCAGAGGCGCTTCTATGCAGTCAAGTTATTTGAGCGGGATGACAAAATAAAGGGAAATGTTGAGAATATTCCAGACATTGAAAATATAATCGCAGACGCAGAGAAAAAAATGGATGATGATTCAGAGAGCATTATTACAAATGAACGTTATCAATACATAAGTGCTGTTATAGACAGTTGTCTTGTAAAAATGAAAAAAGAGAAGCTTACGGTTTCGGATAAGATTGACCGCATAGTTACAAACCGTTGGCTTGCCCTTCCAATATTTGCGGCGGTTATGTGGCTTGTATATTATGTATCTGTCTCAACGGTAGGAGGCTTTGCAACTGACTGGACAAATGATGTGTTGTTTGGTGAGATCATTCCTCCGGCGATAGAAGGATTTTTGGAGAGTATCGGCTGTGCGGCCTGGCTTCAGGGTCTTATTTTAGACGGCATTGTAGCAGGTGTTGGTGCAGTACTTGGATTTGTTCCCCAGATGCTCGTGCTTTTTATCTTCCTTGCATTCCTTGAAGCCTGCGGATATATGGCACGGATTGCGTTTATTATGGACAGAATTTTCCGTAAATTTGGACTTTCCGGAAAATCTTTTATTCCTATGTTGATTGGACTTGGATGTGGTGTCCCGGGAGTTATGGCATCCAGAACGATTGAAAATGACAGAGACCGTAAGATGACAATTATGACTACCACTTTTATCCCGTGCGGTGCAAAGCTTCCAATTATTGCCTTGATTGCAGGAGCTCTCTTTGACGGAGCGTCCTGGGTGGCGCCCAGTGCTTATTTTGTAGGGATTGCAGCGATTATCTGTTCAGGGATTATTTTGAAAAAAACAAAGATGTTTTCAGGGAATCCGGCTCCCTTTGTTATGGAGCTTCCGGCATATCATCTGCCAACGGTAGGAAACATTCTGCGCAGCATGTGGGAGCGGGGATCATCCTTTATAAAAAAGGCAGGCACAGTTATCCTGTTGTCTACAATTTTTATCTGGTTTACATCGAGTTTTGGAATCGTAAACGGCAGACTTAGTATGGTGGAAGATTTAAGTGACGGGTTCCTGTCAGGTATAGGCCGAGCGTTTGCGTGGATATTTGCACCTCTTGGGTGGGGGGACTGGAGATCGGCAGTGGCGGCGGTTACAGGTCTTGTGGCAAAGGAAAATGTAGTGGGAACCTTTGGTATTCTCTTTGGCTTTGGAGAAGTTGCAGAGGACGGCGCAGAGGTATGGGGAACTCTTGCGGGGAGCATGACAGCCCTTGCAGCTTATTCCTTCCTTGTATTTAATCTTCTTTGCGCGCCCTGTTTTGCAGCTATTGGAGCAATTAAGAGAGAGATGAATAATGTAAAATGGTTCTGGTTTGCCATTGGGTATCAGTGTGTATTTGCATATCTTGTATCCCTGTGTATTTATCAGTTTGGCATGGTTTTTTCAGGTGCAGGAATTGGCATTGGAACAATTATAGCATTACTTGTATTTATCGGCTTTTTGTATCTTTTGTTCCGTCCATATAAGGAGAGCGGCTCTTTTAGTATGAATATTTCCAGCGTGAGGGCAAAGGCATAGAAGGGAGAAAATTATGGCATCAGCAGGTATTTTATCAACAGCAGCAGTAGGTGGCATCCTTCTTGCTGTAGTTGCATTAATTATAAGAAGTATGTGGAAAAAGAAAAAGAGGACAGGAAGCTGTGTGGGCTGTAGTTGCGGCTGCAGCGGCTGCCCACATTCTTCAGAACAGTGAAATTAAACAAAATTAGACATAAGAAAATGTAATGGTGTCATTAAAAAATATAATGTTTTCATTGACACTAATTTCACACAATGTTATAATATATCAAGACAGACAAGGGAGAGTAGACAAAAAAATACAGACTGCCTTGTCTTTTTGCTTTCCACTGGCATGAGAGGGGAGTAAAGATTGATAATATAACAGAAAAGGAAATGAGGTGTGGTATATGAGTAGTATTAGCATTATTATTTTATGTACGATTCTTGCGTATATGTGTCTGCTGATTGGAGTAGGCGCTTATAATGCCAGAAAAAACAGCAGCAGCGAGGATTTTTATCTTGGCGGAAGAAGAATGGGTGCGCTGGTTGTTGCTATGAGTGCCGAGGCCAGCGACATGTCAAGCTGGCTTCTTATGGGACTTCCGGGAGTTGCTTACCTTACCGGTCTGGCAGATGCATTCTGGACTGCGGCAGGCCTGGCAATTGGTACATATCTGAACTGGCTGTTTACATCAAGAAGATTAAGGCGCTATTCAGAGAAAATCGGTGCGATTACAGTTCCGACTTTTTTTGCAAAGAGGTTTCATGATGAAAAGAATATTATTACGGCCATTTCGGCAGTTATTATTGTAGTATTCTTTGTTCCATATGTAGCTTCGGGATTTGCGGCATGCGGCAAACTGTTTAATTCGTTGTTTGGATTAGATTATATGACAGGAGCGGTTTTGTTTGCGATTATTATCGTTATTTATACTATTGCCGGAGGATTTACAACCGTTGCAACCAACGATTTGATACAGAGCATTGTCATGTCCATTGCCCTTGTTTCTATCGTAACCTTTGGCGTGAGCAGCGCAGGCGGTATGGGAGCAGTCATGGACAATGCCAAATCCTTATCAGGCTATTTATCACTTTCTGCAATCCATGATGCGGTCGCAGGCTTAGCTATTCCATATTCTCCGCTGTCAGCAGTATCACTTCTGGCATGGGGTATCGGATATTTCGGTATGCCGCATATTTTAGTAAGGTTTATGTCAATTGAAGATGAAAATAAGCTTGTACTTTCTAGACGTGTTGCTTCTATCTGGGTAACGATTGCAATGGGTGTTGCTATTTTCATCGGCATTGTGGGCCTTGCAGTTGTAAATGCAGGCGGTATGGAGCCTCTTGAGGATAGTGAGCGTATAATTATCGCACTTACAAGTATTTTAAGTCAGAATGGATTCCTGACGGCGGTCCTTGGCGGAGTTATTCTTGCAGGTATCCTTGCAGCTACGATGTCCACAGCAGACAGCCAGATGCTTGTTGCAGCTTCCGGTGTGTCTGAGAATATTGTACAGGATTTTATGGGGAAGAAGCTGACAGAGAAGCAGGGACTTATGGTTGCCCGCGGGACAATTTTGGTAATCGCATTAATCGCGTTATTTATGGCAAGAGATCCGAACTCCAGTGTATTCGGTATTGTATCCTTTGCATGGGCGGGCATGGGAGCAGCCTTTGCAGGAGTTATGATTTGTGCATTGTTCTGGAAGAGAACCACACTGCAGGGCGCGCTTGCAGGCATGGTTTCCGGTGGTGCGATGGTATTTATCTGGAAATATGTAGTTCGTCCAATGGGCGGAATCCTTGATATCTATGAACTGCTTCCGGCATTTTTAGTTTCGCTGGCTATGATTATTATCGTAAGCCTTGCAACAAAGGCGCCGGATGAGAAGATCATTGAAGAATTTGAAAGTGTAAGTCTGAAGGGATAGCAAGCTGGGGACGGAGTAAAATGAAAAAGTGCCTGTCCCCCACCGAGGTGGGGACAGGCACTTTTTCATTTTACTCCGTCCCTATTTGCTTTTCTGATAGGCTGCGAGGTGCTCAGCGCTCTTCTCGAGGCTGAATTCATGTACATTTCCAGTATCTATTAATGTAGATGCAGAGGAGTATAACGGCCCTACAAGGTCATTATTGTAAGCAACAAATTCATCCTGATTGATTGCATAGAATACTGCTTTTCTTAAGTCTAGGTTTTCGAATTTGTTTCCGTTTGTCATGTTAATATCGCAGTAGGTTGTTGCATGTCTAATGTAGACATATACGGTGTAGTTACTGTCTTCCTGCAAGGTTGCCACATCATTTGTGTCTACAGAATCCAAAATATCAACTCCACCTGCACGAAAATCTGAGGTTGCGGAGGTTGTGTCTTTAATAAACTTAATTGCTATATTTTTAATTCTAGCTTCGTTTTCTGTTCCTGCCATATATCCTGGGTTCTTTTCAAAGGTTACCTGATAGTCATCATAGGATACAAGCGCATACGGACCTGACATCCAAAGATGGTTATTACCTGATTTGATTGCAGCCGGGTCACCGTAGCAAATGTCTTTTGTCGGGTCATAAGAAGCTACATCAAACTTGGAATTCATCTCTGTAACTGCTTCCTTATTCAGAATACCAGCTGACTGATGTGCCAGATAGTAAAGTACCTGTGGGAATGCATTTTCTGTAGAAATCTTTACAACCTGATAAACACCGTTTGCATTATCAACTTCATTTTTGTTTGCTGTTAGGGTCTTAATCTCGCTTGGAAGCTCCTTTGATAAGGTGTCAAATACCGGCTTTCCTGTATCGGAATCATTGATGCCTTTCAGCTCTTCAATATCTGTTACAATAGAAACATCGGACATATGGTTATGCAGGTTATAGGTTTTGTGATTTGCAACACTCTTTTCGTCAGCTGCTCTCTTAAGTGAGAACTCTACGTCTTCTGCGCCTACACGTACATCAGTAGCTACAACATGCTTGTTTTCTACCTTTGAGAAGAATACGTCATCTCTGAGAATAAAGTAGAATACATTGTTTCCTTCTCCAATGGAAATGTTTCGTGACAGAGAGCCGTCAGGTACGATCTGGTCGTCATCTGTCATATTTACAATGCGGACATTTAAGTTAGCAGAGAGCTGGTTAATGGAGCCGTCATTTGCCTGAATCGGATCCAGGGAAGTGAGGTCGCCCATTGTCTGTGTCAGCATCAATGTTCTTGTATCATTCTGTGATGGATCAACATAGGAATACTGCTCCCAAAATGCGGAACGGGACTGTGGATTGTGAACTGTGCTTTCGTCTACAACCGTATTATTAATGGCACGGATACCCCTGTTTGCGTATAATGGAATAGAGTAAACATTTTCAGTTATCGCATAATCCTCTAATTCCTTGTAGGTTGCACCATATTCTGCAGGCGTTTCAGCAGATGCTTTATCAATCAGCTCGTCAATCTTAGGATCATTAATCCCGCCGGGATTATACTGACCATAAGATGCATATACGTCTCTTACTGCGTAATCAGGGTTACCTGTAACTGTCGTCCAGCCTGACATAGCAAGATCCCACTCACCTGTGTCGCGGGCAGTTACCATACTTGCATAATCTGGCTGCATGTTGATTTCCACCTCAAAACCGGCTTTTGAAAGCTGGTCGCGGAGGATATTCATGGTTGATTCATAGTAGGAATAACCAAGTAATCTGATTGTCTCCTTGTTTCCGCCGGATTCTCCGGATGAGCCTGTGCCGCCGGCTGTCCTTTTATTGCAGGCTGCTAAGGAAAGCACCATAGTTAAGACAAGCAATACGGCAATGATTTTTTTCTTTCTCATGTTCTTCTAGTCTCCTTTTTATTTTTTATGTGAAGCCCTTTTTGGGCAAATCACCTGCTTTGCGTCTGTAATCAGACATCAAAAGCCAACGTTCCGTCTGCGACTTCCTTCCACCTATGGCAGGCCACAAAATGACCAGGCATTGCCTCGGTAAAGACTGGGTTTTCACTGGTACATTTTTCCGTTGCAAATGGACAGCGTGTGGCAAAACGGCACCCAACCTTTGGATTAATAGGAGAATTTATCTCGCCCTTTAAAATAATCTTTTTGCTTTTTGCCAGTACATTTGTTGACGGAATTGCTGACAATAACGCAATGGTGTATGGGTGCAGAGGCTGGCTGAAAATATCATTTTTAGATGCCTTTTCAATCAGCTGTCCAAGATACATAACGCCTATATTTGTAGAAATATGCTTTACCACAGATAAATCGTGGGAAATAAACATATATGTAAGCTGCATTTTCTTCTGAAGCTCCATCAAAAGATTCAAAATCTGCGCCTGCACAGATACATCCAGAGCTGAAACAGGCTCGTCACAGACAATGAACTGCGGATTAATGGAAAGGGCGCGCGCAATTACTACACGCTGCCGGCGCCCGCCGTCAAATTCATGAGGATACTGGTTGTAGGAACGCATAGGAAGCCCTACCAGCTCCATAAGCTCCTCCACCCGTGCCCGCCGTTCATCAGCAGATTTAAAAATTTTATGGAGCTTTAACGGCTCTTCAATAATCTGCCCGATTGTCATACGCGGGTTGAGGGAGGCATAAGGATCCTGGAATATAATCTGCATATTTTGACGCATATAGCGCATCTCGTCCGCAGAAAAGTTGTTGATATCCATTCCATCATAGAGCACGTCTCCACTGGTTGCTTCATGGAGTCTTAAAATGACACGTCCCAGGGTACTCTTACCACATCCAGATTCACCTACAATTCCCAGCGTTTCTCCCTTATTAATGGTCAGATTGACATCATCAACAGCGTGAAGGAATCCTGCCGGAACAGGGAAATATTTTTTTAGCCTTCTGGTTTCAATTAAAACCTGGTTTTCCATTATTCAGCCTCCTCCTTAAATAAGTCAAAATGACACATGAATTGGTGTTCTCCGCCTTGCTGGGCGGGAGCTTCCTTCCGGCATATATCCTGACAATAGCGGCAGCGTGGATGGAAGTAACACCCGGAAGGAAGGTCTGCAGCATTGGAAATTGCCCCTTCAATAGGAATCAGCTCCGAGGAATCATCATCAAGCTTTGGAATGGAGTCAAATAATCCTCTTGTATAGGGATGCCTCGGATGGAGATAAACCTCCCGGACAGTACCAGCCTCTACAATCTGGCCGGCATACATAATCGCCACCTTGTCGCAGGTTTCTGCAACAACGCCCAGGTCATGGGTAATTAAAATCATAGCCATTTTATATTTTTCACGAAGATTATTAATAATCTCAAGAACTTGTGCCTGAATGGTAACATCAAGAGCTGTAGTAGGCTCGTCGGCAATCAAGAGCTTTGGGTTGCACAGAAGGCTCATTGCAATTACTACACGCTGCTTCTGTCCGCCAGAAAACTGATGAGGGTAGTCATCATAGCGGTCGCTTTTTACACCTACGACCTCCAGCAGTTCAATGACCCGCTTCTTTGCTTCAGCCTTTGAAAGCTTTTCATGTGTAAGGACAACCTCAGAAAGCTGATCTCCCACTGTCATAATTGGATTCAGAGCAGTCATTGGGTCTTGAAAGATCATGGAGATACCATTTCCACGCATTGCCTGGTTTTCCTTATCTGTGTTATAAATTACATTGTTTCCTTCAAAATAGATTTCTCCGTCCACAATCATTCCGGGAGGATCAGGAATCAGCTGCATGACAGCAAGAGCTGTAGTTGTTTTTCCGGCGCCGGTTTCACCTACCAGGCCTAAGGCCTCCCCTTCCTTTATTTCAAAGTCAATGCCATTGACCGCTTTTGCAGCAGAGTCGCTTGTGACATAGTGGACATGAAGGTTTTTAACTTCTAAAACCGTATTGTTTTCCATTTTTTACCTCCTAGTTGTTATTTCAGCTTCGGGTCAAGAGCATCACGAAGCCCGTCACCAAAGAAGTTGAAAGCTAATACGATGATGATGATAGCAATTCCCGGGAAAATAGCAATGTATGGATTTGTCTCAAGGAAGGTCGAACCTGCTTTTAAGACGTTTCCCCATTCCGGGACATGTGCTTCTACACCGATTCCCAGATAGGATAGGGAGGAGGTGGAAAGCACCGCCGAACCAATACCCATGGTAGCCTGTACAATAACCGGCGCCAGTGAGTTTGGAATAATGTGCTTAAAAATAATCGTACCATTCTTTGCACCGCAGGCCTTTGCTGCTTCGACAAATTCCTGATTGGAAATTCCCATAACCTGTGCGCGGACTGTCCGGGCATAGGACGGAATCATAGATACAGAAAGGGCTAAAATCAGGTTTATCGTACTTACACCAAAAGCGGCAATAATTGCTATCGCCAGCAAGATACTTGGCACCGCATGTAGTACGTCTAGCACACGCATGATAACATTGTCCTTTCTTCCGCCGTAGAAGCCAGCCATTGCACCTAAAAGGCCGCCGATAATAATTGGGACGATGGTGGAGATGATACCAATTATGAGAGAAATGCTCGCACCAAATATGATTCTTGTAAATACACAGCGTCCGTAATCGTCACAGCCAAAAGGATACATCAGGCTAGGCTTAGCAAGCCTTGCGGCAAAGTTATTGGAAATTGCGATGTCATAGTCAAAGGTAAGGTTGGAACCAATAGAGATTGAAATAAACAATACGACAAAAAACATACCGATTACTGCAGTGTAGTTTCGGAAAAGACGTTTAATAACGTCAATCCACTCTACGCTTACCTCTTCATTTTTGTTAAAATACTTTCCGAGTGCTATTAGTCCAAGCATAAAGGAAAATACATTTCCAAGTGCAATTCCCAAAAGACAGATGACAGCAAAAGGAAGGAACTTTTTGTCTGGTTTTTTACCGAAGGTATATTTGCTTACTGCCGCAATAACGACTAGATTCAATACCGCGTAAAGAGCGTAAAATCCGATTCCAGTCCAAAAGGTATATACAATCGTATCTTTAAATAAGTTAAACAGAGAAATCAGGATAACAAATATATTAACTAAGAGAGAATATACTGCAAGCTGATACTCCAGATTTTTCTCCTTTTTTAAAAGCATTGCTCCGGCAATAAACACGAGGAAATTACCTGTGACAACAGAAGGAAGCAGCAAAATCCCCATTTTTCTGGTAATATTAGAAATTTCGCCGGCTGTGCCAGTAATCTCTTTCTCAATTTTCTTTACGATTATAAATTGAACAAGGAACTCCAGTCCGTAAATTGCAGTAATGATTCCTATGACTGTAGAAATCTCTTCTCCTTTTACAAGGGGAAGCAGCACCTGCCATAGTACGAGAAGCAGCGCTAATACTCCTGTCACCTGAAAAGCGAGTCTGGAGGTTGTAAATTCAAGGGAGCCACCTAGTTTTCTTTTATTTACCTTTTTTAAATACAGGCTTTCATTTTTCGTTTGTGCATTTTTAGCCATTTTAAATGTGTCTCCTCTCTAATAATTTTTCATCTTCGATTTGATTCGTGGATCTATAAAGGCATATAGAATATCCACAATCAGATTCATCAGTGAAACAACAAAGGAGATGTAGACCACACCCGCCAGAACAACTGGAATATCCGGGATGAACTGCTTGTCTACAATGTAGGATCCAATACCGTTAATATTGAAAACCTTCTCTGTTACGGCAGCTCCTCCCATCAGGTTTCCAAAAGACATACCAATCATTGTAACGATAGGTATCAGGGCGTTTCCTAAAATATGCTTTAATACAACCTTTTTTTCCGCAAGACCCTTCGCGCGTGCTGTAAGGACATAATCTGAGTTTTTGACCTCAAGCATGGACGACCGGGTCATACGGGCAATGGACGCCGACATACCTGTACCGACGACAATTGCCGGCATAATAAGGGTAACCCAGTTGCCGGGCTGGAAAGTAGCCGGAACCCATCCCATATTGATGGAAAATTCTAAAATCAGCATAAGGCCCAGCCAGAAGTTAGGAATTGACAAGCCTAAAAGAGCAATAAACATGGCGATATAGTCAAATGAAGAATAAGGCTTAATCGCTGAAACAATTCCCGCTGGAACTGCAATAATAAGTGCAACTACCATAGAAGAAAAGGTAACCTGCATCGTAATCGGGAATTTTGCCATAATCGCAGTCATAACAGGCTCGTTACCCTGATATGCATTTCCCAAATCAAAGGTTAACAGATTCTTAAAGGTGTCAAAAAGCTGTGTCAGATACGGCTGGTCCAGTCCGTAAATGTGATTAAAATTAGCAATCTGCTCTGGTGTGGCAGTCTGCCCCAGAATATTCATTGCAGCATCCATCGGCGCGATATAAAGGATGGTAAATACCAGCCATGTTACGCCGAAAAGAACAAATATCATCAAGAATAAACGTTCTGTGATATATTTTGCGATTGGACGCATAAACAGCAGCATTAAAATATACATCGGGAATGATAATACAAAGGATACTGCCATAAATGCAGGATTCTGCATTAATTCTGCATAGCATGATACAAGGGTGATTTCATGGACCTTCTGCATCTCTGCTTGTTCTTTTGTTTTGTCATTCAGAAGCTGTTCAAAATTTTTATCGGCAATTGCTCTTGCCTGTTTCTGCGCTTCGCTTTCAGACATTGTTTTCTTGAAATATTCATTTTTTTTCTGGACCTGAACCAGAGCGTCCTGAAAAAACTGCTCCTTTAGGTCCTGCATCTCCCTCTGTCCCCGCAGCTCTTCCTTCATTCCGGCAAATGCATCTTTGCCTTTTTTTGTTTTGTAGACAATATGTACTGCCAGCATTGTGAAGAAGCCCAGAATCCATAACCAGATGCGGTACTGTGAACTGCGATACATTCTTGCAAATGTATCATTAATTTTTTGGCTCTTCATATCTTCCTCCTATCTCAATTAGTGTATAGTTAATACATCATAAAAATTTAATAAATTCATAAGAAAATATTGAAATTTGACAAGCAATGAGGAAAAACGGCGAAAAGTACAAAAAATGCCGTATTAAGATGAAAAAATATTGTTCATTTTGTATGTTTTTTTATCAAAGTGGATAGAGAGCTTTGGGGACGTAGTAAAATGAAAAAGTGCCTGTCCCCTACCCAGGTGGGGACAGGCACTTTTTCATTTTACTACGTCCCCAGATTGACTTTTCGCAGGGGGGATATTATAATGAGTTTAGTTGAAAAGAAAGGTTGGGGTAACAATGGATCAAGGAAAGGTTTCAAGAGTTTTAAAGTCTATGGAAGAGCACGGAGTACCGCAGATGATTATATCTGACCCTGTAGCGATTTTTTATCTGACAGGCAAGTGGATCGCTCCGGGTGAAAGGCTGTTAGCGCTGTATCTGAATGTAAATGGAAATCATAAGCTTGTTATCAATAAGCTGTTTCCGCAGGAAAGGGATCTTGGCGTAGAACTTGTATGGTATGATGATATTGAGGACGGTGTAGAGATTCTTAGCAGGTTCGTGGAAAAGGATAAGGTTATGGGAATTGATAAAACCTGGCCGGCAAGATTCCTGCTTCGTCTCCAGGAGCTGGGCGGAGGAAGTAAGTTTGTAAATGGTTCACCGATTGTTGACTATATCCGTATGGTTAAGGACGAGAAGGAAAAGGAGCTTATGAGAGAGTCTTCAAGGCTTAATGATATTGCCATGGAGAAGCTGATTCCGTGGGTAGCTAAGGGACTTACAGAAAAGGAGCTTAATGCAAAGGTTCGTGAGATATATAAGGAGCTCGGCTGTGAAGATGTTTCCTTTGACCCGATTACAGCTTATGCAAAAGGAGCTGCTGACCCGCATCATGTAACAGACGATTCCAAGGGAAAACGCGGTGACTGTGTTATTCTTGATATCGGTGCTTTTAAGGATAATTATGCATCTGATATGACAAGGACCGTATTTATAGGTGAGGTTTCTGACCGTGCAAAAGAAATCTATGATATTGTTGTAGAGGCCAACAGACGCGGTATCGAGGCTGCAAAGCCAGGCAACAGAATGTGCGACGTAGATCTTGCGGCAAGGAATTATATCGAAGAAAAGGGATATGGACAGTATTTCACACATAGAACCGGACACTCCATTGGCCTTGAGGACCATGAGTTCGGTGATGTATCTTCTGTAAATGAGGATATTATTAAGGTTGGTCAGTGCTTCTCTGTAGAGCCGGGTATTTATCTCGCAGACGAGGGAATCGGTGTTCGTATTGAGGATCTTGTAATTATTACTGAGGATGGATGCGAAGTGCTGAATCACTATACAAAAGATTTGATTGTGGTTCCAGAGGAATAAGCCCCCAATTATTAAAAAAATAAAAATTTATACGACGAAACATTTTTATAATAAATCCCTTTTGGAAATGGATACATGAATGTCATTTCCAAAAGGGATTTTGATTTTTAAAATTTCTTAGTTTACTTTGGAAAAAAAGTGAGCCTTTTTTTATTTTAGGCTCTCTTTTATTAGATAAACAAAAATAATCGGGCAGAGCTAAAGATAATTATAGAGAACCGCATGCGGCAGACAGATACAGGATGGAAGCTCCCTTCCGGCAGGAAAAAAGAATCCCCATGCAGTAATTACTGTACACAGAGGACTGCCAAGTGCGGTATTATTTACGGATCTTGATAAGCTGAAAATGAGTGGAGGATGAAAGTATACTCCCTAGTAACATGAGCTTACATACTAATTATATTCTTTGGATAGTAGTAGCTTAGCTGCTACAGGTATATTTATTCTCTTCTTATATAAAAGGAAACGCAAAAGAGGGGCAGGAGAGCAGATGTTAAAAGAAAGATATCCACATTTTTATTATTAGACCTTTGAGTAGAATAGTATTCGCACAGATATATTTGGAATTGAAGAGGCAGAAGATATTAAGGGCACAGAATACTGGAGGGTGTTGAATACAGCCAGGGAGGGTATTATGGTTTACCTGACTATCCCCAATATAATATAAATGCTAGTCTTTCTATTTATCATGGAAAAGAGGAGGATGTGATTCAGACCGGGGCAGGGCATCTAAATGCAACAACTGCCGGGAATATTTGGAGCCATATGCTTAATGTGATTAGCACAAGCAGGGAGCCGGAAATAGGAGTGGGAAGCCCTATTTATGCTGTTGAAAATGAGTTAGAAAATGCGAAGGAGAATGATATTATTACATTTTACGGTTTTGAGCCTGATGGAAGAATTTATATTGGCAGAGTGAAGTTTACAATTCTGTATAGGGGGAAGAGTTCTGAAAATTCTCACATCCTTTTAGCAGATACCGTCTGGTGAAAACCTAGTTTTTTTGTTAAGTTTTCTCCTTCTTCTGCCGATATAAAAAGTAAGGGAAATACGGGCTGCTCAAAGGAGGTGCTTTGGTTGAATTTTTTAACGGTTCAAAGTTTGAATACATATACTAAAAATATGGAAATGCAGATGAAGTGGCAGAGAAAAAAAGAGACGGGTGATTTTACTGCTGATGGGAGCACAAAGCTTGATGCAGTAAGCAGACAGGCGGAGGAGATCAGGAAAGCTAATGCGGACGGCTCTAATAAAATGTCAAACCAGATTGATATGAAGCTTAACAGTGGTCAAAAACTGACGGCAGAAGAGATGGAATATCTTCAAAAGCATGATCCGCAGAAATACCAGAAGGTGAAGCAGATAGAGGCAGAGCAGGAAAACTATGAAAAGGAATTAAAACGGTGCAAGACAAAGGACGAGGTTCAGCGTGTGAAAATGGCTCATACCGCAGCCTCTTTTAGTGCTGTAAACAGTATTATGAATAATCCTGTTATTCCGGAGAATAAGAAGTTTGAGCTTATTATGCAGGAGCATCGGAAAAACATGGCTATAGAAGAGACCACAAGGGCATTTGTGGAGAGTGGGAAGTATGCAAAGCTTCCGACTGAGGAAGAACGTCTGAAGGCGGAAAAGGATCTGAAGGAAGCAGAAGAGGCAGAGCTTCACCCAGAGGAGAAGCCGGAAGGTGAAGAGCCAGTAAAGGCAAAAGATAATAATACGGATGATACACAGGAAGTTCTGGATGCCGGAGCGGAGACACTTCGTCAGGCAGAAACAGAGGCGGCGAAAAGAGAAGCAAAAGCTACGATAAATGAACGGGAGATGACCCGTGCACAGGCAGAGACATCACCAGAGGCGATGAAGGTTAAACGCGCAAAAGCACAGGCGGCTTATAAGATGAGCCGGCCGGAAGGTGTGTCTGTAAAAACGCTGGATGTTAAGGTGGAGTAGGCAGGCTGGCCGCCTGTCTGCTTTCTTATTTTTATGGCTGGATTTTTGTTACTGATTCATAGAGATTTAACCTTACTGCGATATAAAGCCGTCTTTGGGTAAAGGTTCATATTAATACTTATTTTCAGTAACAGATTTTTCTAGCTGGGAAAGCCTTTCAGAGTGTTGACAGTGTTTTTTTTTGACTATATAATTGATATTATAAATTTTAAGAAGAATAAAATGGATAAGTATGCGATAAGCATAAAGTGACAGTCAATAAAATACAGGGAGTGAAATGTAGATGAAAATGAGAAAAACAGTAAAACGGACACTAGCATTTGTTACAGCTATTGTGCTGACCGCCAGTATGGCTGTAGTTCGGGTATCAGCGGAAGAGATTCAGGATGATGTCCTTTTGGAGGACACTTCTCAAGAAGAAGGGGAGGACAGTTTCCAGGAGGATACCAGCCAGGATGATATTCAGGAGGAATGGCAGGAGCCAGAGACAAAAGTGTCTGGCGTGAGAGAGACTCTAAATCTTTCTGAATACATAAGAAATATGGATTGGGGATATTTTAGTGAGGCTCCGGACAGCGGCAGCTGGATTGGACGTATGGGGCTTCCGGATTTTGCTGTAAACCTGTATAATACATTGGCGGCGGGCGCGGATAATGACGGCGTTGACGATATATTGATTGAGGATAGTGTTTTTACAGAAGAGCAGGCGCTTACAGTAAATTATAGTAATGGAAAGAAAGACGTTTTCAATGCGATTGAAGTGCTGAATGTTACTTATGATGCGAGGATGGCAGATGAGGAATGGGATGCTGTCCGTGAGAATATTTGTCAGGCTTATTATGCATTTCTCTTAGATTATCCGAGAGTGTTCTGGCTAAAGGATAGTCTTAAGGTTACTCGTGTGCTTACGGAAGAGACAGATGAGACGGGCGTAACCTATTATAATTATAAGGTTTATCTTCTTCTGAAAAATTATGGAAGAAAATATGATATCCGCGGTAAAAAATATCAGAGCGCTGAAGCAATCCGTGCAGTTGTTGCAGAGAGGGAGGCAAGTGTTCAGGAAGTATTAGCAGGAGTGTCAGGTGGTAATACAGCAGATACGATTGCATATTTCAAGGATAATATTAAAGTAGTTGCAAAGAATATAGGTACAAGTACTGACAATGTGGCACGTGCACTTAAGATACTCTGTAATGATGCAGGAATTCCGTGTGTATTGGCGTCAGGGTCAGGGGGAGGACTGGAAGCCTATATGCTGGTAGACGGCGCATGGCTTACAACAGATCAAGTCGATCAGAAGATTGCTGATGAGAAGAAGGCGGCTGAACAAAAGAAGGCAGAGGCCGGGAAGGAGCAGGATAAGAAGGAAGAAGAGTCAAAGAAGGCGGCTGCTCAGCCGGCAGTAAGAAGTGCAAGGACAATGACAGTGGCAGATGCAGCTTCAAATCCGATGGTGAGAATCGCCGATGGTAGTTTTAAATTAGACGGCCAGCCTATAAGTGAAGACGAACTGGTGGCTAAAATTGCAATACCGGGAGAAGGTAAAAACATATTCGGAAATTCATGGGATTTTATACTAGACATAAAAGAAAGCCTTGTGGGTCTCGAGTATACGACGGCGTCTGGGCAAAGTGCAACAGATATTAAATTTGAGCTGACAGGGGATAAAAATATTTATCCTTCAGCAGGAAATCAGGCATATACAGTGCATTTTTCATCCGCGGCTGTACCTGACGCAAATGGTAATATTGGCGGGCGTACAAACATAGAGAAACAAAAACTTACGGTTTCTAAAAATACACTTAGTTATCAGCGAGAATATAGAACGGAAAAATTTACGCAGAATCAGGGCACAAACGTGTTTCTTGACGGCGTTGTAAGTAGTGGACCATCAGTAGCAGAACGTGAGGTTGTAGCAGAGCTATCTGTAGTTCGGGATGAAAATGTGACCAATACGGGGGAGATGAACATTCTGGACGGTACGATTAATGTAGATGTAAAATTGAAGGGGAGGGGTGCAGGTAATTATGAATTTGCAGACGGAGGTAATACTGCGAGAATATCAGAAATACCGTATTCATGTCGCCCACAGGAACTTTCAAGAAATGAAGTAGTAGTAGAATTGGAACCAGCAAGGTTTACATATACCGGAGAAAGATGCGAACCTAAACCTACAGTAACAATAAAGGGAGAAGTGATGTCCCCTCAATTTGACTATAAGATTACTTATGGCACAAATCTTACGGAGGCATCCTTACCTAATGATGACGCTACGTTTGTTAGGATTCTTCCGGCAGGTAACCCAAGAAAATATACATGGGATACAAGTTTAATAGATGTGAAGAAGCCATATGTTATTGAGAAAGCAGCTTGGGATAAATCTGAAAAGGATGTGTCCGATACAATTAGATACGGAAAAATGAAAGAGCTGGACTTGTCAGAATATATGCCATCTGATGCAAGTATTATAAGTGCTACAATTTTAGATACCAATATTATTCGAGATGCTGGCTCGGCAACAAATAATGGCGCTACATTGCAGTATGAGGTAAGGGATGATTCTACGCTGATTAATTCTGAAGGAAAAATCAATGTTAATGTTGGAGGCTCTAGAAATTATGAGGACTATTCTATCCTTGTTACGGTAAAGGTCCTTGATAAGCTGGATCAAGAGGATTTCAGGTTTCAGCAGGAAGTTATGAAACTACCGAAAAAAGGAACTGCATCTGTTGCTGTTGAGGCAGTAGAGGGAAGCACAGTAACATATGAAAGTAATGACAGTTCTATTGTTGATGTGAAAAATGACGGCACAATACGCGGTGTCAGTGAAGGAGAAACGACAATAACAGCGAAAGCGACAGCGATAGGGGACTATAAAGCGAAAACGATTAGGTGCAAGGTTAAGGTGGTTCCACAAAAGAACACAGTTACTACATCAGTGGCAGTTGAACAGGGAGAATATCAGTATAAGTTAGAAATTGAAAAAGGTATTTCCCAAAAACCGGCTAATCTTTCTATGGAACTGGCTGATATTGAAACCCGCCTGAAGGAGGAAATTCTTGCTCTTGATTCGGGTATACCACAGGAAAATATTCAGGTGTATGATGTAACATTACTTAGAAGATTTATTGATCTTGAAGATGCAGAAGCCAGCCGTTCTTATGACTGGGAAGTTGTGGATACTGATGATGAGTTTCCGACAGGTATTGCCGTTATCATGCCGTATCCTGAAGGCCGGGGCGGCGATAAAGCAGCTAAAACAGCATTTGCAGTATCACATATGTTTACAGAAAACATAAATGACAAGACACCGGGGGATGTTGAGTGCTGGTCTGACGACGATATTGACAAGACGAATGACGGACTTCAGTTTACGGTAACTGGGCTATCTCCGATAGCAGTTGGCTGGGGGCCTATCAGAAATGAACAGGATCAGTTTAAATTTGAGTACGATGTTATGAAGGTTGTGGAGCTAGATGAAATCTCACTGACTCTTGAAGCCGCGGCAGGAAGCACGGTAACCTATGAGAGTGCGGATCCCTCTATAGCTGATGTGGATTTTGACGGTACAGAGGCAACATTGTATGCTATGAGCCAAGGCCGTACGATAATAACAGCGACAGCAACAGGCACAGACGATTATAAGCCGAAAACCGTGCAATGTGAAATTATTGTAATTCCGCAGGACAGTGTAGTTGAATTTACGCCTTATGAATTTTCAAAAGGATCAGAGACCTATAAGTTGGAAATTGAAAGGGGCCTCTCCATATATCCTACGGAATCCTTAGAAAAGGATTCTACAGAAATAGATGAAGAGCTGCGGGCAAAAATTCTGTCCCTGCGGCCCACTATACCAGCGGAAAATATTGAAGTTTATGATATCACGCTCTATAGAAAAGCCGATTCTCATGACTGGGTAGCAGTAGACGATAAAGAAAACTTCCCGAAGGGCGGAGTAACGATTACTGTACCTTATCCAGAGGGAAGGGATGAAACCAACAGTGCTTTTGCGATTGCCCATATGTATGCGGAGAAGGCAATTGGTGTTAAACCGGGTAAGGTAGAAAGCTGGGATGATGCAAAGATTAAGAAGACGGATGACGGACTCCAGGTTACAGTAAAAGGTCTTTCGCCAGTTGCAGTTGGCTGGGAAGAGGTAATACCTGCTCCAGATGATCCAACAAATCCGGATGATCCGGACAATCCAAATAACCCCAATAACCCAACTGATCCGAGTAACCCAAACAATAATAATACAAATAATCCTAATGGCACGAATGGGACTGGAACTGGTACGACTGGAAGAACTGCTACATCAGGAAGCAGCGGTGCAACATCAGGTACGACATCGACAGCTAAGGGTGCGGCAACTGGAGACACGAATCAGGTTGTTTTATATATAGTACTTTTTGCAGCCGCGGCAGCAGTGCTTGGTATTGTGTTTGCAGTAAGAAAAAAACATAAATAGAAAATTGTTATAAAATGGCGGCGATGCGTGATGCAGAGCCGTCATTTTATATGTGATTTACTGCCACAATTATTTTTATGCAAATTAATTGAAGTAATCAAAAGTTTATGTTGTGAGATATAATTCACACCTTACAAGACGATTTTATTGGATGAAGTAATGCTGGTAGAATAGCGGCTTCACAAGAAAGGACAGGTATGCTAAAATTATGATTGTGAAAAAGGCGATAGGAGGAATTTAATATGAACAGAGAACAGGCGCATGAGATTTTAATAAAATATATGAAAGGTGAAAACTACATTACCCATTCTTATGCGGTAGAAGCAATTATGCGCGGACTGGCGAAACGCCTGGCACCAGAGGATATAGAATACTGGGGGATTGTAGGACTTCTTCATGATCTTGATGAAGAACAGTGTGATTGGCAGCATGATATGAGTGTACATGGCCCTACATCTGTTGAGATACTTAAGAAGGAAGGCATTGAAGATAAGGTGCTGTTTGACGCAATCTGTGCACACAACCCCAAAAGTAAGGTGAAAGCTAAGACAAAGCTTCAGTATGCTATACTGGCAGCGGACCCGATGAGTGGATTTGTAAAGGCAGTAGCGCAGATTTACCCGGATAAAAAGGTGGCAAGTGTTAAGCATAAGTCTGTCATGAAGCGTTTCAATGAAAGGCGGTTTGCAGCAGGTGCCAATAGAGACTATATGGAATGTATTGAATTTACGGGCCTTAGCCTTGATGATCTAATTGATGTTGCGCTGGAGGAAACGACAGCAATTGCGGATAAGTTAGGACTATAAAAGAATAAGAGATTGTATTTGCTAAATTCTAACAAAACCCCTTGACAACCGCGAAAATTCGTAATACACTAATTTAGCGTGCATAAGGATGCATATTGTTTTTGTGCACTAATTCATTCAGATGTGAATGCAGCTTATTATTATCATAGGAGGTGAAAGAGAAATGCCAACATTTAACCAGTTAGTAAAAAAAGGACGTCAGACATCTGTAAAGAAGTCTACAGCACCGGCTCTCCAAAAGGGTTACAACTCTCTTAGAAAGAAAGCGACGAACGAGTCTGCACCGCAGAAGAGAGGTGTATGTACAGCTGTTAAGACAGCTACACCTAAGAAGCCTAACTCAGCTCTTAGAAAAATTGCCAGAGTCCGCCTTTCTAATGGTATCGAAGTAACGAGCTATATTCCGGGCGAGGGACATAACCTTCAGGAGCATAGCGTTGTTCTTATCCGCGGCGGAAGAGTAAAAGACCTTCCAGGTACAAGATACCACATTATCAGAGGAACACTGGATACAGCAGGTGTTGCAAAGAGAAGACAGGCACGTTCAAAATACGGCGCCAAGAGACCGAAAGACGCTAAAAAGTAAGTTCTTAGCGAACGCAGGCATTAGTGCAGCGTGAGGTTAGAGATTACTTTGTTCTTCTGAACAAAGTGGAGAAGAACTTCATTATTTTATTTAAGTATATTCACAAACAGAACTATGATGAAGTAAGTTGCGAGACATAGATTGATTATAATATGTCCATGCACTGCACAGTATCATTAGAACGACACATGTGAGTACCGATGAATTAATCAGTGTGGGAACACACAAATATGTTTAAGGAGGGAAGGACCGTGCCACGTAAAGGACATACTCAGAAAAGAGACGTATTAGCAGATCCGTTATACAATAACAAAGTGGTAACAAAGCTTATTAATAACATTATGTTAGATGGTAAGAAGGGTGTTGCACAGAAGATTGTATACGGAGCATTTGAAAGAGTTGCATCAAAATCCGACAAGCCGGCAGTTGAAGTGTTTGAGGAGGCTATGAATAATATCATGCCTGTACTTGAGGTTAAGGCAAGGCGTATCGGCGGTGCAACATATCAGGTTCCAATTGAGGTAAGAGCGGACAGAAGACAGGCTCTTGCACTTCGCTGGCTTACTATGTTTTCACGCAAAAGAGGCGAGAAGACGATGGAGGAAAGGCTGGCAAATGAGATTCTTGATGCAGCGAATAACACAGGTGCATCAGTGAAAAGAAAAGAAGACATGCACAAGATGGCAGAGGCTAATAAGGCGTTTGCACACTACAGATTCTAGGAGGCAGTAATGGCAGGAAGAGAATACCCGTTAGAGAGAACTAGAAATATCGGTATTATGGCTCATATTGATGCTGGAAAGACAACAACAACAGAGCGTATTTTGTATTATACCGGTGTTAATCACAAGATTGGTGATACTCATGAAGGTACTGCTACGATGGACTGGATGGCTCAGGAACAGGAGAGAGGTATCACTATTACTTCCGCTGCTACAACATGTCACTGGACACTGCAGGAGAACTGCAAGCCAAAAGAGGGTGAGTTAGAGCACCGTATCAATATTATTGATACCCCAGGACACGTTGACTTTACAGTAGAAGTAGAGCGTTCGCTTCGTGTACTAGACGGCGCAGTAGGTGTATTTTGTGCTAAAGGCGGAGTAGAACCGCAGTCAGAAAATGTATGGCGTCAGGCAGACACATACAATGTACCGAGAATGGCTTTCATCAATAAGATGGATATTCTGGGAGCGAATTTCTACGGTGCAGTAGAGCAGATTAAGACAAGATTAGGAAAAAATGCAATTTGTATTCAGCTTCCAATCGGAAAAGAAGATGAATTCAAGGGAATTATCGACCTCTTTGAGATGAAGGCTTATATCTATAATGATGATAAAGGCGATGATATTTCAATCACAGAGATTCCTGAGGATATGGCAGATGATGCGGAGCTTTACCGCACAGAGCTGGTCGAGAAAATCTGCGAATTAGACGATGATTTGATGATGGCTTACCTGGAAGGTGAAGAGCCGTCTGTTGAAGAATTAAAGGCAGCTTTAAGAAAGGCAACATGTGAATGTACAGCAGTTCCGGTGTGCTGTGGAACAGCTTACAGAAATAAAGGCGTGCAGAAGCTTTTGGATGCGGTTGTGGAGTTTATGCCTTCACCACTTGATATTCCGCCGATCCAGGGCGTTGATGCAGATGGAAATGATGTAGTAAGACATTCTTCAGATGAAGAGCCGTTTTCAGCACTTGCATTTAAGATTATGACAGACCCGTTTGTAGGTAAACTTGCATATTTCAGAGTGTATTCAGGTACGATGAATTCAGGTTCTTATATTCTGAATGCGACAAAGGGCAAGAAGGAACGTGTAGGACGTATTCTTCAGATGCATGCAAACAAGAGGGAAGAGCTTTCCAAGGTATACTCCGGTGACATCGCGGCTGCAATTGGATTTAAATTTACTACAACAGGAGATACAATTTGTGATGAGCAGCATCCGGTAATCCTGGAGTCCATGGAGTTCCCAGAGCCAGTTATTGAGCTTGCAATTGAGCCTAAGACAAAGGCTTCCCAAGGCAAACTTGGCGAGTCCCTTGCAAAACTTGCTGAAGAGGATCCGACCTTCCGTGCACACACGGATCAGGAGACAGGACAGACAATTATCGCTGGTATGGGTGAGCTTCACCTGGAGATTATCGTTGACAGACTTCTCCGTGAATTCAAAGTAGAGGCTAATGTAGGCGCTCCTCAGGTTGCATACAAGGAAGCATTTACCAAGGCTGTTGATGTTGACAGTAAGTATGCAAAGCAGTCTGGAGGACGTGGACAATACGGACATTGTAAAGTTAAGTTTGAACCGATGGATGTAAATGGAGAGGAAACCTTCTTCTTCGAATCAACAGTAGTTGGTGGAGCGATTCCGAAGGAATACATTCCAAAGATTGGCGAGGGTATCGAAGAGGCTATGCAGTCAGGAATTCTTGGAGGATTCCCGGTTGTAGGTATTAAGGCGAACGTATACGACGGATCTTACCACGAGGTCGATTCAAGCGAAATGGCATTCCACATTGCCGGTTCTCTGGCATTTAAGGATGCTATGAGAAAGGCTGATCCAGTACTTCTTGAGCCAATCATGAAGGTTGAGGTAACTATGCCAGAAGAGTATATGGGTGATGTTATCGGTGATATTAATTCTCGCCGCGGCCGTATTGAAGGTATGGACGACCTTGGCGGAGGAAAGATAGTACGTGGATATGTGCCACTTTCCGAGATGTTCGGATATTCTACAGATCTTCGTTCCAGAACACAGGGACGTGGAAACTACTCTATGTTCTTTGAGAAATATGAGCAAGTGCCGAAGTCTGTGCAGGAAAAAGTATTATCAAACAAAAATTAAAGCAATTAAATAGTAAAAAGGCTTGAAAAACATACAGATTTGAAATATAATCAATGTTAGCCGAGCAAACGAAAATAGTTAAAACTCGCCTTAGAGGCGCTAGAATTAAGGAGGATATTCAAAATGGCAAAAGCTAAATTTGAAAGAAACAAACCGCATTGTAATATCGGTACTATTGGTCACGTTGACCATGGTAAAACAACTCTTACAGCTGCTATCACAAAGGTATTGGCAGAGAGAGTTGAGGGTAACGCAGTAGTAGATTTTGAAAATATCGATAAAGCTCCGGAAGAGAGAGAGCGTGGTATTACTATTTCTACAGCACACGTTGAGTATGAGACAGAGAAGCGTCATTATGCTCATGTAGACTGCCCGGGACATGCTGACTACGTTAAGAACATGATTACTGGTGCAGCTCAGATGGACGGTGCTATCCTTGTAGTTGCTGCTACTGACGGTGTTATGGCTCAGACAAAAGAGCACATCCTGCTTTCACGTCAGGTAGGTGTTCCTTATATTGTTGTTTTCCTTAACAAGTGTGATATGGTTGACGATGATGAGCTTATCGAGTTAGTAGAGATGGAAGTTACAGAGCAGTTAGAGGAATATGAGTTTACAGACTGCCCGATCATCAAAGGCTCTGCTCTTAAGGCTCTTGAGGAGCCATCAGGAGAGTGGGGAGATAAGATCATGGAGCTTATGGCTACAGTTGATGATTATATTCCAGATCCGCAGCGTGCAACAGATCAGCCGTTCCTTATGCCTGTAGAGGACGTGTTCTCTATTACAGGACGTGGAACAGTTGCTACTGGTAGAGTAGAGCGTGGTGTTCTTCATGTATCTGATGAAGTTGAGATCATTGGTATTCATGAGGAGACAAGAAAGACTGTTGTAACTGGTGTTGAGATGTTCCGTAAGCTTCTTGACGAGGCTCAGGCTGGTGATAACATCGGTGCTCTTCTTCGTGGTGTTCAGAGAACAGAGATTGAAAGAGGACAGGTTCTTATTAAACCAGGTACAGTTAAGTGCCATCACAAATTTACAGCTCAGGTTTACGTACTGACCAAGGATGAGGGTGGCCGTCATACACCATTCTTCAACAACTACAGACCGCAGTTCTATTTCAGAACAACAGACGTTACAGGTGTCTGCAACCTTCCAGAAGGTGTAGAGATGTGTATGCCTGGCGATAATGTAGAGATGTCAGTTGAGCTGATTCATCCGGTAGCTATGGAGCAGGGTCTTACATTCGCTATCCGTGAGGGTGGTAGAACTGTTGGTTCAGGCAGGGTTGCTACTATTATCGAGTAATAAACAAATACAGTAAAATAGGGCGTTCCCGCATGGGTTCGCCCTTAATTTATGCCTTTCGGTACTAATTTGGTATTATTAAGAGTTATAATGGCGCAAAGCATAATTACGAATGTGAATAAGTCACCATATGTAACCATAGCACCAGCCCGCTTTCTTGCTTCATCGTTTAGATGATAAAATGAAGTCAACAGGTTATCCACATCGGGCATACTGTTTTTTCCAAACAGGTACATAAGCGGATATAGAGAATTTTTCAGATATATTTTTACCGATTTCTGTTAAGAGAGCCATTCAGTCCATCGAGGAGTGCGGGACATATTCTTCTTCGGTAATAGTGCGGGAGAACGGACTGGTGGCGCATATCTCGTTTACATCAATTTCTAATTCATTTGCCAATTGCAAGGCAAAGACTGAACAGGGAACTTGTAGGATGAGGGGCGTAACAGTCTGTATGAAAAGCAAAATGAGTTGAAAGGGCAGAGGGAGAAGTTGGAACGGAGTTTTATATAGTAATACGGGGGAGGGGGCATGTCCTTTCGTAATAGGATACTCTTTATTAAGGAATGGAAAAAGTTTTAAAAGTTGTAAATAAAAGGGAATATTTAATTTAACTTTCCTTATTGAAAATCGTATAAATATGGTTCTAGCACCATGTAACGGAGAAACATTGATAGTGACATAGTATTTTGAGATACTGTTTAAAATTGACTATTGTAAGACGTTTAATATAATGTTTAAAAATATTACAAATAGCGATAAAATATCTTGACATTCTCTTCATATGTGTTATACTGAAATCACTTTAACAAATAGGTATATCCATCCAGAAGAAATAACGTGAGCAAACTGCTTGGAAGGGAAACCTTAAATTTAAACCGGGGAGCGAGTACCATGCGTGTTCCGTATGATATGCGTGTATCTACACAGCGTATACTGCAGCATGGTATATAGTGTTCTCAAAGCGTGTGGATGGAACACGCTTTAATGATGGATTAGTTTGTGATTTGAAAAAAGACCTTGATTCGAATTCCTTTCTTGGATGGCATCTTTGATTATAAAGATGAGAAAGGAGGCGAAACTATGAAAAGGTTTTGCAGAAAAGTTAAAGTATTTTTCAAATCCGGCATTAGAACGGTTGAAACATTCTGTAGAGATAATAAAAAATCAATCATAAGATTGGTTGGCAAATTTGTTATCTACGTTTGTAAAACCATTATTGAGTTGTTTTTAGATAACTTATTTTAATGCCAACTAATCTATTTTTTTATGCATAGATAGGGAAGGAAAAATCTATGATTGGAGAAGCACTTAGATTATTACGGATTTTTAATGGATATAAATCTGCTGAATTAGCTGAGAAACTGGGAATTTCTCAAAGTTATGTTTCGGAAATAGAAAATAATAAGAAACAGCCGACAATGGATATATTAGATAAGTATGCCAGCGTATTTGAAATGAAAAAATCAACATTATTATTGTTTGCAGAATCTTTAGAAAATGATGCTGAAGTGCAAAATGATAAGAAACAGAAAGTGGCACTAGCGGGAATGAAATTATTAAAAATACTTGAAAGAGTTGGTAAGTTTGAAGATGAGTAAATGTTATCCAATAGAGAGCAGTCCATTGTATCGGTTGAGGAATAGAAGAAAGCTGGCAGAATTTTTAAATCTGCCTGAAAATTATTTTAAGGAAAAACATACTTATTATTATAATGAATTTTCAAGACCGAAGCCAAATGGAGATGGAGAAAGACATTTTACTGTACCACCGGAAGAATTAAAGGATATACAAAAACATATTTGTAAACTGCTTAAACGAATTATAACGCCAGAATGGGTAATGTCAGGTAAGAAATCATGTAGTTATATTACAAATGCAGAGGTGCATTTAGAACATAGATTTGTGAAAACAATGGATATATCAAAGTTTTATGATTCAGCACAGCGAAGCAGAATCTATCAAATGTTTTCACAGACTTTTAAAATGGCATCTGATATTGCGTGGATTATGACAGAGTTAGTAATATATAATGGGGTATTGCCAACGGGAAGCCCCTCCAGCCAATTAATTATATACTGGACATACTGTGGCATGTTTCAGAGAATTAAAGAATTATCAGAAGAATATAATTGCTATTTTTCGCTTTACGTAGATGATATGACATTTTCTTCTGATTTTCCAATTAAAGCCATCTTGAGAGATGAGGTTTCCGATGTATTAAGAAAAAATGGATTATTGGCAAAAAGAAAAAAGGATCATTATTATCAGGCAAACGATTTTAAGGTTGTTACCGGAGTTGGAATAAAGAGGGGAAAGAAAGTTGTACTTAATAGTAAGCGTAAACAAATAATAGAGTTATATGCAAAATGCAAAAAAGGCAGTAATATATATGAAATTGAAAGGCTTAACGGAACCTTATGCTCACTAAGGCAAATAGAACCAGATATCTTCCCGGAAATATATAGGTATGTCCATAGCTATGAGCAGGAACTAAAGAAATTATCAAGAGACAGATTTTATAGGACTAAAGGTAAAAAAGATTTATATCATTCTAAGCACATACATAATGCTGGCATTGATACGGAACATTGATTTGATTAATTGAAAAGAAGGTAGAAGATGTTAGATTGTATTATTGAACGTACAAACAAATATATTGGCGATATGCCTAAAAAAGAGCGTAAAAAATATGGTCAGTTTTTTACAAGCAAAGAAACAGCACGTTTTATGGCTAGACTATATACTATTCCTGAAAATTTGTCCAAAGTTCGTATTTTAGATGCAGGAGCAGGTTCAGGCATATTGTCGTGTGCGCTTTTAGAACGATTGGAGCGGATGGCTTCTGTTCAGACGATAGATTTGACTTGTTATGAGAATAATGACAATATTTTGGGATTGTTAAGAGAAAACCTGCATAAATATCAGGAAAATTCAAAAAAAGATATTCGAATTAACATTATTACAGATAATTATATTACAAGCCAGTATTTAGACTTCAATCATATGTTAGGCGGCAATCCTGAGCCTAAGAAATATGATTTTGTAATTGGGAATCCTCCATATATGAAGATACCTAAAGATGCACCGGAAGCAACGGCCATGTCAGAAGTCTGTTATGGAGCCCCCAATTTATATTTCATTTTTGCGGTAATGGGATTATTCAATCTTGATAGTGAAGGAGAGATGGTGTATATTATCCCTCGTTCATGGACTTCGGGGGCTTATTTTAAGAGATTTAGACAATATTTTCTGACAGAAGGGAAATTAGAGCATATACATTTGTTTGTAAGCAGGAATAAGGTGTTTGATAAAGAAGATGTCTTGCAGGAAACGATCATAATAAAAGTAAAAAAGACAAATCAAATACCAGAAAAGGTTATAATTACTTCTTCGCAGTCAAATAATGATTTTGCTAATCTGACTTCGCTGACAGTGCCGTATAGCCTTGTGGTTTCGGGAGATGATTATTATGTTTATTTAGTAACAGATGAAAAAGAAGTTTCTGTGTTGGAACGATTACATAAATTTGATAAAACATTACCGGATATTGGGTTAAAAATGAAAACGGGGTTGACAGTCGATTTTCGCAATCGTGAGATACTTCGTGATGATGCAGAGGAAGGTGCAATTCCACTCTTTTATTCGCAGCATATTAAACAAGGGGAAGTGCAGTTTCCTATTCAGAAAGAACACGAGTATGTGGTAACGGAGCAAAAGGGATTGATGCAGGATAATCGAAATTATTTGTTTGTCAAGCGTTTTACTGCAAAAGAAGAAAGGCGTAGACTGCAGTGTGGGGTATATTTATCAAAAAAATATCCACAGTATAAGAAAATCAGTACACAGAATAAGATAAATTTTATAGATGGATTGATAAGGGAAATGTCAGAGTGCCTGGTGTATGGATTATATGTGATTTTTAATTCTACTCTTTACGATGAATATTATAGAATTTTGAATGGTTCAACGCAGGTAAATTCAACAGAAATTAATTCCATGCCTGTTCCTGATTTGGATAGTATACAGGAAATGGGTAGAAAGCTAATGAAAAGCAAGGATATGTCAGAAAGTAATTGTAATATGATATTGGAGGGATATTGTGGATAAAATTGACGAGGCAAGAGAACTTCTGAAGATGCTCGGAATGCCTAGAGCGCAGCAAGCGGATATTTGCTGTTATGTGATGCTAGCAATGGCAGGGATGAAGCAGAATACAGAATGGAAAGATGCTGGAAATGAGTGAATTCGTATCCATGATATTATTCAATTTGCCAATACATATTATGGTTCGACATATGCAGAGAACAGTAGGGAGACTTTTCGTAAGCAGGCATTACATCATTTTCGCAATGCTGCACTTGTAGAGGACAATGGAAAAGCCACAAACAGTCCTAATTATAGGTATAGGCTTACAGAAGAAACATTGCAGATGATAAGGGTATTTCAAACATCAGAGTGGCAAAAATCTGTAAGTCGATTTTTGAAATACCATGAAAAACTGGTAGATATGTATGCTTCAAAAAAGAAAATGACAATGATGCCGGTGCGTATAAATGGATCTGATTTTCAATTTTCTACAGGCAAGCACAATGAACTGCAGAAAGCTATTATTGAGGAATTTGCGCCACGATTTGCGCCCAATTCGGAATGTTTGTATGTTGGAGATACCATAGAGAAAGATTTGGTAAAGAATGTTTATAGACTAAAAGAATTAGGATTTGAAATTACTTTACATGACAAGATGCCGGATGTGGTTTTGTACAGAGAAGATAAGGATTGGATATATTTTGTTGAATCAGTGACTTCCGTTGGACCGATGGATTCTAAAAGGATATTGGAAATAACGGAAATGACGAAGTATGTAACAGCAGGAAAAATCTTTGTGACGGCATTTCTTGATTTTAAGACTTATAAGAGATTTTTGGAAACATTGGCATGGGAAACGGAAGTTTGGATTGCGGAGATGCCAGAGCATATGATACATTTGAATGGAGATAAATTTTTGGGACCGAGGAATATATTGGGAGAATAGCATTTTATTGTTAAAAAGGAGATAAAATGTTGGTTGAATATGGAATGGACATTATCCGGGCAGATTTTCATCTGCACACGAAACAGGATAAGAAGTTTAAATATGAGGGGTTAGATTATGTGAATGTGATATGCCCCCTGTTGGGTTTGTCAAGTTTTTTGTGTAAGTTTTAAGAAAAAATTTATGGGGGGGGGGAGGGGAACCTCCCCTTATGTATCAGCAGCAGCTTTATTAGATTATTGTGCTAAAGTGCTATGAACAAACTGGTTAGCCTGTACGCCACTTTTTTCGCTGACTTTTAGAATCCAACATTTTCATATTTACGGATTCGTTCTTGCTTAGGAAGTGAAACAGTGAAACAATTACTTGGATATGATTTTACGAAAACCGACGATAGAGCCGCATATATCAGTAAATTGGTCAATATTCTTTTTGAAGGGATGGTACAGATTAATGAATAAGAAAATAGGAGCGTATGGCTCTGTTGTTAATTTTATTGCGGTAATCTGCTTTGCCCTGTCTATGCTATTTGGATTTGATTATGGCAGTTACTTTTCTTCTATGTTCATTGCGTTTAGCTTTGTACCAATGATGTGCGCATATGCCTATTTTGCCGAAAAGAGAGTAAAATTAGCGGGCTATGTTTCAGTGGCTTTTTCTTCCATATATGCGGCCGTCATATTATTAGTCTATTTTGCACAGCTAACGACTGTACGACTAAATGAATTGACAGGGCAGGCTGCTATACTTCTTGATTTCAAGAAATGCGGATTGCTGTTCAACTATGACCTGCTGGGCTATGCTGTTATGTCATTGGCCGCATTATTTGCAGGATTGACAGTGACTTCACAGACGAAAGCAGACCGATGGTTGAGATATCTGCTCATGATACATGGAGTGTTTTTTATATCGTGTCTGATTTTTCCCATGCTTGGATTATTAAAAACAGATAGTCCAACATGGATAGGCGTAGTGGTATTGGAATTTTGGTGTTTATATTTTTGCCCTATCAGTATTTTATCGTATTTGCATTTTTCTAATTGCAAGTGATGAGGTTTATAATGAAAAAATAAAATGGATATTCTGTCCTGTCTGCGAAAATGGGAGGTTATAATTATGGCAATATGGAATCCGTGGCGTGGCTGCCACAAACATAGCGAGGGATGCAAATACTGTTACATTCATAAAGGTGACTTTAAGCGTGGAATTGATACGAACAATATTGTAAAGACGGACAACTTCTATGCTCCTATCGCTAAAAATAAATCGGGAGCATACAAAATCAAACCGGGACAGACCGTATATCTTTGCTTTTCCACGGATTTTCTGGTTGAGGATGCCGATGAATGGCGTTCGGAATGTTGGCAGATGATACGGGAGCGTTCCGACCTGAACTTTCTATTTCTGACAAAGCGTATTGAGCGGTTTATGGATTGTATCCCAGAGGACTGGAACGATGGATACAATAATGTTACGGTTGGCTGCACGGTAGAAAATCAAGACAGGGCTGATTACAGGCTTTCCATTTTCAATGAACTGCCTATAAAACATAAAAATATTATCTGTCAGCCCTTGATTCAGGAAATAAACCTTACCGCCTATCTTGATAATGTAGAATTGGTCGTAGTTGGTGGCGAATCAGACAGAAACGCCAGACCGCTTGACTATGCGTGGGTGCTTTCCATACGGGAACAATGTATCGCCCGCAAAGTACATTTTGAGTTTCGGCAGTGTGGGACACATTTTATCAAGGACGGAAAAAGCTATACTCTGTCTACTCGTGATTTATGCAGCCAAGCCAGAAAAGCAAATATCAATTATTGAAATCATTATTTGAACAGTTAGGCGGCACATATTACGAGGAGAATGGGTATTTAATTCCCAATTTACGGTTACCAGACTAAGAAGAACAGACGATAGGGAAAACGTTTTAAAATGGAAATGATTATAATAAATGTTGCCATATAGTGTTAGGATTTTGATGGTATTCTATTATCAAAGGAGGAACTGGCAATGCATGAAAGCAGATTATTTAAAATTATGTATCATTTACTTGATAAAGGACAGGCTACTGCTCAAGAATTAGCAGAAAAGTTTGAAGTGTCTGTAAGGACAATTTACAGGGATATTGACGCCCTAAGTGGTGCAGGTGTTCCTATTTATACAGAAGCAGGGCGAAATGGCGGCATTCATCTAATGAATGATTTTGTTTTAGATAAGGCAGTGCTGTCAGAAGAAGAAAAGCAGGAAATTCTAACATCCTTACAAAGTATCAATTTTATGAACAATATTGGCAGCAATCAAACATTGCAAAAACTTTCTGCAGTATTTAATATGAGTTCGGAAAACTGGCTTGAAGTGGATTTTTCCAGATGGGGCAATAAAGGAACTGACAATGAGAAATTTGAATTGCTAAAATCAGCGGTAATTCATCAAAAGTGCGTAAAAATATCCTATGCAAATTCCTACGGAGGAATTTGCGAAAGAATTGTCCAACCGTTAAAAATGTCATATAAGTCTATGTCTTGGTACTTAAAAGCATATTGTATGAAAAAACAGGATTATCGTATTTTTAAGCTGAACCGTATTATAGATTTAGAAATTCTTGCAGAAAGTTTTTGTAAAAGTTCTTTTCCGGAATTGGACGAAACATTGGGGCAATCCTGCAATACAATTATACTACATTTCCCGAAAAATATGTCCTATCGTGTTTACGATGAATTTGATAAAACCAGGGTAAGCAAAAAAGAAAATGGAGATTTAATCGTATCTGTTGAAATGCCAGAAGATGAATGGCTAATAGGGTATTTATTGTCATTCGGAACGCAGGTAGATATTATAGAGCCTATATATCTAAGAGACATTGTGGCAGAACAGGCAAAGAAAATCTATGAGAAATATACTTTGTAAAATGGCCGGATAGCCATAATGAGATGCCTGGAGGGTATAAATCTTGACATGGGGTGTCAGTATATATGTGATATAATTTGCCTGTAAATTCAATTTGAGAAAGCGGGGACTGAAAATGAAACATGAATGGAAAAAACAGGAGAAAGAAATATATGGTGTAAAAACGAAACCTTGCGTGATCGATATTCCAGCCTGGAAATATATTATTCTTTCTGGCAGCGGAAATCCTAATGATGAAATCTTTTCAGATAAGGTTGCTGCTCTGTTTGCGATAGCTTATAAAATGAAAATGGCATATAAAGCATTTGCAGAAAAAAGCAGCGAAATAACAGATTATACTGTATATCCTTTAGAGGGCATATGGAGCATGGCTTCTGAAAAAGAATATTTGGTAAAAGAAGAATTACAGTACCGCATCATGATACGGCAGCCAGATTTTATTACCAAAGAAATGTTTGATAATGCATTAGAGATAGTTAGGATCAAGAAATACAATCCGTATCTTACAGATGTTTCTTTTGAAACAATCTGCGATGGCAGGTGCATTCAAGTATTGCACAAAGGAGCGTTTGAGGATGAGCCTGCGTCATTTGAGGTTATGGATAGATATTGTATGGAACACGGTTACAGGCGTATGGGAAAAGAACACCGTGAAATATATTTGAATAATGCTAACCGTACAGAAAAAGCTAACTTAAAAACTATATTGAGATATAAAGTTACAGATATGGGGAAATAGCAACACATTATTATAAAAAAGAAAGGGGACTAAATACGGGCAGATCAACAACAAAAACAGGTTTACTAACAGCCACATCTGTTAATTATGAAAAGTCAGATACTCTTGTTTCTGGATTAACAGAAAAAGAATTATTAACTTCTTTTGATTTTTTACATAATGAAAAAAAGAAAAAGTCCGATAAGCAACAATTATTGTTACACCTACAGTAATTAATGTTGTGACGATTTGCGTAATACAGGTAATAATGGTTTCGCTCATAATATCACCTCCAATATAAAGTAATTATATAACGAAAGAGACAAAACTGCTATGAAAATTAAACAAAAAATTCTGACAAGATGTTATTTTTTTCAATCTTCAAGCGCCTAACTAATCTTTCCCAACGACAGTAAGTTTCCACTGCCCGGATTCCAGAAATAATTGAGATAAAGTTAATAAGGTGATATAATTAATAATACATAGTACCTAATATATAGTAGTAATAGACGCTTGAAAATATTTATATGACGTTTATAGATAATTGAATAGATATTTATGGAGGTACTTATAATATGAATTGCATAAATACAATTTTAAGATTTATTCAATATGCTTGATAGGTATACAGAAGGGGGGACTGGGATACCTTTTACACTGAGAGGGATAAGCCAGCTCCTTTTAAAAAATATAATACGCGGCGTGGATGAAGTAGATGATTATGATTTTTATAGAAGCAGGCAGACAGTGGCTGCATTTATTGAAAAAAGATTGAGAGACTTCTGGGGGACAAATTTGGCATTGTAGAATTACGAAGGGAGAAGAATATTGTAGAGTCCCAAATGTGGGAAAACGAATATTTATATATATGCAAATTAAAAAAAGAAGTAGTATGGACGGAGGAGAAATAAGATGAAGTATGATGTTATTATTATTGGGGCAGGTCCAGGCGGCATTTTTTCTGCATATGAGCTTGCAAAAAAGAGACCGGAACTGAAAGCAGCTATTTTTGAAGCAGGACATTCTCTTGAAAAGAGGCGTTGTCCCATTGATGGAGACAAGGTAAAAACCTGTATTGGCTGTAAGACCTGTGCGATTATGAGCGGATTCGGCGGAGCAGGGGCCTTTTCAGACGGGAAGTATAATATTACGAATGACTTTGGCGGAACCCTGTATGAGTATATTGGGAAGGACAAAGCAACGGAGCTTATGAAGTATGTAGATGAAATCAATGTTTCTCACGGAGGAGAAGGAACGAAGATGTATTCGACTGCAGGAACGGAATTTAAGAAATCCTGTATGCAGAACAAGTTGACACTTTTGGAGGCTTCGGTCCGCCATCTTGGAACGGATATTAATTATGTTGTCCTGGAGCATCTTTATGATGAATTGAAGTCACAGGTGGATTTTTACTTTGACACACCTGTGGACAGGATTGAGATTCTTGAGGACGGATACAGGGTCTGCTTTGAAGGGGGAAAGGCAGAGTGCAGGAAATGTATCGTCTCTGTAGGGCGGAGCGGGAGCAAATGGATGGAGAAGGTATGTAAGGATATGAATATTCCTACAAAATCCAACAGAGTGGATATTGGAGTACGCGTAGAGCTTCCGGCGGTTATTTTTGCCCATTTAACAGATGAGCTCTACGAGAGTAAGATTGTTTACCGCACTAAAAAATTTGAAGACAATGTCAGGACGTTCTGTATGAATCCATATGGAATTGTTGTAAACGAAAATACAAATGGGATTATTACAGTAAATGGACACAGCTTCGAGGATGAGGCAAAGAAAACAGAGAATACAAACTTTGCATTGCTGGTTGCAAAGCATTTTTCGGAGCCGTTTAAGGACAGCAACGGATATGGAGAAGGCATTGCGAGATTATCTAATATGCTGGGCGGCGGCGTTATTGTGCAGCGTTTCGGTGATTTGGAAAGAGGGCGCAGAAGCAACCAGAAGCGCATCGAGGAGGGGACGGTAAGGCCGACACTTGCTGCTACGCCAGGAGACTTAAGCCTTGTACTACCGAAACGTATTCTAGATGGAATTGTGGAAATGATATATGCTCTGGACAAGATTGCGCCTGGAACGGCCAATGATGATACACTACTCTACGGAGTAGAAGTGAAGTTTTACAATATGGAGGTAGAGCTTGACGAGAATTTGGAAACGAAATATAAAGGGCTGTATGTAATAGGAGATGGAAGCGGAGTGACTCATTCTCTTTCCCATGCTTCTGCCAGTGGAGTTTATGTGGCAGATAAAATCAGCGAAGAGATATAATTGATGACGAGAAACGATTAGGGCGGCGGAGCGGATTGAGACAGTAGAACCAAAATAATAAATATATGAGCTGTGTATAGCTTTAGAATGCCGTCGCTGCAAAAATGCAGACGACGGCATAAAAAATGCTTATACTTCTCTCAAGACTTCATTTATTATTTGTGCCATTTGTTTATTGCCCAGCTGATCCTTAAAATAAACAGTATAGCCATCTGCAGTGAGCATGTCAAAAAATATTTTTGCGCATGCGATTTTTGCATTTTCCGTCCCTCTTAGTTCAGCCTTTCCTTCAACATCCTTTGTTTCTACAATAATATTTAAATCTTTGCTTCCATCAGTATGCTTTACGACATACATGAAGTCAGGACTATACATACCTCCTGTGATAGTCGGTATTGCAATACTGTTACGCGGGATTTTTCCATAAACAATGACTTCATCAATATCAGCAGTAATATTATCCTTCTCCAGAGGAGAATCGTACGCGAATGTGTCATAGAGATATTTTTCACTTGGGATACCTTCCAGTATCCGAGTACCGATTCTGCCCTGGGCTATTTCAGGGCGGACGGTGCCGTCTGAGTAGGTCAATGCTGTTGCTCTGGGAGGAGTATTACAGCGTTTATATATGAATCTGCCTTGTAAGCTTTTAGCTTTCCATGTGGAAAATTCTAAGCAGAAAGCAGCGGCGGAGTTTTCATTGATGTATGCTGTAAAATCTGGACCATGTTTTTGAAAATATGTGCACAAAGCGTTATGCAGTGCATAAATGGGCAGGCTTGTAGCATTGGAAATACGTTTTAAAAAAGCATGATAAGGGAGGGTGGTATGAAGAGTGTACTGGACACCGGTTTCACGAACCGTCCGCATCCCGGTTTCCGAGCCTTCAACAAAGTCTCTTTCGCTTCGCATCACAAGGTCTGTAAAAACTCCGGGTTTTTCAAATATAGAGAGTATTACAGACGGAATATCGTTATTTAGTTCATCGTCATAGAACAACAGATAACGCTGGTTAAGGGTCTCCCAAAGTTCTTTTATTTCACAATAGGCAGCTTTGTGTATTTTTATAGGCTTCGGCTTTTCCTTGTTTCTGTCCTTAACCTTGCCGGAGGATAACAGGCCAAAGGAGAAAGCAGGATATTCTGAGAAAAATGCGTCTCGGTTTTCGGGTCTAATATTTTTGTGTCTGTCAATGTAGTGTTTAAAATACAGCTCATCAAATAAGTCGTCGGAAGTCATGCCGAGCTTTTTGGAAGCCTCCTCCAGCTTTTCTTCAGTGATTTCAGTTGACTGTGGCAGCTCGCCGTTAATTTGGTCAACAAGCTTCTGGGCGAAGTCTGCTTCTGTAAAATCTACGATATAATTAAGCTGAAATTCCTCATTTGAAATACGATTGCCGTTTTCATCCACCGGAAGGCGAAGCCCCCGGCCGACTTCCTGCAGCTTACTGTTTTCGCTTCCGCTTGAACGAAGCTTTGCAATGGTAAATACATTAGGGTTATCCCATCCCTCTTTTAATGTCCACTTTGAAAATAAGAAACGAAGAGTGTGATAGCTTCCATCTGTATTTTTGAAAGAAAGGAGTTGTTTTTTTCCGTTTAAAATAACATCTACCTCTTTGGCGATTTCTTCATCGGAATCATTATTATCCTGAGAAAAATATCCTGCGTGGCATGCTGAAATATCGGATAGACTGGCTTCCAGATATTTCCGGTATTCAGAATCGTGCTTGTCAAGGAGGCTGATCACATTTTCTATCTGTTCCTTTAAAAGACGCTCAAAGGCAGTAAGAAGATAAGGCTTTTTTCCGTCGCTGTTGATTCGATATGAGGAAATATCGTCAATGAAAAACAGGGCTAATGTTTTAATCTTAAAATTTCTTCCGCAGAAATTTTCTTTCTCTGTCTCAAAATGCCTTTGCAATGCAAGCCTAATCATTTGCTCCTGATATGAGGTCATATAAATGTCCACATCAAGCTCTTCACCTGTTGTTTTGGTGAGGCCATTGGAAAATATGACTGACGATTTATCTATTTCTGAGACAATGATGCCTTCAAATGCGTCGCTGACAACGGAAAGTGAATCTTTTGTTCTAAGGGTATAATTTTTTGTGGTTTTATCACGCCTTTTATACTGGATATGAACGGCATCTCTGCTGTCTATAGATGTGATTTTTATTTTTTCTTCCTTTTTAGATACAGGTTCAAAATGTTCCTTGGCAATTCCTTTAATCAGGCCCTGATTAAAGGACGCGCAGGCATTAAGATCATACAGCAGGTTTTGATAGTCCTTGACAGTTGTCTTGTTTTTGCCCTTGCCCGATGTGGTTTCGGGAAATGTAGCCCCAAAGCGGAGCAGGCATTGCGGCTTTATTTCCTCTGTAATTACCTTGAAGGCCTTCTGCCCTCGGGAAAACCGATGAGGTTCGTCAATAATAACGACAGGGTTTGTGGCCCGTAAAGCATCAAGAGGTCTGTAAAAGCCCTCTGTACCATAATCATAGTCATCTCTTGTAAGCATTTTGCCGCTTGTTAAAAGCTGTATATTAAGGAGCAGCACATATATTTTCTTTGTATTTTGACAGGAACCTCTGACGAAATCGCTGACTACACCTGGAAAATAAGAGCGTCCTTTTTTCTTTTTTTTAGGCGCGTCGAGTACACCTGCTTCAATATCTGTACCGTAGCCGCAGCTGTCGGTAAAATGGCGCCTTACATAATCATCCTTTAAAAACTGTGCAGTTGAGGCTTTAATTGAAAGCGAAGGTACAGCAATAATAAATTTATTTAGCTTGTACCGCTTATGCAGTTCAAAAATTGTTTTTGTGTATACATAGGTTTTTCCTGTGCCTGTTTCCATTTTGATGTCAAGGCTTAGACAGCCGCCTATGGGCATGTCTGAACGGTACTGCGTAGGAATATTTTTTTGTATCTGTCTTATATTTAAAAGAATATGTGGATCATTTAGTGCTATTTGGGGATTTTCATAAAACTGTACAGGGGGTGTAAAGGAAACATCCTGCAGAGAGTTACATATAGCGTCTATAGCTTTTTGCTGATGAGGCAGATTCTGCTGGAGAATCAGCTCCATAAAAACACCTCCTTAATAACGCACGTCGAAATTAATGTGCAGGTTTTTCTCTGTGGCTTTCAGCCGTATAAGATTCATTTTTAATTCTTCTGTTATTGTCCATACGAAACTATAGCCAAAAAGTACCACATTTTCCGGGTTAAATGCACCGTCTGTCTCGAATTTATCTACAATAGCAGCTACAGACTCTTTGCAGAGCCCGGCATCGATGAGATAGAGATGCTTATCCATGTAATAACCGGTATACCCTGCAAAATCAACAGGCTGTACAGGAGCGGTAAAACTGTAGCCGTCACGGACAAGCCATGTGGCCAGCACAGACTGAATTCCAAAGTCGGCCAGGATATTGTTGTTTACAAACATCCCCTGACTTTCGGGAATAAATTTCTCAAGTTTATCTAAAGTATCTGCGGCTGGTTCTTTTAATGTATAATGTTTGAATCCAAGGTCAGCGGTTGTATGGGGATTTTCATCCCTGATTTTGGCTGCAGCCTGAATTATACGTTCAATTCCTAAAAAATCCAGAGTATGCGGCCTTCCTAAAGAATCAAGGAAAGCAATATTTTTTTTCAATGCTGCTAAAGCTTCGCCCGTTGCTTGGGTCATTTTCGAATCAAGATTTTCCGGCAATTGAATCAAAATAGTTTTAATATTCTTGTTATTTTGGACATTAAGCTCTATAGCAGCTTGAAAGGTGGTAGCTGATCCGCTGAAAAAATCACATATTATGCAGTCCCTGCCAGTGCCCATATGTAAAATTCTTTTTATTAATTCTACGGATTTGGGATAATCGAATTCAGCGTCAGGCAGGATGCCTTTTAATGTACGCCTTGCCACATCTGTAGATAACCCGCCGCCCTGCCAGAAGGATTTTGCTTTAGAGGTACGTTCTTCTTCCTCGTCGTACTCGTCGAATTCCGCATCATCAATAACAGGATTCAAAGCAGGATTAAGATAAACACGATGCATGATTCCCCATTTTCCAGAACGGTTCTTTTCTGGGTGGAGTATTGCAAGTGATTTGGAAACATGCTCTTTACTCCATCTCCATCGTCCGTCACTGCCGTCACCCCTCAGCGGTGTAATTTTTATATAGCCTTTTTCAGGAGTCATAGAGCATGTATTTGCCTCAGGATTGAAATAAATGGGAAAATACATATTGGGCCGATCTTCCCTGCGGTCAGGGCGTCCCCTCTTGCGTAAGTCCCGCAGAGCATAGGCATTGCCGTTTTCATCAATATGGTTATACTGTGCAGCCTGTTTTTTAGTTAAGGGCATTCCGCCGGAAATAAACTTTTCACTGACATACATTAAAAGATACTCGTGAGTGGTTGCAATATTTGCTCTGTCATTTCGTCCTTTTAAATTATTTACCACAGCAATCTGTCCTGCGAAATTTTGTTCACCGAATATGTCATCACATAAAAGCTTTAAATTTGCCTGCTCATTATCATCAATAGAAATAAAAATCACACCGTCCTCTGACAACAGATCTCTTGCCAGAAGCAGACGGGGATACATGAACATAAGCCAGGCAGAATGAGAAGCAGAGCCGCGTCTGGCCAGGTCAAGAATACGTCTGGCCTGTTCTTCGTCAATACTAAGCTTTACAGAGAGCTCCTCAGAGGTGAAACGGAAACAGTCATTGTAAACAAAGCCGTCGCTGCCTGTATTGTATGGTGGATCTATATAAATGCATTTTATATTATGGGCATAGCTTTTGGACAGCAGCTTTAATCCGTCCAGATTGTCACCGGAGATGTAGATATTCTGGCTGTTCTTGTTTTCGGGTTTATTATTGTGTTCTTCATCAGGTACAATTACACAGGTACTGTCCAGAGAAGCAAGAAGTCTGGCATAGTTTTTACCTAGAAATTTAAGCTCGTAGCCCTCGCCGTTTACAGCTATCTTGCTGTTTAAGTATTCCTTGAAACGCTCTATGTCAAAGCTTCCGTCCTGCCGGAAACAGGCAGGGAAATTTTCTTTAAGCACGGCCATTTCTCTGCTGTCCGGCAATATATTTTCATTCATATTCATGATTTGCTTAACCATTACTGCTACCTCCATCAGCCTTTATTATATAACAGAATTCATGCAAATACAAAATATTTTCGTTATATGTGTTTGGATGAGAAAAGAATAGATGAAAACATAAAAACGAAAGAAAACGTAAATTATGGATAAAAATATAGTATAAATTGTACAAAATAAACGTGATAAAAATGTATGTTTGTGCCGAACTTACAAAAGACAGTTGAAATACATAAATAAATAATGTAAAATATGAACATAAACAAAGAAAAACATAAATAATAATGAAAATAAAAGAAAAAGAAAGGAAAGAAAAAGATGAGCGAAAAATTTAAGCCAGTAACCGCAGTTACAATGGGAGACCCGGCAGGAATAGGACCGGAGATTGTTGTAGGAACTATGCTTTCAGAGGAAATCCATGACTGCTGCAGACCATTTGTTATCGGAAGCCGGACAATTATGGAAAAAGCTGCAAAGGTACTGGGAAAGGAATTAAAGTACAACATGATTACTGAGCCGGAAGAAGCAAGGTATGAGTATGGAACTATTGACATGCTTGAGACCGGCGATTATGACACAGATTCTATTGAGTGGGGAAAAGAGCAGAAGCTTGCTGGACAGATGGCGATTGACTGGATTATGAAATCTATTGAGCTTGGAATGGCGAAAAAGATTGATGCAGTTTCCACATCTCCGATACATAAGGGAGCGATTAAGCTTGTGGGCGTAAAGGAGCCGGGACACACAGAGATATATCAGAATGTTACGAATTCACCTTATGCCTTGACCATGTTCTCCTGCCATAAGCTAAGAGTATTCTTTGTAAGCCGTCATATGTCACTTGTAGATGCATGCCGCTATGCAACAAAGGACGTTATTTTAGAAAATGTAATGAATATTGACAAGGAGCTGCGTAAGGTTGGAATCGAGAATCCGCTGATTGCGGTTGCTGGTTTAAATCCGCACAATGGAGACAATGGTTTATTTGGAACAGAGGAGATTACAGATATTGGTCCGGCAGTTGAGGCAGCAAAGGAGAAGGGGATTAATGCAGTCGGCCCGTGTCCGGCAGATTCGGTATTTAACATTGGCAAATCCGGTAAATTTGACGCCATTCTTTCCCTTTATCATGATCAGGGACATATTGCATGTAAGACATTGGATTTTGAAAAGTCAGTAACGCTGACTTTTGGTCTTCCATTTATCAGAAGTTCTGTTGACCATGGAACAGCATTTGACATTGCAGGCAGGGGAATTGCAGGATGTATAAGCCTGATTGAGTCAACAAAGGTAGTAGCTGAATATGCAGCAAAACAGCATGAGAGGGATGTACAGTAGAATAGAGATGGAAGGAGAAGTATCGTTATGCCGATTATCGGAACAGTTGCAGATGACCTTACCGGAGCAACCACTACAGGTGTGCTCTTGGCAAGAAGTGAGGCGAGAACAGCAGTATTTTTTAATGTAGAAGCGGCTTCTAATGCCAGCAGGGTTGATGAGCTGGACGCAGTTATTATTAGCAGCAACAGCCGTCCGCTTCCGGCAAATGAAGCGTATGAAAAGGTAAAGGACGCAACAATTGCTCTTAAAAATATGGGTGTAAAATATTTCCAGAAGCGGACAGATACGACCATGAGAGGCGGCATTGGTGTTGAGATAGATGCAATGCTCGACCAGCTTGAGGCGGGGACTGTAGCTGTCGTTGTTCCAGCCATGCCTCAATCGAAAAGGATTGTGGTAGGAGGATATTCTGTTATTGACGGAGTGGCTCTTATTAACACACCGGTTGCAAAGGATGTAAGAACACCTGTTAAAGAGAACTATATTCCAAGGCTTCTGTCTGGTCAGACCCAGAGAAAGGTAGGGCTTGTGACTTTAGACAGTGTTTTGGAGGGAGACGAGTCTATAAAGGAAGCACTGACAGAACAAAGAAGAAAAGGATGCGAGGTTATTGTTGTGGATGCTATTACGCTAGAGGATGTGGAGAATATAGCCCAGGCATGTATTGCTCTTAACTGGGATGTAGTCAGCGTGGATCCGGGTCCGTTTACATCAAAGCTTGCATATCACAGAAGCCTTATCAGCACTGAGAAGCCTAATGTTCCTCCAAAGGCGGATGAAAAGGGCAGGACAGTTCTTATTGCTGCAGGAAGTGCAACTCCGGTAACGAAGAGACAGATGGAGGTTTTGTGTGAGGATTCCAGGCATATGAGAATCAGTGTGGATCCGGTGGCGTTGATTGAAGGCGGAGACATGGCGGTTGAAGAGGCTTCTAAGGCAGTTGAGAGGGCAGTGAAGCTTCTTGAACTAAGCGAGCAGCCAAGGGCAGTTCTTTTTGAGACAGCTCTTCACGGTGAGCTTCTCAATCTGGCGGAGGAAGATAATAAGAGGCATTATGCGGGTGGCATGAGCGCGGACAGAATCAATGCAGGTCTTGGAATGATTATCAGGCAGGTTATAGAGCGTGTGGGAAGAGAAAAGATTGCAGGACTTTATACAACTGGCGGGGATACGATGGTGAATGTGTGTCATCAGCTGGGCGTCGAGTGTATTGAGGTGCTGGATTATGTGATTCCCCAAACGGATATAGGAAGGCTTGTGGGAAGCTATGACGGTCTTCCGATAGTAGGAAAAGGCGGACTAACGGGAAATGATCATACGGCATGTGACATTGTAGACCGTCTGTTCAGAGAAGCGGCGCGAAAATAAGTAGAAATAAACGGCAGGAGAGGAAGCTGTTTATATATTGAGAGAAGAGAGGAGAAACAAAAATGAGTGAAAAGAAACAGATGGATCTTGATATTCTGAATAAGATGAAGAACCTTCCTGGAGGACTTGTTATTATTCCGTTGGTAATTGCAGTTCTTCTGGCAACTTTTGTACCCCAGGTATTTCAGATTGGAGGCTATGTGACAGCCCTGTTTTATGAAGGGAATTCCTGTATGATGGGCTTTTTCCTAATCGTGTGCGGCTCTATGATTAACATTAAGCAGGTTGGAATGCCGCTTTACAAGGGTGTGATTATGACTGGCTGCAAATTTTTGCTTGGTGTACTGCTGGGGCTTATTGTAGGAAAAATCTGCGGACCGGAAGGATTCCTTGGAATTGCACCCTTTGTTTTAATCGCAGCTATTACAAATTCTAATGGCTCCCTGTACATATCTCTGTCCTCCCAGTTTGGTAATGCGACAGATACAGGAGCGATTTCTATCCTGTCCTTAAATGACGGACCATTTTTTACCCTGATTGCACTTGGGGCAACCGGACTTGCAAATATTCCGATTAAGTCATTGATTGCAGTATTAGTACCGCTGTTAATTGGATTTATTTGGGGAAATCTTGACAAGGGCTTCCGGGATGCGTGTAAAAATGCACAGCCTATCGTAACATTTTTTATGACGATTTCCATAGGAGCAAAGACAGATGTCAAGACGATTCTTACAGCAGGCGCATCAGGAATTGTGCTTGGACTTATTTCGGCGGCAACAGCAGTATTGTTCTTCTTCGTTATTAATCTACTCCTTCCAAAGAAGGAGAGAAATGCAATGGGGGCGGCAATTGGCACAACAGCCCTTAACTCCGCCATGACACCGGCAGCAGTTGCAGAGGCAGACCCGGCCATGAGCCCATATGTAAGTATGGCAACTGCACAGTGCGCAACAGCATCTATTATCACATTGTTTTTGTGTCCGTTTATTACTGCGGCATTTGACAAATATATGCAGAAGAAACAAAAGGGGATTTACAGTCCGCAAGGATGGGCATATAGTACAGCAGTAAAATAATAAAATCCTAAATTTACTTTAAATGAAGTGAAAAAAGTCCTTTTATATGTTAATCTATATATTAAAATATAAGAGGACTTTTTTACAAAAGGCTTCCGGGGCGGCCGGAGGAAATGTAAAGGAGGACTTATGAATAAAATAACGGTACATATGACGAAAGAATTTTTATATGATTTTCTTTTGTTTCATGCATATTCCAAATTCAGCGGATTCTTGATAAATATACTGGGACTGGCCATTGCATTTGTGGGAGTCTTTATGTATGCGTCAGGAAAGACAGGATTAGTGAGTGTTGCTTTTTACCTTCTGGCTTCTGTGGCTTTTCTGGGGAGTATGCCGTTTCAGCTTAAAAAAAGAGCGAAAAAGCAGGTGGAACTTAACCCTGAGTACAGAGAACCTGTAGAGTTTGCTTTTTCCGAGGAGGAAGGGATTACGGCGGCATTTGGGGAGAGCGAGAGGAACTATCCGTGGGAGCAGATTCTAAGAGCGGTTGTAACACCTAAGACGATAGGCATTTATTACGAGGCTGAAAGGGCGCTGATTATTCCGAAGCAGGATTTTGGAGAACAGTTCGGAGATATTTTCCAGATGATTGCAAGACATCTTGGCATGAACCGAGTGAGGATGCGTTAGAAGGCAGCGGGTGTCAGACGGCAGACATATGTACCTTTTTGGAGGAAGATATGCAGGAACGCAGACAGATGATTTTACAAAAACTGGATGAACAGGGCAGTGTTCGGGTGGCAGACTTAAGCAGAGAGTTTGGATGCTCAGAGGTGACTGTAAGAAGCGATATTAAAAGCATGGATGCAGAGGGACTTCTTAAGCGTACCCATGGGGGAGCCATAAAGCTTGGAGGCGTGCCGAAGAGGAAGTATTCGGCCGAAAGTATTTATAGATATACAGACAGAAAAAGAAGGATTGCAAAAGGTGCATATGAGTTTCTGGAGGATAGGGATACTATTATTCTGGATGATGCTTCTAGTACCTTTTACCTTGCAGAATATATTAAGCAGCATTCGGAAAAGAGGATTGCGGTTGTCACCAATTCCATCCTTGTGGGAAATGAGCTGGCGGGCGTGGGGCACGTGGAGCTATATATGGTCGGCGGCTATGTAGGTGGGCATCTTGCAGCAACTATGGGTGATTCAGCGGCTCAGAATATAGAGCAGTTCCATGTAGACAAGGCATTTATAGGAGTGCATGGCATTAACTTTGACGTGGGAATAACCTCTATTGCAACACCGCAGATGCAGATAAAGCAGGCGATATTTAAGGCTGCAAAAAAGGTATATGTGCTGGCGGACAGTAGTAAATTCGGCGGGGGGTATCTGTCGGTTATATGTCCTATTAGAGATGTGCATAAGATAATAACGGATAATGAGGTTTCCAAAGAAAATATAAAGAAGGCACAGGAAGCAGAGGTGCCTCTGGTGGTGATATAGTAGGAGTAAGAGGTAGCTGGGACGGTGTAAAATTAGAATGTGCCTATCACTGTGCAATGACAGGCACATTCTAATTTTACACCGCCCCCAACACATCCTCCACTACTTCTTCCACAGACCGAGTTACATAATCTGCATAATATGCAATCCCCGGCGCAGCATTCGCCATGGCATAGCTTGTCCCTGCGATTTCCAGCATCTCTACATCATTATACTGGTCACCAAAGGCAATCCCATTTTTTGCTGAGAGTCCAAGGTGTCTTAAAAGTCCTTCTAATGCAGTCCCCTTATTAGCATTAGGAGCAATAAAGTCTACCCATATATTTCCTGAGGTTACAATATTAATTTCTGATGCGAAACGGTCTTTAAAATATTTCATGACCATATCAGTTCCGCTAAAATCGCACATAGCAAGCTTCAGGAAAGGTTCCTGCACTTTATAGAGGTCAGGGATATATGCAACCTTATTATGGAACAGTTCGTTCATCTGCTGTGCAAACTTTCCATCTTTTGAATCTGTGTAAGCTGTGGATTCGCAGGAAACGAGAGGGTGGCAGTTTTTATACTCCCGTCCTGCATCGATAATGCGAAGTCCTAGCTCCCGCTCGATTAAGCCGCGGGAAATAACTTCGCCGTGGTAGATACAAAGAGAGCCATTTTCTGCCACGTAAGCAATATCGTCTTTTACGGGCTCAAACAAATAGCGGATGCTGTGGTACTGCCTTCCACTGGCAGCAATGAACAGTATTCCCTTTTCCTTAAGCTTCCGTATCTGCTCGAAAATAACAGGATTAAGCTTAGATGCGTTATTTTGCAGGAGCGTTCCGTCAAGGTCACTTGCAATGTATTGTATCATAATCTTTTTCTCCTTTACAAATGTGAATCCAGCCGGTTATGAATGGCTGCTGCTTACTCCGTTCGCAGTAACTATTCATATCTACCCAGGATTGGATTTCTGTGTTGCAGTTTAAATACCCAGCTATTATAATATAAAAATAGAATAAATGGAAGATTGGAGGATAATATTGTGAAAATAGGAATTGGAAATGACCACGCTGCAGTTGAGATGAAAAATGAGGTAACAGAGTATCTTAAGGAAAAAGGAATTGAAGTTGTAAATTATGGAACAGATACTTCTGAGAGCTGCAATTATCCAGAATACGGAGAAAAGGTGGGACGTGCTGTTGCAGCGGGCGAGGTAGATCTTGGGATCCTTATCTGCGGAACGGGAGTTGGCATTTCTCTTGTGGCAAATAAGGTAAAGGGCATCCGTGCAGTTGTGTGTTCTGAGCCGTATTCTGCAAAGCTTTCCAGAGAGCACAATAATACGAATATACTGGCATTTGGTGCCAGGGTTGTGGGTATTGAGATGGCTAAGATGATTATAGATGAATGGCTGGCAGCAGAATTTATGGGTGGCAGGCACCAGACGAGGGTAGATATGATTATGGCGATTGAGGATAAATAAAGGGAGTAATGCACTATGGATGATAAAAACAGAAATACAGTGCGCCATATTGTTCATGTAATGGCAGGGTTATACCTGATATACACAGCATACAGCCTTTTTAAGGGGCTGCCAGAAACGTCAGGAACGGAAAAGCTGGTAATGACTATTGCAATTTTTGCATTTTCTGTTATCGGAGCAGTGCTGGCGGTTATGGGAGTAAAGCAGGGGATTAGGGACAGCAGGGAAGAGGCAGCGGATGTGGAAGATGAGATAGAAGGTGAAGAGGATAAGGAACCGGCAGATGATGTAAAATAGAATTCACAGACTTTTTCTGTCTGCATATTATAGTACAAAAAGTACCAGGAGCAGCTTATGCCATATTCAATTATGCTGGATGCCGGACATGGGGGAAGTAGATAGCGCAAGTAAATGTATTGCTTTTGTCCGTACAACACAATATAATAGAGATGAGAAAGATTCTATTTTTTGAAAGGGGTTTATGACTATGGCAAAATCAGCAAACTTATATGCAAGGATAGAACCGGATGTTAAAGAGCAGGCGGAAAGTATCTTGTCGGCGCTTGGAATTCCAGCGTCGAATGCTATCAATATGTTTTATAAACAGATTATCATGTGTCGGGGACTTCCCTTTGATGTGAAAATTCCAACGGCAAGACCCGTAGATATGGGTGCCTTATCGGAGGAACAGCTGAACGTAGAACTTGAAAAGGGATATGCGGATATGAAGGCAAAACGTACGAAAGACGCACGACAAGCCTTTTTGGATATTCGCAGGGACTACGGATTATGATTTTTACGGTTGAACTGACAGAGCAGGCGGAAAATGATTTAAGGTCGATATACGAATATATCGCCTACGATTTACAGTCTCCCGAAAATGCGAAAGGACAACTTGGCCGTCTGAACGATAGGATTCTAAGTCTTGAAAATTTGCCAGAACGCTTCCGAAGATATGAGAATGAGCCATGGCGTAGTCGGGGACTTCGTATCGTTCCCGTAGATAATTATGTGATTTTATATATTCCTGATACAGAAACAAAGGTCGTAACGATTATCCGTGTAATGTATGGCGGACAAGATATTGAAAATTTTCTTGCTTTTCATGCAAAGCAGTAACAGTAGAAAAGCCTGCTGATTTTTACATCAGTATGGCTTTTTTTCGTGCTCAGAAAATTCCATACGTTTGCATTACAACATACGTGTAAAAAAGGTAAACAGACAGGTATATTGGATAAGCCTGTTTGCGTATGCTGTGAATGGATAACCAAAGTAAGGAGGACGATAAAGTTTGACAAAGAAAGAACCAATCCAATATACCGTGGAAAGAGAATTTTTATCAAAGTTTACCGTAGAGGAATTGCTTGTCCGTATCATCAAATCTCACCTTAATAATAGGAATCAAAATGGGTAATAGGACGACAGCTGAATGGATGGATACATGAAAATTCAAAAAGTATTGAACTTGTTCAATGCTGGAATTTATATCAGATTATCAAGAGAAGATGGTGATAAGGAAGAAAGCGATAGCGTAGGGAATCAGAGAAAACTCTTGACAGAGTACGTTGCGAAAAAAGAAGATTTTATCTTGTATGACATATACGTTGATGATGGTTATTCGGGGACGAATTTCAACCGGCCTAATTTCCAGAGAATGATTGCGGACATTGAAAATGGAAAGATTAATTGTGTTGTTGTAAAGGATTTATCAAGGTTTGGACGTGATTACATTGATACTGGAAGATATTTGGAGCGATATTTCCCAGAAATGGGAGTACGTTTCATATCAGTGACAGACGGTATTGACAGTATGAAACGAGCATACGATATGCTTCTCCCGATCAAGAATATTTTTAATGAACAGTACGCAAGGGATATTTCTAAAAAGATACAGGCCACAGTGAAGTCAAAACAAAAAGCCGGTGAGTTTATCGGAGCATTTACAAGCTACGGTTATAAAAAATCCCCTGTGGATAAAAATAAGCTGGTGATTGATGACTATGCGGCCGAAGTTGTCCGCAGAATTTTTTCCTTATATATACAGGGATATGGAAAACAGAAAATTGCAAAGCTGCTGAATACAGAGGGCGTCCTTTGCCCAGCGGAATATAAAAAGGTAAACGGTGAGAATTATAGGAATTGTAACCGCCTGGAAAGCACAACGTATTGGTCGTATTCCACAATCAACAGTATTCTCCACAGAGAAATGTATGTGGGGAATATGGTACAGGGAACAAAACATCAGCGCATGAGAGGTAAGCAGAAAAAAATGCCTAAAGAAGAATGGATAATTGTTGAGAATACTCATGAGCCGATTATAGATAAATCAACATGGGAAAAGGCCAGGGCCCTTCTGCAGAAACGGACAAGAAATCTGGATTTGAAAACGAATAAAAATATTTTTGCTGGTTTTGTGAAATGTGGTGACTGTGGCAGGGCAATGACAAAAAATATGTGGCGTCGTGCAGATGGAAGTAAAACATATAGGCTTTATTGTGGAACATATAAGAGAAACGGGAGACAGTATTGTACACCCCATACACTTCCTATGACAGTTTTGGAAGATATTGTGCTAGGTGATTTAAAAGTAATCGCCCGCAGTGTAGACAATTTGAAAGATTTGGTAGAATCGCGGAATTTCACGACTTCAAAAATTAAAAGGATTGCAGATACGGAGCTTAGTAAAATCGAAGCAGAGTTGGAACGTGTGAAAAGACTAAAAAAATCCATATATGAAGATTACAGAGAAGAACTGATTTCCAAAGAAGAATTTCTTTCTTACCGAGAGGATTATCTAAAAAAAGAAGAACTTTACTCCAAACAGATTGAAGCGCTGGAAGAAAAGAAGAATGACAATGTGACAGAAGATGTTTTTGAAACGCCTTGGCTTAAAAGGTTTTTAGAATTAAAAGATATTGAAGCCTTGGACAGAAATATTGTGGTGGAAATGATAAGTGAAATAAAAGTCTGCGAAAACCGCAAAATCAAAATCACTTACAACTTCGGAAATGAGCTGGAACATTTATTTCCCAGTGTATACAGTGTGGAATCGGAGGAAAAGGTTATCTAATCTCACACATTTTTAAATCCCCTAATCAGTCTGGGGGAAATACATATAGCATTTGCGCAATTAACGCCCTGCACATGGCGGCAAAGATCCGGGAGCAGTTTATAACGGCAGACAGGAAAAGGACGATACCTTAAGGCTCACACTTGCAGTCGGAGAAATATTACAAAATAACGGGATCGATGTGGAATATACAAGGACAACAGATGTATATGAGTCTCCCTATGAAAAGGCAATGGAAGCAAATAATGCGGGGGTGGATTTCTTTGTGTCAATTCATCGGAATTCATTCCCTACGGATAATGAAGTATCAGGTGTTGAAACACTTGTTTATGATTTGTCTGGAATTAAATATGAGATGGCCCAGGATATTGCTGACCAGCTTGAGTCTGTGGGTTTTGTTAATCTTGGCGTAAAGGCGCGTCCGAACCTTGTTGTGCTTAAAAGAACAAAAATGCCGGCAGTTCTTGTGGAAGCCGGGTTTATCAATTCTGATTCGGACAATCAGTTGTTTGACGATAACTTTGACGACATAGCCCAGGCGATTGCAAGAGGAATTTTGGATACACTAAATGTATCCGGAACAGCCCAGGACCCGTATTATCAGGTTCAGGTGGGGGCATTTAGAAATTGGAATAATGCACAGAGACTTTTAGATGAACTGCTGGAACAGGATTTTCCGGCCTTTATTGACGATTCAGGTCCGTATATCAGAGTGCAGGTGGGCGGCTACCGCAGACTTTCGGAGGCAGTGGAGATGGAGCAGAAGCTCAAAAGGGCAGGTTATCAGACGGTGATCGTAAGCTAGAGTATTAAAAGAGTATCGATAAACTGCGGTGCTGGCGGTTATCGATACTCTTTTTATTTTAATCCTTGTCTTTTTCGTAGTCAGTCATAATGGGTTCGGGAAGATACACATGAACATTTTCAATTCTGTTTTTATCAAGCGTCTCAACAACAAGCTTAATACCGTCGTCAGTTGTAATAGAATCCCCTGCTTGCGGAAGACGGTCAAGATGCTCTATGATAAAGCCGCCCAGAGAATCGTAATCTTCAGATTCCAGAGAAAGGTTAAGCCGCTCATTAAGGTCATCCAGATTCATGGAACCTTCTATAACATACTCAAAACGGTTGATTTCCTTTACAAAATCTTCCTCGTTCTCGTCATACTCGTCATGTATCTCTCCGACGATTTCCTCTAATATGTCCTCAAGAGTAATAAGCCCTGCAGTTTCTCCATATTCATCCAGTACAATGGCAATATTAAAAGAAGCCTGACGCATCTCAACAAGAAGCTCAGATATATTCTTATACTCATATGTGAAGTACGCTTCTCTTAAAATATCTTTTACATGAAACTCCTTTGAGCTGTCAAAAAGAAGCAGATCCTTCATGTTGATAGTACCGATTACATTATCCGTTGTCTCTTCAAACACGGGGAGCCTCGTAAACTTATCCTCCTGAAAGAGCTCAATCAGTTCCCTATATGAGCTTTCTACATCGGCGAAGGTTACATGTACACGGGGAACCATTACATCCTTGGCTTTCGCGTCCCCTAAGTCGAATACATTATATATCATCTCTTTTTCGTCGGATTCTATCACACCGTCCTCGTGGCTTACGTCAACAATCGTCCGAAGCTCTGTTTCTGTCATGGCTTTGTTTTTGTCATTTGGGTCGATACGAAGCAGAAACAGGACACATAAGGACATTCCATTGATGACCCAGATCACAGGTGTCATAATCTTCATAAAAAAGTTTATAACTGAGGCATAAATTAAAGCCATACGTTCTGCATGGATGGTGGCAATCGTCTTTGGCGTAATCTCTCCAAACAGAAGAATCGCCACTGTCAATATGGCGTTTGCTGCTGCCACCCACGGTCCGCCTAAGCTGTAGGCAAGGGTAGTGGTAAGAGATGCTGCGGACAGATTTACAATGTTGTTGCCAATTAAAATGGCACTTAACATCTTGCCGGAATCATCCGTAATTTTTAATACAGTTTTTGCGCTTTTTTTGCCCTCATCAGCAAGGGCGCGGATTCGAATACGGTTTACAGTCGTAAGAGCAGTTTCTGCTGACGAAAAAAATGCAGAAAGAGCTAATAAAGCTACCAAAATAATTATTTGCGTGGCGTCACCCGAGTCCACTGGTAAATCACTCCTTTTTAAAAAATATATGTAAAGCTAATATACCGCATTTCGGTGGATTTTGCAAGTGTACGTTGAATTTGCGGTATATTTATTGTATACTTACTGTGAATAAAGTGAAGCAGTAACAAAAAGGAAACAGGCTGGAGAAATTTATGAATCAGATATTTTATGAGAAGCTTATCAGTATAGTGCCGGAAAGCAGGGTGCTTAAGGGAGAACCTATGAAGCAGCATACCACATTCCGCGTAGGCGGGCCGGCAGATTTTTTTGTGATGCCGGCGACAAGGGAAGAGCTGCGGGAGATAGTTATATTATGTAAAGATGAAAAGATGCCTTATTATATCATGGGAAACGGAAGCAATCTCCTTGTATCAGACAGAGGATACCGCGGAGTAATTATACAGGTATATAAGGAGATGAGCAGTATTTCGGCGGATGGAAACAGGATAACTGCCAGTGCTGGTGCGCTTCTTTCTAAAATAGCGGGAAAGGCTCTTGGAGCGGGGCTTGCAGGCTTTGAATTTGCTTCTGGAATCCCGGGAACGCTGGGCGGGGCATGTATGATGAATGCCGGAGCTTATGGTGGAGAGATGAAGGATGTTCTTGCGGAGGTGACAGTACTGACCCCAAAGGGAGAGTTTCTTGTTATACCTTCCGAGAAACTTAATATGGGTTACCGGACCAGTATTATTGAAAAAAAGGGATATATTGTTGTGGAGGCAGTGATAGCTCTTGAATATGGAGAACGGGAGCATATACAGAGATTAATGGAAGAGCTTAGAGTAAGGAGAGTCTCAAAGCAGCCTTGGGAATACCCCAGTGCCGGGAGTACATTTAAAAGGCCAAAAGGTTATTTTGCCGGAAAGCTCATCGAAGATGCAGAGCTTCGGGGATTTCGCGTAGGTGGAGCCCAGGTGTCAGAAAAGCACTGTGGATTTGTAATTAATACTGGAGATGCATCAGCGGCGGATATTATGGAGCTTATGAGACAGGTATCTGAACGTGTAGAGGAAAAATTCGGAGTGCCGCTTGAGCCGGAGGTAAGGAGACTGGGAGAGTTCTAATATGAGATTTGTGATTGTAACAGGAATGTCAGGGGCAGGAAAGAGTACAGCACTTAAGATGCTGGAGGATGCCGGCTATTTTTGTGTGGATAATCTTCCTGTTCCTTTAATACCAAAGCTTGCGGAGCTTGTTGTTGTTCCGGGGGCGGAGATGAATAAAGTAGCGCTGGGGGTGGATATCAGAAGCGGCCACAGTTTTGAAGAGTTGGAACAGGTGCTTTTAGAGCTGGACGGGGCATCTGTAAAATATGAGATATTATATCTGGAGTCCAGCGATGATGTGCTTATCAAGCGTTATAAGGAGACAAGAAGGTTTCATCCGCTTTCTGGTAACAGCGGAAGGGTTGACAAAGGAATTGAGAAGGAGAGAGAGCGGCTTGTATTTCTTAAGAAAAAAGCGGACTATCTTATCGATACCAGTCATATGCTTACAAGAGAGCTGAAACGTGAGCTGAATAAAATATATGTACAGAACAAGGAGTATAACAATCTGTATATTACCGTATTATCATTTGGGTTTAAATATGGGATTCCAAGTGATGCGGACCTGGTTTTTGATGTGCGTTTTCTTCCAAATCCTTACTATATAGAAGAGCTGCGTCCCCAGAGCGGAAATGATCCAGAAGTAAGAGACTATGTTATGAAAAATGATAAAGCTGGTATTTTTCTTAAGCAGCTTGTGGATATGGTGGAATTTTTAATTCCTAATTATATTATGGAGGGAAAGACGCAGCTCGTAATAGGAATTGGATGTACCGGTGGAAAGCATCGTTCAGTGACACTTGCAAATGAGCTCTATGAGGCGCTTGAGAAAACGGATAATTATGGTATCCGTATTGAACACAGAGATATTGGAAAGGATACAATTACAAAGGCAAGGTAGGAATACTTTATGTCATTTTCGGGGAAGATAAAGGAGGAATTGTCGGAACAGTATAAGGAGGCAAGACATTGTAACCTTGCAGAGCTTTCGGCAATTCTGCATATGTGCGGGGCATTTTCTGAGGATAGAAACGGGGTGTGCACAGTCAGGTTTCATTCGGAAAATTTCCAGGTTGCGAGAAAATGCTTTACATTAATGAAAAAAACATTTAATATAAGAACTGATATCGCAATTCGAAGAAACATGGTAAAGGGAAGTTCCGCCTTTTTTATTTATTGCAAAGGGAAGGAGCTTCTGGCAGTCAGAGATACGATTGTTCAGGCCATGTGCTGTAAAAGAGCCTATATAAGAGGTGCATTTCTTGCAGCGGGTTCTATGAGCGACCCGGGAAAATCATACCATTTTGAGATTGTGTGTGCCGATAAGGAACAGGCAGAATATCTTAAGGGGATGATGAACAGCTTTCAGCTGGATGCAAAGATTGTACAGCGTAAGAAGACATATGTTGTCTATCTTAAGGAAGGTTCTCAGATTGTTGATATTTTGAACGTCATGGAGGCACACGTTGCACTTATGGAGCTGGAGAATGTCCGGATTTTAAAGGAGATGCGTAACTCCGTGAACCGAAAGGTCAATTGTGAGACAGCGAACATTAATAAGACGGTATATGCAGCTGTGAGACAGGTGGAGGACATTGAGTACATCAGGGACACGATTGGTCTGGATAAACTTCCGGATGGTTTAAGGGATACGGCGCTTACACGCCTTGCGAATCCGGAGGCAGCACTTAAGGAATTGGGGAACCTTATGTCCGTACCTATCGGGAAATCAGGTGTAAACCACCGGCTGCGGAAGTTAAGTGAGCTGGCAGATAAGTTAAGGGAACAATAAGGAGGAGCAGTATTATGACTAAGAGAACTGTCACGATTCAATCAGAGCTTGATATGGAGACACGCCCAGTAGCGCATCTGGTACAGGAGGCAAGTCAGTACTCGAGTATGGTTTGTATCGAGATGGATAATAAGCAGATTAACGCAAAGAGCATTATGGGGATGATGAGTCTTGCGCTGTCAAAGGGAACTACTTTTACAGTAGTTGCCGACGGAGCAGACGAGGAAAATGCTGTAGAAGGCGTGGAAGCCTTTTTTGCGGCACATTAATTGCGTTACATATATGGCAGACAAAAGGGGCATAGAAGATGCCCTTTTTTAGATACATTTTGCTAAAGGAGGATGCATATGAAGAGACTATTGTTTATCTATAACCCACATGCAGGGAAAGAGCTTTTACGGCCAAAGGTTTCGGATATTGTGGATATATTTGTAAAGGCTGGATATGAGGTGACGATTTATCCTACACAGGCTTACAGGGATGCACATAAGAAGATAAGAGAGTATGATGCAAAAACGTATGATCTTGTTGTGTGCAGTGGAGGAGACGGAACGATTGATGAGGTTGTGTCTGGCATGATGAAGAGAAAGGAGCGTAATCCTATCGGTTATATTCCCACAGGTACAACGAATGATTTTGCCAACAGCCTGCATATTCCGAAAGGACTTTTAAAAGCAGCAGACAATGCGGTAAATGGGACGGTGTTTTCCTGTGATGTGGGGCGGTTTAACGACGATACCTTTGTCTATATTGCTGCGTTTGGACTTTTCACGGATGTTTCCTATGAGACAGACCAGACCATGAAAAATGTCCTGGGGCATCTGGCTTATATTCTGGAGGGGGCAAAACGGATTTTCAGTGTACCATCCTACAGGGTGAAGGTATGCCATGACGGAGAAGAATTTGAAGATGAATTTATCTTTGGAATGGTTACAAATTCTCGTTCTGTGGGAGGTTTCCGCAGCATGGTAGGAAAGCAGGTGGTGTTTGACGATGGGCTTTTTGAGGTTACATTAATAAAGAAGCCGGGGAATCCAATAGAGCTTCAGGAGATTATTGCAGCTCTCCTGATTGAGCAGATAGATACAAAGTATATGTATACATTTAAGACAGGATATGTTACATTTGAGTCCTTAGAAGAGATTCCGTGGACACTTGACGGAGAATTCGGCGGGGAGCATGATTATGTTGAGGTAGAGAATCTGAAGCAGCAGCTTGAGATTATGGTGCCAAAGGAGCATATCGAGGAGCTGATGGAAAAGCAGGATAAATAATGGACTGAAAAAATTCCGGTAAAAAATTTATACAAAAAATAAAAAAGTACTTGCCTATTAAAAAAATGTCTGTTATAATAGGCAAGTACGAGACAAGCAGTAGTACATAATACATGGCTCCGTGGTCAAGCGGTCAAGACGCTAGCCTCTCACGCTGGAATCAGGGGTTCGATTCCCCTCGGAGTCACTGAATTATCCTCTCAAGAGTTAATCTTTGGGAGGATTTTTATATTTTCAATAATTAATAATATCAATTATGAAGGAGAGTGAGCATATGGTTTTATTTGTAGAATACCCCAAATGTACTACCTGCCAGAAGGCGAAGAAGTGGCTTGACACACATAATATCGAGTACACCTCCCGCCATATAAAGGAGGAGAACCCGACAGCAGCAGAATTAAAGGAGTGGCATGAAAAAAGCGGACTTCCTCTTAAGAAGTTTTTCAATACAAGCGGTATGCTGTATAAAAGCATGGCGTTGAAAGACAGGCTTCCTGGTATGAGCGAGGAAGAGCAGTATGACCTTCTTTCTACAGATGGGATGCTGGTAAAGCGTCCAATCGTTGTAGGCGGGGATTTTGTATTGACTGGTTTCCGTGAAAAGGAATGGGAGGAAAGAATGTAGATGGACAGCTGTTTACATGGAAAGGAGGAGTTTCGAAATGACACATGCAGAAAAAGCAGCCGCTTTATTTAGAGAAGGATATAATTGTGCCCAGTCTGTTTTTCTGGCATTTGAAGATATGTACGAAATAGATCATAAGACGGCGGTGCGTCTAAGCTCAGGCTTTGGCGCAGGCATGGGAAAGCTTAGAGAGGTGTGCGGCGCCCTGACAGGAGCCTTTATGGCTGCAGGTATTCTATATGGCTATGATGATGTGACAGATTCAGAGGCGAAAAAGAATACATATGCTGTTATAAGGTATATTGCAGAGCGCTTTGAGAAGGAAAAGGGTACAATTATCTGTCGTGAGCTTCTGGGGCTTAAGAAGGATGAGGACTTAGAAGAGCCTGCAGTGCGTACAGAGGAATATTACCAGAGCAGGCCATGCATGGGTTTATGTGAGCTGGCAGCCCAGATTCTAGATGATTATCAAAAGTAGCTTCTTGTCTTTTTTTAGACAATGAGTTATAATAGAAAAAGCAAAATTATGACAATCGCCAGGAGAGTCCTGACGATGGAAAATTGGAGGAGTTAGCTATGTTAGTTTCAGCAAAAGAAATGCTTGAAAAAGCTGTAGCAGGCCACTATGCAGTAGGACAGTTCAACATCAATAACCTTGAGTGGACAAAGGCTATTCTTACAGCGGCCCAGGAGACAAAGTCACCGGTTATCTTAGGCGTATCCGAGGGTGCGGGGAAGTACATGACAGGCTTTAAGACTGTACAGGATATGGTTGCAGCCATGATTGATGAGATGGGAATTACAGTTCCGGTTGCTACACATTTGGATCACGGAACATATGACGGATGTAAGAAATGTATTGAGGCAGGATTTACCTCTATTATGTTTGACGGTTCCAAGTATCCGATTGAGGAGAACGTTGCAAAGACAAAAGAGTTAATTGAAATCTGCAAAGAGAAGGGAATGTCCCTTGAAGCAGAGGTTGGTGCAATCGGCGGTGAGGAAGACGGCGTTGTAGGACAGGGTGAATGTGCAGACCCGAATGAGTGCAAGATGATTGCAGACCTTGGTGTTGATATGCTGGCAGCAGGTATCGGCAACATCCATGGAAAATATCCTGCAAACTGGGCAGGCTTAAGCTTTGAGACTCTTGACGCAATTCAGAAGCTTACAGGCGACATGCCGTTAGTTCTTCACGGCGGTACAGGAATTCCGGATGATATGATCAAAAAAGCGATTGATTTAGGTGTTGCTAAGATTAATGTTAATACAGAGTGCCAGTTGGTTTTTGCAGATGCTACACGTGAGTATATTGAGGCTGGCAAGGATCGCGAAGGCAAGGGATATGACCCGCGTAAGCTGTTAAAACCAGGCTATGAGGCGATTATTGCTAAAGTAAAAGAAAAGATGGAGTTATTCGGCTCAGTTGGAAAGGCGTAAATACGTAATCTGAAATTTTACTTGCCTTTTTCTGGTGATTGAGTTATACTAACGGGCGTAGAAAGAACAAAGGCGTTCCACCATAGGATGGAGTGCCTTTTTTACTGCAAATAAAAGAAAGGAAATGAGGAAGACATGAGCGAACCAATCAAAGTAACAGAGATTTTTGGAGAAGATGTGTTTAATGATACCGTTATGCAGGAGCGGCTTCCAAAAAAGATTTATAAGGAACTTAAAAGGACAATTGAGGAAGGCAAGGAGTTGGACCTTGCGACTGCGGATGTTATTGCACATGAGATGAAGGAATGGGCAATTGAAAAGGGAGCAACACATTATACACACTGGTTCCAGCCGCTTACCGGAGTTACGGCGGAAAAGCATGATTCATTTATTTCTGCGCCGCTTCCAAGCGGCAGGGTGCTGATGAGTTTTTCCGGTAAGGAGCTGATTAAGGGAGAACCGGATGCTTCGTCATTTCCGTCAGGAGGCTTAAGAGCTACCTTTGAGGCAAGGGGGTATACTGCGTGGGACTGTACATCACCGGCTTTTGTAAGACATGACGCGGCAGGCGCAACTCTTTGTATTCCTACTGCATTCTGCTCTTATACAGGAGAGGCGCTTGACCAGAAGACTCCGCTGCTCCGCTCAATGGAGGCAATTAATGAGCAGTCTTTAAGACTCCTCCGACTTTTTGGAAATACGACTTCTAAAAAAGTTACGCCGTGTGTGGGGCCAGAGCAGGAATATTTCCTTGTAGATGCCGCGAAGTTTCGGGAAAGAAAGGACTTAATCTATACAGGGCGTACACTTTTTGGAGCTATGCCTCCAAAGGGACAGGAGTTAGACGACCACTATTTTGGAACTATTCGTCAGAGGATTGCCGGCTTTATGAAGGATGTAAATGAAGAGCTTTGGAAAGTGGGAGTCAGCGCGAAGACCCAGCATAATGAGGTGGCGCCGGCGCAGCATGAGCTGGCACCTATTTATGCCCAGGCAAATGTTGCCGTTGACCACAACCAGATTATTATGCAGACATTAAAGAGAGTTGCCGGCCGCCATGGCATGAAGTGCCTGCTTCATGAGAAGCCCTTTGCAGGGGTAAATGGGTCGGGAAAGCATAATAACTGGTCACTGACAACAGATGACGGAAAGAATTTGCTTGATCCGGGAAAAACACCTCATGAAAACGTACAGTTTCTGCTTGTGCTTACTTGTATTCTTAAGGCAGTTGATATTCATGCGGACTTACTTCGTGAATCGGCATCAGACCCGGGGAATGACCACAGACTTGGAGCAAATGAGGCACCGCCGGCCATTATTTCTGTATTTCTCGGAGAACAGCTGGAGGATGTGCTTGAGCAGTTAAGAAGCACAGGATCTGCCACACACAGTATAAAGGGTGGAAAGCTTGAGACTGGCGTAAGAACACTTCCTGACCTTGCAAAGGATGCAACAGACAGGAACAGGACATCACCCTTTGCCTTTACGGGCAATAAGTTTGAGTTCCGTATGGTAGGTTCCAGAGACTCTATTGCAGGACCGAATGTTGTACTTAATACAATTGTTGCAGAGGCATTTGCAGAGGCCTGTGATGTGCTGGAGGCAGCAGGTGAAGATTTTGAGACTGCGCTTCATGATCTGATTAAGAAATATGCTGTTGAGCACCAGAGAATTGTATTTAATGGGAACGGATATTCTGAGGACTGGGTAGAAGAGGCTGAAAGAAGAGGACTTCCGAATCTTTGCTCCATGGTAGAGGCAATTCCGGCACTTACAACAGATAAAGCTGTCGCTATGTTTGAGAAATTTAAAGTATTTACCAGTGCGGAGCTTAAGTCACGTGCAGAGATTAAGTATGAAAATTACGCCAAGGCAATCAATATTGAGGCGCGTACAATGATTGATATGGCAAGCAAGCAGTTTGTTCCTGCTGTTGTGAAATATACAAAAGGCCTTGCAGATACGGTGATTGCAGTTAGGGAAGCAGGTGCAGATGTAACTGTACAGTCAGAGATGCTTGCGGAAGTTTCTGTTCTTCTCTTGGAAATGAAAAAGGCACTGGAGGCACTGAAGGAAGTGGAGGCAAAGGCAGTGTGCATGGAGGAAGGAAAGGAACGGGCAGATTTCTATTATTTTGAGGTTGTACCGGCTATGGAGGCGCTTCGTGCACCGGTTGATAAGCTGGAAATGATTGTTGATAAGGAAGCATGGCCAATGCCGTCCTACGGTGACCTGATTTTTGAGGTGTAGCCTTAAGGAATGTCTTAAGAAATATATTAGAAAAACTTAATGACCTTGGACTTGGAAAGCGCATGGGAATGTGATATTCTAAGTTCAAGGTTTTTGGTTTTAGGAGGATACATCATGACAAAGAGCGAATTTTTAGAAAAGCTTAGACAAGCCCTTGGAAATGATTTGACCGGAGCAATCATACAGGAAAATGTTAACTACTATAGCAGCTATATCAGCGAAGAGACGGGAAAGGGCCGTCCAGAGTCGGAGGTTATTGCAGAGCTTGGAGATCCGTGGGTGCTTGCGCGGACAGTGATTGATGCGGCAGAGGGACGGGATACAGCCGATAGCGGTGCCGGTGATTATGGATATGAGCCGGAGAAAAGTTATAGAGGGCAGTATAGAAAGAACGGGCATGTGTACAGCTTCGGGCTTGACGCATGGTGGAAAAAGCTATTGTTAATTCTGGTAATGGTTGGCATAATTATGATAGTGGTTTCGATTATCAGCGGTCTTGTAAGCCTTTTGGCGCCGGTTCTTATACCACTAATTATTGTTATGATTATAGTAAGGGCGATTGGAAGGCGGCAGTGAGTAATAAAGGAATATGATAAAGTAAAAGACCGATGGGGGAGCCATCGGTCTTTTGAGGGGAGTATAAATAATTAATAAGGGGTTGTAGAAAGTATTCTCTCTACGTTTTATAGTATAATATAGGCTGATGGAAAATGCAAGAAAAAAATGAAAAAATTTAAAGATAAAAATTTAACAAGAAGTCTTTATTTATTATTGTATGTGATTTCGTGGTGTGATAGAATAAATATATATTTTAGAAGTGAAAAAGTGAGGGATGAGAGACATAATGGAGGATAAGAATAGAAATATTGCTTTTGAATATGGTTCGCCGGAGTTTTATAAAAGTCTCAAAGAGCTCACACGGCAGATCCACATGGTGGCAGAGGGAGATTATTCCCAGGAGTCTGTGCAGCTTGGAGAGCTTTCCGATGCATTTAATGAGATGGTATATAAGCTGAAAGAAAAAGAGACGAAGCTTAAGGAAGAGCTTTCTGATGCCAGGAATCATGCAGAGGTGACAGAGGGGTACAACGAACTGCTGGTAAAGTTACTTAGCAGGAAGAACGAATGGCTTCTTGTTGTAGATATGGGCAGCAGAGAGATTATATATTGTAATAAGAAAGATAAAAAAGGGGCAGTTGATGAGTCTTACTGCAAAATGTGTAAAAATCGTCTTTCCTTCCAGTCTGAGCTTTTAAAATGGGACGAGAAGGAGCAGTATAAGGTATGGGAGACAGAGGATGACAAGGGTAATACATACTACCGTATTACCTCTTTCCTGATTGAATGGAGGGAGCGTAATGCAGGGGTGCATATCGTCGTTGATATTACCGATGAGAAGAGGATGACCAGCAGCCTTACGAGCAAAGCATATCATGATGCGGGGACTGGAATAAAGAACCGATTATTCTTTGAGGAATATATGGAGATGATTCTGCGGGATAAGCAAAAGGCTACGCTCTGCTATCTGGATCTGGACGGCCTGAAGTATGTAAATGATAAATTCGGGCATCTGGAAGGAGATATATATATTCAGTATTTTGTTGAGCTTATTCGTGGAAGCTTCCGAAGCGGCGATACATTTGCAAGGATAGGCGGAGATGAATTCTGTATTGTCCTTACAGGTGCGATTAAGGAGCTGATAGAGAGAAAGATGGAAGAACTTTTACATGAATTTCAGACAGGGGAATTCAGGGAATACCGCTGTAGCTTCAGCTATGGCGTTGTAGAGATTACCGGCAATGAGGATGAGGCATCTTTAAAGGAACTCCTCCATGAGGCTGATGAGATCATGTATGAGTGTAAGAAAAGAAACAAAGAAAAATACCCGGAGCTTATCAGAGGATAATAAAAAATTTAAAATAAAATTTACATAATTTCTCCTGCAGCGGACATACTAACCTCGTAACAAAAAGATTAGGAGGAATTGACATGAGTAAGAATTATAGTTCATCTAACAAGAACGCATCCAATCAGAATTCTACAAACAAGAATGCATCTAATCAGAATTCATCTAACAAGAATGCATCTAATCAGAATTCTACAAACAAGAATGCATCTAACCAGAATTCATCTAACAAGAATTACAGCAGCGACAGCAGCTACTAAGAGAAGTTCCAGGGCTAAAAGGGCATGTGATAACCGCATGTCCTTTTTGTATGTGCGCCCAGTATGTGCGTGAGCTAATGTGCGAAAGTCCGTAACATGCCTTGATGTACGGCTGTATTGTAGGTCGATGGATAAAATAATTATCTACCTCCTACCCGATTTTAGAATTGACAAAGTACATGCCAAGCAAGTAAGATATATAACATAAATGAAGTGATTGGAGATGTATATGAACCGCATGGAACTTATTGCCCCCTGCCATTTTGGACTGGAGGCAGTTTTAAAAAGGGAGATTATTGATATAGGATATGATATTGCAGAGGTTGAGGACGGCCGGGTTACATTTTATGGGGATGAGGAGGCTGTATGCCGGGCAAATATATTTTTAAGGACTGCAGAGCGGGTGCTTTTAAAGGCAGGAAGCTTTCATGCGGTTACCTTTGAGGAATTGTTTGAAAAGACGAGAGAGATTCCGTGGGAAAGATACATACCAAAGGACGGGAAATTCTGGGTTACAAAGGCAGCTTCTGTAAAAAGCAGGCTGTACAGCCCTTCAGATATTCAGTCTATTATGAAAAAGGCGATGGTAAAAAGACTTTCTGACCACTATCATATAGACTGGTTTTCAGAGGAAGGGGCCTCGTATCCTGTGAGGGTCTTTCTTAAGAAGGATATAGTAACTGTGGGAATTGATACATCCGGGATTTCTCTTCATAAAAGAGGTTATAGGGAAGTATCGGGGAAGGCACCTATTACAGAGACACTTGCATGCGCGCTTATTATGCTGACGCCGTGGAACAGGGAGCGGATACTTGTGGATCCTTTTTGTGGGAGCGGTACATTTCCTATAGAAGCGGCTATGATGGCAGCAGGTATTGCACCGGGCATGAACCGTACGTTTACGGCGGAGAGCTGGGCGAACCTTATACCGAGAAAACTGTGGTATGATACGGTGAATGAGGCAAATGATTTAATCTGTGATAATGTAGAGACTGATATACAAGGATATGACATCGACAGCTCTGTCATAAAGATTGCAAGAAGAAATGCAAGGGAGGCAGGAGTAGAACATCTGATACATTTTCAGGAGAGGGATGTAAGAGCCTTAAGCCATCCGAAAAAATATGGATTTGTTATTACGAATCCTCCTTATGGAGAACGGCTGGAAGATAAGAAAAACCTTCCGGAACTTTATCAGGCCTTCGGCGAAAGCTTTCGGAAGCTGGATTCATGGTCTGCCTATATGATTACCTCTTATGAGGATGCAGAGCGGTACTTTGGACGTAAAGCGGACAAGAACCGCAAAATATATAATGGGATGCTGAAAACATATTTTTATCAGTTCCAGGGGCCGAAGCCGCCGAAGAAATAAAGAAGGAGTGTGTATGGATAAAATTATTTTTGCAACAGGAAACAAAAATAAAATGATTGAAATAAAAATGATTCTCTCTGACCTTGGGGCAGAAATATTGTCTCAGAAGGAGGCGGGAATAGAAGCGGAGGTTGTGGAGGATGGGACGACCTTTGAGGAGAATGCTTTGATTAAGGCAGAAGCAATTTCGAAAATAGCAAGAAGTATGCCGGAGTATAAGAATACGGTTGTCCTTGCGGATGATTCCGGTCTTGAGATTGATTATCTGAATAAGGAACCGGGGATTTATTCGGCGAGATATATGGGGGAGGATACCTCTTATGACATTAAGAATAATGAACTTTTAAGGAGGCTTGAGGGCGTACCAAAGGAGAAGCGTACGGCAAGATTTGTCTGCGCAGTTGCGGCGGCATTTCCGGATGGAACCTGTGAAGTGCTCAGGGGAACTATGGAAGGAATTATTGGTTATAAGACTGCAGGTGAAAATGGGTTTGGGTATGATCCGATTTTTTATCTTCCCGAATATCAGTGTACCAGTGCTGAACTTACGCCTGAGAAAAAGAATGAGTTAAGCCACAGAGGCGAGGGCCTCCGCAGGATGCGCAGGATTCTGGAAGAAAGATTGGGGAAGCAGGATGAAAATATTAATTGTAAGTGATACTCATAAATCACATAAGAATCTTGAAAGGGTGCTGGAAGAAAATAAGGATATAGATATGCTCATTCACCTTGGGGATGTGGAAGGTGCGGAGGATTATATTGAGGCTTTGGCCGGATGCCCGGTACATATCGTAAGCGGTAATAATGATTTTTTTTCTGACCTTCCTTTTGAGGAAGAGTTTATGATAGGAGGACATCATGTTTTTATTACACATGGGCATTATTATGGTATTGTAATCGGAGAGGAGCGCCTTGCGCAGGAGGCACGAGAACGAGGGGCGGATATTGTCATGTATGGGCACACGCACAGGCCGTTTTTTAAGGAGGAGAATGGACTTGTGGTGCTGAATCCGGGCAGTATTGCCTATCCGCGGCAGCTTGGAAGAGAGCCGAGTTATATGATAATGGAGGTCGATGAAGAGGACAGGACACATTTTTATTTAAAATATGTATAAAAATATAAAAAAGATGTTGACAAGTGGGAACACTTCGTATATAATATGTTTTGTGTCACGGAGATGACAGAAAATGAATATTGCGGGGTGTGGCTCAGCTTGGCTAGAGCGCCTGGTTTGGGACCAGGAGGTCGCAGGTTCGAATCCTGTCACCCCGATAACGTGCGGGTGTAGTTCAATGGTAGAACACTAGCCTTCCAAGCTAGATACGTGGGTTCGATTCCCATCACCCGCTTTCTTACGCGGTCAAGGTTTTGGTCCGTAAGAAGGTTAGTTCTTAAGGGCAGAGTCTTAAGGATAGAGCTTGAGTCTGTAGCTCAGCTGGATAGAGCAACGGCCTTCTAAGCCGTAGGTCGAGGGTTCGAATCCCCCCAGGCTCGTTGGAACCACACAATTGAATAGTGCTTAGTTGGACAAGTATAGTTCATATGTAATTAATATGGTGGGTATGGTGCAGTTGGTTAGCGCGCCAGATTGTGGTTCTGGATATCATGGGTTCGAGTCCCATTACCCACCTTTTTCTTTTATTGATGGGCTATCGCCAAGCGGTAAGGCACAGGACTTTGACTCCTGCATTTCGTTGGTTCGAATCCAACTAGCCCAGTTGATTATGGGCGTGTAGCTCAGGTGGTAGAGCACTTGACTTTTAATCAAGTTGTCCGGGGTTCGAATCCCCGCACGCTCACTTGAAATGCTGTCTTTGGAAGAGATTCCGGGGACAGTATTTTTTTGTGAAAGTCCCTGTTTTCAAGGGTTTGCGGGATTCATAGGACGTTTGCCAATATAAATTTAGGTGTGTTGTCCTGTAAGGATGCTTGAGAACATTTGAGAACAATAATGAATATTCTATGTAAATCCTATGAAAGGGCTAGTTCTATTAATTGTTCTCTTTCGGACTTGGTATGACGGTCAAAACAATAGTTATTGTATGTTGTCCGTTCGTCTGCATGACCGACACATTCTCTAATCGTGTTAATGTTTACATTACCGTCTATTAATGCGGAAATAAAGGTTTTACGTGCTTTATGTGAGGATTTATAGATTGTATCCATCTTATCACAATATTTCCGATATAAACCGTTTACAGCGCGGCCAGACAGGGGAGAAGAATCACAGGAAAATATGTAACCTTTATTGTTAAGTCCGTGTTCTTCTTGATACTCTTTTGCCACTCGTATAATTTTCTTGGCCTCTGGTGTAAGATATACTTCTCTATCTTCATAACCTTTTGTGTGCTGTACAATTTCTCCCGTTTCAGGGCGGTACATTCTTTCAATAGTCATGTAATCGCCGGTTATATCGTTGTAACAGACTGCACATAATTCACCTAGCCTTAAACCTGTAAGTGTCTGAAAAATAATACTAAGAGGTGCCAGACGGTATTTTAAACGTGTGTTGGAAAGAAAATCCTCTAATGCCATAGAATGTAAGAAGTTTAATTCTTCTTTTGAAAACACCTGTGTCTCATTAGGCTTCTTTTTGATTTGACGAAAGAGACGTCTCCCATCTATTTTTACAAGAGAAAAAGGGTTGTTCTCTATAATCTGCAAATCAACAGCGTAATCTAAAATCTGCCGGATAATTATAGTGGAATTATAATATTGATTTTTGGTCATATTATTGTTTCGTATTAAAGTATGCGCCCAATTGCTAAGTACAAATTTATTTAGCTTAGCAATTGGAATACGAATGATTTCAGTGTTAATATAATAATGTTTCCAGTCATTATTAATTCGCCTGATATAGTTTTGCGCTGTCGTTCGTAAAGCCTTATACTCTTTCCAATCTGGATACAATTTTTCAATAGTAATAGCAGATAAAGAATTGCTTCTTTCCAGTTCTTTGTAATGTTCATAAAGTGCAATATTCAATTTTTCTTCTGTGGATTTCACCAATTTCTTTCTGCCGGATTTTTGAGTGTCATCTTGAACATATGTCTGCCAACGACCGGAAGAAAATGAGATTTTATATGGATGCTGTTTCAAAATCTTTTCTAATTCTGCTCTTTTCATGGCTTTTTCCACGTCGTCTATATTACTAATTATACCAGATTCTTGTGCAAATTGCAATAATTTTGCGCTCTTTTCTATATCTATATTTGATATATTTGCACAATTACTATTCTTTTTCATTACCTGTTTTATTTAGCAATACAATATATTAAAATATTTTAGTTAATCGCTTACTACGCTTCATTACAATACAAAACAATACGGTGCGTGTATTAACTAAAATATCTCCTTTCCTAGTCTTTGAATGGTAATCGTAGCTGTTCTGCTTCCGTAACAGGATGCAGAACCGTATCACGGTTTAAATAGGCTTCTACAGAATCGTAGGAGCGGACAGTCCCATCCTTATTGTATATCTGCACCCTGTTAATTCGGCGCAGAAACGCCTTCCATATTTCAGGGGCATCTGACTGAACATTAGGATACTGCTTTTCAAGCTTTACATTTGTAGCTATATATACTTTCAAATAACACGCCTGTTTATTATTGTATCTTGCAGGCAATTCGCAGGGATAGCCGTCCAAATATATAAGCATATCCTGAATCCTCAAACTGCTGTTAAATTCTTCAAATAAAAGTACGTGTTGGTTTTTGTATCCATCAAACGGATGGTCATAGTCTGTAACACGGTACGTATTGGAATATCCAAACTGTTCCATAACAGAACGTGTCTTACCTGTATTTGTTGCACCATATATATACGTTGCTTCCAAATCACGCCACGTCTCTTTATATTCGTGTTCTATCATTATCTGACGCGCACGGTCGATTTTATCCAAATACCGCATGGATTCGGGATACTGCTTTAAAATTTCAGCCGTAGACAGCCCGCCCTCTATCATGCTGTATATAAATTGCAGTTCACCGCCCTGTCCTAAACGTTCATTTGCCGGTATTACCCCGCCCTCTTCGAAGGAGCCTTCGACAGAGGTTTCCTGCTTCGTGGTGTTCTTCCATTTGCCTTGTTTTGTGATGTAATCGCGGTTATTTTGGCTTGTCCCATATGCACTTTCAATATGTGCCGTTGGAAAATGTTTCTTAACTGTGCTGAACCGTATCGGGGCGTGTGAAACAAAATATATATGTGTATGCGGCGTTTCCTCCTGTAAGCCGATTTCATCAGCAAGGCACCAGTAGTCAATGGATGTCAGACTGGCCAAACGTCTTTTGATTTCCTCATGGGAAAAAGGGCATTTTATTATATTGCCGGAATTTTTTGGCTCTTCATATTCTGCCTCCATAGGGTTATTAATGGTTATCTGATATTTTCGGGATTGTGTGTCCCTGACAATGTGTTCCGCAGGTTTTGCTTCTTTTTTATCCGGTACGGAATCGGGGATAAGCTTTTCCATATGTGCATCCTCCTTTCTTGTGTGCTACACTGCTACATATTCAGGTAGCAGACTCCCAAGCCTTATAAATCCTCTGTATATCCAACATTGCTACACCCACCTGTAATACTAGGCGGTGGGTGTGCCGTGCCCTGACGCTTCACCGCCGCCTTCGGCGTCATCGGCTTGCATCAGGCAGTCCCTAATCTGTTGCTTTACAAGATTAACGTCCCGCAGTTTGGGAACCTTGATAAACTTCGTGCCGAAAGTATCGCATCTGATAATTCCTTCACCACAGGCATAGACTTCACGCTGTTCCAGTTCTTCCCCCTGCATTATCATCAGCTTCATTTCACGGCTCATTTTACCCAGTGCAACGGTTACAAAAAACTGCTCTCTGCCCTCTATGTATTTTGCATCGTTTCTCTGCATTACGACCCATACGCCGCATAACATGGAGCGTCCCATAAGAAGGATTTCCAGTAGCCATCCTTTATATTGTTCAGCCTGCTTTTTGTTTTTCTGTGTTTCGTACACCATAAATCCCGCCCATTCATCAAAGATGATAAGGCGTATAAGGCCGTCCCTGATAGTGCCGTTTTTCACCTGCTGATATTCCGTGTAAAATTCCTCCAGTCCACGTGCGCAGTCAGCACCCGTGTAATAGTGGGAATACCCATTCATGAAGGAAAAATCTTCACTGGACTTGAAATCACAGAACCATACTTTTATGTCCTTCTGAAATTCGGCTAAAATATTCCGTAGCACAAAAAGGAGCATATAAGACTTGCCGCTACCGCTGTTGCCGCAGATGAGCCAGTGCAGACATTTTACTAAATCAATGTATAATGCAAGCCTTGAATGGAAACATTCAAACATATTTAAGTCGTAACATACTTTAACAGGGCTGTGCCTGGATCCATGATTCTTTTTAATCATCTTCTAATTCCTCCATGTTGGGCATATCTTTGAAGGCATCAACAGCTGCCTGTTCGGCTATAAGCTGATTTCCGTAAACATTTTTCGCTACATGAAAGACAATTTCCCCTTCCTGTACATTTGTTACATAGACAATGGGATAAGAGAAAGCGCCTAAACGTTCTATATAAAAATCCTGAAAGAGATTGCATAAAAGTACTGCTAAATCATCCGTATTTTCTTTATACTCACTGGATATGCCAAGTAGTTTGAAACGAATTTCTGCTATGTCCCTATTTTTATCCACTATGGAAAAGAATTTAAAATACTTACATATATGAAGTTCCTTAACCTGTTTTTCAAAAGGTCTGATGTCCTGATTTATAAAAAAAATCTCTTTACGTTGCCATCTGATTTCAAGTTTGTTTTTTATGAAAGAACAGATTTTTTTAGTATCTTCCCCCATCCTTTCCAGTGCGGAAGAGGGGGTAAGCCCTCTTCCCTTTGTCAAATATGTATACCATCCGAACAATATTAAGAACAATGTCAAAATAAAAATTGTCAGTTTCAATAGAAGCATATTAGTATTCCTCCTTTGCCATCAAAAATTGCCATATACCATTTTCTAACGGAACTGGTTTAGCAGTAAGAGCACATCCTTGTGATTTGAAATATGCATTTGCTAAATCGGAAATCCACATTATAATTTTTTCTTCGTTTACATCCTGCTTACTTACGGAACATAACTTATCTATGGTAAGATACGGATTTTTACAATCTGCAAAAAAATAATTATCATATATAGAGGACGGGGAAATTTGTACATATTCAAAAAATACTTTCATAACTAAATACAATTTGAATTTCTGAATGGTTTTATTGAAGGGATTCTTTGCTTTACCCTCCATTACTTTTAATATTTTTCTTGCTCTTTTAATCATAAGATCTCCTCCTGATACAATAGATAAATAATTTTGGCGGTGGGGGAAAAGCCCCCACCAGTAATTAACAGATTACGCTTCGTCAGCCGGAATGACATTGACAAGAACTGCCTTGCCTTCGTATCCTCTGCCATAAACAAGGATTACTTCCTGACCGACTGTCAGGTTTGCCGAATAGTCACCGCGGATGTACTCACTGCAACAAGCATTTCCAACGCATTTCCGTGCATTATCACGGCGGTATGTGTCGTGCTCTATCTCGACATACAGAGTTGTGCCGACATTTCCGGTTTTTGTTTCGGTGACTATGAGGCCTAATATTCGAGCTTTCATATGCCGTTTCCTCCTTTCTCTAGTTTTGTGACCAAAAAGCTTTTCTTAATCACTGAAATTACACTACCATAAAAATTTTCGACATTTTTTTATAGGTAAATCTGTAAAAATTCATTCCAGTAATGTAAGAAGCTTTTTCTTAACCACTGAAATCTTTATACACCATACTGTTGTATGATTGTTTTTACAGTTAAATCTGTAAAATGTGTTACAGTAAGCGAGAAATTTTTAGTGGCTAAAAATATTGTGACATGAAATGTCATATATAAGTTTTTACAGATGGTTTTGTAAAAAATACCTTGTAAGAAAAGATGGATTAATGTAATATATATTAGAATTAAACAAAGGAGTGAACAGCTATGAGATTAAATGGATTGGATAAAAGACAGATAGAATATTGCTTATCGTGCCGCGTTGGCAGGGCAATATTAAATGATTATGGAAATATTTATAGTATGAAAAAGGAGGACTTGGAAAAGGACGAAACTTCTCAAGAGGTTGTAAATGAGCTTGCAGAAATTTTAGATATACAGGGGGAACTCATAGAAAAGTATAGTATATTAAAAAGGTTGGCTAAAACAAGACCGGAGGACAATACAAAAGAATTAGAATTACAGAATGAGTTCTTTGATTTAGATGAGGACGACCCTTGCCTTGCGAATCTTCAGCAAATCATTCATGCATTGAGATGTTTTTATAATGAAAAGGGATCATACGAACAAATTGTAGATACTGAAAATTATAAACATAAAATTTTGCTATGTATGAATGATGAAAATCAGAGAAAAGTAAGTCTTGTTTATAAATATGCATATGATGGTTCAGATGGAGAAGTAGCATTAAAGGAATTCAAGAAAAAATCATTCAAAAATACTTCTGAGGATTTCAAAAAAAGTATTGCAGACAAACTTAAACATATATTTAATTATTACTGTAGCTTGAATGTAAATTCTTATAAAATAAATTATAAAGGAGAATGTTTTGGAAAATTATTTAATGAAATAATAAAAGAAAATAATGAGGCTGACAAAGCATTAGGTAATGTTCCGAAATTTTTTGAAAGGCTGTCTTATTTGAGCGAAAAATCCCAAACTACTTTAAGAAGGTTTCTTAATAATATGCCGACACAGTTTGGATACAATTTAGAAATGGTCATGGGGTCTAAAGGAATCACGGAACAAGATATTAAGAATTTTAGTGCAGGTAAATTTAGTGCAAGTGGTATACAGTCTTTGATGGGGTGTTCCGTACCGTCAAATATAAATGAGACATTGCGCATATTGTCCAAAATATTATTGGTGTCGGAAAGTGTATTGTATTTGGGACAGGGAAGAACTTACGGTAATTGGAAAGATTTATTGTCGGATGAAAGTTTGGATGAGTTCCAAAAAATAGATAAAAACCTGTTTCCCAATAAATCAAAGTCTAAAAAGTTTGTGCAGGAAAATGTTTCATCAATTGTAGATGAGGTAATTAATGATGACGAAAAATTTATGAATATGATAAAAGATAATCCGGCGCTTTTTGAGGATGAAGCCTATAATGTATATGAGAATGAAAGAGAGCGTTTTAAATATATAATTGATAAGAGATATGCTTACATATTATTAGAAACCTTAGAACGGATAGAAAAGTCAGAATAAAATAATAAAAATAACTATTATTGTTAAAATTCCACAATGATAGTTATTTTTTGTTTTACGAAGGGCGAAAGTCAGCTTAGGAGTAGGAAGCAAAGAGGGAGGAGAACAGTTCTCCATCTGTTCCTATCCAAAGGATAGGAGAGCGGTGGAATTAATCCCCCTAAATCCCCCAAGGGGACTTTCGGCTATGAGAAACATTCTAATTATTTTTTAACAATTCATCAAGGCTGATATCCAAAACTTTAGCAATGGCACAAAGTTCTATATCAGTTATAAAACGTTGGCCGGATTCTATGCGCTGTATTGCGTTTTTATCAATATCAAGCCCTTGAAGTTGTAACATATCTGCAAATTGTCTTTGAGAGGGTCTGTTGGGTAATTGCTTTCGAAGTTCTTTAATTCGCTGTCCACAGATATTATTCAATCCACTCTTCGATTTGTTTTTATACATAAAAATATTCTTCCCTTTTTGACATTTATTAATTGTCATATTTGAAATTATATGTTAAAATTCATTTATAATTGACATCTAGTAAATGTCAAATTTGTAATTTGGGCGGGAGTTTATATGAAATTTCGAAAAATGTCAGAGGAAATGACGGAGCAAGAAATGTTAATAGTCCTAAGGCTTGTATATCCATGTGCACAGATGAAAGGCTATCGGCGGTATACAGGAGCAAATTTTGTTACGGTATTTTTTTCACTCCCAGAGGATTCCGGTGATGATGGTCACAAGATTGATTTTCTGCCTGATATTATTTATGTCATAAATGATGATGATAAACTGGATGGGATTCCAATTGATGAAGCGGACGGGGTGTGTTCGGGGATTTCTAATATTGATATTTTGAATTTGTATAAGAAATATATGGTTGCGAATGGGTATAGTGAGATGTGGCTTAATAATCCTTATTCAGAAGCATAAAAACTCCCTGTCTTGTAAACAGGGAGATAGTAGTTAATCGGTATTTTCTCTGCCCATATGTTCCAGTGCATAGTCTATACACTGGATAACAACCTTATTGAAAGACATGTCGTTGCTGTCAGCTAATTTCTGTACACGGTTAATTAGCTCTTTCGGCAGACGCAGGGATTTGTTTTCATACTCTATACTGTCTTTTTTTAATACAAACATGTAAATTCTCCTCTCAAACTAATTGTAATATAAAAAGAAGTGTGATAGTATGTTATTAAAAATAATATATTATATATCATAAAAAGTATTATAATATAAAGTGTTTATACAAAGGAAAGGAAGGAAATGCAACAATTGAAAGAATGGACAAGGAGATTGTCAGTGAGGAAGAGAACGGTTACTGGTGTATCGGCACTGATGGCCATTGCTTTGGTTGTAGGTTGCACTGCTTTAAAAGGAGGAGAAAAATGTATTGTAAATACTGTGGAAAGAAAATTAAGGAAGAGGATAAATTTTGTATTTATTGTGGGAAACCGGTAGAAAGGATGGAGCCTGTTAAAAAGGAAATAAAAGAAAAAGCAGGAAAAGCCGGCAAAACTGGAAAGATAATATATTTTTTAGTTGCGGCAGTGGTATGTATAGGAATTGTGTGTGTTGCATTTGAACCATTTGGGAAATCAAAAATAGAAGGAGTGAAGGAAACGAAGAATTCACCAAAACAGGAAACCAATGGAATGAAACCAGAACAACAATTAATACGCGTACAAAATGCGGAGAATGAGTTGTATGGTTATATAAATGAAAAAGGTGAAGAAGTAATCGAATGTCAATATCAGAATGCGGAGGATTTTGAGGCCAATGGTTTAGCAAAAGTACAAAGTGCAGAAAACGAGTTATATGGTTATATAAATGAAGAAGGCGAAGAAGTAATTGAATGCCAATACCAGAATGCGGGAAGTTTTACGTCCGATGGTTTAGCAACCGTGAAAAATACAGGAGGGTTATGGGGGCGTATAAACGAAAGCGGAGAAGTAGTAGTAGAAATCCAGCGTGAATATGAGACTATATATAGTTTTGCTTCTAACGGGTTGGCAAAAGTATATAATGCGGATGGGAGATATGGTTATATAAATGAAAATGGGGAGGAAGTGATAGAATGCAAATATGTAAGTGCAGATGATTTTCAGACTAATGGCTTGGCGGTGGTACATAATGGGAGTGGTTATGGCTGTATAAATGAAAGAGGAGAGATGGTTGTAGGATGCCAATATGGAGAAATACGCGACTTTGAGCCTAATGGATTGGCAATTGTACAAAATATAGCAGGTTTAGATAGTGTATATGGTTATGTAAATGAACAAGGAGAGGAAGTTGTAAAGTGTCAGTATTTAACGGTTAACACTTTTGGAGAAAGTGACTTAGCGCTTGTGGTTAGGGGGACGAAATACACTGATAGCTTAAATGGTTATATAAATGAAAAAGGAGAAGAGGTAATAAGCTGCCAATATGAATTTCTAGGAGAATTTGGGGATAATGGTTTAGCACTGGTGGAAGAGCCATATGGATTATGGGGCTATATAAATAAGGCAGGAGAGAAGGTAATCGAATGCCAATATGAGGAGGCAGGCGATTTTCAGCCTAATGGCTTGGCAAAGGTGTTAAATGCAGATGGATTATGGGGCTACATAAATGAAAAAGGAGAGAAGGTAATCGAATGCCAATATGAGGAGGCAGACGATTTTCAGCCTAATGGCTTGGCAATGGTGTTAAATGCAGGTGGATTAATCAGCTATATAAATGAAAAAGGAGAAGAGACATTAAAACTTCAGAATGAGTACACGTACATATCGGAATTTCAACCTAATGGCTTGGCGTATGTGAGAAATGTGGATGAAGTATGTGGCTGTATAAATGAAAAAGGGGAGGAAGTAATCGAATGTCAATATAGTAGTATATATAAGTTTGCGTCTAATGGTTTAGTAGCAGTGAGTAATACAGAGAGTCTATGGGGTTATATAAATGAAAAGGGAGAGGAGATAATCGAATGCCAATATATGGATGCGAAGCAATTTGGGTCTAATGGTTTGGCGGCAGTGAGTAATACAGAGTGGATATGGGGTCTTATAAATGAAAAAGGGGAAGAGGTGACGCCGTTTATTTATTCAAATATATTTATAGAGGAGACAGATGGAGAAGAGGAATGAGGCAGAAATTGAGAATATAACGGAATTAAATAAAGCAATGGGAGAAGGATTATAATGTTTTGCAGTCAGTGTGGAAAGGAATTAGAAGAAAATACTTTAGTCTGTCCAAAGTGCGGAGCAGGGATTGGAAAAAGACGGGAAGATAAGGATGTTGTTGAAAATACGAAAAAAAACAGGATAAAGGAAAGGGAGGCCTGTTCTGGGAAAAATGACAAGGAAAACCGTGGGAAACACTTTAAGCTATATGTTCTGATTGGAAGTGCAGTAATTGCCGTTATACTTATAATGGTTTTGGCACTTTTCTATTTCCGCAGTAAAAAGCCGGAAGCAAAGGATGCTAAGGTTACCGATACACAAGAAGTATCCGGGAAGGAAATAAAGGAAGACGATATTAACGAAGAAGAGTACATATTCCCTTATAGTGACAAGGAATACCTGACGGATGAGGACTTAGAAAGCTTGACAGAAGAACAGCTTGGCTTTGCAAGAAATGAGATTTTTGCACGGCATGGCAGGATTTTTACAGAGGAAAAGTATAAGGAATATTTTGAAGAAAAGAGTTGGTATAAGGGAACGGTTGAGCCGGAGGTTTTTGATTCAAATTATGAAAAGGAACTCAATAAAATCGAGAAGGCAAACGTAGAGGTAATTAAAAATTATGAGGAAAAGCTCAAGGCATTTGCTCTTGCAGAGCAATACTATGCTTCTGTCCTTAAGGAATATCGGGATGCGGAGGCCGGAGGATATTCAGGGGATGCAAGCCAGTATCCGCATGTGAACTCATTGCTTTTTGGAAATGGGTGTTCGGAGCCTCTCTATTTTACCTTGTCAGACTTATGCGGTGACGGAATTCCTGAACTGTTTATCGGATACTTTCTTGACGGAGACAGCTCGAATTATATCCTGATGGAATTATATGGATATGAAGCTGGAAGTGCAAAACAATTGTCAGTGTCGGCAGGGTTTGGTGTAACTCCCCTTGGCGAACAGAATTTTATCGGGGAGCGTGTGCGGTATTATATATGTGACAATGGGCTGATAAGAGAAAATGGCAGTGGCGGAGCCGACATAAATAATGTAACCTATTATGAGTTAAGGGAAAATTCCGTTGAAATGACCATAAAAGAAGGCGCGGGACAAGACGGAGGACATTACTTTGAGCAGGATTACGGCGGATTGGGAGTATTGGATACGACAAAAGCGTTTTATGAGGAAATGCAGAACAAATATCCGCTGAAATCAGATATGCAGTGGTATAAGCTTCAGGAACTGGAGAGGTACGAGCTCCAAATAGGCTTGAAATTAGAAAATGACACAGGCACAGAGGAAAACTTTGATGCCGGGGCATGTTACGAAAATATCCTGCAGCAATACCGTGCACAGAAAGGCATGCTTATGACTGGCGGTGATGATGATTTTACGGAAACCTATCCCAATGTCAATATGAATGTTTTTGGAGGGATTGGGGAAATTCCGGCAGGGTTAAGCTATGCATTGATAGATATAGATGGCAATGGTATGGAAGAACTGTTTATTGCGGATGTTGCCGAAGGGAATCCGGCTTCTTATACAACCTATGACATCTATACATGTATACAGGGAACGCCTCAAAGGCTATTTGATGTTGGGGATATGGGAATCCAGTCATTCTACTTCGTTTGTACCAATAATGTAATAATGAAAATACAAAAAGAAAATGGCAGTGCATGGTACGGAACCCTCTTTTATCAGCTTGCCGGAGAATCCGCAGGAACAAAATTTGTAGACGGAGTATGGGTATATCCGGGGAGTAGTTTAGGCCCTATGTACAGCAGGAGCGAAGAGTGTATGGCTGATGATGGGGAAGAAGTGGATAAAGCATATTATGATACACTGGTGAATACATATCCTATTAAAGAAGATATAGAATGGGTGAAATTGTAGATGCTTTTTGTCCTGACGGAGAAGGGAGTAACTATTTTTGTACCATTCCGTTACCCCCCAAAACAAAAATTTTAAGTGTAAATGTTGGAAAGCACATTTACACTTGAGCAAAATTTTTTGCCCCCTAGCCCCCTCCCTAGGGGGAAGCAAGTTGTGTCTAATCCGTTCATGTCTTGACTGAAAGTCTCATGTACCTAAATTGCAAATTGTAAAAATTTGTTTGTGAATGGCTGAAAATATCAAATGAAATTTATGTTGTGGAAAGCTGACGCTCGGACAGCCGACCCGCCGCCCTGTTAGGAACCGTCGCTCTGTCCGTGCCGTTGGCATCGCTGTTTATTGATGAGGGACGAACAAAGAAAAAGGCGGTGTTGTGCGGTGTAAAATGTTGGTAGGATATGGAGGGAGTTCAGACGTTTGAACTTTATGGAATAAAGCGATTATGAAAATCAATATCAAAAAATGGTGGAATATAGAAATTGCGAGATTTTAAATTCATGTTTGACAAAAGATGATTATACTGATATGATAGTACTTGTATTTTCCAGATAGGTAAAAGAACAGTTGAGAACAATTTGAGAACAACACCTATATAGACGACGTGATCTCCTTGTTTTCTACTGATTTTAGCTTTGTGTCCGGGGTTCGAATCCCCGCACGCTCAGTTAAAATGCTATCTTGGGAGAATATTTCTTTAGATAGTATTTTTGTTGTTTAGAAGGATGTAAAAACATAATTGTTTATGTATATGCGGATGTGGCGGAATTGGCAGACGCGCCAGACTTAGGATCTGGTGGGTATCCCGTGCAGGTTCAAGTCCTGTCATCCGCATTGAGCCTAAAAGATAAAAAGCTGTGGATTGGTTGGATTCACAGCTTTTTAGCATTTTCCTGCAGGCATTTATTATAAGCATAATAGCTCATATAGTCTCTGTTAGATTTTTTATATGTGGTAAATCTTTATTTTTCTTCTGGTTTTATGCAGCGTTCAAAAATTAAAATAGTTTGATTAATGGTAGCATTAATTCCTAGAGCAGCATTCTTTCCGACTTCGTTTGTGAAAGCGCTATGAAGATGCCATCCGCGTATAGCATAATTATTATTCATTTTTTCCTCTTGCCAATGGACTACTGAAAATAGTACCGCAGTTAGGACAAATTTCTGTATTAGCCTCAATGAATTGCCCGCAGATAAAGCATTGAATATTGTTTCTTGTGTCAACAAACCCTTTAGATGTTACTATTTCATTGTATTTGTCTTCTAATATTTTTCTAATCTCATAAGGTGTGGCATGCGCATCCATTGCTCTACAAAGTTTTTCATATTGAAAGAAAAATGTATTACCATTGTCAGCTTCATATAGACTCCTAATCATAGGTGCGCAGAGATGGCAACATTCTTTGCCCGGCTCTAATGTGAGTTTATCTGCTCCCCAACCGCTTAATTTGTTCCCGCATATACAACAATTTGCTATATTTTTCCCTTTCTTTTCTTTTGTATTCTATATAAGCGCCGAAGCGGTTATATCAATGATAGCTACACTAGGCACGAAGTAAATGAGATAATTATTTATTTCATGCATTATACTGTATTTATCATAATAATAATCCACTGCCTGTAATTAAATTATAGGAGAGATTTAAGAAATTGGCAAGAGAAAAGGAGGTGGTATGAGGTGGCTTTACATAAATTAAAAATTAATGAAGGACTTTATTAGGATAATCTTTTACTGCAAGGAGTCACTGCGTACAAGGTGAAACAAAATAGAAACGAAAACTTTGCACGCCTGCCTCTTGAAATGGATGTTTTAATATTAGGAAATAGATCCAGCCCCCAGTTCGATAGTTTTCTGAATTAATGAGAGAAATGGAACTGGAAGTGAGAGATAAAAGCTTTGGTTTTATTTTTTCCAAATAGATGCGTTTTTAGCGCTCCATGTCAAGGTTGATTTTAGAACTCTCCCTTCTTTCGTATTTGGCTCTGTTTGGAGCTAGTATATAATGCATAGGAGTTCCCACCTAGTGTACTACTGCCATAACAGCAACCTTGAATTCTCAATTTGTATGGCTTATAATGTATTATATCTGCAGATGTTTAGCAGTTTTTATATGTGTACAGAATATAAGAAAAGCATTCAGGAGGGAATACCCATGCTTGAGGTTAGAAATCTGACATTCAAAGTAAATGAAAATGGAATAGAAAGAAGCATTGTTAAAAATATCAGTTTTGATGCAGCTGACGGAGAGATGCTTGTCATCACCGGACCTAACGGAGGGGGGAAATCCTCTCTTGCAAAGGTGTTGATGGGAATTGAATCAGCAGATGAGGGACAGATTATTCTAGACGGAGAGGATATTACTGCTTATGATATCAATCACCGGGCAAATGCGGGAATCGGCTTTGCGTTCCAGCAGCCGCCCAGATTCAAGGGGATGACGGTCATCCGTCTTTTATCTCTTGCGGCAGGAAGAGAGCTTAAAAAACATGAGTGCTGTAAAATGTTAAGCGGTGTCGGCTTGTGTGCCAATGAGTATATTACAAGAGAGGTGGACGCTACGCTTTCAGGAGGAGAGATGAAGCGCCTGGAGATTGCCACAGTACTTGCAAAGACACATAAGCTGTGTATCTTTGATGAGCCGGAGGCGGGAATTGATCTCTGGAGCTTCTCTATGCTGGTGGAGCAGTTTCAGCGAATTCATGAAAAGAAAGAGCAGAGCCTGATTCTTATCTCTCATCAGGAGAGAATCATTGAGATGGCAGACAGAATCATGGTAATTGAGGACGGCAGAATTGGGGCAATCGGGGCTAAAGAGGACATTCTCCCTACCCTTATGAACTGTACCGATGCATCATGCACCTGTCTCACCAGATAAGGAGGTTATATAAATGACATTAGACCAAATCACAGAAAAGATACTAAAGCAAATTGATGAATCTGGCTTTAAGCAGGAGGGGGCATTCAGCCTCAGGCATAATGGAACCACTCTATGCCATGGAGACAGCGAGCATGTTAAAATAAAGAAAAAAGAAGATAGGTCTGGTATTGACGTGTACATTGACGGAAACACCAAGGGAGAGCAAGTGCACATTCCGGTAGTAGTAGACTCCTCTGGTATATCGGATATTGTATACAATGATTTCTTCATTGCAGAAGGGGCGGAGGTTACCATTGCAGCGGGCTGCGGCATTCACAACAGCGGCTGTAATGAAAGCCGTCATGACGGAATCCATTCCTTCCACGTAGCGAGGGGGGCAAATGTCCGCTATGAGGAAAAGCACTATGGTGAGGGTACTGGCATTGGTGCAAAGGTATTGAATCCTGTTACTAATATTTATATGGAAGAGGACTCTGTGTTTACTCTGGACACTGCCCAGATTAAGGGGGTAGATTCTACCCGGAGAGAGACAAATATTACGATGGAGAAGGGTGCGAAGCTGTATGTGATAGAAAAGCTTATGACCCATGACAATCAGACGGCAGTCTCCAATATGGAGGTGCAGATGAATGGAGAAGGAAGTTCCGCCCAGATTGTTTCCCGCTCGGTAGCCAAAGGAAGTTCGAAGCAGATTTTTCATCCTAAAGCAGTGGGAAATGCAGGATGCCATGCTCATGTACAGTGCGATTCTATAATCATGGATCACGCTGAGGTGAGTTCTATTCCAGAAATCAATGCAAGGCATCTGGACGCTGCAATTATACATGAGGCGGCAATCGGAAGAATTAATGATGAACAACTGGTAAAGCTTCGGACAATGGGGATGACCGAGGAAGAGGCAGAAAGCGTAATTATAGATAACTTTTTGAACTGACAAGAGATTATATTAACTAGAGGGACGAAAAAGATGAAGCTTAAAAAGAAGTTCCGTGTAATGAAAAAGGCACTCCATATGGAACTCAGGGAGCATAAAAGCTCTTTTATTGTATATGTAGTGCTTCGTGTTCTTGTAATACTGATGATGATTCTTCAAATATTTAATAGAAATTATGAAAATGTATTCCTGTGTGCGCTGACACTGATACTACTGGTTATACCCAGCTTTATTCAGGTAAGGCTTAAGATTGAGCTGCCTACAGCGCTTGAAATTATTATATTGTTTTTTATTTTTGCAGCGGAAATATTAGGAGAAATTCAGTCTTATTATATCCGGTTTCCATTTTGGGATACAGTCCTCCATACAATGAACGGTTTTTTGGCGGCGGCAATTGGATTTGCGCTTGTAGATATTCTGAACCGGAGTAAAAGGATATCCTTTCAGCTGTCCCCGGCGTACATGGCGGTGGTTGCGTTTTGTTTTTCCATGACAATTGGGGTGATATGGGAATTTTTTGAATTTGGCATGGACACTATTTTCGGATTGGATATGCAGAAAGATACGATTGTGAGCAGTATTCATTCTGTTATGCTTGATCCCACCAACAGTAATATTCCTATAGGGATTGAAGGAATTACAGACGTTATTGTAAATGGACAGAGCCTAGGGCTTGGAGGATATCTGGATATCGGCCTGATTGATACGATGAAGGATCTGATCGTTAATTTTGTGGGTGCAGTTGTATTTTCTGTTATCGGCTTCTTTTATGTGAAGAACAGAGGGAAGGGCAGATTTGCAAAGGGACTGATTCCGAGGCTGAAGACAAAAGATGCGGATTTCCTGGAACAGGCGGAGGAGGAAGTAGAAGAAGAGGGCTAGAGACTGCTTAGAGACTGTAAACATTCTTTAAGGGGGAAGAAAGGATATGGAGTTTTGCCACGAGCTTATTATGCCAAATAAAGATTTGCCTTTTAAGATGTTTCTTTTTGAGGGAGCCTGCGGGAACTACTTTCGGGACAAACACTGGCATCGGTCAGTGGAAATATTTGCAGTTTTTGAAGGCCATCTTGACTTCTATTTGAATAATGAGGTATATCCCCTTTATTCAGGTGAATTTATGCTGGTGAATTCTAATGAGATACATTCTATTGACGCAGGCAGCCGGAACTATACCGTTGTGCTGCAGATTCCTTTAAAGACCTTTGAGAAATATTACACGGCGGAACAATTTATTCGTTTTACTCACGGCAGATGTGAGCAGGATACAGAGATTATGGGACTGATCCGGGATATGTATACAACCTACTGTGAGAAGCAGTATGGTTATGAGATGAAGGTGGTAAGCCGGTATTATATGCTGCTTTATCTTCTTGTATCGTTGTACCGGGAGAAAGAGGTGACTTCTGATGTGCTAAAGCAGAATAAAAAGCTTGGAGGGCTCTCTATGATTACCAACTATATTAAGGAGAATTATAAGGCAGATTTGTCTCTTGAATCACTGGCTGAGATTTTCGGATATTCTCCTGCGTATCTTTCAAAGATGCTGAAACGGTATGCGGGAATAAACTATAAGGCATATCTGCAGAACGTTCGTCTGGAGCATGCATATCAGGAGCTTGTGAATTCAGAGCAGACGATAAGCAGTATTGCTATGGAGCATGGATTTGCAAGCAGTAAGGCTTTTACAAGAGCATTTCAGGGGAAATATGGGATGCCTCCAAGTAAGTACAGAGGAAAACGCAATTAAAAAGGACAAAAAACAGCCCCGGATTGGACGATTATTAGGTCGAGAGCTCCGGGGCTTTCTGTTATTATATTAGTATTGGTATTTTAGAAGTCTTAATACGTGATAAGGAGGAAACAGCATGATTGTGCAAAAGGTAACGGACAAGTCCTTTGGAAAGTATGGACGTGTTTTAGATGGTTATGCGCTTTCAGGTCTTTTGGAGGCTATGAAGCATACACCGCTTCCAGACGAGGTGATTTACGTACCGTCAGTGGAGGAACTGGAAGCTCTCCCTGAGGCAGCAGAATTTAAAGACCGTGCATTCGGAGGCCTGCCGATTCAGATTGGATACTGCAACGGTAAGAACAGGAAGCTGAATGCGTTGGAATATCACCGTTCTTCAGAGGTAAATGTGGCGGTTACAGATATGATTCTCCTGACAGGCATGGAGCAGGATATCGGAGAGGATTTTACATATGATACCTCGCAGGTGGAAGCGTTTTTTGTACCTGCAGGAACAGCGGTGGAAATGTACGCCACGACGCTTCATTATGCGCCGTGTATGGCAGAGGACACAGGCTTTAGGGCGGTGGTGATTCTTCCGGCAGGAACGAATAAGGAACTTGGTTTTACAGCTGGAGAGCAGGGGGAGGAGAAGCTTATTACAGCAAAGAATAAATGGCTTATCGCCCATGAGGAGGCTGGAATAGAAGGGGCTTTTTGCGGGCTTAGAGGAGAGAATATTGAACTGAAAAAGTGAGAATGAATAGGAAAGGAAGTAGAATGTTATGAACAACATGCCAGAATTAAAAATCGGAGTAGTTGCAGTAAGCAGGGACTGTTTTCCGGAGAGCTTGTCTGTTACAAGGCGGGAGGCGCTTATAAAGGCCTACACTGAGAAATACGGAGCAGAGGAAATCTATGAATGTCCCGTCTGCATCGTAGAAAGCGAGATCCATATGGTACAGGCATTAGAGGACATTAAGGAGGCCGGATGCAACGCCCTTGTTGTTTATCTTGGAAACTTTGGACCGGAAATCGCAGAAACACTTCTTGCAAAGCATTTTGACGGACCGAAAATGTTTATCGCTGCAGCCGAGGAGCGGGGAGACAATCTGATTCATGGCAGAGGCGACGCATACTGCGGTATGTTAAATGCCAGCTACAACTTAAAGCTTCGTAAGGTAAAGGCATATATTCCAGAGTATCCGGTAGGGACGGCAGAAGAATGTGCGGAGATGATCCGGGAATTTCGTCCGGTTGCGAGAGCGGTCATCGGCTTAAATAACCTTAAAATTATAAGCTTCGGACCGAGGCCGCTGAATTTCCTTGCATGCAATGCGCCGATTCAAAAGCTTTATGATCTGGGCGTTGAGATTGAAGAAAATTCGGAGCTTGATTTGTTTGAGGCATTTCATAGGCACGACGGGGATGAGAGAATCCCGGCTGTTGTAAAGGAGATGGAAGAGGAGCTCGGGGCGGGCAATAAAAAGCCGGAAATTCTGAATAAGCTTGCCCAGTATGAGCTTACGCTTAAAGACTGGATAGAAGAGCACAGAGGCTACCGGAAATACGTTGCGATTGCGGGAAAATGCTGGCCGGCTTTCCAGACACAGTTTGGCTTCGTACCGTGCTATGTAAACAGCCGCCTGACTGCCCAGGGGATTCCGGTTTCCTGTGAGGTGGATATATACGGAGCGCTCAGTGAATTTATCGGAACGGTTGTGAGCGAGGATGTGGTAACTCTTCTGGATATTAACAATAATGTTCCGGCAGATTTATATAAAGAGGATGTGGAGGGCAAATTCCCCTATACGCACAAGGATACCTTTATGGGATTCCACTGCGGGAACACAGCGTCCTCCAAGCTTTCCTTCTGTGAAATGAAATATCAGCTCATTATGGCGAGGGCGCTTCCGGAGGAAGTAACACAGGGAACCCTTGAGGGAGATATTATGCCCGGCAATATTACCTTCTACCGTCTTCAGAGTACGGCGGACAACCAGCTTCGTGCTTACATTGCGCAGGGAGAGGTCCTTCCGGTTGCCACTCGTTCCTTCGGGGGAATCGGCATTTTTGCGATTCCGGAAATGGGAAGATTTTACCGTCATGTCTTAATCGAGAAAAACTTCCCTCATCACGGGGCGGTTGCATTTGGCGACTATGGGAAAGCGCTCTTTGAAGTGTTTAAATATATCGGCGTTCCGGTGGAGGAGATTGGTTATAATCAGCCGGCAGGCGTAAGGTATCCGACAGAGAACCCGTGGAAATAATGGTTCCGGTGTACGGAGCGAACAGGAACAAAACAGGAGGAACATATGCTATATATAGGAATTGATCTGGGGACTTCAGCCGTAAAGCTTCTGCTTATGGACGGCGAAGGAAAAATCCATAAGATTGTATCAAAAGAATATCCGTTATATTTCCCGCACCCGGGCTGGTCGGAGCAAAATCCGAAGGACTGGTATGAGAAGACGATCGAGGGAATGGAAGAGCTGCTTTCGGAAACAGACAGGGCTCAGGTTGCAGGAATCAGCTTTGGCGGCCAGATGCACGGTCTTGTAGCGCTTGATAAGGAAGACAAGGTGATCCGTCCCGCGATTCTCTGGAATGACGGCCGGACAGGAAAAGAGACGGATTATCTGAATGAGGTAATCGGTAAGGAGAAACTTTCCGAGTATACGGCAAATATAGCCTTTGCCGGTTTTACGGCGCCCAAGCTTCTGTGGATGAGAGAAAATGAGCCGGAAAATTTTGCGAAGATTGCAAAAATTATGCTTCCGAAGGATTACCTTGCATACTGCTTAAGCGGCGTACATTGTACGGATTATTCCGACGCGTCCGGCATGCTTCTTATGGATGTGAAAAAGAAATGCTGGTCCAGGCCTATGATGGAAATCTGCGGTGTGAAAGAGGAGCAGCTTCCGAAGCTGTATGAGAGTTATGAGGCTGTGGGTGTTCTAAAACCGGAGCTGGCAGAAAGTATGGGGCTTTCAGATAATGTTAAGATTATTGCAGGGGCGGGAGACAACGCCGCCGCCGCGGTAGGCACAGGTACTGTGGGAGACGGCATGTGCAACATTTCCCTTGGAACGTCGGGAACGATTTTTATTTCCAGTAAAACTTTTGGGGTGGATGAAAATAACGCGCTTCATTCCTTTGCTCATGCGGACGGCTGCTATCACCTTATGGGGTGCATGCTGAGCGCGGCGTCCTGTAACAAATGGTGGAGCGAGGAGATTCTAAAGACAAAGGACTTCGCCGCCGAGCAGGCGGACATTAAGAATCTGGGAAACAATCAGGTGTTTTACCTTCCCTATCTTATGGGAGAGCGTTCGCCGCATAATGACCCGAAGGCAAGAGGAACTTTTATTGGAATGACCATGGATACCACAAGAGCGGATATGACCCAGGCAGTCCTGGAGGGCGTAGCCTTCGGTCTGAGGGATTCTCTGGAGGTGGCGCGAAGCCTTGGAGTAAAAATAGACCGCACAAAGATCTGCGGCGGCGGGGCGAAAAGTCCGCTGTGGAAAAAGATGATCGCCAATATCATGAATCTTAAGGTGGATGTAATCGAAAGCGAAGAAGGCCCGGGTTACGGCGGAGCCATTTTGGCGGCAGTCGGCTGCGGCGAGTACGGAAGTGTAGAAGAAGCGGCTGGAAAGCTTGTGAAAGTGACAGACACCGTGGAGCCGGAAGAAGAACTGGTGGCAAAATATGAAGAAAGATACCAGAAGTTCAGGAAAATCTATCCGGCAGTTAAGGCTCTGTTTCAAGAAGGATAGAAGGGCGCGCTTTAAGCGCACCTTTTCGGAATAAAGCAGGACAAAAGTTTCGCGGCATGCTGCAGAGGATGAAAATCCATGCGGGGATGCCGCGAGATTTTTGTCTTCTCATATTTACAGTTTTCTTTTACATAGTCAATATCTGTCCTATCATCCAGCTCTGACAGGGCGGACAGAACGTCCCTGTAGCTGTCGTCATACCCCTCGGCAGTTGTGCCGTAGTTCTTATTTATACGCATATGTAATTCCTCCCCTGTTGCTGTCTGTGTATTGCATAACCCAGAATCCCCTGACAACAGTTTCTAATTGTAGTACATTTTATCGGATAATGCAAGAGGCATCATGGAAAGTTCACAAAAATCTTTTATGCACGTGGACTTGTCCTTTGGCGGGACATGTCCACCAGCTGTTTTACATGCGCCCGGATGTATGTCCAGTCCCTGGCGCGAAGCTTATCCTCCGGTACAAGGGAGCTTCCGATTCCGACTCCCAGAAATCCGGCATGAAAAAACGAAGCCATATTGCCGGCGTTCACGCCTCCCACTGCTACAAATTCCGCAGTGTTAAAAGGCCCCTTGAGACTGCGGATGTAGGAGAGAGGAAGTTCGCCGGCAGGAAACAATTTCATGATGTTCATGTCATACTTTAGGCAAAGTGAAACCTCGGACGGCGACAGTACGCCCGGGAGAACCGGAAGACCGAGTTTTTTAAACTGTAATAATAATTCTTCGCTGACAGACGGCGTCAGGAAAAAAGAGGCGCCGGCGTCGAGGCTGTTTTGCATTCTGTCTTCACTGGTCACAGTTCCGGCTCCAACCAGCAGGCCGCTGCCGAAGTTTTCCCGCAATAGACGGATCTGCTCAAATGCCTCCGGAGAATTCACGGCTATTTCCACAGCGCCTATACCTCCTTCCAATATACTTTCAACATAGGGAAGAAGAAGCGTGTTTTCGATATTCCTAAGTATGGCAATAATGGGATGGGCTGTAACAATTTCTTTTATATCCATCAGTTTCTCCTTTCATCGTTCCGGCGGCAGCGGACTGGAGGCTAAATGATACATCAATTCCTCCCGGCCGGGCAGCCCTTCAATATCTCCCACAGTTTCCGTTGCCAGCGCGCCGCATATGGCGGCAATTCTTCCGCAGGTTTTCAGATCCTGCCCTTCAAGGATTCCGGCAAGGAATCCAGCGTTAAAAGCATCTCCCGCGCCGACAGGGTCTATAGGCGTACAGGGGTATGGCTTTATAAAGTGTGCATCTGTTTTATCGTATACATAGGCGCCTTCTGCGCCGTTTTTAATCGCAAGAAAAGAAAGCGAAGGAGCAATGTTCCATATCTTTGCGGCAAAACCCTCTATAGACGCTTCCCCGAAAATAATACCGGCCTCTTTGGCGCCCAGCATAACATAATCGGAAAGTGTGATATAGCGTTTCATCAGATCTCTGTAATCCTTATTTTTCCAAAGCTTTAATCGGACATTGGGGTCAAAGCTTACCGGTATTTTTTTGGCGCGGCAAAAAACAAGAATCTTATCCAGCTCTTTTTTGCAGGCCTCGCTTAAAACAGGCGTAATACCTGTAAAATGAAAGAGTCTGGCGTCAGACAGAAAACGATAAGCGGCGTCAGACAGGGAGGCATGGCAAAAAGCAGAGCCGCTGCGGTAATAAAATACGGAGGTTTCGCCGTGGGAGCGGAGCTGCTTAAGCATGATTCCTGTTGCATGGCAGGAATCTAATTGCACATGGTCCGTATTTACCCCTTCTGCCTGAATCTGGCTTAATACAAATTCGCCGGGGCCGTCTTTTCCGAGACGGCTGAGCCATCCCGTGGAATGGCCTAATTTCTGGACGCCGATTAAAGTATTTGTCTCGGCCCCCGCTGCTTTGCAGCTGTAGTTGTGTTTATATTTTAACGAACCGGGAGACTCCGGGGAAAATACCATCATTGTCTCTCCAAAGGATATGAATTCGGCCATAACAGTTCTCTCCTGCAGTTAAGGTTGGAGGGGGTCAAAAAGAGAGTTTCCGAGATAGCCAAACTTATTGGATATCTCTAATGCGGCTTTGGAGATAAGCTGGCTGTAAAAATCAATTTTCTCTTCCACGGCAGGTGTATATACGCAGGAAACGCTTATAGAAGCGATACATTTTCCTGTGACGTTAAGAATCGGGCAGGCTACGCAGAACACATAATCTGTATCTTCACAGTTGTCGATGGAATATCCCCGCTCTCTGGTCTTTTGCAGTTCTTCCATGAGTGCGTCAAAGGATTTCAGCGTGTTTTTCGTGTGGGCCTGAAGAGCGCCGCCGCCCGTAATCAGGCGTATTTTTTCTATAGGATAGGTGGCCAGCATCGCTTTGCCAAGTCCGGTGCAGTGCATGGAATTTCTGTCCCCTATATTGCAGGTAGTTCTTGTAGGGGAAGTTCCTTCCACCTTGTCAAGATAGACAATCATGCCATTATTTTCAACAGCCATAAATACAGTTTCGCTTGTTTGTTCGCTGATGTTTTTTAAGTAAGGGAGCGCAATGCTGTGAATGTCATTTTTACTCAAGAATGCATTGCCTATTTCGAAGGACTTTATATCCAGAAAGTATGATTTTGAAACAGGATCAAAGGCCAGCATTTTTTTATCTACCAGCGTCTGCATAATGTCAAAAATACTGCTTTTAGGAAAATCCAGATTTTTATTGAGCTCTGCCAATGTAACAGATTCTTTTGTGTGAGCTATGTATTCCAGTATATCGACAGCTCGTGAAACAGCTTTATTGATTTTGGGTTCTTTCATCTTCGCAAGATCCTTTCTGTTTTGGGTGAGTATAGTGTGTCCGAAATTATATAAATATATCCGTATATCCGAACAATATAAATACAGTGTAGCATTTGTTGATAAAAATGTCAATGGATGTTAAAAAAAGAAAGATTAAGGCATAATGTATAAAAATAATATGATAAATCTGTGGAAAATGTCATTTTAATGTATAAAAACAAAAAATTGGGAACAAAACATTGACTGAAAGAAGTTACTATGCTATAGTATTTACAAGCTGGTTGTTCGAAATAACGGACAACGTTCGAAAAAAGGAGGGAAATTATGGAAATAAGAGCAGTTAAAACTTTTCAGGTAAAACCAAGATGGCTGTTTGTAAAGATTGAAACAGACGAGGGAATCAGTGGATGGGGAGAAGCGGTGCTCGAAGGGAAAGGAACGGTGGTCGAAGAAGCGGTTAAAGTATTTGCAAGAGAAATAATCGGAAAGAATCCGATGGATATCGAGCATATTTTTCATTTGCTCTACAGAGGTTCCTTTTACCGCGGGGGCGCTATTTTGGTAAGCGCCATTAGCGGGATTGAGCAGGCGTGCTGGGATATTAAAGGAAAATACTTCAACATGCCGGTCTGGCAGATGCTTGGCGGGAGATGCAGGGACAAAGTGAGGATGTACGCCCACATTGCGCCCAACGAAGATTATGCGGACGCGGACAGGGCGGCGTTCCTTGCAAAAAAGAGGGTGAAGGATGGATTTAAGTCTCTGAAACTTCCCATGCATGCACCGATCCGCCATATTGATACGTTTAAGACCGTTGAGAAATTTGTAGATAAATTTTCAAGAATCCGTGAAACGGTAGGTGCAGAGATTGACGTTGCCATTGATTTTCACGGAAGGGTTTCACCGGCCATGGCGCCGATTCTCTTTAAGGAGCTGGAGCCGTTCCATCCGATGTTCATCGAGGAGCCGGTTCTTCCAGAGAACGTGGATGTGATGGCGGAGCTTGCCAGAAAAACGTCGATCCCCATTGCGACGGGAGAGAGACTGTTCACAACATGGGGATTCAGGGAAGTAATTGAAAAGCAGGCGGCGAAGGTGCTGCAGCCTGATTTGTGCCACTGCGGAGGGATATTACAGACCTTTAAGATCGCGGCAATGGGTGCAAACTATTATTGTTCTTTGGCGCCCCATAATCCGCTTGGGCCCATTGCACTGGCGGCATGTCTGCAGATTGATACATGCATTTCTAATTTTACCGCACAGGAGCATCCGACAATGGAAGAGGGTCATGATTTAGGAAAAGAGATCTTTAAAAAACCCTTTGTCATTAAAGACGGGTATATAGACATACCCCAGGGGCCTGGTCTTGGATTTGAAGTGAATGAGGATGTTGTAAAGTCTCTTGCGTATGACGGGCATTATACATGTCCGGTGGAATATTTCAGTGAGGACAATTCCCTGGGAGAATGGTAGGAGGTGCAATTCGTGTCACTACAAAGGAAGGATAAACCAAGTTTTAACAATCGGGCTTTAAATATGCGGCAGATTACTCCTTACTTATTTATCACACCGGCAATTATCGCCCTTGCTGCGCTGGTTGTATATCCTCTTTTATATGGGATGTATATCAGTCTCTTTGAGACAAATCTAGCAAATAAATGGAATTTTGTAGGAGTAAAGAACTATCTTTCGATTTTCAGTGATTCTGATTTTTTTAACAGAATATGGATCACGTTAAAATTTACTTTTTTGGTTATTCTGATCCACTTTCTTCTCGGCATTCTTCTTGGAATTGCGTTAAACCGGAAGGGAAAGACCATTACGTTTTTCCGGGTTATTTTAATTCTTCCATGGCTTATGCCGGACGTGGTGGTGGCGCTTATTTTTAAATGGCTTTTAAATCCGCTTTATGGTCTGATTAATAACGCTCTCTTAGACTGGGGAGCTATTGAAAGTAACATATCCTGGCTCAGTGATGAATTTTGGGCGTTTTTCTGCATTGTGGCGGTTGCGGTCTGGAAAGGCTATCCGCTTGTTATGGTGAATGTTCTTGCCGCTTTGCAGAGTGTATCATCGGATATTTATGAGGCTGCAAAGGTAGACGGAGCCAGCGGCCTTCAGACACTGCTTCGAGTGATTCTGCCCAGCATTAAGCCGGTGCTGACGACAACCCTGATATTAGATACTGTATGGTGGTTTAAGCATTATACAATTATTCAGCTGCTTACGAAAGGAGGGCCGGGAAACGATACATCCATCATCAGTATTGAAATTTACAAGCAGGCATTTGAATATTTTAAATATGGGAAGGCGGCTGCAATTTCCGTTGTTGTATTTCTCATCTGTCTGCTGATTACAAAGCTGTACAGGAGGTTTTTGGAAAGTGAAGACTAGAAGTTTAAAGAAGAAAAAGATACTTTCAGGAATCGGTACATATACAGTTTTGATTGTTATGGCTGTTATTGTGCTGATCCCAATACTGTGGATGGTATCGACCTCTGTTAAATTGGAGTCGGAAACAATCACAATACCTCCGCAGTGGATACCGGACCACCCTACGCTGGAATCTTATAAACGTCTGTGGAGTGAATACCCATTTGCAGTTTATTTTAAAAACAGTATTATTATCAGCCTTGGCGCTGTCATCTTATCCGTAGGGTTCTCGTGTCTGGCCGGATATGGAGTCACAAGATTCAGATTCAGAGGGAAGCAGTCTTTTCTTACTTTCCTGCTGGTTACACAGATGTTTCCTTCTATTATGATGCTGATTCCATACTATAAAGTCCTGAGTACTTACCAGTTAAAGGACACCTATCTGGGCATGATACTTGTATATATATCATTTACAATTCCGTTTTGCTCGTGGATGATGGTGGGATTTTTTAAGACGATACCGCTGGAGCTTGATGAGGCTGCAATTATAGACGGATGTTCAAGGTGGAGAGCCTTTCGGCAGATTGTTCTTCCCATGACGCTGCCGGGGATATCCTCATCTGCGATCTATGCATTTATAACGGCATGGAATGAGTATATGTTTGCACAGATATTGATTAATAATCCAGAGCTTAAAACCGTACCACTCGGAATTGCAGAGCTGAATGGATTTTACAAGATACTTTGGAATGATATGATGGCTGCATCTGTTATTGCCAGTCTGCCGCTTATAATTTTATTCGTATTTTTACAGAAATATTTTATCAGCGGGCTGACAGCAGGAGCGGTAAAACAATAAGAGATAGGAGAAAATGGAAATGAAAAAACGAATTTTAAGTATATTGGTTTGCATGTGTATGTTGACAGGAATGTTTGCGGGCTGTGGAAAAAAAGAGGACGGCGGACAGCCGGATGACGGCAAAGACGGCGGGAAAGAGCAGATAGAGCTTACGATTTTATCTACTTTGGTAACGGAAAATGAAGCGCCTCTTGAGCAGGCTATGGCAGATAAATATATGGAAGAACATCCAAATGTTAAGATTAATCTGGTAGGCCAGCCGGTGAATGAAATGGCAAAAAAGATCGTGGCCCTCAACAGTTCAGACGAGCTGCCGGATGCATTTTTTATGCCCACAGAATTTATGGCGCAGGCATACGATATGGGAATTATTGTAGATCATGAAAAGGTTCTTGGGCAGGAGTACATTGATACCCTGAACGAAAAGGTGGTTGAATACGGTAAAATAGAAGGACAGCTTATGATGGCTCCGTGGCACGTAATTCCGGTAGGCCTTGTTTACCGCTCAGACTGGCTTGCAGATGCAAAGATGGATACAATTGAGACGATGGAAGATTTTAATGAAGCGGCGAAGGCATTTACGAAGGACGGAGCATGGGGATTCAGTATGGTCGGTACGCAGAATGGTTCAGGAGAGACAAGGTTTGTCCAGTATGTAAGGGCATTCGGTGTCAATGAGGTTTACCAGGATGATTCCGGAGCGTGGGTTTCTGACCTTATGGGAGAGAACTATAAAAAGGCGCTGCAGAGTTTTGTAGATCTGGCTGTAAAGGATGAGGTGGTTCCTCCGGGAGCAACCGAGACGGGATATCCAGAGGCATCTGCATATTTTGCAGAGGAGAAGACTGGGTTAATGATTACAGGCTCCAATGCAATCGGCGCGATTATCAGTGCCAATCCAGAGCTTGACGGTAAGCTTAAAAGTGTGCCTATACCTTCCCAGGAAAGACATGTAACCAGCCTGCAGACCTCTGGCTATGCGATTACAACAGCCTGTGAGCATCCCGACGTACTGGCGGATTATCTGAAATTTATGACCGATAAGGAAAATGCGGTTGACTTTGCAGTACAGTCAGGGCGTCTTCCGGTTACCAAAGAGGCGTTAGAGGACGAGGCCTTTCAGACGGATGCATTTCAGGGATTTATAGACTGTATGGAGTATGCGCTGCCGCAGCCGGCATTCCCTGCATATACAGAGGTGCTGGATGTAATGGGTGAATCCTATAATACCATGATAGGTAAAGGCACCTCCATTGATGAGGCAATGAAACAGGTGGAGAGCCGGATGAACACGATTTTAAGTGAGAATCAATAACAATAACAGAGAGAATATAAGATGAAGAAAATAATTACACCTGTGGTTACTCCTTTTAAAGAGGACGAGAGCCCGGATTATGAAGGGACAAAACAGATTATAGATTTTCTCATAGAGGGCGGAGTAGACGGAATTTTAGTGCTTGGTTCCACGGGAGAGTTTACGAATTTAAGCTTTGAAGAACGGGCGGAGTATCTTAAGTTTTACGCGGAATATACGGCCGGAAGGACAGAGCTTTATGCAGGCACCGGTGGGATGTCAAAGAAACATATCGTTTCTTTGACAAATCAGGCGTCAGAATTGGGATACAGGGCGTCCTTAATCATAGGGCCATATTATTATGGCATACAGCAGGAACAGCTTTTTGCATATTATGATGAAATAGCAAAATCTACGGAAGCAGAACTGTTGATTTATAATTTTCCAAAACGCACGGGACACACGGTGAATAGCGATACAGTTGCCAGGCTGGCGGAGGCGAATCACAACATTATAGGTATGAAGGATTCCGTATTAGAGCCAAATCATACAGGGCAGATCAGCGCAGAAATGCGGGGGAAAGAGTTTCAGCTGTATTCGGGATTTGACAACCAGTTTCTTTTCAATGTGACTATAGACGGGGCGGGATGCATCGGCGGATTGTCTAATATTATTCCTGAAATATGGAGCGCGCTTGTAAGGGCGGAAAACAATGGACAGCATAAAGAGGTGTTTTTCTTAGCGTCGCTGGTGGAAAGACTTATGCCTGTCTATTCCTTTGAAACAAACGCATCCCTTCTTTTAAAAAAGCTGATGGTCTGCCGGGGGCTTGCCATCAGAGAGAAAGCAATCTTTCCTTATCACCAGTGTAAAGAGGAGGATTATATACGCAGCAGAAAGCTTTTAGAGGAAGTGCTTAGAGAATTTGATAACTGGAAATAAAAAGATACAGGAGCAGCCGTTACTGCTCCTGTATCTTTTTACCGGGTTGCCTGTTATACCTGTATATGTTAAAATTAAAAATAAAAATTTTAAAGCGAGTAATAAATAAAGATAATATTAGAGGTGGCAAATGGACTATATACATCATTATGATTCTCCCCTTGGCGGAATCACTCTTGCAAGCGACGGTGAAGCACTGAAAGGGCTATGGTTTGACGGACAGAAATATTTTGGTTCTACTTTTACACCTTTTGCTGAGTCCGTACAAAAAAGCCTCCCGGTTTTTGAAAAAACAGTGCAGTGGCTGGATATTTATTTTAGCGGGGAAGCGCCAGATTTTATCCCGCCGCTTTTGATGCAGACGACGCCTTTTCGCAGGAAAGTGTGGGAGCTTTTGCTTACGATTCCTTATGGACAGACTATGACCTACGGGGAGATTGCAGATAAAATTGGCAGCAGGAACGGGCTGTCCATGACATCCGCCCGGGCGGTTGGAAACGCTGTGGGGCATAATGCCATCTCGCTCATTATACCTTGTCACAGAGTTTTAGGAGCGGGTGGGAAGCTTACCGGATATGCAGGCGGGATAGATAAGAAGATATGGCTTCTTGAGATGGAGAAAGGAAATCAACTCTCCGGGCTTTAAAAGAATATTAAAAAGACGAGTATGACTGTATAGACAGACATGGAAATTTTCTTGCAATTATATTTTACGTATGATAAACTAATTTCACAGATTCCCATTCGGGAGTTTCTATTTCTATACATCTTTTTATAGATGTTCGGTGATTCGCTTGGAGGATATTCTCTAAACACACCCCTTATCAGTAAAGTTTGTAATGTGAGGTGATGCTTATGATTTTATTGAAATTATAGTATTTTATTATGTTAAAATGATGTGCCTCTGGTGGTCCGCCAGACTATTTCGTGAAAAATGTGTAAAGTTAATTTTTTAAACATGGAGGATTTGTATGGATAAAAGTAAAATTATATATAATGGATTATGCTGTAAGGTAAATACGAAAGCAGCCTTTGTTGATAAATGCCTGAAAACACCGGAGACCTCTTCAGATCTTTTGCTGCGTGCAATGGCACAGGAGGCATGTGATGATATGTTTTATCAGACTGATGCAAAAGAGGATGGTTTAGTGACATTAAGTCTGGAGCTTAACGAGGTGAGACGGGAGGGGATCTATGAGAAGATTATTGAAAAGAGGCTTCAGGAAGGTGCATGGGAGAGACTGACAGATGCGCAGAGGAAATTATTAGAACCGATAGAAATGATGCACCAGAAGGAGGTGAAGATGGATATACTTCCGTTTCTTGTGTATGGTATTGTCCGAAATGAACGCTGCAGAGGAATGCTTAATAAAGCTGCAGATGATACTATAGAGTGTCTGGATGCGTTTCGGTTATCGGAGTATAATAAAGATTCTTTTTTAAGGAAATTTCTGCTGGAGGAAAGAAAAGTGGCAAAGATTACGGCTGGTCTGCTTCTTTTGCTTCGGAAAGATGAGAATGACAGAAAATATAAGGAGATTATGGACATTATTTATGCAGGATATCAATCGGTAAAAAAGGTTATTAAAAAGCTTGACTGTCTGGAAGGCAAGAGGTATAAGGACTCTATGTATGGGAATCGTGAGATGAGAATGGAACTGTCCCAGATGGTAATTCAAATGGTAATTGCGGAGGATCTTGGCATTCCGCTGGCGTATGATTATGAGTTCTGCCAGGTGGCATGCATGCTGATGCTCCATAAGAGGGATTTTATGAATGGCTGGCAGAATGATAATCAGGATATGAGGGAAGGAAAACGTATCTATAAGAAATTTATAAGAGAGCATAAGAATCCCGGTACGTATTATGTAAGTGCATTTTTAGAGGACAGTGTAGAGCCTTGTACGTTTCAGGCAAAGCTGGGACAGCTTTTCAGCCAGTTTGACATAGAGCTGGACGCTTTAGCGGGGATACATATGGAAAAATGGGAGGCAGAAATGCTTTGTACTATTTTTGAGGAAAAGGATTGGGAGAAGTATAAATACCTGCTTCTTCTTGCAACGATGTGCAAATACATCCAGCAGATAGAAAAGATGTATGACAATGATATTCCGGAAGAAATACAGTACCGTCAGAACTGTGAAGAGAATGCTGTTAAAAGCATGGAATATGAGATAAAACATATGGAAGAGCAAATATGCAGGCTTAAGCAGCAAAGGAGGGACAAAGAATGCGAGCTGGCAGAAACCGAATGGCAGATGGAACGTTTGAAAAGGGAAATTGTGAAAAAAGAAGAAAAACATGAAAAGGAACGGGCAGAGCTTTTAGAGCTTCGAAAGCTTTTGCTATGTACAAAAAAGGAAAAGCCGGAGGAAGAAAAACGGGCAGATATTGGAAGGATGGGCAGAAGTGTCATAATTGGCGGGCATAAAAACTGGCAGAAGAAAATGAGTCAGTGCCTTCCAGACAGTCAGTTTCTGGCATCAGATCATATGAATTTTGACCCGGCAGTACTTCATAATAAGGAATATATTATTGTGAATACAGATATTCTAAAGCACGGAATTTATTACAAGATCATGAATGAACGGAAGAAGGGACAGAAGATTTTGTATGTTCATGGAAATAATATAGAGCGCACTCTGCGGGAGATCTCAAGTCAGCTGTAATATTAATGTTACTGGCAATAGGGCCTGATTTCTGTTATAGTTAATATAGCAAGGATAAGGAATACGCAGGAGGGATATTAGATGGAACTGACACATTTTGACGAAAATGGGAAAACGTTGATGGTAGATATAACAGGAAAAAATGACACAGAGAGGGCGGCGTCAGCCGCAGGAAAAATTCTTGTAAGCCAGGCGGTTTACGATGCTGTTGAAGAAGGAACTGTGGGAAAGGGAGATGTACTCGGCGTGGCGGCAACAGCGGGAATTATGGGAGCTAAGAGAACTTTTGAGCTGATCCCTATGTGCCATATCCTTCCAATTACCAATTGCCGGGTTCAATTTGAGATGAATCCGGCGGAATGTGCCATATACTGCTACTGTACAGTAAAGGTAACAGGTAAGACTGGCGTAGAAATGGAGGCTCTTACAGGAGTCAGCGTAGCGCTTCTTACAATCTATGATATGTGTAAGGCTATTGATAAATCTATGGAAATAGGGGAAATCTATCTGTGCAGGAAAACAGGCGGAAAGAGCGGCGAGGTACAGAATCGCAAGAATGTAAAGAGAGTGGCTAAAACACTGGCGGATTTGGATATTCTCTAAGGTTTATATAAAATATGCTGTTCCCTTAACTTCCCTGGAAATTTATCCGATAATAAAGATAATGAAATATCTGCGGAGGATGCGGCAGGTATAATTTAGTAAATGGTGATGCAGCATGAAAATATACGGAGACTACACATTTATTTTGGACAGGCTGAATGTGCGGAATCATACTCAGGTTAAGGTTACTGAAGACGGAACAAAGATTGTACAGTTTGCAGATAAATTCCTGGAGGAGCAGAGAGCAGCGTCTAAGGATAAGGTTTCCATTTCCTTAGAGGGAATAGAGTACTATAGAGACAGCCTGTCGGATTTAGGGGGTGCAGGTAGCAGAGCTCAGTATAACGAAGTACTAGGGCCGCCATTTGGGGCGATGGGCGGTCTATCGCTTATGGACGGCCTTTGCCGGACTTACATATTGCAGCGTTTGGACAGCGAGGATGCGAACGGTGTAAGCGGGAAGCTTTACAGCGGATTGGCAGCCCGGTATGATGAGGATATGTCAGAGAAAGATGAAGGAGAGCTGCCGTGCCGTGCAGAAAGTCTTGCAAAAGCGTATCATTTTATGCGTAAAAGCATTGTAGAAGGATATGAAAGTGGCACAAGAGAAGTCTGGACAATGGATAAAAGCAATGGAGAGAATTTCAGAGGGGTCGAGTTTGAGATAGACGGAAACCCGGTTCGTTACAGCAGACTTTCTAGGGAGGAAGAGTTTGAAAAGCTTAGTAAGGCTTTTGAAAAGCTGATAGAGGACAGTGCAAAAAAGAATTTAGGGGCCAAAGCACCAGGGCCTGACGAGCTTCTTAAGAAAATAAATCATCATCTTAAGATTATTGAAAAAGAAGAAGCAATGAATGAAAAGGGAGAAACTTTGAACATAGGCACGTGGCTGACGGCAGAGATGCATAATCGCAGCTTTCAGACAGCGGCAGGGGGAAGTCGTCAGGCACAGTATGACAATTACCGCCGTATAAGCCGGATGACAGAAGATGCGCAGAGCCTTCTAGGGAATATCAGAGCATAAATAGTATTATTTTAATTTCTTTAAAAATAAAGATGGCTTTTGACTAGAGGGATGTTATAATAAATATTGTATTTATTACTAAAAAGAAAAAGGAGAATAGATTTATGAGTAAATATGCAGGAACACAGACAGAAAAGAATCTTGAGGCGGCTTTTGCAGGCGAATCACAGGCGAGAAATAAGTACACATATTTTGCATCTGTGGCAAAAAAGGAAGGCTATGAGCAGATTTCTTCGCTGTTTTTGAAAACGGCAGATAATGAGAAAGAGCATGCAAAGATGTGGTTTAAGGAATTACAGGGAATCGGCGATACGAAGCAGAATCTGGCAGCAGCAGCAGAGGGTGAGAACTTTGAATGGACAGACATGTACGAAGGGTTTGCAAAGACTGCTGAGAGTGAAGGATTTCCAGAGCTGGCGGAAAAATTCCGTCTGGTTGCATCTATCGAGAAACATCATGAGGAGAGATACCGTGCGCTGCTTAATAATATAGAGAATGCTGAAGTTTTTGCAAAAAGCGAAGTGAAGGTATGGGAATGCCGGAATTGTGGACATATAGTAGTGGGAACGAAGGCGCCGGAAGTGTGCCCGACCTGTAATCATCCCCAGAGCTACTTTGAGGTACATGCAGAGAATTATTAGGGGACAGGGTTTTTTTAATCTGGGACGTAGTAAAATTAATTTTACTACGTCCCCCAGATTGCCCCCCTTTGAAAACCGAAGAAATTTTGTGAACATTAAAAAAAGTATTTGCCAAAAGTACATATTTGTGATAAAATATCATTTGTGAGCGGAGATGGCGGAATGGCAGACGCGCTAGATTCAGGTTCTAGTGGGAGTTTTTCCTGTGAGGGTTCAAGTCCCTTTCTCCGCAGTTTTGAAAATAGGAGATGCCGTGAATTGATTGGATTCACGGCATCTTTTTTATAACTTATTAAAAGATGAGAGTGAAAAGTATGTTCAATTATTTTTGAAGCATACGTTTTACCATCCAGTCCGAACCAAAACAGCCGGCTGAATCCATCTGGTCATTGACGCAGTGGGCGTTTCCCGAATATTCAGCGTAGTATTTATCTTCAGAGGAAATCATATTATAAATTCGTCTAGGCCCGTCTACGCCAATAATTGGATCCTGTTCTGTATGGATTATCAGGGTTGGCACTGTAATATTAGAAAGCCTGTCTGTTACACACATTTCCGTAGACATCTGTGAGCATATTTCTAAGTCTTCCTGATTAAATTTCAGCTTAAAGCCGTTTAGATAGAAATTTGGAATTCCCATCCAGGGATGCTTTGTAAGATCATCTGTACGGTCAGTACCGCCGCGTACAACAAGACCGCATAAATCATTATTCAGCTCACATGCTGCCTGTACTGCAAGGAAGCCGCCGTAGGAAATACCATAAAGGGCGGCTTTATCTCCTACACGTTCATCAGATTTTATATAGTCAATAACAGCCTTTACTGCACCGATATAGTTAGTAGCTGTAAGCCACATATGACGAAAGTATAAGCTGACACCCTGCCCGGGTCCGTCAAAAATGATAAAAGGAATGCCGCGCTGATAGAAATAGTGGGCTACAGAGAAGTTTTCCTCTTTAAAGCCTGTAGCTCCAGGGATAAATACTAAAACAGGAGCATTCTTTGGGCAGTTATCCGGGATACAGAAATAAGCTTCCATTGTTTTGCCCTGATATGGAATTTCCAAAGTTTCAAAATTAGTATTTGAAAGAGACCATTGCTTCTGGAAGGTTTCTGGAATCTTTCCGTAAATTCTGAGCTTTTCTTCGGTAATGCCGTCGTGAATACCATAATCTGCAACGCGGTATAAAGCATTGGCACGGCCATAAAAGCTGCTTGCAGAGAGAAGGTTCCCATCTTTTTCAAGCTTCCTAGCGTAAGCAAGCCGGCGGTCTGCAATCTCTTCTGCAACATCCACAAAATCCTCACGCTGCTCTTTGGGAGTTAGCTCAAAGCTTTTGCCGACGCATGTGCAGTCACATTCGGTACGTTTGGTTAATTCAATGAAATCTTCAACATCCATTCCGCCAGAAATCATTCTTCCAGGATTTTGTGCACCTGGGCGTGTTCGTTTTTCCATAATAGTTTATCCTCCTTTGTAGTACGATGTACTGAAAATGATATAATAAATAGTACAATGTACTGTTTGGGATGTCAATTAGTAAAAATAAACTAAAATAAGATGACTGATTTGGATAAGATGTATAAAAATTTTTTGATGGATTTTTTAATATGTTATGCTATAATTCATTGTATCTGATATATAGGCTGAGATTTAATATGAGGTGTTTTAGCAATGCAGCGAAAAGAGCAGATTCTTATGACAGCGGTTCAGCTGTTTAATGATAAGGGATATGCGAATGTATCTTTAAGGGAAATTGCAAGGGAGGCAGGAACAACCATCGGAAACCTTACATATCATTTTCCTAAAAAAGAGGACCTGATCTTAACTCTTCTTGATACATTACATACAAAGTTTATTTTAGATATACCAAAAGATAAGCACAGGGCAGAGCTATTGTCTCATTTGTTGAACTCGTTTTTGACAGCAGAGCAAAATGAAAAAGAGCACCCATTTTACTATAAAAATATTTATGAGCTGACAATGTGCTCAGAGATATTGGCTGAACGAAATAAAATATTTCAGAAAGATTTATATGATTATTATATTCAGATATTTACAAAACTGAAAAAGGACGGGGTGCTTAGAAAAAGTGTCAGAAGCTGTGATATTTCGTCTATGGCTTATATGATTGTACTATCAACTGCAGTCTGGCTGCAGTCAAATACACCATATAGTAATGAACTGCTTCCGGATATCCGGATATCAGTATCACTTTGCCATATGATTCAAGCGAATATCAGTGAAGAATACGAAGAGGAATTTGAAAAACTAGTAAAAGAAAAGGGATTATGTTTTCCTAATTAGCAGAGGTGATGATTATGAAAGAATACTGTATGAATTTGTGTGGAGTTACGAGGAACCTTCCGTTTATTCCAATTGATGAAAATGCTGCATTTGCAAGTTTTGTAGTTCTAGGAGACACAGAGCTTATTTCTGCGTGTGCCCCTGAGCTTGCGAAGCGGATTGGACAGGCAGAGGTCATCGTTACTGCAGAAGCAAAAGGAATAGCGCTTGCATATGAGATAAGCAGGCTGTTAGGCCTGAAAGAATATATAGTGGCACGCAAAAGCCAGAAATCATATATGAGAAATACGGTGTCAGTTTCCGTACACTCAATTACGACCAAAGGTGAGCAGCATTTATATTTGGATGGGATAGATGCGGCGAAGATAAAAGGAAAAAAGGTGTGTATCATTGATGACGTTATCTCAACAGGAGAATCATTGAATGCACTGGAAGCATTAGTAAACAGTGCTCAGGCTTATGTTGTAAAAAAAGCCGCTATCCTTGCAGAAGGGAAGGCGGCAGAACGAGCTGATATAATTTTTCTGCAGAAATTACCATTGTTCAAATGTTCGGAAAATGGAGAATATGAAATAATGGATTAATTTTGCAGGATTTCATTAATACTAATTTGTATTTATAAAACAATTACAGTAATAACAATCAAAGTATCAGCGGAATAATCACGAAGGATAGCCTTGGGGTGTATATCCATTTTGTTTGTAAGCTGTTCGTGCAGCTGCTCTTTAAATACTTTCATAATGGCAGCATCAACGCTTTCTTTTAATGTGAAGTAATTTTTTTCCAGTGCTTTTAAACAGGGGACTCTGTTATGATGTGCGCTAAAAATAATCAAGTTGTCAATTGTTATCACTTTGACATCATTAGTTCCAAAGCCATAGATATTTTTATTTACAGCATTATATATTTCAAATAGCTGTTTTTTGGCTGTAGTGCTGAATGTACACTCACTCATAGATAATATCTCCTTTTGCATTTTGATTTTTTAGTAAGAATTGATATATTATATATTGTTATGGACAAAAAAGTCAAGAATCTTATAAGAAAATAAAAGTTGATACTTGACAATAGCTAAAAAACTGTGTAATATGTCTATAAATGATTAAGAAAAACATGTCTTTGTGGTATTTTTTGGGAAAAGATACAAGATAAATATGTATTTTATGCAAATTTATCCATAATCCTGTAAGATAAGAGAGCTGCCAGGAAGATAAAAAATAAAACAATAGTTTTGTTAACATTTACTGTTAAGAAGAAGGTTGTCAAAGGTAGAATAAGTGCCTATTGTCAACCTTTTTTAATTATACCGGTATATTAAGAAATTTTAAGAGGGAAAGAGAAATAAATTAACCCTGATTGTAATAAGCCAATGTGCAGAAAGGTGGAAAAAATGCTTAATAATCTTGAAAAAATTAAAAAAAGTGACTGTTTATTATTAATTATTGATATGCAGAATGATTTTATTGCAGAAGGAGCGCCTATCGAGTGCCCAGGCGGAAGAGATATTATTCTTAACATTAGAAAAATGAAAGACTGGGCAAACAAAAATGGAGTACCAGTTGTATATACGAAAGAGGAACATAGACGGCAAAAGGTTGATTTTGGTCTAGAGCTAGAACGTAGTGAGCCAGAACACTGCCTGGAAGGGTCAGAGGGAGTAGAGATTGTTGATGAACTAAAACCAGATAAAAGTGACTATGTTATTCTAAAAAGACGCTATAGTGCTTACTATCAAACAGATTTTGAACTTTTATTAAAGGGCCTTAAGCGTAAAGCCGTACTTATATGCGGTGCGGCTACGAATGTGTGCGTTTACGCAACTGCAATGGAAACACAGCAAAGAGACATGTATCCTGTCGTGCTGCGTGACTGCGTAGCAGGAACATCGGAGGAACTTCACGAGGCTTTTTTAAAGAATATTGACTATGTGATGGGTGATGTTGTAGGCAGTGAAGAGCTTATTACCTATCTGGATTCTAAATAAAAAGGATTAGGACAGCGATTGTTGATGTTGAAAATGAATATTATGCGTGATAGTTTTTTGAGCATTAAATGTTTAGAAAAAGATTACTGGCAAGACTGTAATAAATACAGCCTGTTAGTAATCTTTTTCTGCCATATAAGGAGGTGATTGGAAATGGCGCTTAGAATGATTGACTTGTCCCAGGAAATTTATCAGGGGATGTCTACATTTCCCATGCATCAGCCCACATTCATTATGACGAATATGACTCACGAAGAAAATATGAAAAAAACGGGCAGTAAAACACTAGGATTTTCAGCAAGAAATTTATTGATAAGCGAGCACTGTGGTACTCATACAGATGCAATATGGGAGTATGAGCCGTCCGGACCTACTATAGACAAAATGCCGGACTACTATTTTTGGGGAAGTGCAGTCTGCGTGGATTTATCAGATGTACCGGCATCAAGATATATTGAGCCGGAGGACTTGGAGCTTGCAGTAAGAAATTCCGGACAGGAGATCAGGAAAGGAGACATTTTCCTGATGTATACAGGGCACTATGATAAAAACTTTGATACAGATTTATACCAAACGGCTTACAGCGGCTTAAGTTATAAGGGGGCACAGTGGCTGGCAGAAAAGGGAGTAGTCAATATCGGAGTAGATGCACCTGCGATTGACCATCCGTCCGACACAGATTTTTCAGGACATTATGCCTGCGGGGAATATGGGATTACAAATACAGAGAATCTTTGCAACCTTCATCTGTTAAAGGGAAAAAGATTTCTATATTTCGGGCTTCCGCTGCGTATCCGTGGCGGCTCCGGTTCTCCCATTCGTGCAGTTGCATTAATCGAGGAATAGTAGGGTGAGAATATGAAAATAGTAGTTGGCCTTTCTGGAGGAAGCGGTGCAATCTATACACTGGCTTTGCTTCAGTGCTTAGGAGATATAGGAATCGAACGACATCTTGTTGCCTCAAAGATGGGGCTGCAGGTAATGGAGCATGAGTGCGGCGTGACACGAGAAGAGCTTCAAGGATACTGCGACATCATGCATGATAATGAAAATCTTGGCGCTTCTATTGCCAGCGGAAGCTTTCGTATGGATGGAATGGCTGTAGTTCCATGTTCTATGAAAACGCTGGCGGGTATTGCATCAGGCTATTCTGACAGCCTCCTTATAAGGGCGGCAGACGTGTGTATTAAGGAACGCAGGCGCTTGGTACTGGCTGTAAGAGAAACACCGCTTAGCACGATTCATCTAGAAAATATGACAAAACTTTCAAAAATGGGAGTTACGATTCTCCCTGCCTGTCCGGGATTTTATAATCATCCGAAAGATATCAGTGACATTGTACGTTTTATGGCAGGGAAAATATTGGATCAGCTGGGGATTGATAATGAAATATATAAACGATGGAATGGAGAATTTTAGTTAAATGAAAGGACAGATGCTTAGGGCTGTTCTTAGATATTTAGAGCGGCAGGGAAAGTTAAAAAAATGTTCGGCAAAAGTAGAACCACAGTTTGAGCTTGGAGCGGTATTATCATACTACAATAATGAACAGCCGGTTTTATTTACAAATGTTGCTGGCAGCAGGATTCCGGTTGCCGGCGGACTGTATGGGAACAGAGATTTGATTTATGAGCTGATGGAAACGACGTGCGAAGAACGCATTTTAAAGCTCATGAATGCGATCGCAAGGCCGGGAAAACCGGTATTTGCAGAATCTGCACCTGTACAGGAACAGGTGGATACAGGAAATATTGATATTAAAAAAATGCTTCCTGTTCCTACTTCCAATGAATATGACAGCGGTCCTTTTATAACGGCCGGGATGTTTGTATATCGTGACATTGAGACGGGAAAGATTCAGACAGCAGTAAGGAGAATTCAGGTAAATAAAGGGAACTCTGTAAATATACTTGTTTCACCGGCATCTCCGAGCCTCCTTGAGATGATAAAAAGATGTAAAGAGATGCAAAAGACTATCGAGTGTGCGGTTATTCTTGGATATGATCCATATCTATTGTTAGCCTCTCAAGTAAGCTCTGATAAATATGGCTTAGATACCTATGAGGTTGACTGTGCACTAAGAGGAGAACCTTTAGAGCTGGTAAAATGTAAAAGTGTCGGACTTGAGGTCCCGGCACATGCAGAAATTATTCTAGAGGGCACCATCAAGCCAGGCGCAGAAAGCATAGAAGGACCGTTTGCAGAACTGATGGGTTATTACAGTACAAAGGGGATGGCTCCTGTAATGGAGGTCAATGTGATTACATCTAGAAAGGATGCCATTTATCAACATTGTTTTCCGTGCAAAGAGGAGCATCTGGCATATGGGATGATTAAAGAAGCTGAAGCATATGCAGCACTGCGCAGCCACATAGATGTAAAGGATGTGAATTTTACAATCGGGGGCGGCTTCAGGCTTCATGCTGCCGTTTCAATCCATAAACGTGCGGCAGGAGATGGAAAAAGCGCTATATTGACTGTGCTGGGTAATTATAAAGATGTAAAACATGTGATAGTTGTGGATGATGATGTGGATATATATGATGCCTTGGAATTAGAAGGAGCGCTTGCTTCGAGGTTTCAGGCATCTAAAGACCTGGTGGTAATTAAAGGAGCCCTTGGCTCGGCCCTTGAACCTTCCTACTTTGAGAATGGTTCATCGGATAAAATGGGATTTGACGCAACAAAACCGCTTGGCACTACACTGAAAAATTATGAGCGGGCAGTAATACCGGGGTATGGACAGTCATTTGACATTCATAAATATATTCAAGATTGATGAAAGAAGGAGGTTAAAATGAAAGAATCGATTGGCACAGTAGAAATCAGGGGCTTAACAGGAGCGGTCGCAGCGGCAGATGCAATGCTGAAAACGGCAACGGTAAAAATCCAGGACTTCCGTATTGTAGGTTCTGGTCTTGTCACCGTTATTGTAAGCGGTGATGTTGCGGCTGTACAGACTGCTGTTACAAGTGGAAAAACTGCTGTAGAAACCTTTTGTGATGTGATTTCAACAAATGTGATAGCAAGGCCGCATGAGGAGTTAGAAAAAATGCTTTGTTAAGGAGAGGACAAGACTATGACAAACGATATTACAAAGGCTATAATGGCTAATCTAAGCGCCGAAAAAAGCAGTACTCATCATTTTAATGGCAGCGTGCCCAGGCTTTCAAGGCAGGAGAGTAAGATTCTGTCAGATATTATTCACCGAGGGCTGTCTATGAAAGATGCAGAAGATAAATCAGATAATAAAAGATTTAAAGAAGATAAATTTCACGCCGCAGGGCTCACACTAGATGAGCTTGCAAAATTGAAGTGAAAGGGGGAAGCCGTATATGGCATTAGGATTGATTGAGACAGTTGGTCTTTCAACAGCAATGACTGCGCTTGATGCAGCAGTAAAAAGTGCAGATGTCACTCTGGCAGGATATGACAGAGTAATCGGCGCAGGGGAGATGGTAAGTATTACATTAAATATCAGTGGTGATGTTGCAGCTGTCGAAGCCGCCGTAGAAGCAGGAAAAGAAGCAGGAGAACAGGTGGGACGAGTGATTGGCGCACATGTAATTCCCTCTCCCCATGAGGAAGTAGGAAAAATAATAAAAAAATATGAAAATGTGAGAGAAGAAGTAAAAAATGAAAGAAAAAGTGAAGAACAATAAGGAGGATAATATGAACGGCACAGCATTAGGAATGATTGAAACAAAAGGTCTGGTAGGAGCAGTTGAAGCAGCGGATGCTATGGTAAAGGCAGCAAACGTTACAATCAGCGGCTATGAAAAGATTGGATTTGGTCTGGTGACGATTATGGTCAGGGGAGATGTAGGGGCTGTTAAAGCAGCTACAGACGCGGGAGCAGAAGCAGCCCGTGCAGTAGGAGAATTGTTTTCTGTACATGTAATTCCAAAGCCTCATGCAGACGTAGAAAATATGATTTTGAAGAATTTATAAGAAGATGGAAGGAAAGAATAATAAAATTCTGCTGGTAGCTGATCTTCCTCCAAAGGAAGTGATTCCCATTATTCAGGAATCTATAGGTGTATGCAGGTTTGAATTTGCACTGGAAGCTCTTGTCAGAGCCGAAGCAGTGCCTGTTATCAGAAGGATTTTGCCGGCCATACACCTAAGAGAGCTGGAGAAACCGGACTGCGATTATGATCCTGAAGAAATATGTGCTGTTCTGGCAGCGGTTACACAGGATATGAATGCGAGACTGGCATTAGGTATTCAGGATAAAAAATCAGCGGAAATTATACTCCAGTCCCTTTGGCTTGGAATCCCAGTGCTTATGGATTTCTCTGTTCCCCGGATTTTGAAAGGAAAGGCCTGCGCTAATAAGAATCTGGAGCTTCTCTATGAAAGATATAAGGAAGATGTTAAAAAGTTAGGGGCAAAAGAAATATTGCCGGGTGAATATTTAGTCACGATAAAAAGAGAATTTTTAGGGGGAAGCAAGGAATCAGCAGAGGAAGCAGAGGAAGCCTTAGTACAGTCAGAGGGGAGAGCTTTTATTACCTGTAAAGATATTATGAAAGCTGCGGATAGCAGAATGGAGCTTGAAATACCACAAAATGCAGTTATAACAGCATATGCCCGTGATATGGCGGAGAAAAAAGGGATAACATTAAGAAGGAAAGGGGAGAGATGCTGATGGAAATAGCAAGAGTGATAGGCACGGTGGTTGCCACAAGGAAAGATGAATCTTTAACAGGAAAAAAATTACTATTAGTCCAGCCCCTGGATTCTAAATTGTTCTGTCAGGGAAATTCAAAAGTTATTGTAGATACTGTTGGAGCGGGAACAGGAGAATTAGTTCTCTTTGTTTCGGGAGCTGCATCTAGGAATGCCGTAAATAGAGCTGATGCAGCTGTAGACGGAGCGGCGGTAGGTATTATCGATAGTGTAGAGACGGATGAAACCTGGATTTCTCATGATAGAAGGGAGGATGAATCATAGTTGAATCAGGTAGATATTATAAAAAAGGCGCTGGGACGCCAAAAGATGATTGACACACTACTTTCAAGCGGAGGTTCTGCACAGCTGGTTCTTCGGGGAGGCAGAGTTATCAACACATTGACAAGAGAAATCTATCCGGCAGATGTGGCAGTTCAGGATGGGCGTATACTGATGGCTGGAGACGCAGCAGAGCTAATCGGGTCTGAAACAATCGTTGTTAATCTTGATGGGATGTATATTTCTCCGGGCTTTATAGATTCACATATGCATTTTGAGAGCAGTATGCTTACGATTACAGAGTTTTCGCGTTTATCGATTCCCTCTGGAACGACTACATTAATTGCAGATCCCCATGAAATTGGAAATGCGCTAGGCAGTACAGGAATAAAGGCGATGGCAGATGAGGCGAAAACTGTACCAGGGACTGTGAAACTTGTTGTACCTGCACTTGTGCCGGATTGTCCGACTCTAGAAACATCAGGGGCAGATGTGGATTCAAAAGATATGGAGGAGCTTTTGAACTATCCGGGTATTATAGGGATAGGAGAGCTCCAGGGTGCTTCTCTTATAAAACATGTTTATGAAAACACGCCGGAGGTTATATCAGATTTGGTCACATCTACAGCCTATGCACAGAGCATTGGAAAAGTGATAGATGGAAATGCACCCGATTTGTATGGCGGGGAATTGGCAGCACATATTTTATCAGCTGGTGGAAGAACCTCATGTCATGAAACAACATCAAAGGAAGAATGTATGGAAAAGCTGCGACAGGGTGTTTATGTGTTTATGAGAGAGGGCTCAACACAAAAGAATATGGCTGAGTGTATTCGGGCGGTTACCGAGGAGGGAATGGATTCCAGAAGGTGCATACTTGCTACAGATGATATGCTTGCAGGTGATTTAAAGGCCCACGGACATATGAATGAAATTATCCGGCGTACCATCAGACAGGGGGTAGATCCTGTAGAAGCTATTCAGATGGCGACCAGTAATCCGGCAGCATATTTTGGTCTGGATGACCGTGGTGTGATTACTCCGGGGGCGGCAGCAGATCTGGTAATCATAAGTGATCTTGTGGAAATGAAGGTTGAAGCAGTATTCCTTAAAGGAGAGCTTGCAGCCAAAGACGGTAAACTGCTTATACCACTTTCTCCATACCGATATCCTGATACAGTGAAAGGCTCCGTAAAAAGGCAGTTTGTGACAGAGTCTGAATTAATGATACAAAGTGAAAAGCCGCAGGTTACGGGAAGATGTGTTGTGGCAGTTCCTGATCAAAATCTTACAGATACGAAGGAAGTACCTCTGCATGTAAGCTCGGGCATTGTTCAGTGTGACATAAAAAATGATGTTATATATATGTGTAATGTAGAAAGATATGGGCGAAACGGTAATATCGGAAAATGCTTTGTAAGTGGCTTTGGCCTTGAAAGCGGGGCAATCGCGGAAAGTGTGGCGCATGATACACATAATATCATGTCAGCAGGGACAAATCTAAAAGATATGTCAGCAGCCGTTAATCGAGTAATAGAGATGGGCGGTGGAATTGTAGCAGTAAAGAATGGAAGAGTTCTGGGAGAACTCCCTCTTCCAGTAGGAGGCCTGATTACGGATGAGCTTTCAGGAGAAGAAGTAAGTATTAGAATGGAGCAGCTGGAAAAGCTTGTAAGAGAACAACTAGGGGGAACTTTACATGCTCCGTTTATGCATCTGTCATTTTTGGCTTTGTCAACCAGCCCTAAGTGGAAACTAACGGATAAAGGGCTTATAGATGTGGAAAGGTTCTGCGTTTTAGATGCAGTATATTAAAGAGAATAAGGATTAATTTATTCATTAGGCGGCAGAAGTGGAATGTTTTTATAATGCTCCATGTGGAAGTGACAATCTGTTTCTCCATATTTGCGGATGCGGGAAACAAGCGCAAGAAAGTGTTCCATATCTAGGCTGTAAACTTGAAGGAGAACGTCAGCCTTTCCGGGAATTTCATCAGCAACAACAATTTGCTCTTCTTTTTGGATGAATTTTAAGAAGTCCTGTTTTTTACCTTTATGGTACATGACAACGATTGTTGCCACAATCTTAAGACCCATGGCAAAAGGATTAATTTGTGCCCCATATCCACGAATAATCCCCTTATCTTCAAGCCATGTAACACGGTCGGCAACGGAAGGTGCACTTAAATGGATCATTTTTCCAAGCTCTTTCATAGTGATGCGGCCGTTCGTTTGTAAAATATATAATATTTTTCTATCAATTTCATCAATAGAATGAGCCATATAACCTCCTCTAAATAATCCCATACAGAATAGGGGATAAATAATAAATTCTTAAATAATAATTATATCAAAAAGAAAAGGGGATTTCCAGTTATTAAAAAAGGAAAAATATGTGATTTTCCTTTTTAAAAGAGGTATATGCGCTGATTTGAAATTGGCTGTACATTCACAAATTTGTTTTGCCATGTGATAATATTAGCAACTCAAACAATTATTTTTTTAATCTGTAAAGACTTTGCAAAGTGGAATTTTGGTGAATATTTGTGAGAGAAAAATAAGTGAGGAGAGCGAAAATGGCAGAAGAGAAAAAATTAAGTGAAATTTATGATCCTGATATGCAGTCGGCAGAGTTAGATACTTTGAAGTTATCTCCCAAGGATTTCAAAAAAGGTTTGATTCGGTTTATTGTGTTTTCTGTAATTGGTATTGCTGTGTTCTTTGGGCAGATTAATGGAACGACAATTTTTAGTTTGTTATGCAATATGCTTCTTGATGTGTTTGGAGATTTCATTTACTGGATATTATTGGGGATTATTGGCTACAACCTGGCTATGCATGTCTATGTAAGGTATATAAAGAAGACGCCATGTGAGAGCCCTTTTACAAGTGCTTATGAAAATGACGGGATATTTAAAACAATTTTGTTTTCGGTTGGCTTTATATTCATGCTTGTCTGGTGCTTATATGTGAATGTTCCATCACTTGGATTTGATAAGCTCCAGGTGATTGTTGGAGCTGATACAGGCGGCAGTGTATTCGGACCGATTGTAAGAAGTGTTGCTGGTGTTTTAATTGTTGGCTCTTTGTTTGTTCCTGCGTTGCTGAACTATGGTATTTTGGAATTTGTAGGTATTTTTATGGAGCCCTTACTTCGCCCGGTATTTAAAATTCCCGGAAAAGCAGCTTTAGACTGCTGTACTTCCTTTGTAGGGTCAGCATCAATGGGAGTTATCATTACAAACCGACTTTGGAAAAACAATGTATATACAAATCGAGAAATGGTATGTATAATGACAGGATTCAGCGCATGCAGCATTGGCTATGTAGCATTGGTGTTCAATACAGCTGGACTGGGACATTACTTTACAACATTATATCTTTTGAATTTTGTTCTAGTTTTTGCAATTTCTTTTTTTACAGTAAGAATTCCTCCATTAAGCAGGCACCCTGATATATATTATGACGGGCGTACTCAGACGGAGGAAGAAAGACGAGAAGGACTAAAATACAGTTTATCAATGTTTCCGCGGGGGGTGAAACGTGGAATTAAACGAGCGGCAATTGCACGTGGACCTGTAAAAGATGTTAAGAACAGCCTTCTCGACTGTGTAAGTATTATGGCGCAGGTGCTGACAATGCTTACAACAGTAGGGCTTGGAGCTATGATAATCGCATATTATACGCCCTTGTTTGACTATATTGGCTACATTTTCCGTCCGCTGGTTGCTCTATGCCAGATTCCAGATGTAGAGCTGGTAGCGCCGACTATGTTTGCAGGTATCAGTGAGATGTTCGTACCAGTGCTTATGATTGCAAATAAAGTAGGAGAAATGAGTGAAATGTCGCGTGCATTTATCTGTTTAGTATCAAATGCACAGGTTATATTCTTTTCGGAAACAGCAATTGTTATGTTGGCAACAAAATCGCCGGTTAAGCCATTAGAGCTGGTAATAGCATTTCTAGAACGTACTATTATTGCAATGCCAATTGCTGCCATTATGGTTCATATACTGTTTTGAGACTAAATAACAGAAAGGAAATGGATTTATGAAACTTGTTGATATGTATATAAAAGACTATCTCAGACTGGTAGGCTCTGCTGCACCGGCTCCAGGGGGAGGCTCAGCCAGTGCTCTTTGTGGATCACAGGGAATCGGACTGATTGGGATGGCTGCAAAACTGACTGCAGGAAAAGAAAAGTTTTCTGAATATAAGCCGGTCTGTGAAGCAGTTATTATGGAGGCGGACAAGTTGTGTGAAAAGCTTTGTGCGCAGATCGATATTGATACAGAGGCGTATAAAAAAATAGCGGATGCGTTTAAACTGCCAAAGACGTCTGAGAAGGAAAAGTTGGTGCGCAGACAGGCAGTTGAAGATGCGACAGTATATGCTTCTGAGGTGCCGCTTGAGACAATGCGGCTTGGTGTACAGGGATTGGAATGTGCGGAAAAGCTTATAAATAATTACAACACAAACTGTGCCAGTGATATGGGATGCGGTATATATGGACTGCTCACTTGTGTGAAAGGTGCCTGGCTGAATGTCCTAATTAATGTCGGTGGACTAAAGGAAGAGAAAGGCGCTTGGATGAGAGAAGAAGGCATGGGGCTTTTGAATAGAGCAGAGACGCTGGCCGCTGCTTTAGACAGCCAAGTTAAAACTTGTATTTAACAAAAAATAATTTAACAAATAGAAAAGGAGATATATGAGATGTCAGGTAAAAAACAGTATGTATTGGCAGTTCCTAATTTCAGTGAAGGACGAAGCACAGAGATTGTAAATAAAATTGTAGATTCGATTCGGAATCTGGAAGGGTTAAAACTCATTAGTGTTGAGCCAGAGGAAGATTTTAACCGTACGGTTGTTACAATGTTCGGTGAACCTCAGGTAATTAAGCATGCACTAGTGGAACTTGGAAAGGCGGCAGTTGCTAATATTGATATGACAAAGCAGAAAGGGACGCATCCACGTATTGGCGCGGAGGACTCGCTTCCGGTATTCCCTCTTAAGAATATTACGATGGAAGAATGTATTGCTCTTGCAAAAGAAGTTGGGGAGGAATTTCATAAAGAAACAGGGGTTCCGGTATATTATTGCGGAGCATGTGCGGTGAGTGAAGAGCGTAAGGCATATGCGTATGTGCGTGCAGGGCAGTATGAGGGCCTTGGCAGACTGTTAAAGGAAACAAAGGACGATCCCTCACGTAAAAAGGAATATGATTCCCGCAAGCCGGATATCAGTGTGGATGGGCTTCTAAGTGAAAAATCGGGCGCGACAATCTGTTCGGCGGAAGAGACAGGACTTACTGCCTATAACATTTTTCTAGATACGGAGGATGTAAGTATTGCGAAAAGTGTTGCAAGAACGGTGCGCGGGCCGTCAGGCGGATTTTCTAGTATCCGTGCGGTAGGTATTAAATTCCCGGAGCATAAGGGGGTTGTTGTATCAATGAATATGTTTGACTGTGTAAACCTTCCGATTACCCGCTTGTATAATTTTGTTAAAACAGAGGCCGCTGCAAGAGGAGTCAATGTTACAGGTTCTCAATTAGTAGGTCCTTTGAAACTAGAGGCAGTACTTTCTGCATTTAAATATTCTTTGAATTTGGAAGATTTCCAAAATTCACAGATTTTAGAGTGGCATCTAATGGATATTTAAGGAGGCGTGGTATGGAAATCAAAACAGATATTGAAATTGCCGGAGAAGTAGAACCTGTAAAGATAACAGAGCTTGCCAGATCCTGTGGTATTGATGAAAAATATGTAGAACAATATGGGAACTATAAGGCAAAAATTGATTATAATATGCTGAAAGAGAAAGAAACCCCAGATGGTAAGCTTGTTCTAGTTACAGCAATTACACCTACTCCAGCAGGAGAGGGAAAAACTACAACGACGGTTGGCCTGGCAGATGGACTAAGGAAAATCGGGAAAAATGCGATTGTTGCTTTGCGTGAGCCGTCTTTAGGGCCGGTATTTGGGATAAAGGGAGGCGCAGCGGGAGGCGGATACGCACAGGTAGTTCCTATGGAAGATATCAATCTGCACTTTACAGGGGACTTTCATGCAATCGGAGCTGCAAATAATTTAATGGCGGCCTTACTTGATAATCATATTCAGCAGGGAAATGAGCTTGGAATTGATGTGAAGAAGATTACGTGGAAGCGCTGTGTAGATGTGAATGACCGTCAGCTTAGAAATATTGTGGATGGTTTAGGAGGACGCATGCAGGGGGTGCCGCGTGAGGATGGTTTTGATATTACAGTAGCATCAGAAATTATGGCGGTATTATGCCTTTCCTCAGATATTACTGACTTAAAAAAGCGTCTGGGCAAAATGATTGTGGCGTATACATACGAGGATAAGCCGGTATTTGCCCATGACCTGAAAGCAGAAGGGGCTATGGCAGTGCTTCTTAAAGATGCTCTAAAACCTAATCTTGTCCAGACACTGGAACATACGCCGGCATTTATTCATGGTGGTCCGTTTGCGAACATTGCACATGGATGTAATTCTGTTATAGCTACCCGTATGGCGCTGAAAATGGGGGATTATACGATTACAGAGGCTGGCTTTGGTGCGGATTTAGGAGCAGAAAAATTTATTAATATTAAATGCCGTAAAGCAGGTCTTGTACCGTCTGCCGTTGTTATTGTTGCAACAGTAAGAGCTCTTAAGTACCACGGAGGAGCTGCAAAAGCAGATTTAAGTACAGAGAATCTGGAAGCACTTGAAAAGGGGATGCCTAATCTTTTGCAGCACGTGGAGAATGTGACAAAAGTATATGGACTTCCGTGTGTTGTTGCAATTAATGCATTTTCACAGGATACACAAGATGAATTAAAGCTGGTAGAGGATAAATGTCATGAAATGGGGGTTCATGCTGTACTATCTGAGGTATGGGCAAAAGGTGGCGAAGGAGGAAAAGCTTTGGCTGAAGAGGTAATCCGCCTGTGTGAAAAACAGAGTAATTTTGGATTTACCTATGATTTAAACTGTTCGATTGAAGAAAAACTAGAGGCAGTTTGTAAGCGTATATATCGTGCCGAGAAAGTAGAGCTTACAGCGAACGCAAAGAATCAGGCGCGGCGGCTGACAGAGCTTGGGTTTGACAAATTGCCGGTCTGCATGGCAAAGACACAGTATTCATTTTCTGATGATGCAGGTTTGTCAGGTGCGCCTAGAGGCTTTTCAGTTGTGGTACGGAATCTTAAAGTGTCAGCAGGAGCAGGTTTTATCGTAGCTCTTACAGGAGATATTATGACAATGCCGGGCCTTCCTAAGATTCCGTCAGCTGAGAAAATAGATATAAATGAAGTTGGTAAAATATCAGGATTGTTTTAAAACGAGAGAGTATATATGGAGAAACTAACAGAAAAAAGCTGTATTGAATTTGTAGAACTATTGGCAGCTGCTGCGCCAGTCCCGGGAGGGGGCGGTGCAGCAGCGTTAATCGGAGCTTTAGGGACGGCGCTATGTTCTATGACAGGAAATTTTACTGTAGGTAAAAAGAAATATACTGCAGTAGAAAACAATATTAAAATGATGATAAAGAGGTGTGAAGAGCTGTATAAACGTGAGCTCACATTGGTTGAAGAGGATGCTGCGGCCTTTGAACCACTTTCCAAAGCATATGCAGTACCGAAGGATGACCCTCACAGAGAGGATATTTTGGAGGAAGCATCACTTCGTGCATGTAGTACACCTTTAGAAATTATGCATTGCTGCTGCAAAGCGATAGAGATTCTGGAAGAGATGCTTATTAAAGGAAGCAGGATGTTGATCTCGGATGTGGGGTGCGGTGCAATACTCTGTAAGGCAGCTTTAGAAAGCGCAGCCCTGAATGTGTTTATTAATACAAAAAATTTAAAAGGCAATAAACAGGCAGAGATTGTAGAGAAGGAGGCAGACAGTATGTTGGAGGTTTATTGCTTTAGGGCATCATGCATTGCTGAGAAAGTAATGAGAAATGTCAGGAATTAGATGTACTGTGCTTATAATTATGAAAGAAAAAAGTATGAAGAGGTATAATGTAAGAATGCTGACAGTGCTAGGCCTGCTTATTGCACTGGAAATTATACTTTCGAGGTTTTGCTCTATCAGTGCATGGAATATTAAAATTGGTTTTAACTTTATTCCAGTTGTTATTGCAGCACTTCTTTATGGCCCGCTTACAGCAGGTATAGCTGCGGGATTAGCAGATTTTTTGGGAGCAGTTTTATTTCCTATAGGAATGTATTTTCCAGGCTTTACAGTTACGGCTTTTTTAACGGGAGCTGTATATGGAATCTTTTTATATAAACAGCAGAATTCTTTTCGAATTTTCTGTGCGGTGCTGTTTAGTCAGCTTGTATTTAGCCTATGTCTAAATACACTTTGGATTAGCATACTATATGATTCACCGTATCTGCCATTGCTTGCAACCCGTGCTGTCCAATGTATAGCCGCAGGACTTATTAGATTTGTCGTTATAAGTATATTAATCAGAGGGGTTGGAGTCTATATAGAAAGTTAATATTAGATGCGTTCAGTCTACTATAAATTGTAGATTGGACGTTTTTTTACTATAAAAAGTGTTAAAGCGCATTCTTTATTCTTGACATCTTGTATGATGTGTGGTACCATAGTTGTAGTACAAGTTATGAAACATATTCTACAATATGGAAAAAATATGCAAATTTCAAAGAAAAAGGTGGAAAGAAATGCAAAAAGGTAAGGTCAGTAATGAAATAATACAGGACATTATAGGCAAGATTCAATCAGAAGAATGGAGAGAAGGGCATAAGCTTCCTTCTGAAACAGCATTGGCAGAAGGATATGGTATTAGCCGCAATACTGTAAGAGAGGCACTTCAGGAACTGATTGTAAGAGGATATATTAAAAGGATTCACGGTAAAGGCTCTTTTGTTCTTAGTATGCCGATTAATTATGGAATTGATGATCTTATGAGTGTAGACGAACTGATTAAAATGACAAATCTGGAGCCGTCAACTAAGGTAGCCAGATTTGACGTAGGAATGGCTGATGAAGGTGTCAGAGGACTTTTGAAAATATCAAAATTTGAACCTGTATATTATATTGACCGGGTAAAGTATGCAAATGACAGGGCCGTTGTATATGACTCAGTGACTATACCAAGTAAATATTTGTCACAAGTAAGTATGGAAGAATTGAATGGTTCATTATTTCACATATTAGATTCAAATGATATTCATATACAGACAGCTGTAGGTAAGGTACTTGTAAGGCTGGCAAGTAAAGAGATTTCAAAGGCACTTAATCTGTCTGAAAATGCACCTTTATTAGTATTAGAGACAGTTATGTATGACTCATCGAATAATCCGGTTATGCTTGTACATGACTACCACACAGATAAAATACAGTTTCCAATAAGAAGAACACGCAGAGAATTATAAAAGATATGAATGAGTTTTATTCATATAAAGAAGAGGTGTGATAAGTTTTATAAAACAGAATGGTTTTCTTTGAAAAATAAAACATGCGCATGGGAAGGAGACAAGGATGTTTTAAAGCTTCATACCACTAGAATTTTTAAGGAGGACAACATATGAAAAGAACAAAGGTTACATGGCTATTTTCTCTTTTTTTGGTTTTTGCGCTTCTGTTATCAGGATGTCAGAAGAATTCCAATGAAGGTAAAAAAGAGAGCGAAAAGGACAAGATAAGAGTGGCATTACTTCTGTCTGGCTCCCGTGGTGACGGAGCTTATCTGGACTTTGTATGTGAAGGTGCTGACAGAGCAGAAGAAGAGCTGGGAATCGATTTAAAGGTAATTGAGATATCAGAGTCTTCAGATTATGAAAGCAATCTGATAGCTATGGCAAATGATGGGTATGATCTGGTGATTGGCGGTTCTACTTCCTTTGGAGAATTTATTACTCTTCATGCTTCAGAATATCCGGATGTAAAATTTGCTGTAATTGATGGAATGGCAGAAGGAGAGAATGTAGTTTCTGCTCAATTTTCCTTTGCTGACGGCGGATATCTTGCGGGAGTCGCAGCAGCAGAGCTGGCTTTAGATACCAGTGTTCCGGGTATAGACGGGAAAAAGGCAATTGGTTATGTAGGAGGTATGGATGTTCCTACGCTGCAGAGCATTGAGCGGGGATTTAAGGAAGGTGTGGCTTCTGTAGACCCAGAAATAGACGTTCTTAGTGCTTATGTAGGATCTTTCAATGATCCTGTGACAGCAAAGGAGCTGTCAATGGCGCAGTTTAATCAGGGTGTAAACGTGATTATGTGTCCTGCAGGAGGCTCTGGGCTCGGAATCTTTGAGGCAGCTGCAAATGAAAATAAGTATGTTATTGGGTTTGACGTGTATGAACAGGGAGAATACGAAGAAGTATATTTCACTACAGTTGTAAGAGGAATCAGTGAAAGAGTTTATGACATTATTGAATCGGTTACAGACGGTACTTTTGAAGGTGGTACTGTTGTTACAAATACCGTATCAAACGGATATGTCACACTTTCGGATATGGATAACTTTAAGAAAATAACAGGGGATGCTTTCCCGGAATATATTCTGACAGATGTGGATAAAGTAATTGAGGATATGAAAGACGGAACACTTCTGATAGAGGACTAATGATGTATTAAAAATAATGCATTAACATGGAAAGGCATCTAGATGTATTAAGATTTAGATGCCTTTTATAATAAGGAAAAACACTATGGGGAAAATATTAGAGCTAAAAAATATTAAAAAGAGCTTTGGCTCAGTTAAAGCTATCTCTAACGGACAGTTTAATCTTCTGGAAGGAGAGGTGCACTCTGTCATAGGAGAAAATGGAGCAGGAAAATCTACCTTGATGAAGATTCTTGGAGGTGTTTATGCTCCTGACGAAGGAAGCATTATATATAACGACAGAGAATATTCGTCACTCTCCACAAAAGAGGCGCTGGAATTAGGTATTGGAATAGTTCATCAGGAGTTTATGCTGATTAATGAGATGACTGTGCTGGAGAACATTATACTTGGAAAAGAGCCGAAAAAAAGCGTTTCCAGAATAGATTTTCATACTGCGAAAGAAGAAATGAAAACCTTTACAGAAGAGTATGGATTTGACGTGCGTCTGAATAAAAAGGTGATTGATATACCTGTAGGAGAAGCCCAGAGGGTAGAAATAGTAAAAACACTTTACCGCGGGGCAAAGATTATGATTTTAGACGAGCCGACTGCAGTGCTTACGCCGCAGGAGAGCGAGAAGCTCTTTTCTGTAATAAGAAAGCTAAAGGAGAGCGGTACAAGCATTATATTTATATCACATAAGCTTCAGGAAGTAATGGAGATAAGCGACCGGATTACGATTATGCGTGCAGGTGAATTTATTGCCACAGTAAATAAGTCTGAGACAAATAAAGGTGAACTGGCGAAAATGATGCTCGGGAGAGACTTATTCCATGACACAAACAGAGAAAAAACTTCTCCTGGAGAGGTCTGTCTTCTGGCAGAGAATATATTTGTTCCAGGTGAAAGAGAGCTGTCTAAAATCAGAGATTTATCCTTTGAAATAAGAAAAGGTGAAATTCTTGGTGTGGCAGGTGTTGATGGTAATGGGCAGAAGGAATTCACAGAAGCACTGATAGGGTTAAGGCCTGTAGAAGCCGGAAAGATATTATTTCATAATCAGGATATTACTAACTTGAGTGTAAAGGAGAGGAGAAAGCTCAAAATAGGCTATATACCAGAGGACAGGAACTCTACGGGGCTTTTAAGGGACGGCAGTATCATAGATAATTTGATTGCACTAAAAATAAATTTTAAGGATATGGTGAAAAACGGAATCATTAATGTAGCCAATGCTGAGAGCTTTGCTGATGATGCTATGGAAAAGTTTGACATCCGCCCGCGCAAGAAGAGGCACATATGCCGGAGGCTATCAGGAGGCAATGCCCAGAAGGTTGTTATAGCAAGAGAGCTGTCACAATCTCCAGAGCTTCTTATTGCCTGTCAGCCGACAAGAGGTGTAGATATTGGTTCCATAGATGCTATTCACGGACTGTTACGAGAGGCAAGAGATGAAGGTGCATCGATTTTGATGATTTCTACAGATCTTGAGGAAGTACTGGCTCTGTCAGACAGGATACTGGTTTTATATGAGGGCAGGATTGCCGGCATTGTAGAAGCCGATAAGACAGATGAGGAGGAACTCGGACTTCTTATGATGGGAGGTGTACGAAGTTAAAATGCAGGAAAATAAAGTAGCGCGTATAAAAAATACACTTATATCTATATGCCTTGTATTTATTATCGGTGCGGTATGTATGATGCTGATTGGTTATAATCCGGCAGAGGCGTATAGGGAACTTTTAAAGGGTATGTTTGCCGGAAGTTTAAATATGGGAACGACTCTTGAAAAATTCACTCCCGTTATACTGACAGGGCTTGCGTTTGTCGTTTCTATGAAAGCCGGTTTTATGAATATGGGAGTGGAAGGTCAGCTTTCCTTAGGGGCCATTACTGCAGCATGGCTTGGGATAGAACTGCAGGGAATCTTTCCAGGAACTGTGGTTACTCTCATATGTATTGTGGCTGGCGGGCTTGCAGGAGCAGCATGGAGCTTGATTCCGGCACTTTTACGGGTTTATCTTAATGCAAATGAAATATGTACCACGATATTATTAAATTACGTGGCGACATTATTTACCACATATTTGTGCCTATATCCTTTGTATGGCCAGGAAGCAGTTGCACAGACTGCAAAGATTGATAATGAAATATTATTGTCTTATTTTCTAAAGCCCAGCAAGGCAAATTCGGGAATTGTCATTGCACTTATTTTACTGGTTTGTTTTGCTTTGTTTTACAAAAAAACACGCCTTGGATTTTTAATAAAGTCAGTTGGAGATAACCCGGGATTTTCAGAATGTATAGGAATCAATACGAAAAAATATATGATTATTGCAGTTTTATTCAGCGGAATGCTTGGGGGCATTGCCGGATCTATAGAGATATTAGGAGTTTATACGCGCTTTATCAATGGTTTTTCAAATAATATTGCACTTTATGGTATGCTGGCAGCTTTGATATCAGGAGGCAGTTTTTTGGCCCTTCCTTTGTACAGCTTTTTAATTGCGGCATTGAAGGCAGGAGCGCTTGGCATGGAAAGATTTACAGGACTTCCGGATTCTCTGATAGACATATTGATTGTACTATTTATATTATTTGTTACTATGAACGGACTATTTGAATTCAGAACGTTTCGGAGGAAGAACAGGAAGGAGGAGGCTAAAGAATGAGTTTTTGGTCGATTTTTGATATTTCTTTAATTCATGCTACACTCCGCGCCTCCACTCCCGTCATATTTGCCGCATTGGCTGCAGTAGTAAGTTCGAATGCCGGGATATTAAATGTAGGGATAGAAGGAGGAATGCTGATTGCAGCATTTGCAGCGATAGCGGTAAATTCTGTGACAGGAAGCTGGATTCTTGGCGTGCTGGCAGCAGTTGCGGCATGCGAGATTTATTCGGCAGTTATTGCAGTGGCACATTTGAAATTTCATGCAGATGTATTTGCGGTAGGAACAATTATGAATATTATGTCACTTGGACTGACGAGTTTTTTGCTGGAGATTATTTTTGAGGTGTCAGGTAAATATGTATCGGATTCCGTTCAGATAATTCCGAGCCTGTCTCTGGATATATTGTCAGGTAATACTGTCCTGGACAGCATATTTAATAATTATTCTATATTTGAAATACTGGCTGTAATAATGATAGCCGTTATACACTTTTTACTTTACCGGACTGTATGGGGACTCCGGGTAAGAGGCGCAGGCCTGCATGATGAAGCGACTCTTACAGCAGGAATTAATCCTGCTGCAAAAAAATGGCAGGCGATTTTAGTTTCGGGTGTATTGGTAGGTCTTGGAGGAGCTTATATGTCCACGTCATATGTGAATATGTTTGTGGAGGATATGGTAAGCGGCCGGGGATTTATGGGACTTGCTGCAATGTTTTTTGGAAAGTCGGAGCCGGTTTTATCTTCTGTGGGATGCCTGATTTTTGGCTTTACAGATTCTGTGGGGGCGAGACTTCAATATCTGGGTGTATATCCTCAGTTTATCCAGATGATACCTTATGTTGTTACGGTTGTTATCTATGCTGTTTCTATGTACTTTAAAGGAAAGAAAAATAAAAAAATGAATAGTGCAGTTTCTTAAGTTTAGGGGAATAATAAAAAAGAAAGGAGCTTTTGGTGACAGAAGTCACTGAAAAAAATAATATGAGCAAAGAAAAATTAATACCAATTATTGATATACCTTATAATTCTATAGCACCAAGAGTCATTGTCACAGGAGACCCTTACCGGGCTGAAAAAATAAGTGAATTATTGGAAGATGTGACTGTACTTGGAAAAACAAGGGAATACTGGTTCTTTAACGGAACTTATAAAGGCGTCCCAGTAACAATAGCTTCGAATGGCTGTGGCGCGGCAGGCGCACTTCTGTGCTTTGAAGGCCTTATTCTTGCAGGCGCAAAGGTTATGCTAAGAGTTGGTACAGGAGGCTATCTGCAGGATTACGTTAAGCAGGGAGATCTGATTGTTGCAACAGCAGCATGCAGAGAAGAAGCAGTTATGGAACAGGTTATCCCGCTGTCATATCCGGCAGTTGCAGACATGGAGGTAACACAGAATCTGATCTGTGCTGCAAAGGAATCAGGAGCGGATTATCATGTTGGACTGATTGCCACGGGAGGAATTTTTTATCCGGAGTATCTGCCTACAAACATTCCGATTCTAAAAAGAGCAGGTGTTATCGGATATGAAAATGAAGCCTCCGCATTGTTTACAATCTGCTCCTTAAAGGGAGTAAAGTCTGGTGCAATTATGGCTATGGACGGTCCTTGCTTTGAATTTGTAGGTGCGGACGATTTCGACCATTATCCTGAAGCTATTGAACGTGCAAAGGAAAAGCAGTTTGAGATTGCATTAAATGCGCTGATTGCTACAAAGACAGAAGCAAAAAGGTAATAAAAATATACATGGACAGGAGGAGTCTTATGAGAACAATTGAATGGAAAGAAGACAGTATCTATATTATAGACCAGACAAAAATACCAGAACATTATGAGGTAAAATGTCTGAATACGGTAGAAGAAACAATGGATGCAATCTATACTCTTGCAGTTAGAGGGGCTCCGGCAATAGGGACTGCCGGTGCAATGGCTATCGCATTATACTGCAAAAACCTTGAGCAAAAGACTTTAGAGGCATTCTATGGAGGCCTTAAGGCAGAAGCAGAAAGAATAATAAAGGTCAGGCCGACTGCGGTAAATCTTAAATGGGCAGTAGAGCAGACTGTAAAATATGCGGAAGATAACACGTTTGAAAGCTATATGGAGCTCTATAGCGGATTGGTTGGATTTGCAAATAAAATTGCAGATGATGAGGTGGAGAATGCTAAGCGGATTGGAGAATACGGAGCGAGCCTTGTTCCAGATAAAGGAGCAAACATTCATACACACTGCAGTACAGGGCCGCTGTGTACAGTAGATTACGGCTTAGGCATGGGTGCAGTATATACTGCAATGAAGCAGGGGAAAAAGGTTCATGTGTTTACAGATGAAACAAGGCCCAGGCTGCAGGGAGCCAAGATTAATACGTTTGACCTAAAAAGAATGGGAGTGCCCTATACATTAATTTGTGACAATACAGCTCCCATGCTTATGAAGCAGGGAAAAATTGACATGGTTTTTATCTCCGCGGACCGTGTTGTAGCAAATGGAGATGTGGCGGCTAAAATAGGAGTATACGGCGCAGCTATATGCGCCAAAGCACATAACATACCGGTATATTGCTTTGCTCCCACTTCAACACTGGACTTTGATTTAAAAAGCGGTGATGAGATACATATTGAAGAAAGAAGCTCAGAGGAGGTTCTGAATATTAACGGAGTTTATATTGCTCCGGCAGATACACCGGTGCTTAATTACGCTTTTGATGTGACACCGGCAGAATACTGGGATGCAATCATTACGGAAAAAGGAATTGCATATCCGCCTTATACGCAGTCCTTGAAAAAATTTATGGATTAAAAATAATGCCGGGGAATTTTCCCCGGCACTGTTTTTGCTCTTTTTCTATTCTTCTACCTGTTTTCCTGTAATTTCAATTCCATTTACTTCTAAATGGTCGTCAATAGCAATTACAAGACACCTCCTTGCGTCAATCTCACGTATCTTAACAAGGTCAGAACGTTCAGGATTTACTTTGACGATAACATCCGGCGTTTCTATCTGGAAGGTTTTAGTACTGGCAATATTAGAGGCAAGTAGTGTGTTTTTTTCACCGACTGCCTCTACAAAATTATCGTCAAAATTTTCAAGTTTTTCCTCCGGCACGCCGCTTCTTTCTAATAGCCGTTTTACCTCTGGCCTGGAAAGCTCTAAAGGTTCTGGTGCTTCCTTTGACTCTTCCAGCATTTCATTGAGATTATCGTGGATACTGCGCACAGTATCATAATCGCAGGTGTCACCCAAAGTATCGGTGATAATAGACTGGAAGGTGGTCTTTTGATCCTTTGCGGTAAGAGGAATCCGGCTCCCAAGTACATTATCAATAAAATCAGGCTGAAGCTCCTCTGGCTTTTTGGAATAATAAAGGACACTGTGTATATCAGAGGCCCTGTCCGTGAAAGCAGGGAACAAAAAACCTTTTGCCGGAAGCTCCACAAACCAGTCACGAATACGGTCTTCGATGTTATTTGTTTCAGCATTGTATGTAAGACCTGCCTTGGTGAGGTTTACCGGGCAGATGCTGCACATAATGTGCTCATAAACTGTATCCGAGGCATCAAATAATTCTGTTCCGTCAGAGGATTTTCCGGGAACATCGTACACCGCATGAATCAAGATAATATAATAATTTTCCGGGTAATCGTAGCTTGTGATTACCTTGTCATAAAATTCTTCAATTAATAAATCATCCTCAAGCCTACTGTCCCGGAGCTTAAGCAGGAATTCCTGGGAGCCTCCTGAAAGCTCTGCATCAAGGGGAAATTCCATTGGCAAAAGATTTTTTCCAAAAGTTCCTGACAGTGTATGACGGAAAATGTCAAAATATTTAAAGGCCTCCTCCTCAGGAAGAGATAAAAAGGCCTTTTTCAGCTCGGTTTTCTTCTCCTTTTCATGGTCCACGTAACAGCCGCATATACGGGTAATCGCGCAGTTTTCTGGTGTGAACTGTTTTCGTATTTCCAGTACTTCTTTTTTATTCATATCTATACTCCCTTATTTTTTGTATTTATTAGATTAAAACACCACTATCACAAATCTTAGCACATTGTAAGGGCTTTTACAATACACAGCTGCCGTGTACCGTGGTATACTAGGAACCAGAAGATTCATATCTGTACCGAGTTTGTAGGGCGCACAAGTGCGAGGGAAATGGCAAAAGTATAGACAGAAATAAATAACTATTGAAAATATTATATAAAAGTTTATAATACAAAACATAATATTAAAAAAGGAGATACAGGGCCATGGGAAAAATTGGAGTAGTTGGAAGTATCAATATGGATATGACCGTAAAGGCGGAGAGAATCCCGCTTAAGGGAGAAACTCTTAAAGGATGGGACCTTAAGTACATTCCCGGCGGAAAAGGAGCGAATCAGGCTGTTGCTATGGCAAAGCTTGGAGCAGAAGTTGAGATGTTTGGATGTGTCGGAGATGATGCGGCGGGAGAAAGCCTTGTGAAAAACCTTCAGGAGAAGGGCGTCCTGACAAAATGCATTAAGACGGTTACAGGAGTGTCGACCGGACTGGCTATGATAACAGTTGGAGAGAATGACAATACCATTGTTGTAGTTGCAGGAACAAATAATTATGTAGACACTGACTATGTGAATGAGGTGAAGGATTCCATTCTTGAATGTGAGATTGTCTTGCTTCAGCATGAAATTCCTCAGGAAACCATTGAGTATGTGGTAGAGCTCTGTGCTAAAAACGGGGTGAAGGTAGTTCTTAATCCGGGGCCGGCAAGACCGGTAAAACAGGAGATTATTGAGAAGGTAACCTATTTGACCCCGAACGAGCATGAGGCTGTGATTTTGTTTGGAGGGGAGATTTCTTTTGAGGATATGATGAGGAAATATCCAGAGAAGCTTGTAATAACACAAGGCTCCAGGGGGGTAAGCACCTGTCTTAAGAGCGGGGAGGTTGTACTCGTCCCGGCCAGAAAGGCAGATGTTGTAGATACAACTGGAGCCGGAGATACTTTAAACGGGGCATTTACTGTAGCTGTTATGGAGGGGAGAAGTATTACAGACGCACTTGCATTTGCAAACACTGCAGCAGGACTGTCTACAGAAAAGTTCGGTGCACAGGGAGGGATGCCCACATATGACGAAGTAAAGAAGGCGATGGAGAAATAAAAAATGAAAAGGTGGTCCTGGCAGATGAAATTCGGGAAAAAAATCCGAAGATTCATGAGGAAATTAAGACTCTTATAAATGAAATGGATACAGTATGCAAGACCCAGTATGTATCCCATGTGGAGCTGAAGGAGCAGACAAAGAATTGTAAGGCAGTTATCCGGACAGGAGAAACAACACCATATGCAAACATTATCCTGCAGTCCGCATGTTTATTTTAGTACCTGCCTATCAGGAAGTCCGGGGCTCTGTGCGAAATGGAGAGCTTCGGACTTCCTCTTTCTATATACTTAAAACTGGTTATGCACTGGCGTATCTGCATGAGATAAAGAGAAGCTGCTTAAAGGAAGAGGATCAGCCATTTCCTCCCGCGCTACGTACAGCGTGCGGTCAGGCCGGGTAAGGAGTGTCCATTTTACCAGCGTGAGATGTAAGCGGCTGATTTCAATACAGGTGACAGAATAAGGATGCACGCAGCTTCCAGTATTGCAAAAGGGAGAATCGGGCGTTCCAAGCATAGGGCGGTGAGTGTGGCCGGTGATAAGAAGAACTTCTTTTTCCTTTGCCCAGCTGACACCGGCCCTTTCTACCTTTTTCTTCTTTGTATTATTCTTTGCGGCGCTTGTAGGATCTAGAAAGCCTACATTTTCAAGAGGCTTCCAGAGATACCGGACGAGAAAGCGGGAAAGGCGCCAGAGCACGCTGTTAAGAAAATCTGCCTGATGGCCGTGGGTGAGATAAAGATCAGGGCCGCCGTCCTTTCTTTTTAATATGAGTCCCTCATGGAAAGTGATGCCTGGAAACAGGGGCTTACATCCGCAGGTGCAGCATGGAAAATCCATGCTGCATTTTCGGGCAAAGCGGGGAGATTTTTTAACCATATCGTGATTGCCGTAGAGCATATGCAGGCATCCCTTTTTATAAAATCTAGATAGGAGAGAGAAAACGTCGTCATGTATTTCTTTTATCTGTTCCAGAGAGCGGTTTTCCCACAGTTCATCTCCGTCACCCAGCTCAATATAGGTGAAATTTCTTTCTAAATAATACTGGAGAGCGGCAAAATACAGGTGTTGATTTTTAAGGAAATTATCGCCGGAGGTTCCTGTACCTCTGTGGCAGTCGCTGAACAGGACAAATCTAGAGTGTTCCAAGAGGGGAAGCGACGGTGCATATTCGAAAGCACGGTTAAGGCGGGAATCAGCACTCATGTTTTCTTCTCCTTTTCTTTTTTATCCGCCGGAGTTTAAGGATACGGCGTGAGAGGAACGGAAGGTATTCATACAGGAGGATAAGCCGGTCCAGGGTAAAGCGGAAAGGCTTTGTAATTTCCAGAAAAAGAAAAATTAGTATCCGGTTTTTAAGCTGAATCCATCTGCTGTAAAAGCTTCTCCGAAGGAAAGGCTGTAAAGAGTGGGGAACTGAGAAAGTAAGAGCGCATGCTTCGCCGCTTAGGTAAAATTCGGACCGATGGTATCCAGCCTCCATAAGTCCTCCTGCAAATGCCTCACACATTCCGACAGACGGAAATGCAATAGTAATCTTCATGGCGAGGTTTTCTGGTTCTGTGTACTTTCCTGTACAGAAGCTTGTAAGCCACCAATGCTTTTCGCACAGACGGCTTACGGGAAGTCCATCTCTTAGGAGAGTGACAGAGAAAACAGGTATTTCTTCTCCGGAAACAGTCTCAAAAAGTGTACTTTTACGTTCACTTTCGGTAAGGATACAATCAGCCTTGTAGCAGCCAATTTCACACCCGGTTGTAATTCCGTACTGTCCTTTCCAAAATTCTACAAGCCAGGTTACGCCGTTATAGTCAAAATAGATTGGCTCACAGTCAAAAATCATGTGAAAGATAGGGGCCTGGCTGTCATAGAAGGCGCAGTAGCCGCATTCCTTCTGCCAGGCATCTATTTCTGAGGTGAAAACGTCTTGGGAAAGCTTGTATCTGAAGCCTAAGGGTACGCTTATCTGATTGATACGCGCAAGCTTTTCCTGAACGGACATGGCACAGACCTTGCGGATGGCAAGGAACTTGCGGATATACAGGAATAAGAATATGATAAAGAAAAAAAGTATAATAAAACATATATATCGGTTCATGAAAACATCCTTATTATAGATTAATAATGTTATTGTAGTTTATGCAAAGGAGGATATGGGAGTGAAAAGACAAGAGTTTAGAAAATAATGTATAGTAATTGACTAAAAGCCTGCGTAAAATATATGAAAAAGCATTCAGCAGTTGAAGTGTTTGATAGTTCTGCGATATAATAAGAGCAGCATTTGTCGCGCTGGCCTCTTTTGTATGGGTGAATAACATCTTAGCTGCAGAAGGGTATTTAAATAAAAAAAGAAAAAATGCAAATAATAAAGGAGGAAGAAAGAAATGGCAAATATATTTGATATTCTCGGCCCAGTTATGGTAGGGCCGTCCAGCTCTCATACAGCGGGAGCGGTTCGAATCGGTCTGATTGCAAGGCAGCTTTTCGGAAGACAGCCGGATAAAGCGGAAGTCTATCTGCACGGCTCATTTGCGGCTACGGGAAAAGGACATGGAACGGATAAGGCTCTGGTTGCCGGACTTCTGGGGATGAAGCCGGATGACCTTCGGATTCCAGAAAGCTTTGATGTTGCAAAGGAAATGGGGATGGAATTCGTAATCGAGCCAAAGGAGCTTCGGGATGCACATCCTAACACAGCGAAAATTATTATGGAGGCAAAGGACGGAAAGCGGCTGGAGATTCAGGCATTTTCCATCGGAGGCGGAAGAATCCGTGTGAGCATGTTAGATGGAATGGAAGTAAATTTCAGCGGCGAGACTAATACGCTTATTGTAAGGAACCAGGACCAGCCGGGATGTATTACAGATGTTTCAACTGTTTTAAATCTCTGCAGAATAAATATTGCGACTATGCAGGTGTTCCGTGCCAGGAGAGGCGGAAGTGCTGTTATGGTAGTGGAGACAGACCAGGTAGTGCCAAAGAGCGCTATTGAGATGCTTGAGGGAAGAGAAGGAATTATGAAGGTAACATTTTTAAATGTGAGTGAGAAGGAGTAAAGGTATGTCATATCAGTCAATGGAAGAAGCATATGCAAGGTGTGAGAAAGACGGAATCGAGTTCTGGAAGGCGGTTCAGCTTGAGGATGCCGAGGAGCGCGACATAAAATCAGAGGATTCATGGAAGCAGATGAAGGAGATGTGGCAGGCAATGCTTAACAGCATTGATACCTATGACCCGTCGCTGATGTCAAGAAGCGGCCTTGTAGGAAAAGAAGGCGGCAGGATGGAGGAGTATCTGAAAAAAGGCGGTACGCTGTGCGGTGATTATATGGCAAAGGTCATGGCAAATGCGCTTAAGATGGGCTGCAATAACGCCTGTATGAAACGGATTGTTGCGGCTCCGACAGCGGGTGCATGCGGAGTGCTTCCTGCAGTTCTTGTAACCTATTACAGGGAGTATGATGCGCCGGAGGAAAAGATGATAGAGGCAATGTATGTGGCGGCAGGCGTGGGTCAGATTATTGCAAACCGTGCATATCTTGCCGGGGCATCTGGCGGCTGCCAGGCAGAGATTGGATCTGGATCCGGCATGGCGGCTGCGGCAATCTGTCATGTGAAGGGCGGAAATAAAGAACAGCTTGGACATGCCTGCGCGATGGCTCTTAAAAACCTGATGGGGCTGGTGTGCGACCCGGTGGGAGGGCTTGTGGAAGTGCCATGTGTGAAGAGAAATGTAGGTGGAGCGGTAAATGCTATGGCGGCCGCGGATATGGCCCTTGCAGGAATCATAAGCCAGATTCCGGTAGACCAGGTGATTGACGCTATGAAGGAAGTCGGTGACAGGATGGACGTAAGTCTTAAGGAAACAGGCGTCGGCGGCGTGGCAGGAAGCGTCAGGGCACAGGAGGTTGTGGAGAAGATATTTTAAGTAATGCTTAGGTGGCCAAACAATAGAGGTATGATTAAAAAATCAGGAGGCTAAGGGCTATGATTTTAAAAAACGTGTTATTGGTTGTAAAGGACATTGAGAGGTCACGTCGTTTTTACGAGGACATACTGGGACTTTCGGTTACTGCAGACCTGGGGAAAAAAGTATTGTTTGCAGGAGGTGTTGTACTGGAAGAGAGCTTCTTATGGGAAAATGCTCTGAGGCGTCCGGTTATATATGGAGGAAATGCCGCAGAGTTATACTTTGAAGATTCTGATGCTGCAGGTGTCAGTCAGAGACTCCAAGATTCTAACTATGATGTAGAATTTTTGATGGAGGAGGGAGAGGAGCCGCTGGAGGTTCTGCGGTTTTATGATCCTGACAGGCATATAATAGAGGTGCGTGTTAATGGTCCAGTTTAATACAAATAAAACAGTATTATGCAGCTTATCGCTTTAGCACGCTGGGAGTAGACAAACAGCATTTCGCCACTGAACATTTGGTTTAATACTTGAACAGTGGCGGAATTATTAATTTATAGGATTCTGAATATTCTGTGAAAATATTTACAAATCATCAAGCTTTTTAAAGGTATACCCCATCTCCTCCCATTTTGTGAGCAGTTCATCAAGAATTTCTGCATTGGTGGAGGAAGTGCTGTGCAGAAGCACGACTGCTCCGGGATGTACCCTTTTAAGCAGCTTCTCAAATGCTTCTTCATGGGTCGGCTGGTCATCCTGATACCAGTCTACATATGCAAGGCTCCAGAAGAAGGTCTTGTATCCCATCTCCTGGGCCATTTTAAGATTTGCTTCGTTATATTTTCCCTGAGGAGGTCTGTAATATTTTGTCATAGGTTTTCCGGTGATTTCCTTATATTTCTGCTCCACATAATTTATTTCTTCTGTAAAGGTTTCAATGGTAGAGATCTGGGATATGTCTTTGTGATGCCATGTATGATTGCCTACAGTATGCCCTTCTGATACCATCTGCAGGATCAGCTCTTCATTTTCATCCAGATAAGTACCTACAACGAAGAACGTGGCTGAAACGTCGTGTTTTTTTAATGCTTCAAGGATTGCAGGAGTGTTTCCGTTTTCATAGCCGGCATCAAAGGTGAGATATAAAACTTTTTCATCGGTGTTTTCTGCATAATAGGCATTATATTGTTCCAGCTCCTCATAAGTAGCGTTGGCAGCAGGGGGCTTGCCGTCCTCCTGAAAGCTTAATCCCCAGCTGCCTTCTGCCGAGGTAGCTACAGCTTTTGGAAAGAAGTGCTCTTCTGCCCGGGCTATCCCCTGCCCCAGCAGGAAAGCCATGATAAAGATAAAAGCAGCGGATAAAATGTGCTTTCGTTTAAAAGAAAACATAAAAATATCTCCAGTAGTGGGAATGTTAATTAAATATATGTATAAGGGTCTGGAAAAATGAAAAAGGACTAATTTGTTTCAGTATTTGGAGAATATTTTAAATTGATGCCCTTTTTAAAAGGTATATATTGTATACTAAATAGTTAATGTGTATAATGATGCAATATAAGAAGAAGGAGATATCAAAATGGAGCCACAGTTTTTTAAAGAAAACAGAAAAGCCTTTATGAGCTGCCTGGAGGATGAAAGCCTCGCTCTTTTTTTTAGTGGAAGCCCAGTAAGGAGAACAAGTGATGAAAACTACAGCTTTTTTGCAGACAGAAATTTTGTCTATCTGACCGGAATAGAGCAGAAGGAAACAATACTTATGATGGAAAAAACGGACGGGGAGGTTAAGGAAACTATTTTTCTGCTTCCGCCGGACATATACGAGGAAAGATGGTCAGGGAGAAGAATAAAGACAGAAGAGGCGGCCGGGATTTCAGATGTCGGAAATTTTTCCACAACAGATGCCTTTGAGAAAGAATTAAAAAGGACTTTATCATCAGGAAAGATAAAAAAGGTATATCTTGACATGGACATGGAGGGTGTTTATGTTACAGCCTCTAGTGTACAGGCTGTGTGCCATGTGCTGAAAACAGATTATTCTAAAATTCAGATATCAAGCGCCCTTCCCATTATGAAGAGACTGCGGCTTATTAAGAAGCCGTGCGAGATAGAGGCAATGGAGCATGCGCAAAGAATTACCAGAGAAGGTATTCTTGCTATGATGCGTCATTCGAAGCCGGGTATGTATGAGTACCAGTATAAAGCAGAATATGATTATGCTCTGGCACAGAACGGAGTGCTGGAAGCTGGTTTTCCATCTATTATCAGTGCAGGAAAAAATAATTTTTGTATTCACTATGACAGTTACAAAGGCCAGGCGAAGGACGGCGATATGGTACTGAATGATGTAGGCGTCCGGTGGGATTATGAGCTTACGGATGTCTCAAGAGGCTGGCCCTGTAATGGGAAATATACTGCAGAACAAAAGCTTTTGTTTGAATGTGCGTACCAGACTTCAGAGCACATGTTTCACATTCTTCGTCCAGGTATTTTGATGGATGAGGTTGACAAAGAAATCCGCCGGTATAATTTTGGACAGCTAAAGGAAGCAGGAGTCTGTAAATCCTTTGAGGATATTGGTACCTATATGTGGCATGGCGGAGCGCATCATGTAGGATTTGATGTGCATGATGTAGTGTCGGCTAAGGGAGTTTTGATTAAGCCCGGTATGGTATTCTGCGTAGATGTGGGAATTTATCACGAGGAATGGGGAATCGGCTTCAGACTGGAGGATAACTGTCTAATTACAGAAAACGGATGCAGGAATCTGTCAAAAGATATTCCGAGGACGATAGAGGATATAGAGGCAGTTATGATGTAGAGGGCAGAAGATTTTGTGAAGCATGGAATAAAAAAGCGTACATTATTGACGTAATGTACGCTATTATCATTTTCAAAATATTTGATAATCAAAATACTTGACAAACAAATTAATTTGATATATACTTTGAAAGCCAAAATAAAAAATAAAAATTCAGGAGACAAAAAATGATTGGAAGTATATGTGGAACGGGTTCCTGTATACCTCGCTATACGATGGACAACAATGAGCTGGCAAAGTTTGTAGAAACCAGTGATGAATGGATACGGGAACGTACCGGGGTTATCAGAAGGCACATTATAAAAGAAGAAACCACGGTTTCCATGGCATCAGAGGCAGGAAAAAGGGCTCTTGAAAATGCTGGTGTGTCCGCGGAGCAAATCGATCTGATACTTGTTGCCACGATCTCGTCGAATGTTCTTTTGCCATGTACAGCATGTGAGGTCCAGAAGAATCTGGGGGCGGTAAATGCCACCTGTTTTGATTTGGGGGGCGCCGCATGCAGTGGATTTGTACTAGCGTACAATACGGCAGAGGCTTATCTGGCAGGCGGCGTTTATAAGACGGCGCTGGTTATTGGGAGTGAAAGCCTGTCCTCCATTACGAACTGGAATGACAGAGGGACCTGTATTTTGTTTGGGGATGGAGCCGGGGCAGCGGTCTTGAAGGCAGAGGAAGGCGTTAGATATCTTCCTGTAACCCATTCCGACGGGGCAAAGGGAGAGGCTCTTATCTGCCGGAGCAGATACGATACAAACGGAATCACAAAAAAAACTTCCGATGCTTCTGTAAATGAGGAAGAATACTTCATACAGATGGACGGTCAGGCCGTATTCAAGTTTGCGGTAAAAAAAGTACCGGAGGTCATTAAGGAAGTGTTAGTGCTTAACTGCCTTGAGAAAAAAGATATAGATTTATATATCCTTCATCAAGCAAACAGGCGCATTGTAGAAGCCGTGGCAAAACGTCTTGGCGAGCCAATAGAAAAATTCCCCATGAACCTGCAGGAGTATGGCAATACCTCATCGGCCAGCATACCAATACTTTTAGACGAATTAAACCGTGCAGGCACATTAAAGCCTGGCCAGAAGCTTTTGCTTGCCGGATTCGGAGCCGGTCTTACCTGGGGCGCATCCATCTTAAGCCTTCCGCGTAAACCAGGGACAAAGAAATTGCGGTTCGGGCGGTGCTTTACCGTTACAGAGCAGGCAAAGCGAGTTATCAAAAGAAAAATATCAAAAAGAAAAAGGAGACTATAACAATGCTAGAAACTTTAAAAAAATTAATTGCAGACAATCTTGATATTAACACTGACGGAGTAACAGAGAGATCATCCTTCAAAGATGACCTGGGGATCGATTCCTTAGACCTCTTCGAATTAGTCATGGCAATGGAGGAAGAATTTGGTATTGAGATTCCAACCGAAGATTTAGAAAACATGTCAACAGTCGGAGATGTTATGGAATATATTGAGGCCCATAAATAGAGGAGATTTTGTATATGAAGACAAAAGTAAGCAGTCTTTTAGGAATTGAATATCCGATTATTCAAGGCGGAATGGCATGGGTAGCGGAGTATCATCTGGCGGCAGCGGTTTCGGAAGCCGGAGGCTTAGGTCTTATCGGCGCTGCAAGCGCCCCGGCAGAATGGGTGAGAGAACAGGTAAGAGAGGCAAAAAAGCTGACAAATAAGCCTTTTGGAGTCAACATTATGCTTATGAGTCCTTATGCGGACGATGTGGCGAAGGTAATTATAGAGGAAGATGTAAAGGTTGTTAGTACCGGAGCCGGAAGCCCGGAGAAATATATGAAGATGTGGAAAGACGCAGGTATTAAGGTGATTCCTGTGGTAGCTTCCGTAGCGCTGGCGAGACGTATGGAGCGGTGTGGCGCAGACGCAGTTGTGGCTGAAGGGTGCGAGGCCGGAGGCCATATTGGAGAGAGCACCACGATGACGCTTGTGCCTCAGGTTGTGGATGCCGTACAGATTCCGGTTATTGCTGCAGGTGGAATTGCAGACGGAAGAGGAATCGCGGCGGCATTTATGCTTGGAGCTGAGGGCGTACAGATGGGAACACATTTTGTTGTGACAGACGAGTGCCAGGTGCATGAAAATTACAAGGAAAGAATTATTAAGGCTAAGGATATTGATTCCCGGGTAACCGGCAGAACGACCGGGCATCCGGTGCGCGCTCTTAGAAATGAGATGACAAAGCAGTATCTGGAGCTGGAGAATCAGGGGGCAGACTTCAAGGAGCTGGAGGAGCTCACGCTGGGCGGCTTAAGAAGGGCTGTGGTGGACGGTGATGTAAGGACCGGCAGCGTTATGGCCGGGCAGATTGCCGGCATGGTAAAAGAAAGGATGTCCTGCAGAGATTTGATTGAAAAACTGGTAAGGGAAACGGGAGAGCTTATGAAAGGACGGGTGGCCGATGAGTAAACTGGCATTTCTATATCCGGGTCAGGGAGCACAGAAGGCCGGCATGGGAGCAGACTTTTATGAAAGCAGCGAATCAGCGAGAGATTTGTATGATGAGGCAGGGAAGGCGCTTGGACTTGATATGAAGGCGCTCTGCTTTAAGGAAAATGCACTTCTTGATTTAACAGAGTACACTCAGGCAGCTCTTGTAACTACTTGTTTAGCCATGACAAGAGTACTTCTGGAACGGGGAATCACGCCGGACATTACCGCAGGCTTAAGTCTGGGAGAATATGCAGCTATAGCAGCTGCAGGCGGTATGACGGAACTAGATGCCATACGTCTTGTGCGCAGGAGAGGTATATTGATGCAGAATACGGTACCGGAAGGTGAGGGCGCCATGTGTGCGGTGATAGGCATGGAAACAGAGCAGATAGAGGCAGTTCTTGAACGACAAGAAGGAGTGTCTGTCGCCAACTATAACTGTCCGGGACAGATTGTAATTACCGGAAAGAAGGATTCTGTGGAAAAAACTGCGGAGGAATTAAAAGCGGCAGGAGCAAAACGTACAGTTATGCTGAATGTCAGCGGTCCGTTTCATTCTCCTCTTCTTATTCCGGCAGGAGAAGAGCTTTTAAGGGAGCTTGAAAAAACAACATTTTTTCCCCTTAAGATACCATATGTAACCAATGTCCTTGCAGAGCGGGTGGAGGATATCGGAAGAACAAGAGAACTTCTTATGCAGCAGGTAAGCTCTCCAGTGAAATGGCTTCAAAGTATGGAGCAGATGATTGGGGAAGGAATAGATACGTTTATAGAAATCGGTCCGGGAAAAACCCTTGCAGGGTTTATGCGTAAAATCAACCGGAACGTAAAGGTTTATAATGTTTCCTCATGGACAGATGTAGAAAAGGTGGTAGGTGGATTATGTTAAAAGGAAAGATAGCGCTAGTTACAGGTGCATCCAGAGGAATCGGAAGTGAGATTGCAAAAAAGCTTGCAGCGCAGGGCGCTGCAGTCATTATTAATTTTAACGGCTCAAGAGACCGGGCAGAAGAGGTAAAAAAGGAAATAGAAAGCTTTGGCGGCGCTGCATCTCTTTATCAGTGGGATGTATCAAACTATAAGGCTTGTGAAGCATCCATGCAGAGCATTATTAAGGAATATGGACAGCTTGATATTCTGGTAAATAATGCAGGAATTACAAGAGATGGACTTTTGATGAAAATGTCCGAGGAAGATTTTGACAGCGTAATAAGCACAAATCTAAAGGGTGCGTTTCATACTATTCGTTTTGCGTCGCGTCAGATGATAAGACAGAAAAGCGGACGGATTATTAACATTTCTTCTGTAGTAGGTGTTGCAGGAAATGCCGGGCAGGCGAATTATGCAGCAGCGAAAGCAGGATTGATTGGACTTACAAAGACGACGGCAAAGGAGCTTGCGTCCAGAGGCATTACTGTAAATGCCATAGCACCGGGATTTATAAGTACAGATATGACCGCCGGACTTTCGGATAAGGTAAAAGAAGCAGCCGCAGCCCAGATTCCTCTTGGCATGTTTGGAAGGCCGGAGGATGTGGCGGCAGCCGCAGTCTTTCTTGCATCAGACGATGCAGGCTATATTACCGGCCAGGTCCTTCATGTAGATGGCGGTATGGTTATGTAAGGATAGCTAATGTAAGCAGAATGAACAGTGATCAAGGAGGGGCTATGAAAAGAAGAGTTGTAGTAACAGGTCTGGGGGCCGTGACCCCTGTTGGAAATACTGTGCCGGAATTCTGGAACAGCATTCGTGCCGGAAAGGTTGGAATAGGAAAAATTACGAGGTTTGACACTTCAAATTATAAAGTAAAGCTTGCGGCAGAGGTCAGGGATTTTAATGCAAAGGAGCGGATGGACGCAAAAGCGGCAAGACGTATGGAACCTTTTGCACAGTATGCAGTAGCAGCGGCGTTTGAGGCATATGAGGATGCCGGGCTTGACATGGAAAAGGAGGATGCATTCCGGGCCGGGGTTATTGTGGGTTCAGGAATTGGAAGCCTTGAAGAAGTGGAGAGGGAAAATGAACGCATTCATTCTAAAGGCCCTTCCAAGGTAAATCCACTGATGGTGCCTCTTATGATATCTAATATGGCGGCAGGCAATATTTCCATTCAGCTTGGACTTAAGGGAAAATGTACCAATGTAGTGACAGCATGTGCGTCAGGAACTCATTGTATCGGTGATGCCTTCCGTGCAGTCCAATACGGCGATGCGGATATTATGCTTGCCGGGGGAACAGAAAGTTGTATCTGTCCTACAGGAGTGGCAGGTTTTACTGCACTTACGGCGCTTTCCACAACGCAGAATCCACTCCGGGCATCCATCCCATTTGATAAGGATAGAAATGGATTTGTACTTGGAGAGGGAGCTGGAATTGTTGTGTTAGAGGAGCTGGAGCACGCAGAGAACAGAGGCGCCAAAATCTATGCAGAACTTACAGGATACGGTGCCACGGCAGACGCCTACCACATTACCTCCCCGGCGGAGGATGGTGAAGGAGCGGCCAAGGCAATGACGCTTGCAATGAAAGAGGGAGGTATCAATCCATTTTGTGTGGATTATATTAACGCCCACGGAACAGGCACACACCATAACGACTTGTTTGAGACAAAGGCTATAAAAATAGCTCTGGGGAGAGCGGCCGAAAAGGTTGCTATTAACTCTACAAAATCCATGACCGGGCATCTTTTAGGAGCGGCCGGCGGCATAGAATTTGTTGTGTGTGTAAAAAGCATACAAGATGGATTTATCCACCAGACGGCTGGAACGTTAGAAACAGATCCAGAATGTGATTTAAACTACACGGTGGGGGCACCTATAGAAAAGGAGCTTAGATATGTACTAACCAATTCCCTGGGTTTTGGCGGACATAACGCAGCCCTTCTTTTGAAAAAATATGAGGGCTAAATAACACTGGAAAGGATATAAAACTATGGAATTCGAGAATCTCATCAAGTTAATCAACACAGTGTCTGAATCAAACCTGACTGGTTTCAGATATGAGGCGGCTGGAATTAAGCTTCGGATGAAAAAGGATTTTGGCGGGACAATTTCCTCTTGGGGAGAGCAGAAGCAGAATTTTGCGAATGAAGCTATAATACACTCTGATATAGAAGCGTCTCAAAGTCTAGTTGATGATGCTCCAAGAGAAGCTGAAGAGGGGAACATTATAATATCTCCTCTTGTGGGCACATACTACAGCGCGCCTTCCGAGGATGCGAAGCCCTTTGTATCCGTCGGCGATACAGTAAAACAAGGTCAGACTCTTGCAATCGTAGAGGCGATGAAGCTGATGAATGAGATAGAAAGTGAGTGCAGTGGAACTGTAACAGAGATATTCGTAAAGAATGGCCAGCCGGTAGAATACGGTCAGCCGTTATTCAGGATTTGTTAAGAATAGTGTCTGTGAACGATGAGTTCACATAAGACTTATAAAAGGAGAATTGCAATGAATCATTTAACAATTAGTCAGATTCAGGAAATTATTCCGCACCGTCATCCATTTCTTCTCCTTGACTATATAGAAGATTATGAGCCAGGGAAATATGCGGTGGGCTATAAATGTGCCTCCTACAGGGAGGAATTTTTTTCGGGGCATTTCCCGCAGGAGCCAGTTATGCCGGGAGTTCTTACAGTAGAAGCCCTGGCACAGGCAGGAGCGGTGGCCATATTGAGTATGTCTGAAAATAAAGGAAAAATCGCATATTTCGGCGGTATTAATAAATGCAGATTTAAAGGAAAGATCGTACCGGGCGACAAAGTGCGTCTTGAAACGAAAATAATAAAACAGAAAGGGCCTGTCGGAATCGGCGAGGCTGCTGCAAGCGTAGACGGAAAAACAGTGGTGAGTGCACAGCTTACCTTTATTGTACAAAAATAGGACAGGTGACATAGATGATTAAGAAGATATTAGTTGCCAACCGCGGCGAGATAGCAGTGCGGATTATCCGTGCCTGCAGGGAAATGGGAATTGAGACGGTTGCGGTTTACTCTGAGGCCGACAAGGAAGCTCTTCACGCCAAGCTGGCGGACGAGGCGGTCTGTATCGGCCCGGCAGCCTCTGCGGAAAGTTACTTGAGTATGGATCGGATTATAAGCGCTACCATTGTAAGCGGCGCCGATGCTATTCATCCAGGGTTTGGATTTTTATCGGAAAACAGTAAATTTGCAGCTCTTTGCGAGCAGTGTAGTATCACCTTCATTGGTCCGTCTGCAAAGGTTATTGAAAGACTTGGCAATAAGCAGGAGGCGAGAAATACAATGGAGGCGGCAGGGGTTCCTGTTATACCTGGAAGCAGAGAGCCTGCATACACTGTACACGCAGGAGAAAAGACGGCATCTGAAATCGGATACCCGGTTATTATAAAAGCAGCTCTGGGCGGAGGCGGCAAGGGAATGCGGACAGTATACTCGCCGGAGGATTTTGAGGCAGGCTTTCACACCGCTCAGAAGGAAGCACAGACGGCATTTGGGGATAATACTATGTATATCGAGCATTTTGTACAGTGTCCCCGTCACATTGAGTTCCAGATTTTAGCTGATAATTTTGGAAATGTGATTCATTTGGGAGAAAGGGATTGTTCCATCCAGAGAAATCACCAGAAAATGATAGAGGAGTCTCCGTCCCCTGCTCTTTCTGAAAAGCTTCGTAAGAAGATGGGAGAGGCGGCTGTAAAAGCGGCAAAGGCGGCTAATTATACAAATGCAGGAACAATAGAATTCCTGCTGGAAAAGGACGAAAATTTTTATTTTATGGAAATGAATACCCGGATTCAAGTAGAGCACCCGGTTACAGAGTGGGTAACAGGCGTTGATTTAATCAAGGCTCAGATACGGATTGCTTCCGGTGAAAGGCTTTCCTATAAGCAGAAGGATATACAAATAAACGGACATTCTATTGAGTGCAGGATTAATGCAGAGAATCCGGAAAAGGCCTTTCGTCCTTCACCTGGAACTGTAAAAGATATGCATCTTCCGGGAGGCAAGGGAATACGAATTGATTCTGCTATTTACAGTGGCTGCACCATTCCACCTTATTATGATTCTATGATTGCTAAACTCAGTGTATGGGCAAAAAACCGAGGAGAGGCCATAAGGAAAATGCGAAGCGCACTGGGAGAGGTGATTATTGAGGGCATCGATACAAATGTAGACTATCAGTACTCTATTTTAAATCATCCGGACTATGTGGCGGGAGATGTTGATGTAGAGTTTATCGAAAGAATTGGTGTTTTAGGACAGAGGTGTGATCAATGAAGCTGGATAATATGTTTAAGAAAACCAAGGTTTCTTCAGGGGAAAAGGGCTATATATCACGGGGACGCACAGGTCCGGCGGTGCCGGAAGGACTTCTTAGGAAATGTAATAAATGTGGAAGCGCTATTATAGCGGAGGATGTAAGAAGGGATTTTTATATCTGCCCCAAATGCGGAGGATATTTCCGCGTTCATGCTTACAGGCGTATAGAGATGCTGGCAGATGAGGGAACATTTGAGGAATGGGATAAAGAGTTTCAGGGCGGGAATCCGCTTGCGTATAAAGGATATGAAGAAAAACTTGTAGGCCTTAAGGAAAAAACAGGGCTTACAGAGGCAGTTGTTACAGGAAAGATGCGCATTAATGGGAGCGAGGCGGCAGTCGGAGTATGTGACGGGCGCTTTCTTATGGCAAGTAGGGGAGAAGCTGTGGGCGAGAAGATTACGCGGACAGTGGAGCGTGCCGCAAAAGAAGGTCTGCCGGTCATTCTTTTTGCGTGCTCTGGTGGTGCAAGGATGCAGGAGGGAATTATATCTCTTATGCAGATGGCAAAAACGGCTGCAGCGCTAAAGCGGCACAGCGAGGCAGGGCTTCTCTATATCAGTGTGCTGACCGATCCAACGACGGGCGGTGTGACAGCAAGCTTTGCTATGCTTGGAGATATTATTTTGGCAGAGCCTGGAGCGTTGATTGGTTTTGCCGGCCCGCGGGTGATTGAACAGACTATACGTCAGAAACTTCCAAAAGGTTTCCAACGCTCAGAATTTCTTTTGGAGCACGGGTTTATCGACGGAATTATTACGCGCCCAGAGATGAAGGAAACTCTATCGCGGATTTTGAAACTGCATGAGAAGAATACTGTGTGCAGCGCATGGGAAAAAGGCAGTATCGGTAATGTATCGAGTACTGCAGACCTGTTGTCAGGCGGCATAGACGCGTGGGAGCGGGTACAAATTTCAAGAAGGGCGGATCGCCCGGTGGGCAGTGATTATATAGAGGCACTGTTTACCGATTTTACCGAGTGCTGCGGAGACCGTTTGTTTGCAGACGACAGAGCAGTTGTCGGAGGGATTGCGCGGTTCCACGGTATTCCGGTAACAGTAATTGCACAGGCAAAGGGGAGAGATACAAAGGAAAATATTATGCGTAATTTCGGCATGCCGTCCCCGGAAGGATACCGCAAGGCACTACGGCTTATGAGGCAGGCGGAAAAGTTTGGCCGTCCGGTTATCTGCTTTGTAGATACTCCTGGAGCCTTCTGCGGCCTGGAGGCAGAAGAACGGGGACAAGGTGAGGCAATCGCGAAGAATTTGTATGAAATGTCGGAATTAAGAGTGCCGATTCTGTCAATGATTATTGGTGAAGGGGGAAGTGGAGGCGCACTGGCCCTGGCTGTTTCTGATGAGGTGTGGATGTTGGAGAATTCTATCTATTCGATACTTTCCCCAGAGGGATTTGCCAGTATCCTCTGGAAGGACAGCAAAAAGGCAAAAGAGGCTGCAAGGGTCATGAAGCTTACGGCCGGACATCTGCAGGAGATGGGAATTGTGGAAAAGGTATTTTCTGAGCCGCAGTCCTATACGCGTGAAACGATGAAGCCAGTCATGATTTCGCTGGAAAGGGAGATTGGAAATTTTCTGGGGAAATATGGGACTATGACACAGGATGAGCTGATAGAGCATAGGTATATGCGTTTTCGAAAGATGTAAAAAAGGATTGATTCCAAAGCAGGGAAAAGGGTATAATGGACACAGATACTAAAGAACTACTGTTTACAGATTATCTGTGGATAGTACAATAAAACAGCGTGTGGAAAGGACATAATAAAAGCATGGGGGACGAATATAAGGCAATTAACCATGTCTTAGTAAGCTTGGTGAATGAGATATGGAAGCTTGAGGGAGAGGCAATCATTACAAAGGAATTTAAGGATATTACCAATAATGATATGCATGTAATTGAAGCGGTAGGACTTGGGGATGGATGCAGCATGTCCTCTATTGCAAAGAGGCTGAATATTACAGTGGGGACACTGACGATTGCCATGAATAATCTGGTGAATAAGAAATATGTGGAGCGAAGAAGAAGCGAAAAGGACCGCCGTGTTGTGCTTGTAAAGCTGACAGACAGAGGAGTGGCGGCTTATAAGCACCACGAGGATTATCATCGGCAGATGATAGAGGCAATTCTGAAAAAACTTGACAAGACAGAGCTCCCGGTGCTTATGAAGATGCTGGAGGCTGTGACAGAGTTTTTTAAGGGCTATAATGAGTAGATGGGGGAACGGCTTATGGAGGGGAAGTATGAGGCAGAGATAGGGAAGCTTCAGGAAGTTGTTGATGATAGTGAGAGTATTGTGTTTTTCGGAGGCGCAGGCGTATCCACGGAAAGCAATATTCCTGATTTTAGGAGTGCGGATGGATTATATAAGCAGAAATATAAATACTCTCCCGAACAGATTGTAAGTCATAGCTTTTTTGTGAGGAATACGGAAGGCTTTTATGAATTTTACAAAGAAAAAATGATGTTTCTGGATGCAAAGCCTAATGCTGCCCATAAGAAACTTGCCGAGCTTGAAGCGGCAGGAAAGCTAAGAGCTGTCATTACCCAGAATATAGACGGCCTTCATCAAGCGGCAGGCAGCAGGACAGTATACGAGCTTCATGGAAGTATTTTGAGAAATTACTGTGAAGACTGCGGGAAATTTTATGACGCTGCATATGTAAAAAACGCAGAAGGGATTCCAAAATGTGACTGCGGCGGAAGGATTAAGCCGGATGTAGTATTATATGAGGAAAGTCTAGATTCAAATATTATAAAGAAAAGCATCCATGCCATTAGTGAGGCAGATACATTGATTATCGGGGGGACTTCTCTTGTTGTGTATCCTGCGGCAGGATTCATTGATTATTTTAGGGGAAAGCATCTTGTGGTTATTAATAAAAGCGCTGCTGTGAGAGAGGTAGGGGCAAAGCTTACAATAGCGGCGCCTATTGGAGAAGTTCTCGGAAGGATCACCGTATAGTATGCCAGACGGTAGTTCACTCTGTCAGGGAGGGCATGTAGGGCGGGATGCCCGGATGGGTACAAAAATTAAAAAAGGACATTCACGAAAGAGGAAAGTTGTGAATGTCCTTTTTCTTTATTAATTTTTTGCCTTATTACGAAGCCTTGCCAGGAAGCCCTGCTTCTTCGGGGGTGTGTCTAAAGGACCGCGGAGCCCTCTGACTGCTGTAATGTAAATGCCGCTTACAGTTGCCTTCACTTCCTTCTTCACGGGAATAAGAGGATATACCTCTGCGTCACACATTAAGGTCATAACCTTCGGGCCTACCTTTGCTTTTACAACTGGTACCTTGGAGCGGCGGAGATACTTTGGCGTGTTATCTATCACAATCTGTGGCAGACCGGCATCCTTAAGCTTAAGCCGTCCTTTGTCAATAATCAGCATGGACATAGTCTGTGCTACGGCATCCAATTGTGCCTGCTGTTCTGCCTGCTTTTTCTCGGCTTTTTTGCCTAAAAAATATAATACAACACATGCAATGACTAATATCACTAATATTACAAGTAAAACAATGGATAATGTACTCACGGGAAAACCTCCTACTTCTATATCATTTGCATAAAAATAATTGTAACATTGTTTGTAGGGAAGTGCAAGGGATTTAAAGGCAGTTTTGAGGATAAAATTGTCACTGTACACGCAGGGGTTTGAAGTAATTTAAAATTTTAAAAAGAGGCAGAGGAGGGAGTTGTATGCCGCAGTTCTTTACAGGGGACATGGGTGATATTTACAGATGGATTATAGAGCACCTATGGTTTATAAATATCATGTTTTCCATTCTGATTATATTTTTCCAGAGAAGAAATCCCACAACTGTATGGGCGTGGCTTCTTCTGCTCTATTTTATACCGGTGCTCGGCTTTGTGCTTTATCTAGTGCTGGGACAAAATTTCCGCAAGGAGCGGATGTTTAAGATGAAGGAAATAGAAGGTGAGATTAAATATGCAGTCAGAAGGCAAGAGGAGTCTATTTACCGGAAACGGCTAAAGCTTGGAGATTCGGAGCTTGAACGGTTTAAGAGGCTTATTTTGTACAACTTAAATGAAGGAGAAGCAGTGCTTACGGATAATAATGATATTCGTATTTACACAGATGGAGAGGAAAAGTTCCGGGCACTTCTTACAGAAATAGAAAAGGCGGAAAACTATATCCACATGCAGTATTATATTATTCGGAATGATGAATTGTGGGGACAGATTGAGGAAGCTTTAATTCGTAAGGCAAGGCAGGGAGTCGAGGTTCGTATTCTTTTTGACAGTATGGGGTGCCGGGGATGGCGTGGAATGAGAGGGGCAGACTGGATACGTCTTGAAACAGAAGGAATACAGACTGCGGAGTTTTTTCCAGCAGTTTTTGGGAAGCTCCAGCTTCGCGTGAATTACCGGAACCACCGGAAAATTGTTGTGATCGACGGGAGACTTGGATTCATCGGGGGATTTAATGTAGGGAGAGAATATTTGGGGAGAGATGAAAAATTTGGATATTGGAGGGATACTCATATTTGTATAGAAGGCGCTGCAGTGACATCTCTGGCGGTGAGATTTGTGCTGGACTGGAATTATGCGGCCGGAGAAAATCTGTTTCTTAATGACAGGCTGTTCCAGATGCCGGATTATAAACGGAACGGAAATGGTCTTGTACAGATTATATCCAGCGGGCCAGATTCGGGAAGTCCGATAATTAGGGATAATTATCTGCGGATGATTCATATGGCCAGAAGAAGTATATATATCCAGACTCCGTATTTTATCCCGGATAATGATATTAGGGATGCTTTAATAATTGCGGTAAAATCAGGGATTGATGTAAGAATTATGATTCCATGCAAGCCTGACCACCCATTTGTTTACTGGGCCACATATTCATATATCGGAGAGCTTATAGAGGCGGGGGCAAGATGCTATACGTACTGCAATGGATTTCTTCACGCAAAATGTGTTTGTGTGGATGACCTTGTGTGCTGTATAGGAACTGCAAATATGGATATCAGGAGTTTTAGCCTGAACTTTGAGGTAAATGCTGTTATCTATAGTTCCTTGACTACAGAAAAGCTCGTTCGTGCTTTTGAAAAGGATATATCTAAAAGCAGACTGATTACAAGAAAGGAATACGAAAACAGGGAAATTCTAATTCGTATAAAGGAACAGTTCTGCAGACTGTTCTCACCAGTCCTGTAGGTGATATGCCAGCGCGGTAAATAAGTGAAATATATGTGAAGATATTTAAAAAGTATTTTAATATCTTTTGAAATATGGTATAACATAATAGTTGTGTTGTTAGTAATAACGATAAAGTATTAGATGAATGAGGTGTAGTATGAAAAAAAGATTTGCGATTGTATTTGCCGGAGTACTGGCATCTTCCATAATTCTTGCGGGATGTGAGGCAAGTAAGGGACTTGAGACAGATAATATTAAAATAACCCAGTATAAAGAGATAGAGGTTGACGCAGTACAGAAGCCGGAGGAGGTTACAGAGGAAGCGGTGGAGGAACGCATCGAGATGACACTTGCGTCAAAATTAGAGACGATAGAGATTACAGACAGACCTGTAAAATCAGGAGATACGGCAAACATTGATTTTGTAGGAAAAATTGGCGGAGAAGCATTTGAAGGCGGTTCAGCAGAGGGGTATCCTCTTGAGATAGGTTCGGGTGCCTTTATTCCAGGTTTTGAGGATAGTATTATCGGACACAGTATAGGAGAAACCTTTGACTGGAACGGAAGCTTTCCTGAGGATTACGGCAATGCTGATTATGCAGGCAAAGATGTTGTATTTACCATTACAGTAAATAGTATCAGTCAGTCAATTGTACCAGAGCTTACAGATGAGTTTGTGAAGTCAGTTTCTGAGAAGTCTAAGAATGTAAAGGAATATAAGGCAGAGGTTAAAAAGCAGCTTGAGAAGGAAGGCAAGGAGAACTATGAGAATCAGCTGAATTCCCAGGTTATTCAGAAGGTACTTGAAAATTCAGAAGTACCAGAATACCCGGAGGATGAGGTTGAGAAGATGTGCGTTGAAACTATAGAGCAGCACAAGACGATTGCCACATACCTGAATATGGAATATGAGGATTACCTGCAGCAGAACGGTTTTTCAATAGAGGAATTTGAAAAGCGTGTTGAGAATGATGCAAAAGAAAGTATAAAGCAGACTATGGCCATAAAGGCAATTGCCGAGAAAGAAAAGATTAAGATGACTGATGAAATCTATGAAGAAAGATTAAAAGAGATGGCAAAATTATATGAATATGAGGATGTGGATGCTATAAAGGAAGCTTTTGAGGAAGAAGATTTAAAAGATATTGTTTTAAAAGAGCTGGTTGTTGAATGGCTGGCAGAGCACTGTATACAGAAGGCATCATAAAAAGAGCTTGACCAGAACGCCGTGTGTTTTGTATAATATATCTGTATTAGGCGAAGCCTCGATCCACGTTTGTTAGGGAAAATTCCTGACGAACGTGGATTTTTTGCTATATGGGATACAATGTATCCTATAGAATGGCCGCCCTCTGGGCAGGATGTACATCCGCATATTTTGATTTAAAGGAGAATCGATTTTATGGAAAAGAAGAAAAAAGGATATCAGACGGTCATATCTTTAACGGCAGTTGCTGCGGGGAACTTTTTGTATGCTTTTACAGTAAAGCTTTTTTTGCTGCCGGCAGGGCTTGTAACAGGGGGAACTACTGGTATGGCTCTTACCGTAAATTATCTGACAGGGATTTCAATCTCAGGGTTTGTTCTTATTTTTAATGTAATTATGCTGCTTCTTGGGTATAAGGTCTTGGGAAAAGGCTTTGCATCAACGACTCTTGCCAGTACCTTTCTCTATCCGCTGGCACTGGAGATATTTGACAGAACCCTGGAGGGTGTAACGCTTACAGAGGATGTTCTTTTGCGCACCATATTTTCCGGCCTTGGAATAGGGGCTGCTCTTGGAATTGTTATCCGTTCAGGTGCATCTACAGGGGGGATGGATATTCCCCCGCTGGTGCTGAAGCAGTTTTTTAGAATACCGGTTTCAATCAGTATGTATGCATTTGATGTATGCATTCTACTGTCCCAGGCGGTATTCAGGAAGGCGGAGAATATTTTATATGGTATCGTACTTGTTATGATTTATACAATTGTGCTGGACAAAATGCTGCTTATGGGAACTACAAGAACAGAGGTAAGGATTATAAGCCATAAGTCTGGGGAAATCCGCGACGCAATTCTTAAGGAGCTGGACAGAGGAGTGACTATGCTGGAAGGTGAGAGTGGATATCTTCATAACCGGACACAGATGATTTTCAGTGTTATCTCTAACAGGGAGCTTCCGAAGGTAGAGCGCATTATTAGAGATATTGATCCGGAGAGCTTTATGGTGGTGAGCCGGGTAAGCGAGGTAAAGGGCCGGGGGTTCTCACTGAATAAGAAGTATCAGTAAGACAAAGCCGTGATATAGAGCGGCATATGGCCTATTCTGTCTGCATACATTGTAGAATCAATCATTGCAGGGAATTTTAGAAAATAATTATGAAAAAAATTCGCATGAGCTTCTTTTTACTTTTGGCGGCCATTATTCTTGTCATTTTATTGTTTCTTTGTTTCTCATTGATGAAGGATAGAAGCCAGAGATTGAAAGAAATGAAAGAGTTGGAAAATGAGTTAGCAGAGCTGGAACGAAAGAAAATTGAAACAGACGCTGTGAAGGAAGAAATCATACAGATTTCCAGATATGCAGCATATGAATTTACGTATACATCTGTACTTAAGTATTCTGACAGAAGCAGCTTTATGGGTGTGGATATTCCGTTGACAGAAAATAATTTTGTTGCAACGATAGACGGAAGAATAAATATCGGAATCAATGGAAACGATGTGAAATTCATAGAAAACACAGATTCTGAAGGCAGGGTAACAGCAGTAAATATATATGCCCCCCATTCTCAGATTTTAGACAACTACACGATTCAGGAGTCATTGGAGGTCTTTGATGAAAAGAATCGCATTTTTAATCCGGTAAGACCAGAGGACTATAACGGCCTGCTGATCGAGGCCGCAAAACAGGAGGAAGAGAAGATATTAAAAAGTGATATTTTAAAGAAATCAGATGAGACGATAAAATACTTATTGACTTCACATTTTGAGGCTGTTTACGGGGAGGATATAGAGATAATATATACCTTGACAGACGATAGTGTGCCTGCCCCGTAAGGGGTATGAAATATAAGGATCCCTGGAGGCAGATTTACTTTAAGCGTATAAATAAATATATATGAAACGACAAAAATACAGTGAGGAAAAGTTATGTTGAAGCTATTTAAAAGAGAGAAAAAGACAAACAGTAGTGGAAAGGAAGATTTACCAGAGCCTGTTGCAAAATTTCTGGAAGAATATGAGACGGAGGAACAAAAGCTGACTGTACTAATTAAGGAGTATTCAAAGGGCGGCAGGGTTCAAGGAGATTTTCTGTTTCCTGTGGTCTCCTTCTTAGCATATATTGAGGGAGAAAGCGGCGGGGCGGTTCGGGAAAAAGGAACGCTCTGTTGGTTTATGCGGCGTTCTTCAAATAACTATATCCACAGTTTTAAGGATTATGGAATATATACGGTTCTGGTAAGAAAAATGAAACCGGGAATCTTAAACCCTGTGGGTGCACCATTTAAAAACTGGTATTATCTTGTAAAGATAATCAAAAAAAATATAAGGGAGCCTCAGCTTGAGAAGATTCGAGAGGAATATTTAAAGCCGGTTTCTATCAAAGACGATCTTGGAGTATTCTGGCTGGATCGGAAATATGGATGGTTTGAGGGGGAGATTAACTGGCTGGGAAAGACTAAAAGTGTGCTTCTTGACAAGGATAAAGACAGTGATACGGCAGAAGCAGCATTTAAAACGCTGTATATGCTGTTGGCGGACGCAGAAAAATGGGACAAAAAGATACGGGAATATGCGGCTGCAGAATTGACATGCCTTGCGAACGACTGGCAGGACAGCGAAGATGCCTCAGAGATTAAGGAGGAAGAATTTTCAGAAAGAATTGGCGGCCTGTCTTTTCATATAGATGATGAAGGCAGTTTTGAGGCAGATTTTGACGATGACGATATGTTCTGCGGACACTGGATTGTGGTATGCGGAAACAGTGACGGAGAACTTATGAGTGCTGATATAGAAGGGTAGGGATGTAAAATGGAACTTGTAACATGTAAATATGTGGTTGAGCAGATTGACGGTGATTATGCTATGCTGAGAAACCTAGATAATCCGAATAATGAATTAAAGCAGGTGGCCCGCGCGCTTCTGCCTGAGGAGATTATGGAAGGAACAAGGCTTCTATATGAATTTCTGCAGTATTTAGTAATTAACGGGGAATAAATGAACAGTGCAGAAAATTTTTATCATGGATTTCTGACACAAATATTAAGTCAGAGTGAGAATTATCTGGTGAGGTCTAACCGAGAGTCGGGGAATGGACGTTCTGTTATTATGGTGAAAAATTCAAGTTTTTGCGAATCCGTTACGCGGCAGGCGTTCGTTATAAGAATCAGGGCATGAAAAGAGGAATATGAAAATAAACCGTTGCATACATTGTAAAAACAATGAGTGCAGGGGTTTGTATATGAAGGATTATATCGAGGAAAGGGCAGTCGAGATTGCATATTATATAATTGAGAATAAGGCAACAGTGAGACAGACGGCGAAAGCATTTGGGGTTAGTAAGAGTACGATACATATAGTAGTAACAAAATAGAACGTTTTATATGGAGAATCAAATAGATATCATGAGCCATCTCTGGGAATACGGCAGTATTCAGGAGGTGGCATTGTTGCCGTTCAAAGGAAACCGATTGTGAAATGGAGATGGATGGGTTATAATATGAAAAATAGTATCAGATGGGGGTGGTAGTGATGAAGAAGGCATTACCTGTTGGTGTTGAAAACTTTGAAGATATAGTAAAATCTGGATATTACTATGTAGATAAGACAATGTTCATAAAAGAATTACTGGACTTAAAGGGGAAAGTAAATTTGTTTACACGTCCAAGAAGATTTGGAAAGACATTGAATCTAAGTATGCTTCGTTACTTTTTTGAGGATACAGGGGATGCGAAAAAAAATGAGGAGAATAAATCGCTCTTTCAAGGCTTAAAGATTATGGGGCAAGGCGAAAAATACACGCAACATATGGGAGACTATCCGGTTATTGATTTAACGCTGAAATCGGCAAAGCAACCCACTTTTGAGTCCGCGTATGGTAAGATGAAAAGAGCAATTGCAGACGAATTCCATAGACATCGATATATATTGGCGAACGAAAAATTGAACGAAGAGGATAAGAGGCTCTTTCAGAAGATTGCCGACCGAAAGGCAGAATATGATGATTATTCCGGAGCGTTGGAGTTCTTAAGTAAATGTCTTTACGAGGCGACGGATAAAAAGACGGTTATTTTGATAGATGAATATGATGTGCCGCTTGAGAATGCTTATTTCAGAGGATTCTATGAGAAAATGGTGGATTTTATCCGTTCATTATTTGAATCAGCGTTGAAAACGAATAATTATTTGCAGTTTGCTGTTATTACCGGGTGTCTGAGGATTTCAAAGGATAGTATATTTACCGGGTTGAATCATCTGAATATTATATCTGTACTTGATAAAAAATACAGTGAGCATTTTGGCTTTACAGAGCAGGAAGTTATCCAGATGATGTCTTATTATGAAGCAGAAAGCCGTTTTTCGACAATGAAGGAATGGTATGACGGATATTTGTTTGGAGATACGGAAGTTTATAATCCTTGGAGTGTGATTAAGTTTTTGTATGATTTATATTCGGATGTAGGAGCCTTCCCGCATCCCTATTGGATTAATACAAGTTCTAATGACATTATAAAGGACTTGATTGCTAGAGCAGACCGGGAAACTAAGGGTCAGATTGAAACGCTTTTAGGCGGCGGGATTTTAGAAATTCAGGTCCATGAAGAAGTTACCTATGGGGATATGTACAGTAACGGTGAGAACTTGTGGAATTTCCTCTATTTTACAGGGTATCTTACAAAAGAGAGTGAATATTTTAAGGAATCTTCTATCTTTTTACGGGCGCGTATACCTAATATAGAAGTAAAAACAATTTATCAGAATACGATTCTGAATTGGCTGAAAGCCGCTATAAAGAAAGAAGATTTTCATGATTTGTACCTGGCAATGGAAGAGGGGGACGCCCATAGGATGACGGATATATTAAATGGTCAGCTTTTTCGTACCATTAGTTTTTATGATAGTGCGGAAAATTTTTATCATGGATTTCTGACAGGAATATTAAGCCAGAGTGAGAATTATCTGGTGAAGTCTAACCGAGAGTCGGGGAATGGGCGTTCTGATATTATGGTGAAAAGTCCTTCGCTGCGTGGAAGAGCCTTTATTGTGGAAGTGAAGGTCTCGGATTCTGTGGATGATTTGGAAAATGATGCAAAGAGGGCGTTGAAGCAGATCCATGATAAAAAATATATAGAAGAACTGCGCGCGGAAGGGTATCGCAAGGTTGATTGTTACGGGATATCATTCTTTCGGAAGGATTGTGAGGTTTGTTTTGGGGAAGGACAGAAGTCGGATAAGTAAAAGTATGGTAACAAAATAGAACGTTATCAGGCTGAGCAAATTATTTTTTACGTGTATGATAAGGAAAAAGTTGTAAAAGATAGGCAGAATTATGAGAACCAAGATAATAAAAAGGGTTTATAAAGAGTAGGTATTCTGTTATGATTATATATAGACATACACATACTTGATTCTAAGCAATAATTATAAGAAAATCTAAGCAATAAAAAGGCATTTGATTATTTATAATCAAATGAGTGTATGTGTATGTCTAACTTAAGAGTGATTTAAGAATAGGATAAATGGAGTACAGCAATTAGCTGTATTTTTTTTGTGCAAAATGCTGAAGATGTTAAAAATGTAAGAAAAAAATGAAACAAGCAATATATTACTTAAAAATTGGTGAAAATATACAAAAAATGGATTGTATAAAACGACAAAAATGTAAAAAAGACACAAAAATGGATTGCGATATGGGAAGAATCATGTTAGCATTTTTATAGAGAACAGAGAAATGTTCTTGAAACAATAATAAGGAGGCGTACAGAAATGAATCCAAATTATTGGCAAATGCCAGAAGATTCAACAGAATTAAAGAAAGGTATGAGCTATGATACTGAATTGGTACGGGGGATGATTTACGAAGACGAACCAAAGGTGGTAGCTGTGAAAGAAGAAAACCTTCAAAGGGGAATGCGATATCTGCCAGAGGAATGTGCTGCTCTTGCAGAAGAAGTCTGTGAAAGCATTTCTTCAGATAAGAATGCGAATGTAATCAAAAATATTTTTGCACCGCTTCTGGCAGAAGGTCTTGCACAGTATGGTGAGCAAACATCTGCCAAAGCAAATATATTGCGTAATGTCCCAAGACAAAAAGCAATGGTTCCCAGTTTTATCCCGCTACAAACGAAATCCCTTAACTTTAGCTTGACATTGCAAAGAAGAGTGAGAGAAATTACTGATACGGAAACTGGGGAACAGGTAAAGGAAAGCTATTCCGTACTGGTAACTGTTTTTGCGCGCAAGGGTGCAGTTAAGCAAATGCAGGCAATTGTTGAAGCAGATAAAATTAAACAGACAGAGTGGCTGAAGCGTTGTACGAATTCATTGGCGACACTACCACGAAATAAAGATCAAAAAGAGGATTTTGATATGCTTGTGCAGGAATGTATCGAGGAGGACTTTGTACCAGAAGAAATCATATACCCAAATGCAGGGTGGCGTAATATATATAATAAAGGATGGAGATATGTTTACAGTAATGGAGTTGTTGGCGAGAACAATGCGTTTATCCACACAAACAGCAATGACAAGTATATTTTGAACATATCACAAGAAAAAATAGGCAGTGCCGAAGTGTTTCAGATGGCAATGAATATGAGTAATGTGTGCAAAGATAAGAGGGCAAGCACAGAACTGGTTTTATTTACACATGCCACTGTTTTGAATACACTGTTTGAGCAGGCAGGATATATGTTGAATTTTGTATTCGGGATATCTGGCGTGACGAATAGTAGGAAAACAAGCATGGTCTTAGCCTTAGCAAAGCTTTTTGACCGCGAAAGATTGTTTGCGGATGCAGAATTTGCCACTGCAACGAATTGCGGTATCGAAAAGATGCTTGGATTGTACAAAGATGCGCCTGTACTGGTTGATGACTTTAAGCCGGGTTCGACAAGAAGAGAACAACAGATCATGGATAAAAAATTGGATGAACTTGTGCGCTTATACGGAAACCGCGTGCCAAAGAAAAGAATGCTGGATTTTTCTGCAAGCAAAGAACACACACACTTTCCAATTGGGGGTGGCTGTATACTTACGATGGAAATCATAACAGGAGTGACATCTTCCATAAGCCGAATGTTCTTGACTGAGTTGCAAATTGACAGCGTAGATAACAATTTGTTACAATTTTATCAGGAAAATCGTTGGATTCTGCCTACATACTTTTACGATTTTATCTTCTGGCTTACAGGGCATTTTGAAGAGATAGTTTCATTTATTCATAAAGCATATCCTCAACAGAGGGGATATATACGGGTTAGTGTCCCACGTTATGCGGAAATGTATGCTACGTTAAGAATCTCAGCTATTCTGATTGGAAAGTATGCTCAGGAAAGAGGATTCTGGAGAGAAGAAGAGGCTGCGAGCTTTATTAAAAGTGTAGATGAAATTTTAACTTGTGAAATATCTAATATGGAAATGCGAATTATGTATAGAGACAAGGCTACTTTGTTGATTGATGTTTTAAGAGATGCTTTGGAAAAGGGAATTCTTGTACCACAGGTACTGTCTCCGGAAAATTGCAGTCGAATGTATACGGTATATGAAAATGACAATTATTTATTTATACAGACCAAGGAACTAAGACGTTTGATAGATGGGTATTGTAGGTCATATGGAGAGCGTATTGAGATTGTAAACGATGATGAAATTTTTGGATTATTAGAACGATTAGGGGCACTGGAAATATTGGAGAAATCTGATGGAAAACGAGAAAGGTCAAGGAAATTACCTAATCCAAAAGGGAACACAAAACGGTATTTATACATTAGAAAGGAGGCGATTAGCAAAGTAGAAGACTAAGTTAGTAACCGTTTCTGCCAAATCGTTTATTTTTATACTTGTCAATGGGGCAAGATAGGCGGTTTTGGCGGTACGGCGGTATATATGGAGGTGAGTGTTATTTCAAGAAAAAAGATTAACATTCGTTTTCATAATCCCAACCCAACCAAATCAACTGTTCATATGTTAGAGCATATATTTATCGAGGTAAACACGATACGGGTTGGGAAAATTCTTGAAGAAAAAGTTCAAGATGGAAACAAGAAGAAGGTCACTGCTTAAGCGGTGGCTTTTCTTTAAAGAAGAGGAGAATATTATCTTCCGGAGGGGAGTATAGTAATTGGTGCAGGAAACCGTACATAAGGATGTTCCGCAGCGGATTACATGGGTATATGAACAGGAGATTCATCTCAAAACGATCTGAAAAATTGCTGTGGGAAGCTTTCTATGTATTGACAATCGGTTGCCAGGTATTTATACTTAGCCTTGTAATCAAAAATCATTTATTCACACTGAAAGGAGGACAATCATGAGGCGTTTCAATCAATCATTAAACGGGAACAAAGAAGTCAATACAGAGAGCGGATTGTCCGTAATTCAGTTTCGGATAGACAAAGACTGTCAAGTCTACGGTTATGCCGTCTAATGGCAGACACTGACAGGCATTTTCTATATCCATTTATAGAGGTTATTCAGACCATTCCGCATCTCTGCGTTTCAGGGGTGTTTTTTTGTACCTTTTTTGCAGGAAAGCACCAAAAAGGAGAGAAAGGATTATATGAAAACAGTAAATGGAGTCTACACTTCAGCAAAAATATTCACAGATTCAATCGAAGATTATGCGTTAGCCCAGATACAGATGCTTTGCGACAATGAGGCATTTAAGGACTGCACAATACGGATTATGCCAGACGTCCATCCGGGAAAAGTGGGGACGATTGGATTTACTTCTACGGTTGGCAAAAGAATACTTCCGAATGTTGTCGGAATTGATGCGGGTTGCGGCGTGACGCTGGCAAAATTGAGGCAGAAAAAGACAGAGTTTGGAAAGCTTGACAAGGTTATCAGGGAGAAGGTACCCTGTGGATTTGGCATGCGTAAAAAACCCCACCGGTTTAGTCAGGAGTTTGATTTTTTACAGTTACATTGTACGGAGCATGTAAATATAGAAAAGGCGGAGTTAAGTCTTGGCACGCTTGGCGGAGGGAATCATTTTCTCGAACTGGATCAAGACGAAGACGGGAATCTCTATGCGGTCGTACATTCCGGGAGCCGGAGACTGGGAAAAGAAGTGACGGAGTATTATCTGACGGAAGGGCAGAAGGAATTAAAGAAAAGAGGGATTTCAGTTCCGTATGAAATGACCTATCTGGAAGGTGTGCTGATGGAAGAGTACTTGCAGGATATCCAGGTAGTGCAGGAGTTTGCCAGGCTGAACAGATACGCTATATTAGATGAACTGGCAAAAGGAATGAAATGGAAGATACAGGAGCAGATATCGTCTGTGCATAATTATATTGATGATACAGGAGATAACATGATTTTGCGGAAAGGTGCCATCTCCGCAAAGAAGGGGGAACCTGTAATTATTCCAATCAATATGCGCGACGGGATTCTTCTCGGCGTAGGGAAAGGAAATGCAGACTGGAATTACTCTGCGCCGCATGGATCAGGACGAAGGATGAAACGGGAAGAGGTAAAGACAAGGTATACTGTATCCCAGTTTAAGACGGAAATGAAAGGAATTTACAGCTCCTGTATCGGGAAGGAAACGTTAGATGAAGCCCTGTTTGCGTACCGGAATAGGAAGGAGATAGAGGGGCAGATTGGAGATACGGTGGAAATAAGGAAAAAGCTAAAGCCGATTTATAATTTTAAGGCAGAATAAGAGGGAAATAAGTTATGATAATACAATTAAGTTCAGGACAAGGACCGGCAGAGTGCGAGCTGGCAGTAAAGAAGTTGTATGATTCTCTAAAAAGGGAATTTCTGGATATTGAGATGATATCCAGCCATGAGGCAAAGCGGACGGAAGGCTGTACCTCTATTCTTTTTCAGACAGAACAGGATTTGTCCGGGCTGGAGGGAAGTATTCAGTGGATTTGCAGAAGCCCTTACAGACCGAATCATAAGAGGAAAAACTGGTTCGTAGATGTCAGCGTAATACCGGAAGCAGAAAATATCCGAAAGGATGCCTCCATGCCATGCTGCGGGGAGAAGGAGGTCTATAAGGAAAATGAAATCCGTTTTGAGCGATTTCATTGCGGCGGCAAGGGAGGGCAGAATGTGAATAAGGTGGAGACAGGCGTAAGGCTGATACATATTCCTACGGGAATTACGGTCACCTCAACGTCCGAACGGAGCCAGTATGCCAATAAAAAGGACGCGTTAAGTAAGCTGAATGTGATCTTAGGTCAGATGGAACTGGAGGAGAAGAAAAAGCAGACTAATTCTGCATGGCAGGAGCATACGAAAATTGTAAGGGGAAATCCGGTAAGGGTGTATGAGGGAATGGATTTCAAACGAAAAATATAATAGGGAAGATTGGAGGATAAACAAAGAAAATAAATTAAGGAGAGAAAGAAGATGTATGACATTTTGAAATTTATTGATTCCCCTGATGTTAGGGAATATCACAAAGACAGTAGATTCACACCGGCTCAGGAGTGCGTTTTGGTAGCTGTAAGCGAGAAGACGACAGTGGAAGAGAAGGCAGAGACTTTGCGTCATATTTTAAATCATTATAAGAAGGAAGAATTAAGGGCAGAAACAGTATCGGAGAATGGTCCTTTTGGAATTTTGGACGTAGAGCAATTCCTTATGGAAGCAAATTTAACCCTGCATATATGGGAAGAACTTTTAAGAGCGAGGCATGAGGATTCTGAAAAGGATGTAATATATGCAGCAAATCTGACTGAGAAAGGTTTTTTTGCAAATGTCCTGAGAGATTATTGTTTCTTTTCAAGCTATAATGCGGCTTATCATTCCCTTTTAAGACAAAAGCAGGAATATTTGAGTGATGCAGATTTAAAAGAAGTAAAAACATATGGAAAGATATACCGGATCACACTGAATAATCAGGAGTATAATCATACAGATGCGGACGAATACCGTTTTGACAGTGAAATGCGGCTGGTTCAGGTATTTGGAAGTATGAAAAGGAAACCGGTTGAGGTTGAGGAAGATGAGATAATATCTACACTGGAAAGCTATGGGTTCTATCTTCCACTGCCATTTCAGAAGGGGGATATTGTAAAGTGTGAATCTCCATTTTATGAAACTTATTACGGCGTAATCCCCTATGGACCGGATGAAAGGGCGGAAGAATTACGAAAAAATAACAGAACTCTGTATAGGAGTTTAGATGTATATGATAAGAGCTCTGGACGCTTTTATTTTACAGATGACAGCAATGTACTGCAATTGTCTTTGTGCAGTGAGGAAGAACTTCCTAAGGAACAGGAAGTTTTAAAGAAGGTGCGGGAGGTCAGGAAAGGAAACCTGGATTTTATTTCATTTCTATGTACGAGTGGAGTAGAAATAAGGCGTCCGACATGTGAATAGGAAGAGAAAGGGTAGGAGGTGTCCATTATGGACACCTTTGCTCTATTATGTGTATGTAGGAGATGAAAGTCAGGTGTTACATTGCTTTGCGATATATTCTGAAACAGAGTTCCGGGGGATTTTCCATATCCTGCCGATCTTAAAGGCATGAATCTGCCCGGTCTTTAATAAGCTGTAAGCCGTATTTTTTCCTATCATCAGTAATTCGCATAATTCATCAATGTTTATCATATCACTGCAAGTTTCCTCAAACATTATCAGCTACCTCCTGGCTTGTAGATTTTTAATTAAAATGTTAGAAGCAGGATAATAAAATACTTTTGCAAATAAAGTTCTATAAAGAATTATAACAAAAGATAATTTTACGAACAGTTATATAAAGGTTGCCGATGGTAATTGACTGGCTGACAGAATGTCGGACAGTCAGTTACCTGCTAAAAAGCTGCTGAAGTAAAGATACAGGAAAGGATACAGATATGAGCAAAAGTATGAATGAAGAGCCGAAAGTAAAGAGAGCATATAGGCTGGATGCAGAAGATTACAGGGAGCTATTAAAGAGAGCTGATAAATTAAAAGTGAGTGAGAGCGAATATGTACGGCAGATTATACACAGGGACATTCACTATTCTAATATAGATGGAGACATGATAAGCAGCATTTGCCGGGTATGTACGCTGTGTACTAAAATTCTGGAGCAGAGTAGTATGGAAGAGGAGCAAAGAGAGCTGTTGATAAAGGAGGCGACAAAATTATGCAGCATAAAAATATCATAGTGAGTATCCCGGAAGGAGGATATGAGAATCAGGATGCAACAGAGAAAGTGATTGGTTATATTATGAGGCTGGAGAACTGGAACCTTATGGGCGGATATGGTATTTTAATCACTACGCCTTTTCATATTGCGGAACAATTCCTTCGTGTGAAAGAAGCGTATGGGAAAACAGGGGGAAAGCAGATTTTGCATATCGTATTTTCGATAGAGAGGACTCTGGGGCTTACTTCGGTTCAGGTAAGAGATTTAGGTTATATGCTTGCAGATTATTTCGGAAAGGAAAGACAGGTCATATTTGCGGTACACGATGACACAGGGCATCTGCATATACATATGGGTATTAATACTGTTGCATATACAAATGGGAGCTATTGTGCTTATTTTGAGTTGGAAGACCTGAAAAATTATGCAGAACAGTGTATAGGTAAATTTGTGGATATGGTTTGGTTCGGAAAGAATATCAACTGGAAGATAAGATTTAGGGCGTAAAGGGGATTACATCTAAAAGTATGCTAGAAGGGCGAAGTCTTCCGGGGTTTCGTTCTTTCGGTCATTGGGTAAAGAAAGGAAACAGGGAAAATATGAGTATAATCAGAGAAATTTATAAAGAAATGGTTCAGGGCAAACCATATATGAATGAAATCAGTAAAGAGACGGAGAAGGAAATTGCAAGATTTTTAGAAAGAGAGTTACAAGGCAGTCAGGAGGAGTATGAGAAATATAGAGACAATCTGTATGGTGCCGCAGCGATAGCGGAGGAAGTGGGATTTATAAAAGGATTTTGCTTGGCGGTAGAACTTATAGAGACGTGTAGATTAAATCCCTATACGTAATCTATTTACTTTTGAAGGTTTATTTCATTTGTAATCTTTTTATAGTTGTAGTATTATTACTTATAACTAATAAAAGTTTAGCAATAAAAATAGAGCTGAATAGTTAAAAGGAGGAGAAAGAATCATGTTTGTAGAACGTCCTGACGGAATAGAAGAAGAATCAGCAGTGTTACTTAAAAAACCAATCTCACACCGTAATTTTTGGAAATACGTATTATTATCTTTCATAACGTGCGGTATTTATGGGATATATATCTTTTGGGGATTGGTGAAGGATATTAACGAGGTATGTAAGGAAGATGGAAAAACCAGTCCTAACTACATCATTGTTTTATTATTGTCTTATGTGACCTGCGGCATATATGGATTATATTGGTGGTATACGCAGGGGGAACGTGTGTATAATGCGTCGGCGCGATATGGAGTAACTGTCAGAGAAAAGGGAAGTATAATTTTACTGTGGCAGATATTAGGCCGCACGTTAATGCCGGGAGTAGGGATGCTTGCTGCTACATACATCATGTTTGACAATATGAATCGGATAGCATTTGTACATAATGGGGAGATATCAAAGGAAGAAATTCAGACGCTAAAGAAGCCGCATCCTCATTTAGTGAGAAATGTTTTGAGTATCTATGGGATTTTGTTTATGGCTTTGATCGTGCTTCTGGCAATGGTGCCGGTAGAGGAAGAAACGGTAAAGGAGCAGACAGTTGTAGAGAAAAAGACAGAAGTAAAGGAAAAACAAAAGAAAAAAACTTCCAAGAAAGATACTTCCAAGAAAGATACTTCTAAAAAGGACGTGCCAAAGGCTGACTTTTCCAAGATGGATTTTTCTGAGTTGATTGGAAAACCAGAAAAAGATTTAAAGAATATAGGAATGAAAGAATCCAAACAAGATTCAGGCTATGAAGCTTTAGACGGGAGTATACAGGTGAACTGTACGAATGGGAATGTTACTTCAATCAAATTAAAGGGAGACAGTAAAAAAATGCCGTCTTTTCATAATGTGAAAATAGGTATGAGTAAGAAGAAAGCTCGTCAGAATTTGTTGGAGATTTATCCAGAGGAAATGAAAGAGACAAGTAAAATCTCATTTATGAACTTGGATACCAGAGGAAGTGTGACTTGTAAAATTGCAGATGGGAAAGTTAGTACGATAGAGTATAAGGAACTTTCAGAAGATGCAGTTAAAAAACTAAAAGAGGAAAAGAAAAAGAGTGAAGAAGAGAAAAAGGAGAAAAAACAGGTTACAGAGAAGAAAAAAACGGTGGAGATTACAGGCGACATGATGCAGGATGCCCAAAATGGAGCGTTGTATATAGGAACGGATGGTGTGATAGTTGATGCAGACGGAAAACCGATTCCACAGTATGCAGATTATTATGTGACTGCAGACGGTATAGTCACCAATGGCTCTTATATAGTGGAAGGCTTTGCTGTCTCCGCAGATGGAAAAAAGATTGTAGTTCAATTGCCTGGGGAAGTGGAAACTAAGACGCCCGGAGAGACGGCATTAGATTTAGAGAAATCTGTTGAGTCGTATGATGCAAGAGACGCTGTTAGGAATGCGTTTGAAACAGACGGACTGCGAATACAGATTCGTGGGAGTATAAATGAGTGGGAAGGGAAATTTTATGTTCCCATAGGTGATAATGTCAGCGCTATTAGACTAGATGATTGTAAGGTATTTAATGAGGATGGTATGGAGACTAAATTAATTGGCGGAGATTATGTCCATGTTATCGGGGTATTTCATGCTTCTTATACAACAGATGATTTTGGTTATCGGTATTATAGCATGAGCGATTGCTATGTGATAATTCAAGACAGTCTTTTCTAGAGGCACACATTTGGAGAAAAAGATCAGTGCAGAATTTTTATGATTTTTAGTATCTGCTCTTTCGTTTCATCAGAACAGGAATGTAGCTCGTGCAAGACAGCTTGTTCAATGGCGGAGGATGTATTGCTGTATTCATCAGCAAGGATGTAGTCTATTGTAGTGTTGAGTGCATTACATACATGAACAAGGGTGGGTAGTGAGATTTTTACACGATTATTTTCAATGTTGCTGATATGGCTGGTGTTGACATCAGCCATATTGGCGACATATTCTTGTGTCAGGTTTTGAGATATGCGTAGTTCTTTTATTTTTTTCCCTATTTTACAAAAATCTATTTCTCTCATACTATGTCCTCTTTAATTAATTTTACTAATTGTAATCTTTTTATACTTATAGTATAATGATGTATAAATATAATAAATTTAGTTATAAATATAGGAGGATGTATATTAAAGTTGAATATGAAGATTGGATTAGAGAGACAGATGTAGAGGCAAGCAAGAGAATGGTTTGATTGTCTGTGAAAAACGCGCACAATGGATAAAAAAATGAGGATTGGTGGAAAAAACTATAGGAGGAAGTATATGGCAAAAAAACGATGTATAATTTGTGGGAATAGTTTTGGGTGGCTGGACGGAGGCAAATTAGAAGATAAAAGTCCCTTATGTAATAGATGCAAAGCTAAAATAGCACAGAATAATTCTGTTAATGATTCAGTGGCAAATATTTTAGGTGCATTTCTTACAGCTGAAACAGCAAAATTATTGTATGAAAATAAAGATTTAACGATATTTGATGTTGTAAAAGATCCTGAAAAGTTGGAAAAGTTAGAAATATTTAGAAATGGTTCATTAAAAGAACAGCAAAAACGTGAGAAAATAAGTCGTCGGACCGATCAGGATATACAAAATATAAAAGAGATATTTACGGAGGATCCAGTTTATTCAGAGAAAATATCGGGTGTGGTTTTTAACGATCATACAGGTAATATTTCTTTAGGAGTAGGAAATGCTGTTATAAATTGGGGTAGTGATGATGCACCTTTAAAATATCCATATTCAAGTCTTGTGAAATATGAGTATAAGGAGGGTGAAACGGCTGTTGCTACCGGAGGATTCGGAATTGGACGTGCCCTTGTAGGTGGAGCATTATTTGGCAGCGCAGGTGCAATTGTTGGTGCGATGACTAAAAAGAGGGGGCAAGAAACAGTAATATCGGACATATCTGTCTATCTGACATTTTGTGTAGAGGAAAATTATTATATTAAAAAGGTTAGTATGACAGGTATGTTTGATACTAAGATTAAATATGGTTCTCCAGAACATTCAAAAGCTTTCAATAAAGCGCAGCAACTTATAACTAAATTAGATGAAATATATTCAAAGTGTCATCCTGATGAGTTAGAAAAACAGGATACACCGATAGAAGATGTAAAGAATGTATCGCCGGCAAATGAAATAAGGAAATATAAATCTCTTTTGGATGAAGGTATTATTACGGAAGAAGAATTTAATATAAAGAAAAGGCAATTGTTAGGAATATAAAGTACAATTTGCTTTGATATAGAGAAAAGAATTTAGATTAGGAGGGAGACTGGATGTCTTTTTTGGATAAGGCTTCTAAAGTTGTAGGAGCTGTTGGAAACAGGTACGAAGAAAATGTAAAAAGGATATTGAGGACGAGAAGTGATGAAGAAATTGAACAAGGATATAGGAATCGCTATACAAATCCCAATATAAATGATAAGCAAAGAGAATTAATAGAAGCGGAAGTTAGATGAAGGGGAATATCATAAGATACTAATTATATAGTAAATTAAAGAAGTTCAATTACATATTATAGTCATGAAACTAATTATTACATTGGCAGGAGGCAACCGTCTTCCTGCCATTCTTTTGTTGTTCAGAAAGGAGGCAAAGCATATCTGGGAAATTATTATCACAATCAGACGGGTAGGTAAAACAATTGGAGAAATCATATTACGGTTTTAAGGAAGGAGTGAAAGTGATGAAATGTGTAGAAATTACCGCGATTCTGATTATCTGCGGGCTTAAGCTGATGGCGGTTTTGGCAAGTGAATAGCAAAGAACAACGCTATCGGGTATGGTTATTGCAGGGTAAGGGGAATCTGCCGGGACTGGTTAAAGAAAAAAAGCACCTTAAAATTGTATCACGAAATTAAACAGAATCCGGCAGAAAAAGAAATCGAAAACACAAATTTTGAAAGGAGAAATTGATTATGGCAGCAAATGTAGAGAGTATGTTTTATGTAAGAGAAAAACCCTGGCATGGCTTGGGAGTGAAAGTCCAAGAGGCGCCAAGTTCTGCCGACGCGCTGATTCAGGCAGGCTTGGACTGGAAGGTGTTGCAGGAGCCAATCTATACAGAGAAAGAAGAGGTCATTGAGGGATATAAAGCAAATATCCGGGATACGGACAGAAAGGCATTGGGGGTTGTGACAGACCGTTACAAAGTGATTCAGAATCAGGAAGCCTTTGCTTTTACTGACGAGCTTTTAGGGGAGGGCGTACGGTACGAGACAGCCGGAAGCTTGCAGGGAGGCAGGCGGGTATGGCTCCTTGCACATATGCCCCATGAGTACATCATTTCCGGGGAGAGAATCAGCCCCTATTTAATCTTTTCCAATACCCACGACGGTTCAGGGGCAATTAAAGTAGCCTTAACACCTATTCGCGTTGTGTGTCAGAACACATTGAACCTTGCACTTTCTAATGCAAAGCGTTCCTGGTCTATGATCCATACCGGGAACATACAGAACAAGCTGGAAGAGGCAAGGGATACACTGTTTATGGCAGAAAATTATATGGACAGTCTGGGAAAGGAGTTTGAACGCCTCCGCGCTATCACTATGCCGGATAAGAAGGTCATGGAATATATGGAACTGCTCCTGCCTGTGGAGGAAAATGCAACGCCCCAGCAGAAGAAAAATATCCGCCGCCTTCAGGAGGATATGAAAATCCGCTATTTTGACGCGCCGGATTTACAGGACGTGGGAAGAAACGCATACCGCTTTATCAATGCAGTCAGTGACTTTGCCACCCATGCAGAACCGCTTAGAAAGACTGCAAATTATAGGGAGAATCTTTTTGCAAGAACCGTAGAAGGAAATCCGCTCATCGACCGGGCTTATCAGTTAGTAAGCGCCGCGTAGAGGAGGGCGGAACAGAATGAACAGAAAGCGGCTGGAAAAAATATTCTGCTGGAAAATCAGCGGAGAGTTAAAGCTCTTTAAGTTCCGAATCCTTAAGATGAAAAAGAAAGATATTTTTCAGGCGGCTTATCAGATTGACACTGTTATCTGTATTTATGAACTTCTCATAGAAACGAGTACCTGCATGTCGGAGGAAGCGTTACAGGCAGGGATTAGCTTTCCGGGTATTCTGATGTTTCTTTATGAGCGGTGGCTGTCATATGAAGATGTCCATATGGAGGATCTCATGTGCTGTCTGAATGAAGAGCTGGCAAAGATTCTTAAATATTACGGGGAAAAGAAATCAAAGGAGAAAGGAAATGCGGCATGAAAAAATTAACGGCTACGAAAGGACTGGAGAAAGAGAAATGGCTTATGTACCGGAAACGGGGAATCGGCGGTTTGTGGGTTAAATCCTTACCGCACAGCTATGCAGGTTTACGAGGATAAGACTACCGATAGCATAGAGGAGATTGACAACGAGGCAATGCGTCAGGGAAGGGAACTTGAGGACTATGTGGCAAGAAGATTTACGGAAGCAACCGGAAAGAAAGTAAGAAGAGCCAACTTTATGTATTATGATGAGAAGTATCCGTTTATGCTTGCGGATGTTGACCGGATGATTGTAGGGGAGAATGCCGGGCTGGAATGTAAAACCGCAAGCCCCTACCTGGCAGATAAATGGAAGGATGGAAAGATTCCCATTTCCTATCAGATGCAGTGCTATCACTATATGTCTGTCTGCAATGCAGACGCATGGTATATCGCGGTCGTTATCTATGGCAGGGAGTTTAAATACTATCGGATAGAGCGGGATGAGGAAGCGCTTTTGGACCTCCAGCGAATGGAACAGAATTTTTGGGAGAACCACGTTTTGAAAAGAATACTGCCGAAGCCGGACGGTTCGGAGCTTGCGGATAAGGTAATCTCCGGGTATTTTCAGAAGTCCATGAAAGAGACGAAACCGCTTACGAGCTTTGATGAAAAATTAGACCGCCGTCAGGAACTGGAACTTCTTTTGGAGGAAATGACTACGGAAAAGAAGCAGATTGAGCAGGAGCTGAAGCTGTATCTTGGAGAGGCGGAGGCGGCGGAAAATGCAAACTACCAGGTATCATGGAAGTCTGTGAGCAGTCAAAGGATAGATGAAAAGAGGCTTAGGGAGGAACGACCGGAGGTGTATGAACAGTATCGGAAGACGTTGAATTTCAGGAGGCTTACAATAAAGGTAGCATAAGAAAAGAGGGGAGAGATGGGAAGTTTCTCCCTGTTTTTGTTTTGGAGGAGAAAATGACAGCAAAACAGGAATTAGCAAAGAAGGCAGGAAGCATAAAAGAAAAAGATTTGCAGGAACAGAATAAGAGAGGAGAAGAGCAGGGAAAGGGAGGCATTTATGGTAAGGCTGTTGAACCACCCGTCAGAGGACAGCCAATGCTCCGGCTGTTGCGCGCAGATGAAATTGAGTGCAGGGTAGGGGTGGTAAATGAAAAAGGATTGAGCCTTTTATTATTTAAGGACGCCCGCGTAGACCAGAAGATTTTAGATGAAACTTTTACTCCCTTCGGTTGGAGGAGAACCCATCAGAGCATTGACGGGAATCTGTATTGTACGGTGGAAATATGGGATGAGGAAAAACGCCAATGGATTGCCAAGCAGGATGTAGGGACTACCAGCTATTCCGAGAAGGAAAAGGGGCAGGCTTCAGATTCCTTTAAACGCGCCTGTTTTAACTGGGGACTTGGGAGGGAGCTTTATACCGCCCCGTTTATCTGGATATCAGCAGAAATTGCCAGTATCTGGCAGAAGGGGGACCGGTACATCACGACAGACCGTTTTTCAGTAGATTCCATTTCTTATAATGAAGAGCGGGAAATCAACGGTCTTGTCATTTTGAACGGAAAGAGAGATAAGGTATTTGAATTAAAGCAGGAGGAGGAGCCACAGAAGAAACGGGAAGCAAAAAAGAAAACCGAAACAAAAGATATAGCGGAGACACAAAGAAAAGTTCTGGAGGAAGAACTTGACCGTACCGGGGTGACGATCGAGGCGGTTATGGAGAGGTATCAAATAAAACGGCTGGAGGATATGACGCCGGAGATTTATGAAAAAGCTCTTCAGGGGCTGAAAAAGACAAAGACAAAAGCCGCATAGTCCATAGTGGGAGAGCCGGTAAGCGTACAGAGAAGATAGCAGGACTATAAGATATGGAAGATAATAAAACAGAGCAGGGAAAAAGAAAGTCAGAAAAATGTAATGAAGGAATTGTAGAAAATGCAGAAAGGACAGGAGATATGTTGGTAGGAAGAATTTATGATAAGATATTTGTTCCCATGAGCGAAGCATCAAGGAGCGCGGATGAAACAATGAACGAGAGGCCGATTCTTTTGATTGAGGGAGCGGATATAGAGCATATGACGAAAACGTCCCTGGCAGATTTAATATGTAAGGGAGCAGTTATTGGTCAGAGAGAGGGAGTCATTTCGGGAGTGCGTTTTACCGCCCGGCTTTTCTGTAACATGTTGTCTTAGGGGAGGTGGAGAAAGTGGATTATAAAATATATAAGGAGTCTTTAAGAGAGAAAGTCCAGGAAGAGTTAGGAGAGAATGTGTCCGTTTATTATACGGAAATGGTTAAGAATAATAATGTCAAGAAAGAGGTACTCGCATTGCAGATGAAAGGAGAGAATATCACGCCGATGATTCATGTAGACAGTCTTTTAAAGGCGTATGGCTGTACCGGAAATTTAGAAGAGAGCAAAAATACAGTATTGGAGATTTATAAGGGGAGAGAGAATGCATTAGTAGGCTGGAAAGGTTTTAAGTGGGTACAGATTAAGCCTTATGTTAGAATCCTGTTGGTCAGGTTAGAAGGAAATGAGGAATATCTGCAAGGCAGGCCATATAAAAAGGTATTGGATATGGCAATGATATTTGCGGTATTGCTGAACGAGAAAGATGCGGAACTAGCCGCCCATGTCTCGTGGGCACAAATAAGAGCATGGGGGATTGATGCAGAGGAACTCTATCGGACGGCAATGGATAATCTTAGAAAAGAAGAATTTACTATAACGAATATGGCGTCTCTGTTTCCGGCGGAGCTGGCGGAGGAATTGCGAGAGGGAGGCGATACATATATCTTTTCTACAAAAAACCGGATTCATGGAGCCAGGGCAATGCTGCGGGTAGATATGCTGAAAGCGTTTGCAGATGAGAAGGGGTGTAATCTTTTTATACTGCCAAGCTCGGTGCATGAGGTTTTACTCATTTGTGATGAAAAAGAGATGTGCGTGGCGGAACTGAAAGCGATTGTCAGTTCCGTTAATCGTGATCCGGATGTCATAGAGGCGGAAGAGGTGTTATCAGATTCTGTTTATTATTATGACAGGGGAAAAGGGAGAGTTAGAATTGCAGAGGAGGACACATAGTGTGAACAGAACAAAAATTTGTATTATTTTATTTACACTTATCATACTGGTACTTGTGTTTAAGGAAACAGTAATTGAGTTAATATGTGCTGTTTTATAAGAACTGTTCAAAGAATGGATATGCTTTCTTATTGTAAATACTAGTTACTAAATTCGGGGAAGAGGTCAGAGTATTGCTGTAAAAGGGATAAATCCGCCCAAACCGTCAGAACCGTCAAAAAAACATACGCAAATGAGGATAAAAAGGGTATTTACATTGGTTATAAGAGACGGTTTAGGCGGTTTCGCGGTTCTAGAAGTTTATTGAGGTAATTAGTACTAATTTTCAAGTGTTAGTCATAAGCTAGAAAAACAGAAATGATGGGAGAATAAAACAGGGGAGGTGGCAGTTATTTCTAAAAGGTCAAAGGTAAATATACGCTTTCATAATCCCAATACGACAGAGACAACAGCGAATTACATAATGAAGAGGTTTGTGGAGGCAAATAAGAAAAAAGTTGAAGAAATTTTGCGAAGAGAAGCTTCCCAGTTACATCAGGGAGAGAGAAAGCGCCATGTAAGTTAGTTTATAAATAATGCCTGATAATTGTGAAGAACAGAAATGTTCTTCATTTTTTCTTGCTTTTTTTAGGGTTACAGAATATAATTTAGTTGTAACGGAACGTTATAAATAAAATGGAAAGGTTATGAAGAATGAATATTGCTGCATATTGCCGCGTATCTACGGATAAATCAGATCAGCTTAATAGTTTGGAAGCACAAAAAAGATTCTTTACAGAATATACAGAAAAAAATGGGCATCAACTTGTAAAACTATACGCAGATGAAGGTATTTCGGGTACAAAGATTAAAAACCGTAAGGAGTTTCTACAACTCATGCAAGATGCAAAGAAAGGCATTTTTGATATGGTGGTTGTGAAAGATATTTCTAGATTTGCACGTAATACCGTAGATTTATTACAAAGTATCAGGACTTTGAAAGCGCTTGGAATTGAAACTACGTTTCTTACAGCTAATATGACAGTCTTAGGGCAATCTGAATTTGTACTGACTATTTTTGGAGCATTGGCTCAGGAAGAAAGCGCAAATACTTCTAAACGTGTTAAATTTGGAAAAAAGATGAATGCTGAAAAGGGAAGAGTTCCCAATATTGTCTATGGATATGATAAAACATGCGGAGATTATTTTAATTTGAGAGTCAATGAAGAAGAAGCAGCAATTGTTCATCAGATTTATGACTGGTATACAAAGGAAGGGTATGGCGCGGCAAAGATTGCAAATATGCTTAACGAAAGAGGTGTAAAAACAAAACGGAATTGTAGTTTCAGTCAAAATGCTATTTGTCGGATTCTTACAAATGAATTATATACAGGAAAAATAATAAATGGAAAACAGGAAGTAACAGATTTTCTTACGGGTATAAGGAAAGAAAAAGATGAATCAGAATGGCTGGTTATGGACAGGCCTGATTTGAGATTGATTGAACCAGAGCAATTTGATAAAGCACAGGAAATTCTGGCAGGCAGGCATGGAGCATTTAATATGAAAAGAGAACGGCAAAGTAACAAATATCTTTTTAGTACTTTAATAAAATGTAAAGAGTGTGGTTGGTCGTTTAGAAGGACTGTACGTACGTATAAAAATACGTACGTACGCTGGGTGTGTTCCGGGCATAATGGAAGAGGCGCAGATAGCTGTCCGAATGCAGTTACGGTCGATGAGGAAGAACTGATACGGGCTTTGGAAGAATATTTTTCGGATATGTTGAAATCTAAAAAAAATATTATTCAGCATGTCGTAAAAGAGTTTACTCATATTTACAAAGCAAAAGATGAAAACGAGAATTATGAGCAAGAGGTAAAGAATCATCTGGCAAAGCTAAAGCGTACCCGTCAGAAATATATGAATATGTACACAGATGATCTGATCAGTAGGGAAGAACTGAACGAAAAGATTGGAGGAATGAAATCAGAAATAGAGAAGTTGGAAAATGATTTAAAACTAATACAGTATAACCTTAATAAAGGAGACCAATTAGAAGAGATTATTAAAAAGACTTTTCGCAGTGTAGAGGATATCACTTCTGTCCGGGATATGACTAATGAGCAGCTTAAACAAATTGTTCAAAAAATAGAAGTTGACAAAGATGGCAATGTAGACATTTACTTGCGTCTATTTGGTGATTTGGGACTGGATGAAACCGTTCTAATTAGAGACGACCATACATAAAGATGTTACTGAACGTCTCCTGCAGGTTAACCCATCCTTGGCTGCGGAAGCACGGAAAATACTAGATGTTAATAAATCCGAACGCCACATACGCGGTGGACTTGCTACCCGGGAGAAATATCTTCACCAGCAAATATAAAATCAGAGATGTTTTTTCACAATATATGTGGTATACTTTTTTAGTCAGAAGATTCTATCATGATACAGACATATTTGAGAGATAAAAAGTTCTTTATTTAAGAAAGGTTATTAAATAGATACGGAGGAAAAGCATGAATACAAAATTTACACACGAAACAGCATTGGCTCTTTTACAGAAATATAATAAGGAACCTTTTCACATTTTACATGGTCTTACCGTGGAGGGCTGCATGCGTTGGTTTGCAGAGGAGCTTGGGTACGGGGATGACAAAGAATTCTGGGGTGTCTGCGGCCTTTTGCATGATATTGATTTTGAGCTCTTCCCAGACGAACACTGCCAGAAGGCGGAAGGGATGTTAAAGGAAGCGGACGCTGAGCCAGAGGTGATTCATGCTGTTTTAAGTCATGGATACGGTATCTGCAGCCAGATAGAGCCAGAACATGAGATGGAAAAGGTCATGTTTGCCTGTGACGAGCTTACTGGGCTTATCTGGGCTGCGGCAAAGATGCGTCCGTCTAAAAGTGTCATGGATATGGAGGTAAAAAGCCTGAAGAAAAAATTTAAGGACAAACGCTTTGCTGCCGGGTGCTCCAGAGATATTATCAGTATAGGCGCTAAGAAGCTTGGATGGACTTTAGAGGAGCTGATGGAGAAGACAATTTATGCCATGCGTTCCTGCGAAGAAAGTATTAACAGAGAAATGACAAGTGAAAAGGACGACGGGTACAAATTTAACAGTTGAGAGCCACTTAAGAATGGATTTCCGGCATCTTTGCACTGTGCACAAACATTTGACAAATTTTAGAAAAAGTTGTGGCAGTATTTCCCTTTTTTTGTAAACTAAATTATGATAATATGTTTGAAACAAAGGAGGGATTAATATGAGCAGAAAAACAATAGCGTTTTCGAATCCTGATGATGTAATGAACTTTGTCAGAACAGTGGAGAAGTATCCGTTTGATATGGATGTAAGGCGTGGAAAATGCATCGCTGATGCAAAATCGCTGTTAGGACTTCTCAATCTTGGATGCAACAGAAAGATTGAGTTACATGTGTATGAAGAGGAATGTCAGGATTTATTCCAAAGCATTGAGCAGTATGTAGTAGCATAGAAAACAAGTAAATAATTTTAAATGATGCCCCTGTATATTCGTAAAGGATGTGCAGGGGCATGTTATAGTTTGATGAAAGCATTAATCGAGTTACTGCTTACATACAATGCCAGCTAGTTAATCCATACTTAAACTACATTTAGATGTGAAACAAGCTTGTTTACAGGAATCATCCGTTGTATAATAAATAACAGAGTGATTGCGAAAGAGTTGGCAGTTACATATGATAAGGAGTTATCAGAGAATGAATAAAAAAATAAAAATTGACAGGAGCGGTTACCTTTTTGATAACAGAGCTCTTGTATCATTAATTATTCCGCTTATCATCGAGCAGCTTTTGGCAGTGCTTGTAGGTATGGCGGATTCTATTATGATAGCCAGTGTAGGCGAAGCAGCAGTTTCCGGCGTGTCACTGGTAGATCAGATAATGGTGCTGCTTATCAATATCTTTGCGGCGCTTGCCACAGGCGGTGCAGTGGTTGCCGGGCAGTATCTTGGCCACGGGAAGCAGGAGACAGCCTGTGAATCAGCAACACAGCTTGTCTGGTTTGTTACTCTGTGTGCAGTCGTAATTACAGTTATTGTATACGCGGGAAAATATGTTATCCTTCACGGGATTTTCGGAAAAATAGAGGCAGATGTTATGCACCATGCAGATGTTTATCTTATGATTGTAACTATGGCCATTCCGTTTATGGCGATGTATAATGCAGGAGCCGCTGTTTTTCGGGCGATGGGAAATTCCAAGGTTTCTATGAAGGTTTCAATTATTATGAATGTCATAAATGTAGGCGGAAATGCGCTGCTTATCTATGGCTTTCACAGAGGCACGGAGGGCGTTGCAATTCCTACCCTTGTGTCTCGGATGACAGCGGCGGTAATTATCATTATTCTTCTGTGTAATGAAAAGCAGACGCTGCATATAAAGAAGTCGTGGCATTACCGTATAGACTGGTCCCATGTAAAGAAAATTCTTAGCGTAGGTATACCGAATGGGCTGGAGAACAGCATGTTTCAGCTGGGAAAAATACTTGTTCTAAGCCTTGTATCTTCTTTTGGGACCTATGCCATTGCAGCAAATGCAGTGGGAAACGCGATTGCGCTGTTTGTGATTCTTCCTGGTATGGCCATTAATCTGGCAGTTACAACAGTTATTGCAAGATGCGTCGGGGCAGGAGACTATGAACAGGTGAAGTATTATAATAAAAAGTTTTTAATTATAGTCCATATTGGTGTGACGATAATGGTATGTGGAATTTTTTCCATACTTCCTTTTATAATCAGAGCTTATAATCTGTCGGACGCTGCAGCGGCGGCGACGACACAGATTATTCATTTTCATGGGATCAGCACAATTCTCATCTGGCCTTCGTCATTTACACTGCCTGCTACTTTCCGGGCGTCTGGAGATGTGAAGGCATGTATGTGCATTTCTATATTTTCCATGTGGATTTTTCGAGTCATATTCAGCTACATTCTAGGAAAGTATCTGAATATGGGAGTATTTGGAGTGTGGGTGGCAATGGTCATTGACTGGGCGTTCCGGGGAATTTGCTTCTGGATTAGGTACTTCAGGGGGACATGGAGGAAAAAGGCACTGGTGTAGAAATTTCAGATTTTCAGGAAGGTGTTCTATTTATGAGTGAAATTTTACAAACAAATACAACTTCTACGTTTATTGATAATATGTCGCTGCCTATTCATAGGTGGTTTAGGTATACTGCTGGTTTTTCGGCACAGTGGGTGGAAGAAACTGTAAGAAAATACTTATCAAAATCTGTCCATAATGATAACTTTAGAGTCCTTGATCCATTTGCAGGATCAGGAACAACATTATTAGCATGTGATAAGTTAGGGATTATTTCATACGGCTATGAATCACACCCTCTCATCTATGAAATTGCGGCAGGAAAACTGCTTTGGAAATCAGATACAGATTTATTTTTAAAGACAGCTAAGGACATATTGGCGCAGGCAGAAAGTGAGCATTCAGTCATTGAACCATATCCGGAGATTGTTCTAAAATGTTATGATAGTAAAAATTTAGAGGAAATTGATCGCTTAAAAAGGGCATTATATTCGAAAGCGGATGGTTCATCTTCATACAAATTATCTTGGTTAGCGTTTGTTTCCATGCTGCGGGCATCTTCCCATGCCGGAACGGCCGCATGGCAGTATATATTGCCTAACAAGAAAAAGGCCAGAGTATTGTCTGCTTTTGAAGCATATTCTAAACAGGTTGATTTAATGTATGAAGATATGAAAGTATTTCAGAAAAGCCAGGCCAGGCAATGCGCCGCATTAATAAAGCAGGATGCAAGAAAGGAAGCGGCTATTGAAAAAAACAGCATTGATCTTATCATAACATCCCCGCCGTATGCCAACAATTATGATTATGCAGACGCGACAAGATTAGAGTTATCTGTATTAGGAGAAATAAATTGCTGGGGCGACTTGCAAAGCAAAATCAGACCAGGGCTTGTTCGTTCTTGTTCACAGATGGTTTCAAAAGAAAAAAAAGATACCTATCAATATTTAAAGGATCCTTTACTGAAACCGATATATAGTGAAATATTAGACGTGTGCACAAAATTGGATTTAGAAAAAGAGAATCATGGCGGAAAGAAGAACTACCATACAATGATAGCGCTTTACTTTTTAGATTTAGCAAAGGTATGGCAGGAATTAAGAAAAGTGTGTAAAGATGGGGCTGCCGTTTGTTTTGTTATCGGTGATTCTGCCCCCTATGGAATCTATGTTCCAGTGGATGAATGGTTAGGCCGGTTAGCCGTTGCCGCAGGATTTAAAAGCTATTATTTTGAAAAAATCAGAGACAGAAATGTCAAATGGAAGAACAGAAAACATACGGTTCCTTTAAAAGAAGGCCGTTTATGGATAGGGGGGTAAAATTGTAATGGCGAAATCACCGGCACATCGTTTTGGCCAGATTATAGGAGATTTATTAGAAAGTACCTTAATTAGATATTGTCATGCTATTGCCAATGAATATGGCATGTACTTAGATTATAAGCATCCAAGGCCCGCAAGGAACAATCAAAATGAAGTAAGATGGGTAGATATTAATGGAAATACCCATAAGCTGGATATTGTTATTGAACATGAAGGCTCAGAAATAAAAACAGGAACCCCCAGAGCATTTATTGAAATAGCATGGCGGAGATATACAAAACACTCAAAAAATAAGGCACAGGAAATATCGGCTGCCATTAAACCTTTGGTAAGCCGATACAGCGAGTATGGTCCTTTTTATGGAGCTGTTTTAGCAGGTGAGTTTACAGAAAATTCATTAAATCAGATGAAATCAGAAGGATTTAAGATTTTGTATTTTTCCATTCATGGGATTGAAGAGGCATTTGCCTCCCAAGGCATTGACGCCCATTGGGATGAAAGTACTTCGGAAGAAGTGCTGCAAAATCGCGTTGAACAGCTTGAAACATTGACAGAAGCCCAATTACGGTGTATTGGCGATTATTTAATAGAACACAACGCAGGACAATGGGAAATTTTTTCGCTCAGTATACGTAATGCGCTAGAAAGAACATTAGAAAGTATTTCCATCCTGTCTTTGTTTGGAGATTCAAAAATATTTTATAACATCCAGGACGCCTGCGCTTATATTAGCAAGGAAGAAAAAGAGACTACTTTTACGAAAGATTCATTCTGCAGATATGAAATTGTTGTCAGGTATTCTAATGGAGACAAAATTGATATGCAGTTTAAAGAGCAGCAAGCGGCAATCGCCAGTTTAAATCGGCTGATTTAAAAAAGAATTAGGACATCCTTCTGTTTTTCTTAAGATTTTTAGTATATTATGCTATTTAAGATCTAGTGAGAAAGGACGAAGAATATGTTATCTGTCATGTATGCTTTGCTGTGTATAGCAGCGCCCTGCGCATTATATCAGTTCATCATTTGTAAGCGTAAAAACATAAAAGGGGAACATAAAGTCACACATATTGTGTGGGTATATATTTTCCTGTTTTATATCTTCCTTGTATTTTCGGCGGCAGGTATAGGCAGCATTTGGGACGTTGGATGTTATGATACCATTATCAGATTAGAAGAAATCAATTTATTGCCGTTTCAGTCGGAAGGTATTATGACTTATGCCCTAAATGTTGTAATGTTTATGCCTTTCGGATTTTTAATTCCAATGATTTGGAAGCAATATAGAAGGCCTGTAAAGATTTTTTTGGCAGGCTTTCTATTTTCATCCGCTATTGAATTCTGTCAGCTGTTTAATCGCAGAAATACGGATATTGATGATTTGATGATGAATACAATAGGTGCTGTTATAGGTTGCTTTATTTGGAAACTGACGAAACGATTATTCCGAAACATCAATAAAAAAGCGATATCTTTATCTGACACAGAGCCTGTCGTATATTTAACGCTTGCAGTCTTGGGGGAATTCCTATTATATAATTGGAGACTTTTTCTCTGATAGAGGGTAGATAATTATTTTCTGTCACAAATACAGGGGAGCATTGTCTAACTTAATAGGAGGTAATAATCTATGGATAAAAAAACGAATGAAGAATTTCAGGTTTTCATTGAAAAAGCTGTGGCAGGGGATAGAAAAGCCCTTGAATCACTTATTGTAGGCGTGCAGGATATTGTGTTCAATTTATCATTACGGATGCTCGGCACATTTGCAGACGCGGAAGACGCCACCCAGGATATTTTATTAAAAATGATTACGCATTTGTCTTCTTTCAGAGGGGACAGTGGGTTTACAACGTGGGTGTTCAGCATTGCGTCTAATCATCTAAAAAACTACAAAAAGCATATGTTTGCCCGCTATGCTCCTAGTTTTGAATATTATGGGGATGATATAGAAAATGCGCGCATACAGGATGTGCCAGACTTGACGCAGAATGTGGAGAAAGAGATATTAGCAGAAGAGCTGAAAATGTCCTGTACAAATGTGATGCTGCAATGCCTTGATGCAGAGAGCAGATGTATTTTCATATTGGGCACGATGTTTAAGGTTGACAGCCGTATTGCGGGGGATATTTTGGAAATGACCCCGGAAGCGTATCGCAAACGGCTTTCCCGAATACGTAAAAGAATGGCGGATTTTCTTGGACAGTATTGCGGCGAATATGGCGGCGGCAGGTGTAAATGTAAAGACAGAGTAAATTATGCAATACAAAACCGCAGGATAGATCCGCAGAAACTGGATTATACGACAGCTGTGGAAATCCCTGTTCAGACTATAACGAATGTGAAAAATGCAATGGAAGACATTGATGATTTATCACAGGATTTTTCCTTTTGCAAGCCCTATCAGTCGCCCGAACGCACAAGAGGCCTGATACAGGAATTTTTAGATTCCATGCAGCTTTCCATTATCCAGAAATCATAAAGGAGATAACAGATTATGAATATACAGTGCATTATGGATTATTTATCAGCGCTCAGCATAAATAATAACCGTGAATGGTATCATGCGAATAAGGACGAATATAAAGAAGCAAATGCCGAATTTGAAAAGCTATTACAGACATTGATGCTGGAAATTGGGAAATTTGACAACAGTATTTTACAGAACAATCCAAAAGATCTTACGTTTAAGATTGTGAGGGATACCCGTTTCAGTCATGATAAATCTCCTTATAATCCTGCGTTCCGTGCGCATATTTCCGCGAAAGGCAAGCTGCCTGTTCCTGTCGGCTACTATCTTATGATAAAGCCCGGAAATCAGTCTTTTTTAGGAGGCGGTCTGTTTGCGCCTATGTTCAAGGACGCAACCAGGATGATACGGGATTATATTGTCCAAAATGGCGAAGAATGGGAAAAGATTGTACACGGGCCAGAGTTTGAAAAATATTTTACAGTACAGGGAACCGCATTAAAGAATGTTCCTGCAGGATATGATAAAGAGCATCCCCAGGCAAAATATCTTAAATTTAAGAGCTGGTATCTGGAATACCCGTTAAAAGATGAAGAATTGAACGATGCAAAAGTATTTTCTAAAAATGCAGCAGAGATTTTCCGAATCATGAAACCTTTTAATGATTATTTAAACAAGGCCCTTGTGGGATTCCAGATGCCTGCAAGATAGAAAAGCTTTAGGACAGGAATAAATCCCAGATGCGCAAGGGTCAGGAAAGGGAGAGCTGCCAGGGGAGAGAGGGTGATGGCCATACCTGCCTCATAGCTTTCCCTTTCTGTTGTTTTAGCGCGAAATGCCGGCTATATCAGCTTGTAGGTTCCCTTCCCTATTTTTCTGACAATGCCGGCGGTTTCACTTTGATTTAAAATTCTTTGAAGTTGTTATTTTCTGCAAATGGTATTGCCAAGGATGATAATTATAATCACATCAGCAACGATCACTCCAATTAAGACATATACAAAGCTTGCCGGCAATGTTTCTTCAAATATACCTGAAATAAGAATGAAGAATGCTATTAGAGCCATTCCAATTCCCATTGTTCTACATAGGCATTTTTCATTATATTTTGCTTTTTCTTCTTTAGGCGCTGTGTTATAACCGGAAATCAGTCCACTTCCATGGCCTGAAATTAAGGCTGCAGAAAGTATTGCAAATATGATAAATACAACCCATACAACCCAATCTGGTCCATGAGACAGATCCGCTAATTTCATGATATTAACGCCTCCACAACTTCTGATTTTTGTTTGCCTAAGGCTAGCTTTCCATTAAAATTACCCTTATAGGAGAGCTTCCCATAAAGTGTTATGAACCCCGCTAAGGGGAAAAACCATATAAAATATTATAACACAAAATGAAGAAGTATGGTAAACAGATTGGGCAGGCTGAAGTTTATGGCTCATACCCCTTGAAAATCTGAGTCAATTCCATATAATAAAGGATAAGCAAAACGGTCAAACAAAAGTGGTCAGGAGGGGGCGGTAAAATGAACGAAGCTTTTTATGAGCTTCCGAAAGAGAAACAGAAAGCGATCTACAATGCGGCGATGGAAGTATTTGGGAATTATGAATATAAGAGGGCATCTACGGATTTGATAGCGACGAAAGCAGGTGTTTCAAAAGGACTGTTGTTTTATTATTTCCATAACAAAAAAGCGCTGTATCTGCATACCTTCGAATATGTGTCAAAAATTATAGAAGATGCTATTTCTGATAAGCACCTGTCAGAAATAACGGACTTTTTCGAATTGATTGCCTATGGGACGGAAAAGAAGGTGAAAATGCTGATAGAGAATCCGTTTATTATGCGCTTTTCGATTCGTTGCTTTTACTCACAAAAAGAGGATGTGTCAGATGAAATACAAACAGAAATAAGTAATGGCAAGAGCAAGAAGTATGATACCTATTTCAAAAACCTGGAACTGAGTAAATTTAAAGAGGAGATTGACCCGGAACGGATTTATCATATGTTGGTATGGATGACGGACGGTTATCTTCATTCCCGGCAGATGGAGGGGAAGCCGATTGAAATTGAGGACATAAAAAAAGAATTTACACAGTGGGCGGCAATGTTCAGGAGTATTGCATATAAGGAGGAATTTCAATGCGTGTAATAAACGTTCAAAATCTGACGCGGGATTATGGTTCGGGGAAAGGAATCTTCGATGTGTCTATTCAAGTGGAAAAGGGCGAGGTCTTTGGATTTCTCGGACCCAACGGCGCCGGAAAGACTACGACCATCCGTCACTTGATGGGATTTATCAAGCCTAAAGCAGGAAACTGCCAGATTGATGGTCTGGATTGCTGGAAGGACCGCGGCGAAATTCAGAAAGGACTCGGCTATATTCCCGGAGAAATCAGCTTTTTTGATGATATGACCGGTAAAGAGTTCCTGAAATTTGTTGCGGATTACCGCAACCTTGGAAAAGAAAACCGGATGCAGGAGATGCTTGAGCGATTTGAATCTAACCCAAAAGGTAAGATCAAAAAAATGAGCAAGGGGATGAAACAGAAGCTTGGCATCGTTTCTGCCTTTATGCACAATCCGGATATACTGATTTTGGACGAGCCCACAAGCGGGCTTGATCCTTTAATGCAAAATCGTTTCGTAGAGTTGATTGCGGAAGAAAAAAAGAAAGGAAAAACCATTCTTCTGTCCAGCCATATGTTCGAAGAGGTAGAACGTACCTGCGACCGTATCGGTATTATCCGAAATGGAAAGCTTGTTACGGTTGACGCAGTTGAAACATTAAGGGAACGTCATATGCATACATATACAGTCCATTTGGATTCTCCCCAATTGGCAGAAGATTTTGCACGGGATTTTCAGGGGGTATGTGATGGAAACCGCGTTACAGTTGCAGCAAAGCAAAGCCTTGAAACTATCTTTATGAACTATTACGGAGGTGAGGAAAATGATTAATATAACATTATATAAACGGGAAATGAAAAGCAGTCTTAAAATGCTCCTCCTTTTTGCAGCCATTATAACTATGTATGTTACGATTATTATCCGCATGTATGACCCGGAGATGATGGCAACTTTGGATAGTTTTTATGAGGTAATGCCGGAGGTGATGGCTTCGGTGGGAATGAGCGCCGGTGCAACGAATCTGATCGGCTTTATGATTTCATACCTTTATGGATTTATTCTGTTGATTTTTCCTATGATATTCTGTATTATGCGCGGAAACGGCCTTATCGCCAGGTATGTGGACAGAGGTTCAATGGTTACTTTACTGGCGTCGCCCATAAAGCGTGGGACGATTGCAGCGACGCAGCTGTCCGTTCTCATTAGTGGAATATTGCTGTTGGTTGTTTATGCAACCGGACTGGAATATACAATAGCAGAAATAAGTTTTCCGGGTGAGTTGGCAATAGCAGAGCTGCTGAAATTAAACGCCGCCCTTTTATGCCTGCATTTATTCATTGGGGGAATCTGTTTTCTGGCTTCCTGCATTTTTTCAGATACAAGATACAGTATTGCTTTCGGTGCAGGTGTTCCGGCGCTTATGTATATCCTGCAGATGCTGGCAAATGCAGGTGAAGAGGCCGATGTAATTAAGTATTTTACATTCTTTACTCTTTTTGACGCAAAGGGTATTGTAGCAGGCGAAGGAGGCGCTGCTCTTGGAATGCTGGTCTTGCTGTTTGGCGCAATTACATTTTATGGGATCGGGATACTTGCATTCTGTAAGAAAGATTTGCATATTTAGGTGTTAGTTGCCTTTTACCGTCACAGTTTACATGTCCACGAAATAGGAATCAAGCCCAAAATCTGAAAATTCTACGATTGCAAAATGGGGGTGGTATAATGGCTTTATTGTAGCAGGGAAGGAGCAAAGAGCCATAACACAAGGGCTTACGATTCAGGAACGGCATTAAAAATTGATAGAGCAGGAGCTTCCCTTGCCCAATCACCAGGGTATTCACAATTTGCCCGGATATATTCCTCCACGTTAAAATGTTTTTTTCTCCTGCTTAAATTCCGATTGTGGATTCCTTTCATTTCATAATCACATTCCATTTACCGTTTTCAATTACATATTGAAATTCCGTTAAATTATCATCGTTCATTACTTGAAGAAGCGGCGATAAGTCATTTACGGTATTCATCTTTGGCAGTTCTGACTTTTTTATCCAAACCATTTCTCCCTCTTGTGAGGATGTTACTTCTCCGGAGAATTCGTCTGTATGAAATAAAAATACGATGTACCGCCCATTCTCTATGGGAAATTGCTTGATTCCACATAATCTTGGATTTTGAATGTCAAGTCCCGTTTCCTCTTTCATTTCCCGAATGACAGCATCTATTATAGATTCATTTTTTTCAATATGTCCTCCGGGTAAAGTCAAACCTTTCCAATCATCTTTTAATCTGTTTTGTAAAAGGTATTTATCATTTTGATGAATTAGGCATAAAACCGTTAATTCGACATTTTCTGTTCTCTTCATACGCTATACCTCCATATACTGCAATTCATAAAGAATTGGAAAGCAAACAGTAGGACCGTGACCTTGCCGAATGGGACCATCCGATCAGTGAAAAATCAAAAAGATTTATTATGAAGTAATAATACCTATTGTTTTTCAGTCCTTTTTTTCGATGTAGTCTATCCTAAGATTTTCTAATTTCAATATTTGGCATGGTTATCAATCCAATACGAATTAGAACAGTTTCCACAATACGATACCAAACAATAATCATAACCAATGCACACATGTATAAAATAATTGAATTTTGAAAAGCCTGTCTGCTAAAATAGACAAGGATAAATGGTGGAGACATTAAAAATATAAAAATAATAATAATTCCTATTATATTTTTATGCTTTTTTATATCTGTTTCGTCAAATTTAACCCCACAAGAACATTTTTTTGGTATCATTCCTAATTTTAAATTTACTTCACATCCACATTTCACACAATATAGTTTCTTCATTTTATTTTTCACGCTTTCTAAATTTGTCATTTTCTATATATTGCAATTTTCTTAATATCCTTTTGTTTGTGAAACTCCTTTTTCCCACTTATTTACAGCTGCTGTGGATACACAAAAAATCTGCCATTTGCTTTTGCGCCAAAGATAACTCTTTCCGCTTTTTCTGGATAATCTGATTCATTTTCATAGCAAACTTCCTTTGTGCTTATGCCCTTATGATAGCAGAGTAGGCTTTAAGGAACAATAGAGCCGTTGTTAAATAAGATTGAAAGTCTATAGGTAATAGCTGCCAGAACTCTCATTTTGTTCAATTAGGTCAAATCGAAAAGGGGGTAAACGAAAGGGTATATTACTCGAATTCCCAAACTACTTTTTTGTTTACTCTATTATCGATTCTAACCTGAAGAATTTTCAGATATTTATAAGTTTCCCTCAACTACGATGATAGACGTATGTTTAAGTGCTTCTTTTAGCCATTCAAGAAAATCCGTTAAAAAGTTCTTTCCCCATCAAAAGCACCATTTAAGTCTTTTTCTATTTCAAAAATGATTCTTATCCAATGTCTTTATCCAATCCAATTATCAAAGCAGACATCAAATTTCTGCTCAAATGTTCCATCGAATCGTCCATAACAGGATATATTTTGTTGAAATAATCAACTAACGGGAGCATCTCCCCATTTATGGGAAATGGGGAGATGCTGAGTGTGTACTCCCGGAGATGCTGTACGTCGGCGGATAGATAAGCTCCCTCTGAGGAAGGGGGGTCCGCGATAACATAGTCATATATGGCATTGCCGACTGCCGCAGACATTGGAAGGAACAGTAAGTTTGCAGTTTTCTGCTGGATAATATGGAGCTCTTCCTTTTCCCAGTCAATATCTGAAAATTTCATATAGCAAATGTCACAGCTCCTGATTCCTGTAAAGAAGAGCAGCATTCCAATGGCCCTGTCCCTCATGCAGAGTCCGGAGTCGGGACAGCTGAATGCGTTGTGGATTGTATCAGCTTCTTTTGGATTCAGGTATGGGATGTTTTTTCTGCGCTGGCGGATGACAGGGATATATGCCAGAATTCATCTGTCCAGTTCCGTATGGATTCCAAGCTTCGATTTAAATACCGAAGCAACCGTATTCCTGTATCCGCCGCTTAAAGAGCTGCGCCCATCTTCGCGGACAAAATAAGACTACATTTTGTCATATCGCAGTAACGGAGAGATGCTGTCATCATCTTCGCGTTTTTAAAACACGCGCCCCGCATGGAGCATCCGTCAAATAATGCATTTTCCACAGAGCTATTTTCAAAATTCACTCCATCCAGCACTGTATTCTGGAAAGAGCTTAAAGTAAAATCCATGTGGTTAAGCTCCATCCCGCTCAAATCCATGTTCCAGATTTCCTTCTCGGTAAATGCAAGACGCTCCTTTGCTTTCCTTACCGCCACTATGCTCTTAAATTCCTTCTCCGACAGCCTCTCCATAAAAGCACCTCTATTTTAATGCCTAGATTTACGGGCAAAGGTTCTGTGCTCTGCCTGTTTTACAGACGATTTCTTTCTATGGATAATCTTATCATAATCCAGGTAATATTTCCAATCTAGTTGGTTTAAAAAATATATCTATTGAAGAATAGATATAAAAATGTTAGGATAAGAAAAAATCTTGGAGGTATCAATATGATAAAATCAATTTTTATAGACTATACAGGTACAATTATTCGGGAAAAGGGAGAGGAATTAGAAAAGATTGTTCTTAGGATATGGAAAAACAGCAATTTTAAAAATCCTGAAGAAATAGCGTCGAGTTGGTGGAATCAGTTAAAAATGACAGAGGTATTGGAGCTGCTGAATTAATCTGTACATCAAGGTAACTAAGCCGGGCGATAACAGCTTCCATTGATATAGAAACAGGCGCCTGTCAGAGATAAAAGGAGAGAACATTTGTCAAGTCGAACAACCTGTACAATAAAGTATTTTGATAATTGAAGAAAGGCTTTACACTTTTTTTATAATCCTCTATACTGATAATAGTAAATATTAGTAGTATCTTAAAAAGGCGGTGGAAGGATGGCAGACGAAATGACATTGGATGTGTTGAAGCAAGTTACTATTGATTATTATATAAATTTACAGCGGTATTAAAAAAGCTGACACAGGTAATAATCCAGAATTAGAGTATCAACTAAAGATATACAAAAGCTTCCTACCGCACTTCTAATGGCGTTTTGCAGTGGTATCTATCCTGTGGACGCTCTTCACTGTAAAAACGCAGGTAATCTTTAATTGCATACCTTAATGAGGCTTCATCTGCTATCTCATACATCTGGTACATTTCTGTTTTTGTGATTCCCCAAAAACCTTCTGTTGGCCTATTATCAATACAGTGCACAATTCTCGCCATAGATTGTTTCATTTCCTGTTTTTCGAGTTCCTTTTTTAGTACTTTACTGGTGTACTGGAATCCCTGGTCTGAATGAAAAATAGGATGCGGTCGGCGAATGGAACTGGCATGAACCAGGTAATTCAGGAGTTTGATTTCTGTAGGATTGGAGATGATAAGTCATGACTGAAAGGCAGAAGATAATTGCGTATAAACTGGCCATACAGTCTGCGAAAAACAAACTAAAGCAAATATCAGGCATTGCTCTATTGGAACTCTACGGAGAAAACGAAAATTCGGCGCTGAATGCTCTGTGTTCGGCATACCTTTCCACATTTGAATATAACCCAAAACCCTATAGTAAGCTGCCGTATAAATCCCCGGAAGAAAAGATTTTTTCCTGGCTCATAGATACTATGGAGTTGAAGGAGCATGGTGAGTATTTTCTTTTTTGCGGCTTATGGAGTAAAATTAAAATATTAGATTTAAAGAGTGCCCTGCCCTCTTTATGGCGGATAGATAAAAATACCGTAGGCTTTTTGCTTGTAGAAACAGATTTGAGCCGCATATTGGAATGCGGTCTCGATTCCCGTGATGAATATCATTATGTTATAGATATTTTGGAAAATGTATAAGGAGAGGAATCCCGTATGAAACTGGATATTCAGATTAAAAAGGCCTGAGAAGCGGACCTTGATTAGATTGATAGACTTACGCAGATATATGAGATTACTTAGAAACATACAAGAATTATCCTGGGTGGAAAAAGGGTATCTATCCGGTTCGCTGCGATACCGAAAAGGGGTTAATGGAAGATGCGCTGTACACTGCCCGGCTTGGAGATCTGAGCGTAGGATTGATGATTTTAAAACACGAGCCGGAAGAGGGATATAGTAACGGCAGATGGCTGACTGAAAACGATTATAACTGCATTTATGTCGCTTATATTCTTGCCGTCCACCCCGCTTTTCTAAAGCGTGGTATAGGAACAGAACATATGAAGCGTATGGGAATACTTGGCACAATCTTTATGTGAAATTGTTATAAAAAGAAAAATATGTGCAGGGATTATTCCATAAAATCAACGAATTCAGGATAAAAAAAGCCTCACAGAATTTGTCAATGAATTACTTGATAACGCAGTCTGAGATAGGAGTTTTCCAAAACTATACATTCCTGCAACTTTAACACGCCTAAATGTGATAATTCATTTTCTGACAGCAAAGATTCTCCGTCAATCAGAGTAGGGGTATCTTTGCCGCCAATTAATACAGGAGCTATAACAATATCCACATAATCCAGCAGTTTTTCACGTAGAAACAGTCCATTTAATGTACCACCTGTCTGTATCGTTATTCTCTCACAATTATATTCTGATTTCAGTTTTGTAAGGACATCTTTTAGGGAACGTTCCTTTTGATATAGGATATGGAGGTTATCTTGTTCTACTTCAAACGCTGGATGATTTGTGTTAGATGTAACTAACACAAATTGTTTTGACAAAGCACAGAAATAACGTATGCCATGTTCCGTTAAATGGTTATTATCCATAATCACAAAGGAAACGGGCGTTTTATGTGGCATTTCTTTTGTGTTAACACCGACCTTGGCCTGTACTCTCCCAGAATTTAGTGACCATAAATCGGTTGTTTGTTCTATTTCATAATATTGACGTAACCCTTCTTTAACTCCTGCAATTTTAGGAAAGTCTTTATCCACATCTAAATTATCTGATGCGCCGGTACTGATTTTGCCATCAAGAGACATTAACATAAATAATGTTGTAATGGTTCTGTCCATTTTCTTCCTCCTAATTTTTGTTTATCTTTTTATTTGTTATTATATATTAAATAAATTCATTGTAAAGCAAAAGTGTTGTGATGCTTTGAGTGAAGTGTTCAAAGACCAACCCAGACCAGATATATAGACGATAAAAAACCCTTAGCCATGAACGATTACCCACAGCTAAGGGTTTTTAAATATGTTTTTTTGCTGCACGGCCACCGGTCTGTCATGGCTGGGCCTCAAACTACTTGATTATAAAAAGCATGATTTTTACACAACTGTTATTAAAGGACTATTTAAAAGTGCCCAGGCCCACATAGACGCTGGTATTCTTTGGTGTTCTACTTTACTCAAATTCTATTGTCGCCGGCGGTTTCGGCGACATATCATAGCATACTCTGTTTACATTCTTTACTTCAGCCAGTATTCGCTCTGTTATTCGTTCCAGCACGTCCCAGTCTACCTTCTCAACAGAAGCTGTCATAGCATCTATGGTGTTTATCGCCCGGATAATTACCATATATTCAAACACTCGTGCATTATTTTTCATGCCCACAGACTTAAAATCCGGCACTACTGTAAAATACTGCCATACTTTCTTATCAAGACCTGTTTTTGCAAATTCTTCCCGGAGAATTGCATCCGATTCTCGGACAGCCTCAAGTCTGTCGCGGGTAATCGCTCCGAGACACCGCACGCCAAGCCCCGGTCCCGGAAACGGCTGACGGTATACCATATCATGAGGAAGTCCCAGTTCTATGCCGCAGGCACGTACTTCATCCTTGAAAAGCTGTTTCAATGGTTCTACCAGTTCAAATTTCAAATCCTCTGGAAGTCCCCCCACATTGTGATGTGATTTTACCATTTTTGCCGTCTTTGTTCCGCTCTCGATGATATCCGGGTAAATAGTTCCCTGACCAAGAAAATCAATTCCTTCAAGCTTTCTTGCCTCTTCTTCAAAAACACGGATAAACTCACTGCCAATGATTTTCCGCTTCTGCTCTGGGTCCGCTATATTCTCCAGTTTCCCGAGGAAACGTTCAGAGGCGTCTACATAAATCAAATTTGCATGAAGCTCGTCACGAAATACCTTTACAACACTTTCTGATTCATTTTTGCGCATAAGTCCATGATTCACATGTACACATACAAGCTGCTGCCCAATTGCCTTTATCAGCATTGCGGCAACTACAGATGAATCTACGCCCCCGGAAAGCGCCAGCAATACCTTCTTATCCCCAACTTGCTGCCGTATTAGTTCCACCTGATCCCCAATGAAATTTTTCATATTCCAATTTGCCTGTGCTTTACAGTCTTCAAAAATAAATTTTTTCAGCGTCCCCTCATCTGGAAGCCTTGAAAGCTGACATTCACATTTTGCCTGGGGATAATCAATAGAAATCATAGGAATGCCCAAGTCATAAAGCTCCGGTCTGACTTCCACTGCCTGTCCGTCCACAACGCGATTTTCGCCGCCATTCAGAATAATACCTTTTATGTTGTCAAATGCCTTCAGTTCTTCTGCCGTAATATCGTGGGGATGAATCTCACTGTATACGCCCAGAGCACGGATCTCACGGGCGATTACGGTATTCTGCGTGCTGCCTAAATCCAGAATTACGATTAAATCTTGTTTCATAGGTAATGTTCTCCTTATCTTTTTTGTATTTGACTGTAACTGCCATACCTTCCAGAGCAAGCGATTCCCTGCCTCTTTACTTCCAGAAAGTAATCCTCACAACTACATTTGCTACATTATAGCAGACAAATATAGAAAATGTATAGAGGATGCTACATTTTGTGCATTATATTTTTAAAGAAGCATTGTAAATATAAGAAGGCTAATTTATAATGAGACGTGGAAAATACGTAACAGCGAAAATACCTGCATTGTTACAAAGCATAAGGGAGGAATACGTATGAGAAGAGAATTCGTAATTGTATTAGATTTTGGTGGGCAGTATAACCAGCTTGTAGCCAGACGCGTTCGTGAATGTAATGTGTACTGTGAGATCTATTCTTATAAAACAGATATTGAAAAAATTAAGGAAATGCAGCCAAAAGGAATCATTTTGACTGGCGGCCCCAACAGCTGCTATGAAGCTGACTCGCCTGCCTGTAAGAAAGAATTGTTTGAGCTTGGCATACCGGTTCTGGGAATTTGCTACGGCGCGCAGCTTATGTCTTTCGTACTTGGGGGAACGGTAGCGCGTGCTGACGTCAGAGAATATGGAAAAACAGAAGTTTTGATAGATAAAACCACATCCCCCCTATTTACCGATGTTTCTCCGAAAACAATTTGCTGGATGAGCCATTTTGATTCCATTTTCAGGGCGGCTCCCGGTTTTGAGGTTACAGCCCATACGGCAGACTGCCCGGTAGCAGCGGCAGAAAATGAAGCTGCCGGTCTTTATGCTGTTCAGTTTCATCCAGAAGTACTGCATACGGCAGAAGGTACAAAAATACTTTCAAATTTTGTCCTTGGCGTTTGCGGCTGCACCGGTGAATGGAGAATGGATTCATTCGTAGAGGAATCCATCCGTCAGATTCGTGACAAGGTAGGAAACGGCCGGGTACTCTGCGCGTTATCTGGCGGCATAGATTCTTCTGTGGCGGCGGTTCTGTTGTCAAAGGCGGTAGGCGCACAGCTTACATGTGTGTTCGTAGACCATGGTCTTCTCCGCAAAAATGAAGGAGATGAGGTGGAAAAAGTATTTGGATCAGAAGGCGCCTATGACTTGAATTTTATCCGTGTAAATGCCCAGCAACGGTTTTATGATAAGCTTGCCGGAGTATATGAGCCGGAAAAAAAGCGTAAAATAATCGGCGAAGAATTTATCCGTGTTTTTGAAGAGGAAGCAAAAAAAATCGGCGCCGTAGATTTTCTCGTGCAGGGAACTATTTACCCTGATATAGTAGAAAGCGGACTGGGCGGAGAATCTGCTGTAATTAAATCTCATCATAACGTAGGCGGTCTGCCGGATTATGTGGACTTCAAAGAGATTATTGAACCGCTCCGGGATTTGTTTAAAGACGAAGTCAGAAAAGCTGGACTTGAACTTGGAATTCCGGAATACCTTGTATTTCGTCAGCCATTTCCCGGACCTGGACTGGGAGTTCGTATTATTGGTGAAGTGACGGCTGATAAGGTAAAGATCGTGCAGGATGCCGATGCAATTTACCGGGAGGAAATTGAAAAAGCCGGACTTTCCCAGGGAATCGGACAATATTTTGCAGCGCTTACCAATATGCAGAGCGTCGGTGTTATGGGGGATGAAAGAACCTACGATTATGCGGTGGCTCTCCGGGCGGTGAATACGGTGGACTTTATGACAGCAGAGGCAGCAGAAATTCCGTTCTCAGTGCTTAACAAAGTGATGAGCCGGATTATCAACGAGGTGAAAGGTGTAAATCGGGTATTGTATGATTTAACAAGTAAGCCGCCGGGGACGATAGAGTTTGAATAAACAAAAATGTTTAGCAAATTCAGTGTTTATGCGGGTTTGCGGGCTTTTAAAAGGTCTTTTGATAACAAATTGATAACAGTCGTTTGAGTGCGATTATTCTTGTTGTCTAATGGTTTACAGGTGGCAGAATAATTTGCATGAGGTTTGGATGGCTGAAATAAATCCATATTAGAAACGCCCTTAGCTGTGGGTAGTAACTCATGGCTAAGGGCGTTTTTGTCGTGCTTGTCAATCGGTTTTCAGTTTGTCCTTGAACGTTTCGACTAAGGTATTGCTCAATTCATCAGAGGGAGATTTCGCCCAATGCTGCGTAGAGTCAAACTTTGGATAATTATACCGCCACTGGTCGTAATCTTCCCTGCTGATTTCCTCGGCAGAGAGATTGTCCGCCTGCTCTTTCCAAGCGCAGAGCATTTTCAGCAGTTCGGTGGCATCTTTGCTTTTACCTTTGTTGACCTTTAAGCAGACTTCACCGTCTGTTTCACTAATAGTAAGACCGTAAATGTCCTCAAGGGCAAATAAGGTGTGCATAAGCCCGATGTAGCTGTCAATGTCGGGTATGTCCAGTGCTTGCGGCGCAACGTCAAGAGCCTGTGCCAGTGCAGCCGTCAAGTCTGCCTTTGGCTTGCGTGAGCCAGTTTCATATTGTGCCAGCCGCACGTCTGCGCTCCGTTCGGGAAACCCGACAAGCATACCAAGGTATTTCTGTGTCATGCCCCGCATGATGCGGAAAAAATGTATTCTTTCGCCAATAGCCATAATGTTTCACTCCCTGTTCTTATGTTTATAATGAGTATAGCATATATGTTTAATTAAAGTCAAGATAAGCAAAACAAAAAAGTTTAATATTTTCTTGCAAACCTATTGACAAAAGCATAAATGCTTAGTATAATACAGAAAACTAAGCAAATAAGCTTAATGAAAAATAAATGACCGTCTAAATTAGATACTTTGCGAGGACTTTCTGAAAGGAAATGAGCGAGGACAACGCCGCTGAAGCAGGGGCAGGAACTGAATTTAGGGAAAACGGCGCAACAAGGTTTTATGAAAGGACTGATTCTATGGAGAACAAATTTATTCGTGTGGATGAGGTGGCGCAAGAACTTTCTGTATCAAAACCATATGCTTATAAACTTATTAAAAAATTGAATGATGAACTAAAAGAGAAAGGGTTTATTACGATTGCAGGAAGGATTAACCGCCAGTATTTTCAAGAAAGATTCTACGGAGCAAGGCAAGAGCGAGGAAAGGAGGAAATGTAAATGCCAGTATTTAAAAATGGGGGCAACGGCACTTGGTATGTAATGGCTCGGTATGTGAATTGGAAAGGGGAACGCAAGCAGAAATGTAAGCGAGGGTTTGTCACAAAACGGGAAGCGCAGGAATGGGAACGCAAATTCCAGTTGCAGAATGCCGCTGACCTTGATATGGATTTTGAAGCTTTTACAGAGCTTTATACAAATGATATAAAAAATCGCCTGAAAGAGAACACATGGCTGACAAAAGAGCATATTATTCGGACAAAGATTCTTCCGTATTTTGGAAGGTTAAGGATTAATGAGATTACAACAAAAGAAATTATCGCATGGCAGAATGAGCTACTTGCTTATCGAGATGAAAAGAGGAATCCTTATTCACAGACTTATCTGAAAACTGTGCATAATCAGCTTTCTGCTATTTTTAACCATGCAGTACGATATTATGATTTACGTTCCAATCCTGCGGTAAAGGTGGGAAATATGGGGAGAGAAGAACACAAGGAAATGTTATTTTGGACGAAAGAGGAATATAAGAAGTTTGCGGATGAAATGATGGATAAGCCGGTTTCCTTTTACGCTTTTGAAATGCTTTACTGGTGTGGTATCCGAGAGGGTGAATTATTAGCCTTAACTGCTGCGGATTTTAACTTTAATAAAGAAACGGTTACGATTAACAAATCCTATCAGCGTTTGCATGGCGAAGATGTGATTACTACGCCGAAAACAAAAAAGAGTAACCGTACAATTAAAATGCCAAAGTTTCTCTGTGAAGAAATGCAGGAGTATATCGGTATGCTTTATGGAATAAAAAAGAAAGACCGTATTTTTATAGTTACAAAGAGCTATTTGCATCATGAGATGGACAGAGGGGCAAAAGCTGCGGGTGTAAAGCGTATACGGATTCATGATTTACGGCACCCGTATGTCAAGCCCACGACAAAAAAATTTACAACTTTTTTTGAGGGTTTCCGGGCAGCCGCATAGCTGCCCGTAGTTGCTTAATACGGTATTCATGGCTCACGCCTCCTTTCCTGGTTCGCTTATTCCTAAGAAATCCTGTGTCACATATTCAATCTCGATCCGGTCTCCCGGAAAGATATAGACCTTACTGATAAGCCTGTCAATCAGGGCTTGCGTCAGTGTGTCGGCGCTGCCTACTTCCTGAACGATCTCACGCTGTTTCAGCTTTGCTTCATAATCGCTCTGTATCTGCCTGGTCTGTGCGGTAATGGCGGCATGGACATTCCTTGCTTGCACCAGTTCCGCATCATATACCGCCTTGCGCTCCTGATAGGTTTCCAGGTCAATCTCTCCAAGTGCATACTGTTCATAAAGCTGCCGTTTGCTGTCCTGAATAAAGCGCAGCTTTTCTTCGTGCTCGGCCTGCTGGACCGTCTGCAAATTCAGCTTATCCTTGCTGCTGTCAATCCCCAGCGCCGGACACATCTGTGCCCGGATTGTTTCAAGGACCGCCTGCTCCAGATCAGCCATTTTCACTCGCACCCCATGGCAGGGGAGGGTTTCTGCCACTTCGGAGTGACGGCAGTAAAACCACGTTCCATTTCTAAGTGACATAGCATGGTCGCAGCATCCGCAGAATACTTTCCCGCGGAGAAGGTAGTCGCGCCGTTTTTTATTCGGAAGGGAGAAACGCCTGATCGAAGCGTTGGCTTTCTCAAACAGCTCCATGCTTACGATTGCCGGGTGGTGGTCCGGTATTTTGAACCATTCGCTTTCATCCTTTAGCTTCATGCGGCGGCTGCCGATTTCCTGTACCTTACGCTTGCCGATCACATAGGTGCCGATATACCGCTGGTCCTCCAGCATCCGCAGGACCGTTGAGCTACTCCAGACGCCGTGTGTCCTGGACACATTATAATGGTCTTTCCCTTTATCCCTCCGGTATTCCCCAGGTGTAGGGATATTCATGGCATACAGTTTCCGCGTGATCTCGGCAGCCGTATTGCCGTCAGCCGCCCATTCAAATATCTGCCGTACAATCCCTGCAACGTCCTCGTCCGGCTCCATGCGCCCGTCCGCGCTCTTGCGGTAGCCATAGGGACAGATAACGCTCTGGTACTCGCCCCGGCGCATCTTTGCATATTTGGCGCTTTTCGTTTTCATGGACATATCCCGGCTGTAACATTCGCTGATAAGATACTTAAAGGCAACGTCAATCCCTCCGGTATCTCCTTTGAAATTGGCGGTGTCAAAATCGTCACTGACGGAGATAAACCGGGTATGGTAGAGCGGAAATACCCGCTCTATGAAATAGCCGGTCTCAATGCTGTTGCGCCCAAACCGGGAGAGGTCTTTTACGATAATACAGTCGATCTTCCCGGCCTGGACCATCGTCAAAAGCTCCTGTACCGCAGGGCGCTCAAAATTCGTACCCGTATGGCCGTTATCAACAAATTCCAGGACCTCGCCGTCATCCCATTCCGGCAGCGACATAGCCTTTTCCCGGAGGATCAGCTTTTGGTTGGGAATACTCAAACTCTCGGTCTTAAAGTCCTCCACGGACAGGCGGATATAAAGGGCGATTACATATTTTTTGTGCATGGTTCCACCGCCTTTCCCTGGAATTCACTCTTGAAACGGAAAGTTACATGGATATTCCGCTCATGGTCGATTTCGATCCGCTCAATCAGCCGGTCAATCAGTTCTGCCGTAAGCGCGTGGTCCTGCGCCAGTGACTTTGCATCCTTTTCCATTGACCGGTAGCGCACAAGCCGACTGTCCAGGGCGTCCATATCCTTTTCCAGCGCCTCAATCTCGCCGGACAGTGTGCCGATGGATTCCTCATAAGCTGTTTTCAGTTCAAAGTATTCCTCATTTGTTAAGATACCCTGGACGAAGTTCTCATACAGGCCGCGGATTAGCCGGCGTTTCTTTTCGGTTTCCTGCCGCCTGGCCGACATCTGGGTTTTCAGCCTGTCTTTGTCCTTTTTCTGTTTTGCCTCCAGCTGAAAGAGGGGGAGGGACATTCCCAGGGCAACAGACAGCTCTTTTTCCAGAATAGCTGTGACCGTGGCGATAAGCTCCGTTTCCTGCATCATCACGCCTTTACAGCTATCCTTTGCCACACGGCTGTTGGTGAGGCAGTGGAACCAGTACACGTCCGGCCCTTTCTTGCGCTCGGCACGCTGCCGGTGGAGGCTCCTGCCGCAGTCAGCACAGAATACCTTCCCCTTGAAAATGTTTGGGGTGTAGGGCCGCTTTGGGACCGCCCGGCTTTCCTCGCAGATTTGTTTCCGATATTCCTGCACCGCTGTAAAGAGCTCATAACTGATGATCGGCTCATGGGTGCATTTGGCAATAATCAGGTTGTCCTCCCCTGCCTTAACCTGCTGATGGTCCACAATCTTTGTTTTTCCCTGCACCAGATCGCCGGTGTAGACCTCGCTTTCCAGAATCTTCATTACGGTGCGTGTCTGCCATTTCCCGCTCCCGATCAAGCCGGGGCTGGTGATCTCTCCGGTGGATTTTTTATAGTGGCTGGGCGCTGTGATCCCCATTTCATTCAAGTTGCGGACGATACGGTTCAGCGCCACATGCTCATGCGCCCACTCAAAAATCTGCCTCACAACAGGGGCGGTATCTTCATCAATCAGCAGTTTATGGCAGTTGTCCGGGTCTTTGCGGTATCCGTATGGCGCCCGTGCGCCGATATAATCGCCGTCTTTCATGGCCTGCCTTGCCTGGGCCTTGATCTTCCTGCCAATGTCCAGCGCGTAAGCCTCGTTTATCATATTTTTCAGGGGAAGCATAATGCCGCTGTGGAGGCTGCCGGGGTCTGCCGTGTCAAACTGATCCGTGACCGCAATAAAACGGACGTTGTGGGTATGGAAATACTGTTCGATATAATAACCGGTATCAATGGAATTCCGCCCCAGCCGGGAGAGGTCCTTGACAATCACACAGTCAATATGGCCCGCCTCAATATCGGAAAGCATCTGTTGGAAACCGGGGCGGTGGAAGTTTGTACCCGTCGCCCCATTGTCGATATAGGTATCATAGACAACGAAATCCGGTTTGTCCGCAAGGAAATCATTCAACACCAGCTTTTGGTTTTCCACCGAACAGCCCCGCTTTTTATTATCCTCCACAGAAAGGCGGATATAGAGCGCCACATGCACATATAAGGACGGCGCCGGCATGGGAGCCAACCTCTGTTTCCTGCTCTTTCTTGCCATTTAGCCCACCTTCCTTTCTTTGCCCTGTACGGCAATCTGTTCCGCCAGGGAAACCGCTTTCTGGTATTCATCCTGGTAATTAAATTCAATGTGCAGCTCGTCTTTCCCCATTACCCGTATGCTGCGGATAAGCTGCATGACCGCCCTCCGGTCAATTTCCTCCATCGTGGAGAATTGCATAAAGTGGTTGATCCAGCGGTTCCGCTCGCTGCGGTTCTCCAGTACGTCCGACAGCTTTTCGTTCCACTCGGCAACCGCTTTCTGCAGCAGTTCAATATCTGCATTGTATTTCCGCTTATAGGAGAGGAATTCTTCTTTGGTAAGAATCCCGCTCACCAGATTTTCATAGAGCTTTGCCTTGAAGCCCTCAGCCTGCGCCATACGCTTTTCATTCGCCTTGATCTGCCCGGCGTATTCCTGGGCCAGCTCCCGGTTGATCCGCTCCTGGCTGATACTGGACAGCAGCGCATCCAGGGAAGCGACATTTTCAATATGGCCTTTTAAGCTGCCCTGCACACACTCGATCAGGTCGGACTCTTTCACCATGACCGAGGAAGTGCACCCGTTCTTTTTGCCGGTAGGACAGTAATAGTAGTGGTATTCCTTATCCTTATAGCGGTTGGTCTTGCGCGTCATACGGCAGCCGCAGCAGCCGCAGATCAAAATGCCGGAGAACAGGTAGACTTTATCCGATTTTGGAGATGTCCGGGTATCAATCCTGCGGAGGCGCTGCACTAGGTCAAAATCATGTTTCTGGATGATCGCCTCATGGGTACCCTCTACACGGACCCATTCAGAGGAAGGTCTGTCCTCACGTTCTTTCAGCTTGAAGTGGGGCGTGGTCTGTTTTCCCTGTACCAGCGTTCCGGTATAGGTTTCATCCTGCAAAATGCGGATGATCGTTGTGGCAGACCATTTACAATCTTTACGATCCGTATAGCCGCCTTTGGCGTGGGGCATCCCATTGTTGCGCTTATAAGCCAGCGGTGAGAGAATGCCCATGCGGTTCAGTTCGTCCGCAATATGGGAAGCGCTGAACCCCTCCAGCCGCTTTCTGAAAATATCCCGCACCACGTTAGCGGCGTATTCGTCAATTTCCAGGCTCTTGTGCTTATCACCGGCTTTTATATATCCGTAGATGGGAAACGCACCCACAAAATCACCGCTGCGCCGTTTCACATCCAGGGCGCTCCGGGTCTTAACGGAAATGTCCCGGCTGTATGCCTCGTTCATAATGTTTTTTACCGAAACCGTGAGATCGTCGGCAGCGTCATTCTCTGTGTCCACGTTATCATTGATGGCGATAAAGCGGACGCCGTAGGCGGGAAATACCCGGCGCATATAGCGTCCGGTCTCTATGTACTCACGCCCCAGGCGGGAGAGGTCCTTGACGATCACACAGTTGGCCTCACCCTGCTCGATCATCCGCATCATTTCCTGGAATGCCGGGCGGTCAAAGAGAACCCCGCTGTAACCGTCGTCAATCTTTTCCGCCACGACTTCAATCTCCGGGTGCCGGGCAATGTAATCATCGATCAGCCGCCGCTGGTTGGCGACGCTGTCGCTTTCCACCGTCTTATCATCGGTATAAGAAAGACGGATGTACTTAATGGCTTTGTAAACCTGCATAAAAAAACACTCCTTTCGTTGCGCAGAAAAATCCCCGCAATCCAAGAAGTGTGGCTGTGCCGTATTCAATTCCTTTTCCAATTTCTATTGTACCACGCCCCTGCGGGAAAGTCAGCCCTTTTCCTAAAATAATCCGGCTCACCGTAAGATTCCCTTGATACATTCTTCCAGGGTGGCGCCGCCTGCGGCAAAGCTGGCCTGTACGGTGAACCGCCCGCATTTGAAGCGGTAAGGGTCTTTGATCTGCCGTACAAATTCGGCGATCCGTTCCTCACGGGAAAGCTCCTTATCAACGGCAACCTCCCGGATGTCCACCAGTGCGCCGGTTCTGCCGGCAACAACCGTATTTTCCATAATACCAACTCCTTCCTGAAAATTTCTGGCTATCGAAACCACATGAATAAGTCGGGCCTGCGCTCATACACTCACAGACCCGGCCCATTGTATCTGATTTCGATCAGCTGCCGTATTTGCCACGCCCCCCGGCAGGCCCTGAACGAACAGGGCAGGGCTGTTACAGGCTGCGGATAGCGTTGCCGCATCATAGCCCCGCATACGCCGCCGCTTTGCCAGAGCAGGCGCACGCCGCAGGAACTCTCCCCAAGTCTTTAGGGAGCCGTGAGGAAGTACCATTATGATCTGTGCCGTTGTCGCGTCCGGCCTGCCACAGCCGGTTTCGTGGGTTGCGTTTACCGCTCGGACAGCCTGGATTCATCACCTCCTTAGGCCGCCTGTCACCGCGCCGCCCCATCTGCCGCTCGGAACACAGAATGAAGTACCTGTAACAGCGTGTATTCGGTTGTCAAGGAGCAAGCGAGGGGCGTGGCAGTTATGACAGTTTTTCAGTTGGGGCGGGCCGGAGCATATGCTGTACGGCCACACCCGCCAGGCTTGTCCCGCCGGATAAATATGTCCCTCTATTATTCATTTCATTTTTGAGGGTTATTTTCGGGGGCAGGATTAAATTTCTTCCAGAATTTTTTTCAGGCGTCGGAGCCCGCGCTGGATTCCTTCATGCACGGAGCTTACCGCCGAGTGTTCGCTTTTGGCAATTTCGGAAAGGCTCATTCCCAACAGATAGTGCGAGCATATCCGGTTCCGCTGCTTTTCAGGCAACAGGGTAATGGCCCGGTACAGCCGCCCATGTTCTTCCTCATGGATCAGAATATCTTCCGGCGCAAGCACGACCACAAGGGCATCACGTTCAACATTCTTGTCATAGTCCAGAGAAAAATATGCCTTATGCCGGTATGTACGCAGGAAATGGGCTGCCTCGCTTAATTTATATTCCCGGAGCAGGTCGGCCACCTCGTCCGGCACTTCAACAATATTATCTTTCGTATAGAACGGGTAATAGTCCCGCAGATTGATTTCTTTCATGTGTAATTCCTCCGATTTCGATTTTTTTAGTTGATAGGCAAAATCGAAATCAGAGGGTGGGGAGCGACACCCCGGACTATCACCTGCAACAGAGGCAGCAGGAAAGTTTGTCTGTTTTGTAGATAAGAAAAGAGCGCGTACCCGTTTTGTTACAGGCGCGCGCTTAATGGAACATTTTGCTGATTGCTGGGAGAAAAAATAAAAATATGTCGATACAAAAAGTGCCGCAGCTTTTTGAACTGCGGCACTAAAATATATTTGGCTATTTTTTTGTCGTTTCCTGTGAAAATATAGGACTTTTCTAATGTGCATGTCTGCCCCCATATCTGGGGGAGTATAAATGGATTTGTCACTATCCTTTGATATATCCCCCAACCTGTTACATGGGGGATATTATACAGGGGCATATTCGCTTTTTATCGCCAGCCTTTCCCGGTAATGTCCTAAAAATGCCCTAAATTTATCTGTCATATTCCAGCATCAAATTTATAACCGACGCCTCGCACACTGATAACATATTCAGGTGCTTCAGGTGCAATTTGAAGTTTCTGGCGAAGGCGGCTCAACAGATTATGGATTGTTTTTGGTGTAACGTCAATATATTCTTCGCCCCAAACATGGTAAGCTATGGTCTCAAAGGTCAATACCCGTTTCTTGTTGACAATCAGTAAGTGGAGTGCATCGAATTCTTTAGCTGTTAATTCTATCTCCTGACTGCCGACACACACCGTTCTTTCTTCCAGGCAAAAATACAGATCACCTTCCCGGATTTCCAATAATGGTTGAACTGAACCATTCTGGAAACCGTGACATTTAGAAACAGTACATAGGAAAATATCGGGAAAATCACTCAGATTTTCTCTATTAAGAATATACTGCAATAAATCTTTCTGCTGCTCTGTATCAAGCAAAGCAAACAATTTTTCTCCAATTTGTCTGCCGGATTCAGATATATCCAATACGGCTAATTTCCCATGTCACCGCCTCCTTCAAATCAACTTTATTTCAAGATTTTTACCATTATTTTGAATCTTCAACAAAATACATAATTCTCCGTATCAGCTCCGGAATATTGACCGGGGCGGTGATATAGTCGTTCACGCCCTCATGCCGGTATTCATATTCCGTGGCAAGGTCGCTGTTCTCGGTGAGGATAAAGAATGGCAGAAGCCGGACAGGGGGATTCTTCATTTGGAATATCCCCGCCACCCGCCGCAGCGCATGAAACAACTCCATTGCTGTACCGTCCGGCAGTTCCACATCACACAAAATCAGTTCTATTTCCTTATCCTCAAAAATCCGGCGCTTGGCCTCCCCAATCGAGGGAATCAGAATCAGGTCAAAGCCCTTTTGCAGCATGGCAGCCCGCAGCACTCCGGCGCTGGTATCTTCCGCATGGACAAAGAGCAGCGTATGAAAAGCCGGGGCCTTTTCACCGGATAGCTGCCGGTAGGCGTATTCCACCAGCATATCCTGTAGCAGCATCCCTTTCATTTTGTCCATACACAGCGTCGCGCCCCGTTGCTTGGCCTCCTGTTCGTAGTCCTCTTTATCATGGCAGGACACCAGAATAAAAGGCAGCTCCTTGTCTGCGGCCCGCACCTCGTCCAGAAAGTCCATGCCGGAACCGTCCGGCAGGTCGAGATCACAGCAGATTACCAGAGGCATTTCCTCTTGGATGGCTGTCCGAGCTTCTTTCAGTGTGGAAGCCGTTTCTACTGGGTAGTCTCGCCGTTGTAAATATTTTTGCAGGCACCATATATAGGTGTCGCTGTCATCGATCAGCAGTATCTTTTTCATATGTCCTCACCCCCAATATTGATTTACTACAAGCATAAACTACAAATGTTACACAAATGTCCGAGAGTGAAAATGATTTTTTGCAAAAAGGCTCCAGGTAATTCCATGTATTAACTCATGCAGAATGGATAAACATAAAATAAGCATAAGTAATGCTACAAGAAATCCCCACGAAAGACAATCTAAATCAAAACCATTCACCTTATAGTATATCCAAAATGCTAAAGCCATAAATGGCGGCATAATTAAAAGACATAACGGTTTTGCTTGTTGAGTATTGATAATTATATTCTTTATTTTATATCCTTTTTGCTGCATTTCAGAATTGAATTTTTCAAAGTCACTTTTACGTTTCAATTCTTTTTCTGTTAATTTTTTATCGTCAGCCATAGATAATTCCTCCAAATTTTATACGCTTATTCCATTTCCCTGATTTGCTCAACAAGAGATTGCTTTTTCAGATTTCCAGTTGTGTAAGAAATCAAGGTAAACTGCACAATCAGCAGGATTGCTAAATATATCAATACGATCAGCCACGGAAATGAATAATAAAAGTATGGATTCATCGTTTTCACAACTACCTGTACGGATAGGAAGCCCAATCCAGTTCCCAAAACCACTGTTACAAGCGTAGCAAAAACTGAATAAATCGATCCCTCATAACACAGCATTTTGATCAGTTGCTTTTTACTCAAACCAATCGCCTGTAACATTCCAATTTCCTGCCTGCGGGACAGAAAGTTTGTGATTGTCGTATTGACAAGGTTGATGAAAGAAAAGCATACAACAATAACAGCCACGATCAACATTACCCCGAAAGAAAATTGTTGAAGCCCGCTATAATAAGTGATACTTTCTTTTATGGTTTCCATAACCAAATCGCTATTTCCGTCTATCCGTTGATTTAATGCGGCTTCAACCGTATCAAATTTTTCCATATCGGTAATTACGGAAATCGTACCTGTGCAATCTATCCCGGTCGCTTCATTCATAAGCTGCTCTGGAAGCGTAAAGCACTTTGAGAAGCCGGAGTAAGAATATTCGTTTACAATGCCCATGACTGTATAGGTCTTTGTGCGAATTTGCCCGGATTCGGTTTTATAGTCCACTTCGACGGTATCACCCAACGAAGCCTCAATATCATAGAGATCGGCACGCTCTTGAAGCAAGACAATTCCATTGCCTGCCACCAGTTCATCATAATCAATTGTTCCCGCAATTCGCTCTTTCTCCAAATTCTGCTGCTCATCCCGGCAAAAGCCCTGAATCCATTTTCCAGAATTGCCATTTACAAGATATTCTGCGTCTGTGTAATACCAGCGCTTGATTTCTGTAACGCCATCAATAGATTCTACTGCATTTACAAAATCGGCATTTAGAAAATTCTTTTGCTGTAATCCAGACAAAGAAATACCGGCAGTGTCCCACGATTGATTTGCGTTGAGCTGGATGTTAAATTCACCGACAGGAAAAGCCCTGCCTCGCGCCTCTGAAACGCCATCATAGGAAACTAACATTGTCGAAATCAATACAACCAATACTCCGCCGAGTGAAAGAGAAAGTATTGTTAAAGTGGACTTTACCTTTTGTCTGGACAGATTCATTTTAGCAAGTGAAGCAGGCGTTATTTTACGGTGCAACACGGAACTTTCTTTCATTTTCCCCTGATAATCGGAATATCGCAATGCTTCCAGCGGAGATACTGCCGCAGCTCTTTTTACAGGAGTATGAATAGCAATCATCACAATAATAAATGCAAAAAGGCCAACCCCGGCCGTCACACATAAAGCAGTCAGCCAGTACCAACCGGCAGGAACCAGAAAGTACCCAATCACATTTCCAATAACCAGACCAATCGGGATAGCAATGGCAGCAAGTAATTTTCCCTCGCGGTAAACCATCTTTTTGATCTGTCGTTTTGTTGTTCCGATTGTGCGAAGCTGTCCATAGTTACGGATACTGCTTGCTACTGAAATATAAAAAATCGAATAGATCACAATGCCGGAACCAATGAAAGTTATAAAACCGATCAAGAAGTAGAACAGCATATCACTTCCACGATTTTCGTCCTTTAAGTTGAAATAAGTGGAACGGACAATCACATTATCATCGGAAATTTCTAATTGCTGTGCCAGAGTATTTGCATAGTTGGCGGCTTCTTCCTCGCTCATATTTTGAGCGCCTTTCAGCCCAATGTAAAAATCAATCATGCCCTCGTCGCCATACTGCTGTCTTACTAATTCTTTCGATATAATAGCTGTATAGCGTCCAATATCGCCGGTTTTCACATTTAAGATTCCCGTCAATTTGAAATCATGGGTAGTGCCGTCAGAAAAGGGGATTTGAATTGTCTGTCCCAATTCATTTGAATAGCCCAAACTATCCAAAAAGGATTCCTGTACTACAATTTCATTCTCCGAAGCTGGTAAATCTCCCGAATAGGGCATACTTTGGGATGTTAGCATATCTGCATTTGCATAAGTAAAATTCACGGTTGAATGGTTTACCTGTTCAGAAAATGCGTTAAAAAATTCCCCAACCCACGCAATTTCTTCTTGCTTGTATAGTTCCTGTCCCTGCTCCTCAGAAATCGCATGATACATAATCTGCGCTGTTTTTTGGTTGCGGTTCTGCGTTTCCTGCATAACCCCAAAGCCATAGAGGACAATAGCAGACAGCAATGCGCTGGCAAGTGCAATCGTCAAAACTATAAAGATATTTCTTTTTCGATTCGCCGATATACTGCGATTTGATATGCGCTTTACTATGCCACTGGTATCATTTTCAAAAGGCCAAGTCATAGCCTGCCACCTCCTTATTCCACAATTTGTTCCGATTTCTCAAAAACTACAAAATTCCTCCAAATTTTATACGCTTATTCCATCGCCCGCATTTGTTCAATCAGGGATTGCTTTTTCTGTCTGCGAATTGTCCATACAGACAAGATTATCTCCATTCCGAACAACACCAGAATGAACAGGCCCATTTCCAAAACAGGGAATTTGTAAGGTACTACATTTCCTGCAAAAGCACCTATGCTCATTTTTCTGCAAGCAAAGATGGAAGCCGGAAGCCCAACGATCAGCGTCGCCAATGTTGCAAAGAGCGCATAGCACAGCCCCTCGCAGATGTTCATTTTACATAGCTGCTTTTGGGTCAGACCGATGGAACGCAAAACACTGTTTTCTTGCTTTCGGGCTATCTGGTTAGAGAGTGTCGTGTTAATCAGGTTGATAACGCCAAAGAGGAATACCAGCCATGAAAGTACCTCCATGCTGCCAAATGCAAAGGAATTTGTCATTTCTTCATATTCAATCACTGTATTGATTTCATCTAAGGCAATATTACTATGGCTGGCAACAATATTTTTCAATTCAGCCCCCACATAGTCCGTTTTTTTCGGGTCGTTCACGATGCTCCATGAATAATCGAAAGAAGCGATTTCCGGGTGCAGTTCATGGAACAACGCTTCTGGTGCAAAAAGAGTCGCTCCATCTAAGTGCATCCTGCCATGTCCTGAATATGCCTTTGCGGGAGCATATAACCCCGATATAGTAACAGAAACAGATGGCTGTCCCTCTCCAAAAGAAATTTCAACCATTGAGCCAACCCCCATATCTTCATTCTTCTTTACCACATTATAGTCAATTACAATACTACGAGAATCTGTTGGCATGGTTCCCGCTGTCAGAGCTGCTTCAACGGTCGCATAATTCTGGTCGGTCAGCATATCACACATACCACCAGCTTGATGAATCTCCGTTTTATAAGTTGCATGGAGAGATTGCCTGCTTGGAATTATATCAGTAATGCCATCAATAGATAAGATTTCCTGCTTTAATTCCTCATTCAAAGGATTTCCCGCTGCCATAGTTTTTTCTTCTGTTACTTCGGAATCCAAATAAATTTTATAGTCACCGTCTGGGAAAAACTGTCTTGCAAGCGTCTCTGGGGAGCGCAGCAAAACAACGGAGGATACCACAAGCAGGATAATTCCACCCAAACTCAAAGACGCTATAATAGAGATTGTCTTTTTGCGGTCACGCTTAAAATTCGCAATTCCCATTGAAACAGGATTGAGCTTAATATTCTTTTTCCGACTGCGGATGTCCTTTTGCGCCGGGGTAAAACGGACGGCTTCAATCGGGGAAATCCCTGCTGCAATCTTTACTGGCTTACGGATGGAAACAGATACCATGATCCAACTGCTTATGAGTGTCAAAATAACCGTTGTCACATAGGAAACAGCGTTAAATCCCTTGGAAAACAGGAGAAAACCGCCGCATACGCCCAGCACTGTACCAATCAGAATCCCGATACTGCCGAGTTTGTGTCCCTCCTGTTTTACAATCCGCTTGATTTGCTTTGGCGTCGCGCCAATCGTCCGAAGCTGCCCGTAGCTCTGGATTTTGTCATTGATGGAGATACGGAAGATACTCTGGATCACAATATAGCCGCCGATCAGAACAATAGCAATCACACCAACAATCGGTAAAAAATCAAAGGATTTAGAAGCATAAGCAAAATATTTGCTGTTCATTTTGGGCATAGAAAGCTGATATTCCTCCGCAACCTCCCTGCAATAAGAGGTCATCAGTTCTTCGTCCAACTGAACGCTGTTTTTGAAATGGGCATAGGCGCGATACCCAGCGGGGTTAAACCCATCCCATTCTTTCAGGGCAGCTTTGGAAAGAATGATGGCACAGGTATTCGCTTCTTTTTCATTTACGCTGTCCAGAATGCCGGTAACGACATAATCGCCATGAAAACTCTCTGTATCTAAGGTCACAGTGTCCCCGATCTTGGCATTGTGTCCATAGGTGGAAAGAAAGTATTCGCTTACGACAACTTCATTTGCCTTTTGGGGCAGATTCCCCTCCAATAGCTTCATTTGGTCGCGCCCAATCTCCATCATTTCTGCGTCATTATATACATAAGAGGCATGATAGCCCTGTTCTGAAAGTTCCTCACCCAGCAGATAGTAGCCGCCTACGCGCTCAAACTCCGGCACTCCTTTCAGGGTTTCAATGTCGTTTTCCTCTACACCCAGCCAAACCGCCTCATAAGTATCGACAACCTGATTGCGCTGCATTTGTGTCAGGGAAGTAGACACAATTCCCGTAAAGCAGATCAGAAACGCCGCCAGCGCAACGGCGATCACCACCATCAGATTCCGGCGCTTCTCGCTTTGCAAACTTTTCTTTGCCAGCTTCTTTGTAATGGCGCTGGTATCATTCTCAAAAGGCCATGTCATAGCCTGCCACCTCCTTACTCTACAATCTTTCCGTCCTCAATGCGGACAATCCGATCTGCAAGGCGGGCAATGTCATTGTTGTGGGTAATCATCACGACAGTTTGCCGGAACTCCGCGCTGGTGCGTTTGATAAGCCCCAGCACCTCGGCGCTGGTCTTGCTGTCAAGGTTGCCGGTCGGCTCGTCGGCCAGCACGATAGCCGGTTTGGTAATTAGGGCGCGGGCAATCGCCACACGCTGCTGCTGGCCGCCGGAAAGATTGTTCGGCATATTTTTCAATTTATCTTCCAGCCCCAGCAGGTGAACGATCTCGTCCAAAAATTTCTGATCCACCGTGTCCCCGTCCAGCTCCACCGGCAGGACGATGTTCTCATACACATTCAGGATGGGAACAAGGTTATAGTTCTGGAAGATAAAACCGATGTTGCGGCGGCGGAAGATGGTGAGCTGTTCGTCATTCTTCTTTGCCAGTTCTTCGCCACGGACAATCACGGTTCCGCTGGTGGGAGTGTCCAGCCCACCCATCATGTGAAGCAGGGTGGACTTGCCGCTGCCGGAGGTTCCCACAACGGCCACAAATTCGCCCTCGTCTACGGAAAAGTTCACGCCGTCAAGGGCGCGGGTAATGTTCGGCTCTGCACCGTAATGCTTTTTTAGGTCAATCGTCTGTAAAATGCTCATATTCAAAACTCCTTTCAAGGCTTTCTGCCTGTTGATAAGGGTATTGTAAAACCCAAATGTCCGCGAAATGTTACAGCGGCCCAAAAAATTTCATTGAAAATCGGGGTGAAATGTTACAACGCTCGGACATTTCAAAATCAGTCTGCCATTTTGATCCGTTCCACCAACGAATTTCTGCATTGAATTTTTAGACAGATAGCAGAAATTATAATAGGTGTTATTATTAAGCAGACACCGTAAATCAGTAATGGAATAAAAGGAAAAGCATATTGAAAATAAGTTAATCCATTCGCAGACAATATCCGTACTAACAAATAACCCATCAAGGTTCCTGCCACAACCGTAATAATCAAGCATGGAATAATCAGTAAGACACTTTCATGCAGCAGCATTTTCTTTATCTGTTTTTTTGTCATACCGATAGACTCCAATATTCCAAATTCTTTTCTCCTTGTACTGATACGACTAATCAAGGTGTTTGTCAGATTAAAAATGCTAAACATAATGACAAAGGCAGATACCCCATAAACTTGTACGCTGGTATTATGAATCGTATTTGCCGAAGATGCTTTTACCTCTTGTAAGGTTTCCATTACCAAATCAGGGTGTCGGGACAGTATTTTATTTAATTTGCTTTCTACTGATTTACCCACTTTTTCATATTCAGGTACGGACAAAGTTAAGGAAGCTGTTAAATCCATATCGCCCCACAACTTTTCTATGGTTTCTTTTGGAAGATAAAAGCCCTCATTCATACTTTTTTCGGAAGTACCGGCAATTAAAACATCTATGCTGTGTTCAGTTCCATCAAACCATCGTAATGTCACTTTTTCTCCTATTGACGGGCAAGTATGATAGACTTCTTTCTGTACGCTTGTTCCCAATATAACCATAGCGTCTTGTTCCACCAATGTTTCGTATGTCCAATCAACAGGAAGCGTTTTCAAAATTTCCTTCTGATTATCAGGCGTAATCGGAATAATGGGAATTTCTAATTGTTCATTGTGATACTCAATAATGGCTGCGGTTCTCTCCGTAGCATAAATCTCTTTAACTTCCGGGATTTGTTGCAATTCTTCCATGAGTTCCTGTGAAAAAGGCGTATCAACTTGATACTCCGAAATACCATACGGTTTGGGGTTGACTAATGTATTGTGGTTAATCGTAATATAATATTCTCCATCTTCCAAATTCCCCATTCTCGCAAAGGAATCTGGATTCCATGATGATATAAAAGTGGCTCCAACCATAAATAAAATCCCGCCGATTGCAAGCGAGGCAATCGTCAGATTGTGTTTTTTTCGATTCTGCTTTTCGCTCAATACGGCTAAAGAATACGGTGAGAGACGAATATGATTTTTCCTGTTGCGCACTCTACTTTCTTTTAGTTCTGGATCGTTTCCAACATATTTTGTTGCTTCAATAGGGGAAATATTTGAAGCTATTTGTGCGGGCTTGTATACGGAAATTTGTACGATGATAATGCCTAATATTATTGCAAAAATACTTGTGGCTATGGCATTGATAATCGTTATCCCATTCGGCTCTAATAAATATGCAAATATGATACCTACTGTAATACCGGCAGGTATTCCGAACAGGCAGAAACGATACCCCTCTTTACGAATCATCCGCTTAATCTGTTTTTCTGTCATGCCAATAGTTTTGAGCTGTCCAATCTGCGACACTTGATTTGATACCGAAAGGTAGAACACACTGTATATGACAATTCCGCTTGAAAATGCAATAAAAAGAGTAGCTAAAAGAACACCTCCCATTCCTGATCCACTAATAAGTGAGGAACAGAATTTGCTATTAAAATAAAGTTGGTTCCTGCTTATGTCTTGGGATAAAGCCAGACGATATACTGTATTCTCAAAATCAATAAGTCCCATTTCCGTGGCACCATTTACACGAATCAAGGCACTATATGGAATATCAGATAATAACACACCCTGTTCTGCATACGCTGGGGAGACATAAAAGTAAAATGTTCCTGTTTCCACATTATCAGTAAAACCAGTAATGATGAAATCCTCTGTTTTACTCCCCGCCGTTGGTAAAGTGATGGTATCTCCTATATTTAGCTGATAGCCCAGCTCTAATTGAACATTTTTATCAATTACAATTTCATTGTACTGTTCTGGACGGGTTCCACTGACTAATTCATAAGATTTTATAATTCCAAAACCAGTCGGCATATAAACCGCTTCAAATTTGATCCCATCCATCAGAAAACTATTACTATGCTTATAGGGTACAATATCTTCAAGTTCAGGTTCTTTTTTCAGAATTTCTATCTGTTCTGCTGTAAGCCCTCCGATGGTAACTTGCTGCATTTGATTCAAAATCTTTTGTTCGCTGATTTTGCTGCCTTGTTGGAATAAGGAGATTCCCACAATCAAACTAATTGCCAGCGCAATGGTCAAAACATTAAAAAAGCAAAAAATACGATTTGAAGATACATTGCGTTTTGCCAACTTTTTTGTAATGGCGCTTGTATCGTTTTCAAAAGGCCATGTCATAGTTGTATCACCTCCATATTTGATAAAGCTATTGTAAAACCCAAATGTCCGCGAAATGTTACAGCGGCCAAAAAATTTCATTGAAAATCGGGGTGAAATGTTACAGCGCTCGGACATTTCAAAAAAATTTACGGCGGGCAGCCGGAAATGGCCGTCCGCCGCGTTCTATTTTGTAGGCAGCATAATGGAAAATTCCGAACCCTTGCCCGGCTCCGAAACCACTTTGATATAGCCGCCCTGCCGCGTTACGATCTCGCGGGCCAGATATAGGCCAATGCCCACGCCCTGCTGTTCGTGTACTTCTTCCTCACGATAAAAGCGCCGGAAGATGGCGGCCTGATTGCTTTCGGAAATGCCCTTGCCAGTGTCGGTCACTTTGATCTCCACATACATTTCCCACAGCACCACCGACACAGCGATTTTCCCGCCTGCCGGGGTGTACTTCACCGCATTGTCCAGCAGGTTAAAGAGGGCTTCCGATGTCCACTTGCTGTCATGGGAAACGGTCAAATCCTCCGGGCAATCCACGGACACGGCGATTTCCTTTTTCTCCGCTGCATACACGATCCCACTCATAGCCTGCGCCACAGTATCAAAAAGGCGACCCGGTTTCTTGTCCAACTGGATCACGCCTGTTTCCAGCCGGGAGGTTTTTACAAGGGCCTGAAAGAGAAAGTCCAGCTTATCCGTCTGGCTGCGGATTCCCCGGATAAAGTCGGTGCGCTCCGCCTCGGCCATAGGCTTTTCCAGCAGGGTGTCCGTCGCCATTTTCAGATTGCTTACCGGCGTTTTCACCTGATGGGAAATATCTGATACAAGGGTCTGTAACTCCTGCCGTTCCTCGTCCACCCGGCGGCGGTTCTCCTGCATGATCTGGTAAAGCCTTGCCAGCCGGTGTCCGATTCTGGCAAGCTGGGTTTCGCTGTCCTCCGGGCGTTTTGGCGCTTCATTCCCGGCGATCATGTGGTCTAAGGTCTGGCACAGGTCAGCGGTAAACTGTGACAGCCGCTTTCCAAACGCCTGCGTCAGTACGAAAATCCCCACAAGGGCGCACAGCAGCAGCGCCCCGCCCGTCAGCAGCACCGCAATTTGTTTCGTCACAAAAAACAGGGCTATGGTGATCCCGGACATGGAGAGGGCAAGCCCTATTGCCACCCGGCCAAACAGCCGCTTTACCGAGAGGTTTTGAAACTTCATTTTGCCTCGCCTCCCGTCCATTGATAGCCCATGCCGTAAACGGTCTTGATGTAGGGCGCGCCGCCGTCGGATTCGATCTTGCCGCGAATCCGGCTGATGGAGGTTGTCAGGGTGTGTTCGTCCACAAACCTTTCGTCTATATCCCACAGCTTTTCCAAAAGCTGCCCACGGGTCAGCACTTGCCGGGGATTTTTACGGAACAGGTTCAGCATTTTGTACTCCATCGGGGATAGGGTCAGGGGCTTGCCATTTAAGGAAGCCGTCTGCTCCGAGAAGTCCAGAAACAGCCGCCCGTCGTCGTAAATGTCCTTAGCCGGTTTGTGGTGTTCCAGCATGGCGAACATGGCTTTGATTTTCCGCTGCAAGGCCCCGATCACAAAGGGCTTTGTGATGTAGTCCACCGCACCCACCTCATAGCCCCGTATCTGGTCGCTCTCCTGATCGTTGGCGGTTAGGAAAATTACGATAGTGTCCGGGTGCTGGGGCTTGATCAGCTTGCACAGCTCAAAACCGTTGCCGTCCGGCAGATTGATGTCCAGCAGCACTAAATCAAATTCCCGCTGGCGGATGGCTGCGGCTGCGGTTCTGGCATTCAGGGCAGAAGTCACGCCGTAGCCGTCTGCGGTCAGGTTATAGGCCAACATCTTACTTAAAAAACTGTCGTCCTCGACAATTAAAATCTGCTTCATATCCTCACTTCCTTTGCTTTTTGCAGATGATATAACAGGCAAATTATCCCATGTTGCGGAAAACATAATTTTCTGATAAAGGAAAATTTACTCCATTGTTTTAATACGCTCAATCACAGGATGCCTTTTGCTGTATCGTACAGAGAAAACGGAATAAACTACCAGTATGAAGAAAAGCACTGCAAAATATATACTTATTTCTAAAACTGGAAAATGATAAGTCAATGTCCCGAATGTCCCAACCTGATTGAAAACTTTGCAGAGTATAAATCCTGCTAAAGTTCCAATCGTTAAAGTTAGAATAGCCGTACCAGCAACATAATAAAAACATTCGGTTTGCAGCATTTTAGAGAATTGCCTACTGCTCAATCCCACAGACTGTAAAATACCAAATTCCTGCTGCCTTGATATAATGTTTGTCATCAGCGTATTGATAAGGCTGATTAGCCCAAAAACAGCAATGAAAAATACCAATCCATATAACGGCATTTTTATGTTATCCATTTCCTCTTGCAGATAAGTAATAATATCGCTGATACTGAAAACTTCTATACCTCCATGATTTTCTGCCAACTGGAATATCTTATTCTCAACTTCTGTAAGCTGATCCCTTTCCACATCTACAATGCAGGTCATATTGAAGTTGGAAACATTTTCTTTCATCATAGATAAGAGTTCCTGCGGAAAATAGAAAAATGCTGAATCCCCACCGAGATCAGGGGCTTTTCCAATCCCCATTACAATAAATTCTTCCCATTGTCCATCCGTTGTTTCCACTTTGACTATATCGCCAATTTGAGGGGTGTAATTATAATAGTCGCTTAACAGCCTGGTTGAATTATCAACGATAACTCCTTTTCCATTGATAAGTTTCTGGTGGTCTGCGGTTCCCTCTATCAGTCCTTGTGAAAAGTCCTCGTACTGATTTTCAGGAATTCCAATTTGGGTAAAGAAATGGCTGTTACCATCCTTGAAAGGAGTGGGAAATTCCATATTTGAAACACAGCCCTGTATAAATTCAATATTCTTTACGCCATCCATATCTGAAATTGTTTCTTCCAAAACTTCATCCAATGGATTTTCCGTTTGAAGTGCATTGATCCCGGCGGGACGGTCTTCCGCATTTGTGTTGGCGGGATCGAGGGAAAGTGCAATGTCGCCATTTGTAAATTGCTGTTTTGCCATGCTTTCTACATCATTTGAATTAAGGTAGGTGGCTGCACACATCAGTAAAACTCCCGCAAATCCCAAAGACAATACGGTTAGAATAGCTTTTTTCTTGTTCCGGGCAAAGCTCATTCGGGCAAGCGAAGATGGCGTGATTTTTCGATGTTCGATCCGCGTTTTTTCTGTCGCCGATGTATCAGCAGTATTGATTCGCAGCGCCTCAATAGGCGATACCATAGAGGCTTTCTTTACAGGGGTATGGACAGCAATTTTTAAGGCAATTTCTGTAACAATGGCAATCACAACGGCGCATTTCAGTGTAGTCATCCAATGCCAGCCGTCCGGGACGAAACAATAGCCCAAAACACTTCCTAATACAACGCCGATAGGAATTGCGGCACAGGATAACAAAAAACTTTCTTTTCGTACGATACGCTTGATCTGAACCGATGTAGCCCCCAGCACACGCAGCCTGCCATATTCATGTATTTTCCCAATAACGGAAATGTAGAACAGGCTGTAAATAACCAAAGAACAGGCCAGTACAATTAAACTGCTTGCTCCGATAATCACTAATAGCTCCTGCGTAGATTTTTCTTCTGCCAACCCAAAGTAAGTAGAGCTATACATAACATACTGTTCAGGTACACCGCTTTGTTCCGCAATTTCGTCTATCGACAGCTTCAAAGTTTCGCTGTCCATATTTTCGGTATTTTTTAAGCGGACCAAAAGATCGTAACAGTTCGCTTCTCCATACCGGCTATACAAACCATCCGATACAATGATTTGATAAATGCGGGATGCATTACTGCTTTGAATAATGCCGCAAACATGATATGTCTGCTTTTCTCCAAAAGGCATATCCAGTGTAACGGTCTGATCCAGTTGAACCGACAGCCCTAAATGCTCCAAATAGGACTGTTCCACAATGATTTCATTTTCTGCCTCCGGCATTTTTCCCAGCAAGTCGGTAACGCCTTTCAGTTCAAGTGCATTTTGATCTCTATAATACACATCCAAAGTATAGTCATTGATACGGCTCGTTCCCATTGCAGCCTCTTTGCCGACTACTTCGATCTGGTTGTTATGTTCCAGTTTTTCAAAGACGGCACTGGTACTGTTAATAAAGCTGCCTTGATAACGTCCTTGCAGATAAAGCCTGTATTCACGGTCTGTTCCGAGGTTATATAATGCTAATATCATCATCAAACTAACTGCAAAAGCAATCGTTATAACGATAAACGCATTGCGTCTTTTATCCGCTTTCATGCTTCGATCTGCTAATTTTTTTACAATGGCGCTGGTGTCATTTTCAAAAGGCCATGTCATAGTTGTATCACCTCCATATTTGATAGGGCCATTATAAACCCCAAATGTCCGCGAAATGTTACAACAAACAGATTTTTTCAAAAAAGTGCTTTTCCGAGGGCTTGGAAAGCAGACTGGCCGAGATTAGCGCGGCAAACGACGCGGCGGCAAAGGCGCTCAAAGAGGCGGGAACCACAAAGCTCCCCAACCTGTACGCCCTCAAAACCGAGTATAAAAAGCTGGACGCAGAGATTTTGACACCTCCGCGCCCGGCGTTTTCTCGTAGGCTGCCCTTTTAGGATGACCCCAGATTAGTTACTTATTGACATCAGTAATAACGATACTCCCATCTTTATTCAATAAGGGGGTTATACTTGTATCATGGACAAGATAATTAACGCCTGTTTCATTATCAATGACTATGCTCCACGAAGTTCCTTGTGTATAAATCGTTTCAAACCGCTTTTCTTTGTTTACCATATTCATTCTCCTTTTTAAGTCATATCCTTATTTATAATTTGTTTTCTCGAAATCAGCCACGAAATCGAATAAAGTAATACACCTACAATAGTTACAAGACCACAAGCGAGCAACTTGTTGTCAATTAGTAGCGCAGCTCCTACAAATACGAAAGCGGAAAGAGGGTACGCAATGATTAAAGCCAACATACTTTTTTCTTCACTAAGCAGGAATGTGAGTGGTATTGTCATGCTTCCAGAAAATAATGCCATAGCAATGCTGATACCAACAAATAGCATCATAGATTGATAGTCAATTTGACCTTTTATAATGGATGCCACAACACCCAGAATGACACCTAAAAGCAAACCGATCCCACTAAGTAGTAAATACAAGATATATTTACAGTCTAAAACAGCCGTTCTGGATACAGGTAAAACAAGCGAAACTTTTTTCCAACCAGAGTTTCTGTCCATATTTATCGTCGTTACAGAGATCATTCCGAGCATAACAGTTGCAATTACAGTTAAAACCCATGTGGAAGTCAAAAAAGACATTCCTATTCCAACCACTGCAAAAACTACAAGTATGATATATAGCACAGACTTGATTAAATAATAATCTTTAAGTAATAAGCCTTTCATTTTATTTCCCCCTTTCTCCTTTTACATAGAGAAGCATAATTTCGTCAATCGAAACAGAATCAATCAGTGTTTTTGGATATTTTTTCTTCATGGCAGCCCGATCAGCAACCAACACCTGCCATTCATAATCCATCTTGCGGTATACGATGATGTCCGATTTATCCAATGCCTCGAACTGTGCGGCTCCACACTTAATGATACCATACTGCTCTATCAGCTCATCCTTCAGCTTTGAGAATACTACTTGCCCCTCGTGAATAAAAACAATGTAGTCAGCAATTTTTTCAAGGTCAGTAGTGATGTGCGAAGAAATCAAAATAGAATGAGTTTCGTCCTGTGCAAAGTCCAATAAGATGTCTAATATATCATCTCGTATGACGGGATCAAGTCCACTGGTGGCTTCATCCAAAATCAGTAGTTTAGAATTATGGGACAAGGCGACTGCGATTGCCAATTTCATTTTCATTCCTTTTGAAAATTGCTTAATCGGTTTATCGGTAGGTAAAGAAAATTTTTTCAAAAGGTTCAGGAATGTGTGTTCTTCCCATGAATGATAAATGTCTTTCATAACCCGGTTGAGTTTTCGGGTAGAAAAGATTTCAGGATAGTTGTTGCCGTCAAATACGACACCAATCTGTTCCTTGATTTCGTTATCTGGTTGCTCTTTACCTAAAACACAAATGCTGCCAGCCTCTTTCTGAATAAGTCCCAACACTGCATTGATAGTTGTACTTTTTCCAGCTCCATTTTCACCAATCAGCCCTACAATAGAACCACATGGAACAGAAAATGAAACTCCATTCAACATAAAATCTTTATATGTCTTGGTTAGACCTGAAATAATTAAAGCATCATTCATTCTCCATCATCCTCCTGATACATAAGGGTTAGTAAATCGGTCAACTTATTGAGAGATATTCCGCTTGTGCGTGCGATTTCGATTGCCTCTGCAAATTTTTCCTCTATCTTCTTTTGTTGTTCTTCAAGATAGAAGTCCTGGTTTTGTGCCGACACATAGCAGCCTTTTCCAGCAGTTGTTTCAATAAAACCATCTTCCTGCAAAGTTGCATAAGCCTTTTGTACTGTAAGAATACTGATGTGCAACGATTTTGCCAATGAACGCACAGATGGAATTGCTTCACCAGCTTTCAGTTCTCCACTCATAATAGCCGCTTTGATCTGTGAAGAAATTTGCTCATACAGTGGTCGGCTTGCTTTATTGCTTACAACTATTTCCAAATTCTCACCGCCATTTCTGTGTTATACTGTATTGCTATTACAAATACAGTATAACACACGCAAAAACAGTTGTCAATATGGTAGACAGCCATATCACATAAATAATTTGTATCCGTCTACGCATTTAGGGTGGTAAAAGTCCACGGAAATCAAGGGTTTTTCCGCATGGTCGGCAGGCGGTGGATAAAGTTATCCTGTTCCCCTCAAAACGGGGTTCTAAATTCAAAAGGCCGTTGATCCCGTTCCACGCCTGCGGCTGGGAAATGGCATTGGCCTGTTCGGTTGCTTCCAGAAAATCATCCAGCCTGTCGCCGGCCAGGGGTTCCATTTTCCCAGCCGACAGTTCATAGGCGGCAAGGATTTCTTTTCCGGCTTCCGCAAGGGACAGGTCGGGATTGTCAAGCTGGCCTCCGTCCAGTTCCTTGTAGTCGGGGCCGTACAGCGTGTAATCATAGCTGGTTTCCGATGTCTGGATATACAGGTAATCGCCGTTTTCCAAAAGATATTGTCACTCAGCCAAACAGCCACTTTACCGAGAGGTTCTTAAACTTCATTTTGACTCGCTCATAAAAAATGGTGCGTCACTTGAAGCTGTTTTGAAATTGGTAGGGTAGTTTTGTGCAAATTTCTATATTTGCTCATTTATAGTTTCCTGCCTATTTTTTCACCGGATTCTGTTAAATCAAATACTGCGAAATGCCCCATACTATCACCCCCTGTTCCTCAGTGTCAATCAAAAAGAATCTGAGCTATCCTTCTTTACAGTCGATTTTTATTCTTCCTTTTCCCGAAATCCCCAAGCCTCAAAATCCGTATCTTCATCCTCCGGCTTAACTTCCTCGGCATAATCGGGACCGATGGCCTCTGCCGAGGCGTTGAGCATATAGGGCGTGACCTGTACCAGCGCTTCGCTCTGGATTGCCAGCCCCCTGCGGGCAGCCTTGCCGCAAAACACCATGGCGGCGGCAAAGGCAAAATACTGCACACAGCTTGTTAAGTAGAGATTCACAATGGCCAGTTCATTTCCCTGCACAGGGACGCCCTGCTCAAGCTGCCGGGAAATGTTTTGATGACAAGCCGCCAAGGAAATAAAGGCCGTAATCAACAGCACCACAGCAAAAACGTAGCAGGCCACAGCGAGGATGCTGCCCTTTTTGGAGGGCTTAGAAAACTCGTCCATCATCTTGCCTTCCTCTCGTTGCGGGGAGCATTGTTTCTGCGGCATTGGGGTTGGGCGTTTCCATCCTGAGTACGCTCCAGCACCTGCAGCTCACCTTTTTTCAGCCGGAACACCACATCGGCCTGCTTCGCCAGCTCATTGGAGTGGGTAACGACCACCACACACTTGTTCATCTTGTGGGCGCTCTCTTTGAGAATTTCCGTGATGTCCTGGGCAGTGTCCTCGTCCAGATTGCCGGTAGGCTCATCGGCCAGGATCACCGGAGCCTCGCTTGCCAAGGCACGGGCGATGGCTACACGCTGCTGCTGGCCGCCGGAGAGTTTCAGCACATTTCGCTTGGCTTCTTCTTTCGTCAGGCCCAGGCGCTCCAGAATGGGCAACGGCGGCAGCTTGGAGGTCAGCGATACATTCTCTGCGGGGGTCAGATAGTCGATCAGGTTATACGCCTGAAAGATAAATGCCACATGGTTTTTCCGATGATTAGACAAACCGGTTTTGGCAATATCTTGTCCTTCAAAACAAATTTGGCCGTTGCTGGGACTATCCAGACCACCGATCAGGGAGAGCAGGGTGGTCTTACCGCAGCCGGAAGGCCCCAGGATTGCGTAGAGTTTGCCCTGTTCCAGTTGTCCGCTCACGCCCCGAAGGACAGGCTGCTTGCCGTCATAACTATATTTCAAATTGGAAAATTCTAAAATGCTCATATCAACATACATCTCCTTACATCCAGTCATCAAAAAAATCGTTCATCCATTCTTCGGAATCTAAGCCCCCAGAAGGAGAATCCACGCTTACATTGTTTATATCGCTTAAAGTGATTTCACACGATCCGCTTGTGCCATCCTCAACAAGTATGATTCTTACTGTACCCTTTTTCAAATCGACGGAAGTGCTTTGCGTATCATCACCTTCTAAAAGGGTGGTAATTTTATTGTCCTCGGAAACAAGCAGGACTTTGAATTTACCGCTGGACAAATCTGCCGAAAGGTCAATAGAAATAGATGTATCTTCTGCTGCATTGAGCATCCAAATGGTGTCTTTTCCGTTGAACCCTTGAAATTCTCTTTTCAGAGAAGTGTCCGTACTTCCGGTGTCTACACATTTTTGGTAGGTATAACTATCCTCATTAGAAAGGATCAAGTTGCGATCATTATATGAGGAATTTCCACAGGCAGATAAGATCAATGTGAAAATCAGAGCCGAACAAAGCAGCATAACTATTCTTCTTGTGCGCTTCATAGTAGTCTTTCCACATCCAGAAAGGCCGGAAACGGCATACCTTTTTCCCGCTCCGATTTGGGAGCTGCTTTTTTTATCAAATGAATTTGACAATTCTGGTAATTCCGAAATGCTCATAATCTTAAATCCTCCATTTAGCTCATTTTGCTTAATATCTCTTTGGGCTGTAAGCGAAACACTGGGATGTTAGACATTCCCACAGAGAAGGCTACAACTAAGGTTCCAATTCCACAAACAGCCGCAAAGTTACGAACAGTTATTTCCACTTCCAGAGAAGAGGCGGTATCGCTGGCGATTGTTTCGGTTTGCGCGGAGACATTTTGCAGGAGAAGATCACCCGTTACATCCGCAACGACTTGGCCAGCAAAGAAAGAAATGCCAAATGCCAGCACAGCGATCATCATGACCTCTGCAAAATGTTGCAGAAATATCTGCGTCTTTCGGTATCCCATAGCCAGCAATATACCTGTTTCATGAATACGGCCCTTAATCCAAAGACTTAGAATTAAAGACAACACCAGGGCACTGCCAATAATTAAGCAGGTCAACAAGGACGATACCAGGGCAGACATATTTTCCAAAGGTGCCGCTGTTCGCTGATATTCTTCATCGGCAGTTTCTACCGCAAAATCATCCCATGCAATATTGGCGTTTTCTTTTGCAGATTCAATGGTATTACTAAGCTGAGCCGGATCTTTCACATAAAATTCCAGTCGTTGATATTCTCCTGATTCCCCATTGGAATCGTCAATGAAAATTCGGTTCTGATAAAGAGAGGGTGGCGGTACAAGCCCCGCATTAAGTTGTGGTTCCTTGATTTCGTAGATACCTACAATAGAGAAGGGGCTGGATGTTTTTTCTTGCGAAGATTGAAGCCAGATTTGATCTCCAACTTCTAAATTGTTAAGTCCTGCAAGTTCTTTACTTATGAGAACAACATTTTCATCTGTCGGCAGAATGTGACGCCCTTCAGTGATCTGAAAGGTTCCTTTTGAAAAAAACATGCTTTTTTCAGAGTCCGTATTCATTTCACTGGTAACAGTATGAAGTAATGTTTCATCATCATCGTATTGATTATTGGTCTCTACCAGTTCCAGATATTCTCCATTGGCATTGGTCAGTATTGCCTCTCCAATTTGAGAAGCATTGTAGCTTTCAATATTAGGAGTTTTTAAGACTTCTTCAATCACAGAATCATCTAACGGCGCACCGACATATTGAACACCACTGCTTTGATTTTCACTGGCTATAAAGTTTTCAGATTTAGATTTGTCCACCACTAACCCAAAACTACCACCAAGAGAGTGCCTTAGTTCTTGTGCTGCTGTATCGGCAGAATATTTAATCGAAAGCCCTACCAAAACAAAGGTTGAAACGACAAGCAGCACCATGAACAACACAATGCTTTTTCCCTTTTTACGGTGTACTGATAAAAAGGCTCTGCTTAAAGTGTTCATTATGTGACCTCCTAATCCATCTTTCCAAGCAGCTCTTTGGGCTTCAAACGGAAAATCGGAATAGAAGCTACCGTTACGGAGGCTATAATCAGCACCCCACCAATACCAAACACCCAAAACAGTGTTTGTGGCACAACTGTGACTGTCAATTCAGTGACAGATGTTGTGTTTGTAGGGATTTCAGGCAACGTATAACCAAAGGAACCATCCTCACCAATCTCCGGTTCTTGTGTAACAGAATTAGTGGTATCGGTGTCCAAGAGAGCATTTCCCATTCCTTGTGCAACTGCTGTACTGGCAAAAAAAGAAAGGCTGAACGCTAATACGGCAACAATAAGAACCTCGGCCAGATGTTGCATTAAAATCTTTGCCTTACTAATACCAATAGAAAGTAAGATTCCGGTTTCATGAGTACGGCTCTTTGTCCACATGGTCAGAAGCAAAACTAATATGGCAACGCTTATGGCTGTAGTAATCACAATAAGCGTCGTAATCAAACCTCCCAGATTGTCCAGCGGCAAAGCTGCAGATTCGTAGGATTTATTTTCTTCGGCCAACGTAAAACAATCCCAATCTATGGAATCCAGATTTCTTACATCTTCCATAATATTGTCCAACTTAGCCGGATCATCTACCTGATAATGAACTTTGTAATAGCCCTCAGATGACCAGGATAACAGTTCTACGCTTGTTTCCACATCCATCAAAACTGTATTTTCCAGCAAATCTCCCGGTGTTGAAAACATGGAAACTTGTTGTGTTATCCTAGAATCAAAGATACCGACAATGGTAACTGTTTCTTGCAATTTTCCAGCTTCTTCATCTCCGCCTGTAATTTGTGGATTCATAGCGATTACAAATTGGTCGCCTAATTTCAGATTGTTTGATTCCGCCAACTCTTTATGGATCAGCACAGCGTTGTGATCCTCGCTGGTAATCTGGCGTCCTTCAATCAACTCAAGGCTGCCACCAGTAAACATATCAGCTTCCGCTGTATTGGTGTAGCCATAAATATTTGCCTGTTTACTCAGTACCGGCTCATTGGCAAACATACTTCCTTCAATACTCTTTAACTTCAAATACTCGCCATCCATCGTTTTCAGATTTGCGGGGCCAATATTCTCTGCATTATATCCGCTTACGCCGGGAACCTCTGCCACTTTATCCGCAATTTCTTTTGTCAGGGATTCTCCCACATACGCCATCGCATAGGAACCGTTCCCAAGATCACGGCGTTCATATTTGCTCTGGTCGCTGTGATCTTCTTTCATGACAAATCCACCGCCTAAAGACTGACGCACATTTGCAGCCGCCTGGTCAGCGGCCTTGCGAATAGATACCCCGGAAATTACAAGTGTACCTACGACTAAGAAAATCATAAACAGCAAGAGCGTCTTGCTCCATTTTCGGACAAGATACAAAATTGTCCTTTTTCCCACATTCATAGAAGTGCCTCCTTTGCTTTGTTTTTCAGTATTTTAGCAGGCATATTTCTCATGGGTATGGAACATAGTTGTCATGGAGTTGTCAAAACACTGTCTGTATATTGATAAACAGATTTTTCGTTTTCTTGGTCTTTCGGCAAAAAAGGCGGCGGCTCTAAAAAGCCACCGCCAGCTCAAATAAGCGTGTCAGTATAGCTGCTGTACGACAGCTTTTTTGCCATCGTGCGGTAGCTAATCACTTATAGCCTGATTGTCTCATGAATATTCAAATCAGGAAGTCAAAACACTCCATGGGTCGTTCTATTTTACGTCCAATCATTATAAAAATCATCCATCCATTCTTCGGAATCTAAGCCATCAGAGGGTGAATCCACACTTACATTGCTTATATCGCTTAAAGTGATTTCACACGATCCGCTTGTGCCATCCCCAACAAGTATGATTCTTGCCGTACCTTTCTCCAAATCAATGGATGTATTCTGTGTACCATCACCTTCTAAAAGAGTGGTAATTTCGTTCTCCTCGGAGACAAGCAGCACTTTGAATTTTCCGCTGGACAGATTTGTCGAAAGGTCAAGGGAAATAGAAGCATCTTCTTGGACATCGAGCATCCAGATGGTATCTTTTCCATTGAACCCTTGAAATTCTCTTTTCAGAGAAGCGTCCGTACTTCCGGTGTCCACACATTTTTGATAGGTATAGCTGTCCTCGTTAGAAAGGATGGAATTGCAGTCATTATATGAGGAATTTCCACAGGCAGATAATACCAATGTAAAAACCAAAGTCAAACAGAATAGTTTAATGATGTTTTTGTGTATCTCAATGTAATCTCTCCTTATTTTATATTAGAACTTCTGTATAGCGGATAAATACACCATACACCTCCATTTTATCAATGGGTCAACCCTATCTTGTTTAATGAAGTCCTCTTTGTATTGGTACGTTGAGATAACTTCATTTTACGAAGCGGTTATTTGTGGGGCAGTTTATTGTAAATCTCATTCCATGCTCATACGGCATAAAGGAGTAAGGGATTTTGTAAGTATCCAAAAGTTTATGGGTGATATATAATCCAAGGCCATTTCCACCAGTTTCCCTGCTGCGAGAATAATCAGGCCGGTAAAACGCTTCAAACAAATGATTTAGGTCTTTCTCTGAAATCGGGACGCATTCATTTTCTACTATGATCGTGCCTTCTGAACAGATAACAGAGACTTTTCCACCACTGTTTGTATAATTCACAGCATTAGAGATAACATTGGAGATTGCCCGCTTTACAGCTTTGACCGGAATATGAACCACCCCGGCTTTTTCTGTTTCAATATAAAATACAATTCCCTTTGAATCTGCAATCAAGCGGTAGGAATTACAGACCTCATGGAGCAACTCAGAAAGCTGGACTTTCTTGATAGGTTCTTCTGGCTGTCCAGTCAATTTAGAGGCGTCAAGCACCTCTTGGATCATAGAAGAAAGCTGCAGCATTTTTTCTTTGCATACAGGGAGATAAGTATCTGTATCTTCAAATTTCCCCACACCTAAAATCATGCTGTCCAGCATAGTGCAAACTGCCGATACAGGCGTTTTCAACTCATGCGAAGCAGCTCGCATGAAGTCTATTTTTGATTGCTCCACTTCGCTAACATGGGCGATTTCTGCGTGCAGATGATCTATTGATGTCAAAAGTTCCTTATAAAGTGCGTTGATATTTTGAGATAACTGTCCGATCTCATCCTTTGTGCGAATTTCACAGACAGCATTTCTCTTTAATAACCTCATTTGCTCTGTAGTTTCTGATATTTTCTTGATTGGTGTAGAAAGCCGTCTGGAATACAAAAACGCCACAATAGCAGAAATAATAAAGCAAATCAACAAGTTAATAGGAAGGATCTCAAGAACAATGCCTTTTGTTTCATTTACCGGCTGCAATGTAACAAGAATAAGCAACGTACAATCTTCGTTATCTGCATTTTGAAACGAAAATTCCCGCTTTACAAATTGTGCTGTTAAGTAGGGAGCCAGGCCATCAATCCCTTGTTCAGCGCCCGTAACATTAGACTGAGCATCATTCGCTTGATCTCCGGGAGAGGCTTGAAAAGAATAATCTTTCCCGTTTCCATTCAGGGCATCTTCAATATAAAAAGAACCATAGACATACTGTTTATCTCCGCAGGTCAAGTTCACAAATGCCTTATTCTTAGCATACCGCTCCAAAACCTTATCTTCCGATAATTCTGAGGATTGTTGAAGCTGCTGTATTATTTCCTCCCCTATGCTTTCCGCAAGACTTTCTTTTTGGTTTGTATAAAAAGCAGGTATCAGAAAATACATCAACCCATGCCCAATTAACGTAATGATAATCATTAACATAAGGGTATAACAAAAAGTTTTTGGAAATAGTTTCATCGCACATCCTCAAATTTATAGCCGATTCCCTTCACTGTTACAATACAGTCCAATCCTAACTTTTTACGAAGTCTGCCGATATATGTGTCAATCGTCCTATCATTCAATGGAACATCTGTCCCCCAAATAGAATCGAGAATTTGATCTCTGGTCAACACAACTCCTGTATGATCCACCAGAATTTTCAGCAACTGCACTTCTTTGGGTGAAATATCAATCAGCTTTCCTGCCTTTTCTGCTGAAAAGCCGGAGAAGTCCACTATAATATCTTTATAACTCCAAATATTTGCTGGTCCCGTTTTTCCAATACGCCGAAGAAGCGCCGTAATCCTTTTTCCCAGTAAAACGATGGAAAACGGTTTCGTTACATAATCATCTGCCAGATTGTCAAAACTCATAATCTGTGTATCCATGTCGTCCATCGCTGTGAGCATAAGAATTGGTATGCTGCTTGCCTGACGAATCTTTTTCAAAACATTCAGACCGTTTATTTGGGGAAGCATGATGTCCAAAACAACCAGGTCTATCTCTTTGCTATTGAACAACTCTAAAGCCTGTTCTCCATCGTATGCTGAAAACACGATGTGGCCCATATCCTGCAAATACTCACAAACAGATTCGTTTGTCAGGACATCATCTTCTACTATCAATAAGTTTGCCATTTCATCACCCTTTTTTATTTAGATATTAGCATTCCAATGTGTCATGTATATGAATTTTCCATGGATAACGAGAAACTTTGTCAAGTAAGGCAGTAGACTCCACACAGACACGCCAATAAGTATATCAAATTTTCTGAATAATTTCCATATATGCTTATGAATGTTCTTTTTCCTGTGTCCTTTCCGCAGACGGTCCCAGCAGATAGTCAATATTGGCCTTCACATTCTGCAGCTCCCGCATTTCTTCCCGTACCTGCTTATATTCCGCATAGGCTTTTCTCTTGGCCTCCAGCACTTCGGCATATTCTTCCCGCAGAGTCTTTACGGTAGGCAGCTTCTCCACTCCCAGGCTGTCAAAATATTTCTTCGCTGCCTGGTGGATCAGGATGTCAGCCTCATGCTCGGCCCGGAATTTTTTGCTGTAACCGGCTTTTCGATACGCAATGTAGACAGATCTCGTCTTAGAGTAATTGACGATCTGTTTCTGCAATTCTCCATTTTGAGATAAACGGCTTTCCATATCCTTGATCTGCGTGGAAAGCTCATTAAACCGGGAAGTCGTAGCCTGGGCCTTTGCTTGAAGGTCCTCATAGCTCATATCCCCATGCTCTTTCAGGTAAGCCACAGCTTTCGCAAGCTGCTTCACATTGAACACTTTGGCACAACGCTCATAACCGGCACCTTTACCGGCCCGCATTGCGGCGTCAATATCAATCAGCATCCTCACCGAAGAATTGGACCGTTTGGGCTGAACAGAGGGAATATAGGTTCCGGCGATCCTTTCCCGTATTGCCTGTTCAGTATAATCTCCTTTTAGCGTATTGCAGCGGGTTCGGCTCTTTTGCCCTGGAACACGGAAATTGATAGATTTCCCGCGCCGGGTGACTTCCACACCGGACGCTTCCAGAATTTTCAGGAAATCCTCAAAGGTGGAGGGGTGCTGCTCCAGGGCGGCGTCAATGGCCTGACGGATCTGATTCTGAAAGGAAAGCGGTTTGTTTCCATCACCCAGCCATTTTCCATAGTGGCCGCGGCTGGGCTTGGGATCTTCGACAATAGAAAGGCCATGCTCCAGACACAGCTTATCGCTGATCCGGCGCAAAGCCCAGGAGGAACCCCAAAAGTTGCGGAATTTCCTGGTAGACTCCAGATTTACCGCACTCACGATGATGTGATTATGGACATGGTGCTTGTCTATGTGCATGCAGACAATACCTAAATAAAGGTTCTCAAAACTACTGGCAAGCAATGCAATCTTCCGTAAGATTGCGTATTTAGCAGAAATCCCGTACCCGGAATTTCTGCTAAATGCTTGTTGGTGACATATCCCCAAACCCCTGAGATCATTGCCGTTGGCAATGGCTGCGCGTTCCGTTGGAACGCTGAAAAACAAAAGCGGAGAGAACCTATTGTCGTGATTTTTGCGATTCCCTCTGCGGTTCCCGCCCGGTGGGAATGTCCAGCAAATGCTCCACATTCGCCCGGACATTATGGAGCTCCTTCATATCAGCCCTGGCCTGCTTGTAAGAAGAATAGGCTTTCCGTTTCTGTTCCAGGAGCCCGGCGTATTCTTCCCGCAGAGATTTAACGGAGGGCAGCTTTGTGATTCCCAATCCGTCAAAGTGTTTCTTTGCCGCCTGGTGCAGCAGGATTTCCGTCTCATGCGCCGCACGGAATTTTTTGCTGTACCCGGCTTTCCGGTATTCCACATAGACTGTCCGTGTTTTGGCATAATTTACGATCTGTTTCTGCAGCTCCCCGTTGGCGGCCATCTGCGATTCCAGTTCCTTGATCTGTACCGACAGCGCATTAAAATTAGCAGTAGCAATATCTGATTTTTTCTGCAAATCCTCATAGTTCATATCGCCATGCTCTTTGAGCCAGATCACCGCCTGAGAGAGCTGTTTTAAGTTGAACACCTTCGCCCAGCGTTCATATCCCGGACCTTTGCCGGAACGGATTGCCGCCTCAATATCCACCAGCAGCCCGACTTTGGAAACCGGCTTTTGGGGAGAAATACGGCGCGGCTTTGCCGTCCGTGTGCCGGCGATCCGTTCTTTGATGGCCTGCTCGGTATAGTCGCCTTTCAGTGTGTCACACCGGGTATATCTATCATCAGGTGACAGGCGAAAACGAAGGTGCTTTCGCTCCCGGTTGACTTCAATCCCAGCCGCCTCCAGCTTTTTCAAAAGTTCTTCAAAGTCCTTCGGCTTTTCTTCCAGGGCTGCGTCGATAGCCTGTCGCAGCCGCTCCTGGTGGGAAGGCTGTTTCTGACTTCCCATCCATGTGCCATAATGATCCCGGCTGGGTTTCGGATTCTCTACAATGGAAAGCCCATGCTCCAGGCACAGCTTGTCATTCATGCGCCGGATCGCCCAAGTAGAGCCCCAGAAGTTGCGGAATTTTTTCTGGCAGTCCAGCGTGGTAGAATTTATGATGATGTGGTTATGGACATGGTGTTTATCCACATGGGTACAGACAACAAAAGCATGGTTTCCCTTCGTCAGTTTCAATGCCAGCTCCCGCCCGATCTGGTTCGCTTCTTCCGGCGTGACCTCGCCGGGTTTGAACGCCTGCCGGAGATGGTAGGCAATCACATCATCCGCGCCCCGGCTTCTTCCGGTCAGGTTCGCATACTGCCGTTTGGATAAAAGGAACTCCGCATCAGCGGTCCGGGTGTCGCACTCATGGCCATAAATGAATTTCCCATAATCGGTTTTCTGCGGATTCTTTACGTAGTCAATGATGTCCGCTATGGCCGTGGAAACATCCCGGCCTTTCCCAACATGCAGCGGCATGAGCCGAGTGGTTGCCATATCTGTCACCCCCTTAATCCAATATAGGACCTGTTACCGCTCCGGCTCCTTTTTTGCTTTCGTCCTGTCACTGTGCGCCTGCTGCCCGGCATTTTTATTCAGGCTGTCACGCACGGATGGTTTCTGCTCCTGGGCCGGCGCACACTCCCGCCTGGCCTGGGAGAGAAACAGGTCGGTAAGTCCGGGATTGCAGCGGTCCACGGCAAAGCAGACATTCCGGTCATATCCAAAACCGTCCTTATCCTCACAGACCGGAACCGTCTGCGCCCATGCTTTGTTGTCCCGTGAAATGCGCCCGTCGTGATCTTTCTGCCGGACCGTGTTGGCAAGGACATAAAAAATCCGTCCAGGATCAAATTGCTGTAAGACCTGCTGCACACATGCCGTGCCTAAACGGTTGTCCCGGTAGTTGTCCGCAATGGCCTGTTCGATTGCCTCCCTGCACGCAATGTTTGCTTTGTGGGAAGCGTGGTACTGATCCAGCTCCCCATGCTCATGCGCATAGGCAGCAGAATGGAAATAAATTGGCGTTGTATCTTTCAATGAAATCCCTCCAATCAAAAAGCTGCCGTAACAGACAGCCATAATTATAGAAAAAGGGCGGGGCTGCCAATGCGCCCCGCCGAAACTGTTTAACCAAATATAAAATCTTTCAGGGCGCCATTCACGCCGCCGATCATGCCGGCCAGCCAGGCCGCCGCCATCGGCAGGCCGTAAGGGCTGATAAGGAACGCAATCACCAGCCAGGACATTCCCGGCCAGAACCCGGCTGCGAAGAACAGCGCCAGCGCCGCCAGAAAAACAATCCCTGACAGAATTCCCAGCACGGCGCCGGAAACCACAACAAGAAATTTGCAGAACAGATAAAGAATCCCTGTAACTATTACAAAGGGAAGTGCTAGCAGTTTGCCAATCAGACGCATACGTCCGCCTCCTTTCCTAATCCCATGTCCGATTTTTCAGGACATCCAGGTATGCCCGAAGGGTATTTCAAAGAGAAGCATATTTACCCCTCCAGTAAAATTTTACCGTGCCGGCCTGCGGAAAGCAACGGCGGTTCTTCCTGTTTACGAAATGTTCGCAAATCCCCGCAGCAGCTTATCCATGCCGTCCCACAGGCTGTCCAGGCGGGTGCGCAGATCGTCCACGTCGGCAGAATAAACACTTCCGGTCTCATTGGCGCGTCTGGCATACTGGTTCAGGTTATTGGAGCAGATACGAAGGAGCCGTATCATTTCCTGGATGTCGCTCATATCCAGATGGATAATATAACCGTCAACCGCCATCTTGCGCAGATATGCGGACAGGTTGGTAATGCCGAGCTCCGCCATGCGTTCCCTTACCAGCTCCGCATCCTGCTCGGACATGACGAACTCTGTGCGGACGGATTTTTTATTATGCCCGCCCTTCATCGTTCCGGCTCCTTTTTCGGGGCAGGCGGTTTATGGGTGGGGGCGGTTGTCCGGGACTCTTTGAGCCTTCCGCGCAAGGTATTCTTTTTCAGGCCGTCAATATATTCTTTTATATTGCCATTTGTGGCATGGCAGGAGCGTTTGAGCCGTTCCCGTTTCAGGATTACGGCAAGCTCCCGCTCGTCCTTTGGCAGATCGGTCATCGACTTTGGGCTCCCATGTACCGGCATCAGCTCATTCATAAGCTGTCTCCGATCCTGATAAAGAAGCGTGATACTGGCTCCGTCCTCAAACACAACGGCCACTTTACCAATGGGGCAGGTCAGCAACTTTACCCGTTCCACATGAGCCCCATATTCAAGCGGGTATATATCGCCGACCACTTTTCCGTCTTGCACGTCTTTGATCGAGAGGGCATAGGCAAGAACCGGGTCTTTTGTCTGTTCATGGTAAAACTTCCACACATTATTTGCATGGCTGCCCTCCAGATAGACCTCCCATTCCCGCAGGGTATAGGTGCCGCACGGCCTCGACATCCAGAGAAGCCGCCGGTCCTCCGGTTCTCCCGATAGAGCCAGTTTTGGGATCAGCTCTTTATCCATATCAAAATCATCCTTGTAGTGTTGCGTGTGCAGCTCCATGATCTGCCCCAGGCTGTCCAGTATATCCACGCCCTCAAACCTTACCGCGCCCATCAGCGTTCCCTCTCTGCCATCAACGGCGCTGCCTGTTTTGCTTCATGCTCCGAACGTTCCGCCTTCAGCCGTTCCATCAGGGAAGGTTTCTCCGGCGTTTCCTCCAGCAGCGTCTCCGGGGCAAGCTCCCGGATTTCCTCGTAAGTCTGCCCGTCCGTCAGGTCGGGGCGCTCCGGCGGTTCGTTGTTGAGGCGTCCGTCCAGCATATTGTAATTGCCGGTCTGTCCTTCCTCGTAAAGCTCCGCATTACGCAGATAGCTCTCCGGCGCCTGGAAGGGCTGTCCGGCAAACATGATCTCCCTATGGGGCGTAAACTGTGAGAGCACGCCGTCCCGGAGCCTTGCAAATTCTTCATACTGGCCCAGGGTAAGGCCGCGCTCCAGCATTTCCGCCTGGGTATGCGCCCAGCCCTCCCCATAGAGAAAATAGTACATATCCGGCTGGTCGCAGACAAAGCACAGGGAGCCGTCCTGATTGTCATAATAAGACGCCTGCATATCCTGATAGTGGCAGCGTTCCTCACGTCCCAGGTACACCTGGTTATCTGCGCCCAGCATGGCGACCATGCCCGCATAGTTGCTGTGGACCGCAGAGCGGATTCCCACCAATGGGTCCGCCTCCGGCATGATCTGCCTGCCGGGAATCTCATTGCGCTTTTCCGCTGCGTCATTTCTCGGCACCACTTCCTCATGGGCGCGGGCATCCAAATCCGGCTGTGCCGCACGTTTTTTAATTGCGCCCGGTTCCGGCTCTTTTTCCTCCACATAGTAGCGGACATTCGCCGTGGCATGGCGGCCGGCTTCGTCCGCATAATCCTGGGCGGCTTTTTCAGAATCAAATTCCAGAGGCTTTCCGTCCTCTTTGCACCAGCCCTCCGCACGTCCAAAAATGGAAGAGCCGCTGCGGACCGCCCACACGCCGTATACTTTTTCTTTTCCCATCCTGACCCTCCTTACCGTTCCTGCTGTTTCGGCGTTTTCTGCTTTTTGTCCGGTTCCGCCGTCTTTGTTTCTTTTATCTGCTGCCGGACCGAGGCCCTGTGCTCCGGCTCCCTTTCGGAATCCGTGATATTGACATACTCGCCGATGATGTTCAGCGCCTCATGGTAGCTGCCGGAAGCAAACACCCGGTCCGACATTTCTTTTGCCTGGTCCGCCATATCATTCCTGCGGAGGGTGCGGGCCGCAATCCCTACCAGGTTGAAAACATTCCCGTCCTGGCCGATCAACGCGCAGTCCGGTTTCTCCGGCTCCGGCGAAGGCTCACTGATAAAGCCGCCCAGACGGTTCGGTACAAAATCGGATAGCCAGGTACCCCCGAAATCCGCATGGGTCTGTAACCGCCAGATGGCAAGTTTCCCGATGTCCAGCTTTACATCCTCGAAAGGGTAGAGCAGGCAGGTAAGCTCCCCATACTGGAAAGCTGAAACGTCCTCAAATTTACTGCCGTCCTTCAAAATGCCCGCCTCGGTGAACATATCATTGATCCCGTCCACCCATTCCTTCAAATCCCCGCCGCAGCCCTGCAGGATCAGGCCGTCTTTGCCCTCCATGCCCCGCAGGTCATCGGTTGTGACCGTGTTGATATTCATAAAACCGCCTCCTATCGTTCCTGTTGATGGTTGGTTTTCTGCCGGATGGCTTTGGCCTCCGGCTATTTTTTTAGCTGCTTACGGACGGAAGGCTTTACTGCTGGTTGCCACATATCCGTTAAAATGGCAGATACCGGCTGTTCCCATTCCTTCCCGAATCCACGGATCACAGTCCCGTACATGATCCCGTTATCCGCAAACATTTTCAAAGTGTCAAATGCCCGGTCAAATAATTCTATATTCCTTGCATCCACGCTGGGCGCAAAATGGATCACTCCTACAGGGTAATCCCCTCCGGTACCGACCCAGCCCCGGACAAATGCGTCATAATCCTTTGTAACGCCGGCAGCCGCAAGCTCACCGGCATGGCTGGAATCCAACAGACTTGTCACTGCATACTGCCGGCCTAAGACCAATAACCCTGTGTCCGGGTTATACATGAAGCGCCGGTTGTCAATCTGCTGTATGTCAATGGCCTGCGTCCATGTGTCGATCCGCATAATTTCCGGTACGACCGGTATTTTTATTTTCTCGATAAACATCCCTCCCGATTTTTCTGTCTGTCCGCAACTTAGGGCTGTTTCAGGGCGCCGGAGTATTCTTATTCAGCCGCCCCTCAAACCGGGTTCTGAAATCCTTGAAAATCAAGCCTCTTTTTGGCTAAGCTGCGGACATATTACCCCTGGTTCTGCCTGATCCGGCGCTTGCGTTCCCGCTCGGATTTCCGTCTGGCAAAGGCGCGGCAGGAATCCGAACAATATGCCTGGCTGGTGGTGGGAAGATATGCCCTGCCGCAGACCGGGCAGGTTTTCTGTTTCAGGGAAGTGTCCTCGCCCGTAAGGGCAGATTCCAGCGCCGGGTCCGTCGGCAGCACCGCCTCCCGGAAGTAGCGGCAGAAAGAGCCGGTCCACCATTTATGCAGCATGTAACAGGGACAGTCCAAAGAACGGCAGAACTTATCCCGATTGTCATAGTTCGCGCAAAGGTCTGTTACCAGCCTTCGGACCGCCGCCCGTTCCTGTCTGGTTAATTCCCGTGAGGGCGGCCCGCTCATTTCCCCCTGCCTTTCTTCGCCGGAAATTCCAGCCTGAAATTCACATATTTTCCCCCTGTATCATCCAGCAGCACCACCGCGTCATAGGTCTTTCCCGTCTTTTCGCTGTAAAGCCCGGACACGGAAACGCGGCCCTCTTTCAGAAGGGCCGCCGCCACAGACTTTGTAATGCTCTTTTTCTTACTGGAAAAGAATTTGTTATCTTTCCAGAGTGCAAAGGCACAATCCCGGTTATCACAGAAGAATCCTTTTTTGCCCTCATACACAGTGCCGCCGCAGCGGGGACAGGTGCCGACAGCTTCACGCCCGTTTTCTTTCGCATCCGGGAACAGCCCGGCAAACCGTTCCTCCGGCGCGGCATGTTCTCTGACGAGAGCCCGGATCATATCTGCAATCCCATCCATGAAGTCTTTTGCCGGGACCCCGCCGCGCTCCACCTGTTTCAGCATGGATTCCCATTCTGCGGTGAGCATGGGCGATTTGATGTTATCCGGCAGGACCAAAATCAGGTTCGTGCCTTTTTCCGTGGGGATAAGCTGCTTTTTCTTCCGCTGCACAAAACCGGCAGATACCAGCTTTTCCAGCGTGGCGGCACGGGTAGCCGGCGTACCTAAACCTTTGCGCCCGGCATCCTCCGGCATATCCCCGGCGCCCGCCGTTTCCATAGCCGCCAGAAGGGAATCCTCCGTATAGTGCTTCGGCGGGGATGTCTTGCCTTCCCGGACGCCGGCAGACACCTTTTCAAAGGTCTGGCCTTCCTGCAGCGGAGGCAGGGCAGCATCTTCACTTTCTTTTTCTTCCGTCTTAGACTGTTTCAGGCCCATGCGGTGAAGGCGTTCCACTTCCTTCCATCCTGTCTGCAGCACGGTTTTTCCCTTTGCCGTGAAGGAATGGCCCCGGCAGTCCAGAACCGCCGTTACCGCCTCAAACCGGTGGGCCTGGGCCGTGGCAGAAAGGAGCCTTGCGGCAATCAGCGTCAGCACATCCCGCTCCCCGGAAGGAAGCTCCGATAAATCCGTCCGGGCAATCTCCACCGTAGGGATAATCGCGTGATGGTCGGTCACTTTGCTGCCATCCGTTACCCGGCCAATATCCGGTTCTCCGGCACAGCCCTTCCCAAAGGGCATATTGCCCCGCAGCCAGAGGGCCAGGGAAGCGGCGGTTGCCTGCATATCCTCCGTCAGATACTGGCTGTCCGTCCGGGGATAGGTCGCCAGTTTTTTCTCATAAAGCGACTGCACATAGTCAAGGGTCTGCTGAGCCGTATAACCATAAATACGGTTACATTCCCGCTGTAAGGTTGTCAGATCGTACAGGCGGGGCGGCTGTACCGTCTTGACCTGCTTTTCCACGGACAGCACCGAAGCAGCCTGCCCGTCACTTTCCATACGGATTTTTTCAGCCCCGGCTTTATCCGGCAGCTTTTCGCCGGAGGCAATAAAGCCGCCGCAGGTGATTTCCGGCACATAAAAGGGGCTGCTTGTAAATGCCTGAATATCTGCCTCCCGCCGCACCAAAAGCGCCAGCGTTGGCGACATTACCCGCCCCACATTCAGCGTCGCGCCATACAGGACGGAGAAAAGCCGGGTGGCGTTAATGCCGACCAGCCAGTCAGCCCCGGCCCGGCAGACCGCCGCGTCATAGAGCTTATCGTAGTCGCTGCCAGGACGCAGGTGTTCAAAGCCGTCCCGGATTGCCGCATCCTCCATACTGGAAATCCAGAGGCGTTCCATTGGTTTGCTGCATCCGGCATATTGATAGACAAGGCGGAAGATCAGCTCGCCCTCACGTCCGGCGTCGGTACCACACACCACAGAATCCACCCGTTTGTCTTTCATCAGCCGGCACAGAAGGTCAAGCTGCTTTTTCTTATCCTTCGGTACTCCGTATTTCCATTCTTCCGGCAGGATCGGCAGATCGCCATAACGCCATTTGGCATACTGTTCCCCGTAAGCCTCCGGCTGCGCAAGCTCCAGAAGGTGCCCCACGCACCAGCTTACCAGATAGCCGCCGCCCTCCATGTAGCCGTCTTTTTTCTCATTCGCGCCCAGGACCGCCGCCAGCGATATGGCGACGGAGGGCTTTTCTGCAATTACTAACTTCAATGTCCAGACCTCCTTTGCATTTCCTCAAATTCTTCGTCCGCCTGTTTTCCCGTCTGCAAAAGGCACATCAGCACAACGCCGGCAGACATCCCTCCGGTGAATGTGAGAAAGTGTATAATCATGTTCCACATAAAAAATCCTCCTGAAAATTAGGTAAAGAAAAACGCCCACCGGAAAGTGAGCGTATCATCAAGTATCAGTGATCCATTCTTTTATTTTCTTCTTGCTGCGGGGTGTCCCGGCAGGATAATCTCACCGACCGGGATTTCCCGCAGCTCTTTCTTCATCTGGTGCGCAAACCGGATTGTCCTGACCGTGCCGCCTTTTTCCCTCCCGTCATACACGGCGATTACCCTGTCCGAGTGTTCGGCCATATAGCGGTTCCGGTGGGAATAGACGCTGGGGTGGTATTTTTCCTGCATGACAACAACATCCGCACAGGCCTCCAGCATTTCATAAGTCCGGCTCTTTTCCATCAGGCTGTCCAGGCGCTTTTGACAGGGGATAACCGCAACCAGCTCCAGCGCCGGATTTGTCTTTTTCTTTTCCAGTACGATCTCTGCAAAATACTGGTCCACGCCGTCTGCAAAGCCGCTCATAAAGCGGGTAAACCCGTCCGCAACGGCGGAATCGATTTCACGCCGCAGGGCCGCTTTTACATGGTTGATCTCTTTCTGCGGTAAATTTCTGTGCCCGGTGACACAGCATGTCTTTCCTTCCATCTTCTTTTCCTCCATCCGATAGTTAATATTCTTCATTTTTCAAATTATAATAGATTTATTTTAGCGTTTCAATGCAAATACCCTCTTTTATTTTGCGAATAAGGATAATGTGTAAGGTACAATCTATTACGGAATAGGAGGTAAAGGCAATGTATGAAAATTTCGTCCCGGAACGTTTGGCAAAGCTGCGGACTCAAAAAGGCGTGTCTGCACGCGATATGTCATTGTCATTGGGACAGGCAAATAACTACATTAACAACATTGAAAACAAAAAGTCCCTTCCCTCCATGCAGTCCTTCCTTTATATCTGTGAATATCTGGGCGTGACGCCCCAGGAATTTTTTGACGAGGGGAACCCGGACCCGCAAGCCTTGCAGGAATTTATTACAGAGGCAAAAAAACTGGATTCCAGGTCACTTTCTTATATCCTGGGGATTATGAAAGAACTCAATAGCAGAAAATAAGCGGCCACGGTGCTGGCCGCTTTTTGCTGCCTTTCTTTTATTTTATCCTGCAATCCTCCTGATATGCCCAATCCCACTACCGGCGATAAACCAAGAATTACTCCAAAAATATTCCTTTTTTATTTTCCTGTACTTCCAAACCCGCCCATGCCGCGCTGCCCGCCAAGCTCTGAAACAAAATCCGCGATCACAACCGGAGTGATCACAAGCTGTCCCACGCGGGAGCCTTTGGAAAGCTCCTGGGTCTGGCTGCTTACATTGCTGATGATCGCGTGAATCTCCCCGCGGTAGCCGGAATCCACCGGCGGCAGCTCACAGACCAGCCCTTTTACCGCCATGCTGGTGCGCGGGAATACATAGCCTGCATATCCGTCCGGCACTTCAATCCCAAACCCAAGAGGGACCTTTGCGATCTCCCCCGGCTGTAACGTGCAGTCATAGGGCATGTAGACATCTGCACCGGCATCGTTCCCATGCGGACGGAAAGGGCGGCGGTCCTCCGGCACACCAAAGTCAATCAATTTAATCTTCATGCGCCGCCTCCTTCCAAAAGCGCCGGATAGTCCGTTTTCAGAATATCCTCCGGCGTCATATCCGCGTCTATTTTTCTGCCGCAGGTCATTTTCCCCTCCAGGCATTTGTCCTGTTGGCAGAAAGGGCCTGTGAGATCAGGGGCAAACAGCACCGGGCTTAAAGTATAAAGCTCCTGCCAGATTTTCAGGAGCACGATCCGGGTCTCGTCCGTATTGCGCTGGCATACCCGCTGGCCGATGATGTGTTTCCACTGATAGGGCGTGGCGCTGATAACCAGCACATTCCGAAGCCCCTGGGGTGTGGCATATCCCGCCGCGTCATGGCCGACGCCGACATTACATAGCTGCTCATAGCAATCCATGCCCTTGTGACAGCTTTCCAGGTAGAGTGCCCGGACAGAAGCAGGCGCAGCCAATACTTCGTAGGGTATGGCAAAATCCGCCTGGCCTGCATAATTGCTGTACTGCAAAGACGCGCTCATAAACTTTACTTCGTTCTGGTGCCTGGTGATCTGTGAAAGGAACCGCCTGCTTGCCCCTACAACAGCAGCGGTGATCACTGCAAATTTCTGGACCGTCGGGTGGGGAAGGGCGCTGATGGCCGCCACAGTATCATCACTGAACGATTTTTCATAAAGGGCCATCAGATCGTCCATTGTGGCAATCCGGTGGCCCCTCTGGGTGAGCCGGGCAGCAAAGACCATGTTTTTCTCGGCCTCCCTGGCCGCCTGGCAGTTTAATATTTTTACTTCAATCCGTCTGATCGGTATGTCCCTCCTTTACAATGGCTTTCAGTAAGAACAGATAGTTGAGGCTGTCTGTGATCTTTTCCTCCCATGTGCTTATCCCGTAATCCGTATCATTGTCAAAGCACATGTCATACAGGGAAACGATATGCTTCGCCAGCATCCCGGCAAGGGCGCGCTCCGGCGTGGTGTGCTGCAAGGCTGCCGCCGCCTTAAAAGCCCCCAGCCGGTCCGTATCGTCCCCGGTATATTCCTTCGTTTTCTTTTGCAGTGTGTCGGCACAGAGCCGCACCTGCGCGTTAAATACGGCATTGACTTCCTGCTGTGTGATATGGCATCCCTCCTTTGAAAAATGGATTGTCCCGAATACTGTATAGAATCCGGGACAGTTTTACTAAAAGCAGAACAAAATACACATTATAGCTCTTATCCGCTGCATTTCAGGCGCTCGGCAGATAAATCCAGTCGTGCATCAGGCACACGCTGGGTTCGTCCTCCCTGGGGACCAGGTGGTAGGTACATTCCCCGTACACGGTCCGCTTGTCCTCGATCTCCATGCCATACGCCTTGTAGAAGCGGTATTCCAGGTTGGAAATGATACACCGCAGCGTCTGCAGCGCCTCCCGCTGTGAAGTCACGATCAGGTCCCGGTCAATGCTGCGCTTTAAGAACAGCAGGGATTTATAAAGCTGTACCTCCGTCCGGTAAGGGCGGTAATCCTCATGCTCCAGCCATCCGCTAAAGGCCACCGGCCCGCTCTGGACCACATCACGTTCCGGGTGGTAATACTCGTAGCAGTCCAGGTTTGCCGTATTCAGAAGATAGAGCATTTCCCGGACCTCATTCTCCGGCATATCATAGAACCGCAGAAGGGAGCGGTACAGATGGACGTAGCCGGGTATCGAAACAATGGTATTCACCATAGAAAAATCCTCCTAAATAGCAGGTGCGGGAGCAGAGCGCCCCCGCACTGGTTTCCAATATTCTTGTTAATCGTTTACAGCCGCCAGCTTTCCCATGACAATAAAGCGGCTCTTACTTCCGGGCGTACAGGTGGAAAGGGTCAGCACCTTGTCACTGGAAGTCACCGTAACATCGGTCTCAATGACAGACCGGTCCGCCATTTCAGAAAGCCATGTGGTGTAGGCCCCGTCATCCTTCCAGCTAAGCCTCCAGGGGGAGGTGTCGCTGCCGGATTCCGCCGGTTTCGCCTCAAATGCGGAGAAAACCTCCATCACATAACCGCCGTCAGGGGTGACAAGGTACATCTGCGGGTGCCCGTCATAATAGCTCTGTCCGCCATATTCATTCAGCGCGGCGAACATGGAGCCGTCCCGCATGTTGTGGCCGTAGATAATGGTATTGCGGTCTGAAAAATCCGCCTGATTCTCATAGTCTGCAAACAGGCAGCCCACCTTGTTATAGGTGCCGTCATACAGATGGCGCAGGTAATACTCGTTATTGTCTGTCTGCGTTACCGGATAGTTGATGGCCGTATCAGGAAGGTTGAGCCATCCGATGATGTCCGGCCCGTTTTCCCTGAGAGCCTCAAAATCAACAACAGGGAGGACCGTACTTGAATCCTCCCTGCCTGTTTCTTCCTCTGCCCCCGGTTCTTCCGGTTCCCCAGCCTGCTCCGGTACTTCCACATGTTTTGCCAGCCCGTTATAGGTTCCGGCACTCTCGGCATACTGGCTGAGGTCGCGGACGATCAGAAACCCGCTGCCAAGAGCCAGCAACCCGCAGAGGGAAATCACCGCAATGCCGGCAGCCTTTGTCCTGGCGGTATTTCTGCTGTGCTTTCCCTTTTTTAAATAGACCACGGCAAACAGCCCGCCGCCGATCACAGCCAGCGCCAGAAGCCCGCCATACAGGAAGATGAAATTATCATCCCCGGTCTGCGGTACCGCTTTGCCCGGATTGGACGGTGTGGACGGATTGGATGGGTTAGACGGATTGGACGGTGTTTTCGGATTCTCCGGGGTGTCCGGCGTTTTTGGTTTCTCCGGTTTTTCATTGAAGAACTGGACCGTTGCGGTTTCATCCGCCTTGATCTCCACCGTGGCAGCGTCAGGAATGATATAGTCCCTGCTTGCCCGGTTGGAGATTTCCGTTACGGTATAAATGCCGACGCGCAGCCCCTTGACCTCGATCACGCCGGATTTCGGGGAGGTAAAGGTCTCACAATAGGAGCCGTCCGCATTCTTGACCTCAAAAGCAAACCCATCCTTGCGCCCGTCACTGGAATCCTTCGTGATCTTCAGGTTCCCGCGGTACGCCTCATTGGTAAAGCCGCGCCCGGCCCCGCCGTTTTCCACAACGGCCACCTGGCCGTCCTCGGTGATCTCAAAATAGTAGGCGTTTTCATCCAGCTGGTAGCCCTCCGGCGCCTTGCTTTCCTTCACAAAATAGCCCTTTGCCAGAAGGTTCTCCGCCGTATGGTAGCCCGCATCCGATTCTTTCAGTGTGCCGATCTTCGTATCTTCGGAATCAAATTCCTTATTGCCGTTGGCGTCCTCATACAGATCGAACACCGCGCCGGAGAGGAAACGCAGGAAGGTGTTGTTATCCCTGTCCTTTTTCTCCACAGAAGAAGGCTCGTCTACCGCTTCGGTTTTCATCACTTGCACGCTGCCGCGGATCAGGGTGTTTTCCACCTTAATCTCTATGCTCTGGCCGTCCACACCGATATAGATATGGTGCTGTTCGGGGCTTACCGTATAAAGCGCCGGAGAGGAAATTTCCTTTACGATCCAGTGGCCGTAAGGGATATTCTCAAAGGCAAAGCTGCCATCCTCGCCAGTAGTAACGGTAAGCAGCGCATTTTCCCCTGTAAATTCCTCGATATCGGGCTTAAACAATCCCATGACCGCGCCGGCTAGCTTCACATCCTCGCCGCCATCCGGGTTTTCGCCGGTTTTCACGCCGTCCACACGCCCGCGCAGCAGGTCATTGGGAACCGCCCCGCCCTCATTTACAAGAACCTGCACCAGCGCCGCCTCCTGGCCGGCATATTCAAAAACAACCGGATATTCCGTATCAGGGAGGATATAAGCGCTGTTTGTGGTGCGCTCCTTCACATAGTAGCTGCCAAAAGGCAGGTCGGAGGCAAAGGAAGCGCCATAGCCGCCCGCCTCATTCGGGTCAATGGAAACCACCTCCAGAAGCCCGCCTGCCGGGATCACGCTGCCGTCAAGGGCCGTCAGATCAGCGGAAGCATACAGCCCGAAAGAAATGTCTTTGTATTCCTCGTTCATGCCGAGCCCGAACAGCCCGTCCGTTTCCAGCGCTTTAGACAGGCTTACCGCCACCTTCTGGCGCTCGTCATAGAGGCCGGCTGCGGCATGTGTCACTTCCACGGTTTCCCCCGCATAGGTAAGCTCCGCATATTCCGGCTGGGTGTTTAAGACCATCCCCTCCGGCGCCTGGCGTTCCTCCAGACGGTAACGGCCCAGGTACAAAAGCCCGCTCTGTGCCGTTCCATCCTCCCCGGTGGTAAGGGTCTCCACGACGGCATCCTTTGCCGCCCTGAGCGTACCGTCGCCGGTATAAATATCTTCATCCGCGATCACGTCATAGACTGCGCCCGGAAGCCCCATGACCTCATACACCGGCTGGTACAGGCCGCCGTTCTCCTGGACGGAAGCGAATACCTCGCCGGTCTTGGTAATGGTAAGCTGCCCCTTCTGCGGCATATTGTGCTGTGTGACCGTGACAACCGACTCGCTGCCGTCAATGGTAAACGGCACCGGCTCACTGGAAAGCACATAACCGTAGGGCGCCGCCACCTCATACAATTCATAATCTCCGGTGTGCAGAGGCTCCGGCAGCATCAGCCAGCCTTCATCCGAAACATAGAAGGTATCAAGGGTTTCCGGGTTCGGGTAGTAGATTTCCTGGGTGACAAGTTCCCCGGTGGACAAATCCCTGATCTGGAAGCCGGTGCCCGTCATCGGGATAATATTGCCGGTCTCCGCATCGCATTTCTCCACACGCAGCCTTGCGGTAATGGTACGGTTATTCAGGATATAGCTGTAAGTCTGTCCGTTGGAGGAAACAAAGACCGTAAAATCCGGGATAAATGCCTTCCCTTCCTCGCCGGAAACCTGATGCACCGTGTAATGTCCGTAGGGGAGCATTTTGGAGGAAGCGAAGCCGTCCCCGTCCGTGGTGAGCAGGTCACGCTCGCTTTCCTTCGCTGCGTCATAGCTGCCAGCCGCTTTCAGATAGACCTCAAAAACTGCGCCGGCCTCCGGACGCTCAATGACGCCCTCATTGGGCTCGTCCGTATTTTCATCCCCGGACACATCCGGGTCCAGGTCGTCCGTATGCTTCACAAGCTGGATGTTTCCGTAAATGACCGTTTCCGTGACCTGGTTCTCGGTGGTGTTCAGCTCCACTTCATAAAGCGTGGGGGAAGCGCCCACCTCATAGACCGTATCGTTTAAGAGGTAGCCGGTGCTCGGCTCGATCTCCCGCACGGTCCAGTTATCGCCGCAGACATAGTACCGGGTCATAAAGCTGCCGTCCGGCCCGGTAGTGTAGGTGTCTACCAGCTCGCCGTTGTTATAAATCCCGTAAACTGCCCCTGCAAGGGTGGCGTCGCCCTGGGCGGTGCCGGTATCTGCGTCACTCTTTACCACATGGGCACGGAATTTTTTCAGGATATTGCTGAAATGCACCGTGGCGGTCTGGCCGCTTTCAATGGTGACATACTGCGCGGAAGGGGTCACATAGCGGTCCACCGGCAGCTCCTTCACCAGATAGGTGCCGGGCAGCAGCTTTTCCTTGATCTGCCCGTTTTCCCCGGTAGTGACGGTTTCATCCACCTTGTTCCCCAGGATGTCCGTGCCGGAGATTTGGAAAGGAATCCCGGACACAATGCCGTCCTCGCTGGTCTTGACAATCTTTGCGGTGCCGTAGGTCTCGGTCTTGATCTTTACAAAGAAGGAGACCGGGTCGCTGGCGCCGGTCATCATGGTCTGGTAACCCGGCCTCCCCCAGATTAGCATGTCGTTAGCAACCGGAATATCCTTTCGGAATTCAAAGGTGACAGGGTCCATGATCATGTTCTTACTGGTGAACGTGTACTTGTTCCCGCTCCTTGTGACGGAAACGCCGCTGCCCTTCAAGGTCTCCAGGTTGATTTTCAGGTTATTGGTGTCCGTGACGGTCAGGGTATAGACTTTTTTCTCCGTGTCCCATTTCAGCTCCAGCTCCGGGGCTTCGCTTTTCTTCGTGGAAGTAAAGGAGGGGACTGTGGAATGGGAGGCGACCTGCGAAAGAATCCAGTTATATGCCTTTTCCGCAGGACGTCCGGCAATCACGCTGAAATACTGGTCTGCCTTTGCCTGGCCGTTCCCGTGCCGGCTGTAAGGGTCGCTGCGGAGCTGCTGCTGGTATTCCCAGAGGATGATCTGTGTCGCCATTTTATAATCGTCCTCGTTAATGCCGGACACAGGGAGGGAAGCGCCGGGTTTCCAGCCGTAGATCGCCGTCAGGGTAATGCCCCGGCGTGCTTCTGCCGGAAGGAGGTTTAAGTAATTGCTGTTCGTACCGCTTTCCGATGTATAGGTATTGTCAGAAGTATTATAGGCAATGCCGCTCTCCACACAATAGACCTGCTGGCTGCTCCCGTCCGAAGCTGTCAGCATATAATGCCGGTAAGCGCTGCCCCCGGAACTGGCGCGCACATCCATCGTCCCGTCAGAATTGTAGACAAGGTAGGTGTAAGGCGCCGGCGCATAATAATGCTGCCCGTCAGACCCCACATATTGGTCGCCCAGCCAGGAGCTTGCTTTCTGTCCCGGCGAAAACGCAAACGCCTGAGTAGGGATCAGCCCAAAGACGCATACTGCGCAGAGAAGAAATGCCAGCAGCCGCTCTAGGCCGCTACGGTAATGGATTGTTGTTTTCTCCATGTAATATCCTCGCTTTCTTAAAATACTAAAGGACAGCTTTATTCGCTGTCCCTGTCGTCAAAATCGTCCTCGGAGAGAAATTCCGTCTCGCCGTAAGCCTCGTCCGGGTCAAAGCCTTCGCCGTATCCGTCATCCTCGAAATCCTCGTCATCCTCCGCCTGCTGTTTCGGACGGACGATCTTCACATAATAGCCAACGCCTCCTGCTGCAAGCAGGGCAATGATAATAAAAATGATCGTGCCGGCGCTGCCCTTGTCTTTTTTTGGCTGCTCGGCCTGCGCGGGTTCCTCCGTTTCCGCAGGTTTTTCCTTCCCGGCACAGCCTTTCAGGTCATTCTTGCAGACCGGGCAGGCGGTATCAACTTCCCCGGCTGCGCATTTCTCCGTACAGGTGCAGACATCCTCTGCCGGGATCGCACTCATGGTGTCCTCGCTCTTTTCCGCCAGCGCCATCAGGTCAGCCTCGGTAACGCCGTTCAGGAAGTAGACGTTGTTGCCGTCCCGCTTTCCGTCAATAATCAGATAGAACACATTCCCGTCCTCGGAGGTGATGGTGTAAAACTGTTTATCCCCATCTTCCCCGGTGGCCGTATCTAACACCGTGCCGGTGCCCTCCGGGGTAAATGCGCCGTCCGGGATAGCGGAAGCGGTTTCCGTTTCCTCCTGGGAATCGGGGCTGCCGCCGTTTGTGCCAGAGGCTGTATTACCGCCGCCATTGGCACCCGTATTCGTACCTGTATTAGAACCATTCCCTGAATTGCTGCTGCCGGCATTGCTGTTCCCGGCATTGCTGTTTGTGCTGCCGGGGGAAGCAGCCTGGGCCTGCACAGGTTTTGCCGCCGTGCCGCCCTGGTTCTGCTGTACCGCGGCAGCAGGTTTTTCCGTGGGTTCCGGTTCCTCATAATAAGGATTCTCAAACTTCACGGTCTTTGAGCGGTTCCCGGCATAGTCCTGGGCGTACACGCTTACCTGCTTTTCCGTGCCGGCATAATCCTTTAAGGTGACGGAAGCCGCCCCATTGGTTAGGGAATTGATACGGTTCCCGTCCACAAATACCGCCTCCACGCCGGAATTATCGTCGCTGCTTTCTATTTTCAGCGTGTCGCCGTCCAGGGAAGCCGTAAGTTCGGGCGGCGTGGTATCTTTGTCCCCGGCTGCATAAGCCGTCAGGGGCAAAGATATGGCGCTTATGACAAGCATAAGCGCCAGTAGCAGAGAGATTTTTTTAGTCCTCATTCTTATCCTCCTGTTTCTGCAGCGGGCCATCCCCGGACGGGGCGGACTGCTGCGATTTCAGAAATTCGGCCAGCTGCTGGGGTGTCAGATGGAAGCTGCGGGCAATCGCCACATAATCGGTATTCTCCAGCTCCGTTTTCTGCTTTTCCAGGTCGCGGAGCTTGGCCTGCATCTCCGCAATCTTTGTTTTTGTCTTGTCGATCTCTTTCTCCAGTTTCTCAATCTTAGGGTTCAATTTATTACCTCCAATCTGTCTTTTTGCAAAACAGTTTGATAATAATAAGCTCCATAATTACAATTAAGTTTGATAATTTACTCCAAAACTTAATATCACGAAGCCATGTTGCAGAAAAGCAAAGAAGCATAATAAGAACCATGCTCCTTTAAGTGCCACGAAATCTCCGTTTGTATCAACTTTAATTGTCATTTTCTTTGAGTTTTATCAATCATAATTGTCAATTTCTTTGTGAAGCCATTTTTATCAAACAAAGTTGTAAATTATCAATCTTTATTGCAAAATTATCAAACTTAATTGTCACTGGACACCAATCTGTCAGGGCAGACGCGCAAATGTATAAAAGTGCTGCTGCCAGTAGCTTGTGTTGATATTTGCGTAGGAGATCGGGTCCCCGCAGTGGATCATCATCCCGTTGCCCACATAGATTCCCACATGGCTTGCGCCGCTGGTATTGTAGGTGCCCTGGAAGAATATCAGGTCGCCAGGCCTTGCATCCGCGCTTGATACAGGCGTGCACACGCCTAAAAGCCCGTCTGCGGTAAGACGTCCGAAATTCCAGCCCACGCCGCAATGGTTGACTACCCAGGAAACATAGCCGGAACAGTCAAAGGAAGTGGAAGGGCTCGCGCCTCCCCACACATACGGATAGCCCAAATACTTTTCAGCCTCCGCAAGCATGGCCGCAAATTTTTCATCCGCAAGGGCCTCCGGCGGGACGTCATAATCAAAATAGTTCCCTCCGCCGCCTGCGCCTGCCTCCGGTAAATGCCGCTCGCTGGTATCGCCGGTATCGGCAAAATACAACGGGTTCATATACTGACCGTCAACTAGCACCTCCAGGTGCAGGTGCGGCCCGGTGGAATTTCCGGTGCTGCCGACCTTCGCGATCACATCCCCGGCCTTTACCTCCTGTCCGGCAGATACAAAAATCTGTGAACAGTGGCCGTATTTGGTGGTAAGGGAGCGCCCCTCATAAGCCTCGCCCTCAATGGCAACGCACAGGCCGTATCCGCCGGCTTCACCGGCCAGCGTGACCGTGCCGTCATGCCCGGCTAAAATCTCCGTGCCCTGGGGCATCCCGATGTCAACGCCGGTATGGTAGTTCTTTCCCCCGCTGATCGGGTGTACCCGGTAGCCGTAGTAGCTGGTGACATAGGGCAGCCAGTTCGTGCCAAATACATTTTTCACATACTGCCGGTTGCCTTTGGTCTGCAACAGAATCTCGCAGATTTCCTTCTGGTCTGCGTTCATGCGTGAAACAACCAGGTTTTCAAGCGGCGTAGAAGTAAGCGTTACATTTAGGATGTGCCACTCATAAGGCACTTCTTCCTCTGTTTCCTCGCCGGTCTCCGGGTCAACGCTGGTTTCTGTCCGGTAGCGGGTTTCCGTTTCTTCTGAAAAAGACAGGGAATACTGCCCGTTAAACAGCTCCCGGAGGACGCCCTCGATCTGCGCATAGGTAAAATTCTGATAGGCAGAAGTGAGGTACCCCATTAAGACATAGGGATCATGCTCAATGGGGCCGATATTATAGCGGTACTCGTCATAGCCGGGCCGGTCCGATTCCACACGGTTAATCTGCATCTGCAGGTCCGTTTCCCACTCGGTATAAGCAAGCTCCGCATTGTTGATGTCCGCATCGTCCGCCAGATAGGTAGAGGCTGCAAGGCTGCCCAGCCCTCCGGCCCCCAGGTTGGAAAAGGAAGAAATCATGGACGCGATCAGGAAAAATACCAAAAGGAGCAGGAGCACGATCCCGCATATGACCGGGTGGCGCCTGACGGCATGGACCACGCCGGCAGCGATCTTTTCCGTAGTAACGGCGGTGTCCTTTGCACGCTTTCCCGCTTTTTTCGCTTCTCTGGCTGCTTTGGCATACTGGCGTTTTATCTTTTGTTTCTGCCACATCCGGACAAGAAGGTTTTTCTTCAGTTCCGGGCTGTCATGCAGGGTCTGCCGGTAGGCAAGCCGGGCATTGGACCTGGCTGATCTCTGCTGTAATTTTGCCACCCTGCGGTACGGCGCCGTCTTATGCCTGTGATATGCCATGCGCAGCCCCGATTCGCTTACAAGCTCGGTGCGGTGGGCCGCTTTAATGCCGACATTTTCATTCTCTGCCTGGTAAATCTTTTTATGGGCGTAACCCACCGCCATATTTGCGCCGGCCTTTACCGGGCGCATCGGAATGGGACCCTTGACATGGGCCCGCTGGGATTTCACCTCCTTTTCAAATTTCAGGCGCTTTTTGGCCTTGCCCGTATCGGGATCAGAAGATGTTTCCATCCGCAGCTTACGGCGGGCAGGAAGGCGGTTTTCCGCCTGTTCCAGTTTTTCCGCTGTCCGTTCTGCCTTCCGTCGGACTTTCGTGAGCTTCTTATCCGCTGTTTCCGGCGGGAGTTCGTCAGCGGTAAATTCCAGCTTGGAAGGCCGTTTTGGTTCTCCTTCGGCTGCCTCCGGCGGTTTCTCCTGAGGTTCCCCGGCTTTTGCCGCCTCCTGAAAGCGCTGTTGGTATTTATTACCATGCTGCCGTGTCCGGTTCCAGTGTCCTGCCTGGCCGGAGTTTTCTTCCCCTTTCTGTGCCCCGGCTCCTTCCTGAAATAGTTTCCCATACCGGGAATCCGCACCTTTCGGACCGTGTTTTGCAAAAGCTGTCCGTCCGGGATTTTCCTGTCTGGAATTCTCCTGTGGGGATTCTTCCTGCCTGAAATTCTGGTAAGCGGAATTGCGCCTCTCTGGGCCCTCCTGCCTGGGTCCTTCCTGCCTGGAATCCCTGTAAGCGGCATTGCGTCTCCCTGGGCTCTCCTGGCCGGAATCCTTCTGCCTGGAATCTCTGTAAGCGGCATTGCTCTGTCCCTGGCCGCCCCGCCCGGATTCCTTTAGCCCGGTTTCCGGTGCGTATGGCTCTGATCCGGTTGGTTCCTGTCCGGGAAAAACCTGAATAGGAGAATCCTGTGCTGCCGTATCACTGTTTTCGCAACCGGCAAATATATCTGATCCATAAGTTTCCGTCTGCACCGGCGCCGCCTGCCTGCGGTTCCTTGAAGTGCCGGAAGAAGGGGCGTCCCTTGCCCGGCGCAGGTCATAATCCGGCTCTCCCTGCCGGGCCGCCATGCGGTCCTCCCCGTGGGAATCCCGCGCCGGCATCCGGGCATCTTTCTGTTTTCTCTGAAAATTCCTGTCACGCGCCGTTGTCCTCACCTCCAATCGCTTTCAGGGTATTTTTGTTTCCTCATGCCTTCGTCCCCGCCACTTCATCAGGCCGTGTTGTAAGTACGCTGTACAGCAGGGTATCCTTCGGAAAATGATCGACAAAGGGGATAATCACATTCCCGAAGAACAGAAGCCCCTCGCCGGGGCCGGAATGGGTCACATAGGAAAGCTGGTGCGGGGAAATCCCCAGCTGCTTCGCCAGAATCTGCCGGTCCCCCTGGGCCTGGTTCAGCATGTAGATAAAATCCGAGTTTTCAAAAATATTCTCGATCTCACGGGAGGCCAGCAGGTCCTTCACGTTCTGCGTCAGGCCGCTCGGTATGCCGCCCCATTTCCTGAACCGTTTCCAGATTTCCACGCTGAAACTTCCGGTCTGGCCTTTCAGAAGGAGATGGAATTCGTCAACATAGAACCAGGTCGTCTTATGCTTGGAGCGGTTGGCCGTGACACGGTTCCACACGGCGTCCTGCATAATCAAAAGGCCGATCTCTTTCAGGGCCTTGCCCAGAGACTTTAACTGGAAGCAGAGTACCCGGTGGTTGTTCATATCAATGTTGGACCTGTGATTGAATACATTCAGGGAGCCGTTCACGTAGATTTCCAGCGCCGTGGCGATATTCTGCGCCTCCGGCTCGGACTGTTTCAAAAGCAGCCCGTACAGGTCTCCCAGGACCGGCATATTCTCCGGGCGCGGGTCCTGCAGGTAATCCCGGTACACCAGCCTTGTGCAGCGGTCAATGATGGTCCTCTCAATCGGGGAAAGCCCCTCCTTGCCGCCGATCACCAGGTCGCACAGGGACAGGATAAAATCGCTTTTCAGCGTGATGGGGTTTTCATCATCCGAATAGTCCAGGTTAATGTCCATCGGATTGATATAGTTGGTGGAAGTCGGGGAAATGTCAATGACCTGCCCCTGGGAGCCGAACTGCTGTACTAAAGGCCCGTACTCATTTTCCGGGTCTGCAATGATGATGTCATCCTCCGTTAAAAGGAACACATTGACGATCTCACGCTTTGCCGAGAAAGACTTGCCGCTGCCCGGCGTGCCTAAGAACAGGCCGTTGGGGTTCTTTAAGTTCTTGCGGTTCGCCATGATCAGGTTGTTGCTTAAAGCGTTCAGGCCATAATAAAGCGCCTCGCCCTCCTGGAACAGCTCGCAGGTCGTGAACGGCACGAAAATGGCGGTGCTGCTGGTCGTAAGCCCCCGCTCAATCTCAATCTGGTTCAGCCCTAATGCAAGGGAGGACATAAGCCCCTGTTCCTGCTGGAAGTCCAGACGTTTCAGGGCACAGTTATATTTCTGCGCAATGCCGGAGGCAGACAGGATGTCATTAAGCAGCTTCTGGCGTTTCGGCGCGATGTTCTCCACCAGTACCGTGACTAAAAACATCCGCTCATTCCGGCTCTGCAAATCCTGTAAGAGATTTTTTGCTTCTTCGCCATAGGTGGCAAGGTCGGTAGGTATGATGTCCATGTCATATCCGGCACGGACCGCTTTCTTCTGTTCCTCTATGGTCATTTTCTGCAGGTCTGACATTTTACGCTTAATATTTTTAATAGCCTGCGCCTGGTCGATGGACTGGATATGCAGGTTCACCGTCACAGCATCGTCCAGGTCAAGGAGCTCCGCCAGCAGCCGGTCCGTCAGCTCCGGCGCTAAAATCTGCAAAAAGGACACCGCCCCGGAATGGTCGGCTACCCGGAAGGTCTTTCCGTCATTCGAGAAGGACAGACCGGAGGGCGCAATAAAATCTTTTGTGGACAGCCCGGTTTTCGGGAGGTCCGCCCAGGTAAAATGAAACTTTTCCTGCCCGTCCGGGTGGAGCTGGCTGTGAAGGAGCTCCAGGCGTTCCAGCCCGTCTAATGGCTTTGCCTGGGCTCCCAGGGCCTTGAAATTCGCCAGCACGTCGGCCTCGATCCGCTCCAGGCGCATTTTCGCAGTGCGAAGGTCGTCAGCCTCAATGCCAAAAGTGATATATTTCCGCTTGGTAAGACCGTTGTTGCCTTTTTGGAGCTGACCTTTCAGCATATCCCCATATTCTTTGCGGATTCCGTCATATTCGTCGCCACGGATGGGGATATCAATACTGCGGGCGAAATCCTGCATGTTGGCCCGCTGGTTGATAAAGGTAAGCTGCACATGGATCGAAGCGTCAAAATAATTGAGGAAATCACAGTAGCCCTCAAAAATCTGCGCCTTGTCATCCGCCTGTGCGAGCTGGTAGTTAATATCAAAAAACTGCACCGTCTTGGTGTAGAGCTTATCCGTCAGCCGGCAGATCCCGTCACGATACATTTCTTTATAGGGAATACTCTGCTGGACCGTCTGCGGGGCGTCCGATTTAAGCCCACTGAAAAAGCCGCCTTTCCTGGACGGCTTTATGCGGGAAGCATTACGCCCGCCTGTTTTTGCGTCTGCCCTGGCCTTTTTTGCCTGCCTGATGTTTCTTTGCAGGCGCTTTTCCTGGGCCTCCTGCTGTCTGGTTTTTGGCAATCCTCATAACCTCCTTCTCTGACATGGATTTATACAAATTTTCCGTCCGGTATGGCCGTTTCTTCGGCCAGAGCTTATAGCGGAGCCTGTTTTTCAGAAGTTTCTCCGCCGGCTGCCCGTCCCGCTCATACATGGCGAAAAAGAAAAAGGGCATCATAAGCCCGATCATCAACAGCACCGCCGCCGAATTGCCGACAGCGCCGCGGGTAAGGAAATATACCGGCAGCCCCACCAGCGCGGCCAGGCTGAAACAAATAAGCTGACGCTTCGTCAGGTTAAACGCCAGCTTGGTCTTGACTTTCGTTAAGTCTTTGGGTACAGGTACATAGGGCATGTAAATTCACCTCCATTCATGCTGTATATCACTTATTCCGTTCCTGCATCGTGATTGTGGATTCCACTTCATTGCCCCACACATCCCAGCCGGGGGTCTGCTGCCTCGCAAAAAGTTCTACCCTGGGCTGGTCACCCATGAGTTTTACAATTTTATCCCGTACCTCATCCGGTTTCTTGCTGTGCTGCTCAATATGGGAGACCACAAACTGGTGGATTCCCGCGCACTGGCGTTTCGGGCGTCCGCGTGTCGCCAGAAGGCATACCTCGGCGTTGCTCCGGGTCCAGAACCCCATCCCGTAAAACCAGGAATCCGCTTTCCGGTTCTGTTTGAGCCAGAGGAAGGCCAGCGTCTTATATTTGAACCCCCATGCTTCGATTACCCGGAACGCCTCATTAAGCTGTGGGAAGGTTGCCCATAGGAAAAGCGCACTGTCTTTGGCCGCAAGGTCTGCAACCGGCAGCGCGCATATATCGTCCATGCTCATGGTAGGGTAGTGGTTTTCAGCCACCCCGTTGCCGCGTTTCATATCATAGCGCCAGGGCGGGTCTGCGTACACGATGCCATATTCTCCGGCCTCCGCCATTACCGGACCTGCTCATTCTTGGCTGGGGCGGATTTTGCCGGGGGCGTCTTGACCTTGCCGGCATTTTCTTTCAGTGCGCCGGTCAGGGAAGGCTTCTCCGCCGCCCCCTTTGTCGCTTCAAGGGTGGCCTGCAGGTTTTCAATCGCCTGGCCGTACCCTCCGATCAGGGCGTCATTAAGCTGCCTGCGGAAATCCGCCGTCACCGGCCAGCAGACATCCCTCCATTTTCCCTGCTTATCCTGGGTGGAGGGCATATTGACGTACAGGCCGTTCTCGCCGGAGCAGATACGGAAGCCGTCGATCTTGAAACAGTCCCCAATCGTCACATTGGCGAAAGCCAGAAGGTTCCCCATCGGGGCAATCGGGCGTACCGTTACATCCAGCTTCAAGCCCTCGCCCGCCTGGGTCTCCGGCTGCATGGTTTCATGGTTGGTCTTACTCATATAGAAAAATCCTCCTTCTTGTTAAAATAGGTCGGTTACACACTAATGCGAGTTAAAAATACTTTTGGATAGCGAGCCTGTCTTAAACAGGGCAAAGGCCAGCAGGACCGTATAGCCTGCCGTGCCCCAGATCGCGCCGTGGATGTCGCCGGAAGAAGGGATTGACTGGACCAGCGCCGCATAGATCGCGACGCAGACCATAATCAAAAACCCCTGGAAACCTAAAGCAAACAGGGAACGCAGGTAATTCGTCCCCATCTGCCCCCATTCACGGTTTGCCATTGTGGAAAACGGTATGGGTGCCAGGCTGACCGTGAGATATATTTCAATCATGCGGCCATACACAATGACAAAGATCACGATGGACAACACCCACATGCACAGGTTGATAATGTTGGTCTCCAGCCACAGGCCGATCAGTTCCCACATCCCCATTGCTTCAAGCTGCGTCTCCAGGTCGGCCAGCGCAGCGGTAACATCCATGCTCCCGTTTATCACGCCGGAACTTTGATTCACCACATGCTGGGCGACGTCAAACACCGCCATGACGATGGTAAAGCAGTTGGTGAGCAGGTATGTGGCAACAAAGGTTTTGAAAATCCACTTGAAGATGTTGAACGTATCAAAATCGTGCATGTTGTTCTTTTCGAGGATCATCTGGATCAATTCATAGACAAGAACAAAAGTCAGGATGATTCCCGCAATGGGAATGACGACGGTTTCAGAAAGATTCTGGATCATGCTGAACACGCCGCCATTCCACCCCTGCGGTGTCTGGCCTACCTGTGAGGCCACATCCGAGACCTGGCTGTTGACGGACTCAAAGATACTGGTGTATTGTCCTGTGATCGCTTCAATCAAGCCCTCTTTAATCCAGTCTGTTATCCATTCAAACAGACTGCCCATCGGCTATTAACCGAACAGGCCGGAGAGCAGCGGGATCAGCGTGGCACCCACCAGCGCAATACCTCCGCCAGCCATAAGCTGTTTCATCCGTTTTTGTTCACACCGGGTCGCTGCCCCGGCGCGGCCCCACTTCATAAAGAAGCGGACACCCCATGCTTTCACATGGGCGCAGACTATATCTTCACCCGCATGGAGCGGGGCAGGCTGCTTCGGGCCGCTCGGCCCTACTCCTGCAAAGGATAGTCGTTGAACCTTCCCCTGTTCGGGGCTTGGCTGCTGATCGCCCATTGTCCCGGCGTTTAGGTTCGCACCCTGCGCCATCCGTGCGTTTTTTTCTGCTTTCGCCACCGTCACATCCGGGCATGTTTCATCCCCATGTTTTGGTACGCACGGCTTTAGGGGTTCCCAGCAATTCAGCCTGTTGCCGTATGGACTTCCACCATACGCTGCACGGCAATTACTTGTCCGTGGAGGGCGTAGCTTACCCCTGCGACTTGGCTCCGGGATTGTCATTGCCGTAACCTTCCAGAAGGTTGATGACGCCCCATGCACCGAGGCCGGCGCCCAGAGCAATCACCAGAATTTTCAAAGTATCAATCGCACTTGCAAAAAAAGCCATAAAGAAAGTCCTCCTTTAATTTGAAATATATCGGTTTTGTGGTATGGCCGTATCTGGCCGGAAACGAAAAAACGCCCCTGTGCTTTAAGAAAATCTGCATAAAGCACAGGGGCGGCATAGTCCAGGAGCATCCTGGAAAGGTATACAGTTGTCAGGGAGGGGCGCGAATCCTCAATAGAACCTCCTTCCGGTGAAAAGAAAAAGCCCGCTAAAGCCAGGAACTTTAACAGGCAGCTACATCATCATACAGCCGTCGCCTCCAAATCCTCCGCCGTGACCTCATAATTGCGGTACAGCTCCCCAGGGCTGGCGGGCAGCCTGGTTGAGAGGAATCTTTCAATGTCAAAAGCATTTTTAGGGGCATAATCCGACAGGTATTTATAATTCGGGTGTTTCGTAATATCGTATTTGCGGGAGAGGAAGGGCCGGACGCCCCTGATCTGCAGAAGGCATTTCCCGCCGTCCATCACGGCCAGCTCGTCCACCGACATCAAATCCTTTCCCAATTTCTGGAAATTCTGTCCGTGGGATTCCTGATTTCCTTTGGTGACGCTGGTGTTATACATGTCGATGGTCTCTTTTCCCAGCAGGGAATTCCAGCTTTTCAGCGTGGTTTCCTCCTTGCCTCCCAGGAAAAGGGAAGCGTCACAATTCCCGATGATGGTGTCCATGTTGTCCTTATAGAGCGCCTTTAACTGGCTCTGCGCCTGCAGGACCAGACAGGCCGAAATCTCCCTGGAACGGATCGTCGCCATCAGCTTTTCCAGGTTCGGAATCTGCCCGATATTGGCGGCCTCGTCGATCAGGCACCGCACATGTACCGGCAGCCTGCCGCCGTACCTGTCATCGGCACGCTCGCACAGCAGATTGAACAACTGCGTATAGGCCATGCTGACAAGGAAATTGAACGTCGCATCTGTATCGCTGATGATAAAGAACAGCGCCGTTTTCCTGTCCCCGACCAGGTCAAGCTCCAGCTCGTCATACATGGTGATCTCCCGGACCTCCTTAATATCGAATGGCGCCAATCTGGCGCCGCAGCTAATAAGTATGCTTTTCGCTGTCTTGCCCGCCGCTAATTTATATTTCTTATACTGGCGTAGGGCGAAGTGGTCCGGGTCCTTCTGCTCCAGCGCGTCAAACAGCAAATCCACCGCATTTTTGAAAGTCTCGTCATCCTCCCGGACCTCCATAGCGTTTATCATTTCTACCAGGGTGGAAAAATTCTGCTCGTTTGTCGGGGCCTCATAATAGATATAGCCGATCAGCGCCGTATACAGCAGCGTCTCGGCCTTGACCCAGAAATCATCGCCGGATTTTCCTTCCCCTTTGGTGTTTGCGATCAGCACCGTTACCAGTTTCAGAATGTCCTTCTCATTGTGGATGTAGGCAAAGGGGTTATAGTGCATACTCTTTGAAAAATTGATCGTATTGAATACCTTGATCTTATAAGGCTCATACACGGTTTTTCCATTCTTTCCTTTGATCGGTTTTCCGTCCTTGTCCAGTTTCGGTGTGCCGCGGCTTAGCAGCTTTCCCACTTCGATCAGGACCGTACCTTTCGGATCGGTGACGACATACGAACTATGGAGCTGCATAAGGTTGGGTTTTATAAAAAATCTCGTCTTGCCGGAGCCGGAACCGCCGACTACCAGCACATTTTTATTGCGGGCATGGGCCGGGTTCTTCGGCCTGCCGGACATCATAAGCCCCTCGGTCTGCGTCAGGATAATGTTGTTTTCCGGTTTCGGGTCCATGAAAGGGGCAATGTCTGTTTTATTCCCCCACCGTGCAGAGCCGTACTCCACATCCTTGCGGTACTTTTTTACATTTTTCCCTTTCACATATACCGCCAGCCTCACTACGGCGGCACCGCAGAGGCCAGCAAGCCAGTCCAACGTCGCACCCGGCCACATGCTTTGAAATGCCAGCGAGAAGCCCTCGGACAATCCTAACAGTTTCTGTGAGGCGTCCGCTCCAGGGGCAAGGCGCACCGCCTCGCCCAGCTTCGCAAATACCAGAAGGAACAGGAGATAGGGCAGGTGGAGGATCACCTGCTTTTTCAAGGTATCGGTATCTATCTTCAACGTTCCGGCCCTCCATGTTCCTTGTTCTTCACCCGGTCACGGCCAAGCGCCTGTGCCAGCTCTTTGAATTTATGGAGCTGGGTAAGCAGCGACGGCCTGGCGCTCCGGGCAAGGTCTTTCTGGGTATATTCCTTAAAAGCCGCCGTCAGTGCGTCCGCCTGGTTCGCTTTGAAATAGACCGTCCACTTCGGCGGGTCGGTCCCCAGCTCTTTTTCAATATGGTATCGGACCTGGTGCTTCCTGGCGTACCGCTCAAAGGAGCGGATTCTGCCGGAGACTTCAATGGTGTTGGCTCCGGGGTCCTTACAGGTCAGCCGTTTCATGCTGTTCCTGCCGACTTTCGGGGTCGTGCGTTCCTGCTCCATCTTCTGGAGCACGGCGGCAATGGCAGAACGCAGCACCCGCCCGGACAGCTTCGCCGCCTGGATGGAGACCGATACGGTCCGCTGTTCCAAATCTTCCTGCATAAGCATCCTCCTTCCTGATAGAATCTGTAATTATAAATAGGAAATACCTGCTTAACGGGCGTCCCCGATCACCTGTTGGCGTGGGGCGTGCTCAAAGGCTTTTGCCGCCTGGTCCACCTGGATTTTCGCATGTTTCAAAAGCGTCTTAATGATGGTCGCCGGGTGGCTCTGTTCCTCTAAATGCGTCACCATATCCTTACAGCCCTCCGGGAGATATTCAGCCATATCCTTACAGGCATCGTCCAGGTCACCCATGAAGCCCCAGCAGCTATCTGACAGCTCGCCGTTTTTGTAAAGCTCAAAGCCGTAGCACTCGCCCCGCAGGTAGGAATCATAAGCGGCCACTTCGCTGCGCATCAGATCCTCCGCCTTTTTCCGAATGGCGCCGGTCATTTTTTCGTTGCCAAACTCCTTTAGAGCATCCTCTTTGGAAACATAAATCCATCCGACCTGCCCGCTGTCCCAGGGGTCATTGAAACTCGTGGTCTGCATGGCAAGGCCGCTGTGGTCCATCAGATAGAGGGGCAGCGTAATGTATTTTTCGGAGATCACCTTCAGCATGGCGTCATCAACCGCCCGTTCCTCCGTCTTTGGTCCGTGCCGGAACCGGCTGCTCACAATGTTTACCATGTGTTCATAGCGTTTCAGCCCCGCTTCATCATGCCCCACGGTATCTAAATACATCTCCCGCAGGAAATCGTCTTTATCCATGTAATTGTGGCTGTCGCCCAGCGCATAGCGGGAATGGAAGCAGGCCATTGTCCCAAAATGCTCGTCTACCTCACGGGGAGAGATTAAAATGTCGTCCGGCTGCACCATCAGCGCATACGGACCGTCAACCGCCATCAGCATAAGCCATCAACTCCTTTCCTGTTCCCTGGGCTTTTTATCCGGCGCTTTCGGCTCTGCCTGCGCCGCCTGTTTCCTCGCACTGTCAAGCTGTTCCCGCACGGAAACATCCCGCTTTGCCTCCGGCGTCCCTGCGCCGAAAAAATCCGGCAGCTCCTTAAAGCCGATACTGTCCACGTACCAGGCGGCATCCGCGCCATTCCCATGCAGGACTACCACATCAGAAACGGAAAGGGAATGGCCCTTAAAATCATCCGGGTGGTCGATATTGAACCGCCGGTAAATATCCTCCAGCGTTTCGCCCGGTTCCCGCTGCATGGCATAGACCATCCGGTAATTGTCCCGGTCCACGGAGAGCCCCCTGCTTTCCAGCCAGTCCAGGGACATAAAACGCAGGTTGTCTGTATTGTCCGATAAGTCAAGCTGGTAAATGGAATAAGCGCTGATTCCATACTCTTTTTCATAGGAAGAAATACGCTCCAGAAGCGGCGCCGTTTCTCCCTCCATGTGTTCCTCATGTTCAAATGCCGCCAGCCTCATGCGGATTTTCCCGGTATCTCCTGAAAGCAGCTCGTCCGCCATGCACTCTTTTTCCGCATGGGAATCCGGGTACAGGCCTGCATAGGCCCCGCTGTTCTGCCTGAAAAATTCATCCAGGTCGAAAGCCAGGTCCGTGGATTCGTCAAGCCTTATATCATCCCCGCCCGGTTCCTCCATGGCAGGGGCCGGCTGCTGCTTTTCCTCCGGCGGGAGGGGCTGCTTCACCGCAACGATCTCACCCGCCAGCCGGTAAAATTTCTCCGGGTATTTGAACTGTTCCTTATACTGCTCCATGAAATAATCGGGAAGGTCGGCAAAACTTTCCTCGCCGAGACCGGCTATGAAAAAGGTGCCTGCCATGATCTCGATCATCTCGCCGTCCTGGTTGTAGATCGCCCGGTTCAGGGGCAGCCCGTTTATTTTCCCTTCATCATTGCAGACAATCGCGACAGGCTCCGCATAAGGGTAGTAGCCCTCTATGCCTCCCCCGACTGCCTCCTGCATGGATTTGAGGCTCCCGTCCAGCTCGGCCTCATAAGGCGCTTTCCCCGGCTCTATCATCAACACTTTCAAATCTGCATATCCTCCTTCCTTTTAGTTGGCGCCTTCGCCTCTGCCGCAGCCTTTTCCTGCACCCTCGCCGCAGACAGCTTTCCCAGCACGGAAGGTTTCTCCAGCTTTTCAGGCATAGAAATGCCGCCCTCCGAAACATCGGCGGCGGTATGGTCTGTTTTTACCGGCTCCTGGCCCTCCACTGTATATCCGGGGAGAAGCACGCCATTGACCGTAAAACAGTTTTCATGCTCTTTCGGAATGGGCGGTGAAATCTCCGCGAACAGATGGGAATAGGCTTTCTTTCTCCCCTCCAGATACTTCTCGGCGGCGGCTTTGTCCGTGTAGCGTTTCTTATCCTGCCCTGCAAGGTGGATGTTGTAGCCTTTCCTGGGTGAATTGATATACAGGTCCCATGTTACATACCAGGCAGTCGGAACATCCTGTTTTGCCTCCCTGTTATATGTTGTCTGTTCCCTGATCTGGCAGAACATCTTATAAACCCGGTTGCTGATCTCCATCCAGTCCTTGTTGTTGGAAAAGGGCTGCCAACTGTTCCCGGTATGCTTTACCTCCGGGGTGCGTAAGTATGCCAGCGCCCGGTCAAGCCGCTGCGTGGCCGCCGCCTGCTGTTCCCATTGCTTCGCTGCCGCCACCACGATGTCATAGGCTTTCTTTTCTCCCTCAATGCTGTCCTGGCGCATGGCCTGTACCGTTTCTGCCCCCTGCGCAATCAACGCTGAAATATCTGTGTTCTCGCATGATACCGTGTGTTCCACCTGCAGCTTGTAGCCTTCCGACAGGTCCCCGGAGCGGTGCACCCGGTAATCTTTGTTTTCCTCCAATCCTTCCACCTCCTTAAATCTCCGGCGCATGGCTCTTTTTCGGTGCCGCCTGTGCCGGGGTAGTTTTTTCTGCCGGTTTCACCGCTGCAAGCTGCGCCATGACCGAAGGCCGGTCCGACGTAAATATGGAAATCTGTTCATTCTCCGCCAGCGGCTGCGCCGGAAGGGGCAGCGTTTCGTCCGAATGGGTCAGTATCTGCTCCCGTTTCAGGTCTGCCACGATCTCGTCAAATACCGCATTGATGGCTTTCCGTTCCGCACCCTCCGGGAAGGCTTTCAGGACTGCCATTTCCCCGCTTTTATCTGTCGCGAAAGTAACGGCACAATCCGCATGTCCCGCCAGATAATCAGAGCTGTAAGGCAGCTTATCCTTGATGTAACAGGCAAAGGCCCTGGCGGTCATCTCCGTGTTGCTGTCCCAATAGCCGCCGTCCTTTTCGCACTCCTTACCCATGCGCACGGAATTCCGGTAAAAATCGGTTTCCACCCGCCCGATTTGCGGCGCCTCCTGTGCCTGCATCCCGGACAGCATGTGCTCGAATATTTCCAGCCGTTCCCGCTCACTTTTGGGGATCACCCGCCCGGTGACAGACTTCTTGAAAGCGCTGATCTGCTCCACGGAACCGGCCTCGCCGGATAGAAACGACTCTTTAAGAACCGCGTAGGTTTTCATCTGTTCCTCATTGCCATGCCGTTTTAGGGAACCGAGCACCGCCGAATCCAGCCAGCCTGCCGCATTTTTCCGGGTTCGTTCTGTCTGCGCTTTGGTGCGGGCCGCGGCCTGCTCCGGCGTCTCCGGCTTATATTTTATGGTATCAATCAGCTTCTGGAACGGCGCATAGAGGCGGGGCTGTTCCGAGAGCATCCCATTCGCGCCCATCTTCGTACCCAGGTAATCGTCAAACCCGTGCCACCATTCATGGGCTAAAGAGCCGGCCCCGTGCATCTTCGTAAGGTTGATGACCTTCCGCAGCGGTTCATAATGGGCCGCCGCGTTGCCGCTGCCCCTGGCGCCGAAAGCGATGGCAAGCGTTCCCTGATAGGCAATATCTTTATCACTGATCTGCAAGGCCGACGTCAGATCCTTCAGCGCCTCAAATCCCATGTTGAGGGAAGCCTGCCGGTCATTCTGGTTCATCCAGTTCCCAAATTCACCGCCGCGGAACCCGAAGGTATCAAGGTAGTGCTGCCCGGTGATCTCCATGCCGTTTCTGTAATCCGGCCCGGTGCGCCGCACATGGGAGAGCTGGGGAGGCACAAACCGCGTCTTTCCGCTTTTGCTGCGCCCTTTTGCCAACGCCTGCACCCATTTCAGGGCGGCCTCCCGCGATTCAAAGTTTGTCTGCAAGATGGAATAGCCCTTCGTCACATAATAGGTGTCAGGTTTCCAGTCATTATTTTTGGAATAAGTATTCTTCCCGTCGTTGAAATGGATCGCATAGCCCTTCGGCACCTTCTGGTCTTTGGAAACGCCAAACTGTTCCTTCTGCGCTTTCTGTGTGAAGTTCCGCTCAAAATGCGCGGCAGAGTGAACCATCAGGGCATTGGACAGCTTGTTTGTAATGGCCGGGTTCTCCCGGCCCTTCTCCGTCGCCTGGTAATGGGCGCCGCCGCCCCAGCCCTGCACCTGTTCCAGATATCCGTTTTCCACAAAGAAACGGTCATAGGCTTTCATGGCGTCCTCCACGGTGCGGACCTCCGAGACCACGCCCTGCAGCTCCCGTACCGTCCGGATATATTCTTTCTGCCTTGCAAGCCGTTTCTCCGGCGTGTCGTCCCTGCGGTAATACTGCGGGGAGGCATTCAGCCCGTCCCGCGCTTTTTTGATGAAATAGACCACGCCAAGGGGAACCCCGTCCTCCAGCATGGCCCCATAGTCCGGTTTCTTCCAGATATTATCCTTTTTTACGAATTTCTCGGCCTCGCGCTCATTCATGGCGTCCAGGTCATTCACATAGAGCCCCCGGTCCTTCCATAGATCTTTTTTTGCGCCGCCGATCTTTTCCCCGAAATCTTCATGCTGTATGTTATCAGCCAATCCGTATCACCTCCAGTCATAAAAAATCACCGCTCCGGGGAAGGGCGGCGTTCCTTTGATTTATCAGGCTGCGGACGTATCCCCATGATCCGGTCCGTCTCCCTGCGGACCAGCCGGTCAAGTGCGCCCAGGTCCTCCGGTGCAACAGCAAACTCCCGGTAATTCTCATACCAGAGCCCCGTGACCGCCGCAATCGGCAGTAGCTTTTCCGGCCCTCCGGGAAAAAGGCGGTAGACCGGACCGCCGTCAAGGAGCATCTGCTTCGCTGTCCCCAGGGGTATGCGGTACATATCTGTGTCCGGGTTCTGCGCCTCCTCCATATACTCCACATTCAGCCGTTCCTCCAAATCCTGGGGCATATAGGAAAATGCCTGCTCCTTCCACTGGCTGAACCGGTTAGAATAGCGGTACTGCCATTCCGTCACCTGCTCCGGCGCATAGAGGTAGCGCCAGGTTTTCAGGGCGTCCTTTTCGCACAGCTCCATTGACTCCCATTTTTCAATAGCTGCCTCCGCCTTCGTGCCGTCCCGGTATTCCATGCTGACGCCGTAAGGGTAGAGGGTATTCCTTTCTATATCCTGCCGCAGCGTGTCAAGGCCCATCATCAGGACATCCCCATACGGGCACCCGTCCTCCCTTCGTTCCGTGTGGAACAGGAAGGCCCTGGCACCGGGGTATTCCGTCATGGCGGCCGTCCGGTAAAGCTCCGCCGAAGGGCAGTAGGCAAGCAGCGCGTCCGAAAGCCACATGTGATTCTTCCCCATGACGGCAATGGAATCCGCCCCGGTATTCGTGGCAAGCGCGCGCAGGTTATATTCGCTGTCCCGCAGGAAATCCCCGGCCAGGATATGGAGCTCATAGGCAAATACGCCTAAATCCGTATCGCGGACTAAGTGAATCTGCGGAAGTGGTTCCTGTTTCAAGTTCATTTCCTCCCTTCGTTCTGTTTTTATCACCGGCTGCCCCTGTCATGGGACGCCTCCGGCTGGTGCTTTGCCGGCGCTGCCTTCGCCGCCTGCTCCCGCATGGCCTCCAGGACGGAGGGCCGGCGCTGTGCCTGCCGTTCCAGCCCTTCCAGGGCGGCGATTGCCTTTTCAGCCTGTTTCTTCATGGCGCCCATGCACGCACGGCTGGCACGGTAGGGAGCCTTGACATAGCGGGCAATCTCCCCGCCGGCCTTTGCCTGCTGCACCGGTTCCTTTCCCATCAGCGCCAGGCACATATTTTTTAGGTGCTTTCCTGCCTCATGGTACTCGGAAACGAAAGCATCGATCCTCTCCATTGCCCGGTTACTGGCCTGCTGGTGGTTTTCCGCCCCCTGACGTACCGCCTCTAACGCCGGTTTCAGGTGCAGGAAATTGGCAAACCCGTTCAATGCAATCGTACCGCGTTCCTTGAAATCCTCCAGGATATGCCTGCATCCCTCAACAATCTTTCCCTTTAGCTCTGATAATTTCTGCTGCATGGAGGCAATATTGCCCTCCAGCGTCTTGCAGGTCTTTTGTAAGGAGGCTTTCAGGGAGCGGTCCTGCATTTTCTGCAGGTCCTCCCGCATGGCCTCCAACTCGCCGACCGCTATGGAAAGGCGGTTCTCCATCCCTGTGACAGATTCGATCAGTTTTGCGAAGTCCACATAGGCGGGGGAATCATTTTCCTTTAAGAGCGCAAGCAGCGCCTTAACCTGCTCATTTTCCGCAATCGGCGTTCCCGTGCCGGAATCCGTATGTGTCCTTTCCTCCGCCATTTACAAATCTCTCCCCTCTGCCGGCGGCTGCCCTCCGGCAATCTTGCCGACAATCTCCGGCCCGGTCTCGTAAATCTGCATGAGCCGCTTGGCCGTCCCGCATGGCTGCGCGGCGCCGCTGGTCCAGAGCCGGACCGTGGAAGGGGCGACGTTCATCAGGAGCGCAAATCCTTTCTCGTTCATATCCAGCTTTTTCATCAGGGTCTTAACCATATCGGGGCCGTAGTCCGGGCACCGGGCAGCTTCGGCAATCATCTGTAAAGCCGTGTTCTCTGTGTTCGTCATTTCTGAAATCCTCCTGTCAAATTGAAATAGCCGCCTGTTTTTGGCGGCATTGCCGTTGTTGGTCTTTCATCTGCCCTATAACGTGGAGCAGCATTTCGTTGTAGTCCTTTCCTGTACGGGGCGGGTTGACGCCCACACGGATATGCCGGAACCGCTGATCTTCATGGAGCATTTCCTTGATCCTCCTGGCATTTTTAAGGCCGCCGAGGTCATTGTCCATGTAGAGGCTGACGCGCCGGATTTCCGGGTGTCGTTTCAGAAATGCGGTCAGCGCCACATGGGAAGTGCCGCCCAAAGACAGACGGTAGCCGTCCCATTTCCAGCCTTTTAATTCCTGCAGCGTGGCATGGGAGAGGGCGTCAATGGGCGCCTCAAATACCGCCACATGCCGGCTGTCCGGATTCCTGGGTGGATAGCAGAAGCTGTATTCCTTGTCGCTGCCGTAGACATCTTTCCTAAGGCTGCCGGCAATGCTCCGCATACAGGCAAACTTTGCTTTGCCGGCTTCATCCTTTCCCACAAACACACAGACCGGCTCGCCATGATGCCGCGCCTCATAGAACAGCCCGTCCCGGAAACACCGGCTGATCACATCCGGGCTGATCCCGCGCCGCTGCAGATAAGAAACGGCAGAAGTGGCGCACCGTCTGGCCCAGGGGAGGGAAAATGCTTTCTTCTCCGGTTCCTTATGCACACGCCCTGCCGCTGCCGTGCTCCGATAGGCCGGCGTCTGCTGGATTTCCCCGCCGACCAGCGTATGGACCGCATCCACCAGCCCGTAGCCCCGTATCTGGATCAGATAATCCAGGGCGTTGATACTCCGGCCCCGGCTGTTCCAGTACCAGTACCTTTTCCCGGTCACATAGACCAGGCTGTCATGCTCCTTGTGGCGGTAATTCGGGCCGTCCCGTTTCAGCACCCCAGGCTCATGGAACTGCAGGTAGGCAAACAGGTCCGCCTCACGCGCCGCCTGAATCTGCTCCTTTGTTACGCCGGGCATGACACCGGCACAGGGATTCTTTTCATCGTGCCCCGCCTCCTTTCTGTGATGAAAAAAGACGCCAGAAGGCGCCTAACAGCCGTACAGGTCATGGTTGACCTCGGCGCGGTAATAGCTGTCCATTGTTGCTGGGGCATTATAGAGCGCCGCCAGCAGGTATGCCTTGATGTTCCCGACTTTCGTGGTGTTCCTGTCAATGCAGTCAAAGACATACTCCAGGTGGCCGGAATTGATTTTCAGGAAGCGGCCCTTTACCACCTCCCTGGGAAAATCATCCCCGGCGATACGGATATATGGACGTTTGGATAAAACCACTTCAAGCATAAGCTCCACCGTCTCGTCTAAGCGTTCTTTCCCATATCGGGAAACCATACAGCCATACTCAATATTTTCTTTCAGGATTTCACGGTAAGCGTCTACCAGCTCTATCCGATCCATCCCATCCGAACGGCCTGCCGCCTCCGGCCCTGACGGATAGATTGATGGATGGGTCCTTGATATATCCGTTTTTGATTTTTTAGTTTTTAATGGATTAGTATTTAATTGTGCGGGATTTCCCTGTCCAGGTTCCCCCTGTTCAGGTTTTGCCTGTCCTGGATTTACCTGTCTTGGATTTTCCCGTTTAGGTGAATCCCCCTGTTTTTCAGCATTTACAGGCTTTTCATGGATCGTATACTCGATGTCTCCGAGCTGCCCGTTCTCATAGCGGAGGCGCTGCCTGGTGAGGTACCCGTGCCGCTCCAGCTCTTTCAGGGCGGTAGTGATTGAATCCACGCCGTCCTTGCAGATATGGGCGAGCCCCTTTGTGGTATAGTCCCAATCTTCCGGCAGCGACAGCATGAGCGAGAGGAGCCCCTTTGCCTTTAAGGACAGTTCCGTATTGCGCAGATGGTGGTTGCACATGATCGTGAAGTCCTTTGTTTTTTCTACCCGGAATACAGCCATTTCAAAGCCTCCTTTCTCCGGTTATCCTGTTACAAGACGCGGTCCCTGCGGTCATAGTGGAGATGGCCGCCCGGCGCAACCTTCGCATGGTTTTTCAATTTGACTTCGCCCCGTTCCTGGCTGTCTAAGAATTTCTGATAGCCGGCATCCGTAAGGAACAGGCGCATCTTATCTCCTTTATCCCCGACAGGGGCATTACCTGAAAGCACGTCAAAGACGATCATGTGCTTTACTTCCGGGTCGAAGCGTTCCAGGGCCATGATGTCATGCCCCTTCAATTTCTCCGCACCGGATTTCTGCCTGGCCTCCGCCAGTAGTTCCCCCATCGTCTTAGGGCCTGCCGGAATCCGGTAGTTTTTCCGAATATCCTGAATAAGAGCCAGGCAGTCTTTTTCCGGCATGGCATCCAGCTTTCGCACAAGCTCCGCCGCCGTTTTCCTCCTTACCGGGTCCGGTATATAGGGGAGGCACATGCGCAGCTCATATGTGACATCTGATTTCCCATAGCCTTCCGTCTGGAATATCAGGCGCTTTTCCATTTCGTTCAGTTCCATGTGAATCTCCTTTCTCCTGAAAATGAGTACAAAAAAAGGACGCCCACCTATAAAAGTGAAACGCCCACGGCAATCAGCGGCCAGGCAATACACCGGACCGCTGGCGCTATTAAATTTTGTCGTTAATGAAACAGCCTCCTTTTTTCGATATTTTTCTCGTCAGATTTCAACTTGGAAAAGGAATTGAATAAATGACGACAAACGCTCAAACCCCTTGAAAATCAAGGCTTTTTCCGTTTGTCGTTATTATACCGTAACGGCACTCTCATGTTTCATTGTTAATCAGCATGGGATTTTCAGCGGTATCAATCGGGAACAGGGTAGGGCATGAAAGCGTGGATATTACGTTTCGATACGCCCATATGTTCCCGACAGAACAGATACAAATGGCAGAGCTGTTGAACGCAGAGTTTAAGGAGGGTACAGAAGCATGAGCGGCACACACAAATATCCAACAATCAGTTTTCGCATTTCTCCCAGAGAACGGGAAGAAATTGAAGCAAAGATTTTTGTAAGCGGCATGAAAAAGAAAGATTATTTTGTCCATTCCTGTATTTACAATCATGTATGCGTGGTAGGGAAGAAAGAAACGGTATATCAGATTGTGGAAAAGTTACAGGAAATGCAGAGCCGTATGGAAGAACTGGCAGAGCAGATAAAAGGCGAAAAGCCGGAGGTCGCTACCGAAGAAATCAGAGAGTTACAGACATCTTATGAGGATATGTTGAAAGCAATTCTTTGGATATTGGACGGAGCAAAGTATCTGTGGCAGGGTAACACCAGCGGAGAAGAAAAAAGCCCCGACAGCGGCAACTGTTAGGGCTGTGATAACTGGAAAACCTCTGTTATCAATCTCACAATTTAAGTATAGCAGAGGTTTCATTCAGTGGTTCTTCCGCAATTATCCGTATTCACTACTTGACAATATAAGCTTTGCGGTCAGTAACTCCTTGCCACAACGGCCATACATGGTACGTTTTATCATTTTCAATTTGCTGTTTGTGCCCTCAACAAAACCATTACTGTAGTCATATGCTACAGCGTTTTCAACTGCATCTATGTCTCTTTTTATTCCTTCAGCAAAACTCTTTATGGTTCTAATCTTACTTTTGCAATATTTCTCTATAAACAGGTAAAGCAGAGGAACATTTCGTTTTCTAAAAATAGTTCGAAATTCTTTGATACAGCACTGGAGTTCCCAAACCTTCGGATAACGGCTATAAATAAACTTCTTATGTGCTGTTGTTAATTCTGTATTCATCCACATATGTCGAAATACCCCTTCACGTGTGATATAATCTTTTTCTTTTCCGATACTGCCTCTTCTGTATTTCAACCCCTCTGTCATTGTTCGGACATATGGCTGCGGTTCGAAGTATTTGTTTTTCTTGTATTCTATTTTACATAAATATTGAAAAGCATTACTTGTCGAACCGGTATATCCTTTTCCGTATATCGCTTTTACCGTTTTACTTTTACTCCATCCAGTATTCAGGCATTGAACAATAAAATCGTAATAAGGATCTAATTTACTCTGCTGGATTCCGTACATACTTAATTCTTTTGGAGCTCCTTCACGATATTTCGCAATCGTATTTCTCCCCACTCCCATTCGTTTCGCTATTTCGCGGTAACTACAGCCTTCTTTTAAAAATTTCTGTATCTGACAGATCATTTTATACCGTTTTTCCGAAAAAGCAGGCGGGTTATCCACATCAAATTCGATTTTTTTTACACGGCTCTTCTACAGCTGTAGACTGTCCAACATGAGGAATACTTACCGTTGCAGGAAGTTCATGATTCAACGCTTTCTTAATTGCCTCCAATAAGTTTTGATGTAAATGAAATCGATCTGCTACTTGCATAGCATCCGGCAATTCTTCTGATATTACTTTTGCATATGCACTTGCCCGGTCACGGGTAACAACTTTAATGTTTTTATGATTCCTAAGCCA
>CAJTEW010000003.1 GCA_910575605.1 Lachnospiraceae bacterium
AGCAGGGGACAGGGAAAAGCGAATCGGGGACGGGGTATTTTTAAAAATACCCCGTCCCCGATTCGCTTTTCCCTGTCCCTTGTCCCTTTTATATCTTGGCTTGAAAAACTGGAAAATTACAGTAAAATTTACAGATTCATCAGAGAATTTTCTATTCTTTTTAAAATCTCTATTTGTTAAAATTCTATTAATAAAACAAGCACAGAAAATGTGCAGGAAAACAGGAGGTATGTAATATGAAAATGAAACTCAGAAGAGTCCTTGCAGTGCTTATGTGCATGGTATTTGTCCTTGCTATGGCTGTAGGATGCAGCAGCTCATCCGAGCCGGAGGAAAAGGAGACAGAGACAACAGAAGCAGGCGACGCAGCAGCAGATGCAGCGGACGCAGCAGGCGTAGATATTAAGGACGCTAAGGTTGGTATTTCTATCTATCAGTTCTCAGATAACTTTATGACACTGTACCGTACAGAGCTTGTTCGTTACATGGTTGACGAGCTGGGATTCACAGAGGCAAACATTACTGTTCAGGATGGTAAGAATGACCAGGCAGAGCAGACAAACCAGATTAACAACTTTATTACAAGCGGCGTAGACGTTATGATTCTGAACCTTGTTCAGTCATCCTCTGCTCCACAGGTAACAGATATGTGTAAAGAAGCTAACATTCCAGTAGTATATATCAATCGCCAGCCAGATGAGACAGAGTCTGACAGATGGACATCAGAAGGAATCAATGCTACATATATCGGAGCTGATGCAAAACAGTCCGGAACATTCCAGGGTGAAGAAATTGCTGAGACAGAGAACAAAGGTGATATCAACGGTGATGGAACTGTAAGCTATATTATGATTCAGGGTGACCCGGAGAACATTGATGCTCAGTACAGAACAGAGTATTCCATTAAGGCTCTTGAGGATGCAGGAATGAAGACAGAAGAGCTTCTTCTTCAGAGAGGTGACTGGGATCAGGCTAAGGGTCAGCAGATTACACAGGATGCCCTGACACAGTTCGGCGACAAGATTGAAGTTGTATTCTGCAACAATGACGCTATGGCACTCGGTGCTCTTCAGGCTATTCAGGCAGCAGACAGAAAGATCGGTGAGGACATTTATCTTGTAGGTGTTGACGCTCTTACAGACGCTGTACAGAATATCGTTGACGGTAAATTTACAGGAACTGTATTTAACGATTACTTTGGACAGGCTCAGGGAGCAGCGGACCTTGCAGTTAAGTTCTTAAACGGCGAAAAGGTAGATGCAATCAACATGGTTGACTATGTAAAGGTTACACCAGATAATGCAGAAGAGATTCTTGAAAAGATTAAATAATGAAACTATGAAGCCAGAAATCAGGTGTGTGCAATGCACACACCTGATTTCGTAAGAAGGAAAGGAGAGAGAGGATGGCAGAATACAGACTGGAAATGCATGGAATCAGCAAAAGCTTCCCAGGTGTAAAGGCGCTTGATAATGTAAACTTAAGTGTCAGGCCGGGAACAGTTCATGCTTTGATGGGGGAAAACGGCGCCGGAAAATCGACTCTTATGAAATGCCTTTTCGGTATTTACAAGATGGATGAAGGAGAAGTACTTGTTGATGGTCAAAAGATGAATATCAGCAACCCGGACGAGGCGCTGCACCACGGACTTGCAATGGTGCATCAGGAATTGCAGCCGGTGCCGGACAGAACCATTGCCGAAAATATGTATCTGGGAAGATACCCCTTAAAATCTTATGGTCCTTTAAAGGTAATTGACCATAAGACAATGAATGAGGAAACTGTTAAATGGCTGGAGAACGTTAAGATGCCGTTTGACCCAAAAAGAAAGCTTGGTGAATTATCAATTTCACAGATGCAGTCCGTTGAGATTGCAAAAGCAGTATCGCAGGATGCGAGACTGATTATTTTGGATGAACCTACTTCATCCCTGACAGAAAATGAAGTGGAAGCTCTTTTTTCAATCGTAAGAGACTTGAAATCAAGAGGGGTTTCTTTTGTATATATTTCCCATAAGATGGCAGAAATACGCCAGATTGCAGATGATATTACAATCATGCGTGACGGAACTTATGTGGGAAGCTGGAATATGAATGATATTTCAGATAATGAGATTGTAAAGCAGATGGTTGGCCGTGAACTTACGAATGTATATCCGCCTCTTGACAATGAACCAGGTGAGATTTTGATGGAGGTAAAGGGATATACAAGTATCAGTGACCGTTCCTTCCAGGACTGCTCGTTTAAACTCCGAAGAGGAGAGATATTAGGCTTCGGCGGCCTGGTCGGAGCTCAGAGAACGGAGCTTATGGAGGCGGTTTTCGGAATCCGCCATATTAAATCAGGTGAAATTTTCCTTAACGGAAAACAGATTAGTATTAAGTGCCCTCATGACGCAATTAAAAATGGAATAGGAATGATTACCGAGGACCGGCGTGGAACAGGTATTCTAGGATGTCTTTCAATCGCCGATAATGTATCCATTGCATCTCTTGACAACTATCTGGAGGCGGGCGTTAAGCTGAACACGAAAAAGATTGAGGAGCTTGTGCAGGATAATGTGGGTAAATTAAGCATCAAGACCCCAAGCAGCAAGGAGCTGATCCGGAACCTTTCCGGCGGTAACCAGCAGAAGGTTATTATTTCAAGATGGCTTGCCAATAACCCAGATGTTTTGATTATGGATGAGCCTACCCGTGGTATTGATGTAGGCGCCAAGTATGAGATTTACCAGATTATGATTGAACTGGCGAAGCAGGGGAAGGGAATCATCATGATTTCTTCCGAAATGCCGGAGCTTCTCGGTGTATCAAACCGTATTATGGTTATGTGCAATAAGAGAATTACCGGTGAGTTGTCTGGAGAAGAAGCTACACAGGAAAACGTTATGAAGTATGCAACACAGTTCTAATACTGTGTCCGTTAGGAGGAGGAAACAATGAGTAAAAAGATTAATATTAAAGATACATTAATCAATAATGGTATCGTTTTATTGCTTGCGGTTCTTGTGGTATATGTAAGTATCAATGTACCGGCGTTCCGAAGCTTTGCTAACTTAAAGAATCTGGCCATCAATGCAGCTCCCCGTGTTATTGTTGCATTGGGTGTCAGCGGCTGCCTTATCACAAAGGGAACCGACCTTTCCGCAGGACGTATGGTAGGCCTTGCCGGATGTCTCGCAGGAATTATGCTGCAAAAGCCAGACGCGCCAGGTAAAATCTGGCCGAATTTCCCACAGCTTAATGTATTTCTTGTACTGTTAATCTGTATGGCTGTCTGCTCAGTATTTGGTCTTATTAACGGTATTGTAGTTGCCTACCTGAATGTACCAGCCTTCATTGGAACACTTGGTATGCAGATGATAGTATATGGTATTGCCCTTGTTGTTACAAATGCAGTTCCAATCGGCGGTTACCGCGCAGACTTTACAACTGTCACACAGGGAAATGTTGCCGGAATTCCATTTCTGTTCATTTATCTTGTTATTGCGGCAGCTATTATCTGGTTTGTATATAACTACACCCGCCACGGCAAATATATGTACGCAATCGGCGGCAATGAATCCGCAGCAGAGGTATCTGGTGTTAATGTAAAGAAGACAAAAATCATTATTTATGTAACGGCAGCATGTCTGTATGCAATCGCAGGCTTCCTGTTCAGCGGCAAGTCAGGCGGCGCGTCTGTAAACCTTGGTATGTCTTACGAGCTGGAAGCGATCGCTGCCTGTACCATCGGCGGTGTATCTGTAAACGGTGGTATCGGACGTGTGTCCGGAGTAATTATTGGTGTTGCGGTTTTCGAGCTTTTGAAGTCCTCTCTGCAGTTCTTAGGAGTAAATACAAACTACCAGTTTATTGCACAGGGTATTGTAATCGTTGTGGCAATAGCACTTGATATCCGTAAATACATTGCGAAAAAATAAAAATATATTTAAAGAAAAAGGGCAGCCCAGGGAGCTGTCCTTTTGGCAGTTGTATATGCAGGACGGTGTGGGAGGTATCCCTTCTTGTATTCTAACCCCTATTTTAAACTGGTAATTTTTGGTATAATAAAACTATAAATAAAGAAAGGTTCGGATATGCAGTATACAGTTTTAGTTGTTGATGATGAGGAGGAGATCCGGGAGGGGATTATTCGTAAGATTGACTGGGAGAGGTATGGCTTTCGGATTGTAGGCAGCGCTGGGAATGGGAGTGATGCCTTGGAAATTGCGGAGAACCTCCAGCCGGATGTGGTGATGACAGATATTATGATGCCTTTTATGGACGGTCTGGAGTTAGGAGAACGAATTATCCGCATGAATCCGGAGGTAAAGCTTCTGGTCTTTTCCGGCGCGGATGAATTTGAATATGCACAGAAGGCTCTGAGAATCCAGGCAGTGGAATATATTTTGAAGCCTATTGACGCGAAGGAGCTTGGGGAAACGCTCACGAAGATTAAAGAAACCCTTGATAAAGAGTATGAGGCAAAGCGGAACCTTGAAACTCTGCGGGAGCATTATATGGAAAGCATACCGGTTATCAGGGAACAGACGATGGTGGCGCTCATTGAGGGAAGAATCGCCAGGGAGCAGCTGGAGAAGAAAAGCGGTATTGCACAGCTTGATCTGGAGGCATGGGGATACACAGTAGGACTTTTAGAGCTGGAGCCGAATCAGAGGAAAGAGACAACGGACATGTTTCCAAACCATGACGAAATGCTGATTCCGGTGACTCTTAAGCAGATTGCAGATGAGATACTCCCGTCATATGTCAAGGTGACGACTTTTTATTATGATGACATGGTAGGGGCAGTAGTCAATCTCTATCAGGAGAAGGATATTTTAAAAGTAATTGAAGGCATGGATCATGTGTGTAAGGCTATGCAGAAGGTTTACAGCGTAACAGTGACAGGTGGAATCGGGACTGCCTGTAAAAGTGCGGCAGAGCTGCGCTATGCAAGGAAAGAGGCTCAGACAGCCTTAAGCTACAGGGTGGCTTTTGGAAGCGGGCAGGCAATTTATCTTGGGGATGTGGAGCCAAAAAAGACGTCTGTGCTTCAGTTTCAGGGAAGTGACGAGACAGAGCTTATGGACGCCATTAAGGTTGGAAATGAGGATGAGATAGAAAGAAAAGTGAAGAGCCTTTTTGAAAAAATACGGGGGCAGATGTTAAGCAACAGCCAGCTTGAGGTATATTTTATTGAGGTGAAGATTGCCTTTATGCGTCTGTTACAGTATTATGAAATCGAAACTGAAAGGTTTGACGAGATTGACAGTCTTCATGTAATAGATGAAATAGGCTCTTTGAATGAGGCTGAGAAGTGGCTTACACAGATGAGCCTGGAAATCAGCCAGATGATTGAAGAAACCAGAAAGAATTCCCGCTCTATGATTACTATGAGGGCCAAGGAATTTATGCTGGAGAATTACGGTGATGAGGAGCTGACAGTAGAAAAGGTCAGCAGTATTCTGCATGTGAGTCCTAATTATTTTTCAACATTGTTTAAAAAGGAAATGCAGGTGTCATTTATCTCATACCTGACAGAAATCCGCATGAAAAAAGCAGTAGAATTTTTAGATATGACAGATGACAAGAGCTATATGATTGCAGAAAAGGTAGGATATTCTGATCCCAATTATTTCAGCCATGTATTTAAAAAGCATTTTGGTGTATCACCACAGAAATATAGGAGGAGAGTAGACAGATGATCCGCAGACAGATTACCCGGTGGACGAACTGGATGGATAACAATAAGCTTCAGACTATCATAATGGTTCCGTTTACACTGATAGGAGTCTGTGCGATTATGATTCTGGCCTTTGGCCTTTATGTACGGTTTACAAATACCGCGAAGGAGATGGTTACAGAAAAGAACATCCAGATAATGGAGCAGACTAACCAGGCCATGAATAATTATCTAAAGGAAATGATGCAGGTGTCGGATTCTGTTTATTACCATATTCTCAAGCAGGAGGATGTAAGCAACGCAGATGTGGGGGAATCTATTGAGCTCCTTTATAATGCAAATCAGGATAAGGTAGTGAATATTGCATTATTTGATATGAAGGGAAAAGTAGTATACGGAGTGCCGAGCTCCACAGCAAAGAAAAATTCAAGCCCCAGAAAGGAAGAATGGTATCTGGATGCAGCTTCCAATATCGAGAATCTGCATTTTTCACTTCCATACGTACAGAATATTTTTGATACTCCGGATGCTAGTTATCGCTGGGTCGTTTCCTTAAGCCGTTATGTAGAGCTTGAACATGAAGGAAAGGTGGAGGATGGTATTCTTCTGGTAGATATGAACTTCAGCGGCATTGAGCAGATTTTAAAAAATGTGAATCTTGGAAGCCTGGCATATCTCTACCTTATGGATCAGAATGGGGAAATTATTTACCATCCCAGACAGCAGCTTTTATATTCAGGGCTGGCAAAGGAGGATAACCGTCACATAAAGGATTTTGAGGATGGGGGCTATGTCGTAGAATTTCAGGGGGAGCAGAGGCTTAACACGGTAAAAACAGTAGGCTATACCGGGTGGAAGCTTGTGGCAGTCGTTCCCATGGAAGAGGTTGTGTCAAGCTATCAGGATTTACGGTATTACATACTGATTTTGTCTATCTGTCTTATTATTGTGCTTATATGGGTCAGTACAGTTGTATCCGAAAAGTTAACAGTTCCTATTGAACGGCTTGAGGATTCAGTGGAAAGCCTTGAGGCAGGAAACCTTGAGACAGAGATTGCTATAAGCGGCTCGGAGGAAATAAGGCATCTAGGAAAATCTGTGCAGTCTATGGTAAATCAGATGAAACGCCTGATGGAAGAGATTGTAATGGAACAGGAGCTTAAGAGGAGAACTGAATTCGAGGCGCTGGAGACCCAGATTAATCCCCATTTCCTCTATAATACGCTGGATTCTATTGTCTGGATGATAGAAAACGGCAAGAATGAAGGCGCAGTTAAGATGGTAACCTCACTGGCAAGGCTGTTTCGCATCAGCATCCGTGGAAAAAGTATTGTACCGGTCAGAGATGAGCTTGCACACGCAGAGTATTATCTGGCAATACAGAACGTCCGCTATAAAAATAAATTTGCTTATTTTGTGGAGGCAGCAGAGGATGTGAAGGATTATGCCACCGTAAAATTAATTCTTCAGCCGATGATAGAAAATTCCATTAATCACGGGATGGCACATATGGAAAAGGACGACGGTGGGGAGATTATTGTCCGGGCATATATAGATAAAGACAATCTGATTATGGAAGTGGAGGATAATGGCTGCGGTATGACGCCGGAGAGAATCAGCCAGGTTTTAAACAGCGGGGAATATGTAAGGAGCAAGGCAGGGGGAATCGGCGTGGGAAATGTAAATGAGCGTATCCGGCTGCATTTTGGAAAAGAATATGGCGTTGAAATTATAAGCGAGCCTGACGAGGGAACTATTATGCGTATGCGCATGCCGATTCAAAAGACAGAGAAAAAGGAAGGGGGCAGGCGTGTATGAAATGGAAACGAAAATTTCAGCTTGCCCTTCTTATCCTGCTGATACTGGTCTGTCTGGCAAGAATCGCAAGTCCCCCTCGGAATAGGGAAGAGGTTAGCTATAATATTTCTGTTATTGTCCGGGGGAATATGGATATGAGCTGGAGCAATCTGAAACGTGGAGCAGAGGATGCGGCTGCGGATTTAAACGTAAATGTACGCTTTGTGGCATCCCTGGAAGGAAATACGGCCGAGGAGCAGCTGGAGCTTTTAGAAAAGGAGATGGAGGGAAGCGATGCAGTACTTATTTCTCCTGTTAACCGTATTTTGATGAAGGATCCCATACTTAAGCTGTCCAAAAACAAAACACCACTTTTGATGTTTGAGTCAGGAATTTCCGGAGAAAATGAGATTCCCCTTTTATGCTGCGACAATGAGCAGATGGGCAGGGACATGGCACAGGCAATGATTAACCATGGGAATATCCGGGAGAAAATTATTATTTTTTCTGGTAACGGAATCTGTTCCAGTGTTACAGAGAGGCAGAAGGGATTTCTTTCTGTTATGGAGGAGACAGATAATCAGTGTATGATTGTGAGCGCGGGAAGTTTTCAGCCGGAGGCGATTTCAGAGATTCTTACAGTGGAGGAGCCGGATGCTGTTATCGCTCTCGATGACCGTATTGTGGAAAATTTGACAAAGGCTGGAAGGATTTACCGCCAGGAGAATACTGGGAAAAAATTACAGATATATGGAATTGGGTGCAGCAGCGAGATATTAAAGAGTCTGGAGAATCAGGAGCTTGTTAATATAGCGGCGCAGGACGATTATGCAATTGGTTATCTGGGTGTACAGGAGTCGGTGGCTTTGATTCAGGGAAAAGAGGTGCAGGGAAATGAGGATATCCGCTATATCATTACAAACTCGAGCCATATGTATGATGATGTGGATGAAAGGCTGCTATTTCCATTTGTAAGATAAAATGGACTTACAGGGTGAACGGTATATAGATAAAAGGTTACAAGAGGTATGAGTTATGAAAAAAAGAGGATTAAGTAGTATGTTATGTGCAGTGCTGCTTATGAGTTTATTCTGCGGATGTACGGCAGAGGAGAAAAGCGGTTCTGAAGAATTGCGGGTAGGTGTTCTATTATTTAATGAGGATGACTTGTTTATTAGTTCCATGAAGCAAGAGATTGACAAGTGTTTCAGGAGAAAGGAAAAAGAGGAGGGATGCAGGATTACCGTCAGCTTTTCTGATTCTATGGGAAGCCAGACAACACAGAATGAGCAGATCGATACATTTATAAAACGAGGTTATGATGTACTGTGTATAAACTTGGTAGACCGCACTGATGCGGCGGCTATTATTGATAAAGGCAAAAAGGCTGATATTCCTATTGTATTTTTTAACAGGGAGCCTGTAAGTGCAGACCTAAGCCGCTGGAGTAAAATTTACTACGTAGGAACAGATGCATCAGAAGGCGGGAGGCTTCAAGGGGAAATTTTTCTTGACTATTATAAAAAGTACCCGGAGAGGATTGACAAAAATGGAGACGGCATTATTCAGTATGTTCTTCTGGAAGGTGAGCCAGGGCATCAGGATGCGGCAATCCGTACCGAGTCCTGTATTAAAAAAATACAGGAAGGCGGAGTGGAGATGTATCGTCTTGCAGGAGCCAACGCAAACTGGCGGCTTAACCAGGGAAAGGAAAAAATGGAGGGATGGCTTACAGAATTTGGGAATGAAATAGAAGTGGTCATCAGCAACAACGATGCAATGGCATTAGGAGCGCTTGATGCTATGTCGGCATCGCAATGGTCAGATATCCATATAGAGGTAGTCGGCATGGACGGGATAGAAGAGGCACTTCTAGCAGTAAAGGACGGGCGCATGATGGGGACGGTCATGAATGATGCGCAGGGCCAGGCAGAGGTGATTGCAAAGATTGCCTATAAGCTTGGAAGAAGAGAAACTCCGGAGAATATGCAGGATATGAATGACAGGGTAGTCCGCGTGCCTCATGATAAAATATCAGCAGAAATGCTGCGGTGAGTTCCGTTGGGGACGGGGTATTTTTAAAAAGTGCCTGACCCTTGCCAAGGCAGGGGTCAGGCACTTTTTAAAAATACCCCGTCCCCGACTACGCCTGCAGGCAGGTAGATTTACGAAAGCTGCCCGGTGTCATGGAACGGAAACGAATAAAGTTGCGGGATAAGGTTTTTTCCGAGTGGTAACCTACCTCAAGAGCAATTGTAAGGATACTCTTATCTGTTTTTAAGAGAAGCTCAGAGGCACGGTTTACACGGATATAATTCAGGTAATCGCTGAAATTCATTTCTACCTGAAACAAAAGGATACGATTTAACTCCTTTGGAGAAATGCGGAAATACTCACTTACATTTTTGGGCTGCAAATCCTCGGTATAGTTTCTGTAGATGTAGGATACGATGTTATAAAAAATCTGTCTGTCCTTAATACGGCACATATCCCCAATAGACTGGTAGGTTTTTCGAAAATCATTCGCTTTCATGCCTGTACGCGCCAAAAAGACTTTACTTATGTGGGCACTGTCAACGAATCCCAGTATTTCGGACAGCTCCTCAAGGGTAAAGTCTGTATAGAGAAGGTAATTAATTGTCTTTCCAATCCGCATCTCATTTAATAAATCAAAGAAGGAAAGTCCGGTAGTTTTTGTAATATAAGAGCTGATGGCTGACTCGCTCATATAGAACATTCCGGACAGCATGGAAAGAGTTATTTTCTCATTCAAATGTGTATATAGGAACTGAAAGATTTCGCTTTTTCCCGCCGGCACCTCCTGAACTGGAAGAGAACGGCTTCTGCGCAGGAAGGAAACCAGAATTTCAATCAGCTTATTTGTAATATATAGGTTGCTAAGACCGTGTGCCTCAGAAAGCTCTTTTGTGCCAGATACGTCCATATGGGACTGAGCGTGCAGCTCCTTTTTTATCTGCAGGAACATCTGCCTTACCTGAACAAGCTCTTCTCCCTCTAAATCAATTATGGGTGTCTTTGACATAGACTGCATGACAGAAAGGTGCACACTGTCCGGATTGTAAAAGGTCTTGATGATTTCATTAATATTATCAAAATAATATGCCATCACAAAAAACTGGAGTGTAGACTTCACGAAAGTAATATCGGTAATCTGCCAGGGCAGTACGGAGACAAGAGCTCCTTTTTTTAATGTATATTCCTTATTATTCAAAAGAAGAGTTCCCTCCCCCTCATTTACCAGCCATAATCTGGACATGGGATGGATGAGAGGGGTGGTGGGGGCAGATAAGACCTCTGTGTCAAAGCTACACAGCTTTGTCTCGTCCTCCTTGGAGCAGTATATACTTTGAATTGGAATAAGCTTGTTCATTGCCGGTCCTCCGTAACGTACTGCCTTCATTATAATATGTTCAGGCGATAGTTACAAGGCTTTTACTTAAGACTTGCTCCTGCTTCAATGATGACCGCTTTTGCAAGTTCAGTCGTCGGATCGATTGAGGGATACTCTAGGTGATAATTACGAAAGGCAAGAGGCAGTTCTGTACAGGCAAGGATAAATTTTTCAACACCCTTAAGGACCATCTTATCCAGGCAGCACTTTACGGCAGATGTGTCATAATCGCTGCACCCTCCCTTTATTCCGTCATATATCATACTCATAATGAGTTCTTCATCGGCTTCATCAGGTTTTATTATCTCCACTCCATATTCACTAAGCTTGTCGTATAATCCAACCTTCAGGGTGGCAAAGGTACCAAGGATTCCTACAGTATGTATCTTTTGTTCCACAATATTTTTCATAGTAATCTCTACCATGTTTAAGATAGGAACAGAAACTCTGCTGGAGAGATCCTCATAAAAATAATGGGCCGTATTGCAGCCTATAGCAAGAAAATCTGCACCCTGGCTTACCAGCCTTTCTGCTGAAGCCAGCATCTGTGGCAGGGGATTTTCACCTCCGTTTAAGATAGCCTCTGTTCTGTCAGGGATATTTGTATTATTGTCAATCAAAATATGAAGATGCTCATAGTCATGCTTTGCCTTTGTGGATACAATAATCTTCTGAAATAGGTCGGCAGTTGCTTCTGGTCCCATTCCACCTATAATTCCAACAGTTTTCAATTTTAACCTCCGTTTCTGCATATGTGCATCTTGCACAAAAAATAGCATAGGTACACCAAAGAAAATTATGCAAAAATATTATAATTTTTATGTTTTGATTATAGCAACACTATTTCATATAATCAAATACAAAATATTACATGAAAGACATATTATTTTACTTATGAATTGAACAAAAAAATCCGCCCTCGTCTGTAAGAGACGAAGAAGAGCGGATTTTTAGCTGCATACAGAAGCAGCATCTTTTAGAAATGCTTTGACTGCTCTTGGAATATAGCGGTTTTTTTTGTAGGTTGCATAAATGGAACGTCTGCACCATTTGGATTTAATACGGTATAGCAAAAGAAGATTATTGGGAGCGCAGTCCTCTATAAGCCGATCTGTGACAAAGCAGGCACCGAAGCCCTTAAGGGCATAGTTGTAGGAGGTGACAAGCTGGTCCAGCTCCAGGATAGTAGAAGGCTCAATGCCAGCTTCCGCAAAAATTTGGTTTGAATGTACACGCATCTCATTGCCTGGCTTTAAAAGTATAAAGCTTTCACCAGAAAAAAGTGTTATGTCCAGCTCCTTCTTCTGTCGGATGACGGACGGATTTTCCTTAAACTCACAAGGAGTAAAGCCGCAGGTTCCAAGATGACGGTTGATATCAAAGCCGCAGGGTACGGCAAGGAGTATGGTTTCCTGAAGAAGGAAGTCAGACTGGAAGTGGTTCTGGTTAAAGGAGGAGCTGTCTACCACAATATCAAGGGCATCCTCAGACAGCTTTAGGTTTAAATCAAAGGAGGGCATCTCTACAAGCTCTAAGCTTATCCGGGGATGTCTAAGCCGGAAGGGCTGCAAGATATCAGGCAGAATGTTAGACATAACATAGGAGGCACATCCGATGGTAATATGTCCGGTTTTTGCATCCTGTAAATCACTTAACTCAACAAAAAAGTTTTTTTCCAGCCTTGCAATATCTTCTATAAAGTGAATATATAATTCTCCGGCCGGAGTCAAAGTCGTAGGCTTTGTGTGCCGATCAAATATCTTTGTGCCAAGCTCTTCTTCGAACTTTTTAATTGTAAAGGAGAGAGCGGGCTGGGAAATAAAAAGATTCTCTGCAGCCTTCATAAATGATCCGGATTTGTAAATTTCATAAATATATTTTCTGTACTGTAAAATGGAATCTTTCATAAGTAAAATAGTATGTCTTTCATGTTATAATTTGTAATTGATTATAACAGATAGTATTGATATAATCAATATAATATATAGCTTTATAGGAAGATTGTTACTGGTTACTTCGTTGGCAGCAACGGAAAATTACATAAAACATGGTGATAACAAGGCTGCAGTGAGGGATGTATATGAGAATGGCGTTTATAATACCAGAGGATTATTATTCTGCATGTAAAAAAGCGGCAGAAAGTTTTGACGGAATCCATGAGGTAGAATTTTGTTTTTATAAAGACTATAAAGAGGCTCCTCTTATTATTGACGGTAGACAAAAGGAGTGGGACGGAATTCTTTTTGCAGGGAAAGCACCGTATTATTATTCTCTAAAAAGGATAAAAAAAGAGACAGTGTGGTCCTTCTTTCCAAGTGAGGAAAGTACGTTTCTGCGTGCACTAATACTTGCCTTTAATCAGGGCTTCAGAATTACAGATCTAAGTGTAGATTCTTATCACCGTAAGATGGTGGAAGGAGCGCTGAGTGATATAGGAGTGCCCTGTGGAGAGGATGTATTTTCCATTTATAGGGGAGATGTTACTGCACAGGCATATAATGACCGTGCAGTTGAATTTCATATAAAAGAAATTGAAGAGAAACATAAAAAAATTGTCATTACAAGGCTTAATACAGTTGAAAAAATATTAAAGGGAGAAGGCATCAGAACAATACATGCGCTGCCGACCTTTGATATGGTCCGCTCCCAGATTATATTTCTGCAAAAACTGGTGGAGGAAACCAGCGGGAATCTAGACAACTACTTGATGATTGTTGTGGAAATGCAGACTGCTGCGGAGTACGCGTTGATGTATTCAGATGAATATCAGCGTATGCTGCATAGAAACAATATACTTTCTTATATTTATGAATACGCGCAGAAACTGCAGGGAGTGGTGAGTGAGATATCCCAAAAGGAAATTCATATTATTACTCATAAAAAATTTGTTGAGGTACAGGAAAATATATTTGATGAATTTGAATTGTTGAATCATCTTGCAGCACGGTTTCCATACATATTTAAAATCGGAATTGGAAGCGGCAGCAATCTGCTGGAAACAAAAAGGCGGGCTATGAAGGCAGCCATGAAGGTGGCACAGTATGAAGGAAGCAATGCATATTACTTGTTTGGCGAAGATGCAGGACAGTTTATTCTGCCTTTTGTAAATGAAGCGAAAAAATGTGCTGGAGACGAACAGGTCCTATATATTGCCAGACAGTGCGGGTTTAATGTTGAGACAGTGCATCGTATTCAGATGTATCTGCATAAAAAGCATAATAATATTTTTACTTCTAAGGAATTAGCAGAGCATATGAAGATCAATATCCGCAGTATGAACCGTATTTTGGAAAAGCTGGAAGAAAAAGGATTTGTAAATGTAATTGGGCAGGAGGCGGCTTCAGGTAAAAAGGGTCGGCCTGGACGCCTTTTAAGATTTGATATTTGAAACTTTAAAGTCTGCTTTTGGCAGACTTTTATTTTTGGTCAAATTTAGGTCGTATTATGGCGCGCTGGAAGGTGGTATTTTTAGTTTATAAAATATTAAGGAAAACTTAATAAAAGGAATATCTGAAAGGAGAAAAAAGAAATTATGGAAAACACAAACTTGGAAGCGCAGAATGCTTCTGAAGAAAAAGTAAGAATATCCGGTTATATTTCATTAGTACTTGCAATTTTGTTCTTTTCCGGATTATTCAAGGATGCAGAGGGATTTTTGAAATTCTTCGATTTTACAAATGTACTTGGTGCATTTGGAAGCCTGGGTACGGTTACGGAGGAAGCAGGGACTTTAGCGGCGAACTTCAGAGGAACAGGAGGAGCCGGTGTCCGTGACGGATGGCTGTTTGCGCTTACACTTGCTCCGGCAGTAATGCTGGCGCTTGGTATCGTTAAAATCGTAGAGGATATGGATGGCCTTAGGGCAGCGCATAAACTGCTCAATCCATTGCTCAAGCCGGTTATGGGAATCCCGGGAATCTGCGGACTTGCCTTAGTTGCAAGCCTTCAGTCCACAGATACTGGTGCAGGTATGACAAAAGAGCTTTTTGAGCGCGGTGATATAACATCAAAGGAAAGAATAATATTTGCAGGAGGCTTCCAGTTAAATGCAGGAGCAGTGCTGACAAATTACCTGTCAAGTGGAGCGGCATTATTTACATTTTTAAGTGTTCCGGTAATTCTTCCGCTTGTAATTGTCCTTTTGTTTAAAGTAGTTGCAACAAATATTGTGCGCCTGTATGTGAGCAAAGTAGTAAAGGAGGCTTAAATTAATGGAGACAAAAGAATTAAATAAACCGGCAGAAGTAGAAAAAAAGAGAAATTTTATTGAAAGCTTTGTCATGGGAGCGCGTAAGGGCTTCAATATGTCTATGAATAACATGGCACCGAATGTTTTATTCGCCTTTGCTATGATACAGATTCTTAACTTAAGCGGACTGTCAACTGTTATAGGTAAGATATTTGGACCAGTTATGGGAATATTTGGACTTCCTGGTATTGCGGCAACAGTAGTGGTAGCAGGCCTGCTGTCAACAGGCGGCGGAGTAGGAGCAGCGGCAAGTCTTGCACTCAACGGAGAGCTTACTAATTCACAGGCTGGAATCCTTCTTGTAGGTATTATGCTTTTTGGTTCTGTATTCCAGTATATGGGACGAGTTCTTGGAACAGCGGATGTTGAAAGCAAGCATTATCCGGCCCTTGTTGGAATTGATATTGTATGTGGATTTCTTGGAATGTTCGTGGCAAGCTTCATTTTAGGAAGATAGTTGTCACAAGGAACAATGATAGAAAGGATAAGTAACGCAATGAAAAACAGAGAATATGTACAGGAAGTGTATCAGTACATACACGAGAAGCCTGAAATTGCATTTGAAGAAGTGAGAACATCTGCATTTCTGGCTGATGAGCTGGAAAAATACGGCTATAAGGTAACACGCGGTATCGGAGGAACAACAGGAGTACTTGGCGTTCTGGACAGCGGGGTGCCAGGTCCAGTGTTGGGCATGCGTGCTGATATGGATGCACTCAAATATGAAATTGATGGAAAGACAGAATACCGCCATGCCTGCGGTCATGACAGCCACAGCGGTATGGTAATGGCTGCTGCAAGGGAAATCGCGGACAGAGGTATTGAAAAAGGCAAGCTTTATGTTATCTTCCAGCCGGGAGAGGAATCTTTAAAGGGCTCCAATTCAATTATAAAAAGCGGTCTCTTTAATGATATGACCGAAATTGTAGGAATCCACTTAAGACCTATTGGGGAGGCAGTGCTTGGAACAGCAACGGCTGCCCTCTGGCATGGCGGATGTGCACCGACTACAATAAGGATTAAGGGAATGACTGCCCACGGTGCAAGGCCGCACCTTGGAATTAATCCAGTTGAGACTGCAATACTGATGGCTAATGCGATTAATTCTATCCGTATAGATCCCAGAGTATCTCATTCAATTAAGATAACAAGAATTGATACCGGTGTTGGTACGGTGAATACAATTGCCGAAGAGGCGGTCATGACAGTAGATGTGCGTTGTCAGAATAATGAGGAGATGGATAAGCTGCTTGAAAAGATGAACAGGGCAATTCAGTCTACAGCAGAAGCAATGGGAGCTACAGCAGAGGTAGACACAACATATGTGCCGGCAGCAATCTATTCTGATGAGATGACGGCGACAAATGCAGAGGCAATCTGCGAGGTTCTGGGGAAAGAGAATTTAGTACCAGATATTCACACACCGGGCTCGGAGGATTTCCATTTCTTTGCAAAGTTATTGGGATGTAAGGCAGGTTATATCGGACTTGGCGCAGATCTTGTTCCAGGACTTCACAGCAAGGATATGAAGTTTAACACAGAGGCGTTGTATAAAGGTGTTGAGATACTGGTTTCGGTTGTTGGGAAAAGACTAGGATATAAGTAAATAAAAAAGTACTTTAGCTTTGTGATAAATTTGATATTATTACAAAGCTAAAGTATTGTTAAGGTTAATTTTTATCTTCTGAAATCTTTTGATTTGACCGTTTTGCAGATACTCCGGCTGTAGTATATGGACTGGGCAATGATTCTTTGCATCAGGCAGATGAGTATATTGAGATTGAGGATGTTGTAAAGTATGCAAAACATTTTGCTTCTATTGTAATTGACTGGTGCGGGATTGAATAATAAGATATGGCGGACTGGTGTCAGAGACACAGGTCCGCCATTTTGGATAATTTTTTTATGCTCCGGCGAGAAGTACTGTATCAGTCCGGTTAAGAGGTTTTGTATGAACAGTAAGATAATATTCAGATGTTACCCCTTTTTTTAGTTCCTAAGAAAGTTCAACCGTGTATATAAAATAATCACTGCGCACAATGCTTCTGGAAAATTCTATAACAACATCTTGGGAATAGGTAGTTCTGTCAATAAACATTGCAGCATCATTCGTTCTTACCTGAAGGATGCCAGCAGTCGATTTATCAATCAAGATAGGCTTGATTTGTTCAACTGCTTTACTAATAGAAATGCCTAATGTAGAAAAACTATTATATAATCCTTGCATTTCTACCATTTTCTCAGTAATATCCCTAAAATATGCAGCAGGAAGATAATTAGTCTCCAATACATATGGAGTTCCCGCAGCATAAAAAACCCGGACAATTTTTATAACATCATCGGTTAATTTTATATTTAATGCACGGGATAAAAATAAATTTGCTGAAATACGTTCAAAAGAGCGGATTTCTGCAATATTTTCTACTCCTTCTTTTTTAAAATGTTCCCTTAGACTATAAAGTTTATTTAGTTTTTGTTCTATTGGTTTGCGGCGTACATATGTTCCTCTTCCTTGCTGCCTAACAATTAGGCCCTCCTGCTCTAGAAGGCGCAATGTTTCACGTACTGTAATACGGCTGACGTTATATAATTGACATAACTCTCTTTCAGGTTCAATCCGATGTCCGTTTTCCCATTCACCACTTGTGATTTTGCTGTAAAAGGTATTATAAAGCTGGCTGTATTTATTTTTTTGTTCCTCAATATGGGTAATCATTATAATCATCCTATTCTACTTATAGTTATGTGTAATGAAAGTTATAAAGAATTGTAAAATGGGGAATCTATGCCATATCAAGTATATCATAAAAAGGCAGTAAAGAAAAGAATAAAGGTCAAAAAGTTGGAAATGATTACAAAAAAAATAAAAAAGTGTTGACAAGATATATGAAAAATGTCAAAATGGTTATAACCAATTAATGACTACGTAGTTTATAAAAAAGAAAGGGGAACAAAAATGAAGAAAAGTAGAGTACGTATTTTGAGTATTGTCTGTTGTGTTTTTTTAGTCTCAGTCATGCTGACAGCATGCGGAAATGGAAAAAAAGAAGAAGGCTTTGGAAAGAAAGAGGAACAAAAGGAAATCGTAGTAATGGTTCCTCCCTGGGCAGAGCCGTCAAGTGAATTACTTAAAGAATTTACCGAAAAAACAGGGATAAAAGTAATAATAAACATTGTGGGCTGGGATGATATTCGGAATAAAGTTTCGATTGCGGCTGCTGGAGAAACAGCACCTGCAGATGTAATTGAAGTTGACTGGTCCTGGGTAGGCGAGTTTGGTGCGGCAGATTGGTTTGAACCTATAGAAATGCCGGAGGAAGAGATTGAAGGGATGCCTACAGTTAAGTCATTTATGTATAATGATCAGATTGTAGCGCTTCCATATGCAAATGATTTCCGCCTTGCCTACTATAATACAGAGCATTTTGAGCAGGCTGGCGTTACAGAAGCACCAAAAACGTGGGATGAAGTTTATGAGGCATGTAAAAAAATTAAAGATCAGGGAATAAGTAATTATCCCATTGCCATGACTTTATCTGCAACAGAGGCATCTACCACAAGTCTTTTTTGGATGACATTGTCTAAATACGGTGACATTTTTAACGATGATTTCACTTTAAAAAAAGAAAATGTTCTCGGGGCACTTGAGTTTGTGAATAAGATGGTTAATGATGATAAACTGATTGATCCTGCAAGTGAGAACATGAAGGATGTGGAAGTATATGGGAAGCTTACTGCCGGTGCTACAAGCTTTATGATTGGTCCAACCTATTATATAGGACTGATTAATAATCCCGATGAGTCTCAGATAGTAGGAAAGGCATCTGCAATGCTGGTTCCAGGAAACGGTGACATTAAAACTGCAACATTTGCCCTGCCGGAAGGAATAGGCGTTTCAAAATATTCAGAGAATAAAGAAGCAGCAAAAGAGTTTGTCAACTGGTATACATCTCCAGAAATTCAGATAAAGATGTATAAGGAAAAGGGAAACATTCCTACCCGTACAAAAGCGCTTCAGCAGCTAATTGAAAGCGGTGACATAGTAGGCGGCGAAGTATTGATTGAACAGTCTGAGTATATAGCGTCACCTTTTCCAGGAGGCATTCCGCAATGGTATTCTGAAATGAGCAATACAATTTATAATAGTGTTAACCAGATGGTTCAAGGAGCGATGACACCAGAGCAGGCCTGTGAAAATATTGAAAAGAAGGTAGCAGAATTGAAATGATGAAGAAACGGCAGGTTTACTAGTATAAGAAAGGATATTCAGTGATGTGCAGCGTCGGTGAGTATCACAGGTGAAGGACATGAAAAAAAGAAAAAATACACCCCCCTATATTATGCTGGCGCCAAGTGTTGTTTTGATGTGCGGACTTGTTTTTTATCCGATTTTAGTTACTTTCACATATAGTCTGCAGCAGATGAAGCTTACAGAACCCCAGAATGATAAAATAGTCGGATTTAAAAATTATCAGATGATCTTGGCAGATTCAAATTTTTGGTATTCATTTTTGAACTCAATTATTATTCTTGTGGGAGTTGTAATTCTTACTGTAGTAATTGGTATAGCATTTGCCATGCTGCTTAATGTAAATACAAAGATAAAAGGAGTTTTGACAGCAGCTGCAATCATTCCGTGGGCGCTTCCTCCCATTGTGAATGGTGTTATGTGGCGTTGGATTTTTCACCCAAGCTATGGTTTTTTAAACCGGCTGCTTCTAAGATGTGAATTAATAGAGGAACCAGTCCAGTGGCTGTCCAATCGATTCTCTGTTATCCTAATTGTGGCACTGGTGGTAGCCTGGAGAAATATTCCTTTCTGTGCAATAGTTCTTCTGTCAGCGCTACAAGGAATTCCCAGCCATATTTATGAATCAGCAGCTATTGATGGAAGCAGTACCGGTCAGATGTTTCGGAAAATTACTTTGCCGCTTCTAATGCCATCACTTGGAATTGTTGTAACTTCAACTTCAATTAATGCGATTAATGTATTTGATGAAATTGTATCCCTTTCGGGATATGGGGATGTCAGTAAGACACTAATGATGGATGCGTATTTGAGGACATTTAATTTTCTCGATTATGGTGCTGGAAGTGCAATAACTTATATTATTATGATTTTTGCCGGGATACTCGGTCTGCTTTATATAAGAAATTTGTACAGGGAGGTGAATTATCTATGAAAAGAAAAAGAACGGCTGGATCCAGAATTGGATATACTGCCGCAGTGGTCCTTTTTATAGTATTTTGCCTTGGTCCTATTTTGTGGTCTTTTATTATGAGCATTACACCGCAGTCGGAAATGATGGGAGAGGTTACGACATTTTTTCCTGAAAATCCAACTTTTGGAAATTATAAGAAGCTGCTGCTTGATACAGAACAACAGGCACTTTTATATAGAAGAGGAATTGGAAATTCTATGAAAGCGGCATTATTGTCATTACTAATCGGGATACCAATGGCAGTATTATGTGCATATCCTATGTCCAGACTAAAATTTAAAGGAAGTGTGGTAATGAGGAATGTACTTTTGTTTACGATGGCAATTCCTGTGTTTGCAACGATTATTCCATTATATAAATTGTATATTTCTTTAAGACTGCTAAATAATTTAGCTGGTCTGGTTCTGGTTTATATTACATCCTTTCTTCCGATGACAGTCTGGCTTTTGATTAGTTACTTCGATACACTGCCGCAGGAACTGGAGGAAGCTGCTTATGTAGATGGAGGTTCAAAGTTTTATGTGATGCTCAAAATTATTCTGCCTGTATCATACCCCATTATTTTTGCGGCATCGCTAATTGTTTTTCTCCAGACGTGGAATCAGTTTCAGATACCGCTTATCTTAGCACCAGGACACGAGACAAAGCCAATTGCAGTAGTGGCATCTGAATTTGTAACAAAGAGTACGGTGGATTATGGACTGATGAATGCAGGCGGCATTATAGCTTTAATTCCTCCCGCAATTATTGCCATTGTATTTAGAAAATTTTTGATACAAGGTATTGCAGGCGGTTCGACGAAGGGATAAAAAAAGAGGGCAGGTGAAGCTTAAATGGAGTATATTGCGGGAATAGACATTGGGGGAACCAGTATTAAGGTAGTAGTATGTGACAGAATGAAAAAAATTGTCAGCTTTGAAAAATCATCTACTTTAAGTGCATATAGGACACAGAAAGGAAGCATTGCAGATACTGGTCCTCAGAGGAATTTTAATGGAGAGATTTTATGGGAGATTACAAAAAAAACAATTTATAAAGCCGTCCGCAGATTGCCAAAAAATTCATTTGTATACAGTATTGCCGTCAGCAGTTGTGGGTGTACTCTACTTTTGCTAGATGGAAATGGAAGGCAGATAAATCTGAAAACGGATGATAAAATGCGGCTGGATGAAGTAAATGCTTATAAAAAACAGTATACGCATGAGGATTTTCAAAGTTATACAGGATATCCGTTGGAGGCAGATAATTCAGGAATACATTTAAGTGCCTTTTGCCGGACCGGGCAAAAGAGTAAGATTGCACATGTGTTGTCAGTAGATGACTACATATTATGGAAATTATGCGGGGAGACAGTACGGAATTATAGTACAGCAGCTTCCTGCGGGATGTGGGACTGGCAGAAAAATAAATGGCTTTCCTATTTTCTTGAACAAAGCGGGCTGGACGAGGAAGCTATGGGATGCCCTGTAGAAAGCGGAATTGCGGTAGGTAATGTACAAAAACGTGTAGCTGAGGATACAGGGCTTTCCCATAAGACAGTTGTGTGTACTGGCGGACACGATTATGAATGCGCCGCATTTGCTTGTCATTCGGAATTAGAGAACAATATATTTAACGTAACAGGAACTGTAGACCTGATCGCTGTTTTCTCTAAGGGAGACTTGATAGGGCGGATACAGGGATGCAGACATATATCGGATAAACATGTTATTCCAGATTTTCACAGTGATATGATGGAAACAATTGGTGCGGCGCAGACTGAATGGTTAAAAAACCAGATTATTGCAAGGCAGGAATATGGCTTTTCTCTTGACTGGGAGAGCTGCTTTAAAGATGTTGAGAAACTATATAATGAACATCCGGTTTCTACAGAACTATTTATACCAAAAGTATTTGGAACCTGTGTTCCCGAGACTAATCATCATATATATGGGGTATTTTGCGGACTTCAGGAGCAGACAGACAGTGGAACACTTTTGAGAGCCATGATAGAAGGAATGGCATTTCAAAATCTTAAGATGCTTGGATGGCTTAATAGGGAAAGAGACGAGCATACTAAAATTGTGGCTGTGGGAGGTGCGGGCAAAAGTCCTGTATGGATGCAGATAAAGGCAGACATTTTGAATATAGACATACTATCACCAGAAATTACAGAAGCATCAGCACTTGGGGCAGCAATGCTTGGAGGAACAGGATCCGGCATTTTCCGGGATTATGAGGAAGCGTGGCGTATTTCAGACAGTACAAAAATAAGGATGGTACATCCTGATAGGGAACGTACGGAATACTATCAGGAGATTTACAGAAAAGTTTTTTTACCATTAGAACAAAGGATGGAAGCGCTTGACAAAATCAGAACAAAAATCAATAGAGCATATAGGAGGATGTAGATGGCAGTAAATTTTAGTATTATAGGGGGCGGCAGTATATTTTCGCCAGAAATAGCAGATTTGATTGCACAGAATATAGATATATTTGGCAGAGTAAATATAAAATTTATGGATATTGATGAGGAACGCCAGAAGATAGTTGGAGGCCTGTGTGAAAGAATTGTGAAGAAATCAAAGGCAGACATTCACATTCAATATGTGCCGACATACGAGGAAGCTATTGATGGCTGTGATTACCTTCTTCTCCAATTTAGAATCGGCGGTGAGGACCAAAGAATACAGGACGAATTACTTGGCAGAAAATATAGGATTCCCTTTGTAGAGACGGTTTCCGTATGCGGTGTTTCTACGTTCTTGCGCTCATATTACGAAATAGAGAAGATTGCAGAGATTGTAAAAGCAAAAGCCCCTAGTGCATGGGTGCTTAATTTTGCAAACCCTGCTGAACTGATTGCAGAGGCATTGTACCGATGTGGTGTAAAAAATGTAATTGGAGTATGTAATGCCAGTACACGACTGCTGCAGTTTTTACGTGTAAAAATGCAATTTGAAGAAACAGACAATTTTTATATGAACTGGAGAGGCTTGAACCATCTGGCCGTTGTCGACAGCTTTCTTTTAAACGGAGAGGAGATTCTGCCCCAAATTCTTGACAGACTGGAGGACTATGAATCAGACAGAACACCGTTTCCGTCACGTTTGTGCAGACAGCTGGGATATTTGCCGAATCAGTATTTTCAATACTATTATCTGGAAAGAGACATAATTGAAAAAGAGCAGAAGGAATTAAAGGTTCGTTCGCAAATTGTTAAGGATATTAATGCACAATTGCTGGCTGAATATGAGGGAATTGATTATGTACCGGAAGGGCTGACGAAAAGAGGAGGTTCTGGGTATTCCAAAACTGTGATAGATACAATTATTTCTTTACATAAAGGAGATAATAGAATTCACTATCTTGTAACACAGAATAAGGGGGCTGTTACAGAACTGCCGTATGACGGATTTGTAGAGGTTCCGTGTGTGGTAAATAAAAATCGTGTGCTGCCTGTAGCAGTAGAAAAGCTGCCTGAAGCAGCGGCTCCTTTAATTTTTACAATGAAGGCTTTTGAAAAGATGCTTCTTTCGGCTGTATCTGAAAGGAATAAGTTAAAGCTGTATCAAAGCCTGATGATACATCCGCTTATTAATTGTGACAGTATTGCCGGGCCCTTACTGGAGGATATTTTAGAAGAAAACAAAGAGTATATTCCAGAGAGCTTTTACAAGTCAGAATTAAAAAAATAAATAGAAGGGAAATGTATAAATGTATTTAACAGAAAAAGAAATAATGTCTCAGACAGAAGCTTTAAAAAAAACAAGCAGTTACTTTGAAAAAAACAGAGAAAAAATTTCAGATTTTTTTACAGAAACTGGAAGAGAAAAATTTGTTTTTATGGGATGCGGCTCCAGCTTTATGCTGTGTAAAAGTTTAGAACACATTTTTGCAGTTAAGAAAGACGTAAAGGCAGTAAGTATAACAGGTGGCGAATTCCTTGTTAATCCGGACTTATACAGGATGTCAGTAGAAGGGGCTGTTGTTGTCATATTATCGCGTTCAGGAATGACAACAGAGATTGTACGGGCAGCACAGTATATAAGAGATAATTATCATGCAAAAATCATGTCAGTCACTATGAAAGAGGATAGCACACTGGTATCAATTTCAGATTTTAGTATTGTTCTGCCGTGGGCATATGATGAAAGTGTGTGCCAGACGCGCACAGTTACGACATTATATACAGGAATGCTGTTTGTCTTTTCGACCTGTTTTTCGCAACACAATATGTATAAGGACATTATCCACATGATAGACAGAGAACAGGAACTGCTTGAAAAAACAAGGCCGGTTGCACATGAAATTGCTTTGAAGGAATTTTCGGATGTCATCGTACTTGCCGATGGCCCGCTTTGTGGCATTGCAGAGGAAGGTGCACTTGCATTTACAGAGATTGCAATGATAAGTGGAAAATATTTCCGTGTATTGGATTACAGGCACGGTCCAATGGTGCTTAATAATAAAAATACATTAACTATTATTATGACCCAGGATGAAAATAAAACATACCAGAGGGACATGATAGAGGATTTAAAAAGAAATAAAGGAACAATTGTAGCTGTAGACTGCCATACAAGCAACCAGTATGATGCAGACTTTCATATATGCATAGGGAAGGATGTAGATTTCGCTGTCTATGGAATTGGTTTAATAAGTATCTGTCAATTAATTGCGCTTGAAAAAGCTCTGCTTAGGGGAGTGAATCCGGACAAGCCAAAAGGACTGGATGCATATATTACATTAAAATAAAAAAACATTAGAAGAGGAGGGGAAAGATATGCCATTAGTTACATCAGAACAGATGCTGTCTGATGCACAGCAGGGCGGCTATGCAGTGGGAGCATTTAATGTAGAAAATATGGAAATGATAAAAGCGGTTATTGCTGCAGCAGAAGAATTAAAGGCCCCGGTTATGCTTCAGACGACTCCGTCCACAATTAAATATGGTACTTTAAAAACTTATTATGCCATGGTTTCAACGGAGGCATTAAAAGTACAGATTCCGGTATGCCTGCATCTAGATCATGGAAATAGTTTTGAATTAGCTGTTCAGGCTATGAAAGAGGGATATACCTCTGTTATGATAGACGGCTCTCATGAAAGCTTTGAGAACAATATAGCTGTCAGCAGGAAGGTTGCTGACGTAGCAAAAGCCTTTGGAATTCCAGTTGAAGCAGAGTTAGGCAGAGTTGGAGGAAAGGAAGATGATTTAGAAACCAAAAAAGATACAAATACAGATCCGCTGGAGGCAAAGGAATTCGCCTATGAGACAGGAATTTCTTCACTTGCAGTCGCGATTGGGACTGCACACGGATTTTATAAAGGTATGCCTGTTCTTAATACGGAAAGGATTACAGAAATTAAAAAGGTTGTAGATGTTCCACTGGTATTACACGGGGCATCAGGTTTAGCGGACAGTGATGTGCAGGACTGCATAAGACGGGGAATATGCAAGGTAAATTTTGCAACGGAGCTGAGAGCTGCCTATGTGAATGCAGGTAAGACACTGATTGCCAAAAAGCCAGATGTGTACGATCCTAAAAAGCTGGGGCTTGCAGGGATGGAGGCAGTAAAAAGGCTGGTCATGGAGAAAATAAAAATATGCGGATGCGCCTATAAGATATGATGTACGGTTCCAGGACAAGTTTAAGAGGTAAACACAGATGATATTGACAGTGACTTTAAATGCTTCTATTGACAGGAGATTTGTGGTAAAGAAATTTGCGGGTGGAAAGTCAAATCGGGTGAAAACATGTGTTTGTACACCTGGGGGAAAGGGCCTTAATGTGACAAGGTGTGTAAAAACTATGGGAGAGGATGTACTGGCAACAGGATTCCTAGGCGGGCATACAGGAAAATTACTTGAGGAATTATTACAGGAAGACCAGGTAAAAACTGACTTTTACTATTTAAAAAAAGAAAGCCGCTGCTGTATTAACATATTTGATGAAACTGATGGCAGCCAGACAGAGTTTCTTGAACCTGGGTTTAACGTAACAGAGGATGAACTTCAAGGGTTTTTAGGAAAGTATGAAAAACTGGTAGATAAAGCAGATGTTGTGGTTATGTCAGGAAGCCTTCCAACAGGGATTTGTGGAGATTCCTATCAAAGGCTGATACAGATTGCAAAGAAGGCAGGGAAAAAAGTAATATTAGACACGAGTGGAAATGCTTTAAAACTTGGAATAGAAGCAATGCCCGATATGATTAAACCTAATATAGATGAAATCTGTATGCTTACAGGTAATTATGATATTGACGAAAGTGCTTTGGCCGCTGCGGCAGAAAAAATTCACCGCCAAGGTGTGGGTGTCGTAGTAATTTCATTGGGAGAAAAAGGGTCTTTAATTGTCAGTAATGAAGGTACATTTCGGGCAGAAGTTCCTGCAATTGAACCTGTAAATACAGTAGGATGTGGCGATGCAATGATTGCAGGATATGCAATAGGGATGAAGAGAAGGCTTGGCATAGAAGAAGCCATAAGATTGGGAAGTGCAATTTCAGTGTCGGCAGCTCTGCAGGAAACGACAGGAGTCTTTATGGAGAAGGATATGAGGAGAGTGCTTCCGCAAATTAAGGTTTTCAGATTACAGAAATCCTAAAACCATTTTAAGGATATAATGAAAAAATGAATTTTGCTGCTGCCTGCAGCGTCTAGCAGTCATTTCAATACATATAAAGAACAGTTCGGTACATATTGCTTGAAATCCTTTGTGGATAGTTTATAATATTGTATATCTTTAAAAGGAGGACGACAAAATGAGTACAGTAATAGACAAAATAACTAGTCCGCAGCAGCCGGCAGAGAATATCCGGGAAACAGAAAGAGTGTGTGAATCACGAAAGGCAGAGGAGCAGCCCAAGACAGGCGGGAGGGAAATAGAGGAGAAAAACAGCCTGTCGAAGCCAAGATATGATGAATATATTCCGGAAAAGAAGGCTGATAAGACAAAAGGCAGCAAAAAAAGGGTACCGGATGAAAAAAAGAGTGAAGGAAGATATAAAGGAAGTACAGATAAAGTTGACAGAGAGATTGAAAAGCTTAGAAAGGAAAAGGAGAAGCTTAAAGCACAGCTTAGCATAGAAAAGGATGACACTAAGGCAGCGGAATTTGAGAGAAGGCTGGCCCAGGTGGAAAGAGAGCTTAAACAGAAGGATAATGATGCATACAGACGGCAGCATATGGAAGTTGTCAAAATGTAAGAGGATTAGCAAAAACGGGCTCCATTCATATACTATTCACAGAGGTGATAGGTATGAATGGAGTTTTTTTAGCATTTCTTGGAACGATTGGTACATTTTCGATAACAGCGTTAGGAGCTGCCGGAATCTTTTTTGTAAAAAGGGAGATAAGCGCAAAGGTTCAGAATGGTTTTCTTGGATTTGCAGGTGGTGTTATGGTTGCAGCATCTGTATGGTCGCTTCTACTTCCGGGACTTGATTTTGCAGAGGAGAACGGACAGACAGGATGGCTTGTAATGACAGGCGGTTTTGTCCTTGGAGTGGCTGCCCTTCTGTCTGCAGACGGATTTTTAAAAAAATGGTTTAAAGAGCAGAAGGGTAAGAAGGTAACTCTAAGAAAAAGTACAGCAATGCTTGTGATGGCAATTACTGTCCATAATATTCCAGAAGGAATGTCGGTGGGGCTGGCATTTGCACTTGCGGCACAAAGGCCGGAGGACATGGCCCTTCTTTCCGGTGCGGCCGCCCTGGCGATTGGAATTGGAATCCAGAATTTTCCAGAAGGAACAGCAGTGGCGCTTCCGCTTGTAAAGGAAGGAATGGGGAAGAAAAAGGCTTTTTTAATTGCCAGTATGACAGCCGCAGTGGAGCCGGTTTTCGGTGTGCTTGCAGCAGCATTCGCCAGTGCAGTAAGAAGCTGCATTGCTGTGTGTCTTGCGTTTGCAGCGGGGACTATGATTTATGTAGTGGTAGAAGAACTGATACCTGAAGCACATCTTGAGGGAGAGGAAGGTAAAGAAGGAACACTTGGATTTCTTGTTGGATTTCTTGTAATGATGATATTAGATGTAGCGTTAGGATAATAGGGAATTGATTTCATGATGAAACTCGTTTATAATGAATCACATAGACAAATTGTGAGGAGCTTTGATTCATGTATAAAAAGACGAGGAAATTCTTGTGGTTCAGCTTTAGCGGACTGATTGTGTTATGTATTACAATTTTCATCCTGATTGGGATGTATATGACCCAGAAAAGTGAAGAAGCGCTCCAGGAGATTGGCGCCATTTATATGGAGGAGGTAAGTAACCAGCTTCAGGAAAAGTTTGAAGCCATTACTTCGCTTCGTGTGTCGCAGGTAGAGGGAATAATCAGACGTACTCCCCCGGCAGAATCTGTATATGGGGAGGAGCTGCTTGAGGAGCTGGCCTTAAGTGCAGGAGTAAGGGAGTTTACACATCTGGGCTTTTATTCAGAGAATGGAGAGTCTGAGACGATTTACGGTTCAGACATAAAATTCTTTGATGAGATAGAGATGAAGGATATTATAAATAACCGTTCAAAGCAGATAAGTAGTGGTTATAATGAAGAAGGAGAGAGACTTCTGATTCTGGCGGCTGATGCAGTGTATCCGATGAAGAGCGGAAATACAAGCACGGTTCTTGTGGCGGCGGTTCCGATGAAGTATCTGGAGGAGGAGCTTGTATTAGAGGAAGATAACGCTATGGTATATTCTCACATTATCCGTAAGAATGGTGCCTTTGTAGTAAGGACAGGAGAAGAATACCAGGATAATTATCTTGACCGTATCAGAGATGACTTAAAGGCAGAAGAGCATGCAGCGAAAATGAAGTCAGCAATGGATGCAGGGGAGGACTATTCTGCACTGGTTGCTATAGGAGATACGCACCGGCATCTATACTGCTCAGAGCTTCCGGGTTCAGAGTGGTATCTGGTATCTATTATGCAGGATGGCGTTCTGGATGAATCCATTAACAGACTCAGCAATCGGAGACAGTATACTATGCTGGGCGCATGCAGTATTATTCTGCTTGCGGTGCTGTTTATATTTGTGAGATATTATAGAATGTCTCAGCAGCATTTACAGCAGCTTTATCAGGCAGAGAAGGAAGCAGTCCGCGCAAACCGGGCAAAGAGTGAATTTTTATCCAATATGAGTCATGATATCCGTACACCGATGAACGGCATTATTGGAATGACTGCAATTGCCATGACAAATATTCATGAGCCGGCCAGAGTGTTTGACTGTCTGAAAAAAATCAGTCTGTCAAGCAAACATCTTCTTGGTCTTATTAATGATGTGCTCGACATGTCAAAAATTGAAAGCGGCAGACTGACACTTAATATCGATGTTCTTTCTCTTAAGGATACGATGAATAGTATTGTAAATATTATACAGCCGCAGGTTAAAGAAAAGCGGCAGCATTTTGATATTTTTATTCAGGAAATAGAAACAGAGGACGTCTATTGTGACGGGGTACGTTTGAATCAGGTACTGATTAATCTGCTCTCCAATGCGATTAAGTTTACGCCAACAGAAGGAAGGATTAACGTCTATCTGACGCAGGATGAATCTCCTTTGGGAGAACAGTACATACGGTGTCATTTCCGTGTGAAGGATAATGGAATTGGAATGTCACCAGAGTTTCAGGAGAAGATATTTGAGTCGTTTTCAAGAGAAGATTCCAAGGTTCAGAAGATTGAAGGAACTGGTCTTGGAATGGCGATTACGAAGTATATTGTAGACAAGATGAAGGGAACTATTGAAGTTCAAAGTGAAGTGGGAAAGGGCAGTGAATTTCATGTTGTTCTTGACCTAGAAAAAGTTATGGTAAGCGGAGGGGATATGGTTCTTCCACCATGGCGTATGCTGGTAGTGGATAATAATGAAGATTTATGCCGAAGTGCTGTATCAGCTTTAAAAGAGATAGGCGTGTCGGCTGAATGGGCTCTTAGCGGAAAAGAAGCGCTTGAGCTGATTGAACATCATTATAAAAAGCAAGAGGGCTATGAGGTAGTGCTTCTTGACTGGAAAATGCCTGAGATGGACGGTATGGAGACTGCCCGTGAGATTCGTAAGATTGTAGGTGATGATGTACCGATTTTGATTATTTCTGCGTATGACTGGAGTGATATAGAGGAGGAAGCGGCCCAGGCAGGTATCCATGGCTTTATTTCCAAACCATTATTTAAGTCAAATCTATATGCAGAGCTCAGGCGTTATATAGGCGGAGATGAAAGCGTGCCGGAAGAAGGACAAGAAGCCAGTGAGGAAAAGGACTTTACAGGCAGAAGGATTCTTCTGGCAGAGGACATTGAACTGAACTGGGAGATTGCAGAGGATATTCTCACAGAAGTAGGTTTTCATGTGGAATGGGCAGAAAATGGTGAGATTTGCGTAGAAAAGTTTAAGCAGTCTGAGGTCGGTTATTATGATGCGATTCTTATGGATATAAGGATGCCGGTTATGGATGGCTATGAGGCAACGGAGGCAATCCGGGGATTATCCCGCCCGGACGCAGGACTTCCTATTGTTGCCATGACAGCAGATGCTTTTGCAGAGGACATTAAGCACAGCAAGGAATGTGGAATGAACGAGCATATTTCGAAGCCGATAGATGTTGGAAGGCTTATGAAAGTATTGGAGAGATATCTGAAATAAGAAAATGTAGATAAAAGAAATCGGGGAGGCTATGGAGAAGCATAGAAAAAGAATTGTCTTAAAAAGAATAATCGGCTGCATTTTACTTGCAGCCGGTCTTGTGCTTCTTTTTATTTCCAGGATTTCCCATACATCTGCTCAGTGGTACAGCGTACATATTTACCCTGTGTGGGTTGGCAGTATCGGCAGACTGGCAGGTCTTGTGCCATTTTCAGTGTCAGAGGTGCTCCTGTACATACTGCTTCTATGGACTTTGATAACAGGAGTGATGAGAGTAGGCAGGGCTGCCAGGAAAAAAGAAGACCGGGATATTTTAATTAGCTGGATTTACAGTCTGTTTTTAGCAGTGTGTGTTCTGTTTTTTCTTTATGAAGCTAACTGTGGGGTAAATTACCACAGGGAAACCTTTTCAGAAAGCTCTGGGATAGAGCTTAGGGAGTATTCCGCCAGGGAATTAAAAGAGGTATGCTTATGGCTGACAGAGGAAGTGAACAGCTTAAGCAGTCTTGTGGAACGAAACGGCGATGGCGTGATGCAGGCAGGGGAAGAATCAGACAGTGGGGCAGTAGCTGCTATGCAGAATCTTGGTAAGACCTATGAGAGCCTTGCAGGATATTATCCAAAGCCCAAGGGACTTATTAATCCCTGGATATTATCTGTGCAGAATCTTACGGGAATCTATTCTCCCTTTACTGTGGAGGCTAATTATAACAGCGGGATGACAGACTATAATATCCCATTTACTATGTGCCATGAGCTGTCCCACCTCAGAGGATTTATGCAGGAGCAGGAGGCGAATTTTATTGCGTTTTTGGCGTGCAGCCAGTCAAAGGAGACAGAATTTCGTTACAGCGGAAACCTGATGGGCTGGATTTACTGTATGAATGTTCTTAGAAGGATAGACTATGATGGATGGGAAGAGGTGAGGCTGCTTCTGGCGCCGGAGGCGGAGGCTGATTTGGCTGCAAATAGAGATTTCTGGGAAAAATATGATGGTGCAGTGGCCGAAGTATCCAATAGGGTGAATGATACATATCTTAAGGCGAACGGGCAGGCGGAGGGTGTGAAAAGCTATAACAGGATGGTGGACCTTATCGCAGCCTATTATGTAGATAAAATAAAATGAACTATAAAATACAATATGGAGGAAAAGACATATGGAGAAAAAATTGTCATGTATTGACTGCGGGGTTAAAAATTGCAACAAGATGGATAAGACCTATCCTGAGTTCTGCCTCACAAAAAATATGAATAAGGAGGTGTTTGAAACAGCGATGCCTCGTTATCAGGAAGAGGACAATCACAAGGTTATGGTTGCTGCCGCAGAAGTAGAATGTGAGCATTACTGCCAGTATACACGGATAGAGGAGATTATGGCTTTTGCTAAGAAGCTGGAGGTGAAAAAGATTGGAATTGCCACCTGCGTAGGTCTTTTGAAGGAAAGTCATACGCTTGCTGCCATTTTAAGAAATCATGGCTTTGAGGTATTTGGCGCAGCCTGCAAGGTAGGAACTGTACCAAAGGTAGATGTGGGGATTCCAGAGAAATGCAGTAAGATTGGAATTAATATGTGTAATCCGATACTGCAGGCAGAGCTTTTGAATGAGGCTGGAACAGAGCTGAATATTATTATGGGACTGTGCGTGGGACATGATAGTCTGTTTATCAAATATTCCAATGCACTTGTTACAAGCGGTGTTACAAAGGACCGGGTGCTGGGACATAATCCGGCGGCGGCACTTTACACGGCTGATACGTATTATTCTAAGATAAAATAGAGGTTAGGCTGGGGACGGTGTAAAATGAAAAAGTACCTGTCCCCACCCCGGTTGGGGACAGGCACTTTTTCATTTTACACCGTCCCCAACGGCCTCTCTCTCAGTTCTAATCTAACTTAATCCCTGCAAGTGCGTCCGCAAAGGCAGTATTTACAGTTTCATTTTTCTGCTGTTTCAGATATTTCTGAACATCTTTTTTGGAAACGCCTGCGCCTTCTTTTTCCCTTCTTGCCTTAAATGCAGACATTTTTTCCTTATATCCGCAGGCGCATACGAAGGTTTCTTCATCCCCCTTTTTGATGATTTCCATTTTTTTATGACAGTTCGGGCAGCGCGCATTGCTTAGGCGTGCGATAGTCTCCCGGTATCCACATTCCCGGTCCTGGCATACGAGGAGGCGTGCATTTTTGCCGTTGACAGCGAGAAGTCGTCTGCCGCAGCGGGGACATTTTGTGTTTGTTACATTGTCATGGCGGAAGGTTCCTTCTGAAGATTTTATCTCGTCTATTAGAACATTTGTATAATTTCTTATATCATGGATAAATTTATCTTCCTTAAAAGTACCCTTTGCAATATCTGCAAGCTTCATCTCCCATTCAGCGGTAAGCTCCGGCTTTTTTAAGTCTTCGGGAACAAGCTCCAAAAGCTGTCTGCCTTTTGAAGTTATAAGGAGTTCATTATTCTTTTTTTCAATTAGGAAGGAATGAAACAGCTTTTCAATAATATCTGCCCTTGTGGCAACGGTTCCAAGTCCTCCTGTTTCCCCTAATGTTTTTCTGGCCTTTTTGTCTTGAGATTCCATGTATCTTACCGGGTTTTCCATGGCAGACAATAGTGATGCTTCTGTAAATCTTGCAGGAGGCTTTGTTCTGCCATTTGTGATGCAGGTGTGTGTAATAGGGAGGCAGTCGCCCTGCTTTAATGGCGGAAGAGACTGGTCCGCCTGCCTGAAGGTGTCTGTGCTGCCGTCAAAGGTATCGTCACCATCAAAATCATCCTGATATGCGGCATCACTGTTTTCGTAAACAGCCTTCCACCCGACAGCCTTTACAATTTTTCCTTTTGCGCTGAATTGTTCATTGCCAGCAGTTCCCTGCATAGTAGTCTGCTCATATTCGAATGGAGGATAAAGCACACTTATGAATCTTCTTACTACCAGATCATATACTTTGCGTTCCTCATTTGTCATATGGTCTAGCTGTACATATTCCTCTGTAGGAATAATTGCGTGATGGTCACTGACCTTGCTGTCATCTACAAAGGACTTGCTTGTTTTAAGAGGATTTTTTAAGAGTCCTGTAATAAGAGCTTTGTAGGGGCCCACACTTATGGATTTAAGGCGCTCCTTAATAGTCGGGACGATATCTGTTCCAATATAGCGGGAATCTGTTCTGGGGTAAGTAAGCACCTTGTGGTTTTCGTAAAGCCTCTGCATAATGTTTAATGTTTCCTTGGCAGAAAATCCGAATCGGCGGTTCGCATCACGCTGTAGCTCTGTAAGGTCATAAAGTCCTGGAGAGAAGGTTTTCTTTGAAGCCTTTTTAACTTCTATCACAGACAGGCTCTGGCCTTTTACGCCTACATTTATTTTTTCGATATAATCCTTCTCAAAGACCCTGAGGCTTCCGCTTTTTTTATGATGCCAGGTCCAAGTCACTTTACCGGCCTGACAGGTAAGTCCATAATAATCCTCGGGCCTAAAGGAACGTATCTGCTCCTCCTGTCTTGCGATAATAGCAAGGGTAGGTGTCTGGACACGGCCGCAGGAAAGCTGTGCATTATATTTGCAGGTAAGCGCCCGGGTAGCATTGATGCCAACGAGCCAGTCAGCCTCGGCTCTGCTTTTGGCAGCTTTATATAGATTATCGTAAGAACGTCCGTCCTTTAGATGGGAAAATCCCTCACGGATTGCTTTATCAGTGACTGAGGAAATCCACAATCTTTTAATTGGCTTATGGCAGCCGGATTTGTTAAGAATCCAGCGGGCTACCAGTTCTCCCTCCCGTCCGGCATCTGTCGCAATAATAATCTGGTCTATATCCTTTCTAAAAAGCTGTGCCTTTACGTTGTGGTATTGCTTTGCAGTCTGCTTAATAATGACAAGCTCCCATTTTTCAGGAAGCATAGGAAGATAGGATATACTCCATTCCTTATATTTTTTATCATATTCCTCTGGGTCGGCAAGGCTTACAAGATGACCGAGAGCCCAGGTCACAATATATTGGTTTCCTTCTATAGCACCAGAAATGTTCTTGTGACAATTTAAAACACGGGCAATGTCTCTTGCTACAGAAGGTTTTTCAGCTAAAACCAGTGATTTCATATAACTTTGTCTCCTTTATTTTTTCTGTAACTATTATACACATAAGAAAACGGCATAACAAGAGGGTACGCTTGTTTGCCGTTTTCTCGCTTTTATCATCTAGAGATTGGATCGGAATTACAAATTCGGGGTTTACTTAAAAAAGTATATTTGTATTCCACAAACAATATAACATTTATGGAACTATTTTAATATAGGCTTTGCGGACAGAAATCAGGAAAATAATTGTGTGTGAATCACAATTCTGTGGTAAAATAGAAGAAAAGTATTCAAGGAGGCAGAAATGGCTGTCGAATTAAAGGATTTATATGCGGAAATAAAACCTCAGTACGAAGTGAGGCTGCATACAAAAAGCTGTTTTCAAAAAAGAATCGGGTGGATTCATATGGTAGAGAGCGGAGAATTTGCCAAATCTCTTTATGGAGATGAGCTGGTATTTAATTCAGGGCTTAACTATGTTTCAGAGAGCTGGCTTAAGGACTTTGTAGCTGTGCTTAACCGTGTACATGCAGGCGGTGCTGTAGTAGCTCTGCGAGATGGAAATACATTTTCGCAAGAAATTATTGATTACTGCAACGAGATAAAGTTCCCGCTGTTTTCCGCCTCTTGGGACACGCCCTATATGGATATCATGCGTCTGTTTTCAGAGATACTTCTTCGAAATGAACAAAGAGATACTAACTTGGTTGCAGCACTGAAAAACGTAATTTATTATCCGAAAAATGAAGCGCTGTATCTAAATCATTTTGAAAGTAATGGCTTCTTCCGAGATATGGAATATGTGATTATGATTTTGAGCTGTAACGCATATGCAACAGAGGAAGGAAACGACAAGCTTAAGCAGATAGAAAAAGAAATCTATTATATTCTTAAAAACGGAATTATGTATGAAGAAGAAGGACGTCTTATTATTCTTGTGTCAGGAGGACGAAAAGCCAGCATAGAAAAGCAGCTGCGGAAAATCTGCGGGAGAGATTCCAACATTTATATGGGAATTGGTCCGTCAGTAAACCGGGTAAAGGATATACATAATTCATACGAAAAAGCGTACACAGCCTATCAGCTGACTAAGACAGCAATTCCTAAAAACGTAATAAGTTATGAGGAGCTGGGTATATATAAAATACTGGCAGATGCAAAGGAATCTGCCATTTATCCGGCTTTTGTGAAGGAAATACTAGGAAAGCTTATGGATTATGATAAGAAAAATGACACAGATTATATGAAGATACTTGAGGTGTACTTTGAGAATGAGTGCAGCATTCTTCATACATCCAAGGCTTTGTACTGCCATAAGAATACACTGTCCTATAAGCTGAACAAAATAAAGGAAATATTGGGGTACGATATACTAAGCAACGAAAACAGGACGAAAATTATGCTTTCATTTTACATATTGAGGCTGGGGACAGGGTAAGGGGCAGTTGGGGACGGAGTATTTTTAAAAATACTCCGTCCCCAACTGCCCCTTTGTGGTATAATCTAAGAAGCGGCAAATAAAATAAGTACATATATGAAAGGATGGGTATACATATGAATGAGAATCGTGTAAAGAGGAATCGTCTGCTCGGTGAACAGATTATTAAAAATCTGGCATCCCGTAATATGGAGGGATTTTACGCAGAGACAAAGGAGGAGGCTCTTAAAAAAGCATTGGAATTGATTCCAGAGGGAGCGTCTGTTGCGTGGGGCGGTTCTATGTCTATTCAGGAGATTGGACTTAAGGGCGTTGTGTGTAAAGGAAATTATAAGGTATATAACAGGGAAAATGCAAAGACTCCGGAAGAAAAAAGGAAGATTGAGCTGGCGTCCTATGACAGTGACTATTTTCTAACAAGTGCAAATGCGGTTTCGGAAGATGGTGTTCTTGTAAATATAGATGGTAATGCGAACAGGGTATCTGCTATTGCGTATGGACCGAGAAATGTGCTTATGATTGTTGGAATGAACAAGGTTGTAAAAGATATGGATGCAGCGGTTTCACGTGCAAGGGGAGAAGCAGCTCCGGTAAATGCCCAGAGATTCGGCCTTAATACGCCCTGCTCTAAGACAGGGATGTGCTTTGACTGTAAACAGCCGGACACAATATGCTGCCAGTTTTTGATAACCAGATATTCAAAACATAAGGGAAGAATAAAAATTATCCTTGTAAATGAAGAATTAGGATTTTAGGTGTTGACTTATGAGTGGACATTTGTTATAATATATAAGTGTCCAAGAGTACGGCGCAGTAGCCAAGTGGTAAGGCATGGGTCTGCAACACCCTGATTCACCGGTTCAAATCCGGTCTGCGCCTCTAAAAAAGCCTAGGAATTTAAGATTTCTAAGGCTTTTTTGCTTTTCCATAACATTTATTATATACCTTATCGGACGATAGTCCGCCCGCTCATGCAAGGAGCATGCATTACGGGGTGCCCGGATGGGTATAAACATCTGGTAATATCTGACATAAGGGACTATTCCCTGGAATCTGTATTAGGTGCGGCCGGAAGCGTAACGATAAAACTGCTTCCCTGTAAAGGCTGGCTTTGTACAGTAATTGTTCCATGATGCAATTCTACAATCTTTTTTACAAGTGCAAGTCCAAGACCGTTTCCTTCAGAAGAATGAGAGGAATCACCCTGATAAAATTTATCAAAGATATTATGCTGTGTTTTCTCATCCATTCCGCAGCCATAATCTGTTACGGCAATGGTAAAGGAGCCACTGTGCTGGGTCATTGACAGGGAAATCCTACTTTTTGCAGGAGAAAACTTTATAGCATTGTCAATCAGATTTGTCCATACCTGTTTTAGCAGTTGTTTATTGCCCTTCATTTTCTGTTCTATCAGATGAAAATCAAAGGAAATTTCTTTTTCTGTCCATTTCTTTTCCAGTAATACGACACATTCACGAATCTGTTCGCCTACATTAAAGTTTACAGACTCGGTTAAAAGAGACATGCTTTCTACCTTGGACAGACTAAGGACATTGGCAGAAAGTGCAGTCAGCCGTTTTGCTTCTTCAATGATGATATCCAGATATTCCTCCTGCTCCATGTCAGTAAGATTTCCTTTTTTTAATAGTTTGGCAAATCCAAGAATAGAAACCATCGGAGTCTTAAACTCATGTGAGAAGTTATTGATAAAATCCGAACGCAGCATTTCTATCCCTGCTAATTCTTCTGTCATTTTATTAAAACAGCGGGACAATTCCCGGAACTCCTTTGGATGTTCCAGATAAATTTTAGTCTGAAAATTCCCCTCAGATACTGAATGAATGGCCTGCATGAATGTATAAAGCGGCCTTAGCGGAAAATGTCCAATACATAAAGTAAGAATGGTTCCGGTCAGTATACTGATAATACCAGTTCGGAGTAAAAACGGAAGCAGAGATCCAGGATGTGGCGGTCTGTTCATAATCCCATGCTCTAATAAAAAGATAATAACAGCATTGCTGATAAACATCGTCAAAGTAAGAAGGATGAAGATAATGCCGGTGCTAAGCAATACAATATTTGTAGGAAATCCAGTTTGTTTTTTCATAGTGTATCCTCCATAATCTGTGCCTTATATCCAAGTCCCCGGATTGTTATGATTGAGAAATCCGGACAGTTTTCAAAACGGTTTCTAAGACGGTTAATGTGAACGCTGACAGTGGCATCTGAGGAATCAGAAGATGGTCCCCATATATCTTCCATTAACTGTATCCGAGTAAAAATCTGGTTAGGATATGATAAAAGCTTATATAGCAGATAGAACTCTTTCTGGGGCAGTATGTACTCGTCAAAACCGCATTTCACGGATAAGGTGTCATAATTTAAAGTGGTATTACCGATGGTAAGCCTGCGTTCAGATATAATTTTAGAACGCCTGAGAAGGGCTTTGATACGCAGGAGCATTTCTTCTTCATCCACAGGTTTTGTCATATAATCGTCCGTACCAGATAAAAAACCCTGTTTGATATCCTGGGGCTGCTGTTTTGCCGACAGCATTAGTATGGGAATATCATTGCTGCAGCTGCGCAGCAATTCTGCAAAAGCGTATCCGTCCATGTCAGGCAGCATGATATCAAGAATGATTAAATCTATTTTATAATTCTCCATGATATGAAGGGCCTCTTTGGCAGAAATTGTATTAAAAGTTTTGTATCCGGCATGTGAAAGGACGGCGGACAGAAATCGCTGGATATTTTTGTCATCATCCACAACTAAAAGCTGAAACATGAGAATACCTCCTTAATCTAACCGATTATAGCATGAAAGTTTAAACTGAATATAAAAAAATTTTATTTATATTAGGAATTAACAAAGTTTTCACATTTTATCTGGCTAAGTTTAAGTTAAGTTTATCTTACTCTTTTATGATACTTTAGGATGTATCGTAATTACATGCATGTATAGTAAGTATATCAAAGGAGTTGGACTCTATGGAAAATAATCAGATAATGCATCCTTCACCGGGAATCAGAAAAACCAAATTTAATTGTTTGAAAGATCAGCAGTGCGCACTGAACATGCAGATACGGCTGGCAATGCAGTTACATAACAGACAAGTTCAAGAAGAGTTAGAAAAGAAATTAGAAGACGTTACAAAACAGTTGGAGTGTTTTATCTATTAATTGAATAATTTATGCAGGAGGGTTGCTATGATAACAGTTGAGCATCTGACGAAATGCTATGGAGATTTTGTGGCTGTAAGTGATCTGTCTTTTAAAATTGACGAAGGGCATGTATATGGCTTTCTGGGTCCAAACGGAGCCGGAAAGTCTACAACAATGAATATTATGACAGGCTGCTTGTCGGCAACAGAAGGACGTATACGAATTAATGGGTATGATATTTTTGAGGAACCAGAACAGGCAAAAAGAATGATTGGTTATCTCCCGGAACAGCCGCCGCTTTATATGAATGAAACGCCGGCAGAATATCTGAGATTTGTAGGTGAAGCGAAAGGGTTAAAAGGGCTGCAGCTTAAACGTCAAGTTGAAGAGGCGGCGGGTCAAACGAAGATAGAGCATGTGATGGACCGGCTGATTTCCACCTTATCAAAAGGTTACCGACAGCGGGTGGGGATTGCGCAGGCTTTGCTTGGAAACCCTAGGGTAATTATTCTTGATGAACCGACAGCAGGGCTTGATCCGATTCAGATTATAGAAATCAGAGAGCTGATCAGGCAGCTTGGAGAGAACCATACGGTTATATTAAGCTCTCATATTCTGTCGGAGGTTCAGGCTATCTGTGAAAAGGTTCTGATTATTTCAAAAGGAAAGCTGGCTGCCTTCGATAAGCCGGAAAATCTCGAAAAACTTTTGCTGGCATCAAATGGCATTTCTTTTACGGTAGAGGCTTTAAAGGAGGAGGTTGAAGAAGTCCTTGGCAGTATCAGCCTGATAACAGATTGGGAAGTTAAAACACAGGAAAATGAACTGACAGCAGTAAGCGTGAAGACACAATCTGAAAATATGAGAGATATCTGCAGGGGACTTTTTTTTGCTTTTGCTGATAAGAACAAAGCAATTTTAGAGATGTCATCTAAAAAAGCAAATCTGGAAGATGTATTTATTGAGCTGACTGAGGGGGAAAGTGAGGTGGATGAGGAATGATTGCAGTATTAAAGCATGAATTATCAGGGTATTTCCACTCGCTGACCGCGTATATTTTTTCGGCTTTTTTGTTAGCTTTCGTAGGAATTGGAGCTTTAATCTATAATATCCAGTCGGCCGTAGCAAATTTTGAGTATGTTTTAGGATACGTATGTCTTGGCCTTGTAGTTATCATCCCGATTTTAACTATGCGTGTGATTGCTGAAGAAAGAAAACAGAAAACAGACCAGCTTCTATATTCCCTGCCTGTCAGGACCTCCCAGATTGTGGTTGGAAAATACCTTGCGCTTCTTGTCGTTTATATGGTTCCACTATGCATTGCTGCGCTTTATCCCCTTATTTTTGCACAGTTTGGAGAAGTATACCTGCTGACCTCATATGGTTCTCTTTTTGCTTTTTTTGTTATGGGGGCTGCGCTGATTGCCATAGGAACATTTATTTCTTCTTTGACAGAAAATCAAGGGTTTGCGGCGGGAATAGCGATTCCGGTTATTCTTCTTAATTACTATAGCGTTACATTAGCAGAATATGTGTCAGCAACCGCATCAGGCTCTGCGGTTTCAATGATTATAATTACCGTTCTGCTTGGGTTTATTATCCGTTATATGACGAAAAACCAGAACTTAGCGTATGGGATCAGCTTTCTGATTATGCTGGCTGTGGTAGTTCTTTATTTTGTGGACAGTTCCAAATTTGAAGGATTACTGCCAGACATTATGACAAAATTATCTCTGTTTGAGCGGTTCTATACATTTATAAATGGTGTTTTTGATTTGACGGCAATTATATATTATGTAACAGTGATCGTATTCTTTTTATTCCTGTCTGTACAATCCCTTGAGAAAAGGAGGTACAACTAATGAATCAACTATCTTTTATAAAGAAAACAGAGAACCGGATTGCACTTAAGGGTGGCGCCTATTCTCTGGCAGTGACAGGCATTGTACTGGCGATTCTGGTGGTTGTAAATATATTCGCGTCTGTGCTTCCAGCCACATTAACAAAGTATGATATTAGTTCTACGAAGCTTTATTCCATTACGAGCAATACAAAGGTCGTTGTAAATGCACTAAAAAAAGATGTAACGATCTATTGGATTGTCCAGGCGGATGCCGAGGATGATGTGATTGAAAATCTCCTGGCAAAATATGAAAGTCTGTCTGCTCATATTAAGGTTGTGAAAAAGAACCCTGATGTATATCCAACCTTTGCAGGCCAGTATACTTCTGCGGAGGTTCCCAATAACAGCCTGATAGTGGAATGTGATGACCGCAGCCGGTTTATCAGTTATAGTGATATTTACCTTACAGAGGAAAATATGACTACGTATTCCTATGATACATCCTTTGATGGCGAGGGTGCGGTTACTTCTGCTATCGATTATGTTGTGAGTGAAGAACTGCCCAGCCTTTATATATTGGAAGGGCATGGAGAGACGGAGCTTTCCCCGGTGTTTAGTGGGCAGATTGAAAAGGAAAATATAGAAACCACCACATTTTCACTTTTGAACGAGGATTCCGTACCGGAAGAAGCAGACTGCGTATTAATCTACGGCCCGACCAGCGATATTTCCACAGAGGAAAAAGAGGTGCTGTCGGAATATGTCACAGACGGCGGCAGACTAATGGTTCTTGCAGGGCCTTCGGAAGAAGGGACGCTTAAAAATCTGTACAGCCTTCTGGCGGATTATAATGTGGAAGTAACGGATGGAATTGTGGTGGAGTCTGACCGGGAACGATATGCATTCCAGGCGCCGTATATCCTGCTTCCGGAGATTAGAAGCAGTGAGATTACAGAGCCTTTAATTGAAGAGAACTATTATGCAATCATGCCCATTACCCAGGGATTAATTGTCCGAGATACATCTGGCGCTGTAACAGAGCTTTTGACTGCATCAGAGACGGCATATAGTAAAGCAGCAGGCTATGACATTTCTACTTATGAAAAAGAGGATGGAGACGTTGACGGACCATTTGCATTAGCAGTGTCGGTAGATTGCGGGAACGAGGGGCAGATTGTCTGGTTTGCATCTGCTGGTTTACTGGATGAAACATATAATTCCTATTCCTCCGGAGCCAATCTAAATCTGGGAATGAATGCCATGTCATCACTTATGGGAGAACGGGAGGCAGCTGCTATTCGCAGCAAGTCTTTAAGCTATAATTATCTTACCATCAGCGAATCCACATCCTCATTCTTGAAAGCGCTCATGATCGGAGGATTTCCTCTGGCATTTCTTGGCGCTGGCATTTATACGATTGTAAGCAGAAGGAGGAGACAAAATGAACCGGTCTAAACGAGTATATATACTTCTTGGAGTTCTGGTGATTTTTTGTGTACTGACTCTTGGAGTTAGTAAATATGAAGAACGCAGGGAAAAGATTAAAAATAGTGACAAAATTATCATGGAGATTAGCAGTGAAGATGTGACTGCACTTTCTTGGGAGTACGAATCGGAAACATTTGCTTTTCATAAGGATGAAAACTGGCTGTATGATGAGGATGAGAAATTTCCGGTAAATGAAGAGAAGATAAATCAACTGCTTAAAAACTTCCAGTCTTTTGGGGTTTCATTTATTATTGAAGATGCACAAGACTTAAGTCAGTATGGGCTTAGTGAACCGCTCTGTACGATCAACATCGGCATGGGAGAAGAAACCTGTGAGATTTCTCTGGGCAATTACAGTGAAATGGATGAAGAGCGGTATATATCGATTGGGGATGGAAATGTATATCTTGTCTCAGACGATCCACTGGATTCCTTTGACATTGAGCTGAGCGATATGATAAAACATGATGAAATTCCGGAATTTGATTCTGTTACCGAAATACAGTTTGCAGGCAGTGAAAATTATAAGGCTGTATATAAAGAGAATAATGAAGTTACTTATAGTGTAAAGGATGTATATTTTGTAAAGGAAAGTTCAAAGGAACTTCCCCTGGATACAGAAAATATCGAAAGCTATATAGAAACAATTGGCGAATTAAATTTAATGAAATACATGTCTTATGATGTGACAGATGAAGAATTAAAGACATATGGTCTCGATGCTCCAGAGCTGACGGTGACCTTACAGTATCTGGCTGAAGATGAAGAAAATAAAGAGGAAAAAGAAGGAACGATTGTGCTTAATATCTCACGTGATCCACAAGAGAAAGAAAAAGCAGAACTAGAAGCCTCCAAATCATCTGACAGTGTTAAGGCCTTAGAAGATACAGAGACAGATTCAGAAGAAGAGATTACAGAAGGGTGGGAGAATCGAAAATCATCTATAAAATCAGTGGGGCGGATTATAAAAATTTGATGGAAGTTTCATACAATGATCTTCGTCACCAGGAAGTGATATGGGCGGATTTCGAGGATATCAGCGGGGTAAAGATATCATTAGAAGAGGATGAATATGAACTGACAGTGAAACAAGAGGATAAAGATAATATCTGGTATTATCAGGATGATGAGATTGAGACTGATGATTTTCGGATTGCACTCAACTCTTTGTCAGCATCTGAATTTACAGAGGAAGAACCAGCGGATAAAAAGGAAATCAGCTTGACCTTACAGATTCATAACGAAAATCAGCCGGAGGTAAAGATAGAACTGTACCGTTATGATGGCAACAACTGTCTTGCAGTTGTTGACGGCGAGCCGGTATCCCTGGTTAATAGAAGCTATGTAGTTGATTTGATTGAAGCCGTGAATGCGATCGTATTGAATTAAAATCGGAGACAGGAGATATGCAAAACGCTGCCGATTATATGGATGCTGATAAATTATAGAAAAATAAAGAGGATATTGACAAGCCGGCCATTTGTATGGTAGCATATAATACATACTAATGGTATGTTAGAAGGAGGAGAAGCTGTGGCAAGGAATAAGCATCCAGAGGAAACTATCAATTTAATACTGGATGTTGCATTTTGCAGGTTTATGGAGAAGGGATACGAGCATACGTCTATTCAGGACATCATTAACAACTTAGGCGGACTTAGCAAAGGCGCGATTTATCATCATTTTAAGTCGAAGGAAGATATTCTGGTTGCTGTTACAGATAGGATGACAAAAGAATCCAACCGGCTGCTTGCCGATATCAGAGACCGCACAGACCTTAATGGTATAGAAAAGCTGAAAGCTATTTTTAAAGTATCGCTGAACCGTCCTGTACAGGAGAAGCTATTTACTGTAGCTCCCAATATGCATAATAATCCGAAGCTTCTCTTCAGCCTTTTGAAGGATACAGTAGAAGAGGTCGCACCGAAATATATTCTGCCCATACTCAAGGAGGGAATTTCGGACGGATCTATCAAAACAGACTATCCGGAGGAATTGGCAGAGCTTATTATACTTGTGGCCAATGTCTGGACAAACCCCATGATATTTAACAGCACGGTGGAAGAATCCTATCGTAGGTTTATTGTGTTTGGCCAGATGCTTAAGGGGCTGGGAGTGGATATTATAGATAAAGAAATGACAGAAAGAGTTCGGCGGTTGTCATCTATCTATCAAAAAAATAAATAAAATACAATATAGTTCTGCCCGGTAAAAAGGGCAGAAAAATTTTACATATATACATACCAGCATGCGGTATTAAAAAATGGAGGATAAGAATATGAGTCAAAAGTTGTTTTCAAAGGATTTTACATTAGTTGTTATTGGGCAGATTATCTCACTATTTGGCAACGCAGCATTAAGATTTGCATTACCCCTTTACTTATTGAACCTTACAGGTTCCTCAGCACTTTATGGGACAGTAATGGCATGTGCATTTATTCCGTCGATTTTGCTGTCACCTGTGGGCGGCATTGTTGCAGACAGGGTAAATAAAAGAAATATTATGGTAATATTAGATTTTTTTACGGCAGCAGTTATACTGACATTTTTCCTGCTTATGAATGGGGTGAATCTTATTGTTCTTCTAACGGTTACGCTGATGGTTCTGTATGGCATTGCAGGAGCCTACCAGCCGTCTGTGCAGGCAAGTATCCCGGTACTGGCCGCACCAGAGAATCTTATGGCGGCAAATTCGATTATCAATACAATAAGCTCCTTTGCCTCTTTAACCGGTCCGGTACTTGGAGGAATATTATACAGTGCATACGGAATAAAGCCTGTACTGCTGGTATGTATGGCATGCTTTATTTTATCGGCAGTTATGGAGATTTTCATCAAAATTCCTTTTCAAAAGCCGGCTTCGAATGGAAGCATATGGAAAACTGTAAGGTGTGACTTTGCAGAAAGCATCCGGTTTATTTGGCGTGATAAGCCTGTCATTGGAAAAACACTTCTGGTAGTGTGTGGTGTAAATTTATTTTTGTCTGCAATGATTATTGTCGCGATGCCCTATCTAATAACAGAGGTATTTGATTTAGGGGCAGTACAGGCGAACAGACTTTATGGCTATGCACAGGGAGCATTGGCAGCAGGAGGGCTGACAGGAGGAATCAGTGCAGGTGTTTTCTCGAAAAAACTGTCCTATCAGAAGTCAGGGAATCTGATTACAGCCAGTGCCATATGTGTATTTCCTATTGGTGCGGCGTTAATCTTATTTTCCTCAGGGATAATAAATTACCTTGTTATCACAGTATGCTGTTTTGTCATTATGGTTTTTTCTACAATTTTTACTGTGCAGATGCTGTCATTTATGCAGGCAGAAACGCCTCAGAATATGGTTGGAAAGGTGATTGCTTTTGCCCTTACTTTTGCTATGTGCGCACAGCCTCTGGGGAATGCACTGTATGGAATTATGTTTGAAGCCTGCGATGGGTTTGAATATGTGGTAGTTTTATTTTCAGGTGTTGTGTCGCTTATAATTGCTTTAAGGGCGGGAAGTGTTTTCAAAGGATTTTTATAAAATTATACTCAAATCGTTAATTTTACAGCAGCAGCTAATAGACAAAATCCAGCATTTATTATCGGGAAACCAGTATTCAGAAGTGGTATTTTAGAACAAATTAAGCTGGGGACGGGGTGTTTTTAAAAATACCCCGTCCCCGACCAATTCCTCCGGAACTGACTTGGCGTCATCTCAAATTTCTTTTTAAATAACCGGTTGAAATTTGACAAATTTTCAAATCCGTTCCTTTCTGCAATATCTAGAATCGTATCATTTGTGTCTCTAAGAGCAGATGCCGCCCTGTTAAGGCGGTATTCAATGAGATATCCCAAAAAACCAGACCCTGTAACCTCCTTAAACCAGCGCATAAAATGGCTTGCACTGTATCCACATTCGCCAGCAATATCATTTATGGAAAGCTTTTTGTCATAATTAAGCTCGATACGGGAAAGGACACTTTTCAGCTTTTCTACATTTTTATATGAAACAGAATCAGGAGAAGGTACTTTCTGCTGGTCTGCAATTTGGAGTAGAAGGGAAAAAAGAGTCATAAGCTGTCCCTTTACACCCAGTTCATATCCGCCGGTGCGCAGGGCGCATAGATTATCAGTGGTATTTAAGCAGGCTGAAATGGAAGGATATAGTTCGTGATTTTTTCCAATATGAGTGGGGAGCTTTATTTTTCCACTTTCAATGGGCAGCAGATATTTCTGGCTGCATAGGTCTACACTTTCACTTCCGAGGAAATTCATATCAAAAATAATATTTTCATATTCCATACGTTTCTTAAAGATACTCCGAAGCCCATGTAAATGTCCGGGCTGCACAAGAAAAATCTCTCCCGCATCGGCAGTATAAGTATGAAAATCCACCTGAACCACTCCATTTCCCTTTTTTACATAAATGATTTCCATGCTGTCATGCCAGTGAAGGGGAACAAATGTAAAATCAGTGGGGATAGTACAAGGATATACATTAAATGCGAACATTGCGTCAGTATGGTGCTTAGTCTCCCGATAGGCAGGATTGCGGACAAGTGTGTTATTTTCAGCTTTTTTTGACATTTTTCTAATTCTGCTCCTGTGTAGATAATGATAGGATTATACAATGTTTTGATAGGATCATACAAGCAATTCACGTAAAAATATGGTAAAAATATTTTATACCACCTAGATGAAAGGGGATTATATCGTGATGAAAGAAGAGATTGTGAAAAAAATTGAAAATATGCTGGACGAAGGCTGCTCCTACGAGGAATTATACACAGCGCTGCTTGGCATTGTGGAAGCACAAAGCAAGAAGAAGGTGATGCCTGTAAAAGGACGTAAGCTATATTATATTTCCGCTGAGTTTTTGATTGGAAAACTGCTTAGCAACAATTTGATAAATCTCGGGTTATATGATGATGTGAAGTCATGCCTTGAGGCTCATGGAAAATCGATGGCAGAGCTTGAAGAGGTGGAGCCGGAGCCGAGTCTTGGAAACGGCGGTCTCGGGAGACTGGCGGCCTGCTTTCTTGATTCACTCGCTACCTTAAAGCTTCCGGGCGACGGAATAGGTCTTAGATATCACTGTGGCCTGTTTAGACAAAGATTTGAGCATCAGTCCCAGAAGGAAACACCGGATTTCTGGCTTGGCAGCAATGAATGGGCAGAAAAAACGGAAAAAACCTATACAGTATCTCTTGGAGGGAAGGACTATAAGGCAAGGCTTTACCGCCTGGCAGTTACAGGATACGAAGGACGTACTAATTATTTGAACTTATTTGATGTGGATACAGTTGATACTTCCATTATTGAAGAAGGAATTTCCTTTGATAAGACAGATATTGCTAAGAATCTGACCTTATTTCTTTATCCAGATGACAGTGACAAGAAAGGACAGCTTCTTAGAATTTACCAGCAGTATCTTATGGTCAGTGCCGGCGCCCAGCTTATTTTGGAGGAGTGTATGGAGAGGGGAAGTAATCTCCACAATCTCTATGACTATGCGGCAGTCCAGATTAACGATACCCATCCGTCTATGGTGATTCCAGAGCTTATCCGCCTTCTTGAGAAAAGGGGAATCAAGTTCAAGGAAGCTGTTGATATTGTGACCAAGGTATGTGCTTACACCAACCATACTATTCTTGCAGAGGCTCTGGAAAAATGGCCGAAGGATTACCTGGAGGCGGTTGTTCCGCAGCTTGTACCAATTATTGAAAAGCTTGACGAGATTGCACAGAAGAGAGCAGAGGATGGTGCTCTGGCAATTATTGATGATGGGGAAACTGTCCATATGGCCCATATGGATATTCACTTTACACACAGTACAAATGGAGTAGCGGCACTTCATACGGAAATATTAAAGGACAGCGAGCTGAATCAGTTTTACAGACTCTATCCCGAAAAATTCAATAATAAAACCAATGGTATTACTTTCCGGCGGTGGCTTATGAAATGTAATCCCAGACTAACAGAGTTCATTGAAGAACTTATCGGACCAGGCTTTATGAAAGATGCTTCTGAGCTTGAAAGGCTTTTGGGATATACTGATGACGAAAGGGTTCTTAAGAGACTTTCAGATATTAAACGGAATAATAAAGCCGCTCTTGCAGAATGGCTTAAGCACACACAAGGTACGATTGTAGATCCTGACAGTATGTTCACGATTCAGTCTAAGCGCCTTCACGAATATAAACGTCAGCAGCTGAATCTTCTGTATCTGATTCATCAGTACTTTGAAATCAAGGCAGGACATCTACCGGGAACAAAGGTTACGGCAGTTTTCGGGGCAAAGGCAGCGCCTGCTTATATAATTGCAAAAGACATTATCCATGCACTTTTAACTCTGTCAAAGGTGATTGCAGATGATCCGGAGGTTTCCAAGTGGATGCAGATTGTCTTTATAGAAAACTATAATGTTACAGCAGCAGAAAAAATGATTCCGGCATGCGACCTTTCTGAACAGATAAGCCTTGCATCAAAGGAAGCATCAGGTACAGGAAATATGAAATTTATGCTCAATGGTGCGCTGACTCTGGGTACAATGGACGGTGCGAATGTAGAGATTGCTCAGGCAGTGGGAGACGAAAACATATATATTTTCGGACAGAGCAGCAATCAGGTTATCCGCAGATACAGCCATGGCGATTACTGTGCAAAGGAGTGGTATGATGTTGATTACAATATCAGACGGGCGGTTGACTTTCTTACAAGCGAGGTTATGCTTTACTACGGAACAAAGGAGAAGCTGGGACGCCTTAAGAAAGAGCTGATTTATAAGGACTGGTTCCAGACGCTGCCGGATTTTAATGCTTATGTTGTCCGTAAGGACCAGGCAGTTGCAGATTATACCCTGAATCCTGTGGAATGGACTAAGAAGAGCCTGATAAATATCAGTAAGGCCGGCTTCTTTTCCTCAGACCGTACAATTGAGGAATATAACCGGGATATCTGGCATCTTGAAAAATAGAAAAATGGAAGTGGAACGGGGCTTTGACAGTCATAAGAATAGACTGCCAAAGCCCCGTTAGTTTCATATGAAGAAGCCTGCAGCAGCTTCACAAATAAATACAACACCGCAGCAAAGAGCAGCGATTCCGATCATATTAATACCCTTCCAGGCAGCAATAATACCTGTAACCAGCGCCAGTATTCCTGCAAGAGGAACCTGGGGAGCATCGATAATTGCAGGGAATGTCATGACTGCAAGTGTAACGTAGGGTACATAGTATAAAAAAGACCGTATAAATTGATTTTTAATCTTTCCCCGTATTAGAGTTAACGGAAAGACACGGATCAGGCAGGAAACAGAAGCGGCAACTAATATGTAAAGATAAATATTATGTGTCATGTTCAGATGCCTCCTTCTTTAAATCTTCCTCATTATCCTTTACCGGAAATAAAATAGCAAAGGCTCCGGCAATAAGTACCGTCAGAAGGCTGATTTTCATACTGTCAGACATACTGTCAAACAGAGCTATTTCAGATACAGTAAGACTTGCCAGGAAACTTGCAATAACAACAGCGCCAACTATCTTATCTGCCCTGGATGCTGGAATAATGATTGCAATAAACATGCCGTACAGGGCAACACTTAAGGCGCTTACAACAGAAACAGGCAGAATATTGCCTGCTATAATTCCAATGGCAGTACCAAAGGACCAGCCCGGAAGTGCGATAGCCATTGCACCATAATTATAATAAGGATTAAGGGTTCCGGTTCTGCCGATACTGATTCCAAAAATCTCATCTGTAATGCCGAATCCTACCAGAAGCCGGTGTATGATCGAAGTATCCGGGTCAAATTTCTGGCTTAATGCACAGCTCATAAGCAGATACCGAATATTAGTTACAAGAATGACAAAGGCCATTTCAATATAAGGTGCATCTGCCATAATTACAGTAAATTCTGCATATTCTCCGGCAGAAGCATGATTCAGCATACTGGATAAAAATCCCTGAAAGGGGCCGAGACCGGCCTTTTTTGCTACAATTCCCAGAGAAAAGGCCACGGCAAAATAGCCCAGGGCAATGGGAATCCCGTCTCGTATTCCATTTATAAATGCATTTTTATTTCGGTTCATCTTGTGTCTCCAATAGTTTATTCTATTAGTATACACAAAAAGGTTCTTAACTACAAGTATAATCGGCTGCCTGAACAGGCCTTCTTAGTAAATGCATAATTATTGTTGAATGTTTGGAAAAATGGTATAATTATAAAACATTAAAATTCCTGGGATAAGGCTTTAGGGATTTTGACAACAAAATGGGAGGGCATGCTTATGCTTCAAGTTACTTATATTTATCATAGTGGATTTTGCGTTGAGACAGAAAATAGCTATTATATATTTGACTATTTCAAAGGAAAGCTTCCAATGCTTAACAGAGATAAGAGGGTATATGTTTTTGCGAGTCATTTTCATCACGATCATTATAACCCGGAGATATTTGTGCTGCTAGAGAAACAGGGAATTTTGCGGGAAAATATAGAAGCAGTACTGGCGGCAGATATCAGGAAAAAGAACTATCCAGAGGGGATTAAGGTGAATCGTGCAGGCGGAAATAGAAGTTATATATTGTCTGACGGAACAAAGGTAGAGACTTTATATTCTACAGATTCAGGAGTTGCCTACCTTGTTACTTCAGAGGACGGAGTGCTCTATCATGCAGGAGACCTTAATGACTGGTGCTGGGAAGAGGAAACGGAGGAATATAATCACAATATGACAGCTCGTTTTCGCAGGGAAATAGACAGGATAGCAGGACGTAAAGCTGATGTGGCGTTTCTTCCGCTGGATGTGCGTCAGGAAGAGGACTATGACAAAGGCATGTTGTATTTTCTCGAGAAAGTTGAAACCAGGTGTGCCTACCCGATGCATTATTGGGAGCATCCTGAGGTGATCGAAAAGTTTTGCAGAGAGCATCCACAGTATTGCGATATTGTAAAAAATACAGAAGAAGCGGGGAAATAGTTTCGTTTGTAGAAGGGGATAAAGAAACTATTATGGATAACTGGGTGCCTGCGCGGTTTGCGCCAGTGTGTTGTACTATTCCCTGACGTTTAGCTGTGTGTCTACAAGAAGTTTAAAAGGCATTCTTTTGTTGTCTTTTGTATATAAGACAGATGTTTTTTAAATTGCTTCATGAGGTATCAGAAAATACTCCAGGAGTTTCTGGATGAATTTTCCAGAGGTATTATTGTGTTTTTCGCTTGTATCCGTTATAATCTTCTCTAAAAGAACAGTAAATGAGTTTAAGGAGAAGGGATATGAGAACAAAAGAAGGAAAAAAGGAGCGTTCTTCTGTAAGGGGCAGAATGAAAAAAAGAGGGATTACAAGAAAGCTGGTAGGAGCAATTATTGTAACCATTGTAATCATGGTTGCAGTACTTCTTCTGCTGGTGTATAACCGTGTTTCAGATACACTTCTTGATAAGAGCGAAAGGCTGCTAAAGGAGACGACAGACAAAGCGCTTCAGGAGACAAGTGCGTGGATGAATAAAACCGTGACGATGCTTGAGATGCAGAGGGATACGATTGAATATGAGGATATGGACATTTCGGCTATGACAGAATATATTAAGCATACGGTTAAGCAGAATGACGCATATCCTGCAGGACTTTATGTGGCGCTGACAGACGGGTCTTTATACCATGCTTCATTCGTACCGGGACCAGACTTCAATTCACTGGAAAAGTCCTGGTATCAGAACGGAATTCAGTCAGAGGACTTTATTCTTGGAGATGTTTATTTTGACGAGGACAGCCAGTCTTATGTAGTAGGAGCTTCTGGTATGCTGAAAAATGCTGCCGGGGAGACACTGGGCGTTGCGGCGGCGGATGTGTATTTGGATTCTATTTCTGATATTGTTGCAAATATTCAGTTAGAACAGACAGGAGGCATTTTCCTTATAGATACCCGGACGGACACAATTATTGGCCATAAGGACAAAGAAATGACAGGACGCATGTTGAGTGAATTTAAGGACGATATGTATGCTTATGCAGCAGACCAGATAGAGAAGGGAATCTTAGGATTATCTGTTTACGAAGATAATACATATATACAGGTAGCACAGGTGCCAAACAGTGATTGGATGGCAGTTGCATATGTATCCAAGTCAGAGGTTTTGGGAGATTTGAAAATGCTGACTGGCATGATGGCGTCTGTAGCAGCGGTGGCAGTTATTGCTGCGGTAATTCTGATTATACTCCTTGTAAGAAGAATAATAGGAAAGCCGGTTGCAGAATTAAATTATGTGGCAGCTAAGATCGCGGAGGGTGAATTAGATCAGACAATCCGCTATAATTCAAATGATGAGCTCGGTGAACTTGCAGATAATTTCGGGCAGACTGTAGCACGTCTTCGTGACTATGTTGACTATATCAATGAAGTTTCAGAGAAGCTCCAGGATATTGCAAGAGGAAATCTTGCATTTACACTTTCTCATGATTATGTAGGTGAGTTTTCAAAGATTAAGGATTCCCTTGAAGGGATTTCTCATTCCCTTAATGATACATTAGGACAGATAAATGTCGCTGCAGGACAGGTGGCGGAAGGCGCCGGATATGTTTCGGACGGAGCACAGACACTCTCACTTGGTTCATCACAGCAGACAGATGCAGTAGAGCGTCTAGCTTCCCATATCAGTGAAGTCTCTGATGGGATACAGAAGACTGCGAAAGGGGCAAAAAAAGCCAGCCAGATTGCACAGGAGGTTGGAAGTAATATCCTAGAGAGCAATGATAAGATGCAGCAGATGAATGGTGCTATCCAGAGGATAAGTGATAAGTCAACAGAAATTCACAGCATTATTAAGACTATAGAGGACATTGCATTCCAGACCAATATTTTGGCCTTAAATGCTGCAGTAGAGGCAGCCCGGGCAGGAAAAGCAGGAAAAGGCTTTGCCGTAGTTGCAGATGAGGTGCGTAATCTTGCAAGTAAATCCTCTGAGGCTGCACAGAATACTACTCTTCTAATTGATCAGACTGTTGAGGCTGTAGAGGAAGGAACAGGACTTGCAAGGGATACAGCAAGTTCTATGATGGCAGTGGTTGAACGTGCAAAAGAGGTAACCGATTTAATTGACGAAATTGCAGAATATTCTGCAAAACAGGCAGAGGCCACGGAAGAAGTCATTCATGGAATCGCTCAGATTTCTGATGTAGTGCAGTCTAATATGTCTACGGCAGAAAAGAGTGCGGCGGCCAGCGAGGAGTTGTCAGGTCAGTCTAATATGCTGAAGGATTTAGTATCAAAGTTTCGGCTAAAATAATAAATGGGGACAGGGTAAAACGAATCTGGGACGGGGTTTTTTTAGAAAAACCCCGTCCCAGATTTCTATATATACCCTCCTGGCATTCCTCCACCGCCGCAGCATAGTCCGCTGCCGCCGCAACAGAGGTTGCACATGAGGTTGGCAAGACACAGCTTCATGCAGAAACTATTTCCACCCACAAAGGTAGTCTGATAAGGCCCCTGCCTCTGTTGATACCAGCTGCCACCGCTTTCAAGACGGCTTACAAATATCTGATACTGAAGATTATCTGGCTCAAGCCTCAGTGCTTCGCGGGCATGATTAAGGGCCATGACGTTGTTCCCCATGCCGGAGTTTGCCATTCCGCTGTAATAATACCATGCGGCGTTTCTATTACTGATGCCATTTAGAAGATTTAATGCCTCTTGATAGTGTCCACTGTTTATAAAATTGGCAGCGGCGCGCATGTGAAGATCTTCTTCACTTTCACTTCCTCCTGCATTTGCCTGACGGTACTCACCGCCAAAGCCGCGGAAAGGGCCGCCAAAGCCTCCAAAACTGCCAAAGCCTCCAAAATCTTCCTGCCCATATCCGCCTGAACCATAACTACCTTGTCCATAGCCTGAGGAGCCATACTCTCTTTCGTGCATAATCTGCTGATATGCCTGCTGCACTTCCTTAAATTTTGCTTCAGCCGAATCCTTGCTGGGGTTGTTGATATTTGCATCCGGGTGGTATTTCCGGCTTAAGTTCCTATATGCTTTTTTTATCTCTTCGTCAGAGGCATTCCGTGTGATGCCTAAGACGCTGTAAGGGTCTGTCATAATGATTTATTCTCCTGATTTTTGTCCTTTGTCAGCTTCTTTTCTCTCTTTTGTAACAGAAGTGTACCTGCACCATACACCGGAGTATAAAATGTTGCGCAGGATGTCGGCGTGGAGCAGTATGGGAAGCTTTTCAAACTCGCGGGAACATTCTGCCATCATTAATGTAAGAAGCTGGCGGCAGTTTTCAGCAAAATTCTCATCTGTCTTATATGATTCTTTTAGAGGGTTATAGCATCCTGTCTTTATGTCCTCTGCCACGTCCTCATAAGCATCCATAAGGTAAATGAATTTCCCTAGGAAAAATCCGATCCGTTTAAGGGAAAGCTCCCACTCATCCTTCCGGTACGAAAATATTTCTGCCATAATATCTCCGAAGAAGCCGGCCATTTTATCTAAGTCTGTCTCTCCTAGTTTCTCATAATATGAGAGTTTTTGCAAGTTAGAAGAAATGCGGACTGTCTTATCAGGATAAATCTTTGAAATATCCTTCATTCTTGACGACAATATCTTTGCTGTCAGATAGCTTTTCTTTTTACGCTCGTCTTCCCAGTCATCCTTGCATTTGTAATAGGAAAAAACAAGATTCATGGCCGCACAATAGTCAGTGTAAAGGTTTGTTCTCACAGTATGCTTCTCGAATGGATGGGCAATACAGTTTACAGTCTCCACCGCTGTTTCCGGTTCATATAATCCGGTAAGAAGGACAATGAGAAAGGTCATGTCATAGGTTAAAGTCATCTGCCCGCTTCTTCCATAATTGTCTTTTAAACGCCTGCAAAGACCACAATAGTACGAATGGTACATATCGTAGTCTTTGAATTTCATCTCCGCTTTATTAATCGCAATATATCCAAACATGTAAGAGCCCTCTTTTAGCTGTTCTTTATAAATGTGGTGCTGCATTTGGGACAGCGGATTTCGATGCGTCCCTTTCCGCGGGGAATACGGATTTTCTGCTTACACGACGGACATTTATAGATATGGTGGGTTTTTCTCTGTACAAGCATATTTTTCTGGCGGGCAAAAAAGCAGCGGAGCTTGTAGGTTTTAGCCAGATAAGCACGGTTTTCCGCAGAACGCTTATAAATATTTTTAGAAAACATACGGAAATAAGTATAGATGATACAAACCCATGCAAGCAGCGGGAAAATCCGTGCATCCGAAAACCATGTGGCAGCTGCTGAGGCAATGCCTATTCCTAACAGACATTTTCCAAGGGAATCTACTCCGTACCTTCCATACATGAAGCGCATTAATTTTTCTTTCATGTTCATCACCTTCCTAACTACTATTCATCATACGCTGTCTAAGCCTAAAGTCAATAAAATGCAAATTAAAAAAGTATAAAATAAAACAAATTTTCTAAAATTATGTTAAGATAAAAAGAAGTATAAAATAAAAATAGTGGTTATGGAGAGGTTAAATGAGAATTGGGAACAGAGCCGCCCGTACACTTTTGTATGAAGAGGTAGTGGAGGACTTATATAAGATTATAGACAGGGAGAATTTAAAGCCGGGTGATAGACTGCCGGCAGAAAGAGAGCTGATTGAAAAGCTGAATGTCAGCCGGAATGTTTTAAGGGAGGCCTTTCATGTACTGGAAAACAGAGGGATTATTGTATCCAGGCAGGGAAAGGGGAGATTTTTAAGGGAACAGCCATCATCGGGCGATGCAGCAAGATATGACAGCCTCAGTAAGAATCTGGAGCGCTATTCTATGATGGAAGCATATGAGGTCCGGCAGGTGCTGGAGGTTAAAGGAGTTGAACTGATTATCAGAAATGCAGCGGAGCAGGATATTGACGAGCTGGAAGCCATGTATCAGGAGATTAAGAAGCGTTATGAAGAGACCGGAAAAACTGTGGGGGAATTTGATTTGCACAGGTTATATGCGTCTAAGACAGGAAGTATGTTCATGACCCAGACTTTGGAAATCGTGTTAAATGCAATATGGGATATGATGTATGGAAAATTTTCTGATATACTGGATGCTACCTCAGAGGAATATGAGCTTAAATCACATAGGATGATTATCCAGGCAATTCGCAGCAGAGATACAAAGACAGCACAGAGATTAATGCATGAACATCTTCAAGTAACAATGGATATGTTCAAGTAGAACAAAAAATATAAAAAATAGCATTAAAAATTGTAGAAATTGATTGACAGATAGCACGAAAAAGTGCTATCTTTATTATATTAAGTGGGTGACCAAGTAACCAAAAGAACAAGAAGGAAGGAAAAGAAGAAATGGAAAGAATAAAATGGCCGGAGGGCAGGAAAAGTGCGGTCATGTTCAGCTTTGACTTGGATGGAGATATTATATGGCGCAACATGTCCGCAGACGAACCAAATGCAGATAAGCTGATCCGCGCCCGTTCCATTGGTCAGTACGGTCCAAACCGCTGTGTGGACATGATACTGGATCTGATGGAGAAGTATGGGGTGAAGGCATCCTTTTATGTACCGGGATTCGTGGCAGAGCAAAATCCTGATGTGGTAAGAAGAATCGCAAAGGCAGGACATGAGATTGGAAACCACGGCTATACTCATGAACGTCTTGTTGAGAAGACAGTGGAGGAACAAAAGGAAATTATTGGAAGGACTCAGCGTATCATCAGGGATATTACAGGAAAAGAGCCAGTGGGCTTTCGTACCCCGTCCGGGGACTGGCATACACGCACGCCTTATATTCTGGCAGAAATGGGATTTTCTTATTCCAGCTCCATGCGCGGCGATGATAAGCCGTATTATACGCTGCTTGACGGAAGGGAGTCGGATTTAGTAGAGATTCCTTCTAAATGGGAGCTGGATGATTATGTGGCACAGGCATATAGTGTATATCCGGCAGAACCGGCGGGACTGGATCGTATTAGCTGCTATAGAAATGTACAGGACAATGATATCCGTGAATTCCAGGGCTATTATGAAATGGGACTCTGCATTTCTTATCTGATGCATCCCCAGATTTCTGGAGCGCCGGGAAGGAATCTGATACTAGAAGAAGTCTTAAAGGAGGTTACCTCCCATGACGACGTATGGGTGGCAACTGGCAGCGAGATCGCCCAGTACTGGAGAAAAGCTTATCCGAGAGAAGAGGAGGTGTAGAAAATGTATGCAAAAGGTATGAGCCTTCCACAAGGGAAAAAATGTGTGGCATTTATCACGGTAAATCTTTCAGCAGAGTTTTTCTGGATCTCGTTAGACAAAAAGGCGCTGAATATGCCAAAGACCCTGTCTCTTGGACAGTATGGAATGACGCACGGACTGCCAAGGCTGTTAGACATGCTGGATGAATTCCATATAAAAGCAGCCTTTTTTGTCCCAGGAAGAACAGCAGAAACCTACCCGGAGAAGATAAAAGAAACTGCACAGAGAGGACATGAGATCTCCTGCCATGGATATGAATATGAGAATTTCTCGTTATTAAGCTATGAAGAGCAACGCAGGCGGATCATAAAGGCAGTAAGCGCTATCGAAAAAGCCTGCGGCAGAAAACCTGTGGGATTCCGCGCGCCTATGGGGGATCTGATGTTAGAGACGCTTAATATTGCAAGAGAATGCGGTATGAAATATTCCAGTGACCTTTTTGATGACGACAGACCGTATTTTATGGAGGTGAATGACAAGAGGGATGAAATCCTTCAGATTCCCATGCAGTGGGCGAACTTTGATCTCCCGTATTTTGCATTTAATTACCGTCCGGCATTCCCAGCCGGTCAGGGCCGCATTGCCAATTACAGCAATGTTCTTTCCAACTGGAAGGATGAGTTTACAGGACATTATAATCATAATCTCTGCTATACCCTTCAGCTTGACCCGCAGACAATAGGAAGCCCGGGACGTATGGCGCTTTTGAGGGAATTTCTGGAGTATATGACGTCCTATGAGGGAGTGTGGTTTGCAACTGGAAAAGAGCTTTATGATTATTGTATGCAGAATAAATAAAAGGAAAGGAGAAGAATAGGATGGCAGGAAGTTTATGGGGAGGCAGATTTGAAAAAGAGATGGACGATATTGTGAAAAAGTTCAATGCGTCCATTGGCTTTGACCAAAGGATGTACAATGATGACATTGACGGAAGTATTGCACATGTGACAATGTTAGGAGAGCAGGGTATTGTGTCTGTAGAGGAAAAGGATGCGATTATTGCAGGTCTTGAGGATATTCGAACGGATATTAAGAAGGGAGAAATCGTATTTACTGTGGAGGACGAGGATATCCATATGGGAATTGAGAGCCGCCTGATTCAAAGAATCGGGGACGTGGGCAAGAAGCTGCATACAGCAAGGAGCAGAAATGACCAGTGTCAGGTGGATGGCAGGCTGTATGTGAGACGAGAAATTAAGGAGATTATGGAGCGGCTCTGCTATCTGGAATCAGTGATTTTAGAGAAGGCTGAAAAGTATGAAAAGAAAATTACCATTGGCTTTACCCATCTGCAGCATGCACAGCCAGTTACACTTGGATTTGTGTTCATGTCATATTTCCAGATGTTTAAGCGGGATCTGGAGCGACTTTCGGACACATATGAGAGATTGAATTATTGTCCTTTAGGAGCATGTGCCCTTGCGGGAACCACACTTCCCATCAACCGTCACAGGACGGCAGAGCTTCTTGGATTTGCTGCACCTACGGAAAATGCCATGGACAGTGTAAGCGACAGGGATTACAGCCTAGAGTTTTTAAGTGACGCGGCAATTTCTATGATGCATCTGTCAAGATGGGCAGAAGAATTCACTTGGTGGAATACGTCAGAATTTTCCTATATTGCTATTGACGACAGCTTCTGTACAGGAAGCAGTATTATGCCCCAGAAAAAAAATCCGGATATGGCAGAGCTTCTAAGAGGAAAGGTAGGGCGTGTATACGGCGATTTGATGCAGCTTCTGACAGTCATGAAGGGAACGCCTCTTGCTTATAATAAGGATTTTCAAGAGGATAAGGAAAGTCTTTTTGATGCTGTTGATACGTGGAAGGACAGCATTACGATTTTTGCTAAAATGCTGGAAAATACAGAATTTAGAATGGATATGATCCAAAAGCAGATGGGAAAGGGATTTTTGAATGCAACGGATATTGCAGAGCATTTTGCAAAGCAGGGAATTCCATTCAGGGAGGCGCATGCAATCGTAGGGCGCATGGTGAAGGTTTGCGAGAATAACAACTGTGATTTTGAAGACCTGACAGATGAGGAGCTTCAGAAGATAGATGCAAGAGTTACAAAGGAAACACTGGGTGATATCAGTATCCCGTCTTGTGTAACGGCGCGGGTTTCCTATGGCGGCACAGCGCCGTCTGAGGTGAGAAGGCAGATTGAGAAGGAGAAAGAATGGCTTAAGAGTTTCTAAAGGAAAGGAGAAACATAATGCAGAAATTATTTGATTTGGTAGACAGTTGGTTTATTGCAATGGCGCCGGTTACAGATTTTTTATGGAGCTTTCCGACAAACTGGGAATGGTATGCGAATATTCCGGTAATTGGAAGATTTCCATTCGCAATCGTGCTGCTTGTGGGTATGGGAATTTATTTTACAGTCAGGACGGGCGGTGTTCAGTTTAGGTTCTTTAAGGAAGGAATTAAAAGCCTGATGAAGAAAAAGAAGGGGGATATAGGCGTAAGTCCTCTGGCTTCCTTTCTTTTAAGTACCGCTATGCGGGTGGGACCGGGGAATCTTACCGGTGTTACCGGTGCAGTGGCGGTAGGCGGGCCTGGAGCCATTTTCTGGATGTGGGTATCTGCGCTGTTCGGGATGGCAAGCTCCTTTGTTGAGTCTACTTTGTCACAAATTTTTAAGGAAAAGGACGGGGACGAATACGTAGGAGGACTTCCCTATTATGGACAGAAGCTTCTGGGAAATAAGAAATGGATTGGAGTTCTGCTTGCAGTATCATTTATTGCATATGCTATGTCTAGTATTCCGATTCAGACCTTCCATGTATTTACGGCAACCGGAAAGGCGGTGCAGACAATTACAGGAGTAGAGACGGGAAGAACCTCTGTTTTATATTATGCCATAGCGGTTATCTTAATCGCAGGCGTTGCGGCAGTTATTTTCGGCGGTATTAAAAGGGTTACGGCAATTACGGATAAAATGGTCCCTGTTATGGCAGTTATTTACGGAGGAATCATTTTGATTCTGGTGATACTTAATATCCAGTATTTCCCGTCATTTCTGCAGACGATTGTTGTAGGCGCGTTTAAGCCTCAGGCAGTGTTCGGCGGCGGCTTCGGCGTTGTTCTGTCGCAGGGAATCAAGAGAGGACTGCTCTCTAATGAAGCCGGGCAGGGAACAATTACGATGTCCGCGGCAGTTGCAGAGCAGGATCATCCCTGTTCACAGGGCTTTATCCAATCTATTGGAGTTTTTCTTGACACTATCGTTATCTGTACACTGACAGGATATGTTGTGTGCGGTGCACATCTCTGGGATAATGCGGCCTGTGACTGGGAGACACTAAAATCTTCTACCATTGATGTTTTCCTTCAATCAGCACAGACACTGGTTCCGGGGACGGGTATGGATTCAATTGTAGCATTTATTATCTGTGTCTGCTATGCATTGTTTGCATTTACGACGCTGCTTGGCCTGGTATCCTTTGCAGTAATTGCCGGAACAAGGATTACGAAGTCAGCGAAATGTACGAATCTTGTACGAGTATTAGGCTCTCTTATTTTTGTACCGATTGGCGTGCTTTGTGTTCTTTCAGGACAAGAGCTTGACAATCTTTGGAATGTGACAGACTTTATCAATATTGCACTTGTATTTGTCAATGCACCGGTAATTCTTATTGGAGCAAAATATACTTATGCTGCCTTGCGGGATTATCTGAAGAATGGCGGAGAGAACTTTGTGTCAGCGGATATAGGGCTTGAGAGCGAGATTTGGAGAAGGTAGTTTCGATATATTCCTATAGTTTATACATAATTTTTAAAGCCTGCAGTATTTCTGTAATGATAAGCCGCGGAAATATTGCAGGCTTTTTATATATATTTTCGATTTTTGCCAGGTACGTCTGCCAGATACCTGTAGCAGTTAAAATACGTCAAATTTATCACAGAATGTCCGACAAAGGTTTAGAGAAAATATTATAATCAAAACAACAATTCAGGGCGCTTTAAAAGGGCGTTTGTAAGCAAATCAGTAGTAAAGGAGGAAAGTCATGGCAATAGAGGTAAAAAGCGAGATTGGCAAGCTTAAAAAAGTCATGCTTCACAGGCCCGGAAAGGAGCTGGAGCATCTTGTTCCGGGGGATCTGGAGCGGCTGCTTTTTGACGATATTCCTTATCTTAAAACTGCGCAGAATGAGCATGATTTATTTGCGGGGATTATGAGAGGACAGGGAGTAGAGGTTGTCTATCTGGAAGATTTGATGGCAGATGTTCTGAAGGATAATGAGGAATTAAAGGAGCAGTTTATCAAGCAGTTTATTGCGGAAGGAAATGTTGCGGATGAGAGGATGAAAGAATATTTGTTCTCTTATCTTTATGATATTCCAGATACAAAGGAGATGGTGCTTAAGCTGATGTCGGGTGTAAGGGCCGGGGAGCTTAAAGTTAGGACAAACCGTCCGCTGGTTGATTTGATAAAAAAAGACAGCCAGTTTATCCTTGATCCGATTCCGAACCTGTATTTTACACGAGATCCGTTTGCATGTATTGGAAATGGTGTAAGCTTAAACTGTATGTATTCCCGTACAAGAAGAAGAGAAACGCTTTTTGGAAAATACGTCTTGGAAAATCATCCGGATTTTGCCGGGCAGGTGCCGTTCTTTTATAAAAGAGAAATGCCTTATTCCATTGAAGGTGGTGACATTCTTAACCTGAGCAGTAAGCTTTTGGCAATCGGTATTTCACAGCGGACGACGGCAGAGGCAATCGAGCTTCTTGCACAGAATATATTTGCAGATGAAACCTCGGAAATCGAGACAATTCTAGCTCTGGATATCCCGGCGGTCCGCGCATTTATGCATCTGGACACAGTATGTACACAGGTGGATTGCGATAAGTTTACAATTCATCCGGGGATTCTGGGAACTTTGAGGATTTTCGAGATTAAGAAAGGCAAGAAGAAAGGCGAACTGGATGTTCTGGAGGTACATGCTTCCTTAGGAGAGGTGCTGGCTGCCCATCTTGGACTTGACAAGGTAACATTGATTCAATGCGGAGGCAAGGACATTATTGCGTCTGAACGTGAGCAGTGGAATGACGGGTCAAATACTTTGTGTGTTGAGCCGGGAACAGTCGTTGTATATGACAGGAACTATGTGACAAATCAGATATTAAGAGAAAACGGAGTGCGTGTGCTTGAGATGGCGAGCTCGGAGCTCTCACGGGGGAGAGGCGGCCCGCGCTGCATGAGCATGCCCCTTGAACGGGAAGAAATTTAAAAAAATATAAAAAAGTTAAAGGAGACAAAAAAATGGCAGTAAATATCAGAGGAAAAAATTATTTGAAGCTTTTGGACTATTCATCAGAGGAGATGCGCTACCTTTTGGATCTTGCAAAGAATTTCAAGGATATGAAGCGTGCAGGTGTTCCACATAAATACCTGGAAGGAAAGAACATTGTTCTTCTTTTTGAAAAGACATCTACTAGAACACGCTGCTCCTTTGAGGTGGCAGGAATGGACCTGGGAATGGGTGTTACTTATCTTGATCCAGGCAGCAGCCAGATGGGAAAGAAGGAAAGTATTGCGGATACGGCGCGAGTGCTTGGCAGAATGTATGACGGTATCGAATACCGGGGATTTAGCCAGGAGCTGGTAGAACAGCTTGCAAAGTATGCAGGGGTACCGGTATGGAACGGACTTACAGACCAGTTTCATCCGACGCAGATGCTGGCGGACCTTCTGACCATTGAGGAAAAATTCGGAAAGCTTAAGGGTATAAACTTTACCTATATGGGAGATGCAAGAAATAACATGGGCAATTCTTTGATGATTGCATGTGCAAAGATGGGACTTAACTTTACGGCCTGCGCACCAAAGGAGCTTTTCCCGGAAGATTCTCTGGTAGAGGAGGCAAGAAAGCTTGCTATAGAAAACGGATGTACCGTGCGTCTTACAGAAGATGTAGGGGAGGGCGCAAAAGACGCAGATGTCATCTATACAGATATATGGGTATCTATGGGTGAGCCTGACGAGGTATGGGAGACGAGAATTGGGCTTCTTAAAAAATATCAGGTAAATGCAGAGGTTATGAAGCTTGCAAAGGATACAGCTATCTTTATGCACTGTCTGCCATCCTTCCATGATACAAATACAACTGTCGGAGCGCAGATTGCAGAAAAATTCGGCATCACCGAGATGGAGGTTACAGACGAGGTGTTTGAGTCAAAGCAGTCAGTTGTATTTGACGAAGCAGAGAACCGTATGCATACAATTAAAGCAGTTGTATATGCTACACTTAAATAAAGAACAATGGGGACGAAAAACCTGTAGAAGAAATATAAATTGAGAGGAGAAAAATTATGTCGTTTGAAATGCCAGTATATCACCATCCTGATTTTACAAAGGAGATGTTTGTAAATGCGCCGGACGCAAGATATGAAGCTGCACAAAAGGACGGGGTTGCACCGGAGAATTATCACAGTACCTCTATGTACCCGGAATATTTTAAAATTAACGGCGAGTGGAGGCTGGCGGAGGAAAGCCGTATGGATTCTTGTGTCATCCTCCGTGAGAACGGACATCTCGATGTAGTCGAGGCGAGAAATATTAAAGAAGGCGACAAGGTGATGCTTGGAAGAACCGAGAAGTGCGAGGATGGAATCTATATGCACTGCCACGGTTTTGAGGAGGAAGGAGAAACCCTGGACGACCAGTTTGTATTCCGTCAGGGAAGAAGCCGAGAGACTTCCTATGCCCGTGATTATGACAAGCTGTTTGACCTTTTAAGATATGAAAAAGAGCACGGTGGAAAGGTGGTATGGGTGATGGGGCCGGCGTTTGCTTTTGACGCGGACGCAAGAGCGGCTATGTCTGCGCTGATTGACGCAGGCTATGCTCAGGCGCTTCTGGCTGGAAATGCCCTTGCTACCCACGATTTGGAGGGAGCTCTCCTGCATACAGCGCTGGGACAGGATATTTATACGCAGAAATCGCAGCCAAACGGCCACTACAATCATCTGGATGTGTGTAATAAGGTAAGAAGAAGCGGCTCTATTGCGCAGTTTATTAAAGACTATAATTTGGATGACGGCATTATCTGCAGCTGTGTGAGAAACAACGTGCCGATTGTCCTGGCCGGCTCTATCCGGGATGATGGTCCACTGCCGGAGGTTATCGGGGACGTTTATGAGGCGGCGAACACGATGAGGGAGCAGGTACGTGACTGTACTACAGTTATTTGTCTTGCGACTATGCTTCACACTATTGCTACAGGAAATATGACTCCGTCCTTCCGTGTGCTGAAGGATGGAACCATTCGTCCGGTTTATCTGTATACAGTAGACGCAGATGAATTTGTAGTAAATAAGCTTCTTGACAGAGGAAGCCTAAGTGCAACAACAATTGTGACGAATGTACAGGACTTTATTACCCTTGTTGCAAAGGGATTAGGAGTTATGAAATAAGGGCTACAGTGAACGAAGCAGTAGCTAAGATAAGGAGGCAGCCATGGAAAAGATTGTAATTGCTTTAGGAGGAAATGCGCTGCAGGCGGGAAAAACCGTCCCAACAGCGGCAAAACAGTTAGAAGTGGTAAAAAGAACCTGTGACAAGATCGCAGATATCAGCTGCAGAGGATATGAGGTAGCGATTGTTCATGGAAACGGCCCACAGATAGGGCGGATTTTACTGGCCTCTGAGACAGCGAAGGATGTAACCCCTGCCATGCCCTTTGACGTATGCGGCGCCATGAGCCAGGGATATATCGGGTATCATATCCAGCAGGCGCTTAAATATGCCTTAAGTGTCCGTAACAGAAACTGCCCGGTGCTTACCGTGGCAACCCAGGTGGTGGTTGATGAGACGGATCCCGGATTTGAGCATCCTACGAAGCCGATTGGGCCTTTTTATAGTGAAGAAGAGGCAAAGGCGCTTGAGGAAGAGATGGGATATATTATGAGGGAGGATGCCGGAAGAGGTTACCGAAGAGTAGTGGCATCTCCTTTACCAAAGAAGATAGTGGAGATTGACGCTATTAAGAATCTGTGGGATTCCTCTATTGTCATTTCCTGCGGCGGCGGGGGGATCCCTGTTGTAGAAAAAATGGACGGAACCTTAGAAGGTGTAGCTGCTGTAATTGACAAGGATTTTGCGGCGGAGCTTCTGGCAGAGCAGGTGGACGCAGATGTGCTTATGATTCTCACGGAGGTGGAGAAAGTGGCCATTAACTGGGGGAAAGAAAACCAGCAGAGTCTTGACCATATGAGCCTTAAGGAAGCAGCCCAGTATGTGGAGGAAGGCCAGTTTGCACCAGGAAGCATGCTTCCGAAGGTGGAAGCAGCAATGAAATTTGCGCGGACATTTCCGGGGAAGAAGGCAGTTATTACAAGCCTTGAAAAGGCTATTGATGCCCTGGAGGGGAAAACAGGGACTGTGATTACATTTGGATAAAGGCATAATGATAAAAGTGTGTACTGCACAGGCAGCGCACACTTTTTAAATATTTTAAAACATATTCTTTATTCTTGAGTAAGCGTCAGGTTTTTGATACAATAAAACAATCAGAGCAGAAACGGAGAGATAAGGGTATGCACAGACTGACAGAGCTTATAAAAGAGGATATGAAACCAGCTCTTGGGGTGACGGAGCCAGGGGCGATTGCATATGCAGTAGCAGAGGCGCGAAGCCGTATAAAGGGCGAAGTAAAAGATATAAAGAAGGTAAGGGCCTCGCTTAATTCCGGCATGTATAAAAATGCATTTACATGTGGAATTCCGAATTCGGCATATTATGGAAATTTATATGCGGCGGCGCTTGGAGCCGTGGCTGCAAAGCCAGAGCTTGGACTTATGTCTCTTCGGGATATTACGCCGGAGGATGACGGACGTGCGGCCAGGCTTGTGGAGAGCGGAAAGGTAGAGGTATGCCTTGACCATATCGGCTCTGAAATTATGATTGATGCGTCTGTGGAGACAGATGAGGAGAGCTGTGTGGTACATATACGGGGGAGTCATACCCATATTACGGCGATTGAGAAGAATGGAGAGATCATTTATAAGGAAGAGGATTCGGAGGAAGAAAAGAATGATTCCTTAGAATATCGGCAGGCTAAGAGGCCGGATGGAAATGAAAAGTCTCCGGTTATACACCAATATTCTTTTCATGATATATTCGAATATGTAAGTTCTGTTAAGTATGAGGAGCTTGGGTTTATAAGCGAAGCATTTTCCGTAAATATAGAGCTCTTTAAAGAAGGAATGGAATCAGAGCGTACTGTTATTTTAAAGCAGCTTATAAAGGATAACGAAGGTGAAATCGTATCAGAGGATGTAAAAAAGACGGCCCAGCTTCTATGCAGCGGAGCTATTGAGACAAGAGTGCTGGGACTTAACAGTCCGGCAATGAGCATAACCGGAAGCGGTGCACATGGAATCATTGCAACAATGCCCCTCTATGCGTACTGCAAGGTAAATGAAAAGGCAGGTAAGGAGACGAAGAATTTACTAAGAGGGGCAGCGTTAAGCCATCTTATTACTATGTACATTAAGGAGTATTCTGGGAAGCTTTCCGCTTTCTGCGGATGTGGAATTGCTGCCGGAACAGGTATGGCCTGCGGACTTGGATATCTTAAGGGGGCAGGTGAGGAGGAGCTTGCCATGATTATCAGGAATATGGCCAGCGGTCTTACAGGCATGATATGTGACGGCGGAAACCATGGCTGTGCCATGAAGGGGATTGTGGCTGTGGACGCGGCGTTCAGGGCTGTGGAGCTTGCCATGGCTCATGTATGTATTGATGGGATTCATGGGATTAACGGGAGGACCCCGGAGGAAACTATGCGTCATATGGGACGTATTGCCTCACCGGGAATGGTGGAGACGGAAAGAACGATTGTAGAGATTATGGAGCAGAAACGGTGAGGAGGAAGAACCGATGGGAAAAGAAAAGGGAAGAAAACAGCCCCACAGAGGAAGAAGGAAAAAGGGAGGTGTTATTTCCGGTATTATCTTGGTAATAGCGCTGATCGTATTTTGTGTATCGGGCTTTAACCTGCTTAAATACGGAAAAGGCTACCTTGCAGGAAGAAGTGAATATAGAAAAATCCGTGAGCTGGCAGTAGACGGTGAGAAGCCGGGCGGAGGGTTTGTTGTTAATTTTGACGAGCTTCTTGATGTGAATCCAGATACAGTTGGATGGATTCGTTTCTATCCTGAACCGGCGGCTATCAATTATCCCCTTGTCCAGGGAGAGGATAACGATAAATACCTCCATAAAACATTTTCAGAAGGTGAGAATACGCTTGGAGCTATATTTGTGGCGGCAGAAAACAGGGCAAATCTGTCTGACAAAAATACAATTATTTATGGCCACCGTATGAATGACCGCTCCATGTTCTATCACCTTGAGGATTACAAGGATCAGGAATTTTATAAACAGAATCCATATTTTTATATTTATACTCCAGACGGTGTTGAGCATACTTATAGAATTTATTCTATAAGTGTTGTAGACGAATTTTCTGATACATATATTACAGAATTTGCATCAAAAGAAAAATTTCAGCAGTTTTTAAGTATGACAAAGGAGACATCTCTTTATGATACAGGGGTTGAGGTGGACACCAAAGACAAAATTGTAACGCTTTCCACTTGTACCAGCGCTGATGATAGTCAGAGAAATGTTGTGCGGGGCGTGTTAGAAAAGGAGACGAATATAGGGGGGAATTAAATAATGGGCTGGGTATACGAGGTTGGAGATACTGTAACACTGAAAAAGCCGCATCCCTGCGGCAGTAAAGAATGGGAAATTCTTCGTGTGGGCGCAGATTTCAGGCTTAAATGTATGGGGTGCGGACATCAGATTATGGTTTCCCGCAGGCTGGTGGAAAAAAATACAAAGGATTTGAAGAAAAAGGCTTGAAACAATCTCCAGATTATGATAACATAACAACTTGTGATACAATGTTTTCCGAGGGGATTTACTCTTCGGATATCCTTGCTCCCGGGGAAAGCTTACGGGGGCCAAAAGACCAGAAGGAGGTGCAGGAGACGACATGAACAAATATGAATTAGCTGTTGTTGTCAGTGCAAAAATCGAAGACGACGAAAGAGCACAGGTTATCGAAAAAGTAAAAGCATTAGTAGAACGTTTCGGCGGCCAGATCTCAGACGTTGATGAATGGGGTAAGAAGAGACTAGCTTACGAGATTCAGAAGATGAAAGAAGCATATTATTATTTCATCCACTTCGAATCTGATGCAGAGGTTCCAGGCGAAATCGAACAGAGAATTCGCATCATGGAAGGCGTCATCAGATATTTATGCGTTAGACAGGAAGCATAAGCAGGAAGTAGAGGTAAATTTATGAATAAAGTGATTTTAATGGGACGCTTAACAAGAGACCCTGAGGTGAGATATTCACAAGGGGAGAGCTCTACGGCAGTCGCAAGATACACATTAGCTGTTGACCGCAGATTTAAGAGGAACAATGATGATCAGACCGCAGACTTTATTGGATGTGTGGCGTTTGGAAGAAGTGCAGAGTTCGCGGAGAAGTATTTCCGCCAGGGCCTCAAAGTAGTTGTTACCGGACGTATCCAGACCGGAAGCTACACTAACAGGGATGGACAGAAAGTGTATACGACAGATGTAGTAGTGGAGGACCAGGAGTTTGCAGAAAGCAAAGCAGCAAGCGATGCCAATGCAGGACGCTATCAGGCGGCCCCGGCACCTGCGCCGGCCCCGATGTCTGATGTAGGAGACGGATTTATGAATATTCCAGACGGAATAGACGAGGAGCTTCCGTTTAATTAAGGCGTTTCATTATGGAGAAAAGGAGGTAAAGCAAGATGGCTTTTGATAAAGGCAGTCGTCCGGAAGGCGGTTTCAAAAGAAGAGGCGGCGGACGCAGAAGAAAGAAAGTCTGTGTGTTCTGTGGAAAAGAGAACAACGAGATTGACTACAAAGATGTAGCAAAGTTAAGAAAGTATATTTCTGAAAGAGGAAAGATTCTTCCAAGAAGAATTACAGGAAACTGCGCAAAGCATCAGAGAGCTCTTACAGTTGCGATTAAGAGAGCACGTCATATTGCACTGATGCCATACGTTCAGGATTAGTTTATATGTGTTGAATGAGAGATGAGAGGATAAATGCCGTTTTGTGACGTGAGTTACGAAATGGCATTTATCTTCTTTGGGCAAAATGAACAGAATTCGTAAAATTTCTTGTGCAATCTTCTCTCAATAAAAAGTTGTTAATTAATTGTCAATGTGGTATTATAATCAGGGGTGGCGGCAGAATACGACAAATGATGTTCCGTATCCCTGACATTATAAAAATTGCATTAAAAGGAGAAGAAAAACATGAGCTGCAAAGTCACAATCATTGGGGCCGGAAGTGTAGGTGCAACTATAGCGTACACATTATCCGGAGAGGACATGGCATCAGAGATCGTCATGATTGATATCAACAAGGAAAAGGTAGAAGGAGAAGTTATGGATATTGGGCAGGGCACCTGCTTCAGAGACCCAGTTTCCATCATTGCAGGAGATTATGAGGATGCAAAGGGCTCTGATATTGTAATTATCACTTCAGGGATTGCCCGTAAGCCAGGTCAGACAAGAATTGAACTGACACAGACGAATGTCAATATCTTAAAAGAGATTACACCGGAGATTGCGAAGGCTGCACCGAATGCGCTTTATATCATTGTAAGCAATCCGGTTGACGTCATGACTTATGTATTTACGAAGATTTCGGGAATTCCGGAAAATCAGATTATTGGTTCTGGAACAATCTTAGATTCTGCGCGTCTGCGCTGCGGTCTTTCCGAACACTTTAAGGTTGCACAGAGAAATATTCATGCCTATGTATTTGGTGAGCATGGCGATACCTCCTTTATTCCGTGGTCAGCAGCTAGAATTGCAGGGATAAATGTAGACGATTATTATGATATGATGCCGCATCTTGGAAAAAAGGCAGGGAAACTTGACAAAGAGGCAATGCTTACCTATGTACAGAAATCCGGCGGCAAGATTATAGCAAATAAGGGGGCAACCTTCTATGCAGTAACAAGAGGCGTATGCAGATTATGCAGCATTCTGATGTCAGCTTCTGAATCTGTAACGACGGTATCTTCTATGATGCACGGTGAATATGGAATTGAGGATGTATGCTTAAGCACACTTGCACTTGTAGGGCCGAATGGTGTTCAGGGCAAGATTCCGATGACGCTTACTGATGAAGAGGTAGGTAAATTAAAGGCAAGCGCTGATGCGTTGAAGGCAGTTATTGCACAGATTGAAATGTAAAAAGAATCATAGGATTGATTTGTGAAGGAGTTCATATTAATATAAAGTAAAGTATTTACAAAATAATTTAAGAAAGGACAGCGAGAACTATGAAGTACAGTTATTATCCAGGATGCACTTTAAGAACAAAGGCAAAGAATCTGGATGCCTATGCAAGAGTTTCAGCAAATGCTCTTGGCATTGACTTGGAAGAAATCGAAGACTGGCAGTGCTGCGGCGGTGTATATCCCCTTGGCTCTGACGAGATTGCTACGAAGCTGTCTTCGGTCCGCGCTCTTCATGCGGCGAAGGAAAAAGGCCAGAGCCTGGTGACCATGTGCTCTGCATGTCATCACGTAATTAAGCGTGTGAATGATGATATGAAGAATGTAGAAGATATCCGCACGAGGGCAAACAATTATATGGAGCTTCCAGAGCCTTATGCGGGTGAGACAGAGGTCCTCCATTTTCTTGAAGTTCTTCGTGACAAAATAGGATTCGATGAATTGAAGAAAAAGGTAGTAAATCCGCTGGCCGGAAAGAAGATTGGAGCCTACTACGGCTGTCTGCTTCTGCGCCCCAGTAAGCTTTTAAGCTTTGATGACCCGGAGAATCCGACAATCATTGAGGATTTTATCCGTGCGTTAGGGGCAGAGCCGGTTATCTATCCGTACCGCAACGAATGCTGCGGCGGGTATATTTCTTTAAAGGAAAAAGAAATGTCAAAAAACATGTGTGAGAAGATTATGGAGAGCGCGGAAGGATTTGGGGCGGGGATGCTCATTACAGCCTGTCCTCTGTGTCTGTATAATCTGAATAAGAGCACAGGCGCCAGGCTTCCAGTTGTTTATTTTACTGAGCTTTTGGCGGAGGCTCTTGGTGTGAAGGAAGAAGCCGAAAAGGAGGTGCAGGCATAATGGGCTCAGAAAAGAAACAGGCGGAAATGATGAAGGAAATCAGTGGCGTCAATCCCCTCAAATGTATGAAATGTGGTAAATGCTCTGCAACCTGCCCATCCTACAATGAAATGGATATTAAACCTCATCAGTTTGTATCCTATGTAATTAACGAAGATATTGAAAGTCTGGTAAATTCCAAGTCCCTTTGGAAATGCCTTTCCTGCTTTGCATGTGTGGAGAGATGTCCCCGTGATGTAAAGCCTGGGAAACTGATTGACGCGGCAAGACAGATGGTTGTGCGTCAGAAGGGGCAGGATTATTTGCTGGCAGATGAGATTCCGGAACTTCTTGACCCGGAACTCCCACAGCAGCTATTAGTCAGTGCATTCAGAAGATATAGGAGGTGAACCTAAGTGCAAAGGATAGGAGTATTTGTCTGCCACTGCGGAAGTAATATTGCCGGGGCGGTAGACGTAAGTAAAGTGGCAGAGATGGCACTTATGGAGCCAGGCGTTGTCCATGCTGAAGACTATCAGTATATGTGTTCTGAGGCAGGGCAGGCAAAAATTGCGGCGGCAATTTTGGAAAAGTCCCTGACGGGGATTGTTGTATGTTCCTGCTCTCCGCGTATGCATGAGGCCACCTTTAGAAAGGCGGCAGAGCGTGCGGGCCTGAATCCATATATGGTTGAGATTGCCAATATCCGTGAGCACTGTTCATGGATTCATAAGGATATGGAGGAGGCAACAAAGAAGGCTGTTATCTTAATGAGAGCGGCAGTTGCCAAGGTGAATTTAAATACGCCCCTGCAGGCGGGCGAGAGCCGGGTGACGAAAAGAGCGCTTGTTATTGGCGGCGGTATTGCCGGGATTCAGACTGCGCTTGATATTGCGGACGCAGGTTATGAGGTGGATATTGTAGAGAAGACGCCGAGTATTGGCGGAAGGATGTCTCAGCTTGACAAGACCTTTCCGACACTGGACTGCTCTGCGTGTATTCTGACACCTAAGATGGTAGAAGCAGCGGCCCATGATAAGATTAAGATTTATACATATAGTGAAGTGGAGAAGGTAAGCGGCTTTGTAGGTGACTTTACCGTAGACATCCGCAAAAAGGCAAGAAGCGTGGACATGAATAAGTGTACTGGCTGCGGTGTGTGTCAGGAGAAATGTCCGTCCAAAAAGGCTCCAAGTGAATTCAACAGAGGCTTAAATACTAGAAGTGCGATTTATACCCCGTTTGCGCAGGCGATTCCGAACGTGCCGGTGATTGACCGGGAAGCATGTATTAAATTCAAGACCGGAAAATGCGGAATCTGCTCTAAAGTATGCCAGGCGGGAGCCATTGATTATGAACAGAAAGATGAGATTGTAACAGAAAAGTATGGCGCTATTGTTGTTGCCACAGGCTTTGACACCATCCAACTTGATAAATATGATGAGTATGCATATGGCCAGAGCAAGGATGTCATTACGTCTCTTGAGCTGGAGCGTGTAATGAATGCGGCGGGACCGACCCACGGACATCTGGAGCGCCTGTCTGACGGAAAAGCGCCGAAAGAGATCGTATTTATTCAGTGTGTGGGGAGCAGGTGTGCGGACGACAGAGGAAAGCCCTACTGTTCTAAAATCTGCTGTATGTATACAGCAAAGCATGCCATGCTGATTCGTGATAAATATCCGGACGTAAATGTTACAGTATTTTATATTGATGTGCGTACGCCGGGCAAGAACTTTGATGAATTCTACAGAAGAGCTGTGGAGCAGTACGGAGTTAATTATATCAAGGGACAGGTTGGAAAGGTGATTCCGAAACCCGATGGAAAGCTTCTGGTGCAGGGCAGCGACCTTCTTGATAACAGACAGATTCTGAAAGAAGCGGACATGGTAGTTCTCGCAACAGCTATAGAGCCCAATCCGGATGTAAGAAAGATTGCTACAATGCTCACAGCAAGTATTGATACCAATAATTTCCTGACAGAGGCACATGCGAAGCTTCGGCCGGTAGAATCACCGACGGCAGGCATTTTCCTTTCCGGCGTATGCCAGGGGCCAAAGGATATTCCTGAGACAGTGGCTCAGGCGGGAGCTGCGGCTGTGAAGGCTATTGGGCTTCTTGCAAAGGATAAGCTCATGACAAATCCGTGTACCGCACAGGCAGACGTTCTTTTGTGTAATGGATGTTCCACCTGTGAGAATGTATGTCCATATGGTGCGATTACATATGAGGACAAAGAGGTGAATGACCACGGCATCCGTGAGACAAGGCGGGTGGCAGTAGTGAATAATGCGCTCTGCCAGGGCTGCGGTGCATGTACAGTTGCATGTCCGTCAGGAGCTATGGACTTACAGGGCTTCTCAAACAGACAGATTATAGCGGAGGTGGATGCAATATGTCGTTAGAAAATAAAGAATTCAAACCGAAGATTGTAGCGTTCTGCTGTAACTGGTGCAGTTATGCAGGAGCTGACCTGGCAGGAAGCAGCCGTTTGACATATCCTGCCGATGTAAAGATTATTCGTGTTCCCTGTTCCTGCCGTGTGAATCCGATGTTTATTTTGAGGGCATTCGAAAAGGGCGCGGACGGAGTGATTATGTGCGGGTGCCATCCGGGAGACTGCCATTACAGCACCGGAAACTATTATGCAAGAAGGCGTATGACCTTGTTATTCTCCATGCTTGACTATATTGGCGTAGAAAATGGACGTACACGTGTGGAGTGGGTATCTGCGGCAGAGGGTGTGAAATTCTCTGAGACGATGAACAGCTTTGTAGAGAAGATTTATTCTCTTGGCGAAAATGTAAGATTGGGGGATTTAAGATGCAAGAGCTAATTAACCGTGCAAAAGAGCTGCTGGCAGACGGGACAGTGGCACGGGTTCTCGGCTATAAGGCCGGAGACTTGCCTTATAATCCGGAGCCGGCTTACTTTGAAAGCGCAGAGGAGCTTAAAGATTTTGTATACAACGGCTTCTGCGGGGCAAATTTAAGCAAATATATGATAGAAGCTTCCAAATTGGAAGGAAAAACAATGGTTTTCCTAAAACCATGTGATACATACAGTTTCAACCAGCTGTTAAAGGAGCACCGTGTAGACAGAGATAAGGCCTACATTGTAGGAGTAGGGTGCAAAGGAAAGCTTGATATTGAAAAAGTGAAAAAGCAGGGGATCAAGGGGATTCAGAGCATTAAAGGTGCAGATATCACAGATGATGCACAGATTCTGACGATTCAAACTATTTACGGTGAAAAAACATGCTCCTATGGGGATGCTATGCTGGAGAGATGTCATGTCTGCAAGGGCAAGGAGCATAGGATCTTTGACGAGCAGATTGGCGAGTCAAAGGAAACGAAGGATGCAGAGCGTTTTGCGGAGGTAGAGAGAATTGAGGCTATGAGTCCGGAGGAGAAGTTTGCATACTTTAGAAGCGAGCTTAGCAAATGTATCCGCTGCAATGCCTGCAGAAATGCCTGTCCTGCCTGCAGCTGCCGAAAATGTGTTTTTGACAGCAATAAGTTTGACAGCTCCCAGAAGGCAAATGTGGATTCTTTTGAGGAAAAGATGTTCCATATTATCCGTGCCTTTCATGTGGCGGGAAGATGTACGGACTGCGGCGAGTGCAGCCGTGTATGTCCCCAGGGAATACCGCTTCACCTGTTTAACCGGAAGTTTATCAAGGATATTGATGAGTTATACGGCGAGTATCAGGCAGGAGCAGACACTGATTCAACGGCACCGCTTACAGATTATACCTTTGAGGATGCGGAGCCAAGTATTGTAGGAAAGAGGGGATAATGTATGTATAAGATAGCAAAAGAAAATCTTTCCGCATTATTCCAGCTGATAGCGGAAACCAGGGAGCTGTATCTTCCTGTTAAGACAGCCGGACAGACAAACTTTGCGGCGTGGAGCAAGGATGCGGAGGTTGATCTTGATACTTTAAAGACTGTTAAATCAGCAAAGGATGCATTTTTTCCGCAGAGTGAGGGGCTTTATACCGTTAAAAAAGAAGGAAAGAAAATGTCTATAGAGCCGGAACGCCTAAAGGAGCAGGAATTTGTCGTGTTCGGCATGAAAGCCTGCGACGTGAGGGGTATGGAGGTTCTTGACAACGTATTCTTATCTGAACCTGTAGATACTTTCTATGAGGCAAGAAGAGCTCATGGAACGATTGTAGCTATGGCCTGCCATGAGCCGGAGGAAACATGTTTCTGTAAGGTGTTTGGCGTGGATGCGGCAAGCCCAGCGTCGGATGTTGCTGTGTGGAATGTGGGGGAAGCGCTTTACTGGAAGGCACAGAGTGAAAAAGGTGAGGCTCTTACAGAGGCGGTAAAGGAACTGCTTACAGAGGCAGATGAAGACGGCGCGGCAGCAGTAGAAGCGGAAAAAGACGCGATTCATAAGATTGTAGAGAAGCTTCCTTATATGAGCCTTTCTTTAGAGGGATGGAACGGGGATGCCCTTTCCGAGAAGTTTGATTCTCCTGTATGGGAGGAATTATATAAGCCATGTCTGGCATGTGGTACCTGTACCTTTGTATGTCCGACGTGCCAGTGCTATGACATTAAGGATTATACGGCAGGAAACACCGTTTCACGATACAGATGCTGGGATTCCTGTATGTATTCAGACTTTACAATGATGGCCCACGGCAACAACCGAACAAGCCAGATGCAGAGATTCCGCCAGAGATTTATGCACAAGCTGGTATATTACCCGGCAAATAACGATGGAATGTATTCCTGCACAGGCTGCGGCCGCTGTGTAGAGAAATGTCCGTCAGCCCTTAATATTGTTAAGGTTGTGAAGGCATTTCAGAATCAGGGAGGTGAAAAATAATGGGTGAATGTACATGTCATAAAAATTATACATTAGATACTCTGATTCCGAAGGTAGGCGTAATTACGGATATCCGTCAGGAAACGCCAGATGTAAAGACTTTCCGTGTTAATGCACCAGAGGGCGGCAAGCTTTTTGAGCATATGCCTGGGCAGTGCGCAATGGTCTGCGCGCCGGGAATCAGCGAGGGTATGTTTTCTATTACTTCTTCGCCGACAAATAAGGAATATCAGGAATTCAGTATTAAGAAATGTGGAATTCTGACGGATTATCTCCACAGCCTGGAGGTGGGCGATGAGGTGACCGTCCGGGGGCCTTACGGGAATTCTTTTCCGGTAGAAACAGAGCTTAAAGGCAAAAACCTTTTATTTATTGCAGGCGGTATCGGTCTTGCACCTCTTCGTTCTGTTATCAATTATGTACTGGATAACCGTGCAAATTATGGCGCGGTAGATATTGTATATGGTTCCCGCTCCGCAGAAGACTTAGTTCAGCTAAAAGAGATTCAGGAGGTCTGGATGAAGGCGGAAGGCGTGAATGTGTATCTGACGATTGACAGAGAACAGGAAGGCTGGGACGGACATGTAGGGTTTGTTCCTAATTATGTGAAGGAGCTGGGCTTTGATACTGACCGTACTGCACTTGTGTGCGGACCTCCGATTATGATTAAGTTCGTACTTTCAGGTCTAAAAGAGCTGGGCTTTACTACAGAGCAGGTATATACTACACTGGAGCTTCGCATGAAATGCGGCGTAGGAAAATGCGGCCGCTGTAATATCGGCTCTAAATATGTATGTAAGGACGGCCCTGTATTCCGGTTTGACGAGATAGATGAACTGCCTAATGAATATTAAAGAAAGGACACAGATAACATGGAAAAGATGGTAAATGTATATTTTAGCGGTAAGAGATACAGCGTCCCGGCAGACCTTACGATTATGACCGCAATGGAATATGCCGGTTATACATGGAAAAGAGGCTGCGGCTGCCGCCACGGCTTCTGCGGTGCCTGCGCGACTGTATATAGAATTAAAGGAAAGAATGAATTGAAGACGTGCCTTGCCTGCCAGACACAGGTAGAGGAAGGTATGTACGTGGCAAGTATTCCCTTCTTCCCGACAGATAAGAGAACCTATGAGATTGAGGACATTAAGCCGACACAGCAGATTATGATGGAGCTTTACCCGGAAATCTACAGCTGTATTGGATGTAATGCGTGTACAAAATCCTGTCCACAGGATTTAAACGTTATGCAGTACATTGCATATGCACAGCGCGGTGAATTCGAGAAGTGTGCAGAGGAATCCTTTGACTGTATTGGCTGCGGCTGCTGTACTGTAAGGTGTCCAGCAGGAATCTCCCATCCGCATGTAGGTGTCCTTGCAAGGCGTCTCACAGGAAAATATATAGCTCCGAAGACAGAACATCTTGAGAACCGTGTAGAAGAAGTCAACAGGGGCGAGTATGACGGACTTATTGAGCAGATCATGCAGAAACCGATCACAGAGATGCAGGAACTTTACAATACAAGAGAGATTGAGAAATAAGGGAGGCGCAAATATGTATACACCATATCCAGAAAATATGATGGAATCCATCAAAAAGGTAGAAGCTACAAGAGCAGAACGTATGTCTACAGAACCAAGACGTCTGACTGCTGACGAAAAAGATGCTCTCCTTAAGGAATTCCATCCAGATTACAATCCAGATGCCTTTGGGGAGATTAAAGTTGGTCCGAACAAAGGGCAGAAAGCGCCGCTCGAACTGGCTGAAATGCTTCATTCCACAAGTCGTATCGTAAATGAAAATATTGACATTACGAAAATTGATTATGATGTAGACGTACTTGTAATCGGCGGCGGCGGGGCTGGTTCCTCCTGTGCTATTGAAGCTCACAATGCAGGTGCGGGCGTTATGATCGTAACAAAACTGCGTATCGGTGATGCCAATACTATGATGGCTGAAGGCGGTATTCAGGCAGCAGACAAGGAAAATGATTCTCCGGTACAGCACTATCTTGATTGTTTTGGCGGCGGACATTTTGCAGCGAAGCCTGAGCTGGTAAAACGTCTTGTAATGGAAGCTCCTGATGCAATCAAATGGCTGAATGAGCTGGGCGTTATGTTCGATAAGGATGCAGACGGGCGCATGGTAACAACCCACGGCGGCGGTACATCCAGAAAAAGGATGCATGCATGCAAGGATTATTCCGGAGCAGAGATTATGCGTACACTTCGCGACGAAGTATTGAATCGTAAGATTCCAGTTGTAGAATTTACTTCTGCAGTAGAGATAATCAAAGATGAGAAGGGGCAGGCAGCGGGTGCAGTTCTTCTTAATATGGAAACCGGAGATTACTCTGTCGCGAGAGCAAAGACTGTTGTGATAGCAACAGGCGGCGCAGGAAGAATGCATTATCAGGGATTCCCGACATCGAACCACTATGGGGCAACGGCAGACGGGCTTATACTGGGATACAGGGCAGGAGTACCGCTCCTTTATCAGGATTCTATTCAATATCATCCAACAGGAGTAGCTTATCCGGTACAGATGCTTGGCGCTCTTGTTACAGAGAAGGTCCGCTCCGTCGGTGCGCAGCTTGTAAATGCTGATGGAGAAGCATATATTCACCCACTGGAGACACGTGATGTCAATGCTTCAGGTGTTATCCGTGAGTGCAGGGAGGGCCGCGGTGTAGAGGCTCCTGGCGGACAAAAGGGTGTGTGGCTTGATACACCTATGATTGAAATTCTTGGAGGAGAAGGAACGATTGAGAAAAGAATTCCTGCAATGTTCCGTATGTATATGAATTATGGAATTGATATGAGAAAGGTACCAATTCTTATTTATCCGACGCTGCATTACCAGAATGGAGGACTTGAGATTGATGGAGAGGGCTTTACAAAAACAATTCCGAATCTTCTGGCAGCAGGAGAGGCTGCAGGCGGAATTCACGGAAGAAACAGACTGATGGGAAATTCCCTTCTTGATGTTATCGTATTTGGTCGAAATGCTGGCAAGAAAGCAGCGGCAAAAGCAAAGGAAGTAGAACTTGGCACGATGAACCTTGATCATGTGGCAGACTATGACCAGGCGTTAAAAGATGCTTCTCTGGCTGCAGAAGACGTATCACCGAAGCTTCTTCCAAAATATGCCCGTCACGAGAGATAACAGGCGAATATAGACAAACAGGAAGCAGGTCTGCGCATTTAATGCGCAGACCGTAAGAAAGTGATTAATATAAATTTAAGAGGAGATTTGATTATGCGTGAGATAGAAGTAAGCAGGATTACGGATGTCGTAGAAAAGCTTTGTATCGAAGCAAATAACCATCTTCCTGCGGACGTAAAATGTGCAATTAAGAATTGCCGTGCGTGTGAAGATGGAGAGATTGCAAAGGGCGTTCTTGATAATATTATTGAGAATTTTGAGATTGCGGATAATGAGAATGTTCCAATCTGCCAGGATACAGGTATGGCATGTGTATTTTTAGAGATTGGCCAGGATGTGCATCTGACAGGCGGAAACCTTGCAGATGCTGTTGACGAGGGTGTGCGCCGCGGATATGATAAAGGATATTTAAGGAAATCTGTCGTAAAGGATCCGGTACGCCGGGGAAATACAGGCGACAATACTCCGGCAATGCTTTATACAGAGATTGTTCCCGGTGAGCAGATTAAGATCACTGTAGGACCTAAGGGATTCGGAAGTGAGAATATGAGCCAGATTCGTATGTTTAAGCCATCTCACGGCCTTGAAGGAATCAAAGACTTTATTCTTGAGGTTGTAGAGACTGCAGGACCGAATCCATGTCCTCCTATGGTTGTGGGTGTGGGAATCGGCGGAACCTTTGATAAGGCAGCGCTCCTTGCCAAAAAAGCGCTTATGCGTCCTATTGACTCCTCTAACCCGGATGAATTCTATGCGGACCTTGAGAAGGAAATGTTAGAAAAGATAAATAAGCTTGGAATCGGACCTCAGGGCTTTGGAGGAAAGACAACAGCTATTGGCCTGAATATTGAAACACTGCCGACACATATTGCAGGCATGCCATGTGCAGTTAATATTAACTGCCATGTAACACGCCATAAAACGGAGGTGATTTAGATGGCGGCAAGAAAAATTACATTACCACTTACTGAGGAGCTTGCAAAGACGCTCCATGCCGGTGACAGTGTACTCGTAACCGGTACAATCTATACTTCCCGCGATGCAGGACATAAGAGAATGTGCGAAGCGCTGGAAAAAGGAGAGAAGATACCATTTGATCCGACAGACGCCGTTATCTATTATGTAGGGCCGACTCCGGCAAAGCCAGGACAGGTTATTGGTTCCGCGGGACCGACAACAAGCGGCCGTATGGATGCTTATGCGCCGACTATGATGTCAGTAGGCGCCCGCGGCATGATTGGAAAGGGAGCGCGTCTTCCAGAGGTTGTGGATGCTATGAAGAAATATTCCGGTGTATATTTCGGAGCAATCGGAGGGGCAGGTGCACTTCTTGCCAAATGTATCAAAAAGGCAGAGCTTATTGCTTATGAGGATTTGGGTGCAGAGGCGCTTAGAAAGCTTTATGTAGAGGATATGCCGTTGGTGGTTATTATTGACAGTGAAGGAAACAATTTGTACGAGAGTGGACGGGCGGCTTATCTTAGCCAACATAAGGAGGCATAGAACATGGAGTTATTTGGAGGAATATTGGCGGTGAAGGCCGTAACATTTCTCACATTCTCAATTTTTATAATAGCTGCTGTCGGATACTCAATTGGCAGAATCGAGGTAAAAGGAATCGACCTTGGAACTGCAGGAGTATTTATTATTGCTTTGATCTATGGATGCCTGATGTACGGCAAACTAACGGATAATCTAGTGGAAGAGGAAGTATCCTTTGCTGTGGATGCGCTGAAAATTGTGGAAAATATGGGTCTGGTATTTTTTGTAACCTCGGTTGGTTTTATTGCAGGGCCTAACTTTTTTGGTAATCTGAAACGGAACTTTAAGTCTTATGTTCTGCTGGGCGCTGTAATTATTCTTGCGGCAGCCGCATCCTGCATTGCATGTATCTTCATTGGCGGCAGTTTTACAGAGCTTGATCATGACCAGTTTAAAGCAATTTTGGTTGGTATCCTCTCGGGGGCGCTTACAAGCACACCGGCATTTTCAGCATCCAAGGCGGCTGTTGGCGCGGACCTGGAAGCTTTGGTATCCGTAGGGTACGGCATTGCTTATCTGTTTGGGGTAATTGGAGTTGTGCTTTTTGTGCAGATTGTTCCTAAGATTATGAAGGCAGATATGAACGAAGAGGTGGCAATGATTGCTGCAAAGGGAGGAGAAGGGCGGAAGAAAAAGAACCTGATTCTGACAGAAGTGGATGAATTTGGCTTTATGGCATTTTCACTGGCGGCAGTGGTAGGAATTCTTGCAGGAAGTATTAGTTACAGGAATTTTTCACTGACTACGACAGGTGGATGTCTTCTTACTGCACTTGTATTCGGGCATTACGGACATATAGGGAAGATTTCAATAGTACCTAAGAGCTCTACGCTTAAGATGCTGCGGGAATTAGGCCTTATGTTATTCCTGATTGGTGCAGGAGTATCTGGAGGGGCAAAATTTATCGAATATTTTGAACCGGTTTACTTCCTCTATGGAGCAATTATTACAATACTTCCTATGATTATTGGATTTATTATTGCAAAAAATGTACTGAAGCTTCCTCTTCTTAATAATCTTGGTTCCCTTACCGGGGGCATGACAAGCACGCCGGCTCTTGGAACTTTGATTAATATGGCCGGTACAGAGGATATTGCATCAGCGTATGCAGCAACATATCCTATTGCACTGATTGCGGTGGTGCTGGCTTCACAGTTGATTGTATTATTCTGTTAGCGTAGTTGGGGACGGGATATTTTTGGAAATACCTCGTCCTCGATTTTTTTTGTTTACAAATCATTTACAGAGGTATATAATAAACGTCAGCAGATAATGTTACTGCAATCACCGAATTCTTACAATAGAATAGGGAAGTCTTTGTGGCAGGGTGCAAGTCCCTACCGATGGTATAGTCCATGACCCGCTAAGGCGGCTGATCTGGTGACCTCACAGGAGGAATTCCAGAACCGACGGTATAGTCCGGATGAGAAAAGACATTTTTCTGCAAATATTTGCCCGGGACGCGTGCGTTTCGGGTTTTTTAATTTGAGGAGGATTGGTGAGATGAGCCAGACAAATGAAACTTTAACACGTAATGTAGTAACAGGCCGAAAAGCAGCTGTGAGGGTAAAGACAATTGCTTTCGTAGGTCTTATGGGAGCGCTGAGTTCGATACTTATGCTGCTGCGTTTTCCGATTCCATTTATGCCGCCGTTTATGTCTTTTGATCTCTCAGGAGTGATGGAGATGCTGGGGGGATATATGTTTGGGCCAGGCGCGGCATTCTGCATTATATTGGTGAAGATTTTACTTCAGCTTGTTATGCAGGGAAGCTTTTCTATGGGAACCGGAGAGCTTCAAAATCTGATTTTGAGCAGCTGCTATGTGCTTCCGGCAGTATTTGTCTACTACAGGAAGAAAACAAAGAAGCGCGCAATAGCTGGAATGGCAGCAAGTACGGCTTTTGTAGCCGTTGTGGCAGTGCTTACGAATCTGTATATGATTATTCCGTTTTATGCAGGTCTTATGGGAAGCACGATGGATGATTTTGTTGCTATGTGTACGGCGGTGAATCCAATGATGAAGGATACCCTGACAATGGCAGCTTTTGGGATTCTTCCGTTTAACTTGATTAAATTCGGGGCAACATCAATTGTGACATTTATTTTGTATAAGAAGTTAAGTAAATTTATAAAAGGAGTTATTGAGAGATGAAATTTACATTAGATAAAGAGATTACTTATGAGGCGGCAGTGGCACGCATGTTCGAGATGCTTGGAACAGATAAGATTATGGCGCTGGCTTCCAGCAAGAATGATTATGTTATGGTGAGGAACGTAAGCTGTCTGTTTTATGACGAGAAGATATATTTTAAGACAGATAAAAATTTCCGGAAAACAAAGCAGCTTTTTGCAAATCCTCAGGTAGCGATGTGCTGGAGCGGTATTCAGGTAGAGGGACTTGCAGAAAATAAGGGGCTGGTTGTGGAAGAGCCGGGACGGAGGTTCGAGGAAGGCTATAAGAAATATCTGTGGCAGAGCTATAATAAATACAGCCATGAGGATACAGAGATTCTTATAGAGGTTTCACCTAAATATGTGGAAATCTGGGATACTAGCGAGGAAGGATATGCATTTCAGCTGTTTCTGGATTTTGACAAAAGGACTGTAGAAGTAAAGCAGTATGACGAGAAATAAGAAGTGCCATGTTGGGGACGGGGTATTTTTAAAAAGTGCCTGTCCCCAACTGACATGGGGACAGGCACTTTTTAAAAATACCCCGTCCCCAACAATTACTCAAATAAGCTCAACTGTCTATAGCTTCCTTCGTTTTTCCCCTGCCGCGCTTTTTCCCGTTTTATCATATCTTTTGGTAGATTTTCCAAAAACGGGGACCCCTCTTTTGAAGCGGTAAGAATCAAAGCCTCTCTGGCCCTGGTAATGCCGACATAAAACAAACGTCGTTCTTCCTCTTCATCTGTAATAAAGCTTCCGCATTCAAACGGAATCAGTCCCTTCCTGACCCCGGAAATAAAAACTACCGGAAATTCAAGTCCTTTTGAGCCGTGAAGGGTCATTAAAGTGACGGCACCGGATTTATATTGCTTATTTTTGCATCGTTTTAAATCACTTTCTACACCAAATTGCAGTGCATTTATCAAATCTGCCATTGCCGGATAGAATACTGCGGTCTGGCAAAGCTTCTGCATTGCTTTTTTATTTTCCAGATGCAGATCTGACATCCATTCTTCCAGGATTTTTACTGACTTTTTCTTTTTCAGTAAAGGCGTATATTTTCCTGCCATAGTTTGGTAAATACTTTCTGTAAGACCGCTTTCTTCCAGGTTCCACAAAAGCTTAAGCGCTGTCTGTTCTGCTAATTTGTTTTCTGCTCCAAGAAGGCTTTCAAAAAAGCTTATTGTTCCTTGCACGGCTGATTCTAAAAGGTAGTCCTCCCGCCCGGATACTATATAGGGGATCCCCTCTTTTTTCAGGCAGGATTCCAAAAGCTGGGCCTGACGATGGGTCCGGTATAGGACAGCGATATCATCAAAGCTTCTGATACTTCCGTCAGTTTCTGGAAACATTTCCTGTGCCTCCAGCATTCCGATTCCCCCGGCAAGGCGGTTAATTTCTTTTGAGATAAAAATCCCCTCTGCCGCACTGCTTTCGGCCTCCACAAGCCGTACACAAGGACCCTCCGGCCTGTTTGGATTCAAATGCCTGTATCCGGCTGGATTTTTGGAAATGATTTCAGATGCAAAGGAAAGTATCTGGGGTGTGGAGCGATAATTTTCCTTTAGCGATATCTGGCGTGTTTCTGGGAAATCCTCTAAAAGCCGCTTAAAAAGGCCTGCATCAGAACCGCGGAAACTATAGATAGACTGGTTGGAATCCCCAATGACAAACAGTTCTTTTCCACCACTGTTCCACATCTTTATAAGCCGGTACTCAAGGGGGCTTATGTCCTGAAATTCGTCCACCAAAAGATAGGAAAAACAGGTAGTATCAGCTATTTTCTCCCGAACAAGACGCAGCGCCTCTATTAATATATCATCAAAATCAAAAAGATTCCATTCCTTAAGAAGGCTCTGGTATGCTTCAAAAGCGTCTGTCAGATTAAGAGCAGGCGTATAATTTTCATCATAGGAATCAGCGGAATAAGGTCTTGTTTTATAGTTAGATATTTCAGTTAAAAAACGGGAGACTGTCATATCAAGATGTAAGGTTTTTATAACCTTATCTGCCAGATCTCTTGTTTCTACTTCCCCAGCAAGAGAAGCGCTGCTGCCGTTTTCTTTTATAAGCTTCCAGGCTATAGAATGGAAGGTACCGATTGTAAGCTTTCTTGCAGCGGTACTTTTTCCTGAACGCTTCCGGATGCGTTCCCTCATTTCTTCTGCAGCCTGGTTTGTAAATGTAACCGCTGTAATATAGGATGGTTTTATTCTTCTTGTTTCCAGAAGATACAGAAGATGGGAGGAAAGAGTATATGTTTTGCCTGTTCCAGGACCTGCCATTACCATTGTGGAACGGCTGACGGCCTCTATAGCCTGCTGCTGGTTTTTGTTAGCTGTGGTTTTTGTAAGAGCCTTCACATTTATTTCCCCTAATGTCAAAGCATTTTCCATATGTTCTATAGTCTGGCCGGCCGGGTGGCTGCCTGAAGCATCATTATAAGGAGAAGAAGAGGCAGGGGCCGTCTGATTATCAAACAAACTTAGCTGGCCGCTTAGACTATCAAGGTCTTCGGGAGTAAACAGGCGGATAATGCCGTACTGACCGTCAAATCCCGGAATTCTTGTAACTTTCCCCTTCCTTAACCTCCCAATTCCTTCTGAAATTAAAATACCTGATACACTGCGTATTTCATCAAGAGGAATATCGCGAAGTATTTGAAATTCAGGCCCCAGTCTTTTTAGCATACTCTGATATTCCTTCTGAACCTTAACGCTTGCAGGAGAATAACCTACAGATGCACTAATAATTTCTGGCAGGGGAACTAGGCTTTCATAAGGAGCAGCATTGTTTTTTATATATCCTTCTGGCCGGTCTGCAAGCTGTTCAATGCGGTGAGACACTCCTATGGTCAGCTTTCGTTTGCAGACTGGGCATATTCCACCATATTTTTCTGCATCTGCAGGAGCAAGGCATATTCCGCATTTGCGGTGTCCGTCATAATGATATTTTCCCTCCTCCGGGAAAAATTCAATGGTTCCTTTAAGTCCATTTCCGGTCTGGACTGCATTTCGCAGTTCCTCATAGGAAAGAGGAATATCCAGAAGGTTTGCTTCCCGCCCGAGCTTTGCCGGAGAATGTGCGTCAGAGTTGGAGATGAGCTGATAACTATCCAGAGCGGAAATTCTCCAATTCATAGGCGGATCAGAGGAAAGACCTGTCTCCATTGCATGGATATGAGGGGACAAATCTCCATAACATTCCTCTACAGAATCGAAGCCGGAAAAAGCGCCGAACAGAGAAAAGTGGGGCGTCCAGATGTGGGCAGGGATATATACGGCCCCAGGGCACAGCTCCAGAAGAATCTCCAGCAGATCATGACAGTCAAGGCCAAGTATAGGCCTTCCGTCAGAATGAATATTTCCAATAGCCTCAAGCTTATGTGAAATAGTTTCTGCATCCTCAAGGCCTGGCAGAAGAATGAGACTGTGAACCTTCCGCACCTTGTCATATTTTTTGTAAATAGAGCTGATTTCTCCAGTAATTACAAAATGGGGCTGTACCGAATCTGCAACAGAGGAATCATCTATCCGGTATTCCTTTTTTAACGTGTATAGCCCGTTTCCTGCAGGCTCAAGCTTGTCATTAAGCTCTTGACGCCATGCAGGATGTGTGAAATCACCGCTTCCTACAATTCCGATACCCTTGCGTCTTGCCCACAGGTCAAGGGCTTCTGGAGTACAGTCCTTACTGGTTGCCCGGGAATAGCGGGAATGGATATGTAAATCTGCTATATACATAAAGATACCTTCTTTCGGAATTTAATTGTATCTTAATCATAGGTAAAATGGGGTGTGAGGTCAAGAGGGAAATATATAATATTATTGTCTTTTGGTAATATATATGTTACATTAAACTAAATAAATGTGAGGTATAATAAATATGAAAAATGCTAAAGAAGATAATGATATTATAAAAAAGCAGAGGATAGTACGGCAGAAGCTGGTAGACCGTTATATAGAATACAGAAAGATAAGGAATCTTACACAAGAAGAGCTGGCAAGCAGCATGGGCATTAAAAGGCCTAATATAAGCCGGTTTGAAACGGGACAGTATAATCCGACATTAGACCTTCTTGTAAAGATGGCTGACTGCATGGAACTGGAGCTGCATGTAGAATTGATAGATAAGCGGGAGGAAAATGGCAATGAATAAAAGCAACAGTCTGTTTTATACAAATGTAGAATATACTGATGGGATAGATAAATTTTTTGAAAATTTAGAAAACTATGCGGAGAAAGGAATTAATCCAGTATATATTATCAATAAACCTTTGGAAGAAAAGACAGTTTCATACAGCTACGAAAAAGCAATTGTGGTTTTAATTCCAAAGCATCGAATTATGTTTATAAACTATGGAAATAACCAGGAAAAATTTAAAGATTTCTATGAAGATTTTCTTGAAGACTTAGGACAATTGTCAAAAAAAGTATGATTATATGAAGATTTTGGGCAGACCAAGACAGTGGAAGAATGACTTTACGGCAATGTATGATTACCAGGACATAAAGGAACTTGACCTGTCAGTTTTTTTAAAGGAAAACAATCTGAGAACAAAAGAGGATGCAAGAAAAGGTGAGTTTCTTATTTCACTGTTGACCGGCAGTATCAATGATATAGAGAGAACAGGAATTGACTATCCAGATACAGTATTAGAAAAGATTAGAAGAAAAATCATTTTATTTGATGGGGATCAGACCAGATTTATTTTTGATGAGCCGCATAAGGACAGTGTCATTATACAAGGACTTGCAGGTACTGGAAAAACGGAGCTTCTTCTGCATAAAATCAAAGAGTTGTATTTAAATAAAGAAGATTTAAAGATAGTATTTACATGCCATAATAAAATACTTGCAGAGAATTTAAGAGAGCGGATACCGGAATTTTTCGACTTTATGAAGGTGGATGAGCAGATTAAGTGGAATGAAAAGTTATGGGTTATGAGCGGATGGGGGTCAAAAGGGGACTTTAATTCAGGTGTATATAGTTATATATGTAGCTACTACAATGTTTCATTTGAAAGATTTTCCTATAATACGACATTTGATGACGTATGTAAAAGAGCGCTGCAAAGGCTGAATGAGCTTATTAACTTTGAGGAATGTTTTGATTATATTCTAATTGACGAAAGTCAGGACTTTACACAAAGCTTTTTTGCATTGTGCAAAAAGGTAACAAAGAATTGTGTTTATATAGCAGGCGATATTTTTCAAAACGTGTTTGAGACAGAATCTGTTAGCGAGGTCAATCAGGATTTTCTGTTGAATAAATGTTATAGGACTGATCCAAAAACACTTATGTGCGCCCATGCGATAGGGATGGGGTTATTTGCTGACAGGCCTGATAAATATATGAGATGGCTGGATGACAAGGCATGGGAAGCTTGTGGATATGATGTTAAAAAATCAGAAGGGTTTTATGACTTGCACAGAAGACCATTAAGGAGATTCGAAGATTTAGGAAATACAGGGATTAAGAATATAGAGATCCTTTCAATCGACCGAAGAATGTATGTTACACATATTTTGAATATTATTGAGGATTTAAGAAAAAATAATCCTACATTACGTCCAGATGATATAGGAATTATGTTTTTAGAGAACATCAATAATAACTATAAACTGGCCAATACTCTTCAGAGGGCTGTTGGAGAGAAATTTGGCTGGGATGTTAATATTGGCTACGAATCTAAAGAAAAAAGAAAAGGGGCAGTTTTTGTAAGTAATAGAAATAATGTGAAAGGCCTTGAGTTTCCATTTGTAATTTGTCTTATGCAGAATAATCTGGACAGAGATCTGCAAAATAGAAATTCTATTTATATGATGATGACCCGCTCATTTATTACAACATATTTTATTCTGCCAGATGACGAGAAAAATGTTATCCGGTCAATAAAAAAAGGGGTGGACTTTGTAAATGAAAATGGATATCTTCATATAAAGGAACCTGACCAGAATCAAAAGCAGATGCTGAACAATGCTATAATTAACAGAAACAATATCTATAAGTCCCAGCATGACATAGTCGAGGAAATTATGGACAAAATGAGTATAGAAAAGAGTTATAGAAACAAGCTGCACAATATTATTAAAACAGGCTACAAGGATGAGCTGGACAGTGACAGATTATATGAAATTATAAAAACGAATTACAGCTTAATGAACTAAAGGATGGTTAGAATGAAAATAATCGAAAGAAAAATAGGTGAATTTTTCTGCAGAAGGATGCTTAAGCCAATCTGTAGTAAACAGGATACAATGCTTCTTTTGCTGGAAACACTGAAATTAATTAATGATACAGAGGAAATTTTAAATGAAAAGGGAAAAGTAATTATATATGTGGATAAGATGAGCAGAGTCTTTTATGAAACAGACGATAAGATATTTTCCTTTTACTTTCCCTTTGCATTAGATGAAAAGGAACCGGAATATTATAGGATTTATGATATTCTTACAGATTTGGAGATAACCAATAAAATGATATCCCTTTTAATAAGTATTTTTAAAAATGACAGGAAATTAGGAGAATCCTTTTAGACATAACAACAGACAGCTATTATCTTGCAGAAAAAAGATAATGGGGAAATCGGCATTAGCCGATTCCCCATTCCTGTTCATGACCATCTATTAACCGACAGCCTCATTGCTAAAAAGGGTAAAGTTTTTCGGGACTTTTAATGCTTTGCATAAGCCGCTTTTCTTTTAAGCCCTGGTTCTGCGGAGTACTGTCCGTCATGCGGCACATTCTCTACTTTCCTGTTACTTAAGTTCCCGACTTCCATAGCGTCTGCAAAATTAATCGGATGATTGCGCATATGAACCTTCAACAGTTCAAACAAACGAAGTGTCGGCCGTTTGGCTTCCAGAACGCCGGACACATCTATATATTTGCACCCTGTCTGTGCTGCCAGTGCCCTCAGACGTTCATTAATTTTGTATGCAGCCGGGCTATCCGATACGATTGGTACAATGTAAATAGAAGCCTGCGTCTTTGTGTGTATCATATAAAGAAGCCATTCATATTTGGAAATAAAGCTGTCTATATCTACATTTTCATCAAGGATATCCACGTCGCCCATATTTACAAAAATCTTGCGTGGATTCAAGTCATAAAGACATACCTTTAAATAGCTTTCGATATGCTCGATGCGTATGTCCTTGATACTTCTATTATAGATTGGTTCTGTTATACGGAAGGCCTGTGTAAGTTCTCCCAAGGGAAGAGCAGCAAATGTGTTGGAACCAAAAAGTACAACACCGCCTGCTTCAGTAATACTATTAAGTTCACGATAGGTTTCCATTTCGTCATCTCCTTGATAATGAATCGATGGTTTTCCAGTAGCAGATGTATGGACAGCTTCTTCTGTAATATGTGTGCTGTCTGTATGAACAGCAGCACTATTTTTATTTCCTGTAAGCTGGCTTTTTAGCGCTGCGTTGGCTTCCTGAGCCTGTCTGTCATAACGGCGGTTGATGAAATACACAACCACATTAGCGGATACGACAACAAGATTCAGAAGATAGACAACTAATACATAATTGAATCTGTGGTTATAAAGCTTTGCTGAGATTCCGGCAATGTATCCTGTAATAATAAGCAGGATAAACTGGAGGCTCATGTTTTGGGCTGATTTGGCTTTGATGTTCTTGGTAAGATTCATAGGCCAGGAAAGTCCAAAGCAAATCAGCATGGTTGACTCGAGAAGTTCGGCCATTTTATTTCCCTCACTTTCTTTTCAAATAACTTTGTTTCACCCATAGTCTAGCATTGACCTTTAATTATGTCTAATATATAATATTTATAAAATTCATAATATGTACATTATAAATAATGGTAAAAGAAGCATTTGGGAAAATGAATTCATCGGGTTACTTGACTATGATAAATTGTAAAACCAGGAGGGATAAGCATGGAACTTATGCAGATACGGTATTTTTTAGAAGCGGCGAGAACAAAACATATGACAAACAGTGCAAAGAATCTGCACATTACACAGCCTGCTCTGACTCAGGCAATACGAAGGCTTGAAAATGATCTGGGGGTTCCTTTATTTGCCGCAAAGGGCCGCAATATCGTGCTGACGGAATATGGAAAATATATGCAGAGGAAGTTAGAGCCTTTGATGACACAGATTGATAATATTCCAGAACAGCTTAAGATGATGGTCGCGTTAGAAGGCGAAACAATACATATGAATGTTCTGGCAGCATCGAGCCTTGTGATGGAGGCGATTATTGAGTACAAGAAGGAGCATGGGGACATTAATTTTCAGCTTCAGCAGAATTCAGAGAGTGAGCTATACGATATTGCAATAACAACAAAACTTTTTTATCAGGGGGACGGAAAGGAAAATAGCTTTGCGTGTGCAGAAGGCATTTATTTAGCTGTGCCAAGAAATAAGAAATATCAGGACTGCTCATCTATCTGCCTTTCAGATGTGGCGGAAGAGGGCTTTATTAGTTTACTTGGTTCAAGGGAGTTCCGCTATATCTGTGACCGTTTCTGCCAGCATGCGGGATTTACGCCGAAAGTTATTTTTGAAAGTGATAATCCATCTGCTGTAAGAAACATGATTGCGGCTAATATGGGAATCGGCTTCTGGCCGGAATTTACATGGGGGAGTGCACAGAATGAGCATGTAAGGCTGCTTAAGATTGAGGAGCCGGTATGCCAGAGAGATATTATTATTAATTATAACCGGAATAAAACGGATAATCATAATGTGGTGGAATTTTATGAATTCCTGAAGGAATTTTTTATGGATAGAAAGCGTAAGAGCTGATGTTATTGTAGGTGCTGCCTTTTAATGATATTTTAGGCAGAATCAGGGAGACTGTTTCCAGATCCTGATCCTGCCTGAGCCTTTAAGTAACGGCAAAAGGACATTTTCTGCCGGATAAAACATCAATCAGATTTTTTATAGAAAGAGAAGCCATGCCATCTGCAGCTTCTATTGTGTGAGCCCCGGTATGCGGGGTGACAATAACATTAGGCAGCTCAAATAATGGTGAATTTTCAGGAGGCTCCTGTTCAAACGCATCCAGCCCAAGTCCGCCAAGCTTCCCGGATTTTAAAGCTTTATATGCAGCAGCTTCATCAATAATTCCTCCCCGGGAAGCATTGATAATAATTGCTCCTTCAGGCATTTTAGAAATAGCTTTTTCGTCAATCAAATGCCAGGTCTTTTCGTTTAAGGGAAGATGCAGACAGAGAACATTTGAGTGTGTGAGAACTTGATCTGCTTCCATACTGTCAATACTTTGGTTTTTACAATATTCAAGATTAATGAAGGGATCATAAGCAATCACGTTCATTCCAAATCCTTTGGCGCAGCGTGCAACGACTTTACCTATGGCGCCAAGACCCATGATTCCTAAAGTTTTTCCTTTTAGTTCGATTCCTATAGAACGAATCCATCCCCCTTCTTTTGTGCTCTGGTCTAAGTATGGAATTTTTCTGGCAGCACAAAGAATTAAACCAAAGGTTAATTCTCCTACGGCTTCGGCATTAACTCCTGGGGTAGTAGTAACAGTAATTCCTTTTTCTCTTGCAGCAGAAATATCCACACGGTCATATCCGGCACCATAACGAGAAATTACCTTCAGGCGGGGACAGGAATCAATTACCTTTTTAGTGACAAAGTCTAACCCTGCAATATATCCGTCGCACTCCTTTAAAAGAGGAATTAATTCTTCCTCAGAGAGAGGCTTCCCAGTAGGGTTGAATATTAAGTTTTTAGAAAAATCCTGTAAAACTTTTAATGCAGCGGGATTTTTATCTGGCTGCAGGGAAGTAGGCGTAACGAGTATTTTCATAAATATCCTCCTGCTGTCATGAATGAATTATAGATACAGCTTTAGCTGTCAAAGCCTGAATTTCTGCAAAATTTTTTTCATTAATCAGCTTTCCAGGAGCCATGAAGCTTCCGCCGCAAGCAATAACTCCAGAAAATGCAAGAAATTCAGTCAAATTAGTTTCAGAAATACCGCCTGTAGGCATGAAACGTATAGAAGGAAAAGGGGCTGATAGTGCCTTAATCGTCGAAAGGCCTCCATATTGTTTTGCGGGAAAAAATTTGACTATATTAAGGTCATATTCCATGGCTGTCATGATTTCCGTGGGAGTACAGGCTCCAGGAAAAACAGGGACATTGTTTTCAATGGAAAATTCTATAACAGCTCTGTTCATACCCGGAGATACCAGGAAGGAGGCTCCTGCATCAACAGCTCTTTTAGCCTGTTCAACATTAACAATTGTTCCGGCCCCTATCAGCATTTCGGGGCGGGCGGATGTAACTTTGCGGATGGCTTCAACAGCGGCCTCTGTGCGGAAAGTAATTTCTGCAACAGGAAGGCCCCCGGCAGCCAGTGCGTCTGATAGAGGCAGTGCATCATCCACATGGTCTATTTTGATGACAGGTATTAATTTGTATGTTTCTAGCTGAGGTAATAATGTTGTCTGGTTCATAAAAATTCCTCCTATAATAATGCGTGCAGAACATTTTCGTGAGAAAATTTGTGTATCTGGTTTCTAGTTATGCCTGATCTTTGCAGGACCTTAAGAAAAGTATTCACCAGATAATCAAGCCCTATGGCGCCTAGGGTGTAAGCTTTCAATCTTGCACGAGTCGTATCTAATGAGAAAAGAAGTTGATTTTCAAAGCCTGCTTCAGCCAGCTTCCTGAAAAGTGCTGCTTCGGTCTGGTCATCATGGTATTTAAAACGTCCTATTGTATCAAACTCCAAAAAAGCCCCTTCTTTTAAAATGGATAAAAGAATATCGGAATCAGTGCAGGCCCGATCTAAATGGCAGAAAATCAGCCGTTTTGGTTCATTACCATTTTTAGCGAGAAAATCTAATAGCTTCAATGGATCAGACCCTTTTTCAACATGAATCATAATGGAACGTTTTGTAATTCTTGCGGCATCTGAGGCTGCTAAAAAAAGACGCTGATACTCGGACGTAAGATTAACAGAATCCAAAGCAGTTTTAATAAATCCTGCTTTGGAAGTTATCTGCGTTTTAGCAAATTCTATATCTGCATCTATAAACATGCCTTCTGTTAATTCGCGTATAAAAAATTCAGCTATTTCTTCCTGTGGACGTGAAAAAATCCAATGATTGTTATAGTAAAAGCATAGCTTGTGAAAGCCTGTAGCCGCCATAATATTGACGCCGCTTTTTTTTGAAATCTCTGCTAATTCTTCGGTCATGCGGTTGCAGCCGCCTGGCTGTGCGTCCAGGATTGTAGAGCCGCCGGCCTGACGGTAAAGCCTGGCCTCCAGAATACTTTTTTCTACATTATCAATACAGAGGTTAGAGTCAATTTCCCAGGATCTACCTTTACTGATGGCAAGATGTTCGTGACTCTGGCAGAAGCCAAGCTCGTTGGGAGAGATAGTCCCACATACGCAGGTTAATTCTCGTTTCACTTTATTTAATTCCATTTGGGGTTATCAATAATGGCTGCTTTGCCATCCTGCTCTACCAGCATCTTATGATATCCTTTTGTTTCAATTGTCCCATAATCGTGTCCGGCATCGGCTGCAAAGCTAAAAAATAGTATCAATGGCCGTGTGCCGGTATTGACGGTGCGATGTGCATAACGGCGGGGGACATAAACGGCCTGTCCTTTTTCCAGAGGTAGTTCAATAGTATCCCCTTCTGGATTTTCCATTACCATATAACCTTCTCCGTCTAAGGTATAATACACCTCAGCAGTTTCTAGTTGAGTGTGAAAATGTCCTTTGGTCATATAGTACTCACTGCCTACTTTTCCTGGATATAAAATAGTTGTGCCGAATAATAAATCCCCAGGACGCTCTGGACATCCTAATTCGTAAAATTCATAGATGAGCGGATCATCAGTTTTTAGTATTTCATCAGCAGCTTTTGAATCATAAAACATATCTTTCATCTGTGATAGACGGCGTTTTGTAGTTTCTGCAGTTTTTGAACATCCTGTTACTGTATCAAAATCCACTAAAAAGCTTTTGTCCCAATTAAAATTATTCATATGTATTCTCCCTTCAATTTTTTGCAATATTACTTAACTGTTCTAACAGACTGCCTTTTATTTCAATATGAAAGACTTCGGAAATTACCTGAGTCCAGCCATGGATAAAATAAGTCCAGCCATCCTCTACATAAAGATTTTTTTCTGCTGCCTGAGATTCTGCCTGCTCTTTGAACAGCAGACTGCCTCTGTAGTTAATTTCCCAGACATAGCTGTCTTTTGGGAACTGGCAGTTGTTGGTCAGGGGTGAACCAGGGGCGTCTTTTCCAAGACCGGTTGCGTTGACAATGACAGAATGTGGCTTTAAGGATGCAAGGGTTTTATCATTATCTTCCGGGTTAGGATTCAGGGCAAAATCAAATCTGGTCTGTGGGTTTAAATCTTTTAAAATTTTTTGTGCTGAATCTAGCCTTGGCTGACTGCGGTTAGCGATTATTATATGCTTTGGAACATTTGTCCCGAATTTTTTCTGGGTAAAATACACGGACATTGCAAGAGAGCTTCCCCCTGCACCAATTAAAAGGACATCGCCATTATAATCATTCCAGAAGTTATGGGGGATAAAATTCTCAAGAGCCAGCCCGCTGGAAATGGGGTCCTTTGCATGTGCACAAAGCATGCCATCTTTTTTTGAAATCGAAGATACTTCTCCTAATTGCTCTGCAAAAGGATCGATATAGTCAAAAAGGTCTTTGCAGGAATTGTACAGGTCTATCTTGTGGGTGGTTACTAAAGCTCCCAAAGATAAAGGGTCATTTTTAATAAAGGTTACAGCCTCCCTGTAACTTTTTGGATCAGAATGGGGCTTAAAGTCCATTCCTTTAATGACAGCATCCTCTAAATGAAGCGTATCTGCCCACTTTGGAAAAACCTTCATAATAGAAGAACTTGCTGTGGTCACTCCAATGAAATAAATCGTAGGGCTAGATGCAGAAGAATAGTGATTCATAAATATGTTCTCTCCTTTCTTTGGTGTTAATTGTTATTGATTTATTTAGAATATAGAATAAAAAACACTAATTGTCAATAATAAAAAATAAAAAACAATAAAAAATGACAAAAAGTAATTGACAAAATGACAAAATAGTAATAGTATTAAATAAAATAATTAGTAAAAACCAACAAACGATTACGGAGGTTATCAAATGAAAGCGGCTTACTATTGCGGAAACGAAAATATACAGGTTGAAGAGGTACAAGTACCAGATATAACAGACAGGGAAATGCTGATGAAAATCAAACTTGCATGCATATGCGGGACTGACCAAAGGATTTATCGATTTGGACATTTTAAAATTCCAAAAGGAACGAAACGGGTTTTAGGGCATGAGCTGGTTGGAGAAATAGTTAAAGTCGGAAAAGAAGTCAAAGGTTATAAGGAAGGACAGCGGATTGCGGTTGCACCTAATGTAGGATGTGGAGTTTGTGATATGTGTGTGCAGGGATACAGCCATATGTGCCCGGATTATGATGCATTTGGTATCAGCTTTGACGGCGGATTTGAAGAATATATGAGGATTCCAAGCGAGGCAGTCAGCCATGGAAATGTTCTGCCGATACCGGACGGGATGAGCTATGAAGAAGCAGTTCTTGCAGAACCATTTTCCTGCTGTTTTAATTCCTTCCAGATGTTACATACAAAGCCTACAGATTATGTTTTGATTATTGGCGCTGGTCCTATTGGAGCGATGCATGCTATTTTGCATCAGAGGGCAGGGGCTGCAAAAGTTATTATGGCTGACTTGTCTTCGCTGCGGTTAGAGCAGATGAAAGCATTTGGGGAGTTTACTTTGATTGACACATCAAAAGAAGAATTGGAAGATGCTTTAAAAAGAGAGACGAATGGACACGGCGCAGATGTGGTTATTACTGCATGCTCTGTACCGTCAGTCCAGATTCAGGCATTGGAACTTACTGCACCTATGGGAAGAATCAGCTTTTTTGGTGGGCTTCCAAGCGGCAGAGACGAGGTCGGGCTTCATACGAATCTGATTCATTATAAAGAACTGACTGTAGTAGCGACAACAGGGTCCAGTATTAAACAGTATAGGGATGCAATGAATATCATTGCTTCACAAGCCTCAGATATAGCAGGTTTGATTACAGACAAGTATGCAATTGACGACATTCAGGAGGCATTCCAGCATGCTATGTCAGGAAAGGGACTCAAAACAGCAATTAAGTTCGATTAAAAGGAGGAATCATTGAGAATATGAAGGCGGCCAGGCTATATCAACCAGGAGATTTACGGATTGAAGAAGTAGAATGTCCGGTACTGCAGAAAGGACAGGTGCTTGTAAAGGTTCATGCGGCCGGGGTATGTGGAAGTGATCTTCCGAGAATCATGCTGACTGGAACATATCATTTTCCGTGTATACCGGGACACGAATTTTCAGGAGAAGTTGTGGAATGTGATAAAACAGTTACAAAGTTTAGAAAAGGAGACAGGGTGGCAGCTGCTCCATTAATGCCTTGTATGGTATGTGAAATGTGCCGGAAGGGATTTTATGGACAGTGTGAAAGCTATGATTTTTTAGGTTCCAGAAGAGACGGGGGATTTGCTGAATATGTGGCAGTTCCAGAAGAGAATCTTCTTTTGCTCCCAGACTCGGTTTCTTACAGGGAAGCAGCAGTTATAGAACCGGCAGCAGTAGCTCTCCACGGTCTTTATAAGCTCCATTTAAACGGTAATAAGACAGCTGCTGTATTTGGATGCGGGGCTATCGGACTGCTTTGCATATGTCAGTTGAAGCTCTTAGGTGTAAGCAGCATTGCAGCAGTAGATATTGAGACGGAAAAATTAAAGCTGGCAGAAAAACTGGGAGCAGATGTTGTAATTAATTCATTAGAAGAAGACCCGGTCAAACGTATTTTTCAAGAATATAAAAAAGGAGTTGACGCAGCAGTAGAGACAGCCGGAACTCCGGTTACTCAGGAACAATGTATCCGTGCGGTAAAAAGCCGGGGGGAGGTTCTTTTCCTTGGAACAGCACATAAGAATGTCATATTTCCGCCAGAGACATTTGAAAGGATTGTACGGAATGAGCTTTGTATATTTGGTTCATGGAATTCATATTCGGCTCCATATCCTGGAAAAGAATGGAGAGAGATTATTCGATATCTTGAAGAAAAAAAGCTTTCATTTGAGCCTTTAATTACTCAGACATATCCGCTAGAAAGGATGCCGGAGATAATTGCAGACATGGCACAAAGACAGTTCCCGTATATAAAAGTAATGTTTGAGATTGCGGAGGGACGAGTATGAAAAAGGAGCTTTTGGCGGCAGTGGACCTGGGGACAAGCTATGTAAAAAGCGGTGTTTACAATCTGGACGGTGAATGTATTGCCGGTGCAAGCGAAGCAGTTAAAAATGAAAGGCCTTCACCAGGAATTTTTATTCAGCATGGTGAAGAACTGGTGGATTCCGTTATTCGGTGTATCCGAAAAATAGCAGAGCAAATCCCAGAGCGGATGAAAGATGTAGAGGCAGTTGCTTTTACAGGACAGATGGCAGGATTTATGGGAGTGGATAAGGACTGGAATGACGTGACTGGATGGTCCTGTTCGTTGGACACAAGATTTGCTCCTTATGCAGAAAAACAGATGAAGCAGTTTGAAAATGAATTTCTTAGTATTTCAGGGACAAATTCTCCACTGTTTTCTACAAAATATGAGTGGTTTAAAAATGATTTTCCAGAAGAAGCCGGGAAGATTGCAAAATACCTTATGATAAGCGGCTATGTTATTGGAAAGCTGGGAGATGTGCCAATTGAAGATGCTGTAATGGACGGGTCATTTTTGGCATGGACAGGACTTGCAGACGTGAAAAACCGCAGCTGGTCAGATGAAATCTGTAACAAGCTTGGTATTCCAAAATGGTTTCTTCCCAGGATATCACAATCGAATGAAATTGTCGGCTATCTTTCAGAAAAAGCAGCAAAGGCTACAGGACTCCGGAGTAAAATTGCGCTGGTTTCCGGCGCCGGTGATAAGATTGCAGGATGCGTAGGCGCCGGTGTGCTTAAGAAGGGCGACATGATTTTTGAAGCAGCTTCATATGCAGGGCTAAGTTGTCTGGTGGATGAGTTTAGGCCGGATTATGAAAAAAGATATTTTGATATTTTAGACGGAGCATTCCCGGGTGATTTATATGCACATTATTATATTCCAGGTTCAGGAGTTACATTAAATTGGTTTGTAGATAATTTTGCAAGGAATAATAATGAATCTCTAGGGGATGCGTTCAGGAGAATAGATGAAAAATCAGACAGACTGAAGCCGGGATGTGACGGCCTGATGGCCGTAGGAATGATGGGAGGAACAGCAATGCCTTTTGACGGAGACTTAAAAGGTATCTGGATGGGCTTTAACTGGGCGCATAAAAAGGAACATTTTTACCGTGCTTTACAAGAAAGCTTTTCTTATGCTGTTTCAACAGCGATAGACCGCATGAATGAAAAATATCCAGACTGCGGACAAAAAACAGTGAAGCTTATCGGCGGCGGAGCAAAATCTAAGGTGTGGGCACAGATGCTGGCAGATGTCAGTCAAAAGACATTTGAACGGCTTGACAGAGAAGATGTGGCTCTCTGGGGTGCCTGTATATTGGCGGCAAATGGAATTGGGCTTATAGATAATGTGGGGAAAACGGCAGAGGAAAATGTACATGTGAAGGAAGTGTACAAACCGCGGGAGAGTTATGCAGAACGTTATAATGAGCTGAAACAACAGTATAATCGCTATGCAAAAGAGCTGTCGCCTTATTGCAAAGGATTAAAATAATTTTGATATTTTGGACAAAACATCCATACTGTTTCACTTGGCCAATGAAATAGAATGGTGTTTCGTGTCCATGATATAAACAAATAATAAACATATCAGAAAAATCAAGGAGGTAATTTTATGAAAAGAAAGAAACTCTTAGCACTTTTAACGGTTGGTGCAATGCTGATGGGCATGCTGACAGGATGCTCTGGAGGCAGTGATGAAGCAAAGGATACTAAGACGGAAGAAACTGAGGGAACGAAGGACAGCGGCGAAGGAAAGGTATATGGCGTTTCTGTAATGACACATAACAATAGTTTCTTTGTTGCAGAGATTGATGGTGTTAAGGGAGCTATCGGATCAGAGGACGAGATAATGGCTCCGGATCCGGCACTGGATATCCAGACACAGATTGACCAAATCAGTGATATGATCAGTGCAAAAGTAGACGTTATTTTTATAGATGCAATTGATTCGGAGGGAATTAAACCGGCTCTTGTAGAAGCAGAGGAAGCAGGAATTCCGGTTATTGCAATAGATACAGAGGTTGCAGATTCCGAGCTGGTAGCAAGTACAATTGTATCTGACAATGTAGATGCGGGACGTCTTGCAGGAAAAGCGCTGGCTGAAAAAATGGGAGGCAAAGGCAAGGTTGCTCTTATCGACCATAACGAGGTTGCATGTGTACGTGATCGTACAGATGGTTTTGAAGAAATCTTAAAGGATTATCCAGACATTGAGATTGTATATCGCCAAAGCGCACACGGCAATGTAACAGAAGCACAGGAACATACAGAGGTAGCACTTCAGGGAGACCCTGATATCACAGGTATTTTTGCAATTAATGATCCGACTGCAGCAGGATGTGTTGCAGCAATAAAAGGGGCAGGATTAAAGGATATTGCAGTTATAGGAATTGATGGTTCTCAGGACGCAATTGATATGATAAAAGCAGGTGATCTTTTATGTACTGCAGCTCAGTCTCCGCAGCAGATTGGCGAAAAAGCAGTAGAGGTAGCAAGAGCAATTTTTGCGGGCGAAAAATACGATGAAAAATATATTATTCCTATTACAAACATAACAGAAGAAAATGTTGCAGACTTTGATGGAAAGCAATTTTAGAGTGTACCAGGCTGCGCAGGGCAAACCTGCGCGGTCTGGTAAAAAGGGCTAAATTACCCACATTTGAGCAAAGGAGAAGTAGATGGCTGGGAAAACAATATTGAAAATGGAGAATATCAGGAAAGAGTTTCCTGGTGTCGTCGCACTGGACAATATTTCCCTGGACTTAAAGGAGGGAGAAGTCCATGCATTACTTGGGGAGAATGGAGCAGGTAAATCGACATTGATCAAGGTTCTGGCAGGAATACATCAGCCAGATGGGGGAGTTATCTATATTGATGGGGAAAAGGCAGAAATTAAGACAGTACAGGATGCACAGCATTATCGGATTAGCGTGATTCATCAGGAACTCTGCCTGGCAGGAAATATGACAGTGACAGAGAATATTTTCCTGGGGAGAATGGAAGCAGACCGGTTTGGAATGGTGAAAGACCGGGAATTGAACCAGAAAGCAAGGGAAATAATGAATACTTTTGGGCTGGATGAAATAGAACCGACGCAGAAGGTTAGGAATCTGACAACGGCCCAGCAGCAGATGGTTGAAATTGCAAAAGCACTTTCTATGGATGCGCGGATCATTGTTATGGATGAACCTACTTCTTCACTGTCCAATAAGGAAGTGAAAAAACTTTTTGATTTTATTTGGCTTTTAAAGCAGAAAAAAATTTCCATAATATATATATCACACCGGCTGGAAGAGATATTCGAAATCTGCGATACAATTACAGTTATCAGAGATGGGGAATATATTGGCAGTATGCCGGTGAAAGAGACAAATAATGAGCAGCTAATGAGTATGATGGTAGGCCGGGAATTTAAAAATGTATTTCCTGAAAAAGATTGGAATCAGGGAAAAGAAATTTTTCGGGTGGAAAACTTATCTAGTCCATACAGGCTCAAAGACATTAATTTTGAACTGCATGAAAATGAAGTACTAGGATTTTATGGACTTGTAGGAAGTGGACGGACAGAAATCATGCGAATGATCTTTGGAGTTGACCCAATTGAAAACGGGAAAATTATCATGGAGGGAAAGGAATTAAGCATTACCTGCCCAAAGGAGGCGATTAATGCAGGAATTGCGCTTTGCCCTGAGAGCCGTAAAGATGAAGGACTGATACTGATTAAAGATATTGATTATAATATTACGATTAGTATTATGAAAGAATTAATCCGTGGAATTAAACTTAATCGCAAAAAAAATGATGAGATAGTACATAACTATTGTAGTAAATTGAGAATAAAGACGCCTTCATACAAACAGAAGGTGAGAAACTTAAGCGGAGGGAATCAGCAAAAGGTAGTTTTAGCCAAATGGCTTGCAACCAGGCCGAAAGTACTGATATTGGATGAACCGACCAGAGGAATTGATGTAGGGGCGAAGCAGGAGATATATCAGTTGATTAAGGAATTAGCAGGCACAGGGATAGGTATTCTTCTAATATCGTCAGAGCTTCCTGAAATTATTAATCTAAGCCATAGAGTTTTGGTCATGAGGGAAATGAGACAAGTAGGAATTTTGGAGAAGGATGAAATTATGCAGGAGACGATTATTCGGAATGCATTAGGAGGTTAAGCAAGATGAGAAGGGAAAAATCAAAGACTCAAGTAGAAAGCAGCAATCCGATTGTACGCTTTGTTAAGGAAAATTCCGGTATTATTATAGCACTTATGGCATTGTGCATTATACTTTCTATCATGGTGCCGGATAAATTTTTAACATATAACAATTTTACGACAGTATTGCGTTCTATTTCCACAACCGCAATTATGGCGTTTGGAATGACATTTGTTATTATTACCGGCGGTATCGATTTATCTGTAGGTTCAATTGTGGCATTATCCGGTACTTTATGTGCAGGATTGATAAGCAGCAGCTGGAATTATGCGGCGGCTGTTATTATCGGCCTGGCGGTAGGAACGTTATGTGGTGCATTTAATGGATTTGTAATTTCAAGAACAGAGATTCCGCCTTTTATCGTAACAATGGGCATGATGAATATTGCCCGGGGCGCCAGCTATATTTACTCATCAGGAAAGCCAATTCGTACTCCGGATGATTTTGGCAGCTTTGGAAACGGATATTTTTTGAGTATTCCTATCCCCGTCATTGTAATGACAGTCCTGATGATATTAAGTATTCTCCTTTTATCAAAAAGTAAATTTGGACGTTCTGTATATGCAATTGGAGGAAATAAGGAAGCAGCAAGATTTTCAGGAATTAATACAAAAAATGTGATATGGCTTGTTTATGTCTTAATCGGATTTTTGGCTTCTGCTGCAGGGATTATAACGGCATCCCGCTTATATTCCGGGCAGCCGACGGTTGCTCAGGGAATTGAAATGGATGTAATTGCAGCAACTGTTTTAGGTGGTGTCAGCATGGCAGGCGGTGTGGGAAAAATCGGCGGAACTATGATCGGCGCAATTATTATTGGTGTGTTATCAACGGGTATGAATCTTTTGAAAATACCATCATTTTATCAGATGATAGTTATGGGTATTGTTATTTTGCTGGCTGTATATCTGGATGTAAGAAGAAAGAAATAAAGAGGTGAAATGATTTGATTAATGGGAAATTAGCAATATGTGTAATAGGTTCTGGCCGTGCCGGAATGATTCATGCTAATAATTTTGCAAAAAATGTTCCAGGCACAATGATTGCGGCAGTGGTTGATCCAGTGGAGGAGGTTGCAAGAAACTCAGCAAATGAACTGGGGATTGATACATATTATCTGACACATGAACAGGCATTGGAAAATGATAAAATCGATGCTTATGTGGTAGTATCGCCTACCAAATTCCATGTAGATATAGTTGAGGCTGTTGCATCCCAGAAAAAGCATATTTTTTGTGAAAAGCCAATGGCTATGAATGAAGAAGAATGTGAACGGATGATTGTGGCTGCCAGAGAAAATCATGTAAAGCTTCAGATTGGTTTTATGCGCAGATTTGATGCAGGTTTTATGCATGTGAAAGAGATTATTGATTCTGGAGAGATTGGGGATGTAGTTATGGTACGTTCCAACACCAGAGGTCCAAGTATTCCGCGTCCATGGATGTATGATATAAGGAAGAGCAATGGCCCCTTAGCAGAGGTCAACAGCCATGATATAGATACAATGCGCTGGTTTACGGACAGCGAATTTCAAACCTTGTATGCTGTTGGAGGTAACTACCGCTGCCAGGATGCTAAAGAGGAATGGCCGGATTTTTATGATAATGTAGTTATGGCAGCATCCTTTGAAAATGGAATGCAGGGGTTGTTAGATGGAGCGCAGGGTGTAGGATATGCGTATGATGCACATGTAGAAGTACTTGGCACAAAAGGAAGCATCCAGCTGGGAAGCCTGGAGGGGCAGAGACTTGTGATCTGCAATTCAGAATCAAAGATGGGAAAATATCCACTGGTAGACAGCTGGAGGGGATTGTTTAAAGAAGCGTATCTAAATGAAGACATAGCTTTTGCCCAGGCGATCTTGAAGGATACTCCTGTGAAAGTAACAGGATATGACGGTAAGATGGCTGTAAGAGTAGTAAACGCAGGAAATACGTCTATTATAGAAAAAAGGCTTGTTAAAATCTAAACAAAAAAGGAACGGTAAGCTTATCCTGTGTGAACAGTAACAGCTGCTGTTCTTTTTATTTGTGCAGACATTATAAGGTATTTGCAAGAAAAGAAGGCGTGATGTATAATTAAAATACAAAAAATAATAGGAAGATGAAGAGGGAGGACAGGCATTGAGCGGTCAAAGTGAAGGCGGAATGTTTGCAGAAGAGCGGAAACGTCAGATTGTTGCTTATGTAAATCGAAACATGCGTGTGACGGTTGGAGAACTTTGTACTGAGTTTTCTGTATCACCGGCTACGATTCGAAATGATTTGAATGAATTACATGAAAAAGGGCTGTTAAAAAGAACTCATGGAGGCTGTATGGCCAACATTCAAACAAATTTTGAGCCTATTACGAATGAGAAACATGATAAATTTCTAAAAGAAAAACAGAGCATGGCCAGGGAAGCTTTGAAATACATTAATGAAGGCGATTGCATTGCATTAGACGCGGGGACAACGACGTACGAGCTGGCGAAGCTGCTTGGAGAATTTAAAAAGCTGATGGTGGTTACCTTTGACCTTAATATTGCCAGTTATCTTGATACTAATACAGAGGTGTCCTTATTTGTAGCAGGAGGAGAGGTAAGAAAAGGACATCATTATATGATAGGAAACACTTCGATTGATACAATTTCTAAACTGAATGTAGACACCTTTTTTTTGGCGGCAAATGGAATCAGTATAAAAAAAGGAGTTACAACGCCTCAGCTGGATACAGCTATAATGAAGGAGTGTATTATTGGAAACTCCCGACAATGCATTCTCCTGGCGGACAGTTCAAAGATAGACAATATATCCTTTGCCAAGTTTGCCGAAATATCAGATTTGGACGTGTTTATTACAGATGAATATGCAGATATAGAGATTTTAGAAAGGCTAAGAAGTGAAGGCATTAGGATAGATGTAGCAAAAATTGAGAAATAATGGGAATCTTGTTAAAGAAGCCATTGCAAAATAGATGAGTAATCATCTATGAGCAATGGCTCTATTTTTATGTCAAAAGTTTGTATGGAAGAAAAGATGTTCCCGAACATACAAGAGGAGGATACCCTGCTGTGGCCCCTCTTTTTGTGTGCGTTTTCACAGGAAACTATACAGAAGCTTCAGGGACGGAGTATTATCAAAATGAAAGGGGAGACCCTTTATTTTGAATGTCTGCAAACAGAGGAGAAAAAGTATTGTTAAGGCGAAAAACAAAAATGCCGGGGCGGAGACTGCTTCTCCGGACACGGCGAGGAAGGAGGAAACATGGCTAATATATATGGATACATCCGGGTTAGCAGCCGCGATCAAAATGTGGACAGACAAAGTATGGCGTTTCAAGCTTTGTCTATTCCGGAGAAAAATGTTTACATGGATAAACAGTCAGGCAAGGATTTTGACCGGCCATCTTACAAACGTATGGTGCGGCGTATGAAGGCAGAGGATTTGCTTTACATTAGGAGTATAGACCGTCTGGGCCGTAATTATGGAGAGATTTTGGAGCAGTGGAGAATTCTTACTAAGGAGAAAGGGGTCGATATTGTAGTATTGGATATGCCACTTTTGGATACCCGGCGTGGCAAAGATCTGATGGGGACATTTTTAAGCGATATCGTTCTGCAGGTGCTGTCCTTTGTGGCGGAGAACGAACGGACCAATATCCGGCAGCGCCAGGCGGAAGGGATTGCGGCAGCGAAAGCAAAAGGCGTTACGTTCGGCAGGCCGGCTCTGCCCTATCCGGATAATTTTCAGAAGATACATCGTGAATGGAGAAGGAAAAAAATAACGCTTCAACAGGCGGCAGATGCCTGTGGAATGCGTGTCGGGACATTTTATGGAAAAGCCAGAAGATATGAAAACACCAACGAGACCAAAACAGGGAAAAACCAATAATGCATCTTTGGAAAAGTACACTTTACCAAATTGTATCATATCAATAGAGCCACTTACAAATTTCTCCAGTTTCTACCTATAGTATATTTACTTTATCAATTATTGTCAACGAGATTTTGCCAGAAGGAAAACACGGAGTAACTTAAGGTTTGGTAAAGTGTACTTTTCCAAATTTACCATTAATCCAACAAACCCAGTACAACAATGATATGCAAATATAAAAAGGAGACGGGTATGTATAGAGAAGATGGCGTTGAGATGTGTCCGCCAGACACATCTACCTGTTGTCATAAGCTGCCATTGTCAATGGGGATGACAACTTAAGGCGGTAAGAGTAATGAGTGACGCGCTGTAAAATGTTGTCGGCAAACCATTGGAAACGGTGGGACGCAAAGCTATAGGGACTAAGGCGTTTTGAAGCGCTAAGTCAGCCTGGCTGCTAATTAATTAGCAAACCATTGGAAACGGTGGGACGCAAAGTCATAGGGACTAAGGTGTTTTAAGACGCAAGGTCAGCCTGACTGCTAATTAAATTAGCAAACCGTTGGAAACAGCGGGACGCAAAGCTATGGGGGCTAAGGCGCTTGCGCTAAGCCAGCCCGGCCGCCGGAAACTTTGCATCCGTAAGTTATTTGCAAAGAGAGGAGTAAGAGAACAAGAGTATGAACAGAAAGAAAGTTGTAAAAAGTATTGCTGCAGCGGGAGTTGCATTTGGTGGAGTCAGTATATTCCAGGACGGCGATGTTGTATATGCACAGGAGATGGATACCATTGAGGCAAATGACGGCGGGGAAGACTATGTGGTCGAATTGCCGAAGGAAACATCTATGCTGGAATCCGATGAAGAGATGCTAAGCCCGGAGATAATCCAGGCAGAAGAGGTAATGCCCGAACAGGGATTGGAAGTAAAGGATGAGGAATTACTCGAACCGGAAGTGTCGGAGGGTGAGATATTAGAATCCGAGTCAGAAAGAACAGACGAGATTTTTTCTGAAGGAAATAGCCTTGATACTAGCGAGAGCGAGTTGTCGGCATTGGAGAGTGATGTGCTGGATTCAACGGAAATAGGATCGGATTCTACATATGATACAGAAAGCAGTATGTCTTCATCAGAAAATATGAGTATGATGGAGGAGTATGGTTCAAATTCGTTATCAGAAAATGAGGAGCAGTCATCATTGCTTTCTTCTGAAAATATAATGGATGCCCTAAATCTGTATGATGAGAATTTGATGATGGCAGATATGCTGGCAGAAAATAAAGAGATAGATTGGGATAATGCAAGACCAATCTTATGGATTAAACCAACTGATCCTAAATATGGAGAATGTTTGTATGTGGGGGGCTTAATCGGGGACCTTTTCGGTAGTGATAAAGGGTGGCAGCTATATTTATCCTGGTATGAATGGTACAAGGGGAGGACTCCAGATATTGACCCTAGCAATAGTGCAAGCTTAAGTGCGCTAGAGAGTGCGGCACAGAGTGAAAGTCTGGAAGATAGCATGGATGCCTCAATGAGCGATACTTCAATGAGCGATGCAAGTATGAGCGATGCTTCAATGAGTGACGCAAGCATGAGTGATGCAAGTATGAGCGATGCAAGTATGAGTGACGCGAGCATGAGTGATGCAAGTATGAGCGATGCAAGTATGAGCGACGCTTCGATGAGTGACGCCTCAATGAGCGACGCCTCAATGAGCGATGCAAGTATGAGTGATGCAAGCATGAGTGATGCAAGTATGAGCGATGCGAGTATGAGTGACGCAAGTATGAGTGATGCGAGTATGAGTGATGCAAGTATGAGCGACGCTTCGATGAGTGACGCGAGCATGAGTGATGCAAGTATGAGCGACGCTTCGATGAGTGACGCGAGTATGAGCGATGCAAGTATGAGCGATGCGAGTATGAGTGACGCAAGTATGAGCGACGCAAGTATGAGTGACGCGAGTATGAGCGATGCAAGTATGAGTGATGCGAGTATGAGTGACGCAAGCATGAGCGACGCAAGTATGAGCGATGCGAGTATGAGTGACGCAAGCATGAGCGACGCAAGTATGAGTGACGCAAGTATGAGTGACGCGAGTATGAGTGACGCAAGCATGAGCGACGCAAGTATGAGTGACGCAAGTATGAGCGACACTTCGATGAGTGATGCAAGTATGAGTGACGCAAGTATGAGCGACGCCTCAATGAGTGATGCAAGCATGAGCGATGCGAGCATGAGTGATGCAAGTATGAGTGATGCAAGTATGAGCGACGCAAGTATGAGTGACGCGAGTATGAGTGATGCAAGCATGAGCGATGCAAGTATGAGTGATGCTTCGATGAGCGACGCGAGCATGAGTGACGCAAGTATGAGTGACGCAAGCATGAGTGATGCAAGTATGAGCGATGCAAGTATGAGTGACGCGAGCATGAGTGATGCAAGTATGAGCGATGCAAGTATGAGCGACGCAAGTATGAGTGATGCAAGCATGAGCGACGCTTCGATGAGTGACGCGAGTATGAGCGATGCAAGTATGAGTGATGCGAGTATGAGTGACGCAAGCATGAGCGACGCAAGTATGAGTGACGCAAGTATGAGCGATGCAAGTATGAGCGATGCGAGTATGAGTGACGCAAGTATGAGCGACGCAAGTATGAGTGACGCGAGTATGAGCGATGCTTCTATGAGCGACGCCTCTATGAGTGACGCAAGTATGAGTGACGCAAGCATGAGCGACGCTTCGATGAGTGACGCAAGTATGAGCGACACTTCGATGAGTGATGCAAGTATGAGTGACGCAAGTATGAGCGACGCAAGTATGAGTGATGCAAGCATGAGCGATGCGAGCATGAGTGATGCAAGTATGAGTGACGCAAGTATGAGCGACGCGAGCATGAGTGACGCAAGTATGAGCGATGCAAGCATGAGCGATGCTTCGATGAGCGACGCAAGTATGAGTGATGCAAGCATGAGCGACGCCTCAATGAGCGACGCAAGTATGAGTGATGCAAGCATGAGCGACGCAAGTATGAGTGACGCAAGTATGAGCGACGCCTCAATGAGCGACGCAAGTATGAGCGATGCAAGTATGAGTGATGCAAGCATGAGCGACGCCTCAATGAGTGACGCAAGTATGAGCGACGCGAGCATGAGTGATGCAAGTATGAGCGATGCGAGCATGAGTGATGCAAGCATGAGCGACGCCTCAATGAGTGACGCGAGTATGAGTGATGCTTCAATGAGTGATGCAAGCATGAGTGACGCGAGCATGAGTGATGCTTCAATGAGTGACGCAAGTATGAGCGACGCCTCAATGAGTGACGCGAGTATGAGCGACGCAAGTATGAGTGACGCAAGCATGAGCGACGCATCGATGAGTGACGCGAGCATGAGTGATGCAAGTATGAGCGACGCCTCAATGAGTGATGCAAGCATGAGTGACGCGAGCATGAGTGATGCAAGTATGAGTGATGCAAGCATGAGCGACGCCTCAATGAGTGACGCGAGCATGAGTGATGCAAGTATGAGTGATGCAAGCATGAGCGACGCGAGTATGAGCGACGCAAGCATGAGTGACGCAAGTATGAGTGACGCGAGTATGAGTGACGCGAGCATGAGTGATGCAAGCATGAGCGACGCATCGATGAGTGACGCAAGTATGAGTGATGCAAGCATGAGCGACGCGAGCATGAGCGACGCAAGTATGAGTGACGCAAGTATGAGTGACGCAAGTATGAGCGACGCATCGATGAGTGACGCAAGTATGAGTGATGCAAGTATGAGCGACGCATCGATGAGTGACGCAAGCATGAGCGACGCAAGTATGAGTGACGCAAGTATGAGCGATGCAAGTATGAGCGATGCATCGATGAGTGACGCAAGCATGAGCGATGCTTCGATGAGTGACGCAAGTATGAGCGATGCAAGTATGAGTGACGCGAGTATGAGCGACGCATCGATGAGTGACGCAAGCATGAGCGATGCAAGTATGAGTGATTCATTTGTTTCGACGCCTGACATCACCGATACTGGTTCCGACATTCCGGAGGGCGAAGGTGCGGATGTAGCTCCGGCAGTGACACCAGGCGGGCCGACAGTAGTTCCGGCGGCAGCTCCGGCAGCACTTGCAACAGTAGACGATACCCTTATACAGGTGGAAGACGAAGAGGTACCGCTTGCGGTTTTGACTGATGAACAAGAGGAACTTTCAGAAGCTGCAGACAACGAAGATGAACAGCTGCTTACAACAGTGGAAGATGAAGAAGTACCTTTAGCCAATAACGTTGTTGAAAATGTGAGAAACTGCATTTTACATTTTCTTGAGTGGCTGGTAGCTGCTGCTCTGGGTGGATATTATGTTGTAAGTACAAGGAAACAAAAGAAAGAAATTGCTGAACTAAGAAGGGTTGAGCATGATGATGAAGAGAGAGGATAGAAAAAATGATGGAATTTTTTGAACACGCAGTGGTAGGATTTTGCTGGTGGGATATTCCTGGATTGCTCGCTTTGATTGCAGCTATAGCATGTATCCTGGTAAGAAAACATAAATTCAAAGAAGAAAAAAAAGAGTTACTAAGCCGGAAGGCACATTAGTAATGTAAAAGGGAGATTAGCGTCGCTTTAGGCGGCGCAATCTCCTGTAAATAGTAGATGTTGGAGAATGATTTTGTTACGTTCAGAACGAAAAGAGAGCATATTGAAGTACAGACTTATTTATACAGGTTTGATACTTTTTGTATATATATTGGGGAGATGTATCCCTTTGTATGGCGTAGATGTTCCGGCATATTCCCATGAGGCAGTCAATGGAGAAGAATTACTGATGCAGAGTATCGGAGGAGACGTTTACCGTTTTTCAATTTTTGCAGTCGGAATGTCTCCATTTATGATATCAGGTATACTGATTCAGATTGTTGTGGCATGCCGGGATTCTGTTTCAAAGGCGCGGATTTCCCCAGGGAAGATAGGACGTATATCGGTGCTTTTGACCCTCGTAATTGCAGTTTTGCAGGCTTTTGTGAAAATGCTCCGGATGAAGTTTATCATAGAGGGGGAAGCATTACCAGCTGCCAGGATCATTGTTATAGCTGAGATGGTAACCGGTGTAATGCTAATTATGTGGCTGGCCGAAAGAAATACAAGATTCGGAATTGGCGGCCGTACAATGCTGATAGTCATCAATATCTTAGAAGGAATCATATCAACAGTGAGGGGATATGAGATGAAAAGTCTGACGAGTCCCCTGGCAGTGTCAATGCTTGTGATGCTTATCGTGCTTATTATGGAAAATGCAGAGAAAAGAATTCCGGTGCAACGCATTTCTATACATAATATTTATGCGGATAAGAATTATATGGCGATTAAGTTAAATCCGGTGGGGGTGATGCCGGTGATGTTTTCCACAGCATTGTTTATATTGCCGCAGCTTTTGGCTGTGCTGTTGTCATATCTGTTTCCTGGGCATCCGGGAATCCTCTGGTGGCGGGAGAATTTATCATTGATGAAAGGACCTGGAATTGCAGTTTATATTTTTTGCCTGTGTCTGCTGACAGTATTTTTTTCTATGGTTTTAGTCAGTCCGAAAGATATTACGGAACAGTTTTTAAAAAATGGAGATAGTCTTGTAAGTATTCATGCGGGAAAGGATACAAAGAAATATTTAAGAGGCGTGATGTGGAGAATCAGTCTTTTCAGCGCGGGAGTGATGAGTGTGTGCGTAGGGATACCTTTCATATTGCAGATGAAAGGTAATATTGACGGCGCAATTACGATGCTGCCGGCGTCTATTATGCTGTTGACAGGATTATGGTGTAATATTTTTCGGGAAATAACAGCAATTCGTAACTGTGATTCCTATCACCCTATATTTAAGTAATGGGGCAAAGTTCCGGACGGCAGGGGCCAAAAAAGGGCGGAGCGAAACAGGGAAGAAAAAGGAGAGTCAAAGAGGAAATGTTGTATTTTATTCCAGCCTGGTATCAACAGAATGAATGGTGTGAAAATGAGCAGAGCTGGCAGGTGAGGCGTATGCACTCAGAGTTTGACGATACAGTAAAACAGGTGCAGCTCTTTCAAAGGAACGACATCTGTGCTTATCAGCTGATGCTCCTTGGATTCAGTCCCAATTTCCGGCATTTTCTTCACAGACAGGGTGTCTATCGCGCTCCATACTGGTCCTGCTTTGACGCGATACAGGAAATCAGGAGAAAAAGAGCGATGGTTTTTTCCTTTCATAATTTAAAATGGCCTTCCGGCGTAGAGTTTGTATACAGCCTGTTCGTAGTACTTGCTTTACTGAAGGGAGAGAAATATGCGCAGATTGATTTTGGGGAGGACGGTAATCCCATCAGAGTTGATTTATATAAAGGTGGTAAAATCTGCCGCCGAAATATTTATGACGACAGAGGTTTTGTATCAAGTACGATAATCTACAGGGATGAAAAGCCACTCTATCAGGATTATCTAATGGAGAATGGGATATGGAAAATGCGTTGCTATCAGGATGATGGACATGTGTCAATCAATCCGAAGCACCCGGAATATTTACTGCAGTATCAAGGCAGGGAACAGAAAGGCAGATTTCACCGTCTGTCCTATGACAATATGGAACAGATTATTTATGAGACGCTGACAGCTTATTTAAACCTGACAGATGAGAAGGACATCTTCTGCGTGGCAATGCATGAGAGACATACCGTACTTTTGCAGAAGGCATTAGAGAATAGAAAGATAATTTTGTCTTTTTATGGCGGGCGGTATTCCATAGCGGAACATCAGGACAATATTCACCTGATGAGAAATGCGGATTATATTGTGGCTGATTCCAAAGCTGAAGTAAGAAAAATCCGAATGGAATCGGATGATTCTATTTCTCATATTGTAGCGATAACACCTTATGATTCCAGGGTGGAGCCGGGAATCAGCAGGCAGTCTGACGTTCAGAAAGTACTGGTGCCAGTGGATGGCGCAGGAGAAGAGCTTTATGGAGCACTGATATGGATTTTAGGGAAATATCTTCTTGAAAATGAAAATATCCAGATTCACCTTTTTACCAGAAAAGCAGATTATAATAGGCCCAGACAGATTCTGGAGCAGACGTGCAGAGAGCTAAAAAAGGCTGGACTAGAGGAAGGATGGGCGGCAGAAAAAGAAGAAAAAATTCTGCAGGCGGAAAATCTGGAAATAGAAGAACCTGTCCCAGTGAAATTTTTTGTGGAACAATGTGTGGACGAGCTGTCGGTGAGCAGGTGTATGAGGGAACAGAGGCTGCTTGTGGATGTGCGGGAGGCTCCTGAGCTGTATCTTCAGATTATGGCAATCAGTGTTGGCATACCCCAGATTGTGCGTACACAGACAGAATTTGTAAAACACGGTGGAAACGGCATTGTGCTTAGAAGAGCTGGGAAGCTGTCCGCTGCTCTGGACTATTATCTGAAGAGCCTGAAAAACTGGAATCAAGCAATGGTCTATGCCTATGAAATGAGCACAAAATATAGCAAAGAGAAGCTAAAGAATATGTGGAAAGAGGTGATTGAATCCATTGGATGAGGTTCGTATTTTGCAGCTAGGAGAAGAAGACTGGAGGAATATATATGCACTGCCGGAAATAGTCCGTTTGGATTATGTCTGCAGGTTTGTGGATGTGCCAAATAAACCTTATGATATGTGTTTTCTGGACAGGACGCCTATGGAGGATGAGATGGAAGCCTTATATCAAACAGTGAAGGCGTATACGTTGTTTGTGACTGGAAGGGTGAAGCAGAAGGAAGGAATAGCATGGCTCTGCAAAAGTAAGAAAGCTCAGTATATTGCAAAAGAAGATATACAGAGATTTTTGCTTGAAGAAACCAGATATTATTTTTCCAAACCTCATGGTGAAAAGTTTTGGTTTCAAAATTTGACCATATCCCGTAATTTCCAGGGTGCTATACAATGGAATGGAAATTATAATGTAACTTTGACAGGAGGATTTGGAGAAAATTTTTTCCAGACGGTGTTTTGGCGTAATCACATCGTTATGCAAAAAGGACAGGTTATCGATTTGTGGCTGGAATATGACAAAACGCCGGGGGTATCTGTGGCGCTTACAGTTACGCAGCTTGCAGGTGGAAGCATGGCGGATATATTAAAGCGGCAGGAGTTTAAAGAATCGGAACTAGAGCAGGTGATTTCTGTCGAAAGTGAAAAAGTGAACAGCGATTTGTTTCTTTCCCTTTCGGCAAAAGGTATCGGGGAGCTTCGAATCATTGCCCTTCATTACAGGAACTCCAGAGGAAAACACGGGTATTTCCTGCCGGGTGGAGAGCGGTATGTGACAACAAAGAGAGAAGAGCTTTTTGCATATTTTGATCCAAGGGATATGAAACCGCCGCTGAATGTGTTCTTTTCAGGATGGGAAATAACAGAAAACTTTCAGGGATATAACCTAAACAGAAAGCTGGGATGCCCGTTTCTCCTGTTGACTGAGCATCGTCTGATGGGAGGCGGATTTTATGTAGGAAGTACAGAATATGAGAAACTGGTGACCAGCGTAATAGAGAAGTATATGAAAGAGCTGGGTTTTTCACAAGAACAGGTGGTACTATCGGGACTTTCTATGGGCGCTTATGCATCCATGTATTATGGATGTGATATCAGGCCGCACGCATTGGTTTTAATGAAACCTTTGGCAGGAATCGGGAATGTAGCGGCAAACGAAAAGCATTTTCGTCCTGGCGGATATCCTACTTCATTAGACGTACTGCAGTACCAAAGTGGCGGCACCGATAAAGAGGCGGTAAGGAAATTAAACAATAAATTCTGGAAGAAATTTGATTCGGCAGATTGGGGGAAATCAAAGTTTATTGTAACGTATATGATAGAAGACGATTTTGAAAGTGGTGTATACGACGATTTGATTTCACATCTTCATTCAGAGGGTGTGCAGATATACGGCAAGGGAATTCACGGCAGGCACGGCGATTCCCAGAAAGCCGCGGCAAACTGGTTTTCCAGACAGTTTCAAAAGCTTTTGAAAGAAGATTTTTTTGAAAGGAATGAAAAGAGATGACAGGGGAGAAATGGCTCATCTATTGGAATGAATATTCTTCGGACACATATTTATATGGATCCGAAATTGCATATAACGCGAAAGACAATGTAATATTCCAAAATCATCTGATGCCGCCTGGAACAGTAATTAAGCAATGGTATTCTAAAACTCATTATCAGCGGCAGAAGATAGAGCCGTCTCTTCCTATGATAGACGGGGAGAGCCGATACAGGATAACGATTCATATAGAGTGTCCGATAGGCGGAGCGTGGCTTGCACGTCTTATGTTCTATGACAGATATGAAACAGAAGCGGGTAGTGTGATTATAAGAGATAAGGTAACGGACTTTCAGTGTCCGCTTAAGACCTATAGTTACCGGCTGCAGTTAATTAACGGCGGAATGACACGGTTTTGCTTTCATTCAATTGTAATTGAGGAAGTTACAGATGAGACAGACGGGAAAGATAAAGAAACTAAATAAAATTTTGACACGTATAAAACAGTGTGAGAAACAGATGTCAGAATTATCCGGCAGGGAGCTGGCACATCTGACAGTAGAATTTAAGAGCCGGCTGGAACAAGGAGAGAATCTGGATGATATTCTGCCGGAGGCTTTCGCGGCCATATGTGAGGCGGATTTTAGAGTCCTTGGCATGAGGCCTTATGATGTGCAGATTTTAGGAGGGATTGCGCTACATCAGGGATATCTTGCAGAGATGAATACTGGAGAGGGAAAAACTCTGTCGGCAACTATGCCGCTGTATCTGAATGCGCTTACGGAAAAGAGTGTGATTTTGGTGACGGCTAACGAATACCTTGCTTTACGTGATGCAGAGGAAATGGGACGTGTATACCGTTTTATGGGACTTTCAGTGGCGGCCGGAGTGTGTATAAATCCACGGGAAAGCTTTACGAATGAAGAGAAGAAGGAAATTTATTCTGCCGACATTGTATATACTACCCACGGAGTTCTGGGGTTTGACTTTCTTCTAAATAATTTGGTTACTACGGCGGGACAGCGATTTTTAAGGGAATTTTATTATGTAATTATTGATGAGGCAGATTCTGTTCTTCTGGATGCAGCTCAAACGCCCCTTGTAATTTCAGGAGCGCCCAGAGTACAGTCCAGGTTGTACAAGATGGCAGACTTTTTTGTTACTACGCTGGAGGAAGGGAAAGATTATGAGAAAGATGATAAGAAGGTCTGGCTGACTGAGGCCGGAATTGCATATGCAGAGACATTTTTTCAGATTGAGAATTTTTACAGCGAGGACTTTTTTGAGATTAACCGGCATGTAATACTGTCTCTTAGGGCTCATGTATTGTTTAGGAATGGAGAAGATTATATGTTTTCAGGCAGAAAGGAACTGGTTCTTTTAGATAATGGGTCAGGACGGATGCTGCCAGGGGTCAGGCTGCGGGGTGGTCAGCACCAGGCGCTTGAGGTAAAGGAGGGTCTAAGACCCTCCCAGGAAACCCGCTCTGTTGCAGCTGTTACTTTTCAGAATTTATTTCGAATGTTTCCGAAAATGGCGGGGATGAGCGGGACGATGTCGGACGCTTCAGAAGAGCTTACGGATGTTTACGGAGTAAAAACACTGGTGATTCCGCCGAATTGTCCAGTGCTCAGAAAGGATTTAGAGGACCTGTATTTTAAAGATGCGGCTGGTCAACTGCAGTCTGCGGTGAGGACGGCTGTCCAGATTCACCGGACGGGACGGCCAGTGCTGATTGTGGTATCAACGATAGGAGAGACGGAAGCTGTATCCGAACGGCTGATAAAAGCCAATATTCCCCACAATGTATTAAATGCCAGTAACGCTGCCTGGGAGGCGGAGATTATCAAAGAAGCCGGACAGAAAAATGCGGTAACGGTTTCCACTTCTATGGCTGGGAGGGGAACGGATATTAAGCTTGGAGAAGGAGTAGAAGAGCTTGGAGGGCTTGCGGTAATCGGTATCGGGCGGATGGCCAACAACAGGCTGGAACGCCAGGCAAGAGGAAGAGCTGGAAGGCAGGGAGACGCAGGTTCAAGCAGGTTTTTTGTATCTCTTCAGGATGATGTTGTAAAAATTACAGGATCAGAGGAGCTCGAAAAATATATAGCAGGAAAAAAGAAAATTACCAGGCGCAGAATTAAAAAAATTGTGAATAGAGCCCAGTCTCTCGGGGAAGAACTGGCCGTTATATCAAGAAAGCAGTCCACAGGCTATGATAAGGTGATAGAGCGTCAGAGATCTTTGATTTATGCAACCAGAGATCATCTTATTGATGGAGGAGAACTGCAGACAGAACAAATCATGGAGATTGCAAAAGAAAATATCAGGCAGTTTCTGGCCTCGGAAAGATACGGCAAAGGCTCCTCTCTTAGCAGGTATATTTTGGACAATATATCCAGCCGGCTGGATAAAGAAATAACGGATTTATCTTTAGGTTTTTCAGAAGCTATGGCCGGCCGTGGCGGGTCTGCAGAGAAGTTCCTCTTAAAAAAGGTTAGGCAGCGTCTGAAAGAGCAGGAAGAAATGCTAGGAAGCCGGGAACGGATGAATGAATTTATGCGTGTGGCAGCGTTAAGCGCCGTAGACAGCGCCTGGGTAGAACAAGTAGATTATCTGCAGCAGCTGCAGTCTGCAGTGGCAGGCAGGGCGACGGCTCAGCGTAATCTGCTGTTTGAGTACCAAAACGATGCCTTTGAATCCTTTTGCAAGATGGAGAAGACGGTTAAAGAAAACGTGATGAGGAATATTCTTCTAAGTGATGTGTATGTAGACGGGGAAAATAAACTTCATATTTTTTTCCCGTGATAGAAGTTATGTTAAAAGAAGTGGATGAGGAGGAAAATAACTTGAACATTCATATTACGAATATTTATGGACAGAGTTTTACGAGTACTGCATTAAAAGCGCAGAACAGAACAGCCGGATTTGCGAAGGAACTAGGGTATAAAGAGCTGGGGATTTATTCTTATGATGTAAATTCAGATTCCCCTGAAATGCTTGCTTCTCGTCTAGACGGAATTATGGCTTCCGTAGGATATGGAGATATTGTTATCTTTCAGTATCCCACATGGAATCAAATCAATTTTGATGAGGCTTTTTTAAAACGGTTAAGTCTTTATAGAGGACTGAAAAAGGTAATATATGTTCATGATATATCTGCTTTGATGTTTGAAAGCAGCCGTTTTCTTTTGGGAAGACAGATTGCACTGCTTAATCAGGCAGAGCTGCTTATACTGCCGTCCCGGAGAATGGCGGACTTCCTGTATAAGGAAGGATTGACAGTGAAAAAGGCAGTGATACAGAAAATGTGGGATTTTCCTTTAACCGTCGATGATACTATAACTCCCAGGTTCAGGAAGGCGATTCATTTTGCTGGAAATCCTGATTCGTGGAAGTTTGGGTTTGTGAAAAATTGGAATTATAATGCAGTTGAAATGACGGTTACAGCAGAAGAAGGCGCCTGGGCGAAAGGAAAGAATATTAATTTTATGGGATGGTTCAATAATGATATATGTCTGGCCAATGCGTTAAGACGCGATGGAGGATTTGGTCTGGTGTGGTCTGACAACACTTACTGGCGCGAATATATGAAGCTTAATGCAAATTATAAGCTTAGCGCCTACCTGGCGGCGGGTATTCCAGTCATAGTATCAGAGGATATATCTGAAAAAGATACGATTATCCGTAAAAATCTGGGATTTGCTGCAAAGTCTTTAGATGAAGCAGTAAGTAAAGTCGAGAATATGAGGGAAGAAGAATATAACAAAATGGTATCTGACATAACGGTATTTTCCTATTTAATTCGGGAAGGGTATTTTGCTAAGAAAATATTGACAGACGCAGTTTTTCGATTATTGTATGACTGACAGAGACAGAGGGAGGATATTAATGTGAAGGTTCATATTACAAATATATACGGACAAAGCTTTACAAGTACCGCCCTGAAAGCACAGAATAGAACGGCGGACATTGCCAGAGAGAGATTAAAATTTAACGAATTGGGAATCTACTGTTACGATATAAGGGCAGATTCGCCGGAAATGCTTCTTACACGTCTGGATGGGATCATTGCTTCTGTAAGCCAAGGAGATATTGTGATTTTTCAGTATCCTACATGGAACGATATCAAATTTGACAAGGCACTTATTCGCCGTCTGAGCGGTTATAGAGGATTAAAGAAAATATTTTTTGTCCATGATGTGATTTCGTTAATGTTTGAGAATAACAGGAGTCGTCTAAAGGAGCATATTGACTTTTTCAATCAGGCTGATCTGCTTATACTGCCGTCTCAGGGCATGGCAGATTTCCTGCGTGCCGAGGGGTTGACAGTGGGAAAGACAGTGATACAGAAAATGTGGGATTTCCCTGTTGAAATAGATCGGACTAATCCGCCGAAATTCAGAAAAATAGTTAATTTTGCAGGAAATCCTGATCTGCCTAAATTTGAATTTGTAAAATATTGGAATTATGACACAGTTGAATTAAAGGTTACAACGGAACAAAGTGATTGGGCTAAAGGAAGAAATATTACTTTTTCCGGCTGGCATAATAGTGATATCTCATTGCTTGAAATTCTTAGAAAAAGTGGAGGCTTCGGGCTTCTGTGGACTGGCAGTACATACTGGAAAGAATATATGAAAATAAACGCCAATTATAAGCTTAGTGCTTATCTGGCAGCAGGTATCCCGGTAATTGTTAACAATAATCTGGCAGAAAAAGATATAATTATCAGCAAAAATCTGGGGCTGGCGGTGGATTCTTTAGATGAAGCGGTAAAAAGGATTGAGTACATGAGCGAAAGTCAGTATAACGAAATGGCATCGAATGTGAATATATTTTCAAGTTTACTGCGGGATGGCTATTTTACGCGGAAGTGTCTGACGGACGCGGTATTCCAATTACTGTATGACTGATGCAGATACCAGGAAAGGGGAACAGATATGGTTTATAATTTTAATTTGGGCATCGGCTGGGCCAGCAGCGGTGTAGAATACGCTCAGGCGTACCGGGCAAAGGCGCTGCGTCGTATTGGGCAGGAGGCGAAATTTATTTTTACAAGGATGTTTCCAGCAGAAAATATTCAGCATATGACGGAAAATATCGGCTTTTTGGATTCAGAAGTTATATGGCTGTATACGTTTTTCACAGACTGTAGGATTTCTCCGGTTACCTATACACTAGAAAGGCTGGAGGCAGGCTTTGGAGGAAGAGAATTTACTGTTTCAAAAGAAGCTGGAAAGGTGAAATATATATTTCCGGGTACAGGCGTTTATTACATGGCTTATCTGGCAGGAGATTCTAAGGAATTGGTTCACAGGGTAGAGATGGTATCAAACGGGCGTTTGATTCGAAAGGATTATTATACTTATTGCAGGATTTTTTCCGAATATTATGCGCCTCTTGACCAGAAGGCTCATCTGTATCAGCGTCGCTTCTTCAATGAGAACGGAACAGTGGCTTATGAGGAAATTACAGATAATGATATAGTTATGTACCGTTTCCCAGACAGGCTGCTTTGCTCCAAGGAAGAATTAATCGGCTATATGGTATCCTGCCTTAAACTTACCCGGCGTGATACAGTGATTATTGACAGAGTGACGGGAATCGGACAGAGCATTCTTAAATATGCCTATCCCGCCAGGATTGGTGTTGTGATTCATGCAGACCATTTCAACGAACCGGGTACGGATAAAGATCATATTCTTTGGAACAATTATTATGAGTATGTTTTCTCACAGCATAAGCATATCAAATTCTATATTGTTTCCACTGATGTCCAAAGCCGTCTTTTGAAAAAGCAATTTAAAATGTATAAGGGGGTGAATCCCAAAATAGTGACGATCCCGGTCGGTAGTCTAGACGAACTGAAAATGCCGGAGAAGGGGAAGCAAAAGGGAAGGAGAAAACATTCTCTTATTACCGCGTCCCGGCTTGCAGGGGAAAAGCATGTAGACTGGCTGGTGGAGGCGGTCGCTTTGGCGAGAGAAGAAGTGCCGGATGTTTCTCTTGATATCTATGGAAAAGGCGCGGAGGAAACAAGGCTGAAGGAACAGATTAAAAAGCTGAACTGCGGAGATTATGTGCGGCTTTGCGGACAGCAGAAGATGGATGAGACATATCGGAACTATGAGGCGTATCTGTCAGGCTCTACCAGCGAGGGATTTGGACTGACTTTGATGGAAGCGGTTGGATCAGGACTTCCTATTATCGGGTTTGACGTGCGTTATGGCAATCCGGCTTTTATAGATGATGGGAAGAATGGGTATCTGATTAAGACACATGATAAGATGGAGAAGAAGGAACGGGTGAGAAGTCTGGCAGAATGCATTGTACGCCTGTTTACAGAGGCGGATTTGGAATCATTCCATCGCCATTCCTACAAAAAAGCGGAAACATATCTGACAGATGAGGTGGAAAAGAGATGGAAAGAACTATTAAAGTAAACGATGTTATTTTACTTATGGAGCATTATGGTCAGGACAGCCAGAGTCTGCATACGTCTTTTAAACTTGCAGGATATGACCTTGCGGCGGTGGTAATTGAGGACGACGGCTTTCTGCCGGAGGACGTGACGTCTGTATATGGCTTTTTCCTTGGGGATTTCGAGTCTGCCTTGGATGGAGCAGGGCCGAGGTATTTTGATGAGATAATCATACCCGATTACTGGGAAATCAGTGGCAGCAACAGCAATGGAAAAGTGCAGGATTTGAGCAGGGAAAGAGGACGGATTTTTTATGCGGAGCCAAAGTATAAGCGTCTGGTAAAAGTCGTGGACTGGTATGATGAAAGAGGAGTAGTTCGTTTTAGCGATCATTATAACCGCTTTGGCGCGATTTACGCTAGAACGATTTTCAACGAGAAAGGGAAACGGGTGAACAGATCTTATTTTTCACCGGAGGGAAAAGAAATGATCGTTGAAAACTTTGTGACAGGGGATATTATCTTAAATGAAGGGGAGGAAGTCAGGATTTTTCGGACAAAGACAGAGTTTATTCTTCATTTTTTTGAAAAGGCACAATTGATGCAAAAGAGGATTTTTTTTAATTCGCTCTCAACTCCTTTTTTTGTATCTAACAGGCTGAGAGCGGAAGCTGGCGTGAAAAAGGACATACTGTTCTGGCAGGAGAAAGTGGATAAAGAAATTCCAGGAAATATGCAGATGATTTTTAACGGACATGCTGCAAGGACTGGTGTAGTCATGGTGCAGAAGAAGCAGCCTTATGATAAGCTGCGTGCCCTTGGGGCAAGGAGGGATATGTTGTACAGGATGGGCTTTGTGTATCCTTTTGTAAAAGAAAGTATGCATAAAAAAGAGGCTCTTATTTGTACCAATTCCGACAGAATTGAACACTGCAGGGAACTTGTGGAAGCGCTGCCGCAGATGAGATTTCATATTGCAGCCTTTACAGAAATGTCCTCAAAACTGATGGGTATGGCGGATTATGAAAACGTCTGTCTTTATCCGGGATTAAGGGCAGACGTTATGGATGAATTGTTTGACAAATGTGATTATTACTTTGATATTAATCATGAATCGGAGATGGGATCTGCCGTTAAAAAGGCATTTTTACATAATGAATTAATTTTTGCATTTAACGAGACTGTACATAACACAGACTTAGTGGCGCAGGAGCATATCTACCCAGCAAAAGAGGCAGCGGGGATGATTGAAGACATACATGCAGTCATGAATAACGAAAAGGCTTTTGACGCGCATTTGCAAAAGCAAAAGGAGGCGGCTTTTTCTGAAAGCGTGGAGAAATATCAGAAATTGGGGGTAATGGAAAGATAGAAAAAATGGTTCCCGGCTTTAATTTGACATCGAAATTGCTTTAAAACCATCAGTATTAATGACTGGTGGTTTTTTATATAAAACATGTTGATATATAGATATAATCAATAAATTGTATAGTTTATAAAAATAATCAATTAGACGTAATTTTTCATTAGGACTATGATAGACATGGATAAAAACACGGACAGAGTTATTATATCGGAGGATGAGATGAATACTCCTGTTGTAGAAATGAAACAGGTAAAAAAAAGGTTTGGATATATTGAGGCCCTCCGCGGCGTGGACTTTACCGCCTTTAGGGGAGAGGTTACCGCAATTGTGGGAGACAATGGTTCCGGCAAAAGCACGCTCATTAAAATATTGTCAGGAGGTCTTAGGCCAGACGGGGGTGAAATCCGCATTAAGGACAGGGTGTTTAGTTCTCTTTCTGTAAGGCAGGCAATGGAGCAGGGCATTACTACAGTATATCAGGATTTAGCACTTGATAATTGTAAAGACTGTGCAGGAAATATTTTTCTTGGAAGAGAGATTATGAAACATAGAATTTTTCTTGACCACAGGCTGATGAGGCAAAAGACAGAGGAGCTGCTTAACCGGCTTCATATTTCTATACCGGATATTACGCAGCCGGTGGAAAAGATGTCAGGCGGGCAGAGGCAGGCTTTAGCAGTCGCACGGGCTGTTTATGCAGGAGGGGATATTATGATATTCGATGAGCCAACTTCTGCTATGGGCTTAAAGGAAACCTCCCGCATCATGAAACTGTTTCTGGACTTGAAAAAAGAGGGAAAAACCATTATTCTCATCAGCCATAATTTATTTCAGGTGTTTGATATTGCTGACAGAATCTGTGTCATACATAACGGACTTTTAGTAGATTCATTTCTTACCAGGGACAGTTCCCCCCAGAAGCTGCATGAAATGATTGTGGAGAAGGAAGAGGAGATGACAGATGAAGAAATGGTTTAGCAGATATTCCCAGCAGATATTTCTCTTTGCCGTTATGGTGCTTATCTGTATCGTCCTGACGGCACAGAGTAAATATTTTCTGACGTGGAAAAATATAAGAAATATTTTAGAGGCCAATAGCTACAGGCTTATCCTTGCGATCGGAATGACCTTTGTCATAGCTTCCGGTGTGATGGATTTGTCAGCGGGAGCCATTGTATCTATGTGCGGTGTAATTATGGCTGTGGGGCTGCACGCAGGGCTTTGTGCAGCAGCAGCGGTTATACTGGGAATCTTCTCTGGGGCGGCAATGGGGGCGGCAAATGGAATTCTGATTCATTATACAGGGATTAATTTTTTTATACTGACACTGGCAGCAAGTGGTATGCTTAGAGGAATTTCACTTATGATTACTGATGGAAAGCCGATTACAAGATTTGGGCAGGAATTTATTTTTCTTGGAATCGGACGAATCGGAGAAATGCAGCTGTCAGTTATTTTTGCGGTATTGCTTGTGCTGCTTTGTATTCCTCTTATGTTCTATATGAAATGGGGCAACTATGTAACTGCTTTAGGGGGCAGTAAGGATGCATTGGAGAAGTCCGGTATCCATGTGGGCTGTTTAAGAATTTCTGTACATATGTTTCTTGGAGCTATGGCAGCCGTAACTGCAGTTATTATTACGGCCAGGCTGAATTCAGCAGAGCCCAACGCAGGCATGAATATGGAGCTGGATGCAATAACCGCCGTAATTATGGGAGGTACGGCAATCAGCGGCGGCAGAGCAAGTATTGGAGGAACTGTACTTGCTGTGCTCATTTTGGGCGTAGTACGCAATGGGCTTACACTGATGAGTGTGTCTTCGGATTATCAGCAGTGGATTACAGGATTTCTGCTTTTGGTGTCCGTATTGATTTCTGAAATTAGGGTCCATAAAACAAGGGTCTTAATGAAATAAAATGAAAATACAGGAGGATGTATCATGAAGAAAAAAATACTTGCAATTCTGCTTGCAGTAAGCTGTATGGGTATGATGATGACAGGCTGCGCAGGCGGGGAAGAGGAAAAGGAACCCGAGAAACAGGAAGAGGTTAAAGAGGATGATGGCGGGGAAAGCAAAGAGGCAGAATCTGAATCTGGCGGCGTGGACGCAATTCTTGCCGATGTTGAAAAGCAGATGAATGATGCATTAGGCGAACTTCCGGAAAGTGGCAAAGGGGAACGCGTTGGTATCCTTATTAGTTCAACAGCAAATGAATTCTGGGGAACCATGAAGACACGCTATGAGGAAGCCGGGAAGGAATTAGGAATTGAAGTTGAAGTATTCGAAGCGTCTGCTGAGGATGATGCAGCCGGACAGCTTGATTCCCTTCAGACAATGATTCCTATGGAATTTGATGCTATTATTGTATCTCCGATAGATGGGACAAACCTGATTCCAGGTATTGTTGCAGCAAATGAGGCAGAAATCCCTGTTATTAATCTGGGACCAGGAGTAGATACAGATGCGCTTAAGGATGCAGGCGGACATCTGGATGGAAAGATTACAGTTAATTTTGAAGAACAGGGAAGCACGGCTGCAAAGGATATGATTTCCCGGATGAAGGACGGCGGAGAGGTTGCTATTCTTTCAGGCCTTGAGGGTGCAGGACAAAGTGTAGGAAGAACAAATGGAGCGAAGGCTGTATTTGAGGAGACAGATGGAATTGAACTTGTCGCAGAGCAGGCTTGTGACTGGGATACAGAGAAGGCATATGAGGCTGCAAAGGATATTTTAACGGCACACCCGGAGCTTAAAGGAATTTTTGCATGTAATGATAATATGGCGCTGGCAGCAGTACGCGCTCTTCAAGAGATGGAAAACAAGGACGTTATGGTGTATGGAGTTGACTATACCTCTGATGCAAAGGCGGCTATCGAGGAAGGAACTATGATGGGAAGTATGACGTACTCAAGCACTATTTATACAAAGGCGGCAGAGGAGATGGCAATGCTTCTGGTACAAGGAAAGACCTTCGACGCACCAGTATATCTTCCCCTTACGCTTGTAAATCAGGATAACATAGCTGAATTTGACGGATGGAGATAATAAGGTGAAATGTCTGATAGAAACAGCGCTTCTGACCCACGGTCTGAAGTCTGTAACAAACGAGGAAATACGTAAGGCATGGACAGAAGGGCACGAGAATCTTGCATGGGTATCAGAGGGCAGGATTGTCATCGGCGGAATAGATCAGTATCTAGAGTTCAGAAAGAGAGCGAAGGAGCTTATCCGCATAGACTGTGATTTGCTGGATAGCGCCCTAAAGGAAGGCCTTTCCGGCGCTCTGACAGCCTCCGGTACTATGAAGGTATGTCAGAAGCTTAAGGTTCCTTTTGCGGTAACCTGCGGAATGGGTGGAATCGGTGAGATTAAAGGGGAGGAATTGTGCCCCGACCTTCCAGCCTTGGCCGACCTTCCGGTTTCTTTAATCTCTGCTGGCCCTAAGGATATGCTGGACAGAAAACAGACTATCTCATGGCTGATAAACCACGGCGTTACAGTGTTGGGGGCAGAAAGAGACTATTGTACCGGGTATATTTTTACCGGTGAAAGGATAGAACTCCAGGGTGTGTATAAAGGCGAAGCAAAGCCGCCGCTTTTGATTATCAATGAGATCGAAGAAGATAAAAGAGTGCAGGACAGGGGTATTCTTGTGGCAGCAGTAAATGCAGGCAGGGAGGCTGAACAGGAAGGAAAGTATTATCATCCTGCGGTAAATGGAAAGATAGATGAGCTGACAGGCGGATATTCCTCCCGGCTGCAGTTGGAAGCCTTATTAAAAAATGCTAAGTTTTTGTGTTAGCTGTTATGGAAATCACCTCGGTTATTTGACCGGGGTGATTTTTTAATATAATCGGTGTTAGTCTGCCTGCATGGCAGCAGTATGCAAATAAACACAACAATCTTCCTTCGGATAATTCTCATAAAATCTTATGAATCTTGTATTACCTGAAAATATTTGGTATATTATTAATAGGACATACAGGAGGAATGAGATATGAAGGTTGAAATCATAAAAAATGTGGCAGAACTAGAATCAATAACTCCGTTTCATGTGGATCATCTTCTGTGGGGAACAAAAAGTATTCCTAAAACATATGGATATATAGGATTTGTGCCGGGCGACGCATTTTATCTGAAGATGATATGTGAGGAGAGGGAGCCTCTATGTACATATACCCATGATATGGATCCTGTATACAGGGACAGTGCTATGGAGGCCTTTTTCCAGTTCGAATCAAAGATAGAAAGACTGCAGGCGGTATATCTTAACTTTGAGACGAATTCTGGCGGCGCGCTTCTGGCAGGCTGTGGAAAAGAAAGGATTTACCGCTCCTATTTTACAAAGGATATGTGCCGGGCCCTTCAGAGCTCTGCGAAGGTGGAGAAGGATTTGTGGACGTGGGAAATGAAGTTGCCGGTTTCCATATTGGAGGAGATATACGGCCCTCTTCACCTGGAGGAAGGAAGTACCTTCACCTGTAATTTTTACAAAATATCGGAGACGAAGGAGATTGAGCATTATGCTTCCTATTCACCTATACTTTCAGAGATTCCAAGCTTTCATCTGACGGAATTTTTTGAGACTGCAATTATTACAAAGACACAATAGAAATGCCGGAAAATGGCTGTGATTGTGAAATACACATTACAGCTGTTTTTTTGATTGACGGAGCAGGAAAAAATGAGTATCCTTATAATTAGGAATGATAGAAAAGGAGTATGTCAATGAATGAACGGACAAGAGGAAGAGTTACAATCCCAACCGATGTAGACGTAGTGCCAGAGACTTTAAAGCTTGTAGAGCGGTGGGGGGCAGATGCAATCCGTGACTGCGACGGCACGGAATACCCGGAGGAGCTTAAAACTGTGGATGCAAAGGTATATTCTACGTATTACACTACGAGGAAGGATAATGCATGGGCGAAGGCCAATCCGGATGAGATTCAGCAGATGTATATTATGACTCCATTTTACAATGCGGTGAGGGATGTTTTAAGAATCCATTTGATGAACCATCTTTATCCAGATATGCTTGCAGTAAATGCACGGGACGATATTAAGAGATGGTGGGAGGTTATAGACCGGACGACAGGAGAGACAGTGTCTTGTGAGAACTGGAGCTATGAGGAGGAGACAGGAGATGTTGTCATCTCCCATGCAAAAGCTTTTCATGACTATACGGTAAGCTTTCTGGCCTATATTATGTGGGACCCGGTGCATATGTATAATGCGGTGACCAATGACTGGAAGGACGTGGAGAAGCAGATTACCTTTGATGTGAGACAGCCTAAGACACGAGATTTTTCCATGAAACGGCTGCGGAAATATATTGAGGATAATCCCCATATTGATGTTATCCGCTATACTACATTTTTCCATCAGTTTACTTTGATTTTTGACGAGCTGGCAAGAGAAAAATATGTAGACTGGTACGGGTATTCAGCTTCTGTAAGCCCCTATATTCTTGAGAAGTTCGAGAAGGAATATGGTTATAAGTTCCGGCCGGAATTTATTATTGATCAGGGATATATGAATAATACCTACCGCGTACCCTCTAAGGAATTCCTGGATTTCCAGGAGTTTCAGAGAAAAGAGGTAGCACTTCTTGCAAAAGAGATGGTAGATATTACCCATGAATGTGGCAAGGAAGCCATGATGTTCCTAGGAGATCACTGGATTGGAACAGAGCCCTTTATGGATGAGTTTAAAAAGATTGGCCTTGACGCGGTTGTGGGCAGTGTCGGAAATGGAGCAACTCTGAGGCTCATCAGTGACATTGAAGGGGTGAGGTATAGAGAGGGTCGTTTTCTTCCCTATTTCTTCCCGGATACATTTCATGAGGGAGGCGACCCGGTGAAGGAAGCAAAGGTAAACTGGGTGACTGCAAGAAGGGCAATTTTGAGAAAGCCTATTGACCGCATCGGATATGGCGGATATTTAAAACTTGCTATGGAGTTTCCTGAGTTTATAGATTATGTGGAAAGTGTGTGCGACGAATTCCGAACTCTTTATGAGAACATTAAGGGAACTGTGCCCTACTGTGTAAAGAGAGTTGCTGTGCTGAATTGCTGGGGAAAGATGCGTGCATGGGGAAACCATATGGTGCACCATGCAATTTACTATAAACAGAATTACTCTTATGCCGGAATTATTGAAGCACTTAGCGGAGCCCCCTTTGACGTAAGATATATAAGCTTTGACGATATCAGGGAGAACCCGGCGGTTCTTAATGATATTGATGTTATTTTAAATGTAGGAGATGCCTATACTGCATACAGCGGCGGGGAAAACTGGAAGGATGAGAGGATTTTGACAGCTGTGAAGCAGTTTATTTACAGCGGCGGAGGTTTTATAGGAGTAGGAGAGCCTTCGGCGTATCAGTGGGAGGGCCGTTTTTTTCAGCTTTCCGGTGTTATGGGAGTGGAAGAAGAGACAGGATTTACTTTGAATGTGGACAAATATAACTGGGAAGAGCATAAGCATTTTATTACAGAGGACTGTGACGGCAAGATTGATTTTGGAGAGGGTAAGAAGAATATTTTCGCTCTGGAAAGTGCATTGGTAATCTGTGAGGAGAACAAAGGAGTACAGCTTGCGGTAAATGAGTTTGGCAGCGGAAGAAGTGTATATATCAGCGGTCTGCCTTATAGCTTTACGAACAGCCGGCTTTTATACCGTGCGATTCTCTGGGGAGCGGGAAGCGAGGATAAGCTTTATCATTGGTTCAGTACAAATGTGAACGTGGAGGTGCACGCCTATATAGAGAATGGAAAATACTGTGTTGTGAACAACACTTATGAGCCGCAGCAGACAACCATTTACAAAGGCGACGGGACAAGCTTTGACATACAGCTTGCAGAAAATGAAATTGTTTGGTATACAATCTGATATTTAAGGAGGATTTTAAGATGAATAAACCAGTATTAGTGATTATGGCGGCGGGAATGGGAAGCCGTTACGGAGGCCTTAAGCAGCTTGACCCGGTAGATGATGATGGGCATATTATTATGGATTTTTCCATGTATGATGCAAAAAGAGCGGGCTTCGAGAAGGTAATTTTTATTATTAAGAAGGAAATCGAGGAAGATTTCAAAGAGGCAGTGGGAAATCGTATGTCTCAGTTTATGGAGGTGGAATATGCCTTTCAGGAGGTAGCAGAACTGCCTGATGGATACGGCGTGCCGGAAGGAAGAACAAAGCCGTGGGGAACAGCCCATGCAGTTCTTTGCTGCATAGACAAAATAGATGGTCCATTTGCAGTGATTAATGCAGATGATTATTATGGTTCGGAGGCATTTGGGCTTATTTATAATTATCTGTCAGAGCACGAGGATGATGAGAAGTACCGCTATACGATGGTTGGATATAAGCTTGGCAACACAGTGACAGATAACGGTCATGTGTCCCGGGGAATCTGCGAGACTAACGAGGCAGGAGAGCTTACAGGTGTCTGTGAGAGAACGAAGATTGAAAAACGGGGCGGCGGCATTGAATATCTGGATGATGATGATACAACCTGGATTCCGGTTTCGGAGGATACGGTAGTGTCCATGAATATGTGGGGCTTTACAAAAAGCTTTCTAAATGAAATTAAGGATGGTTTCCCTGCATTTCTTGACAAGGGGCTTAAGGAGAACCCAATGAAATGTGAGTATTTTCTTCCGGCAGTTGTAAGCCGTCTTCTTGATGAAGGCCGCGCATCTGTGGCAGTGCTTAAGTCGGCGGATAAATGGTACGGCATTACCTATAAAGAGGATAAGCCTGTAGTAGTAGAGGCAATACGTAAGATGAAAGAAGAAGGGCTCTACCCAGAGCACCTGTGGGAGGAGAAGTAAATGGCGGCAGTGAAAGAGGAACAGCTTCAGGAAGTGATTGATAATTTTAAATATAAGGGGACACTTACAGATAAGCGTCCTTATGGAAGCGGGCATATTAATGATACATACCTGCTTACCTTTGAGGATGAGGCGGGAGGAGAGATGAGGATTATTCTTCAAAGAATGAATAAGACGGTGTTTCCTAAGCCAGTAGAATTGATGGAAAATATTATGAATGTCACATCATATCTCCGAAAGAGGATTGTGGAAAGAGGCGGTGACCCGTTAAGAGAGACTCTGAACGTAATTCCTGGACCAGACGGAAAGGCCTATTATGTAGATTCAGAGGGAGAATACTGGCGTTCTTATATTTTTATTACGGATGCTGTCAGCTATGACCAGGTAGAAAAGCCAGAGCACTTTTACCAGAGTGCAGTTGCCTTTGGGAATTTCCAACAACTTCTGGCAGAATTTCCAGCAGAAACTCTTCATGAGACTATAGAAGGCTTTCATGATACGAAGGCGAGATTTGCAGTGTTTAAAAAGGCAGTAGAAGAGGATAAGATGGGAAGAGCTGCTTCTGTTCAGAAGGAGATAGAGTTTGTTTTGGAAAGAGAAGATGTGGCAGATTATTTTGGGGACCTTCAGGCGAAGGGTGAGCTTCCTTTACGTGTTACCCACAATGACACGAAGCTGAATAATATTATGATTGATAACGAAAGCGGGAAGGGAATCTGTGTCATTGATTTGGATACTGTTATGCCGGGACTTGTGATGAATGATTTCGGTGATTCTATCCGGTTCGGAGCCAGTACAGCGGCGGAGGACGAGCAGGATTTAAGTAAGGTGTCCTTAAAGCTGGAGCTGTTTGAGCTGTATGCGAAGGGATTCATAGAGGGCTGCGGCGGAAGGCTTACGGAAAAGGAAATAGAGCTTATGCCTATGGGGGCAAAGGTCATGACCTTTGAGTGCGGCATGCGTTTTCTTACAGATTATCTTCAAGGGGATACGTATTTTAAAATCCACAGGACTCATCATAATCTTGACAGATGCCGCACACAGTTTAAGCTGGTTGAAGATATGGAAAATAAGTGGTATACTATGCAGGAGATCATAAAAAAATGTAATTAGTCAGGAGGCAGGATAACATGGCAAAGATATTGATTACCGGCGGCGCAGGCTATATCGGAAGTCACACCGCACTGGAGCTTTTGACTGAAGGGTATGAGGTAGTAATCTACGATAACCTTAGCAATTCTTCAGAAGAATCATTAAAAAGGGTAGAGGAATTAACTGGGAAGCAGCTTAAGTTCTACGAAGGGGATGTATTGGATGAGTCTGCACTTACAGCGATGTTTAAGACGGAGAAAATCGATGCAGTTATCCACTGTGCAGCTCTTAAGGCAGTTGGAGAATCAGTCAAGAAACCACTGGAATATTACCATAACAATATTACAGGCACGCTGACCCTTATGAAGGTAATGCGTGAAATGGGTGTGAAAAATATTGTATTCAGCTCTTCCGCTACAGTTTATGGGAGCCCGGAGGTGATGCCTATCACAGAGGACTGCCAGAAGGGACAGTGTACGAATCCTTATGGATGGACAAAGTCTATGATGGAGCAGATTATGACAGATTTACAGAAGTCAGACCCGGCATGGAATGTTATCCTCCTGCGCTATTTTAATCCAGTAGGCGCGCATAAGAGCGGACGCATTGGAGAGGACCCGAAGGGGATTCCAAATAATTTGATGCCATATATTTCACAGGTGGCAGTAGGGAAGCTTGAAAGGCTGGGTGTGTTTGGAGACGACTATGATACGCCGGATGGTACAGGCGTGCGCGATTATATCCATGTTGTTGACCTTGCGGTGGGACATGTAAAGGCAATTAATCACATTTTTACAAATCCGGGACTTGAGATCATCAATCTTGGGACAGGTGTGGGATACTCCGTGTTAGATATGGTTAAGGCGTTTGCAAAAGCATGCGGCAGGGAGATTCCTTATGAGATTAAGCCGAGACGTGAGGGAGATATTGCTATGTGCTATGCGGATCCTGCGAAAGCGCTTAAGGTTCTAGGGTGGAAAGCAGAACGCGGGCTTGACGAGATGTGCGAGGATACATGGCGGTGGCAGAGCCAAAACCCGAATGGATACAATTAAACTTTTCTTTTATCACAAAAGATGTTATAATAAACCTACTGTGACACGCGGTAGGTTTTTTACTGCTCACATAGGACTTTGCATTTACTGTAGAGTCTGTAAGAAAGTGATACAGTAATGTTTTTGAGGGACATGAGTATGAAAGAAATGCAGGAAGAAAAACAGAAAGTTAAATTAAGGGGCCAGCTTAGGCTTTATATGCAGTGGCCTGCAGTTATGGCGGTACTTTTGTTTGCGCTGAATATCTGGATTTACTGGGTTGATAGGAGTGCGGGGATCCTGATGTTCATTTTTGTAGCAATTTATATTATTGTGACAGGAGTCTTATACTTATATAGTAAGGCTCTCATTATGAAGGATCTGGTAGAGTTCGCTGCCCAGTACGGCATTGTGCAGAATACACTTCTTAAGGAGCTGGCAGTGCCCTATGCGATTCTTCTGGAGGACGGAAAGACTATCTGGCGCAATGACGAGTTTGAACATGTTCTTGGTGAAAAGAACTGTAAGGAGGCATACCTTAGTAAATGTATGCCGGAACTTAACAAAAGTATTTTTCCCAAGGAGGAGAACGATATAGTAGAGATGGATGTCTACTATCAGGACAGGGAATACAAGGCTGAGCTTCGCAGAGTGTCTGTCCAGGCATTTAATGCCACTGAAAAGCTTCTAGAGCTTCCAAAAGAGAAGGAATACTTTATTGCAGTTTATCTCCAGGATGTAACAGAGCTGAACCGCAGTATTAAGGAGAATGAGGAGCAGCGCCTTGTTGCAGGACTTATTTATATCGACAACTATGATGAAGTAATAGCCAGTGTAGAAGAGGTACGGCAGTCTTTGCTTGTAGCCCTTGTTGACAGGAAGATTAATCAGTATATAGCCAGAATTGACGGAATTGTAAAAAAGATTGAGACAGATAAGTATTTTATTGCTGTAAAGAAGCAGTATTTTAAAGAGCTGGAGGAAGATAAGTTCTCGCTTCTTGAGGAAGTAAAGTCCATTAATATCGGCAACGTGATTCCGGTAACGCTAAGTATTGGCCTGGGGCTAAGTACAGAAGCTTATGCACAGAGCAATAATTACGCCCGTGTTGCTATTGACCTTGCACTTGCAAGAGGAGGCGACCAGGCAGTTATTAAGGACGGCAGCGGGATTACCTATTATGGCGGCAAGCGGGAGCAGACGGCGAAAAATACCCGTGTAAAGGCCCGTGTGAAAGCAGAAGCCTTACGTGAATTCATTACAGTGAATGATAAGATATTTGTTATGGGACATAAGTTCACGGACGCGGATTCCTTCGGGGCTGCTATCGGCATCTGCCGCGCGGCAACTGCTCTTGGGAAAAGGGCTCATATTGTAATTAATGAGGTGTCGGCATCGCTTCGGCCGCTTTATACACTGTATTCAGAGAATCAGGCTTATTCCGAGGATTTGTTTTTAAGATCCGATGAGGCAGTAGATATGGCAGATGAGAATTCTCTTGTTATTGTTGTTGATACAAACCGGCCTCAGATGACGGAATGTGAACAGCTTCTTCACATGACAAAGACGATTGTTGTTTTGGACCATCACAGGCAGAGCAGTGATAATATTGATAATGCACTTTTATCGTATATTGAGCCATATGCTTCCTCAGCGTGTGAGATGGTTTCAGAGGTTCTTCAGTATATTGTGGATGATATTAAGATTCCGGGCCTGGAGGCAAGCAGTATGTATGCCGGGATTATGATTGATACAAATAATTTCGTAAGCCATACCGGTGTACGGACTTTTGAGGCGGCGGCATTTTTGAGGAGAAATGGCGCGGATATTACACTTGTGCGCAAGATGTTCCGGGATGACATAGAATCTTATCGGGCAAAAGCAGAGATTATAAGCAGTGCAGAGGTTTATCTTGAAAAATTTGCGATAGCAAGAGGGGTAGACCTGAAAATAGAGAGTCCCACCATTATCGGCGCTCAGGCGGCAAATGAACTGCTTGATATCAGCGCAATCAAGGCCTCTTTTGTACTTACTGAGTATAATGGCAGGATTTATGTAAGTGCCCGGTCCATTGATGAGGTGAATGTACAGATTATTATGGAAAAATTAGGAGGCGGCGGGCATTTGAACGCTTCTGGAGCACAGTTTGATCATACATATATGAGCAAGGCTGTGATAGATCTTAAAAGAGTGCTTGATGACATGACAGAGAAAGGAGATATTTAAGATGAAGGTAATATTAATGGAGGATGTAAAGGCTCTTGGAAAGAAGGGCGATATTGTAGAAGTAAGTGACGGATATGCAAGGAATTTTATCCTTAAGACAAAAAAGGGTGTTGAGGCTAATGGAAAGAATCTGAATGATTTGAAGCTGAAAAAGGCAAGCGAAGAAAAGCATGCCCAGGAGGTATATGAGGCGGCAAAGGCTCTGGGAGCACAGATTGATAAAGGAAAGATAGAGGTGTCTATTAAGACAGGAGAGGGCGGCAAGGCGTTCGGCTCGGTATCTTCGAAGGAAATCGCCCAGGAGGCCAAAGCACAGCTTGGGCTTGACATTGATAAGAAGAAGATTCTTTTAAAGGAGCCAATCAAGACTTTAGGAGTACAGCAGGTTCCTGTAAAGCTGCATCCAAAGGTAACTGCTAAGTTAACTGTGGCTGTAACAGAAGAGGCGTAGGAGGAAATCATACATGGAGGAGGCGCTCATAAAAAGGGTTATGCCCCATAGTATTGAAGCAGAGCAGTCTGTTGTAGGCGCTATGCTGATGGATAAAGATGCTGTTATGACGGCATCAGAGATTATCAGCGGAAGAGATTTTTATCAGACAGCTTATGGAGTGATTTTTGATTCCATGGTCGAGTTGTTTAATGAAGGGAAACCGGTGGATCTGGTAACCCTTCAGGACCGTCTAAGGGAGAAGGAGGTTCCGCCTGAGATAACCGGCATGGAGTTTATGAGAGAACTGGTAACGGCGGTTTCTACTTCGGCAAATATAAAATATTATGCTGAAATTGTAGCAGACAAATCTGTAATGAGAAGACTCATTAAGTTAAATGATGAGATTTCTAATACCTGTTATGCAGGGAATGAGCCTCTATCTACGATTTTGGAAACAACGGAAAAATCTGTGTTTGAGCTTTTGCAGAAGCGAAATACAGGAGACTTTGTACCGATTAAGGACATTGTGTTAAATGCTCTTGAACGTATTGAAAAGGCATCTAAGAATAAAGGTGTGGTAACAGGGATACCAACTGGTTTTATTGACTTAGATTATAAGCTTTCCGGTCTTCAGCCATCCGATCTGGTTCTTATTGCCGCCAGGCCGTCTATGGGAAAGACTGCATTTGTCCTTAATATTGCCCAGTATATTGCATTTAAGAAGGATAAAGGTGCAGCGATATTTTCCTTGGAGATGTCAAAGGAGCAGCTGGTTAACCGTCTATTTGCCCTGGAGTCCCAGGTGGATTCCCAGGCAATCCGTACAGGTAATCTCAAAGATTCTGACTGGGAGAAGCTGATTGAGGGAGCAGGGATTATCGGTAAATCAAATCTGATTATTGATGACACTCCGGGTATTTCTGTATCTGAGCTCCGCTCCAAATGCAGAAAATATAAGCTTGAGTATGACATCCAGGTTATCATTATCGATTACCTTCAGCTTATGACAGGAAGTGTCGGCGGACGTTCAGAATCAAGGCAGCAAGAGATATCTGAGATTTCCAGGTCACTGAAGGCGCTTGCAAGGGAGCTTAATGTTCCGGTTGTGGCCCTTTCCCAGCTTAGCCGTGCGGTGGAGTCAAGGCCCGACAAGCGCCCTATGCTGTCAGACCTGCGTGAATCAGGAGCTATTGAACAGGACGCTGACGTTGTCATGTTTATTTACCGTGATGAATACTATAATAAAGATTCTGAATTTAAGAAACAGGCAGAGATCATTATTGCAAAACAAAGAAACGGTCCTGTAGGGACCGTTCATCTGGCATGGCTTGCAGATTATACAAAATTTGCAAACCTAAGCCGGCAGGAATAGACGTTTTAGCTTTTCTACTGGACCGCTGGACGCGGCAGACTTTCTGAAGGACTGCTGCTGTCTGATAAGCTGGTCCAGTTTTTTAAACTGTTCTTCCTCCTGCCGTTCTTTGGCATCTAACAGAAATGACATTTCTCTAGTAAACATGGACATAAGAATCTCATTGTTATTTTCCAGTATCCGTTTCATCTGTAACTGTTCACGTGTTCTTTTGATATCAGGAATAAGCCCCTTTAATTCTTCAAAGGGGACTCCCTGCTCATAGAGTTCTTTGATGCATCCATATAATTTTACATCATCTTTTGTTTCATTTTTTAACTGTTCAAGCGCATTGCCCATAATAAAAACCCCCTTATTAGTGAATGCTTGTCTTATATCAATTATAAGATAGCATATGAAAACTGCGAAGAAGGTCAAAAGAGGTCGGGCATAAAAAAATATGTTGGGGAACGAAAGATTTCCAAGCGTGCAGATGAGACTATGAAAAACACTCTATGCCGCTATATGACACAGAGTGTTTAAAATGCTTTTCTCTGAAATAATTCAGGAGAAATTATTAGCCCTGGGAAATAGCCCCTGTCGGACACTGAGCTGCACATGCACCACAGTCAACACAAGCGTCAGCATCAATCTCATAGTGGTCTGCACCCTGAGAAATAGCTCCTACTGGACATTCACTCTCGCAAGCTCCGCAGCTTACACATTCATCACTAATTACGTGTGCCATGCTATGTACCTCCTTTTTATTCTATCTCTTATCATAATACAAAAGGACAAAATATACAAGTAAAAATGATGGACTAAATCAAGTACAAAAAAATTTAAGAAATTTTTCAACAAATCTTCACTGAATTAGTGTATAGTATTTTTGTTAATAAAAGTAAAGGGAGAATATATTATGAGAAATAGATGGAAGACGGCGGCGCTTATATTATGTATTGTGTCATGTTTGTGCGCATGTGCTCCCGAGAAGGAAGAGGAGCATAAGACAGAAGCAGAAAAGAAGATAGAAAATCCATCAGAGATTGTGGAGAAGGAATACCAGAAAAAGCTTGATGCCATAGAGCCAGCGGCATATGGCAACATTTCCGGCCTTGATCTTGAAGCTGGTTCCTACATCTCAATTATTGGGAAGGGAAAGGATGGAGAATACTGGAGGCAGGTAGAAGAAGGGGCCAGACAGGCGGCTGATGACCTTAATGAAGAGCTGGGTTATAAGGGAAAAGATGCAGTAAGAGTAACCTACAGCGGACCGGCAGAGACGGACAGTGTAGATGAACAGGTGAATATTCTGGATGAAGAGCTGGCAAGATATCCTGTAGGACTAAGCATTTCTATCGCGGATACAAAGGCATGCGGTGTACAGTTTGACTTGGCATCTGATAATGGGATTCCCATCGTAGCATTTGATTCAGGCAGTGACTATCAAGGGCTGATGGCGACCGTTGCTACAGATAATTCAGGCAGCGCCCGGATAATAGCTGAAAAGATGGCGGAGCTTATCGGGAATTCAGGGGAAGTAATTGTTTTTGTACAGGATTCTATGTCCATGTCTGCAAAGGAAAGAGAGAATGGATTTATGGAGAGGATGGCAGAAGACTATCCGGAGATTTCCGTTGTCCAGGTTTATCATATTGACCAGATGGAAGAAATAAAGAAAGAGATAGCAAAAGAAAAGATGCCTCAGGATGCAGAGGAGGAAGCTGAGACAGAAGAACTTACAGAGGAGATTACAGAGGAAGAAATTCTGGATTATATTTTGGGGAAACATCCGCAGCTTAAGGGAATTTATGCAACAGACGGAACTACAGTAAAAGCAGCGGTAAAGGCATTAAAACGATCTGAAAGAGAAGATATTACGCTTGTAGGATATGATGGAGATGAGGAAGAGCTGGATGCATTAAAGGACGGAAGAGTGAAGGGGCTGATGATACAGAATCCCTTCGGTATGGGATACGCGGCAGTAGTTGCTTCCGCAAGAGCAGCTCTTTCTATGGGAAACGAAGCGTATATTGACACAGGCGTTATGTGGGTGACGCAGGATAATCTGGATAGTGAAGCTGTGAAAGCGTGGCTGTATTAGACTTTGGGGACGGGGTATTTTTAAAAAGTGCCTGTCCCCACCCTGGTCGGGGACAGGCACTTTTTAAAAATACCCCGTCCCCAACTATACCCGCGGAAGTGTGAAGATGAATTCTGTTCCCACACCCTCTGTGCTGACTACATTAATATTTTCTCCATGTGCCTGAATGGCTTCTTTTACAATTGCAAGTCCCAGTCCTGTCCCTTTTTTATCCTTGCCCCTAGAGATATCGGTTTTGTAAAACCGTTCCCAGATTTTATTCAGGGCATGTCTTGGAATCCCAATGCCATAATCTTTAATAGAAATATAGAGTTTATCACCGCGCTCGGTAGTTTCGATTGTAATTGGGGAATCAGCGTCGCTGAATTTTATGGCGTTATCGATAAGGTTGTACAAAACCTGCTGTATTTTCCGCTGGTCGGCAGTTACCTTCATGTATTTGGTAGCAAAGATAAGCTCTATAAATATTTTTTTCTGCTTACACCGTCCTTCAAAGGATTCTGCCACATTTTTTATCATTTCATGAATATCGAAGGTTTCTTTGTTAAGGAGAAGATTCTGTGTGTCAAATTCATTTAATGTAAGAAGATCCTCGGTTAAATCAGTAAGCCGTTCCGTTTCAAATAGAATAATCTTCAAATATTTTTCCTGAAGCTTAAGGGGAATCGTACCGTCTGCCATTGCTTCCACATAGCCCTTAATAGAGGTAAGGGGAGAACGGAAATCGTGGGAGACATTTGCTACAAATTTCTTTTCATAATCTTCCATGTCCCGAAGCTGTGAGGACATGTAATTAAGAGAGGCGGAAAGATAACCCATTTCATCCTCTGTGGTAACTGGTATTTCGTAATCCAGATTTCCTGAGGCATACTGTTTCGCAGCCTCAGTAATCCTGCTTAAAGGTTTATATACAAAAAAGTGGAATGCCAGTAATATTACAAATGAAAGTCCATATATAACAGTAAGAGTTGCATAAGAAGCTTTTAATAAAATATGGACTGTTTCGTCCAGATCATTCATACTCTTATGAACAAGTAAATATCCTCTGGGCAGATAGTCCTGAACAACAGGAGAAATAACAGTAATTACATCCTCATCAAAGTGGCCGTGGTAATCACCTGTCAAATATTTGGTGCTTCCTGTTTCAGCAGGATTAAACTCTTCGATAGTATAAGGCGCTGGCGGGAATTCATCAGACTGGGCAAAGGTAATTAGTTCTCCGTCCCGGTCTACAAACCAGATAGCAGCGTCTAGGTGAAGCTCCATTCCGGTAAGCTGTGTACGGACATCATTTAGAGACAGCTGCTCGGAAAAATATCCCGGCAGGTAGTCGGTAGTCATAAGAGTGGCCTCCCGGTAAAGCCTGGCTGACATTTCCTTCTCAAGCGGTCCCAAGGCAAGTCCTGAGGTAAGTGTTGCTACGGAGAATACGCTTAAGAAACCAAAAATGATATATATAATTATAAATTTAATATATAGCGTGCTTTTCATGAAGGAGTCCTCTTATCTAACCTCAAATTTATAACCGATTCCCCATACAGTTGCAAGACTCCAGCCGTCATGGTCTTTTATTTTTTCCCGGAGTCTCTTAATATGGACATCTACTGTCCGGGTGTCTCCGATATATTCATATCCCCAAATCTGGTCTAAGAGCTGCTCCCTTGTGAAAACCTGGTTTGGCGAAGATGCGAGGAAATAAAGCAGTTCCAGCTCTTTTGGAGGCATTTCCACATTCTGTCCGTCAACTACAACAGAATAATTTGTAAGATTAATATTAATTCCCGGGTAACTGACCTGTTTCCCCCGTGCTCCTTCGGCAGCCTCCTGTTTTGGTGCTGCCTGGCAGCGTCTTAAGACTGCCTTTACTCTTGCAACAAGCTCCTTGGAATCAAAGGGCTTCATAATATAATCGTCTGCCCCCAATTCCAGTCCCAGAACCTTATCAAAAACCTCTCCTTTGGCAGAAAGCATAATAATGGGAACAGAGGATTTGGCTCTTATCTCCCGGCAGACCTGGTATCCATCAATGCCTGGAAGCATAAGGTCTAAAAGTATCAGTCCCGGCTGGTAGCTGTCAAAGGCTGTCAGGGCTTCCTCGCCGTCATGAACCATCATTGTGTCAAAACATTCCTTTGTAAGATACAGAGAAATAAGCTCTGCAATATTTTCATCATCATCTACAATTAATATTTTCTGTTTGTTTACCATTGTTGTTCTCCCTTGCCAGTATAAATTATTTAAGCTCTGCAATCGTTACTCCCGCATCACCTTCACCAAATGCACCGAGACGGAAGGATTTTACGTGCTTCTGTCTCCTTAGATAATTATGGATACCTGTACGCAGAGCACCAGTTCCTTTGCCGTGTACAATACGTACATCATTTAAGTGGGCCAGGCTTGCGTCATCCAGATATTTATCCAACAGAGCAATTGCCTCGTCAACAGTTTTGCCCAGCAGATTAATTTCAGGGCTTACAGATAAGGATTTGCTCATACCAACCTTTCCTTTGCTGGTCTGCCTTGCCGTCTTTTTTAAATAAGAAGGTTTTTCCTCTATAATCTCTAAATCAGAAATGTGTACCTGGGAACGGAGGATTCCCATCTGTACAGTGACATTTCCCTTGGAATCAGGCTTAGAGGAAACGGTTCCGGTAAGATTCATACTAAGGACCTTTACACCTTCTCCTGGCTTGAAATCCTCCGGTTTATGAGCCTTTCGGGGCTTATGAGCCTCCTGCTTCATACCTTTCCTGGATTCCTCCATTTTACGACGTATACGCTCACGTTCTTTTTCCATCTCTGCCGCGGAGATGGATTCCTTTCCGAATTTGTGGAAATTGCGCATCGTTTCGTCGGCAGTTTCCTTAGCTTCTGCCAGGATGGAGTGGGCCTTTTCATGTGCCTCCCGGATAATCCGCTCCCGCTGCTCCTCCAGCTTCATTCTGCGTTCTTCAGTTTCTTTTTTTAACCGTTCCAGCTCAAGGCGGTAAGCGGCGGCTTCAGCCTGTTCTTTTTCCATCGTTTTTCTGCTTGTTTCAAGGTCTGTCAGTAAATCTTCGAAGGATTCCTGCTGGTCTGTAAGCCTCAGGCGGGCATCCTCAATAATATATTCGGGAAGCCCCAGCTTTCCTGCAATAGCAAATGCATTACTTTTTCCTGGAATACCAATAAGAAGATGATATGTTGGGCGGAGAGTTTCCACGTCAAATTCACAGGACGCATTTTCCACGCCGGGGGTTGTAAGGGCATACACTTTAAGCTCACTGTAATGGGTGGTTGCCATGGTGCGTATTCCCCTCTCGTGCAGATACTGCAGGATGGACGCAGCCAGAGCCGCCCCTTCCGTAGGGTCGGTTCCAGCTCCCAGCTCGTCAAAAAGTACAAGGGAATTCTCATCAACCTGATCCAAAAAGGAAACAATATTTGTCATATGTGAGGAAAATGTACTTAAGCTCTGCTCAATGCTCTGTTCGTCTCCGATATCAGCGTAAATATTTGTAAAGACAGCAAGCTCTGAGCGGTCAAGGGCTGGAATATGAAGCCCGGCCTGCCCCATTAGGCTGAAAAGCCCTACAGTCTTTAAGGATACAGTCTTTCCACCTGTATTGGGCCCTGTGATAATCAAAAGATCGAAAGCATCTCCCAGAGTAACTGTGATGGGAACCACCTTTTTCTTGTCAAGAAGAGGATGTCTGCCCTCACGGATATGGATTCTGCCCTCCGTGTTAAAAAGAGGACAGCTTCCACTCATATCAAGTGCCAGTGCCCCTTTTGCAAAAATAAAATCAAGGGCAGTAAGGACAGTATAATCAGTACGGATGCTGTCAATGTACTCGGCGGTGTCTGTACTTAAGCGTGAAAGGATAACTTGTATTTCCTCCTGTTCTTTTGCATAAAGCTCTTTTAAATCATTATTCAGCTTTACAACAGTCATGGGCTCTATAAATAAAGTAGAGCCTGTAGCAGACTGGTCATGTATCATTCCCGGCACCTGGCTTCTGTATTCGGCCTTTACAGGAATGCAATATCTGTCTCCACGCATAGTAATAAGAGCATCCTGGAGATAGGTACGCAAATGGCCGTTTACCATTCCAGAAAGAGTAGAGTGTACCTTGTCATTCATCTGTCCTATCTGGCGGCGGATATGTTTTAAGGCAGCGCTTGCATCATCGCTTATCTCGTCCTCATCTAAAATGCAGCGACGGATCTGCGCTGTTAGGACAGACACAGGAACAAGCTGGGAAAAATATGCATCCAGACAATCCTCCATAGTATCTGCATTTTCATGGCGGCCGTAAGATTTGACCTGTCCGGCTGTCTCTAAAAGTCTGCATATACGCAGAAGCTCCCCGCTTCCTAATACTCCGCCGATTTCCAGACGGCGCAGGGAATCGCTGACCGGATTAACGCCTCCAAAGGAGGGCCTGCCCTTTTTTACAATTCGTGTAAATGCTGCCGCGGTCTCCTGCTGAGCAGTCTGTATGGCTCCAATATCTGTCAGGGGCTTCAGCCTGCGGCATTTTTCCTTCCCGCCAAAAGAAGAGGCGTGTTCTGTTAGAAGCTCTATTATCTTATTGTATTCAAGTTTTTGTAATGTTTTTTTATTCATGCTTTTCACCTGGATTTGTTTTATTAGGTTTATTCTACCTTATTTGAGGCGCAAAGGAAAGGATAAATATTGAACATTTACCTGCTATCATGTATACTTATAAAAGGGAAACAAAGGAGACTTGGTATATTATGGATAAAAAAGAAGGTCTTAACGAGGAACACCGGGAGCCGGAGGAAGAATATTCTTTTTTGCAGGAAGTAATCAAGGACGAAACAGGCGGAAGAAAACTTAGGAGCGGAATCCTGCATATGATTGCGCTGGGCTTTGTTTTTGGAATTGTTGCCTGCTTTAGTTTTTCTGTGTCTAAAACATGGATTGAGGAGAAGCTTGGGGGAGATCCCAAGCAGGTTATGATTCCCGGAGATGATAAGGAGCCGGAAGAGAATCCAGAGGACGGGGCGGATGAAGACACAGGGGAGGAGCCTGTTAAGTCCGTTCAGGAGGAAAATACTGTACCTGACTCTGAAAGCTACCGGCAGATGCTCCAGTCCCTTCGGGATGTGGCAAGAGTGTCAGGCAAAAGTGTTGTAGAGATTACAGGGCTTACCGGAGCGGAAGGCGAGAACTGGGAGCCGGGCGCGAAGGACAGTATTTCAGGAATCATTGTTGCCGATAACGGCCAGGAGCTTCTGATTCTTGGAAAGAGGTGTCCGGTGAAGGATGCAAAAAGTATTCTGGTGACCTTTGCAGGAGGAGACGGCTGTGAGGCTTCTATAAAAGCTTATGATGCCAACCTGGGCCTGGCGGTATATGCTGTACCGAGAGAGGCCATTTCTGATGACACATGGACAAAGATTGATAAAGCAGTGCTGGGAAATTCTAATCTTGTAAATACTGGAGATACTATAATCGTACTGGGCAAGCCTTTTGGATATGCTAATGCATATAATTACGGGCTGGTTTCCTCAGATATAACGAGTATGAATCTGTCAGACGGCCAGTATGGGCTGATCTATACAGACATTTCCGGTTCGGGTAGTGGGAGCGGCGTCATTGTAAATGTGAGAGGAGAGGTTATAGGAATCATTGATCAGACGGTTTTAGAAGAGGACAGCCGCAATCTGATAGCAGGCTACAGTATTTCTGATATTAAGGAAATTATCGGGCTCTTATCCAACGGCGGGAGTGTGCCCTACATAGGAATATACGGAGTTGATGTATCGGAGGATATGAAGGAGCAGGGGCTTCCAAAGGGGGTCTATGTGAAGGAAGTAGAGGTAGATTCTCCGGCTATGGCGGCAGGCATACAGAATGGGGACATTATTACCAGTGCTGACGGAGCTGAGATTACAGATATTATGGGGTATCATAATATATTGATGGGAAAAGGCCAGGGAGCCAGAGTACTTCTTAAAGGAAGCCGGCAGGGAACCGGGGGAGAGTATGTAGATATTGATTTTACAGTTACAGTAGGTGCAAAAAAATAAGACTAAATTATAGAAAGAGGCATGAAAATGAGATACATTAATACACTTGTACCAGGAGAACTTATTCGCAACATATATTTGTGCAAAGGGAAACGTTCCGCAGAAACACGGAATGGTAAGCCTTATGATAACCTAACCTTGCAGGATAAGACAGGGACTTTGGACGGTAAGGTATGGGACCCTAATTCCAGCGGGATTGCCGAGTACGACGAGATGGATTTTATCGAAGTGTACGGAGAGGTTACAAGCTATAATAATAATCTTCAGCTCAATATCAAGCAGATACGAAAAGCGCAGGAGGAGGAATATATACCTGCAGACTATATGCCTACAACCGAAAAAAGTACGGACAGTATGTATCAGGAGCTTTTAGGCTATGTAGGAAAAATTGAAAATAAATACTTAAGACAGGCAGTAGAGTACTACTTCGTAAAGGATGAGAGCTTCATCAAAAAATTCAAGTCCCATTCTGCAGCCAAAAGTGTGCACCACGGATTTTCAGGAGGACTTCTTGAGCATACATTAAGCGTTGTAAAGCTCTGTGAATATATGGCTGGAGCCTATTCCATTTTAAACCGGGATCTACTATATGCAGGAGCAATATGCCACGATATTGGAAAAGTAAAAGAGCTGTCCTCATTTCCGGAAAATGATTATACAGATGACGGGCAGCTTCTCGGACATATTATTATTGGTGTAGAGATGGTAAGCGACGCTGTCAGGGAGATACCAGAATTTCCGGAAAAGCTTGCAAGTGAGCTGAAACACTGCATCATAGCCCATCATGGAGAGCTCGAGTACGGCTCCCCTAAAAAGCCGGCTCTTGCCGAGGCACTTGCGCTTAACTTTGCAGATTGTACAGATGCAAAGATGCAGACACTTACAGAAATATTTAAAGAAAAGAACACCAATGACTGGCTGGGGTATAACAGGCTGTTTGAGTCGAATCTAAGAAAGACAGTGATATAGGGACAGGGTAATGCAAATCCGGGACGGGGTTTTTCTAGAAAAACCCCGTCCCGGATTAAAAATACCCTGTCCCCAATTAACAAATGGGGGACATTATGCAGAAAAATGATATAGTTGAAGTGACAATTGAGGATATGGGAATGGACGGTGAGGGTATAGGAAAAGCAGACGGATATACTCTTTTCATTAAGGATGCGGTTATAGGAGATGTGGTAGAAGCAAAGATTATGAAAGCAAAAAAGAATTATGGCTATGCCCGCCTTATGCGTATTGTTTCGCCGTCAAAGTACCGGATAAAGCCCAGGTGCCTTTATGCAAGGAAGTGCGGTGGATGCCAGATTCAGGAAATGTCTTATGAAAGGCAGCTTGTATTTAAGGAGAATAAGGTGAGAGGAAATCTTCTGCGTATTGGAGAAGTTCCGGAGGAATTGTTAGACCGTGTGATGGAGCCGATTATTGGTATGGATGTACCGTTTGAATACAGGAATAAAGGACAGTTTCCAGTGGGGAGCGATAAGGAGGGAAACCTTGTGGCAGGCTTTTATGCAGGGAGAACCCACAGTATTATCCCTAATACGAACTGTGTACTTGGCGTACCGATAAATAAGGAGATTCTGGAGTGCATTCTGGCTTTTATGCAGGAGTATCAGATTTCTGCTTATGATGAGGGAAGGCATGTGGGACTTGTACGTCATATACTTATACGCTATGGGCTTAGGACAAGAGAAATTATGGTCTGCCTTATTGTCAATGGGGACAGCCTGCCCCATAGTAAGGAGCTGGCACAAAGACTTTCAAAAATCCAGGGAATGACAAGCATTACAATTAATATAAATAAAGAAAGGACAAATGTAATTATGGGGCCTCACATGAAGTCTGTGTGGGGACAGAATTATATTTCGGATTATATAGGACATGTAAAATACCAGATATCTCCGCTTTCCTTTTATCAGGTGAATCCGGTACAGACGGAGAAGCTGTATGGGCTTGCGCTTCAGTATGCAGGGCTTACCGGACAGGAAACAGTATGGGATATGTACTGTGGGATTGGAACTATTTCCCTGTTTCTTGCTCAAAAGGCAAAGATGGTGTATGGGGTGGAAATTGTGCCCCAGGCGGTGGAGGATGCAAAGAATAATGCCAGGATAAATGAGATATCGAATGTAGAGTTTTACACAGGGAAGGCAGAGGAAATTCTGCCGGAATATTATAAGAGATATGAAAATGAGCATACAGGAGAGAAGGCGCATGCGGATGTGATCGTTGTGGATCCGCCGCGGAAGGGATGCAGTGAGACGCTTCTTCGGACAATGGCGGATATGGAGCCTGAGAGAATTGTGTATGTGAGCTGTGACTCAGCAACTCTGGCCAGAGATGTGAAATATCTGCGGCAGGAAGGGTATGAGGTGGAGAGAGTGAGGGCGGTAGATATGTTTCCGCAGACGGTGAGTTTGGAAAGTATCGTGTTGCTTTCCAAACTTAAATCAAATAAGTTGATAAGGATTATGTTCTGAAACAAAGCGGATTGAAAGTCAGCAACTTGTATATTGCACAGGTAAAGCAGAAATGCGGTATTATTGAGAGAGCAAATTATAACCTGCCGAAATCGGAAAAGTCCAGACAGCCGAAATGTCCGCCAGAGAAAGAAGCCGCTATAAGGGAGGCATTGGAACATTTTCGGATGATTTACTACTAAAAAGTATATGCATCAATTTAGAATATTATTATGAATGGTAAGTAGTAGAAATGCTCAAAGTTATTAAACATAATTTACATTAAAAAGCATGTTTAAATTGTTTGTATGAGTTTATATTAAACATGGAGGCGGAGTGAATAATAAAAAAACATATTTTTATGGGAAATTTGAATTTAGAGGTAAAAAATATCCTTTTTATTATGAGGATTCGTTTGTAACAATTGTTCAGCAGCCTTGGGAGTATAATAATGATTTTGAAAAAGTGACTTATATTGAAAAAATCGAGGGTTTGACGAATAGTAACAAAGTAATAGTATTTCTTAAATGTGAATTTCAAGGTGGAAGTTTCAAAGAAATGTATAGCAATATCATTTTTTCTACAATATTTTTGTTAGTTTCAGAAAAAATATAAGTATCAAGCGTTTTACATTATATGAAATGGAAGATACAAATCACAATAAAGTTGGTATTGGAAAATTTTTTTCATATCAGACTGGATATGACTCGAAAGTTGGTAACTCCATAATATTTGAAGATTTTACACATGATGAGGTCAGTCGTCTGTTTTCATGTATTGCCATGCAAAGAAATCAGAATAGTTATAATGATTCATATATACCTGAAAATACAAAAAAGTATCGTTCATTTAACTGGATAGATTGGCTTAATACCGCTTTGAGCTTTGAGGGAGAATATTGCAAAAGATATAAAGATTTAAAAAGTCAGAGTGACTTGAATTTTGCTCATGTAAAAGAATATCTTTTGACACAAATTGATGATAAAATTAAAGCATCAGGTGTTTCAATCAATAATAAAAGAAATAGTGCATGGTCAAAGTTTAAACATTTAATTATACATACAGATACTCGTTTAGAAGAAAAATTTCAGTTTTCATTAAATCATTTTATAGATGAAATAAGTGGAATAAAGAGTCAATTCCTAAATAAAAATAACATATCTGATGATGTTGATTTAGCTGTTGAACATGCGGATTATAGGAACCGTCTTGCTCATGGAGATATTGTTGATATGAGTGATTCAAATGTAGTGAATTTTATCCTTATGCGTGTATTTATTTATTGCTTTATATTAGAACGTGCAGATATTTCTAAAGATACAAGAAAGTTGTAGAAAAATTATTTCGTATATAGGCACAATCAAAACAGGAGGTTCATAAAATGGATGAGTTGCAATCTGTTTACATTGATGATTTTGAAAAAATCAGACAAATTATTGAACAAGCAAAGCAGGAAGCTACATGCAAAGTAAATGAAACCATTATCGGCCTATATTGGAGTATAGGGAAATTCGTTTCGGAGAAAGCGCGGCAAGACGGATGGGGACGTTCTACAGTAAAGCAGTTATCACGATATATTTTATCCCAAGAACCAGGTATTCGAGGATATTCAGCACAAAACATTTGGCGCATGAAACAGTTTTTTGAAACTTATCAGGATAAGCCAGAACTCTCAACACTGTTGAGAGCAAATACATGGTCAAACAATCTTCACATCATGTCGAAAACTAAGACAGACGAAGAAAAAACGTTTTATTTGAAACTGGCTTCAAAAGAAAAATATAAGGCACGGGAGTTGGAGCGTCAGATTGACAGCGGTTATTATGAAAGACTGCTTCTTTCTGGAGGGAAAGCACCATCAGGAATTGACCATACGGAAAACACAGGCATGATCCGTGATTTGTATATGCTAGAATTTTTGAATTTGTCGGAGCCGTATAAAGAATTTGATTTGAAACAGGCTATTTTAAAGAACATGAAGCAATTTCTTTTGGAATTTGGGCGTGATTTCATCTTCATGGGCGAAGAATACCATTTGCAGGTTGGGAAAAATGATTATTTTGTGGATCTTCTTTTTTATCATCGAGAATTACAATGTCTGGTTGCTATTGATCTAAAGATTGACGATTTCAAACCGGAATATCTGGGCAAAATGGAATTCTATCTGGAAGCTTTAGACCGTGATATAAGGAAACCACATGAGAATCCCAGTGTTGGTATTATCCTATGCAAAAGCAGGGATCAGGATGTGGTAGAATATGCGTTGAGCCGTAACATGAGTTCTACCATGATTTCGGAATACCGTACTAAGTTAATTAGTAAAGAGATTTTGCAGAAAAAATTGGAAGAATTATATAATGTGGCAGATGAAAACAAAAACTCTCAACGGTGTTGAGAGTTTTAACACACCAATTAATTTTGAAAAATTATGGAATTGAGTTTGGACAACGGTGAACATGTTGAGACGGTTGTAATGCTTTCCCACAAAAAACCTGATAGCGTAATCAACGTAAAAGTGGAGTTTGGCGAGGGTGAGGGCAAAGTGCCACTTGATAATATTGCCAAGAGAGCCGAAGCATACAAGCCGAAAGAGCGAGTTACATATAAGATGATTAAGGAGTACATAGAAGCGAAGTATGGCTTCAAGGTACATACCGCATATATCGCAGAGGTAAAGAGGGAGTTAGGACTGCCGATGTATGATGCCCCTAATGCGGTAGAGGAATTGAAACAGCCGAGGAAACATCCGACAGCGGAGAAAGTGGAAGCAATAAAGGATGCTTTGAAACATTTTAAGATATTATGAGGTTAAATATGGAAGATATTACAGAAGTGAAAGATATAGTTCAAATTATTTTACGGACAGATGAAATAGAGCGTGATGGTAGTCATGGTTCAAATATAAGTATTCCCATATATGATATTTCATCTGAAGAATTTCTGGAGTTTGCGGAAAGTGCAATTGCATCTGAAACGAAAGAAGGAATGGTAAATACCATTTCGAATCTCAAGAGAGCACTAGATTGTGAAATGGATATGTTTTTTGAAAGCATAAATGTAAAAAGAATTTTTGATAAGAAAAATTTGAAGTTTGAAAAGAAGTCCCAATTTTTAGCTGACATAGGATTATTTCCTATTCAGACTATAAATTAAACTTTATGAGAAATAAACTGGAACATGAATATAAGACTCCAGGAATATATGATTTACACACATATTATGAATTGGTATGGAGTGTTGTAAAAATATTGGATTTGTACCTCGAATTATTATTTACAAATGGTGAGATTAATTTAGAGCTTCATATTAGAAAAAATGTTTATTATTTTACTATGAAACATGATATAAAAGAGTGTACATTCATATTTGAAATAATAGATTGGACGAAAGGAAAAGAGAGGGAACAGAAAAGGCTAGATGTCACTTTAAAGAACCAAGAAGATACAGATGGTTTTGTAAAAGCATTTAATGTGTTTTTATTATCTATACAATACTTTGATTATGGAAATCTTAATTTATATAAGAAGAAAATGAAAAAATTGATAGAAACAGAAACGTTATAAAGGCTTGTGATTTAATAAGTTGTGTAGTCAAATAGGAGATATTAAATGAATGAGAAATTTTATAATGAAATTAAAAATATTTTAAATATGGCAAGAAACAAAGTCTATAAAACGGCTAATTTCGCAATGGTTGAAGCTTATTGGAATATAGGCAAGTCAATTATTGAGGAGCAAGGTGGCAATGAAAAAGCAGAGTATGGTACAGGATTATTAAAAGAATTATCAAAACAAATGACACAGGATTTCGGTAAAGGTTTTACAGTGACAAATTTGAAATATATGAGGCAGTTTTATTTGATGTTTCCAAATGGTCACGCATTGCGTGACGAATTGAGTTGGACACATTATAGACTTTTAATAAAAGTAGAAAATGATAATGCACGAGAATTTTATATGCAGGAAGCCGTAAAATCTCAATGGAGTACCAGACAGCTTGAGCGTCAAATAAATTCTTTCTTCTATGAAAGGTTATTATCCAGTAAAAATAAAGAATTTGCCTTTAAACAGGCGGTAAATAACATGAGATGCTTTTTCAAAAATGGATATTTTGAATGTGAAAATGAATACAGAATTGCGTTAAGGATTCCAGAAGAATTACTGTTACGAAAGGAATGCCTCGGTGATATTGTAAAAAAAGGGCAATTTAAACGTGGTAATATATTGATTCCCTATGTAGATTACAAATTTAGGAAAAGTAGTGTAAAACGAATTGTCATTAATCCTTATATTAAAGACAAGAGTGATATATTTGAATTAGGAATCAAAGAATTATTGTGGATGAATCAGTTAGAGGGGAAGTACAGCAGTTAAAGATATCATGACAGTACATGAAGTTGTAATTCTTAATAAAAAGGAACTAGAGATACTTCATCAGCATTTTTATCGTGTTCTTATTTTAGTGAGACATGAAATATGAACTGTTTTCTGACGTCTTAAAAGAGAAAGTAAATGTTATTAAATCGTGATATGAAATGAAATTTTGAGAAAATGTCAATAAATGGTTTGGAATGATAGGATGGTGAAAAAATGAAGAGATCAGGAGGCAGATTACATACAGTAGAGAACGAAATCCTTATCTATCAAACTGAAGATGGGCAGACGAAAATAGATGTTAAATTTGAGGGTGAGACTGTGTGGCTTACGCAGGCACAATTATGTGAGCTTTACCAAACCAGTAAATCTAATGTCAGTGAGCATATCAAGCATATTTTCGAAGAGGAAGAATTGGATGAAGAATCAGTTGTTCGGAAATTCCGAACAACTGCGGCTGATGGAAAAAATTATAATACGATACACTATAATCTTGATATGATTATTTCGCTTGGGTATAGAGTAAAGTCTAAAATTGCTACGAATTTTCGTCGGTGGGCTACTGAACGATTAAAAGAATATATGATAAAAGGCTTTGCGATGGATGATGAACGGCTGAAAAATCTGGGTGGTGGTAATTACTGGAAAGAGTTATTAGACCGTATTCGGGATATCCGTTCATCTGAAAAAGTTATATACCGACAGGTACTTGATCTTTATGCAACAAGTGTTGATTATGATCCCAAGAGTAGTGAATCTATTGCATTTTTCAAAATGGTACAAAATAAATTACACTATGCAACACATGGATATACAGCAGCAGAAGTTATATACGAGCGTGCGGACGCCAGTCTGCCTTTTATGGGATTGAAAAGTTTTTCGGGTTATTTTCCTGTGTTGAAGGATATAAGTATTGTAAAGAATTATCTTAATGATAAAGAATTGAAAATTTTTAATAATATTGTATCAGGATATTTTGATTTTGCGGAGATTCAGGCTATGCGTCACAATCCTATGTATATGGAAGATTATGTGGAGCACCTTGATAATGTTTTAAAAACTACAGGAGAAAAGGGGGTGCAGAGAGTCGGAACGATTAGTCATACACAGGCAATCGAAAAAGCAATATAAGAGTATAGGAAATATCAGGCACAGAACTTGTCGCCAGTTGAAGAAGAGTATTTGGAAAGCATTAAAATTATTAACAGCAGAATAAAGAAAAAAGGTAAGAATTAAGAGGACCGAAAGAATGGTTAATAAATAGTCTATAAATGAAAGGCGGAGTATGGGACAGGCCTATTGAAAGAATTATCAAAGCAAATGATTGAGGATTTTGGAAAAGGATTTAACGCGGAAAACATAAAAAATATGCAGCAGTTTTATTTAATGCAGGTCGCAGAGGAAATACAGATATTGGAGCCAACGAAGAAACCAGAAGATGTTATCCGTGACATATATGTGTTAGAATTTCTCGGACTGACATCTAATGATGATTTTTATGAAAGTGATTTAGAGTAAGCGTTAATTACACATTTACAGAAATTTTTTTAGAACTTGGCAAAGGTTTTTCATTTGTCGCAAGGCAGAAAAGAATAACGTTTGATAGACGTCATTTTTAGAATTGACCTTGTATTTTGTAATTACATCTTAAAATGTTTTGTTTTAATAGATTTGAAAGTTGGGGACTTAACACATCAGGACTTAGGGCAGATGCAGATGTATGTTCATTATTATGATTGATAGAGAAAAACATGACGAATGCACAGCTGCAGCAGGAGGCAGGTTTTTCCGCAAATATTATCACACGGTTGAAACGAGGAGGGTATATTTCCCTTGAAAGTGTGGAAAGTATCTGCCGTGTTATGAATTGTGGCGTGGACGATATTCTGGAGTTTATACCGGAAGATAACGGAGGAAAAGAGAATGGTTGATACTAAAAAGGAACAGGAGCGTGACGAACTGCATCGTGCTATCTGGGCAATTGCAGACGAATTGAGAGGAGCAGTTGATGGATGGGACTTTAAGAATTATGTTCTTGGAACGATGTTCTATCGATATATTTCTGAGAATTTGTGTAATTATATAAACAGCGGTGAGGCAGATGCAGGGAACTCTGATTTTGACTTTGCAAAAATGTCGGACGAGGATGCGGAAGAAGCTCGTGACGGACTGGTAGAGGAAAAAGGTTTTTTCATTTTGCCGAGCGAATTATTCTGCAATGTTCGTGTCAATGCCGCGAATGATGAAAACTTAAATGAAACGTTGGAGCGAGTGTTCCGCCATATTGAAGAATCTGCGAAAGGCAGCGATGCAGAGAGCGATTTTGCCGGACTGTTCGATGTGTTCTGGTATACTAAAGTTGTAACACTTGGTTCGGATAAGATATAATAAAAACGAACAAAGGAGGAACCAGTAGCATGGCCAAAGTCTACAACGAAGAATTTAAAAAGCAATTAGTAAAAGAGTACATCCAGGGTAAAAGTTATCCTACTCTTGAAAAAGAGTATGGTGTTGCCAAGTCAACCCTTTCCGGATGGGTAAAAAAGTATAGCGAAGAATGCCTGATATCACAACCACATACTACAAATTCCACTTCCTTTTCTCCAAAAGAAATCCAGCAACTTCACAAAAGAATTGCAGAACTGGAAAAGGAGAACCTTTTCCTAAAAAAAGCCGCGGCATTCTTTGCAAGGGAAGCAGATTAGTGGTGTATCGCTTCATCGAGCAATATAAAACTATTTTGGGGCTGCGCTGGCTTCTTAGAAAGTTCCAAATTTCTCCCAATGCTTACTATAATTATTTGAAACAGCGCAAAGCTGCATACCAGGAACAAAAAAATAAAATCAAAGAGGAAATTAAATATATTTATTATAATAACCATCGCCTGCCAGGCCATAGGGCCATGAGAATCTTTTTAATGCGTAGAGGGATTCGTTTAAGCAAAACAACTGTTCACAAATATATGAATAAAGATTTATGCTTACATGCTATTGTCATGCGTAAAAAGCCCAGGTATGTAAGGGGAGCAAAAAATAAAATCTTTGCCAACCTTCTAAAGCAGGATTTTAAAGGAGAGGCCAAAAACAAGATATGGTGTACGGATTTTACCTATATCCGACTGGCAACTGGAAGAATGAGATATAACTGTAGTATATTAGACTTATATGACCGCTCTATAGTTGCAAGTGTAAACGGAACATATATCAATACAGAATTGGCAAAAAAGGCACTGGAGAAGGCGCTAAAGTCAGAGAAGCCGCAGGAGGGAGTGATTCTACACAGTGACCAGGGTTGTCAGTTTACATCGTGGGAATTTGTATCCTACTGCAAAGAAAAAAAGGTAATACAAAGTATGAGTAAGGCGGGATGCCCCTATGATAATGCACCAATGGAAAGATTTTATAACACATTAAAAAATGAGCTAATTTATCCGAACAATTTTTATACGGAATCGGCATTAGATGAAGCGTTAAGCAGATATGTATTTGTATGGTACAACCATATCCGCCCTCATTCATATAATGGAGGACAGACTCCGTTTGAAGCACGAACTGCAAGGTAATTTTTCGAACTGAGTGTTACAAAAATGCTTGACCACTACAGTTGCCAAGCGTAATGAGAAACTGGTTAAACTGTTAAATGGTGTGGGTGAAATGAACCTTGGAAATGTGAAAGACCACTCCATTGATGCTTTTGGTGATGCATATGAGTACCTTATGACCATGTATGCGTCCAATGCCGGAAAGTCAGGTGGAGAATTTTTCACTCCGGCAGACGTGTCAGAATTACTTACAAGACTTGGAACTGTGGGAAAAACAGAGATTAATAAAGTTTACGAAATTAAGACTCCGTATTTGATACAATTTAACGATTGCCCGCTCAGGGGTGTCGCTTAGGCTTTAGGGGTGTCGGTTTTGCAGACCGGCTTATTTTATACATGGAGGATACAAAAAATGCCGACCATCACGAAAAAGCAGATGGAAGAATTTGAGCACCTGCGCCGAGATCGGGATAATGGTCGTGTGCTAACGCCAGAAGGATTGAGATTTATCTGTGAAGCAAACGAATATGATCCAGAAAAGATAGGGAAGCACATCCTTGAGGTGTTGCCAAAGGTGCTCCAGAAAGAAAAATAATAAAATTTAAAAATAGGGCTTGACGGGGACAAAGTCCCCACTTGCTAAGATGTGTCCAGAAAGGAGGTCATCGCTATGAGACCAAAAGAAGTTCAACAGAAACTTGGCATTGACGCTGACCGGATTAAACTGTTCAAGCGGGAAGGCGTCTTTGCTCCAGAAAACCCTCCTTCTGGGAATCACGGTACAAATTACACGGAGGCGGATCTTGAGAATCTCCGTTTCCTCGTAGTACTGACAAAATCGGGCCTGACCTGCAGTGACATCCGGAAAATGCAGGAGGGTGAGTGTTCGCTCGAAGAAGCAATCATATCGCGCAGAAAATACATCGAAGATGATATTGCTAAAAAGCGGAATTCATTGTCTCTTCTGTCCGAATTGTTGGATGGGAAAGTAGAATTCGAGTCATTTGACACGAAACACTACTGGGAGGTCATCACTCGGCGAGAGGCAGAGGGTGAAGAATTCATTGATGTTGAGGATATGTATGGCTACCGTCCTGTATCGCTTATCCGAGAAATTCAGTGCCCACACTGTGGTGAGGTGCTGGAAATCGACTTAGAGGATTTCCAGTATGATCAGAGCAGCTATGAGAAAGAAAACGGAATGGGGCCGGATATCGTGTACAGTTTTGATAGTGAAGATAATCTTGACTGCCCGTCCTGTGGGAAGAGATATCAGGTTTCCGGATGGATCAGGGAATATCCTGTCGGAGCGTATGATTCGGAACACATCGATGTAGAAAAGCTGCCGGATGACGATTGAGAGCGTTCGTAGATATTACATGGTCTGTAAGAGAAAACGATGAAGGGAGGTACGATCATGGCTATCGTTCAAGAGGCGTTTGATATTCCCGCTGACATCATGACAAAGCTCCTCACTGGAGAATACCGGAGGATAGGCGGGGTGGTAAGATATGCAATCGGGCCAAATAAAGGACAAATTGTAAAACACTTAGATCCAGTTGATCTGAAAGTAGCGGAACAGGCACAGGGCATTGGAGCAAAAGCACTTCAGTTCGCAAAGAACAATAAAAAAGGACTTATCATTGGAGGTGCTATTGCTGGTGCAGCAGCAGCAGGCGGATTTATCTACTACAAGGTAAAAACTCATGAGCCAGCTGTTGTTGTAAAATTCAGGACAGCTCTTCGGGCTTATATTGCAGAGATTCGGAAGGGTAATCTAGAACTGGAAACCATTAACGCTTTAATGTCTGCATTGGATGACTTGAAAGAACATAAAGATTATGAGAAATTCAAGATTACATTATCTACTGAAGATCTGGACACTCTCGTAAACCGGATCTATGATTATACTGTCCGTCTGGCAGAAAACAATAAAGTGCAGTTGACAGAATCAGAACGCAGTCAGACAGATAATTCCATTTTAAACCTTCAGAACCATCTAAAAACGCAGAAGCGAATATTTGATTATTATCAAGCTTGGGGTTCTTCCGCAATTATCCGTATTCACCACTTGACAATATAAGCTTTGCGGTTAATAACTCCTTGCCACAACGGCCATACATGGTACGTTTTATCATTTTCAATTTGCTGTTTGTGCCCTCAACAAAACCATTACTGTAGTCATATGCTACAGCGTTTTCAACTGCATCTATGTCTCTTTTTATTCCTTCCGCAAAACTCTTTATTGTTCTAATCTTACTTTTGCAATATTTCTCTATAAACAGGTAAAGCAGAGGAACATTTCGTTTTCTAAAAATAGTTTGAAATTCTTTGATACAGCACTGGAGTTCCCAAACCTTCGGATAACGGCTATAAATAAAGTTCTTATGTGCTGTTGTTAATTCTGCATTCATCCACATATGTCGAAATACCCCTTCACGTGTGATATAATCTTTTTCTTTTCCGATACTGCCTGTTCTGTATTTCAACCCTTCTGTCATTGTTCGGGCATATGGCTGCGGTTCGAAGTATTTGCTTTTGTTGTATTCTATTTTACATAAATATTGAAAAGCATTACTTGTCGAACCGGTATATCCTTTTCTGTATATCGCTTTTACCGTTTTACTTTTACTCCATCCAGTATTCAGGCATTGAACAATAAAATCGTAATAAGGATCTAATTTACTCTGCTGGATTCCGTACATACTTAATTCTTTTGAAGCTCCTTCACGATATTTCGCAATCGTATTTCGCCCCACTCCCATTCGTTTCGCTATTTCGCGATAACTACAGCCTTCTGTTAAAAATTTCTGTATCTGACAGAGCATTTTATACCGTTTTTCCGAAAAAGCAGGCGGGTTATCCACATCAGATTCGATTTTTTTTACACGGCTCTTCTACAGCTGTAGACTGTCCAACATGAGGAATACTTACCGTTGCAGGAAGTTCATGATTCAACGCTTTCTTAATTGCCTCCAATAAGTTTTGATGTAAATGAAATCGATCTGCTACTTGCATAGCATCCGGCAATTCTTCTGATATTACTTTTGCATATGCACTTGCCCGGTCACGGGTAACAACTTTAATGTTTTTATGATTCCTAAGCCAATCCCTCAGTGCAGCAGCGTTTCTTCCATCCAGTAACGTAATTGGTTCGTGTGTTTTTTCGTTTACAATAATGGTCCCGTATGCATATCGTTTCTTATATGCAAAATCATCCACACCGATTACATCACCAACTTCTGGCACAGGAAGAGATTCATACCTTTTTAAGAGTAACCTTATCACAGTATCTCCGCTAATTTTAATTCCAAGTGCCTTACAAATACGTGCACAGCCTTCACAGCTGGTTTCCAAAGCTAACGTGCAGATAAAATCAGCACATCTTTCTGTCATGCGGCTATAATTATTAAGAAATCCATCAAAGGTTTCAGCAATGGTCATCACATCACATTCATTGTTCATGCACTTATACTCATGAGAACAAATTTCAAGCTGGACTCTTTTTCCTAAAATAGGAAGGTCTTGTACTTTACGCATATAGGTTCCATGATATTTATCTGTGATACAGCCGCATTTCGGACACTTGCGCTTCTTGGATATTGATTTCATTCGTATTAAAATCTGTTCCTTATCCTGTTGTATCTTTGTTATCTTTAATTCCGTTTCCGGATAAAAACTATCTATACATAACGTACTATGCGAACCTGGCATTTGACAGCCTCCTCATCTCGTTTGATATGTTAAGTATACTACATATTTGATAATATAGGAAGCTACAAAACGGATAATTACGGAAGAACCCCAAGCTTGATAATAATCAATTACCGATAGGTTCAACTTAGGATAAAGAAATAGGTGCTGTGTGAGGAGATGCATCAGATTCACACAGTACCGTGTTGAACTGATAGGTTCAACTACATTATAATCACGTCTCATACTACTGTCAATGATAAAATGAACCTATCAGAAAATATTTTCATAATTAGTGTTGCCAAAAGGTGCAACTACTGATATAATAGTCATGACGATAACCGAAGCTGTCGAATTTCAGAGCGAGGTGGAAGGAATGACCTTAGGAGAGTTTATTAAAAACAGAAGAAACGAAATAGATATGAGCAGAAATCTGTTGGCGACTAAAGCAGGGATCAGCCACACAGAGGTACATCGTATTGAGACAGGAGAAAGAAAGCAACCCTCGCTTAAGGTATTATGCGCAATCGCTGATGCGTTGAATGTACCACAGGAAGAATTGCTTAAGTATGCTGGATATGCACCTTCCGATGATTTGTCAGCTGTTGAGCGTGTATTTCCTGGACTTCGAACACCGAAGCAGAGAGAGACCGTTGAAAGAATAGCTGATGGTCTGTCGAGAAACGCAGACTTGAAGGATGAGGATCTGGACGACCTTTACAAACAAGTGGAGATGTTTATTGAGTATGCAAAGAGAGAAAAAGATTCCTGACAAGCCGCGATTTGATTATGTGACTCAAACAGCATATAGGTTCCTGCTCGAATGCGGCTATACCAGGTTTCCGATTTCTCCCTACGATGTGCTTGATGAACTGAGGGATTATGTCGTATGCCTTCCGTGGTCAGAGGCAAAGAAAGTGCTGAAATCAGAAGATCCGTTTCATCTGCTCCAGATTGGTGCGGAGGGTCGAACCATAAGAATGCGCGGAACCGGTATGTATTACATCATTTATGATGATGTCCGGGTAAACAGCCCTGACCGAATTTCGTGGACGATCATGCACGAGATAGGCCATATCATCCTTGGTCACCTTGTCGAATTCAGTGAGACATCGCTAAACCGAGGCGGGATAACATCAAAACAATACGGTGTTTTGGAAGTTGAAGCACATTACTTTGTAGCAGAATTTCTGATACCGACTGCTATCTTGAAATACTTTAAAGGGATTACGGTTGATGAGATAGCTCTTCTCTTCGGTGTTTCAGATGAGGCTGCAGAGAAGAAATATAAGCGGGTATTTGAAAATGACTATTTGCCGAATGGTGAGTATGACAGGCAGGTAATACGGAACTTTTACAAATTTCTTATTACAGAAACGGACGACGCAATTTACCGGAGCATTTATCGAACTTGGGGGATTCCGTGGAAGGCAAAGTATGTATCTGTTTGCCGTAAGTGTCCGGAATGCTATTCCTACATAGATGATCCGAAAGCACGACACTGTCCCTATTGCGGTTCGGTCATTGAACGCTCTGAGATGTATAACAATATGTTCGAGAGAATGAGGGCGCGAAGTGAATTTACAAAGATTCCGGGGACAAAGCACTACGGATATCCATATTCGGATGTGCTGATTGTCAATGGCATGCAGCATACGAAGATTACGGTTTGCCCGGTCTGCCTGAACCATGAATTTTCAGGCGATGCAGCACATTGCCGGATATGCGGTACGCCACTGATAAACGAGACAGATCGTATAGAAGATTGTTTCTCAAAAGAGAATGGGTGGGAAACAAACGCAAATACATGGTATCCGGATTTTGAGAAGCGATTTAAACGGCTAATAGGATACAGAGGGCTGCTCCTGAATGAGGACTGGGTTGACTACGACTATTGGGAATTCACGAAATTTATGATGCGTGGCACGCGATCCGGGGTATCAATGGATTTACACTCGGCAATCTTATACTCCCACGCATTTGCTGATGACAATGACGATGTGTATATAGTGACTGATACTGCGATGGCGGCAGAAGTCATTAGATCTGAAAAAGAAACAGTGCTGTCCTTTTTGAAAAAGACAGATGACATAGAGAGAAGTCGGCTGGAGGTGTTGGTGGCAGATGATTTATAACGACGGTTATAAGACAGACGGTAATTTAAGATTTGTGAACTGTCCAAAGTGCGGCAATGAAGAGTATTCCGAGGAAGCAAAGTATTGCAGGATATGTGGCTTCTCTGCGTATAACGAATGTGAAGGCTCCCCGGAATATGACAACTTTGGCAATGTCATTGATTTTAATGTACACAGAAATGTCGGAAATGCCCGCTATTGTGAATATTGCGGAAAGCCGACCATGCTCTTTAATGAAAAACTATTAAAGCCATATACAGAGGTGCAAGCAGAACAGGCAGAAGATCCATTTCCATTTGATGAGGCTCTTCCGTTTAATTAACAAAGGTCAGAATAGAGGTGAACATACATGGCAAAAAAGAATGATGACTTCTTCGTAGAAAAGAAACCGTGGTCAAAAGTCAAAGATGAGCTCCTGGGCTGTTACTTAAAACCTTATGTAGCGAAGATTCTTTATACGCGCAAACCATTAGCGTATGTAGACTGCTTCGCTGGAAAAGGTAAGTTTGATGATGGCAATCCCGGTTCACCTCTTATCGCACTTGATATTTTTCAGCAGGGACTTGCTGCCACAAAGCTGGATGGGAATGCACGTATTGGAGCCGCTTTTATAGACTTAAACTATGCGTCTGATCTGGAAACCAATCTAAGCGCCTATAAGGGCATAAAAATCGTTCCCGGTGCATATGAGGATAACATTGATGATTTATTGAAATCCAAAACGGGGTGCAATGTGTTCCTGTATATAGATCCTTATGGGATAAAAGCTCTCGACTGTACAAAGTTTGACGCTTTCGCCAATGGCCAGTTCAATACCATAGAACTGCTTATTAACATGAACTCATTTGGCTTTATTCGAGAAGCCTGCAATGCTATGGGAACGAAGTTCAAAATTGATGATAGCGGCTTCTTTGATGACTTGGTTGAGTATGATCCTACTATTTTGGATGCGACAGACAAGTCTATAGAAGCATTAAATCGCATTGCCGGAGGTGACTACTGGAAGGATATCATCGCACGGTATAAAAGCGGTGAGATTGATGGCTATAAAGCTGAAGAATATTTCTCGGAACAGTATTGTCAGCGTTTGAGCGAGAGCTATAAATATGTGCTGAATATGCCAATTCGTATCCAGCAGAATCAACATCCGAAATATCGTATGATTCATGCGACAAACCATCCTGATGGTTGTGTTTTGATGGCAGACAATATATGTAATCGCTGGGAACTTCTGAAGAACATTCAAAACAGCGGGCAAATGACACTGTTCCAGGAGACCTTTAACAATCAGATTATTGACGAAGAAAAAATAAGTGAGTATGTCATCGAGCATTTCTCTCAATGTTTCGGATGGACTTCTCTTACAGAGGCACAGGCGGTGTTTTTTGTAAAATACGGTGCGATATGCAAAACCGGAGATATTGCTAAAGCCTTGAAGAAGTTAGAGAAGGCTCAGCGACTTGAGGTTATGCGGAATCCGAGCCTAACGGAAAAGGGCAAGCCGTCAACCTTTATGACAGAAGGCCACGGAAAGACTGTATCGGTAAGGTGGGTGAAATAATATGAAAGTGGCAGGATACATAGAACGAAAGAGCATGCTCTATCAGACTGGTGTCGAGTACGGAGATTATACAATGAATCATGTACTCGGATGTTCGCACGGCTGCAATTACCCATGCTATGCCTTTTTGCTTAAAAAGCGATTTGGTCAGATAAAGACATACGAGGAGTGGTGCCGCCCGTTTCTTGTATCCAACACGCTGGAACTGCTGGACAAGGAGATACCAAAACTAAAAGATAAGATTCAGTCTGTGCAGCTTTGCTTTACTACCGATCCTTTTATGTTTGGATATCCAGAAATTCAGGACATGAGTCTCGCAGCCATACGAAAGTTGAATGCCGAAAATATAAAGTGCTGTGTGCTTACAAAGGGACTGCTACCGATAGAGCTAAAGGATTTATACAGCGAAAATGAATATGGGATCACGTTAATATCTCTTGATGAGGATTATCGTGAAAGAATAGAGCCTGGAGCATCCTCATATGCAGACAGGCTTGCTGCGTTAAGAGAATTACATGACGCAGGCTGTAAGACATGGGTAAGTATAGAGCCATATCCGACACCAAACCTGATAGACCAAAACCTTGGCGAGATTCTGGAAGCGGTTAACTTTGCAGACAGAATCATTTTCGGCAGGACGAACTATAACAAGACGGTCTCTGCATATAAAGAAAATAAACACTTCTATAATGAATGTGCGAAGGAAGTCATTGACTACTGCAAGGAACGTGGGATCAGCTACCATATAAAAGCAAAGACTATGACAGACGAATAACCGTGATGAAAACAAACGGGAATTAAAGAAAATCACGGAAAGGAGGAGCTCCGCTTGGTGGAGAAATTGATAGACATCAGCAGCTACCCGGTCGCAAATGTGCTTGACCTGCTGCTTCAAGATAAATCGACAAAAAAGAATATCATCTGGGCGACGGATACATATGAGGAGTACGGTGAAGGTTTCACGGATAAGGTGCAGATGAATGCAAATGCATTGCTGCGCCGCACCGATATCATCCGCCCTCGTATACAGAAGTCGTTGGAGGCACAGGCACAGCGAACAAGAAAAAAGGCCGAGGTATTCACTCCTGCGTGGCTCTGTAATCAGATGAATAATTACTGTGATGAGGACTGGTTTGGACGAACGGGTGTATTCAATACGGAAAACGAGAATCACACATGGACAGTCACGGAGGGAACGATTGAATTTCCAAAGCGGAAAAAGTGGCAGCACTATGTGGATTCTCGCCGACTTGAAATCACCTGCGGCGAGGCTCCGTATCTGGTCTCCCGGTACGATGTGTCAACAGGAGAGCCGATTGTTCCGCCGATACGGCGCATTGGAATACTCGACAGAAAACTAAGAATCGTCAATGAAAATACCGATACATATGAGGACTGGCTGAAGTGGACGATTCGAGCCTTCGAGGCTTCCTATGGGTATGAATATCAGGGCGATAACGTATTGATAGCACGAATCAATCTTTTGCTGACATTCCTCGATTACTACGAGGAACGATGGGAAAGGCGACCGGATGATAAGCTGCTGGAGCAGATATCAAACAAAATTGTCTGGAACATCTGGCAGATGGATGGCCTCAAGGATACGGTTCCTCTTGGAAAGCCTTATGAAGAGTATAAGCAGTTAACGCTTTTCGATATGTTTGGAGACAAGAAGGAGAACGAAGACGAACCGGAGGCCGTACCGTGCAGGATATTTAACTGGAGAAATAAGGCCTCTCTAAGATTTATGGATACAAAGGAGATGTAAGTCATGGGAAAAAAGCTGTTTGATTACGTAATAGGAAATCCGCCCTACAATGAGGATTTTGAAAACTCTGGAGACAATGGAAATTTTGCAAAACCAGTATATAACCAGTTTATGGATGCGGTTAATGGTGTGGCGGAAAAGGTAGAACTTATTCATCCTGCGCGTTTTCTTTTTAATGCAGGCAGTACTCCTAAGGCATGGAATGAAAAAATGCTGAATGATCCACACTTTAAGATTTTGTCATATGAAGCGGATTGTTCAAAGGTGTTTCCGAATACTGATATTAAGGGTGGAATTGCCATTTCCTATTCCGATTCAACAAAAGATTTCGGAGCAATTGGCACTTTTACTGCTTTTCCGGAGCTTAACGGAATTGTCAGAAAGTGTCGAGCCAAAGATGAGGCGTCGAGTCTTTCTTCCATAATCTATACCCAGGTTAGGTTTAATCTTGACAGTCTATATGAAGACCACCCTGAATGCAGAGAGATGATCGGTTCGAATGGTAAAGACAGGCGATTCCGTAACAATGCATTTGAGAAGATAAGCCTTTTTTCTGAGACACAGAGTAGCGAGGATGATATTAAAGTTCTTGGGGTGCTTAAAAATAAAAGAACATGGAGATATATTCCGGCTAAGTATGTGGACGAAACACATGAGAATTTAAAACAGTGGAAGACACTCTGCCCAAGAGCCAACGGAGCGGGTGTTTTTGGTGAATCTTTGAGTCCCTTAGTCATAGGAGAACCACATATTGGATACACTCAGACATTTATTGGGATTGGCTCATTTGAAAGCAAATTTGAGGCAGAAGCAGTGATGAAATATGTAAAGTCCAAATTTGCACGCACATTATTGGACGTACTAAAAGTAACTCAAGATAATGATCGTGGTGTTTGGAAGTTGATTCCGATGCAGGACTTCACTGTCGCATCTGATATTGATTGGTCAAAATCTATCCATGAGATCGATCTGCAGCTGTACAGAAAGTATGGCCTTGATGAGGCGGAGATTGAATTTATTGAAACTCATGTAAAGGAGATGGAATAATGGCAGCGATACAGATTAAAACAGCGTCAAAGGTCGTTCCGCAGTGCTATGCCTATACCACTCCTGGAGTACCAGCGCATGACGGCTGGACAAAAATAGGTTTTACAGAGCGTGATGTGGAGACGCGCATCAACGAGCAGACACATACGGTCGGCGTTGAACATAAGACTTGGTGGGCACTTCGTGCCGCATACATGACAGAGCCATACGGCACATTTACAGATAAGGATTTTCACGCCTATCTGAAAAAGCTCGGAATTTCCCGTGAGGCAGGAACGGAGTGGTTCCTCATCGAACCGAATACCGCCCGTGGGAATTTTATTGACTTCACCCAGAATCATGGCGTGGTGTCAGAAGACGATGCTGATGCTGTTATTCCATACAAGCTCCGCGATGAGCAGGCTGAGGCCGTGCAGAGGACTGCTGACTATTTCGGAAGCCGGGGAAACGCTGAATTCCTGTGGAATGCAAAACCGCGTTTCGGGAAAACACTTTCTGCTTACGACCTGTGCATGAAGCTTGGTGCTCGGAATATTCTCATCGTGACAAACCGCCCCGCTATTGCAAATTCCTGGTACCAGGATTATGAGACTTTCTTCGGTCCGCAGTCCGGATATATCTTTGTAAGCAATGTGGACGGGATCAAGGACAGAAAGTATGTTTACAGCCGTGATGAGTATATATCGAAGCTCGATGAGAACACAAAGGGCTGTATTGAGTTTGTTTCGTTACAGGATTTGAAAGGTTCCATCTATTTTGGTGGCCGTTACGATAAACTTTCTGAGGTTAGTGCAGAGAAAGGCCTGACTTGGGATGTCCTTATCGTGGATGAAGCTCATGAAGGTGTAGATACCTATAAGACGGACACGGCATTTAATCATATTCGCCGTAAGTGGACACTGCATCTATCCGGTACACCGTTTAAGGCACTTGCAAACGATAAATTCCCGGAGAGCGCAATTTACAACTGGACATATGCGGACGAGCAGAAAAAGAAACGTGACTGGGATGCTTCCAGTGAAATTGAGAATCCCTATGCAAACCTTCCGCGCCTCTCCCTGTTTACTTATCAGATGTCTGATATTATCCGGGACAAGGTGAAAAGAGGTATAGAGCTGGCAGACGATGACATTGAGGAATTCGCATTTGACCTGAATGAGTTTTTTAAGACAACAGAGGCAGGGAAATTCGTTCACGATGCTGATGTGGACAAGTTCCTTGATGCTATGACCAGGCAGGATAAATTCCCATTCTCCACACCGGAACTTCGGGATGAGCTTAAGCATACCTTCTGGATATTGAACCGTGTGGCAAGCGCAAAGGCTCTTGCAAAGAAGTTAAAGCTTCATCCTGTGTTTAAGGATTATGAGATTGTCCTTGCTGCAGGTGACGGGAAACTGGACGATGATGACGAAAATGAAAAGTCATTTGACAGAGTGACGAAGGCAATTGCCGAACATGATAAGACCATTACGCTTTCTGTAGGGCAGCTTACCACAGGCGTAACAATACCCGAATGGACGGCAGTACTTATGCTCTCCAACATGGCAAGTCCTGCGCTTTATATGCAGGCAGCTTTCCGTGCCCAGAATCCGTGCCTTTTCACAGATTCAAAGGGCAACTCATACAGAAAGCAAAATTCATATGTTTTTGACTTTGATCCCGCTCGTACTCTTACGATATTCGAGCAGTTTGCGAATGACTTAATCCCGGAGACTTCTGGAGATAAAGGCGATTTTGACAGCCGCAAAGCAAATGTCAGGGAGCTGCTGAATTTCTTCCCCGTTTACGGTGAAGATGAGGAGGGCTCAATGATAGAGCTGGATGCGGAGAAAGTCCTCACTATTCCTCGTCATATCCATGCGCGGGAAGTTGTGGAGCGCGGCTTTATGTCGAATTTTCTGTTTGCCAATATCAGCGGCATTTTTGGAGCACCAAAGGAAATTATCGATATTATCAACAACATGCAGGCAATTGAAGAGCCCAAATCCCTCGCACCGGCTCCTGTGGATGAAACTACCGCAGATAGCCTGAATCTGAACGAGGACGGCGAGGTTGAGATTCCAAAGGAACAGATTATTGGAACGGCGAGCGAGCTTTTCGGTGATAAGGTCTATGCGGATGTTGAGGATCAGTTGGAGGCAGCGGTTGAGGAAATCCAGAGGCAAGCGGAAACAACACCGAATCCTAAGAAGGATGAGTTAAAGGCTCTCCGCGAGCAGTTTTCAAAGCCGATTGCAGATACTCTTATGGATTCTGCCAGAGCACAGTATGGTGGTGATTTGAGAAAATCCACACAGAGTCAGTTGGAACGAAAAATTCAGGAAACTACGGATACCGTCGTGAACCGCGAGTACGGCGATTATACAATTCGTGACCATCAGCTTGTAAAAGAGCGTGATGACAAAATTTATGAAGCGCAGAAGTCCGGTGCCACGATGATTGAAATCTCGCAAATTGATGAAGAGTATGCTGCCAGACGCCTTCAGGGCTATCGAGACATGGTTGATAACATTAGCAAGAAGCTCCATAGCGAAGAGACCGTGAAAAAGGCTGCGGAAACTATCGTTGAAACAGTAGAAACCGAGAAATTGAATGCGCAGAAGGATTCTATCGAGGGCAGCGTCCGTGACCATCTACGCGGATTCTCTCGTACAATCCCTGCATTCCTTATGGCGTATGGTGATGAGGATACGACTCTTGCAAACTTTGATACGCTTGTGCCTGAAGACGTGTTCTGGGAGGTTACTGTCAATCCGCAGAATGGCCAGGGTGTGACGCTCGACCAGTTCCGTATGCTGCGTGACGGTGGAGATTATACGACTGAGAGCGGCGAGAAGAAGCATTTTGATGGACACCTTTTTGATGAAGTTGTGTTCAATGATGCTGTCCAGGAATTTGTGAAAAAACGCATAGAATTGGCGGATTATTTTGAGCCTGATCATGAGAGAGACATTTTTGATTATATTCCGCCTCAGCGCACCAACCAGATATTCACACCGAAAAAAGTCGTAAAGGATATGGTAGATCGGCTTGAGCAGGAAAATCCCGGTTGCTTTGATGACCCGGACGCAACATTTGCAGACCTTTATATGAAGTCTGGAATGTATATAACAGAAATCGTGACCAGGCTTTATCAGAGCAAGCGCATGAAGGCATTGTATCCTGATGATACTGAAAGGCTGAATCATATCTTTGCAGAGCAGGTGTATGGCTGTGCTCCAACAGAGATCATATACCGCATTTGCCTGCGTTACATTCTTGGCTTCAGCGATGAGATACATATCGAGAAAAACAATATCCGCCTTTGCGATACTCTGGAGTATGCAAAGGACGGAACGATGGAACCAGAAATGAAAAAACTGTTTGGTTTATAACCTCCCAGTTTTTCAGGGCAGAATAAAATACGAGGAGGTTAGCACATGAAGGGTTCAGAATGCAAATTCGTAAAATACATGGAGGGTTCAGATAAGCGGTTTGTGATACCGGTTTACCAGAGAAATTATGACTGGAAGACCGAAAACTGCAAGCAGCTGTATGATGATCTCGTAAAGATTATCAAGGGGAATCGGAAGAGCCATTTCTTCGGGAGCCTTGTCTCTGTGTATAATCCGGACGGTCACAATGAGGAGTTTCTCATTATTGATGGCCAGCAGCGACTGACGACGGTATCGCTTCTGTTCCTTGCAATGTATAACCTGATCGATAAGGGCGTTATCATTCCGGAGACCGCTAATTTGAAGCAGCGTATTTTTGAGGAGTATCTTGTGGATAAATGGAAGCCGGAAGATACTCGCATCAAGCTGAAGCCTGTCAAAAACGACCAGACCGCTTTCGGAAAACTGTTTTCTGATCCGACTGAGCATATTCGCGAGTCCAACTTAACTGTGAATTACGATTATTTCTATGACCGTATCCAGAAGCAGGAAATCACAATCGACCAGCTTTATGATGCCATCTGCTGCCTGGAGATTATCAATATTAGGCTGGACATGGAGGATAACCCACAGCTTATCTTTGAAAGCCTGAATTCCACCGGTCTCGACTTAAGCGAGGGCGACAAAATCAGGAATTTCATTTTGATGGGATTGCCGTCCAAGGAACAGGAAGATTACTACGAGAAATACTGGAATAAGATCGAGGTCTGCACGAAGTACGATGTCAGCGCATTCATCCGGGATTATCTGAGCGTGAAGCAGCAGGCAATCCCGCAACAAAAGAAAATTTACACGAACTTTAAGGACTATGTTGAGCTTGGAAAATTCGAGACAGAGCCGCTATTGGCGGAGATGCTGGCCTATGCGAAACGCTATCAGATTCTCCTTGGCAGCAGCACGGGAAGCACCGCTCTTGATGCTTGCATTGCAAGACTTAACCGGCTGGAGACCACGGTCACAAGACCATATTTCCTGGAAGTTCTGCGTCTCTACAATGAGAACAAAATAACTCTCGCACAGGTGACGGATATTTTCCTGACTACAGAGAATTACCTTTTCCGTAGGACGATGTGCGACCTTCCTACCAATGCCCTGAACAAGATATTCCTTATGCTGCATAGGGAGATTATCAGGTACGACGGCACGGATGATAACTATGTTGAGAAAATGAAGTATGCGCTGCTGTCAAGAAAAGAACGCGCCCGGTTCCCAGATGATGAGGAATTTGCGGCTGCCTTCGCTGATAGAGCAGTCTATCTGATGAACAGCAAAAACAAGATTTATATTTTGGAGAGGATTGAAAACTTCGGAACATCAGAGGATAAGGACGTGTACCGCCATTGCGATGATGGCACATATTCGATTGAGCATATTATGCCGCAGCATCTCACTCCGATATGGCAGAAGGAACTTGGTGACGACTACGAGATTATCCATGAGCAGTGGCTTCACAGAGTCGCCAACCTGACGCTGACGGCATATAACTCGAAATACAGCAATAGCTCGTTTACGGAAAAGAAAACCATGCAGAATGGTTTTGACGACAGCGGCATCCGGATGAACACCTGGATTTCCAAGAGAGACAAATGGACGCTGTCTGAGCTTGAGGAGCGCAGTCAGTATCTTACCGGCAGAGCTTTAACAATATGGGCAGCTCCGACCACGTATTACAAGCCGCAGGAAAAGCAGCTTGATACCTATACGCTCGAGGATGAGGATGAGCTGACCGGAAGGCTTATTGCGAAGTTTACCTTCAAAAACACAGAACAGCCTGTCGCAAGCTGGGTAGAAATGTTCCAGAAGGTTATCCAGATTCTTTACGATGAAGATAAGTCAGTTATCACAAAGCTGGCTATGTCTGAGGAGGATAACATTGCCCTTCATTTCAGCACCAATAAGGATGCCTTCACAAAGGCTCTTGAAATTGGGGATGGGATTTATGTTTGGACAAATACCAGTACGGCCAGCAAGCTGTCAGTCCTGAACCGGCTGTTCAAATTATACGATGAGGAACCGGCAGACCTGATGTTTTATCTCCGGGATGAGAATGAGTCTAATGAAGACGAGCCGGGGAGCCGACATGAACTTAGGAGAAAATACTGGACATATGCGCTTCCAATTATTCAGAAGGCACATGGCGAGGGCGGCTCCTTCTGCAATGTGAATCCGTCCAAGGATAATTGGATCAACGGCTTCTTCGGTATTGGTGGCTTCTATTTGTGCTGCGTTGCAAACTATGATGCAGCACGTGCGGAGGTGGTTTTCAGCCGAGGCAGCAAGGATGAGAACAAGGCCGCATTTGATAGTTTGATTACTCATAAGAGCGAAATAGAATCGACACTTGGAACTACACTCCAGTGGAACAGAGGCGACGACATCAAGTCTTCAAAGGTGTTCCTTCAGCTTAATAATGTCAGCATCGAGAATGAGACCGACTGGCTTCAGATGGCAAACTTCCATGCTGACTGGACGAAGAAGTTTTACGATGTGATTGTTCCGTACATAAAGGGATAACCGCATCTTAGAAATTTTAAACGAGGTGAGTGTACATGGGTGAATATTACGACTGGGTAAATGTCGATAAAAAAGAATATATCTGCCCAAATGACTTCGACTTTGGAAATAAACGAACAGAGTCGTTAGTCAGAGGTACGGCATTCCTGTGTGCACTCCGGGAACTGTTATCAAAGGAATGGGCTGGGGATCACATCTTCTGGATGGGCGATGAGAAGTTGATTTCCGAAGATGAAGATAATGTTACGCTGCGCACGCTGTATGAACATACTGTGCAAATCGGATATCCAGGAGACGCTTTTGACACGGTGTGCGAATCATACAAGAATGTCTCAGGCCTTTTTAAAGCAGCTGAGACGGAAGTTCGTCAGGAAATTGGATTCTACCTTGAAGACCTTAAGAACAATGAACCGTACATGAATAATGAGTATGGAATTGACGCTGAAAAACCATTTGAGGGACTATTCCTGAAAGATGGAATGGACTTTAGATACACCGTGAATCACACACGGAAGGTCTGTTATTCCTTTGATGGCACTAAGATTCTATACAGAGACAATACGGAGAGCGATTATGTAGATCCACTACCAATTTTGATGGCGTATGGCAGGGTGACAGATACAGGCATATGGGTAGGCGATGTCATTGGTGTTGCCGACGAAATACCGGATGGATACGAGCTATTAAAAAGCATCCAGCTTGACTGGTAATTACTGAATTGAAGAGGAATCCATAATGGGTGGCTTTTACATAAACTTTTACTTCAAAAATATAGAGTACGATGAAGGCTTCTACGGAGGAGTATTCTCATCTCCGGACTCAGATGTTTATTGTGAATTCCTTTATGACCGTGAGAAGAAAGAGTTTGTGGAAATATGGAACAACAGTAAACCGGTCGAGGATATCCTCCCGATTCCGATATGGTGGCTGGATAAGAAACTGGAAGAGAACGGCAAGCTGAACATTAATGAATGCAAAATCAGTTACTGACGGTGAGAGCTATGAGATACGAGAAACTTCGTCACAATTTGTATAGTGCAGATTTAAGGTATGGAAAGATAGAGCTTAAATCTACTCACGGTTTTTCATGTTTTTTCATCGTGGAGCATACAGACAGCAAAGAGTTTATAAAAGATCAAGCCTTACAGCTGCTCCTTGCTGGATGTCGGAACTTTGACTTCTACGGTAAGATGGAGCCGCTGTGGCACATTGGATTTGATGAGGCTGATATCCTGCTGTTTCCTGATTCTACGTCAGAAACTGTGGCATTAACATCAAGTTGGGAAACCTTGGATGAGTTTGTTGAAACGCTCCAAGATGAGCTTTCAGTAAGACCATTCGTGCCACACGATTTTTATTTGTTATACGACGATGAAGGAATATACAAGGAAGTCTTGAGGCTCCTATGAAACCTTTTAACGATAGCATACATTTTAACGATTGCAGAAAGAGGTGTCGCTTTTGAGCACAGCTACAGCAACAGCATATAAAACCAGTGCCTTCCGGCGGCCTGCTTTCAGGGCATCGGACAGGAGAAAAGCCCAGAAATCAAGCGATTTCCGGGCTAATGGTACATATCAGGCTTGTATCAAAGATTGCGTCTTGTTAGATCCGGCCTGCGGTTCTGGTTCTCTGCTTTTGAAGGCTGAGAAAATTCTTGGGAAAGATGCCATCCGCAACGGTTTCTATGGGCAGGAAATTAACATCACGACTTACAACCTGTGCCGAATCAATATGTTTTTACATGATGTAGGATTTGATAAATTCAATATTACCTGTGAGGATACGCTCATCAGTCCACAGCATTGGGATGACGAGCCATTTGAACTGATTGTTTCAAATCCGCCTTATTCAATCAAATGGGCAGGAGATGAAAATCCATTGCTGATCAATGATCCCCGTTTTGCTTCTGCAGGAGTTCTGGCACCAAAGAGTAAGGCAGATATGGCATTTATCATGCACAGCCTTTCATGGCTTGCGTCTAATGGGACTGCTGCCATCGTATGCTTTCCGGGGATTATGTACCGCGGCGGTGCAGAGCAGAAAATCCGAAAATATCTGATTGATAACAACTATGTGGATTGCGTGATTCAGTTGCCGAGCAATCTGTTTTTCGGAACGTCTATTGCTACTTGTATCATGGTAATGAAGAAAAATAAGACGGATAACAAGACATTGTTCATTGATGCAACAAAGGAGTGCGTTAAGGTTACGAACAATAATAAACTGACACCTGAGAATATAGAACATATTGTAGATGTGTTTGCAAAGCGTGAAGAAGTAGAGTATTTTGCACATCTGGCAAGTTATGATGAAGTGTCAGGCAATGATTATAATTTATCTGTGTCCACATATGTTGAGGCGGAGGATACCAGAGAGAAAATTGATATTGTGAAGCTAAACGCGGAGATAAAGGCAATCGTGGCGCGTGAGCAGATGCTTCGTGATGAGATTGATAAGATTATTGAGGAGATTGAGGGATAACTATGCGGGGGGAACGTGAATTAAGATGTTTAAATATTGTCAAAGATGCAATGTTTTGTAAAAATGGTAAACCTATGCAAAACCCATTTACACATAAAACGTATTTGGATGTATCAGATGATGAGTTCAAGAAAGATAGAATTTGGCTTGTTAATTCCGAATGCCACAAATCATATTTTGGACTGGAAGAAAATAACCGTGAAGAATTCGAATGCGTTTTACGAGTGGCTCAAGCGAATCTTGATGCAAGTCGCTTCCCTGATTTTATATTTGAAAGCGGATTTATCGAGCATTTTCAGGTGACATCATCACCCATAACTAGAAAGGGTGCTACACATACAAGAAAAGAAAGCGAGTTTCGTCGCACTGTTGATATTGAAACAAAGGAAATTGAGGGTGAGTGGAATGGAACCTCAAGTTTTGATAAGGTGCGTTCAAAGTCATGGGCATTCTCCAATCCTACACATTCTTACGAATTTTTATCCGATTCGTTTAGAAGCAACTGGCAACATCATATGGAGAGTTACAAAAAGTATACTGGCTCAAAACAAATCGGTATATTTATGGTTGAATATCCCGAAATTGCTTTGGCAATGTGTGAAAATGTTTATCATGATTGGATAGACGGAATGTCTCAAGGAGATATGCGAGAACAAGAAAAGTTCAAGGAATATCGCCTCAGTAGAGATAAAAAACTATTGGAATATATTTATCAATTCAAAAATGAGATACAATATGTGATTTTTCTGAATCAAGCGAGGGTTGAGGTCATCCGCACTGGGAATATACCATATCTTATAAAGTTGTTACCGTGGGACTATGTAATATATCCACTTCAGGTAACTACTGTAGCTTCAGCGTATAATATTAGTATACCCGTAGACCAAGAGCAAGGAGATGAAATAAATGACTAATCTTGAGAGACTAATACAAGAACTTTGTCCTAATGGAGTGGAGTATAAAAAGCTAGGCGATGTTGCCACTATATCAAGAGGTGGAAATTTTCAAAAGAAAGATTTTGTTGAACAGGGTGTTCCTTGCATTCATTATGGACAGATTTATACAAAGTATGGTTTGTTTGTAGATAGTACGCTGACATTTATAAGTGAGGAGAAAGCTAAAAAGCAGAAAATGGCTGTCAAAAATGATGTCATTATGGCAGTTACCAGTGAAAATATTGAAGATGTATGCAAGAGTTTAGCGTGGCTTGGTGATGAAGATGTTGCAGTCAGTGGACATTCTGCAATTATTCATCATACATTAAATCCTAAATATCTTGTGTATTATCTTCATACTGAACATTTTAATTCTCAAAAGAGAAAATTGGCACACGGAACTAAGGTTATAGAGGTTACGCCAGATAGGCTAAATGATGTGATGCTCCCTGTACCTCCTCTGGAGGTACAACGTGAAATAGTCCGCGTGCTGGACTCTTTCACGTTACTTACAGCCGAGCTTACAGCTCGTAAGAAGCAGTATGAATATTATAGAAACAAATTATTGACCTTTAGGTTTAATGAAGCAAAAAGTATTCGCCTTGGGGATGCGTGTATTATGAAAGCAGGAAAAGCGATAAATACATTTAGTATCTCTGAAGAAAAAACAGAAAATTATAAATATGAATGTTACGGCGGGAATGGCGTTAGAGGATATGTTGAAAGTCCTAGTCATCAAGGAGAATACCCAATTATTGGTAGGCAGGGAGCATTATGTGGTAATGTTAATTATGCGCAAGGAGAGTTTTATGCAACGGAGCATGCTGTAGTAGTTGATGGTACAGGTAATGCTTTACAAAGGTATTTATATCATATGCTTACTGCTATGAATTTGAATCAATATAAATCACAGGGAGCACAGCCGGGACTTGCTGTAAGCAAATTGGAAAATTTGCAGATAAAATTGCCAAGTATAGAAATACAAGAGAAGATTGTAAAAGTTTTAGATAATTTTGAAGCCATCTGCACAGACCTTAATATTGGTCTGCCAGCAGAAATTGAAGCTCGTCAAAAACAATATGAATATTATCGAGATTTGCTCTTGACATTTGCTGAAACGGGAAGCACACTCGTGACAGACAGAGCTGAGTGCAATTAAGCTTATTCAGTATGTGTTTGGATATGTTATGTTGCCTCTCAATAAAGTTGCAAATGTGTTCAAAGGAGAATACATTACAAAGAAAAACACAGTTAAGGGGGATATTCCAGTAATTCTTGGTGGTCAAGAACTGGCTTATTATATTGACAAGTTCAACCATGATGGAGAAATAGTTGCAGTTGCGAGAAGTGGAGCATCCGCTGGATTTGTTTCTTACTGGAATCAAAAAATATATATTACGGATGGTTTCGGATATGAAGAAAAAGTGAACTAATTATTACAAAATATTTATATTATGTTTTGAAAAATAAAGAATCAGATTTGAATGCAATGAAACGAGGTGCAGGCGTTCCTCATGTAAGTGAAGAGGAACTTGGGAACATTGAATTGCCGATACCATCTTTGCAAGAACAAAAACGAATTATTAATATTCTCGACCGCTTTGATACCCTCTGCAATGACCTGTCCGTAGGACTTCCGGCAGAAATCGAAGCACGACAGAAGCAATACGAATACTATAGGGATAAGTTGTTATCTTTTGGCGAGGTACAGTAAAGATTCAGGACAGGTCGAAGCACTTGCTGCTGAGACCGTAAGAATATGATCCAAGGGTGCAAAATTCCATTGCCGCAGGCAATTTTAAATGGATTTTGCATCATAGCTGTGAGGTACAGAACAGCTATAAAATACAAAAGTAAGGGGGCAAGACTATGCCGTACTTTAATATTGTAGCGGAGACATCGGAAAATACGGTAGTCACAGAATATGAGCCAGTTAAGAAGCATTCTGACAGCTATCAGAGCGAATCTGCACTGGAACAGGAATTTATCCGTCTGCTGTGTGAGCAGGGATATGAGTATTTGTCTGTTCACACAGAGAAGGATCTGGTTGCTAATCTCCGTAAAAAAATAGAAGAACTGAATCAGTATCAGTTTTCCGATACGGAGTGGGAGAATTTTTTTAAAAATACCATTGCTAATCCCAATGAGTATATTGTGGAAAAAACGCGCACTATACAAGAGGATAATGTGAAAGTATTAAAGCGCGATACCGGAGAAACTAAGAATATTACACTAATTGATAAAACAAACATCCATAATAACCGTCTGCAGGTTATCAATCAGTATATAGTTGGTAAAGAAGATGGTGCAAAGCACGACAATCGCTATGATGTGACCATTTTGGTCAATGGACTGCCTCTAGTGCATATTGAATTGAAACGAAGAGGCGTTGCCATTCGTGAGGCGTTTAACCAGATTGACCGCTATCAGAGAGAGTCTTTCTGGGCAGGCTGCGGATTGTATGAGTATATTCAGATCTTCGTCATTTCCAATGGCACGAATACAAAATACTATTCTAATAGTACCAGAAGGAATGCGGAAAAGGAGCATGAGAAAAGAGGAGCAAGCAAGACGAAGACAAGCAATAGCTTTGAATTCACCTGCTTCTGGGCGGATGCCAATAATCGTGTGATTCCCGACCTTATTGATTTTACGAAAACCTTTTTTGCAAAGCATACGATTCTGAATATCCTCACGAAATACTGTATTTTTACCTCTGAAGATATGCTGATGGTTATGCGTCCATACCAGATTACGGCAACGGAGCGTATTCTGAACCGTATTGAGATAGCATATAATTATAAGAAATATGGAAGTGTGGAAGGCGGCGGATATATCTGGCACACGACTGGTTCCGGCAAGACGCTGACTTCATTTAAAACCACAAGGCTTGCTTCGAAACTGCCATATATCGATAAGGTGCTGTTTGTGGTTGACCGTAAGGATCTGGACTACCAGACCATGAAAGAATATGACCGCTTTGAAAAGGGAGCGGCCAACAGCAATACCTCTACTGCCATACTGAAACGCCAGTTGGAAGATCCGGATGCGCATATCATTATTACAACTATTCAGAAGCTGGCAACTTTTATTAAGAAGAATCTGGGGCATGAAGTGTACACAAAACATATCGTCATTATTTTTGACGAGTGCCATCGAAGCCAGTTTGGAGATATGCACACAGCTATTGTAAAGAATTTCAAGAGATATCACCTGTTCGGATTTACGGGAACTCCGATTTTTTCCGTAAATTCCGGCAGAGCGAAGAATCCAGCTTTTTTTACGACAGGGCAGACCTTTGGCGATCAGTTGCATAGTTACACGATCGTGGATGCAATCAATGATAAGAATGTCCTTCCGTTCCGGGTAGATTATATCAAGACGATGGATACGGATGAAGAAATCACAGACGAGATGGTATGGGATATTAACCGGGAGAAGGTTATGATGGCTTCTGAGCGCATCCGTATTGTGACGCAGTACATACTGGAACATTTTGATCAGAAGACCTATCGAGGGGATAAAACATACATCTACAATACACTGACCAATATCGAAGAGGTGGCAACGGCTAAGCGTGACGAAGAGGTGGAGGAAATCAAGCGAAAGCAGCGCATCAGCGGTTTTAATTCTATCTTTGCAGTATCTAGCGTACCAATGGCAAAACTGTATTACCAGGAATTTAAAAAGCAGATGACAGCAGATCCAACGAAGAAGCTGCGTATCGCAACGATTTTCAGCTATGGTGCAAATGAGGAAGAAGCGGACGGCATTCTGGATGAAGAAAATTCAGAGGACACCTCTGCGCTTGACCAGCCGTCCAGAGAATTTCTTGAAGAAGCCATCAAGGATTATAATAAAATGTTCCATACGAATTACGATACTTCCAGCGATAAATTCCAGAATTATTATAAAGATGTATCTCTTCGAATGAAAAATAAAGAACTGGATATTCTGATTGTTGTCAATATGTTCCTTACAGGTTTTGACGCCACTACTATGAATACCTTGTGGGTGGACAAGAATCTGAAGATGCACGGACTGATACAGGCATTTTCCCGTACCAACCGTATCCTCAATTCCATCAAGACATTTGGCAATGTCGTATGTTTCCGCAACCTGCAAAAGCGTGTAGACAGTGCAATTTCCCTGTTTGGGGATAAGAATGCTGGGGGAATTGTTCTTCTGCAGAGCTTCAAGGATTACTATTATGGATATGAGTCTGTGGATGGAAAACAAATGCCGGGTTATGTGGATTTGATGGAGGAGTTGAATCATAAGTTTCCATTATTAGAGCCGCAGATTGTTGGAGAGCAAAACCAGAAAGACTTTATTGCCCTGTTTGGCGCGATTCTCCGTATGCGGAACTTGCTGTTGTCCTTTGATGATTTCAAGGGGAATGAATTGATTTCAGAGCGTGCTCTGCAGGATTACCTCGGACGTTATCAGGACTTACGGGATGAATGGAAACGGAAACGGCAGGAAAGTACGGACATCACAGACGATGTCGTATTTGAGATTGAATTGATCCGGCAGATAGAAATTAACATTGACTATATTCTCATGCTTGTAAAAAAGTACCATGATACCCACTGTGAGGATAAAGAGGTGCTGATTACGATCCATAAAGCGATTGACGCCAGTCCGGAACTGCGCAGCAAGAAACAGCTCATTGAAAATTTTATTGCAGGAATCAACGACGTGGATGATGTTATGAATGAATGGCACGGCTATGTGGTGGAGCAGAGGGCGCATGACCTTGATGAAATTATAGCAGAGGAAAAACTGAAACCAGAAGATACCCGCAAATTTATGGAGAATGCATTTCGGGATGGGGAGATAAAAACATCCGGAACAGACATTGACAAGCTCATGCCACCGATTTCGAGATTTGGAGGTGGCGGGAGAGCAAAAAAGAAACAGGGCGTTATTGATAAGTTAAAGATATTTTTCGAGAAATACTTTGGTATTGGCGGTCCGGCATCTTTTGCCGGACAGGAACATAAGGCGATTACTTATGATTTTGACAGACAGAAACCGTTGTCGATGGTGGCAGAACCAAAAACGCCATATGGGAAAAAATCATAAAAAGCTGCACTGTGCCAGAATGTTCAGAAATAAATAACGGATGTCTATGGCACTGGAAAATAAGACAAATTTTGCAGTGCCGTTACAGTGCCATTTTTGAATGCTTTTATCCTAAAATGTGTTATACTGTTTGGGGAGGTGTGATAGACGATGAACTTGGGAAAAGAATCGGAGACATTGGAATTCAAAAAAACTACCGGCGAATTGAAAGAGGCTATGATTTCGATTTCTTCTATTTTGAATAAACATGGCGTTGGAACTTTATACTTTGGCGTGAAGCCGAATGGAGATGTGGATGGGCAGGATGTGACGGAATCATCTCTTCGGGATGTGTCCAGATTTGTATACCCAAGGGCACACCGTAATACATGCCCTGCGGGCGGGTGGACTCCGTTCAATAAGGTATATGAATCCTAAAACCACAAATATATCCTGTGATACAAGAAGAAATTCTGGATGACCGCCATGTAATCAAGGTAGAGTTTCATGGAGAGGATTATTCTTATTCTGCTGCGGGAAGATATTATCTGAGGATAGCGGATGAGGAGCGGGAAGTAACATCTGCAGAACGTAGGCAGTATATGGTCTGCTTGAAAAAAATTTTTATTATACAAGACAGGAACTGGCGGATGCAACATCAAAATCATTGGGGACGATCCAATAGACATTGAATTCTTTACGAAAGAAAGACCTAATAGAAAGAATCGGAAGTGACAAATCAGGATATTGGGAGATTAAGAAACGATAGAAATACTGAAGAAAAATTATTGAAATAAGAACAAGTATTCGATATGGTAAATAATGGTTCGCTACAAAAGGCTATATTATGCTAAACAGATAAACTAATACCGAGGTTTGGTCAGTTTGACGTTCCCTTTGCTGGCCTTCAATATTATTACGCAGATGAATGCCATTGGTATTGTCTCAAAAGCTGGACGCTATGGCGGAATATATGCTTATAGTGATATTGCTATGTTATGTCTTTCACAACTTGGATTTCGTTTGAGTTCCAGTTATTCAATAGAAAAATCAAAAGAACGAAGGGAATTACTTCGACAGTTGGCGGTACAAGAGCACAATGTTCCATTTGTGGAAAAAGGGTAATGGATGATAAGTTCATAGTGTTAAAATGACAGAGGCATTTAAAATGGATGCAGGAAAAACTTTATATTATCAAAATATTAAGATATGACTACTATATATCGAAAGGTACGGAGAACAAATGAAAAATACGCTAAAAACAATTATTTTAAGATTTAGAGATTTGAATACGTCTAATACAATAAAAGTACATAAGGATATTATTGATTTATTTGGGTCTGTATGGTGGGGATGGTGGGCTAAGCCACAAGAAAAAGTTCCAATTGATGAATTCAATTTTTTGAATACATTAATAAATAAAGTAGGTCAAATACAAATATATTTACTTGATTCAGGGAATGAAAAATTATATGAAGCAGATTGTACTGACATAGTGTTTTATAATGGTCAGCTATTAGAGACGCCAGATTCTGATACTACTCCGGAATATTATCGTAAAGATCAGTACAGGCTGTGGTTTAAATTTTCTCAAATATTCAATTGCTTTTCAGAATCAGAAGCGTTAGAGGTTTTACATAAATATTCATATTTACGTGTGAATAGTTTTTTTGTAAGCGGAGAGTCTCCATTTTCAGTTTTTTACAACAAACAAGTATATAGTCTGTCTGAATTGTCTGAACAACAAAGAACAATTTGGTTTTTAAGAGAATGGAAAAAAGGTGATAAGATACATGAAATTCACTCGTATAATAATGAGCTTTTAAGCGATGATAATTATTTTTCTTCTTATAAAGTGCTTAAATCTGATGAGATTTTATGGCTGTCGGATTTGCATTTTTCAGACAAATATCACTGTTTTTCTCCAAAACCGGGTGATAGTAATAAACTGAGTATTAGATTGAATACAGAGCTGGAAAGACATGGTATAAAGCGCCCCTCTTTTATGATTATTTCGGGTGACTTGACATATACTGCAAGCCAATTTGAATTTGAAAAAGCAGTGTCTTTTATGCAAGATATTAATAGTATATATGGACTTAATAGTTCTCTCTATGCTATTGTGCCGGGAAATCACGATATATCATTTTCTGATGAGGAATTTGATGAAAAAAAACCAGTCACTGTAGCTTATGATAAGGCAAAAGAGTCCTATGTGGACTTTTACAGAAAGTACTTTGGAGTGGAACCTCGTGAAGCATTATTTTCCGTCCATAGATTTTTGACGAATAATTTGCAGCCGCTTGAAATAATTTGTTTAAATAGCTGCTTATTGCAACAGGAAAAAGGACATTTTCAAGGTATGGGTTTTGTAGGAAATGATCAATTGGCGGAAGTGGAAAAGTGTTTGAAAGAAACACAAAATTCAAAGTCTTTTAGAATTTTAGTCATGCACCATCATTTACTGCCAGTGCTATTTAAAGAGGAGCCTAAAGCGGATAGAATGTATTCAATGATGCTTGACAGCGAGGCAGTCAGCCAGTTTATTGTGAGAAATCGTATACGGTTGGTATTACATGGACATACCCATAAGGAATTTTATTCTGAAATCATAAGAAAAGTGGATGACAATAAAAAGTTTAAATATTATGTTGTAGGAGTGGGTAGTGCTGGTGTTGTAGGAGAACAATTAAGCGAATCTAGGCCAAATATGTTTGCTGTGTTAAATGTCAAAAACGATAAAGTAACTATTAATGAGTATGCAATTTATCCAGATGGGCAGAATGGTAAGCTGCTTTGTTCGCATGATATACCATTAGAGGAGGAAATACGTTGAAAAAATTATTAATCACTGATTTAGATGATACTTTATATAGTTGGATAAACTTTTTTGTTCCGGCATTTTATGAAATGGTTGATGCTCTAGTTAATATAACAGGGATTGAGAAAAATGTTTTAATTAATGAGTATAAAACTATACATCAACAGTATCATAATGTGGAATATCCATTTTCAACCCTACAATTACCTAGTATCAAGGGAAAATATGCCAGCTATAGTGATGTAGAATTGAAAAATATTCTCAATGAAGCATTTCATAGATTTAATTCAGTTAGAAAGTATAATTTGAAGCTGTTTCCAGGAGTATATGACACTTTAAATATACTATACAAGAAAGGGATTAAAATTATAGGATATAGTGATTCGACAGAAGAGAATGGATATTACAGATTAAAAAAATTGGGAATAGAATGTTTATTTGAAAGAATTTATCTTTCAGATAGTCAGTTTAAGAATGACAAAAATATAATCAAACCAGAAAAGATAGAAATAGTCCAGACAAGAAAACCTGACCCAGACACGCTTTTACAAATATGTAAGAGAGAAAATATAACAACTGATGATGCTATATATGTTGGTGACAGCTTGACGAAAGATGTTTATATGGCGGATTGTGCAAACATTGAGTCTATATGGATGACTGGTGGAAAGACTGAGCCTGATTTATATAGCAAACTGGTAGCTATATCTCATTGGACACAGTATGATTTTGAACAGGAGAAAAAACTTAAGGATAAATGTAGTGAACTTAATATAAGACCAAGCTACGAAATTATGAATTTCAATGAAATTTTAGATATTGTTTTATGATTTAAATAGTCTATAAATCACTTATTTTAGAGGAATTACAACCAGTACTGCCGATTACTTTGTGAATGAGTCTTGTGTTTTATTTTGAGATAATTTTTGTATAAAATAGCAAGTTTATTGGGAGGAAAGATGAAAAAGTTAGTTTCATATAGTTCATCACCATATAAAAGCATTAATTTTAAGCAATTATATGAGGAGACGACAAAAGAAAGTTTGGAAGTGTTTGAAAGTTTCCGATTCGATTGGGGGAGTACTAGAGAGGTACATATATTAGGGAATGAAGGAGAGCAGGACGATATTTTACAGATTTCGCCGGATGCTATAGGAGGGTATTACACTAATGATAGAACTTGGCTGCTGATTATATGCGATTCAATGTCGGATATAAGCAGATGGATAGAATTATTACCAAGTCAATTATCTTGTCTTGATGTCAGATTCACACAAATTACTAAGATTGATTTGACAAAATTAATACGGCTAAAGAAGCTAAATTTATCAAATAATTTAAAACTATCACAAGTAGAAGGAATGTGCGATCTTTCAAAATTACAGCATTTAGATTTAAATTTTACTAATATAGAGGAATTACCGGATCTAGATATTTTTCCAGATTTACATGTATTAAATATGCGGAATAATCCAATAAATAGACTGAATGTGAAAGCCAACTTGTTAAAATTAAAGTATTTAGATATTTCTAATACGAAAGTTCAAAACATAGGTTTTTTACATAATTTTCCCAAATTAGTAAGGGTAAGTATACGTGGGACAAGTATTAAAGAGATTCCTCCACTTGAAGATTTAACGGAATTGGAATTTTTAGACTGCTACAAGACGCCTATCAATATACTTCCTGCATTAAATAAATTAAAAAAACTGCACTATTTAAATTTAGGGTATACAAATATATCTTCATTAGAAAACATTTTGTTACCAATTAGTTTGCGCTCGCTTGTGCTTGAAGGAACAGAAATAAGAGTAATTCCAGAGAATATAGCATCATTTTCAAATTTAAGAAAGCTAGATTTATCTAATATGAGATTAGATTCTTTGCCTGCAAGTATATTAGATTTAGAGCTGGAATTTTATTTAAATAAAAAAGGGATGGGTATACAGCTTCTTGATACAAACATTGCTGATATGGACATGAGTATTTTGGAGCAGCCAAGATTAATTATAGAATCATGGTTTCACAATAAGGAGAATGTACAAGGAAACGAAGAGGAGATGAATCCTCTTAATGAAGTAAAGGTAATATTTTTGGGAGATGGAGGAGCCGGAAAGAGTTTATCCATTCAACGTTTACTTAAAAATGGAAGCCTGCCAAAGGATTTTAACGGGGAGGCAACTCCAGGAATATCAATATTAAGCCATAATTATATTATAGAGTCCAGAAATATATTAATTCATTTTTGGGATTTTGGCGGACAAGAGATTATGCATTCTATGCATAGAATGTTTTTAACGAAACGAACATTATATGTAGTATTTGTTAATGCAAGAGATAATACTCAAGATGAAAGAGCGCGGTATTGGCTTCATAATATAAAAAGCTTTGCTCAAGGTGCGCGGGTACTGCTCGTAATAAATCAAATTGATCAAAATCCATCAGCATCGGTAAATGAACCAGCGTTGATGACATTGTATCCTAATATTACAAAGGTTATAAGGTTATCTGCCCAAAGATTTTCTCAAGACGAATTTAATAATTCTTTTCAGAAAGAATTATTTTCGGAAGTAGAGAAAATACCATATATAAATGAGCCGTTTCTTGATTCATGGAATCTGCTGAAGAATAGACTTCAGTATATGAAAGAATATTATATAAATGAATATATGTTTCAAGAGATATGTGAAGAATGTGGCGTGGAGGCAGATAAGGAAGTAAGAAGTAGTCTATTGGAGTGGTTTAGTGACTTGGGCATTAGTTTTTGCTACCGTGATACTAGTGCGTTATCCGATTATATGATTTTAAGACCGGATTGGATTACAAATGCAATCTATATAATCTTATTTAATGGGGGATGTAAAGCAAATAATGGATTAATTAGACATGAAGATATACATCAATTATTAAAGAATCCGGTAAAGAAAGATGATTGGTTTAAAGGAGTATTGGATTTTATATCATATTCGCCAGTTGAAATTGAGTATGTATTGGGGGTAATAAGAAAATTTAGGCTGTCATATCGGTTAAATGATGAGACAGAATTTATACCTATGCTATGCGAGAGAAATGAAAAGCCAATTGCGAAAGAGATGGCAGAGAGTGAGAACGCATTAAATTATATAATTCAATATGAATATCTTCCTAATAATGTATTGCATAGGTTAATGGTTGAGATGCGTAATGATTTGCAGCATGAGTATGTTTGGATGTCTGGAGCGGTTTTTTACTCTAAAGGTATGGGACTAAAAGCATTGGTTAAAATAGAGGATAATAATATAAAAATATATGTGATAAGTGCTAATGAGTTATATCCGCCAAATGTTTATTTAGGATTTATTAGAGGGGTCATACGAAATATAAATGAGTCTTTAGGTTTAAATACAACGGAAAAAATAGTGTATAAGAAAAAAGGAACATCGGAAGAATTTGATTATGCTTATTTGCTGGACAGCTATCAGCATGGCAATAAGATAATTTATTCTGGTAAGCTGAAAAGGAATATTAATATTTTAGATATTTTGAATCAAACAGATGGAGAGATTAACTTTCGTAGAAATAAGCTCGTACAAGATATCAAAGAGATATGTATAACGATGCAGGCAAATAAACTATTCTATTCCAAGGCAGAAAATGTACGTAATACACAAGTAAGAGACATGCTTCGCAGTAAAGGATATTATACATCAGATCAAACGCTTAGGGGAGTATCTGTGAGTGGTAAACAGGCGGGAGAATTAGATTTGGAAATCATGGAGACACCTCAAAAACCAATAGCTATTTTTGAGGCTTTAAATCTGAAAAGTTTTTCGTCCAGTGAACAAAAGTATTGGAGAGCTCATTTAAATAAGCTTCTAGATAATTATAATCCGATAGGAGTGCCATTAGCATTTTTGGTAAGCTATGTAGATTGTTCAAAATCCAACTTTAAAAATTTTTGGTTAAAGTATTATGAATATATAGCACATAACTATAATAGTGAGTATTCTATTCAGCGGATGGAGGAGTGTATAGAAAATACTTTTTCTATACGTAGCGCAGAGTGTGTTTATGATTACGGAGGAATGCCTATAACGGTGCAGCATATTTGTGTAAGGATGTCGGAATAAACTTGTATGGCAGCGTCTGCCGGGGCTGTTACCACAGTCGGAACAAAGCCGCCGGCAAAGGAGCTTGTGGAAGAATTAAAGAAACAACCTGCTATTTCCCCACTAATATCATTACGCTTCTGGAATGGATCGTAATACATCCACCAGCAAGTGAATATGTATTCTGCTCATCATTCCATGTATCAACAGCTACCTCCCAGCACATAGAAGCAGGAAGTTCAGGAAGTACTATATCCAAGTCCTCCCAGTAAGCATTGGAGGCAACGTAAATCACCTGCGGTCCGGTGCCAGGCTCCTGGCCTGCGAACATGACGGCCACATACCGGTCATACTCGGCAAACTGTGAGCACCATGGTGAGGTACCGTGGAAGCTGACATCAGGCAGGCCGCAAGCTCCGCCGCTTACATTGGTACGAAGGAGGCGGTGTTCCTTGCGGAAGCGTATCATATATTGAAAGAAGGAAAAAATATCGCGGTTTTCCTTAAGCCTGTTCCAGTCAAGCCACGTAATGATATTATCATGACAGTAGGCATTGTTATTGCCGAATTGTGTATTGCAAAACTCATCACCTGCAAGAAACATAGGAATTCCGCGGCTTGCCATAAGGACTGCAAAGGCATTTCGTATCATGCGCTTTCTTAAAGAAAGTATTTCTGGATTATCCGTATCCCCCTCCATGCCGCAATTCCAGCTATTGTTGTCATTTGCGCCGTCTGTATTATTCCAGCCGTTTGATTCATTGTGCTTCTCATTATAGGAGAACAAGTCATACAGAGTAAATCCGTCATGGCAGGTAATAAAGTTTACAGAAGCATTTTGCCGGGAATCTGCTTCATAAATATCCCGCGAGCCCGATATACGCAGAGCAGCGGCCTGCGCAAGCCCTGCATCACCCTTAAGATACCGTCTGATATCGTCCCTGTACCGTCCGTTCCATTCTGCCCACCGGTTCCATGACGGAAAAGTTCCAACCTGATAGAGCCCGCCGGCATCCCATGCCTCGGCAATCAGCTTTACATCTCCAAGAATCGGATCAAATGCAAGGGACTGCAGAAGCGGCGGCTCGAGCATCGGAGACCCGTCTTCATTTCTCCCAAGAATAGAGGCAAGGTCAAAACGGAAGCCGTTCACACGGTAAGTTGTGACCCAGTAGCGCAGACAGTTCAGTATCATCTGTCGTACGATCGGGTGGTTGCAGTTCAGAGAGTTTCCGCATCCGCTGAAATTATAATAATAACCGTCCAGGGTCAGCATATAGTATATATTGTTATCAAAGCCCTTAAATGAAAAGAAAGGTCCCTTTTCATTTCCTTCGGCAGTATGGTTAAATACAACATCCAGAAAGACTTCTATTCCATGCTGATTAAAGGTCTGAATCAGTTTCTTTAATTCATTTCCTTCCCGGTTATATTCTGTATTCGCTGTATAGCTTGTGTTAGGAGAGAAAAAGCTTACGGTATTATATCCCCAGTAATTATAAAGCTTTTCTCCGTTCACCTCCCGGTAATCCTGCATTTCATCAAATTCGAAGATAGGCATTAATTCAACAACATTTACACCCAGATCAATAAGATAAGGAAGCTTCTCCATAAGTCCGGCAAATGTTCCCGGCTTTGCCACAAGAGAAGATTCATGCATAGTAAATCCCCGGACATGCAGTTCATATATAATCAAATCCTCAATAGGAAGAAGAGGTGCCCTCATATCCTCCCAGTCAAAATCATCCTTAACAACCCGGGCTTTATAGTGCTGTCCACGGGGAGAAGTAGCCCCCCAGCAGCTCTGTCCGGTCACCGCCTTAGCATAAGGGTCAAGAAGATATTTATTTTTATTATAAATCAGGCCCTTCTTAGGCTCATAAGGCCCATCCACCCGGTAAGCATACTCAAACTCTTCGATATTCAGCTTAAAAACAATCATGGAATACACATTTCCAATCCTATAATGGTGAGGAAACGGAATCACAGCAAAAGGTTCCGTCTCCTCCCTTCTGAATAAAAGCAGTTCAATCGAAGTAGCATTGTGAGAATACACAGTAAAATTAACCCCGCCTGGAATAGCCGTAGCGCCATTCGTTTCATAAAACCCTGGACGTATATCAAACCCGCTTATATGGTCCATAGGAACCAGATGAATGGTACGCGGAAGGTTAAGTTCTGCTATTTTCGTACTATTCTCATTCATTCTTTTTCATCACTCCCTAATATCACTTAAAATACTTTTAGTGTTACCTAATCCTGCATATCAATCTTAAATCTATCACTGCACATATGATATTTATATATCGACCTTATACTGCAAAACCTTAATGTAATATCAATCAACTAATTGACGCTTATCACCCTCAATGTTAAAATATAAACAACTTTATTATTTAAGGAGGAACACACATGTTAAAAGGGAAAATAGCTGTAGTAACAGGTGGCACAAGAGGAATCGGATATGCAATTGTAAAAAAGTATCTTGAAAACGGCGCCAAAGTTGTTCTCTTCGGCTCCAGAGAAGAGACAGTACAAAAAGCGCTTTCTTCTTTAAAGGAAGAAAACGCAGACTGGGAAGTAAGCGGAGATTACCCGAACCTTAAGGATGCAAAAGCAGTAGAAGCAGCAATTGAAAAGGTAAAAGAAAAGTATGGCCGGATTGACATCCTTGTAAATAATGCAGGCATATCAGACAGCAAGCCGGTTACCGACTACACGGCAGAACACTTTGAAAATGTTATGCAGTTAAATGTCAGCGCAATTATAAATGCAATAATGCCGGCAGTAAAGATTATGAAGGAGCAGGGCAGTGGATGCATTATCAATACAAGCTCAATGGTAAGTATCTGTGGACAGCCAAGCGGTGTGGCCTATCCAACAAGTAAGTCTGCTGTAAATGGAATGACATGGTCACTTGCACGAGAATTAGGACCAAGCGGAATCCGCGTAAATGCAGTAGCGCCTGGAATTACAAAGACAGATATGGTTGCGGCTCTTCCAGAGAAGATGATTCAGCCGCTAATTAATGCAATTCCTCTACGTAGAGTAGGAGAGCCAGAGGACGTTGCAAACGCATTTCTATTCCTTGCAAGCGATATGGCAGCATATGTAACAGGAGAGATTCTTTCTGTAGACGGAGCAATGAGAAGCTAGGGGACAGGGAGAAACGAACTGGGGACGGGGTATTTTTCAAAATACCCCGTCCCCAGCTTTACCTGTCTTAGACTAAAATATGTGGTACAGCTTGTGGAGAATATTAAAAGATGTTAACCTATAATATACTGAATATATTGAAAATTCCCTGCAGGTAAAAACCTACTCCCTGCAGAATATATAAATAACAAAGGAGAAGAGGACTAGATGGATTACAAAAAGTATCTTGTTGAATGTGGAAAAAGAATGATAAATTCAGGACTTACAGTGGAAACTTGGGGAAATATCAGTGTGCGTGACCCTAAAACTGGTCTCATTTATCTGACGCCCTCGGGTATGCAGTATGATATAATTGAGCCAGAGGATATTGTTGTTATGGATGAGGAGCTTCATACTGTAGAAGGAAAACGTAAACCCACAATAGAATACGGGATGCATATAGGCATTATGAATAAAAGGCGGGATGTGAATGCAATTATACATACTCATCCTATTGATTCACAAGTATTTGCATGCCTTCACAAGGATATTCCACCAGTGATTGACGAGGCGGCACAGCTTCTTGGTGGTATAGTCAAATGTGCAGAGTATGCACTGCCCGGAACAGATGAGCTGGCAGACAATGTAATTGAAGCTTTGGGGGACGGCGCGGCCTGCTTGATGGCAAATCATGGAGCCGTATGTGCGGGAAAGGATATGGATACTGCATTCAGAGTATGTACGGTATTGGAAATGACGGCAAAGATATATCATAAAGCGCTTCTCATTGGCGAACCAAGGGAGATTGACGAGGACAAGATATTATTTATGAAGGACTTTGCAGCAAATCATTACGGACAGGGGAAATAAAGCCGCCGGATATGCTGCTAAAGGACAATTAGCTGTATCCGCATAAGAAATCACAACAACAAAGATGTAAAGTCTTTATATTAAAATATAGGGGGCTTTACATCTTTTTATAACTCCTTCTATAACATCACATTTTTTGGATATACTACTTTTATTTAGAATAGACGGAGGAAACACGAATATGTCAAATCACTTAAACCATGAAAAATCACCATATCTGCTTCAGCATAAAGAAAACCCTGTTAACTGGTACCCATGGTGCACCGAGGCTTTTAAAAGGGCACAGAAGGAAGATAAACCCATATTTCTTAGCATTGGCTATTCCACCTGCCATTGGTGTCATGTAATGGCTCATGAATCCTTTGAAGATGAAGAGACAGCAGAAATTCTCAATGAAGATTATATCTGTATCAAAGTGGATCGAGAGGAGCGTCCAGATATTGATGCGGTATATATGACGGTCTGTCAGCTTATGACAGGGGCCGGCGGGTGGCCCCTTACAGTTATCATGACCCCGCAGCAGAAGCCCTTTTTTGCCGGAACCTATTTCCCCAAAAGGCGGAGATACGGACAGGAGGGTCTTATAGAGATTTTAGAAAGGCTTGCAGAACTGTGGAAAAATCAGAGGGAAAGACTGCTGGATGCAGGCGAGGAGATTGCGTCGGCAGTTACACAGGACAGCCAGTACTCTTCTTGCGATAAAAATGAGCTAGATCCAGAGCTTCTTCATGAAGCATTTCACCAGCTTAGCAGGCAGTTTGACAGAGAATGGGGAGGGTTTGGAAAGGCTCCAAAATTCCCTATGCCCCATCAGCTCTTGTTTCTTATGAGATATTCCTATTCAGAGGCTGTACCAGAGGCGCTTAAAATGGCAGAAAAGACTCTGAATGCCATGGCGCGGGGAGGTATCTACGATCATATCGGGGGAGGGTTTTCCCGCTATTCTACAGATGAAAGGTGGCTGGTTCCACATTTTGAGAAAATGCTGTATGATAATGCTCTTCTGATTCTTGCTTATTTAAATGCCTTTCAGGCTACAAGAAACAGGGAATACGCAGAGATTGCAAAGAATACGGCAGACTATATTTTAAGAGAGTTAAGAGATGAGTGCGGCGGATTTTACTGTGGACAGGATGCAGACAGCGACGGTGTGGAGGGGAAATATTATGTATTCACGCCAGAAGAAATAGAGCAGGTTTTGGGAAAAAGGGACGGAGCAGAATTTTGTGCTTTATATGGAATTAACCGTGAAGGTAATTTTGAGGATAAAAGTATTCCAAATCGAATCGGGCATATGAAAATACAGGAATGGATGCCTGAAGATATACGTATCCAGAAGCTTTACAAGTATCGTATGGAGCGTACCAGCCTTCATAAGGATACAAAGATTCTGCTGTCCTGGAATGGATGGACAATAATTGCCCTTTTGTGGACCGGGCAGCTTCTTGGGGATAGAAGGTATGTCGGTGCTGCAGCACAGGCGGAGCGGTTTCTGAGAAAATATATGACAGATGGGAACAACCGGCTGTATCTTAGGTACTGTGACGGGGAGGCGGCATATGCGGGGCAGCTTTCTGACTATGCAGTCTATGCGCTGGCACTTCTTGAGCTGTACAGGGGAACCTTTAAAGTGGAATATCTAAAGGAGGCGGTCTTACGTGCCGGTCAGATGATGGATTATTTTGAGGATAAAAGAGACGGAGGATATTATATTACCGCTTCAGATGCAGAAGCTTTGCTTACGCGGCCAAAGGAGGTGTATGACGGTGCAATTCCTTCAGGAAATTCTGTAGCTTTAGCAGTGCTTTGTAAGATCGCAGCGCTGACTGGGGAGAAAAAATGGCAGGATGCAGCGGACAGGCAGATAGCATTTCTGGCGAATGTAGTCCGTGACTATCCAGCCGGGCACTGTCTTTGTCTATTTACCTTTGCGGGCGTTCTTTATCCCCATAAGGAACTTGTATGTGCCGTAAAGGATGGACTGCCAAAAGAGCTTGTAGAATATTTAAGAAAAACACTTGTCTATGGGTTGAATGTGCTTGTAAAGACAGCAGACAATGAAAAAGAGCTTTCAAAATGTGCACCTTATACAAAGGAATACCCGGTTCCTGAGAGCGGGACGGTATATTATCTTTGCAAAAATGGGGCGTGTATACCGCCAGTGACGGAATTTGGAGAGCTGGGGCTTTAATAGGGAATTTCTGGCAGTCGGCATTTCTGCAATGACAGATAAGGTACTAATACTGTATTATAATATTCCGAAAAATGGGAAAGATAAATAAAGATAAAATACCGTTGCATAGGAGAACAAAGAATGAAACCCTCTGATTGGAAAAAAGACTATGAAGAATTCGAAAGGATTACCAGACAGTTTCATGAAGGAGAAATATCCATCCCGGAGTATAAGGCACTTTCCGGCGCTTTCGGCAGTTATGCCCAAAGGGGTGCAAAGACGCATATGTTAAGGCTTAGGTTTCCCGGCGGACGTGTCAATAAAGCAGGGCTTAAATTTATCGCAGACAGCATCAGGAAGTACCAGATTGACAAAGTACATTTTACCACATGTCAGACAGTGCAGCTCCACAACTTAAGCGTAGATACAGTATGTGAGCTTGCAGTATCAGCCCTTGACTATGGAATCGTAACAAGAGGTGGAGGCGGAGATTTCCCAAGAAATGTGATGGTTTCTCCCCTATCCGGTGTAGAACAGGGGGAATACTTTGATGTAATGCCATACGCAGAGGCGGCGTCATCCTATTTGATGGATCTCATTAAGACAGTTAGGCTTCCAAGAAAGCTTAAAGTATGCTTTTCAAATTCACCGAAAAATGTAACCCATGCTACTTTCCGGGATTTGGGTTTTGCAGCAAGAAGGGACGGAGGCTTTGACGTTTACAGCGCAGGAGGTTTGGGGAATAATCCGAAGATGGGCGTGCTTGTTGCAGAAGGAGCAGAGGCTAACCAGATTCTCTATTATATTAAGGCCATGGTAAAAATGTTTGTAACATACGGAAATTATGAAAACCGTGCAAAGGCAAGAACGCGTTACATGCAGGATCTGCTGGGAGAAAGCTATTCAGACTGTTTTATAGAAAAGCTTCAGGAGGCTCTTAGGGAGGAAGATTTGGTGCTTCCAGATTATATCCACTATGTTACAAAGGAAGGAGACGGAAGTACAGCAGAGCATATTCGGGCGATACCACAGAAGCAAAAAGGTCTGTACGCGGTAGCATGGCATCCTGCCGGCGGCTGCCCCAAACCAGAGAAATTCGGTGAGCTTTATGAGGCTGTGAAGGATATGGAAGAAACAGAGCTTCGGATTGCACCGGACGAGACAGTATATATCATTAACTGTACCGGAAAAGAGGCAAAGAAGATTTTAGACATTACAAGTCAGGGGGCAGAGAATTTATTTGAAACATCCGTTGCCTGTATTGGAGCATCTATATGCCAGATTGGGGTACGGGACTCCCAGAAGCTTTTAAAAGAGCTGATAAGTGCATCAAGAGAATGGAAGCTTCCAGACGGCGTACTGCCTCAGATTCATATATCAGGCTGTCCTTCTTCCTGTGGGACTCATCAGATAGGAAGAATCGGGTTTCGCGGCGGCATGAAAAGAACAGATGGAAAGCCGCAGCCTGCATTCATTCTTACAGTCAACGGGAATGATGAAGAAGGAAAAGAACGGTTTGGGGAGCAGGTAGGAACGATTCTTGAGACAGATATCCCTGCATTTTTAAAAGAGCTGGGAGAAGAAATTGCAAAGTCAGGACTTACCTTTGAAGGATGGTATAAGGAACATAAGGAGAGATTTCGGGAGATAGCAAAACCGTATGTTGATTAGAGTGGGGACAGGGTAAAAGCAGTCTGGGACGGGGTTTTTTTAGAAAAACCCCGTCCCAGACTATCTCATAAATTCATTGATTACATGAAGTATCCCGTCTTCATCATTGGATTTTGTAATATAGTCTGCCTGTTCCTTCACAGCCGGCAGTGCATTTGCCATGGCAACGCCTAAACCGGCGGTCTCTATCATGGTCAAATCATTATAGCTGTCGCCACAGCAGATCATTTCCTCAGCACTCATGCCAAGTGCAGTAAGAAGCTTTAAAAGGGAGCGGGCTTTATCCACCCCTGCCGGCATGACTTCCAGGAAGAACGGATCTGAACAGTAGACACTTAAGTAGGAACGGAAATGGGAAGCCACTTCTTTTCTTACCTTTTCAATGATGTCTGCTTCGCCGGTAATAAGAAGCTTATTTCCAGGCTCTGTTACCTGGCTGGGGAAATTATCAATCTCTACAATAGGCATCTTCTCAACAAAGGCTTCTATATCGGTATAGCGGTTCGGCTTTATTCCTGAGAGAAGTGCATCATCGGTATAAGCCAGAATATCGACTCCAGAATACTTTTTGGCAATATGGTAAAGAGGAGCCACAATATCACTAGAAAGGGTACGGTTATAAATTACCCGGCCGCTCTGGCAGTCCATGATATGTCCGCCGTTGAAGGAAAGAACATATCCACCGTATTCCTGAAGCTTAAGCTTAGAGGCAAGAGGCATCACTCCTACAGTGGGACGTCCACTTGCTAATATTACTTTCTTTCCGTTTTTCTGGATATCAATTAACGCCTCTCTGGTAGGCCTTGTTATTTCTTTTTTTGAGTTGGTCAGAGTACCGTCTAAATCCAGTGCTAGTATTTGATAGTCCACACTATACTCCTTTCAGGTATTCTACGATTTCTGGAAAATTCATTCCATGAGAAGCCTTTACGAGAATATTGTCCCCATCCTTAAAAAGGTGATCCGCCTGTGCAAAAAAATCTTCCTTTGTTTCAAACCAGACAGCATGGGAATTTCCATATTCTAAAGCTCCGCGAACCAGCTCTTTTGCAAGCTTTCCGATACCGCATACAAGGTCGATTTCATGGGAGGATGCGTATGCGCCAGTTTCATAGTGAAGCTTCCCAGCATTTTCCCCAAGCTCATTCATATCTCCCAGAACTGCTGCCTTACGTCCAATTGCCATACCGAGTACATCAATAGAAGCTTTGGTAGAGATAGGGTTTGCATTATAACAGTCATCTAAAATGACAAATCTGTCTGTGGAAATAATATGATTTCTTCCGGGAATCGAAGGCAGTCCTTCAATTCCTGCTTTAATTTCCTCCGGGGTAAGTCCAAGACGATACCCTACAGCAGCTCCTGCCAGAGCATTGGATACCATATGAGGTCCCGGAAGCGGCACGATACAACGAAAACTGTCACCGGAAGGAAGATGTATATTGCAGGAAGTTCCCTTAAGCCCCAGAGACTCCATATCAGAGGCATAAAACTGGCTGTTTTCCCCTGTACCGAAAAATACCGGCGTTACACCTTTTACCGGACCGACCTCGCATAAGAGTTCATCATCTCCATTTAAAATAATAGCTCCTCCACGTTTCATATCCTGAATCATCTGTGTCTTTTCCTGAAGGATTCCTTCTTTTGTTTTGAAAAACTCAAGATGTGCCACACCGATATTCGTGATGACACAGATATCGGGACTGGCAACTGTGGAAAGACGGCGCATCTCCCCGAAATGATTGACCCCCATTTCCAGGATGGCGGCCTGCGTATCCTCCTCCATAGCGAAAATCGTAATGGGAAGTCCCCATTCGTTATTAAAATTTCCCAGAGTTTTATGTACCTTATACTTTTGGGAAAGCACAGATGCAACCATTTCCTTTGTACTGGTTTTTCCCACACTGCCTGTAATACCTACAACCTTAATGTCAAAGGAATCACGGTACAGCTTGGCAATGTCAAGAAGTGCCTGGCCGGTTGATTCAACAAGAATATATGGAAAATCAGTTTCTCCTAAATCTTCATGTGAAACAACACAAAGAGCCCCTTTTTCAATTGTATCAGGTATAAACTTGTGGGCGTTTACATTTACTCCGTCAATAGCGACAAAAAGATAATCCTTTTGTACCTTACGGCTGTCTATGACAACCCCCGCCGCTTCTCTAGAAAGCAGCAGACAATCGCCATGAAATGTGCCGCGGCAGGCTTCGGTGATGTTCTTTAACGTGAGATTTTTCACAGGTAATCCTCCTTTATGAATGCTCTGTTTATTCTGCGGCGTTTACATGATCTAATAAAGACTTTTTAACGTCATACAGCTTCTGTGACAGGTCTACATATACCCGGTGGGGATAGAAGAGACGCTTTGTTTCTTCCCACAGGGTGTTCTTTTCATGTCTGCAGTATTCTGCAATTTCCATAACAGAAGGCGATTTATAGACACATTCGCCGTTTCTGAACACAGGGACAAGAATTTCTCGCATAGTATAGGAGCCCCCGGGAAGCTTTGTTTTCTTCCATGTGTCAACAGGGTCGAAAAGCAGAAGGTCTTCACTTGTATCATAGACTTCATTAGCAAAACAAATAAGATCTGCACGCATTTTACCCGTTTCTTTATCATAGATACGGAAGATTGTCTTGTTTCCAGGATTAGTGATTTTTTCAGTATTTTCGGAAACCTTAATTTTCGGAATAAATTCTCCGTCACTATTTTGAATTGCCGCCAGCTTATAAACCCCGCCGAAGGACGGACAGTCCTTTGAGGTAATAAGATTAGTGCCAACACCCCAGGAATCAATGGCAGCTCCCTGAATTTTAAGGTCATGCAGGAGATACTCATCCAGGTCATTTGAAGCACAGATAGATGCGTCCGAAAAGCCAGCCTCATCTAGCATTTTACGAGCCTTTTTAGACAGATATGCAAGATCGCCGCTGTCTAAGCGTATACCGTATTTTTTAAAGGACTTCCCTGCATCTTTAAATTCCTTAAATACCCGGATGGCATTGGGTACACCGGACTTTAATGTGTCGTAGGTATCCACAAGCAGGGTACAGTTGTCAGGATATAAATTGGCATAATGTTTAAATGCTGTGTATTCATCTTTAAAACTCATAATCCAGCTATGGGCATGTGTACCCATAACCGGAACACCAAAGGCTTGTCCGGCAAGAACATTAGAAGTGCCCACGCAGCCGCCGATCATAGCGGCTCTTGCGCCGTATAACCCGGCGTCCGGACCCTGTGCGCGTCGAAGACCAAACTCCATAATACCGTCACCTGCTGCTGCAAAAACAATACGGGAGGTTTTGGTGGCAATCAGAGACTGATGGTTAATAATATTAAGTACTGCAGTCTCCACAAGCTGAGCTTCCATAATAGGTGCAATAACCTTAAGAAGAGGCTCTTTCGGAAATACAACAGTTCCTTCGGGAATCGCATAGATACTTCCGCTGAAATGGAAACCACTTAAATAGTCCAGAAAGCTTTCACTGAAAATGCCAAGGCTTCTCAGATAGTCAACATCTTCGTAAGTGAAGTTCAGATTTTTAATATACTCAATTACCTGTGCAAGTCCTGCACATACAGAATAGCCGTTTTTACATGGATTCTGGCGGAAAAAAACATCAAAGACAACCAGCTCATTTTGTTTCTGCTCGTAATAGCCCTGCATCATAGTCAGCTCATACAAGTCTGTCAATAGAGTTAAGTCCTGTTTATTCATTTTTTTGGCTCCTTAATTTTATAATCGGCTTTATTATAGCATTACAGGAAGAAAAAGTAAAATAAAGACTGCTATATTATGACATATAGATAAAATCTATATATAGGAGAATATATTAAAAAACACTATTTGAAGCTGCCCCCTGCTTTCTTATATAATATATAGCAGGAGGAAGAACTATGTTTATTGATACGCATATGCATGAGATGACTTATTCAAAGGACAGCTTTTTAAGCCTTGATGTTATGGTACAGATTGCGAAGCTGAAAGGTCTTGGCGGAATCTGCATTACAGACCATGACAGCATGGGACTTAAGGATTATGCAGCAGAGTATACAAAGAGGACAGGCTTTCCAGTTTTTGCAGGAATTGAATTCTTTTCCCTTCAAGGGGATATTGTGGCATTTGGGATTGAGGATTATCCGAAAGAGCGGGTGCCGGCACAGGAATTTATTGATATTGTAAAAGCACAGGGCGGTGTCTGCTTTGCGGCCCATCCCTTCCGCAATAACAACCGGGGGCTTGAAGAAAACTTACGCTTAGTAAAGGGGCTTGACGGTCTTGAAGTGCTAAACGGAAGCACATCTCCTGAAGCATGTGTAAAGGCTGCGGCTTATGCCAGGGAATTGAACCTTTTTACATTAGGATCCAGTGATTGTCATGTGCCGGAAAAGGTGGGAATATGCGCTACGTATTTTCCGGAAAAGGTAAGGACTATGGAGGAATTTCTGGCAGTTTTCAAAAAAGGGGAGATGAAGCCTGCATACTATGCAGACGGAGCATATCACATTCTGTCTCCGACAGATTACGAAGCAGTATTTAAGGCCAGACTTTAAAGGCTATAAAGACTGTAAAAAATATAAAAACCCCGTTTACCTTTTACAGTGTCAGTGATAGAATATATCTATATGTCGAAAAATGTGCTGTGAAGGCAGACGTGAGTTATATAAAAGAAAGGTGGAAGCATTTATGATTACAGTTAATGCGATGGGGGATCATTGTCCTGTCCCGGTTATTAAAACCAAAAAGGCGATGCAGGCGCTCACGGGCCCTGAGACAATTGAGGTATTGGTAGACAATGAGATTGCGGTGCAGAATGTATCCAAGATGGCGGCAAGTACGGGGGGGCAGGTTTCCTCAGAGAAGTGCGGCGATGCAGAATTTAAGATTACAATCGTTTTGGAAGGCGCGCCAAAAAAAGAAGCAGGGGAAGAGGAGGAGATGTGTGCTCCGGATGCAAGAAGCAATACAGTTGTAGTTGTGGCATCTGACCGTATGGGAAGCGGCAACGATGAATTAGGAAAGGTATTGATTAAAGGATTCATTTTTGCAGTGACGCAGCTTGATACGCTGCCAAAAACCATGCTTTTCTATAATGGAGGAGCAACACTCACGACAGAAGGCTCTGATTCACTGGAGGATTTGAAGTCTCTGGAGGCGCAGGGAGTAGAGATCATGACCTGCGGTACATGTCTGGATTATTATGGGCTTAAGGATAAGCTTGCTGTAGGAACAGTTACCAATATGTATAGCATTGTTGAGACAATGGCAAGTGCAGGAAAGATTATAAAACCATAGAAAACAGGGTATAATGACAGGTGAAGGAGGAAACGGGTCATGAAATCAAATGTCAGGCTAACGTCATTAAGTAAAACGGCAGGGTGAGCGGCCAAGATAGGTCCTGAGACCCTTGCCCAGGTTCTGGGTAAGCTGCCCCAGTTTCACGACGACAATTTAATAGTAGGAATTGAGACTTCAGATGATGCGGCTATATACAAGGTTACGGATGATATCGCCATGATTCAGACTGTTGACTTCTTCACACCGATTGTAGATGATCCTTATATGTTTGGACAGATTGCGGCTGCCAACTCCTTAAGTGATGTATGGGCGATGGGAGGCGAACCGGCAGTTGCACTTAATATTGTCGGATTTCCGAATTGTCTGGAGCCGGCGATACTTGGCGACATCCTTGCGGGTGGCGCAGCGAAGGTGAAAGAAGCAGGAGCAGTACTGGTGGGAGGGCATTCCGTACAGGACGACGAACCGAAGTACGGTCTGTGCGTGTCCGGCTTTGTACATCCTGATAAGATATTTAAAAATTATGGCTGCCGACCGGGAGATGTTCTAGTACTCACGAAGCAGATAGGAAGCGGAGTTGTAAATACTGCTATCAAAGCGGAGATGGCTAGTCATTCTGCAATTCGCGAAGCACAGATGGTTATGGCGTCCCTCAATAAAAAAGGAAAGCAGGTGGTAGAGACATATGATGTGTCCGCATGTACCGATATTACAGGCTTCGGCCTTTTAGGGCATTGTGTTGAGATGGCGGGTGCCAGTGAGGTTACATTTGAGATAAATGTAAAGGACATTGCATATTTTGAAGATGCAGCCGCATATGCGAAGATGGGTCTGGTTCCTGCAGGAGCATATAAAAACCGGGGCTATTCCATTGGAAAGGTGGAGACAGGGAACATAGAGGAGTATTACCTTGACCTTCTTTATGACCCGCAGACCTCTGGCGGGCTGCTTATCAGCGTAGCGCCGGAAGATTTGAAAAACGTGCTTAAGGACTTTCAGGAAGCGCATATGGATACGGCAGTTTCTGTCATTGGGACGGTGGCAGAAAAGAGTGACAAACTAATCCGCCTGTTTTAAGAAGCGTAAATTTACCGTATAAGAACAGTCGGAAAACGAAGAAGGGAATTATATTATGAACAAAAATATATTGTACCGCAGCATACCAAAGGTAGATGTCCTGCTGGAAAATGAGGCGATACAGGCACTCATTGCCCATTACAGCAGAGACACGGTGATAGAAGCCATTCATATGGAAATGGACAGGCTGCGCGGGTTTATCGGGCAGTGTGAAGATGAAGAAAAGGCTAAGATGCAGATAGAGCTCTTAGTGTCCCATATTGAAGGCACAGTGGAAGCTATGCATACGCCGAATATGCGTATGGTGGTAAACGGGACGGGAACAATTCTCCATACGAATCTTGGACGTGCCCCCATAAGCAGAGAGCATATGAAAAAAATCGTAAAGGTTGCTACAGGGTACTCCAATTTGGAATATAATCTGGAGGCAGGAAAGCGCGGTGAGAGGTACTCTCATTTTGAAAAGCTTTTGTGCAAGATTACAGGGGCAGAGGCCGCTATGGCAGTCAATAATAATGCGGCGGCAGTGATGCTGATATTAAGCTCTCTGGCAAAGGGCGGGGAGGTAGTTGTATCCCGCGGCGAGCTTGTGGAAATAGGGGGGAAATTTCGGATTCCTGATGTAATGGAGCAAAGCGGAGCAGCTCTTGTGGAGGTCGGGACAACTAATAAGACCCATTATGATGATTATGAAAATGCAATTACGGAGGAGACAAAGGCTCTGCTCAAGGTGCATACCAGCAATTACCGCATTGTAGGTTTTACGGATACTGTAGGCATCGACGAGCTGATTCCTCTTGCAAAGGAGCATGACCTTCCTGTGATAGAAGATTTGGGAAGCGGCGTGCTTATTGATTTAAGCAAATATGGCATTACCTACGAGCCAACTGTCCAGGAGTCTATAAGAAAGGGAGCAGATGTTGTCTGCTTCAGCGGGGATAAGCTTCTTGGAGGACCCCAGGCGGGAATTATCATCGGCAGGAAGAAATACATTGATATGATGAAGAAAAACCAGCTGACAAGGGCTCTTAGAATTGACAAATTTACTGCGGCAGCCCTGGAGCTTGTTCTTCAGGAATACTTGTCTGAGGAAAAGGCTTTAAGGAACCTGCCTGTACTGCGTATGATAACAAGTCCTTATGAGGAAGTAGAAAAGGAAGCCCGCACCCTTGTGAGGATGCTTAGAAGAGCATCACTTCCGGCTAAGATAGAAGTGCACAAATGTGAATCTCAGATTGGAGGAGGCTCCCTTCCTCTTGAACGTATTCCCAGCATGGCTGCTGCCATCCGGCCGGAAAAAATCAGTGTGGCAGAATTAGAAGAACGTATGAGGCATCTTCCGGTGCCAATCATACCGAGGACAGCAAATGACACGATTATACTGGATGCGAGGACCATTGAAAAACAATTGTTTTCTGTAATTGTAAATCAGCTAAAGGAGTTTCATGTACTGGAGGAAGTAAGCCTTATAGGAGAGGCAAAGCTATGAAAAATATTATTATCGGCACAGCCGGACATATTGACCATGGAAAGACAACGCTTATAAAGGCGCTGACAGGACGCAATACAGACCGCTGGGAGGAAGAACAAAGACGGGGGATCACTATTGACTTGGGCTTTACCTGGTTTGACCTCCCGGGCGGCAGCAGGGCGGGTATTATTGATGTTCCGGGACATGAAAAATTTATCAACAATATGGTTGCCGGCGTTGTGGGGATGGATCTTGTACTGCTTGTGATTGCGGCAGATGAGGGGATTATGCCTCAGACAAGAGAACATATGGATATCCTCCATCTTCTAGGGATAAAGAAGAGCATTATTGTATTAAACAAATGCGATATTGTAGACGAAGAATGGATTGAGCTTGTGGAGGAAGAGGTGCGCGAAGAGTTAGAGGGCACTTTCCTTGAGAATGCGCCTGTACTTAAGGTATCAGCCGCGGCAGGCCAGGGGCTTGACGAGCTGATAAGTGTAATTGAACATATGACAAGCGACGAAGTCGCACCAAAGGATACCCAGACCATTCCAAGACTTCCAGTTGACCGTGCCTTCAGTCTGTCCGGATTTGGAACGATTATTACTGGAACACTGGTTTCTGGAACGATTACAAAGGAGGATACTTTGGAGATGTATCCTATTGGTAAGGAATGTAAGATTCGGAGTATCCAGGTGCATGGGGAGGACAAAAAGACCTGTTATGCAGGGCAGCGTGTTGCCATTAATCTTTCTAATGTAAAAAAGAAGGAGATTCAAAGAGGATGTGTTCTGGCCCCGCCGGACAGTATGAAAAATACGGATCTTTTGGATGTAAAGCTGGATATGCTTGATTCCTCTATGCGCGTGCTGACGAATCATACAAGGCTTCATTTCTTCACTGGAACCAGTGAAATTCTGTGCCGTGCCGTGTTGCTTGACAAGGAGGAGCTAGGTCCCGGAGAGAGCGGATATGTGCAGCTTAGGCTTGAGGAGAGTATTGCAGTGAGGCGCGGTGATAGATTTGTTGTAAGATTTTACTCTCCGATGGAAACCATCGGAGGAGGTGTGATACTGGAGCCGAATCCAACGGTAAAGAGGCGTTTTCGAGAGGAAGCAATCGAGGAGCTTAAAAGAAAGGAGTCCGGTTCCTCGGCAGATGTTATAGAGCTTCACATTAAAGAGCATGGAGATACCCTGATTACACTGGCAGAGCTTGCGAAACTTACTGCCCTTTCCATGGAAGAGGTTAAGGAGGATGCAGGTGAGCTGCTTGAGGAAGGGAGAATACGGCTCTATGCCATGAGGAAGGACATATACGCATGGCATGCAGACAGTGAAAGCGCTATGCTTCTTACGCTTACAGATACCCTTAAGAAATATGAGGAAGCACATCCCTATCGCTATGGGATGAAGAAGGCAGAAGTGCAGATGACCCATTTCAAGAAGATAAAGGCAAATGTGTTCGATAAGATTGTGGAGGTATTTGAAGAAGCGGGAAAGGTAAAGCGTATTGACGAATTTTTATGCACCCCAGAATATGAGGTGAGGAAAGACAGCCTTTACGACAATGTGTCAAGGAAGCTTTTAGATTCCTTTGAAAAGGCGGGCTATGACTTTATTAGATATTCAGAAATAGATTTTGGAAAGACGCCCAGAGACACAGCAGATGATATTCTTAATATTCTGCTTAAGGAAGAGCAGATTGTAAAGGTTACGGAAGATATGTACACAAAAAAATGCTATATTGACGAAGCGCAGAGGATTATCCGGGATAAGCTTAAGGAGGAGCCGCTTATTACCATTGCACAGGTCCGGGATATATTTAAAACGAGTAGAAAGAGTGCCAAACCTATACTGGAATATATGGACAGTATAAAAGTAACGAAAAAAACAGGAGCAGAAAGCGAAAGGGTGGCATACGAATGAATTTAAAACAATTGGAGGCATTTGTGCAGGTGGCGGAGGGAGGAAGCTTTTCCAAAGCGGCAAAGGAGCTTTTTCTGACCCAGCCTACCATAAGCGCGCACGTGTCTTCTTTGGAAAAGGAGCTGAATGTCCGATTATTTATCCGCAATACAAAGGAGGTAAGTCTCTCCGAGGATGGCAGAGACCTGTATAAATATGCAAGACAGATGGTGGAGCTTGAGCAAAAAATAGAGGAGCGCTTTGGAAGCAGGGAAGAGGAGGAAAGGCAGTGCATTACCATTGCGGCGTCTACAATACCAGCCCAGTATCTGCTCCCGAAAATTCTGCTTAAGTTCAGGGAGAGATATCCAGATGAGCAGCTTAACATAGTAGAGACAGACAGTAGTGAAGTAATCACGCAGATTGTGGACCATATGGTTGAGCTTGGCTTTACCGGAACAGTACTTGAGAAAAAACACTGCAAGTATATTCCATTTTATAAGGATGAGCTGGCAATTATTACTCCTAATACAGAAAAATATCAGAGATATAAAGGGACAGTAAATATCGACTGGATTAGGAAGGAGCACCTGATTTTAAGAGAGGAGGGCTCCGGTACGCGTAAAGAAGCAGAAAAGCAGCTTAGAGCGGCTGGAATTGATATGGCGGCTCTTAATATCATTGCAAGTATTGGAAATCAGGAGACGATTAAGAAATCCGTTAAGCAGGGAATGGGAGTCACGATTCTTTCAAGACTTGCAGCAAAGGATGAGGAGGAAGAAGGAGTACTTATCACTTTTCCGATTCCCGGGGCTGATGACGGAAGGGATATTAATCTTGTCTATAATAAAAACTATCAATTGTCACATTCAGCAGAGAGGTTCATTAAAATTGTGAAAGAGGTTTATGAACTATAAGAATATGATATAGTGGCATAGATGATGTAAGACGCCAATTATAGGTCATATCTATAATTGGCGTCTTATATTAAGGTTTTCAATTAGACGTTAGCAGAATAAAAGCTTATACTTAATAATAGGAAATGTGAAAGGGGCAGGAAAATGATTTATATGGATAATGCGGCCACAACCATGCACAAGCCGCAGGCTGTCATTGACGCAGTAGCCGCAGCAATGGGTTCTATGGGCAATGCGGGCAGAGGGGCCAATGAGGCATCTCTTAGTGCATCGAGAGTTATATATGATACAAGGGACAAGCTATGCCGTTTTTTCGGCGGAGAAAACCCGAGGCAGTTTGTCTTTACCAATAATTCAACAGAGAGTCTTAATATTGCAATTAAAGGTCTTTTAAATCCGGGGGATCATGTGATAACAACCATGCTGGAGCATAACTCTGTTCTGCGTCCTCTTTATGAGATGGAGAAAAAAGGGGTAAAGCTTACAATTATTAAAAGCAATGAAAAGGGAACTTTTGATTTAAAGGACATGGAGGAGGCAATTCTTCCAGAAACAAGGATGATTATCTGTACCAATGGCTCCAACCTTACCGGAAATTATATTGATATTGAAAAGGTAGGGGAGATGGCACATGCCCACGGGCTTCTGTTTGTGGTAGATGCGTCTCAGACGGCCGGAGTTTTTCCCATAGATGTTCAGAAAATGCATGTGGATGTTTTGTGCTTTACAGGGCATAAGGGACTCTTAGGCCCTCAGGGAATCGGAGGCATGTATGTAAGGGAAGGACTTTCCGTCAGACCTTTAAAGAGTGGTGGAAGCGGGGTTAAGACCTACAGTAAGAACCATCCTATAGAGATGCCGACTGCCCTCGAGGCAGGGACTCTGAACGGACATGGAATTGCAGGCTTAAACGCTGCGGTTGACTATATCAATGAGATTGGGATTGACACCATCCGCCAGAAAGAACAATGCTGTATGCAGAGATTCTACGAGGGCGTAAAGGACATTCCAGGCGTAAAGATTTACGGAGATTTTACGAGCTTTAACCGCTGCGCAATTGTAACGCTTAATATTGGTGATTATGATTCTTCAGAAGTGAGTGATGAGCTTCTTACAGAATATGGGATTTCTACCAGGCCGGGCGGGCACTGTGCACCGCTTATGCATGAGGCGCTTGGAACGGTGGAGCAGGGAGCTGTAAGGTTCAGCTTCTCACACTACAACACAGATGAGGAAGTGGATACAGCCATAGAGGCTGTCCGCCAACTGGCGCAGGATTAGTCTATACTCTGCGCTGGAATCGGATTAAAGATACGTCTAATCCGGAATGAGAGAACAAAGGAGGAATTGAAACATGAATTTATCAGATTCAAAGAAAAAACTGGCACTGGCCGGTGCTATATGCGGACTTGTAGCGGCATGTCTCGCATTTATGGGAAATCCGGCAAATATGGCATTTTGTATTGCCTGCTTTATCCGTGACACAGCCGGGGCTCTTGGAATGCATCAGGCAGAGGTTGTCCAGTATGCAAGGCCTGAGGTTATCGGCCTTGTGCTCGGAGCATTCATTATTTCTGCAGCTACAAAGGAGTACCGCTCTACAGCAGGCTCCTCTACCATGACCCGGTTCGTACTGGGGATGATTATTATGATTGGCTCATTAGTATTCCTTGGATGTCCGCTTCGTATGATTATCCGTATGTCAGCAGGTGACTTAAATGCATGGGTAGCATTAATAGGATTTGTTTTTGGTGTGGCTACTGGTGTATTTGCGTTAAAGCAAGGTTTTAGTCTTGGAAGGGCGCATGTAACAAGCAAGGCAGGCGGTGTAGTAATGCCGGTAATCATGGCTGGAATTCTTGTGCTTGCACTTTGCACTTCTCTTCTTAAGGCCAGTGAGGCAGGTCCGGGGAGCCTTCATGCACCAGTTATCGCTTCTCTGGCTGGAGGCCTTGTTTTTGGTGCATTTGCACAGAAATCCAGAATGTGCTTTGCCGGAAGTATGCGTGACATTATCTTAATGAAGAACTTTGACTTATTCAGTGTAATTGCAGGATTATTTGCTGTGATGCTGGTATTTAATGTGGCAACCTCGCGTTTTGTACTTGGATTTAACACTCCGGGAATCATTGCCCATTCAGAGCATCTGTGGAATATTTTAGGCATGTATGCAGTAGGCTTTGCAGCAGTGCTGGCTGGAGGATGTCCTTTACGCCAGCTTATCCTGGCAGGGCAGGGTTCTTCTGATTCTGCGGTAACTGTACTTGGTATGTTCTTTGGGGCTGCACTCTGCCATAATTTCGGGCTGGCTGCAAGCGGAACAGCGATGAATGCAGAGACGCAGGAGATCGTTGCAGGGGCAGTTCCCTTAAACGGCAAAGTAGCATGCGTGATCTGTATTGCCGTATGTTTTATTATCGCATTTACTCACAAACGTGAGGAACAGAAATAAGTTGAAATGTAAGGACAAACATAGTATTCTAAGAAAGAAGGTAAAATAATATGAAGGAAGTAGATGCAAGAGGTCTTTCCTGCCCAGAGCCGCTTATGCTGACGGCTGAAGCTCTTAAGGGAACAGCAGAGGCAGTGAAGGTGCTGGTAACTGAGCCACACCAGAGGATGAATGTGGAGAAATATGCAAAGGATCACGAAAAAACTCCAGTTTCATCTGAAAAAGACGGGTATTTCGAAGTGGTGATTGAATAATTATGAGAAAAAAAGAACTGAAACTGGTGGTAACCTTTCATACAACCGCCGACGCAATGGCGATGGAAAAGGCGTGCAAGGAATATCATGTGCCCGGACGGATTATTCCGGTTCCGAGAGCAATCTCGGCAGGCTGCGGCCTGTCATGGTGCGCAGAACTTTCTGACAGGGAAGAGATAGCGGCCATGATGGAAAAGGCGGGGATTAAGGAAGAGGAAATGCACGAGTGTATGGTTTAGATTTATGAAAAAGACAGGTACGTTTGAATAAAAACGCTACCTGTCTTTTAAGGTTCAGTATCCATAATCATTATACTCCTTCAACAAATGTGTCCAGTAAATGAGGTATTAATTTGTCGCTTTGCTCTGTGAGGGAATATTTTCCCTTAAAGAGTGCCCAGTCATAGAGAAGTGCCCGCTCATACATGGCATAGAGATTCATCAGCTCTTCTGCGGAGCTGGTATTCTTAAATTCACCAGAGCTTAGGCCGTCGGATAGAATCTCCGTAATCCATTCAAAATAAAAGCGTTTTTTGTCTACCAGAGATTTTTTATCCTTTGTAATAAGTTGTGAGGAATAGAGAGAAGCAAGGAGATTAATATCTACACTTGTCTCAATCATATAAAATAATTCGTGGTTTAAAAACAACAGCTTGTCATAGGCAGGCAGATTTGGGTCGATAACTGCAGCAAGCTCCTCGTACTTCCCGTCAAATAGATTAGACAGGGAATTAAGAAGCGCTTCCTTGCCTTTAAAATAGTGATAAAAAGTGCCCTTTGACGTCTTGGAAGCTGCGATGATATCGTCTACAGTAGTATTGTCATATCCATTTTTGTAGAATAAATTCCATGCGGCCTTTACAATGCGGCTTTTCGTAGAACGCCGTTTACGTGGCATCTGCATCACTCCCTTCATATGTACAGATTGGTTGAAAATAAAGCCTTATATAAATAGAAACGGATTTTTTGCAAATCCGTTTCTATTATATCGAAATATTCGATTAATTTCAACCCCGAAGAAATTAACCTACCTGGAAACCATATTTCAAAGGATCCTCTGGATCAATCAAGTATGTAGCAACACCTGTCAGGTAGCAGCTTCCTGTAATCATAGGAATCACAGCATCAAAATCTCCCACCTTTGTTGTCTCTTTGATTACACCCTTAAACAGTGAACCAATGAAGCTTTCGTAGATAAATTCCTCGCCAACCTTAATCTCTCCCCAGTGGTGAAGAGTAGCCAGCTTTGCGCTTGTACCTGTTCCGCATGGTGAACGGTCAGCCATAGCATCTCCGAAGATAACAACGTTTCTCATATTTGCCTTATCCGGATTCGGTGTAGGTCCGTAGAACTCAACCAAGTCTACTTCTGTAATGTCAAGAAGAGGATGCTTTACCGGAATCTCCTTATTAATAGCTTCAAGCATCTTCATACCAAGCTCTGCATAAGCCGGAACGCTCTTTGGATTAATCTCACCGATATCAAGCTTTGTAGTATCAACTAAAGCGAAGAAGCTTCCGCCGAAGGAAATAGTAAATTCAATCTCTTTTCCATCGATAGTAACCTTCTGATTCTCTTTGTAAACAAATGCCGGCACATTCGTAAGAGTAACGCTTTCCACTTTTCCGTTCTTCACAACTGCTGTTGTACGGATCAGTCCTGCGGGAGCCTCTAAAACAACCTCGTTTTCGCCCTCGTGGGATTCTACAAGACCTGCTTCAACTGCTACGGTAACGGCGCCTATAGTACAGTGTCCGCACATATTCAAATATCCGCCTGTATCCATGAACATAACACCGAACTGTGCTTCCGGATTCACCGGCTCGCAGAGGAAAGCACCGAACATGTCATGATGTCCTCTCGGCTCAAACATAAGAGCAGTACGAACATGGTCGTAATTCTCCTCCATCCATTTTTTCTTCTCAATCATCGTGCTGCCTTCCGGCTCCGGAAAACCACCGATAACGATACGGCAGAATTCACCGACTGTGTGTGAATCTACAACCTGAAGTGCGCCTTCAAAACGATCAAAATTCACTTTTGCTTCTAATTTCATATCCTGCTACCTCCTGCATTTTTCTTGCTACTTATAGATACGAACTATAAGTAAAATATAAAAACACTTTGAAAACCCCCACGTTTTCTTGGTGCCTTTTTCAGGGTTATGTATCACTGGTTAAATGTAACTTATAAGAAATAGTGCGTCACAGTGATAAAAAAACAACAAATAGACTACGTTCTAGTACAGCGTCTAGTATTACGTTCAGTACGCTTACCACTATTATGGACGAAAACTCTTGAAAAGTCAATGGTTTTTTGGTATTATGAATTTAGCGGAAAACAGTTGAAATAAATTTTATTTTATGCTATTGTTATATCGCGTTAAAAATATAATATGGGGGTAGTTGGGTGACTGGTGTGCCTCCTGGTCTTCAAAACCAGTGTGGGGCGTTAGGAGCGTCCCGGGTGGGTTCGATTCCCACATGCCCTCGCCAAAAGAGAGCTTTTGGAGCGTCAGAGTCTGAGAGCTGGCGCTCTGATTTATAGAAGATATATATAAGTGTGAATAAGTAAGTGGGCTGTAAGAGGTTTCATTTTTTACTTATAAAAATAATTGAAGGAGATGGATGTCATGGGAAATGTACAGATGTTGTTACGGCAGCACGTAGGGGCACCGTGCACAGCGATTGTTAAAGCCGGTGATGAAGTGAAAAAGGGTACGCTGATTGCAACGCCGGCAGGACTTGGGGCGAATATTTTTTCAAGTGTGTACGGAACAGTGGCTGAGGTTACAGAGGACCGTATTATTATTGAGCCTGCAGATGAGCAGCCAAAGGAGTTTGTGCCGATTGATGTACCGGAGGATGCCAGCAAGCTTGATATGGTCAAAGCAGCAGGAATTGTTGGTATGGGAGGGGCAGGCTTCCCTACAGGAGTTAAGCTTAGTATTAATTTGAAGGAGACTCCCATGGGAGAACTGGATCCGGAGATTAACCCAGAGCTTCCGGCGGATTTCAAGCTGGAGCACGGATACATTCTCATTAATGTAGCAGAGTGTGAGCCGGGCTTGGAACATAATATCAGACAGATTGAAGAGCAGTGCGATAAAGTAATCCGCGGTGTAAAATACTGTATGGAGATTACAAATGCAGATAAAGCAATTTTTGCAATTAAGAAGAAGAATCAGAAGGCAGTTAAGATTCTTCAGAAGGCGCTGGAGGGTGAGGCTGATATTTCTATGCACCTTCTGCCGGATATTTATCCGATGGGAGAGGAACGTGCAGTGGTAAGAGAGTGTCTTGGAGTGAATCTTACAACGATGCAGCTTCCGTCAGCGGCAAGGTCTGTTGTTGTTAACCTTGAGACAGCAGCGAAGATTGCAGAGGCTGTGGATGAGAAGAAGCCCTGTATCACGAAGAATCTGACTGTCCGTGGTAAGCTTAATGGTGGTAATGCAGCTCATGTATTTATGGATGTTCCGGTAGGAGTAAGCGTTGGGGAACTCATTGAGAGAGCCGGAGGCATCGACGGAGTGTACGGTGAGATTATTATGGGCGGAGCTTTCACCGGAAAGTCTACAAAGTTTGACGAGCCGATTACGAAGACGACGGGCGGCATTCTTGTAACGGTTGAGTTCCCGGATCTTCACGGCGCCAATGTAGGGCTTCTTGTATGCGCCTGCGGCGGCAGCGAGGAGCGTATGCGTGAAATTGCAGAAAAGATGAATGGGAAGGTCGTATCCGTATGCAGATGCAAGCAGGCTATTGAAAATAAGCCGGGTGCGCCGCTTAAGTGTTTAAGACCGGGAAATTGTCCGGGACAGGTTAAGAACAATATGCAGTTTAAGAAGGATAAATGTGAATACATTATCATCGGAAACTGCTCTGACTGCTCTAACACCGTTATGGCTTCCGGTCCGAAGATGGGCCTTAAGGTATTCCATCAGACAGACCATGTAATGAGAACTGTAGGCCATGCTCTTTACAGAACCTTAAAGGTATCAAAGCAGGTAAGCCAGGACATTGATTTTTAGTAAATAATTAGTTGTTGGTATTACTGTCCGCAGGCGGTAAGCTGCAGGAGACCCCCGATTCTCTTGCTGGGGAGAGATATTTTATTCCGGCTGCGGCTGTATATATAATAAGCAAAACCAAACAAGGAGGGAAAACAATATGTCAATCACAGCTGAAACAGCGAAAGCTCATGCTCATGATCCGGCGGTATTATGTTGTAGAGCCGAGGGCGGCATTACAATTGAACCGGCTAATCTGGAAGATCCGGCAATCTTTGATGATCTGGTAGATTCAGGGTTATTAAACCTTGACGGCTGTCTCACCATTGAGGAGGTATTAGGAGCAAAACTTTTAAAAACATGTGATTCACTCTGCCCGCTTACAGCAGATGTAGTTGAAGGAGCAAAGGCGCCGAGTGCACCAGCAGAAGCGGCACCAGCAGAGGAGGAAGTAAAAGAGGCAGTACCGGCGCCTGTAGCAGCACCGGCAGCAGGCGGAATATTAAAGATTCACATCGGAGAGGGCAAGGATATTGACCTTGAGATTCCGGTTGGAGCACTGGGTGGAGGCGGTGCAGCAGTTGCAGAAGTGCCGCAGACAGCAGTGGCGTCAGTAGCAGCACCAGCTGAAGAAGCAAAAGAAGAGAAGGTTGTAAGGACCTTAACAAGAAAACATTTTAATATTACAGAGGTTAAGAGAGGACCGGAGACAAAGATTGAAGGGACAACTCTTTACATCCGCGAAGGTATTGAGGCAGAAGTGATTGATAATCAGGAGCTTGTAAAAGATTTCCATCTGGAAATTATTACACCTGATTTATATCATACCTATTCCGAGACGATTATGGACGTACAGCCAATCGCTACAAAAGAGGGCGATGATGACATTGGAACAGGTGTTACAAGAGTACTTGACGGCGTTGTTATGATGCTGACAGGTGTTGACGAGGGCGGAGTTCAGATCGGTGAGTTCGGTTCCTCTGAAGGATATCTTGATGAGAACATTATGTGGGGACGTCCGGGATGTCCTGACAAAGGCGAGATTTTCATCAAAGGTAATATCGTAGTTCAGGAAAAGACAAATATGGAGCGCCGCGGACCTATGGCTGCGCATACAGCATTTGATATTATCACACAGGAAATTCGTGAAGTGATGAAGAAGCTTGACGACAGTCTTGTTACAGAGACACAGGAGCTTAAGCAGGTTCGCCGTCCTGGCAAGAAGAAAGTTGTAATCGTTAAGGAGATTATGGGACAGGGAGCTATGCATGATAATTTCATTCTTCCTGTAGAGCCTGTAGGTGTTCTTGGCGCAAGAGCAAACGTTGACCTTGGAAATGTTCCGGTATGTGTATCACCGCTTGAGGTTCTTGATGGATGTATCCATGCACTTACCTGTATCGGACCTGCATCGAAAGAGATGTCCAGACATTACTGGAGAGAGCCATTGGTTCTTGAAGCTCTTCATGATGAGGAAGTTGACCTTTGCGGCGTTGTATTTGTAGGTTCTCCGCAGATTAACGCAGAGAAGTTCTATGTATCCAAACGTGTAGGACACACCGTAGAGATGATGGACGCAGACGGAGCTTTTGTTACAACAGAAGGCTTTGGAAATAACCATATCGATTTTGCAAGCCACATTGAGCAGATTGGTATGAGAGGAATTCCGGTAGTCGGCATGTCCTATTGTGCAGTTCAGGGAGCACTTGTTGTTGGTAACAAGTACATGCAGTACATGGTTGATAATAACAAGTCCGAATCCGGTATTGAAAATGAAGTACTTGGATGTAATACACTTTGTCCAGAGGATGCAGTACGTGCGATTGCTATGCTTAAGACAGCTATGGCAGGAGAGGATGTAAAGGCAGCTGAAAGAAAGTGGAATCCAAACGTGAAGTCTACAAACGTTGAATTAATCGAAGCTGCATATGACAGAAAGATTGCCCTTGAGGAAAATGAGCAGTCTCTGCCAATGAGCCAGAAGCGTAAAGAGAAATACGATTAATCAGGTGCTACCCGAATGAATGACGAACGTTTGAAATATGGCGGAAAAATCATCTATATGGAAGGGGTTATCGTGGCGGTTGATGACTGCAGTATCAGCATTGACTTGAAAGGCCGTCTGGGCTTTTTTAAAGCTCCGAAGAGGATGTTTATCTGCGATACAGAACCGAAGGTGGGACAGGAGGTTGGTTTTAACATGAGCTTTCCGGAACAGCTTGGACCAAAGATAAATGATAAGTACGTCAGCAACATTGAAAAAGAACGGCGCAAACAAGAAGAGATGCGTAAGCGTTTGGATAATAAGGAGGTCTAAAAATGAGTTTAACGGTTGTTAAAGGTTTACAATCAGAGATATTCGTTCCTATTACTCCACCGTCTGTATGGACTCCTGTAACAAAAGAGCTTAAAGATATGTCTATTGCTCTTGCTACGGCAGCAGGTGTTCACAAGAAGGATCAGGAAAGATTTAATCTTGCCGGTGATTTCACATGGAGAAAGATAGAGAATACAACACCATCAAGCGAATTGATGGTATCCCACGGCGGATATGATAACAGTGATGTTAACAAGGACATCAACTGCATGTTCCCAATTGACAGAATTCATGAACTCGCAGCAGAAGGATTTATAAGAGCATGTGCTCCTGTACATGCAGGGTTCATGGGCGGCGGTGGAAACCAGGAGAAATTTAAAGGTGAAACCGGACCGGCTATTGCACAGATGTTTAAGGAAGAGGATGTTGACGCAGTAGTTCTCACCGCTGGCTGAGGAACCTGCCACCGCTCTGCAGTATTGGTGCAGAGAGCGATTGAAGAAGCTGGAATTCCTACAATTATTATTGCAGCTCTTCCGCCGGTTGTACGTCAGACCGGTACTCCTCGTGCAGTTGCTCCGCTCGTTCCTATGGGCGCGAACGCAGGTGGACCGCACAATGTTGAACAGCAGACACAGATTGTAAAGGCAACTCTTGAGCAGTTAATGGAAATCCAGACACCTGGAAAGATTGTTCCGCTGCCATTTGAGTATGTAGCTAAAATCTAGCAGGAGTATAAAGGGCAGATGTTTTTCATCTGTCCTTTTTTATCACATAGAAAGCTTTAAATAAATACGGAGGTGAAAATAGATTGGCTGATGAAGTTAAAGATTTGAGGCGTCTGGTAATAAAATCCTTTCATATGACAGATATTGCGTGGGGTGAACATAATGATATTACTGTCGACGGGCATATGACCGTAAGCAAGGAAATGTTAAAACAGCTTACTGCCGAAGAGGAATATATTGAGAACATTGATATACAGCTTATCAGGCCTGGCGACCATGACAGATGGACTAATACAATTATGGATATTATTCCTATTTCCACAAAGGTGCTTGGAAAAATCGGTGATGGCATTACACACACAATCACAGGGGTGTACGTAATGCTTACGGGCGTGGATGTGAATGGCAAGCAGTGCCATGAGTTTGGTTCCTCTGAAGGAAATTTGAAAGAACAGTTATATCTGAACCGTGCAGGCACTCCGGGAGATAATGATTACATTATTTCATTTGATGTAACGCTTGCAGTAGGTATGGGACAGGAGCGGCCGGGCCCTACTGCGGCACACAGAGCATGCGACAAGTTTGTCCAGAGCTACCGTGATAAACTTAAGAAATTTAAAGGTGAAAAGTGTACAGAGCGTCATGAGTATCATGATATTGTAAGACCGGGAAAAAAGCGTGTCCTGATTATTAAGCAGGTAGCGGGACAGGGCGCAATGTATGATACACATTTCTTCTCGAATGAACCGTCCGGGGTCGAAGGCGGGCGTTCAATTATAGATATGGGCAATATGCCCATTCTGGTAACTCCAAATGAATACAGAGACGGAATTATCCGTTCTATGCAGTAAGGAGGCAGTAGAAGTATGGGAATAGGACCATCAACAAAAGAAACAACATTACATCACTTCAGGGATCCGCTTCTGGATGTAGTATCAAAGGATACAGATCTTGATCTTATGGGAGTTCTGCTGGTAGGAACACCAGATGATAATAAGGATAAGATGCTGGTAGGAACACGTTCTGCGGTTTGGGCGGAGGCTATGCGGGCAGATGGAGTGATTATATCTTCTGACGGCTGGGGGAACAGCGATGTAGATTTTACAAATACATGCGAGCAGCTGGGAATTCGTGGAATTCCTGTTACAGGTCTTAATTTTAGCGGAACAGTGGCGCAGTTTGTTGTAACCAATGATTATCTTGATGGAATTGTAGATATTAATAAGAGTGCTGACGGTACGGAGACTAACGTAGTTGGGGAAAATAATATGGTGGAGCTGGACTGCTTGAAGGCTAAGGCGCTTTTAAAGCTTAAAATGCGCCAGAAGGATCAGACGCGGTAAATAGAATACTTTAAAAGATTAAAGTGTAAAAGTGCCATAAAGAGGCTTCGGAAAATACAGATTGTTCGGTGGATTGCATAAAATTTAACAATTTTTTTAAATTATATTGACGGTCAAAAAAAGAAGTGCTATATTTAATGAGAATTAAGGTTGTTATTGCAGTTATGCTGCTGCCGGTCATTTCCCCCAAGAATGGCCTTGCGGCGGTGAACTCCAATTACTATATATTTCCTTTTTTTAAAGGAGCATTCCCCAGCTTTGTATATATAGACAAAACTGCAATGCAACGAGGAAAAACCTCTCAATGACATACCAAAAGGAAAAGCGCCACATGTAGAATGTGACGCTTTTCCTTTTTTTGGGGACGGTGTAAAATTAAAAAGTGCCTGTCCCCACCCCACATGGGGACAGGCACTTTTTAATTTTACACCGTCCCCAAAAGATCCTGCTATTTATCAAACGGTGGTGCAATAGGACCATGTGGGATTTCTGGATGTTTGTCAAGCATCCATCCTTTAAAGCTTTCCACGTCGCCCTCAATAAAGCATGCTTTATCAATCATAACACCTTCATTTCCTTCATTTGTTGACAGCTTAAAGTAGGATTTGGCCTCTTCGAGCTTCTTGATTTCAGACCATTCTACCTTATTATTAATTTTTCCATTAATATATAAAGAAATATTCTTCTCACCAACAATTACCTTGCATGTCCAATTCTTTTCGTTAAAATATTTCTGCCGTGTAAGTCTGAAGGTTTTGTCAGCATGCATCCAATTAAAAAATACGCCTCTGTATACGGCGACAAATGTAAGAAAGGCCCCGATTGTCTGCCATCTTGTAGGAGCATTTACTTTATCAAAATAAATCCAGCCAAAAACTCCTGCAGCAAAAATGACACAATATACATAAAAAATAGGTAACTTCCAAAACTTGGGAGTTGCCCACTTATCATAACGTCTTCGGTCCATTACATATTCGTTTACAAACATATTAGTTTCTCCGTTTTTAATACTGATTTTTGCGAAAACATAAAAAGTGATATTATGAAAATTGTATAAATGGCTATCCCTTTGGACAGCCATTTATACAATTTGAATATTAAATATAGGACAATAATTTAAATATAAATTTAAGCTATTCCAGCCTTCTTGTCTTTGTTGGCTGCACTAATTAAAGTATATGATGTCCATAACAGAACTACACAAATAAGATTAATCAACCAGAACATCGGCAGGTTTGTAATAAGTTTCCAAGCAATAAATACACCGATACATCCACCTAGAGCATTACCGATAGTGTGAGCCACATCATATCTATGCGTCTTGATAAACTCAATAGAGCATGCCGGCATCAGGCAGGCACAAGAACCCATAAATACTGGGAAGCAGGCCTGGCCGTCAACACCAAGCAGAAGGCATGTAGCCATACACGGTGCATAAAGACCAAAACCAATGTCCATTAAAGCACCCCATAAAATATTAAGAACAGCAGCTACAATCAATTTCCAGCCGGTCAACCCAGTAGCTGTGCCTATGATTCCGAAAGGTCCAAAACCAGTATTCTTACAGAGCATAATAAGTGCAAGAGGAATCATAATAAAACCAAGAGCATATCTGATCTTGTTGCGAGGCCATTTTGTTACGACTGTTGCAAATCCAAAAGATCCTACAGCAGCACATATGTACATAATCCATAAAAACATAGGATCACAGTCTACAGAAGCTGTGAAGATAAATGCTTCGAAAATAACCGGGAAAGTATCACCGATATTTAAAGTTCCCGGAATATCAATATCATCTATCTGGTTAAATAATTTGTACATAAATGTTGATGGTGCAAAAGAACCGCATCCAAGTGTGTCAAGGAAGTTTGCGATAATACCTACCGTAAAACCTGACGCCCACTGCTTCCCTGTAGCGTTTTTAAGACCATCCATACGATTCTTAAGGATATCGACGATAAGCCCGATACCAGTTCCTGCTGCCAGGACACCAAATAAAACCTGAAGTGCTAATAACATGTTTTTTCCCTCCAATTTCTAGATGTATATGATTACTATAACTCTCTTCAGAGACGACACCCCGATTTATCCTCTCTGATATAAATAAATTTATCATTATAGAGAGGAAAAGTCAATAATTTCTTGTATGAAAATGGATGATTTGATTAATTTTTTTAAAAAATACTCCGAAAATATAGTGCACTTTGAATAAAAATGGGCTGAACTTATTGCAAACACAGGCTTTACAGCAGGGACAAAATTTTTGGCAAAAAGGATATTGTATATAAAAAAATACAATATTTGAAAGAAAAGGCTTGAAATGTTTACCTGTATTCGATATACTATAAAAGCTGTGACATGATAGCTGTGAAGCGTGAGGTTGCTACTTAATATTATAGTAGGTTTTCCGTGGAGCGAATGTCAAGTTAGGAAACTGGCGACAAGTCACTGTACGTATCACAACTGATTACTATCTGCCTGGCAGGAGTATGAAACAACGTGTGAGGTTCTCACGACACACACGGGAGAGTGTACAGTCACCGCTTGTCGTACTGAAGTTGAAAGTACGAAAAGGAGGCGACTTTTTTTATGGCAAGTCAAGTAATGAGAATCACTTTGAAGGCGTATGACCATCAATTAGTAGATGCATCCGCTAAAAAAATCATCGAAACTGTAAAGAAGAATGGATCACAGGTGAGCGGTCCTGTACCACTTCCGACAAAAAAGGAAGTAGTTACAATCTTAAGAGCTGTTCACAAATATAAGGATTCCAGAGAACAGTTCGAGCAGAGGACTCATAAGAGACTTATCGATATCATCACACCGACCCAGAAGACGGTTGATGCACTGTCAAGACTGGAAATGCCAGCCGGTGTATACATTGATATCAAAATGAAAAATAAGTAAGCAGGATCCTAATATTTAGGATGAACGTGTAAAATACGCGTTCCGCTGTAAATCACAGGAGGTAATTATAATGAAGAAGGCTATTTTAGCTACAAAAGTCGGAATGACTCAGATCTTCAATGAAGACGGCACACTGACGCCGGTAACAGTTCTTCAGGCAGGTCCCTGTGTAGTAACACAGATTAAAACCGTAGAGAACGACGGCTACAGCGCAGTGCAGGTCGGATTCATTGACAAGAAGGACAAGACAGTAAATAAGGACAAGAGCGGTAGAAAGGAAATTGTTCACCGCCATGGTCTTACAAAAGCAGAGCAGGGACATTTTGCAAAGGCCGGCGTATCCGGAAAGAGATTTGTAAGAGAGTTCAAGCTTGAAGGTGAGTATGAGCTTGCACAGGAGATTAAGGTTGATATCTTTGAGGCAGGAGATAAGGTAGATGCTACTGCAATTTCAAAGGGTAAAGGCTTCCAGGGTGCAATTAAGAGACATAATCAGCACAGAGGACCTATGACACATGGTTCTAAGTTCCACCGTCATGCAGGTTCTAACGGTGCGGCTTCTGATCCGAGCAAGGTATTTAAGGGAAAGAAGATGCCAGGACAGATGGGAAATAAGAAGATTACAATTCAGAATCTCGAGGTTGTGCGTGTAGATGCACAGAACAATCTTCTTCTTATAAAGGGCTCTGTACCGGGACCGAAGAAATCTTTAGTAACTATTAAAGAAGCAGTAAAAGCTAACTAGGTTTTTTTAAAGAGGAAGGAGGAAGACTTAAGATGGCAAACGTATCTGTTTATAATATCGAAGGCAAAGAAGTTGAGACAATCGATTTAAATGATGCGGTATTTGGTGTTGAAGTAAATGAACATCTTGTACACATGGCGGTTGTGAATCAGCTTGCAAATAAACGTCAGGGAACACAGAAAGCAAAGACGCGTTCTGAAGTTTCCGGCGGCGGAAGAAAACCGTGGAGACAAAAAGGAACAGGACATGCAAGACAGGGTTCAACAAGAGCTCCGCAGTGGACAGGCGGCGGCGTAGTGTTTGCTCCGGTTCCGAGAGACTATTCATTCAAAATGAACAGAAAGGAAAAGAGAGCTGCACTTCTGTCAGCGCTTACTTCCAGGGTAGAAGAGAAGAAATTAATCGTTGTTGACGAGCTTGCATTTGAAGCACCGAAGACAAAGGATTTTGCAAAGGTGTTAAAGAACCTGGATGTATCAAAAGCATTAGTTGTGTTAGAGGACGGCAATGTAAATGCCGAGATGTCTGCAAAGAACATTCCAGATGTTAAGACAGCAAAGACAAATACAATTAATGTGTACGACATCTTAAAATACAATACAGTAATCGCTACAAAGGCTGCTGTACGTAATATCGAGGAGGTGTACGCATAATGGCTAATGTTCAATATTATGATGTAATCCTTAAACCAGTTGTGACAGAGAAGACGATGGAACTTATGGGAGAAAAGAAGTATACATTCTTAGTACATCCAGAAGCAACAAAGTCTCAGGTGAAAGAAGCAGTTGAGAAGATGTTTGACGGGACAAAGGTAAAGAGTGTCAATACAATGAATCTTGACGGCAAGAAGAAAAGAGTACGTGGTACCTTCAAGTTCGGACGTACTGCTAAGACGAAAAAGGCAGTTGTACAGCTCACTGCTGACAGCAAGGATATTGAAATCTTTGAGGGACTGTAGGATGTCTTAAAAAATAGAGCAGAGGTAACACCACAGCCACTAAGCTCGAAAAGACCTCGCTAAGTGGACCGGGTGTGCTTTCGCACTAGATTCGAAAGAACCTCATCAAGTGCTCAATGCATACGGAAAGCAACCGTGATAATAAACAGTATTGAAAGGAGAAGTAATCATGGGAATTAAAACTTACCGCCCATATACGCCTTCCAGAAGACAAATGACCGGATCTGATTTCGCTGAAATCACAAAGACTACTCCGGAAAAATCTTTGTTAGCTCCTAAGAGCAGACAGGCAGGACGTAATAATCAAGGTAAAATTACAGTTAGACACCGCGGAGGCGGAGCTAAGAAGAAATATAGAATTATCGATTTCAAGAGAAGAAAAGATGGTATTCAGGCTACAGTAATCGGTATCGAATATGATCCGAACAGGTCGGCAAATATCGCACTTATCTGTTATGAGGATGGCGAGAAGGCATACATCCTTGCACCGGAAGGGTTAAAGGACGGCATGAAGGTCATGAACGGACCAGAAGCTGAGGTGAGAGTGGGTAACTGTCTTCCGCTTTCAGAGATTCCGGTAGGTACACAGATTCATAATATTGAGCTCCACCCGGGAAAAGGCGGACAGATGGTTCGTTCAGCTGGAAACAGCGCACAGCTTATGGCTAAGGAAGGAAAGTATGCAACGCTTAGACTTCCCTCAGGCGAGATGAGAATGGTTCCAATCGTCTGCAGAGCATCCGTAGGCGTTGTTGGAAATGGTGACCATAACCTAATTAATCTTGGAAAAGCAGGACGCAAGCGCCATATGGGTATCAGGCCGACAGTCCGCGGTTCTGTTATGAACCCGAATGACCATCCGCACGGCGGTGGTGAAGGTAAGACTGGAATCGGACGTCCGGGTCCGTGCACACCTTGGGGTAAACCAGCACTTGGCCTTAAGACCAGGAAGAAAAATAAGGCTTCTAACAAGATGATTGTAAGAAGACGAGATGGCAGAGCGATTAAATAGTTTTCGAGAAGGAGGTTAACTTATATGGCACGTTCAATTAAAAAAGGACCATTTGCAGATGCAAGCCTGCTTAAAAAGATTGATGCTATGAACGCTTCCGGTGACAAGTCCGTGATTAAGACATGGTCACGCCGTTCTACAATCTTCCCAAGCATGGTTGGACATACAATTGCTGTTCATGACGGAAGAAAGCATGTACCTGTATATGTAACAGAGGATATGGTTGGACATAAACTCGGTGAGTTTGTTGCAACCAGAACTTACAGGGGACATGGAAAAGATGAAAAGAAATCGAGAGTTAGATAATTACATTGTGAAAGGAGGGTTTATCCGTGGCTAAAGGACACAGATCCCAGATTAAGAGAGAAAGAAATGCTAACAAAGATACGAGACCTTCTGCTAAGTTATCTTACGCAAGAGTTTCTGTTCAGAAAGCATGCTTCGTATTAGATGCCATCAGAGGTAAGGATGTAACTACAGCACTTGGTATATTGACCTACAATCCAAGATATGCTTCTGGTTTAATAAAGAAATTATTGGAGTCAGCAATTGCAAATGCTGAGAACAACAACGGTATGAATGCTGAGAACCTTTATATTGCAGAGGCTTATGCAAACAAAGGACCAACAATGAAGAGAATCAGACCGAGGGCGCAGGGCAGGGCTTATAGAATTGAAAAAAGAATGAGTCATATCACACTTGTGCTTGATGAGAGATAAGAAGGAGGGCAATCATGGGACAGAAAGTTAATCCTCATGGCTTGAGAGTCGGAATTATCAAAGACTGGGACTCTAAATGGTATGCAGAAAAAGATTTTGCAGACTACTTAGTGGAAGACCATGAAATCAGAACGTATCTTAAGAAAAGATTATACAGCGCCGGTGTTTCTAAGATGGAAATTGAAAGAGCATCTGACCGCGTAAAGATTACGATTTATACAGCAAAGCCCGGCGTTGTAATTGGTAAGGGCGGAGCAGAGATTGAGAAGGTAAAGGCTGAGCTTAAGCAGTTTACCGACAAGAAGTTAGTTGTTGATATTAAAGAAATCAAGAGACCGGATAAGGATGCACAGTTAGTAGCAGAAAACATCGCATTACAGCTTGAGAACCGTATCTCTTTCAGACGTGCAATGAAGTCATGCATGTCCAGAACGATGAAATCAGGAGCGCTTGGTGTTAAGACTTCTGTATCAGGACGTCTTGGCGGAGCTGATATGGCTCGTACAGAGTTCTACAGCGAGGGTACAATTCCGCTTCAGACATTAAGAGCAGATATTGACTACGGATTCGCTGAGGCAGACACAACTTATGGAAAAGTTGGTGTTAAGGTATGGATCTATAAAGGCGAAGTTCTTCCGGAAAAAGCATCAAAGGAAGGAGAGAAATAAATCATGTTAATGCCAAAGAGAGTAAAACGTCGTAAACAATTCCGTGGTTCCATGAAGGGTAAGGCTCTTCGCGGAAATCAGATTACAAACGGTGAATATGGTATTGTTGCAATGGAGCCATGCTGGATTAAATCTAACCAGATTGAGGCTGCCCGTATCGCTATGACCCGTTATATCAAGCGTGGTGGTAAGGTATGGATTAAGATATTCCCGGATAAACCTGTAACTACGAAACCAGCTGAGACACGTATGGGTTCTGGAAAAGGAACCTTAGAATACTGGGTAGCAGTTGTAAAGCCAGGCCGCGTAATGTTTGAAATCGCGGGCGTATCAGAGGAAGTTGCAAGAGAAGCACTCCGTCTGGCAACACATAAGCTTCCTTGTAAATGTAAAGTAGTTTCTCGCGCAGACTTAGAAGGCGGTGATAACAGTGAAAATTAGTGCATTTGTAGAAGATTTAAAAACAAAATCAGCTGCAGAGCTGAACGAAGAATTAGTAGCTGCTAAAAAGGAACTTTTCAACTTGAGATTCCAGAACGCAACGAATCAGTTAGAAAATACAAGCAGAATCAAAGAAGTAAGAAGAAATATTGCCAGAATCCAGACAGTAATTACTGAGAAGGGAAGGGAGTAACACTATGGAAAGAAATCTTAGAAAGACCCGTGTTGGCAAGGTTATCAGCAATAAAATGGATAAGACCATAGTAGTTGCTGTTGAAGATCATGTAAAACATCCGCTTTACAAGAAGATTGTAAAGAGAACCTATAAATTAAAGGCACATGATGAAGCAAATGAGTGCAACATTGGTGATAAGGTAAAAGTTATGGAGACAAGACCGTTATCCAAGGATAAGAGATGGAGACTTGTCGAAGTTATGGAAAAAGTGAAATAGTATAAGGAGGGAAACCTGCATGATACAGCAAGAAAGCAGACTGAAAGTGGCAGATAACACAGGTGCTAAAGAGTTACTGTGTATCCGCGTACTTGGCGGTTCAACAAGAAGATATGCAAGTATCGGTGATATTATAGTTGCGACTGTTAAAGATGCAACACCAGGCGGCGTTGTTAAAAAAGGCGATGTAGTGAAGGCTGTAGTTGTTCGTACTGTAAAGAGTACACGTCGTAAGGACGGTTCTTATATCCGCTTTGACGAAAATGCTGCTGTAATTATAAAAGATGATAAGACACCAAGAGGAACCCGTATTTTCGGGCCAGTAGCAAGAGAGCTCCGTGACAAGCAGTTCATGAGAATTGTGTCTCTGGCTCCGGAAGTACTGTAAGGAGGTGCTAGTAAGATGTCAATGTCAAAAATCAAAAAAGGTGATACAGTAAAGGTTATTACCGGTAAAGATAAAGATAAAGAGGGTAAGGTTATCGCCGTAGATAAGAAGGCAGGCAGAGTTACTGTTGAAGGTGTGAATATGTTGACAAAGCATACAAAGCCAAGCGCTGCCAACCAGAACGGTGGAATTGTTCATCAGGAAGGTCCTATTGATGCTTCTAACGTAATGTATATGCACAAGGGCAAGGCTACAAGAGTAGGCTTTAAGATGGACGGTGACAAGAAAGTACGCTACGCAAAATCAACAGGCGAAGTTATCGATTAATCGTAAAGGAAGGAGGTTCAAGGCTTTGAGTAGACTGAAAGAACAGTACCAGAACGAAATCGTGGACGCTATGACGAAGAAGTTCGGTTATAAAAATATTATGGAAGTGCCGAAGCTTGACAAGATTGTTATTAACATGGGTGTCGGTGAGGCAAAAGATAATGCAAAGCTTTTAGATTCAGCAATTGCTGATTTAGAGAAGATTACAGGACAGAAGGCTGTAATCTGTAAGGCAAAGAAGTCCGTTGCCAACTTCAAGTTAAGAGAAGGTATGTCAATCGGCTGCAAGGTTACTTTAAGAGGCGAGAAGATGTATGAATTTGCTGACCGTCTGATTAATCTTGCACTGCCGCGTGTACGTGACTTCAGAGGTGTTAATCCGAATGCATTTGACGGAAGAGGAAATTATGCCCTTGGTATCAAAGAGCAGCTCATTTTCCCGGAGATTGAGTACGATAAGGTTGACAAGGTAAGAGGTATGGACGTTATTTTTGTTACTACAGCAAAGACAGACGAAGAGGCTCGTGAGCTGCTTAAGCAGTTTAACATGCCGTTTACAAAATAAGGAGGTAAATTATGGCTAAGACAGCAATGAAAGTAAAACAGCAGCGCAAGCAGAAATTCTCTACAAGAGAATACAGCCGCTGCAGAATTTGCGGACGTCCGCATGCATATTTGAGAAAATATGGAATCTGCCGTGTTTGCTTCCGTGAACTGGCATATAAAGGACAGATCCCAGGCGTTAAAAAAGCAAGTTGGTAGCCCGAAAGCAACTTAGTGAAGCCGAGCCGGAGGCGAAAGCTGAGCTTAGTGCGAGGGCGTTCTTGGAGCTTAGCGAGGTGTTTTCGAGCTTAGCGAGAAGAACTTCCATATTCAAAGAAAAAGGAGGAAAACGATTCATGACCATGAGTGATCCAATTGCAGATATGCTTACGAGAATCCGTAATGCAAATACTGCGAAACATGATACAGTAGATGTACCTTCATCCAAAATGAAGCTTGCTATCGCAAACATTCTGTTAGATGAAGGGTATATTGAGAAATATGACCTCATTGAGGATGGTGTATTTAAGACAATCCATATTACATTAAAATATGGTGTTGATAAAAATGAGAAGGTTATCACAGGACTTAGGAGAATTTCAAAGCCGGGTCTTCGTGTATATGCCGGCAGTGCAGATGTACCGAAAGTATTCGGGGGACTTGGCACAGCTATTATTTCAACAAATCAGGGTGTAATTACTGATAAAGAAGCAAGAAAGCTTGGTGTAGGCGGAGAAGTTCTGTGCTATATATGGTAGGCACTGAACTTTTAGCGAAGCCCCACTGAAAGCGAGAACTTAAGCTTAGGTGCATAGAGCCTATAGTGCTTTATGCAAAACTATAATGTAAAACTGAAAACAGAGCAGCAAAGTCTGTTCCGAAAATTTAAGTTAAGGAGGATTTGGCAATGTCACGTATAGGAAGACTGCCAGTTGCGATTCCTGCAGGTGTAACTGTTGAGATTGCAGAGAATAATAAAGTGACTGTAAAAGGTCCAAAGGGAACGCTCGTAAGAGAGCTTCCTGTAGAGATGGAAATTAAGGTAGAGGGTGCAGAGGTTGTTGTAACAAGACCGAATGATTTAAAGAAGATGAAATCCTTACATGGTCTTACAAGAACACTCATTAACAATATGGTGCTCGGTGTATCTGCCGGATATGAGAAGGTTCTTGAGGTAAACGGCGTTGGCTATAGAGCAGCAAAATCCGGAAATAAGCTGACACTTAACCTTGGGTATTCTCATCCAGTTGAGATGATTGATCCAGAGGGTATTGAGGCTGTTGTTGAAGGACAGAACAAGATTATTGTTAAAGGTATTGATAAAGAAAAAGTAGGCCAGTATGCAGCTGAAATCAGAGATAAGAGAAGACCAGAGCCATATAAGGGCAAGGGTATCAAGTATGCTGATGAAGTAATCAGACGTAAAGTCGGCAAGACTGGTAAGAAATAAGAAAGGAGAGTGTAAAAATGGTTAGCAAAAAATCAAGAAGTGTTGTTCGTGTTAATAAACACAAAAAGTTACGTAACCGTTTGAGCGGTACTGGGGAGTGCCCTCGTTTGGCAGTGTTTAGAAGCAACAATCATATGTATGCTCAGATTATTGATGATACAGCCCAGAATACACTGGTTTCCGCTTCCACTCTTCAGAAAGATGTGAAAGCAAACTTAGAGAAAACGAACAATGTTGAGGCAGCAGCATATTTGGGTAAGGTAATAGCTGAAAGGGCAATCGAAAAGGGCATTAAGGATGTTGTCTTTGACAGAGGCGGTTATATTTATCATGGAAAAGTTAAGGCATTAGCAGACGCAGCTAGAGAAGCTGGGTTGAATTTCTAGGAGGAGGAGCACACATGAGACAGGAACGTATTGATGCTAGTCAGTTAGAGTTAAATGAAAAAGTAGTGTCAATTAAGCGTGTAACCAAAGTTGTTAAGGGTGGCCGTAACATGAGATTCACAGCTTTAGTAGTTGTCGGAGACGGAAATGGCCATGTTGGTGCAGGCTTAGGAAAAGCTACTGAAATCCCGGAAGCAATCCGCAAGGGAAAAGAGGATGCGGCTAAAAACCTCATCAATGTAGCATTAGATGAAAATGAGAGTATCACACATGATTTTATCGGTAAATTCGGAGGAGCTTCCGTGCTTCTTAAAAAAGCTCCAGAAGGTACCGGAGTTATTGCCGGAGGTCCGGTTCGTGCCGTAATCGAGATGGCAGGAATTAAGAATATCCGTACGAAATCTCTTGGTTCCAACAATAAGCAGAACGTTGTTCTTGCTACCATCGATGGATTACGTCAGATTAAGACCCCGGAGGCTGTGGCTAAGCTTCGTGGTAAATCAGTTGAGGAAATCGTAGGCTAAGAAAACAAGGCATAAAAGCTTTGTAAAGCAGGAGGTAAGAAAAAATGGCAAACTTAAAGGTTACATTAGTAAAATCTCCGATTGGTGCTGTACCGAAGCATAAAAGAACTGTAGAAGCTTTAGGCTTAAGGAAGTTAAACAAGACAGTTGAGCTTCCAAATAATGCAGCAACAAGAGGTATGATCAAACAGGTAGAATATCTGTTAAAGGTAGAAGAAGCATAAGAATTATAATTCAGATAAGGAGGTGTCACAATGGATTTATCAAACTTAAGACCTGCTGATGGTGCAAAGCAGAGTGATAATTTCAGAAGAGGACGTGGACACGGTTCTGGAAATGGCAAGACAGCCGGTAAGGGACACAAAGGCCAGAAGGCTCGTTCCGGGGCAACAAGACCAGGTTTTGAAGGTGGTCAGATGCCATTATATAGAAGAATACCAAAGAGAGGTTTCACAAACAGAAACTCTAAGAATATCGTTGGTATTAACGTGAGCGCTCTTGAAGTATTTGATAATGATGCAGTAGTTTCTGTAGAAACATTACTGGAGCAGGGAATTATCAAGGAAGCAAGAGACGGTGTTAAGATTCTTGGAAACGGAGAGCTTACAAAGAAGCTTACCGTTCAGGCAAACGCATTCAGCGCAGGCGCCATAGCTAAGATTGAGGCATTAGGTGGAAAAACAGAGGTGATTTAATGTTAGAAACATTCCGAAGGGCATTTCAAATTAAAGATATTCGAAAGAAAATCGGATATACGTTTTTGATGTTAATCGTGATACGGCTTGGGTCCCAGCTTCCTACACCGGGAGTAAATTCAAGCTATATCAAGGATTTTTTCGCACAGAATTCCGGGGAAGCGTTTAACTTGTTTAACGCTTTCACCGGAGGTTCATTTGAACAGATGTCCGTTTTCGCTCTGAGTATTACGCCGTACATTACATCTTCCATTATTATGCAGCTGCTTACCATTGCGATTCCAAAGCTCGAGGAGATGCAGAAGGAAGGCGAGGACGGCAGAAAGAAGATTGTTGCAATCACGAGATATCTTACAGTAGGACTTGCACTTATTGAATCTACTGCAATGGCGGTAAGCTTTGGGCGTCAAGGACTTCTAACAGAATATAATTTCGTAAATGCCGCAATTGTAGTTCTTACATTAACAGCTGGTTCCGCATTCCTGATGTGGATTGGTGAAAGGATTACAGAAAAAGGTGTCGGTAATGGTATTTCTATCGTGCTGGTAATTAATATTGTCTCACGTATACCAGCAGATATGGCAACTCTTTTTGAGCAGTTTGTAAAAGGAAAGAGTATTGCCTCTGGAGGACTTGCTGTTGTTATTATTCTTGCAATTATTACTGCACTTGTTGTCTTTGTTGTAATTCTCCAGGATGGTGAAAGACGAATTGCAGTACAGTATTCACAGAAGATGGCAGGACGAAAGACTTATGGCGGACAGTCAACACACATACCGCTTAAGGTTAATACTGCCGGTGTCATTCCAATTATTTTTGCTTCTTCGCTGATGCAGTTTCCGATTGTTATAGCGACCTTCCTTGGTAAAGGGAACGGAACGGGAGTCGGAAGTGAAATCTTGCGGGGCATGAATCAGGGAAACTGGTGCAATCCGCAGAATATTAAGTATTCATGGGGACTTATTGTATATATTATTTTGACTGTATTTTTTGCTTATTTCTATACGTCAATTACATTTAATCCGTTGGAGATTGCAAATAATATGAAGAAGAACGGCGGTTTTATTCCGGGAATCAGACCAGGAAGACCGACAGTTGAGTATCTGAATAAAATATTACAGTATATCATCTTTATCGGTGCGTGCGGGCTTGTGCTGATACAGCTTGTTCCGATTGTGTTTAACGGCTGGCTGGGTGCACGTGTATCCTTTGGAGGTACGTCACTCATTATTATCGTCAGTGTAATACTGGAAACCTTAAAGCAGATAGAATCTCAGATGCTTGTACGTAATTACAAGGGATTTTTAAATAGTTAGGCAAAAAGGAACATTTTGACTCGCGGAAAAGTTTTTCGCGGGTTAAAATGCTATAAAGGAGAAGGAAAAAATGAAGGTTATTATGTTAGGTGCGCCGGGAGCCGGAAAAGGCACCCAGGCAAAAAAAATTGCGGCTAAATATCAGGTGCCGCATATTTCTACCGGTGACATCTTCAGGGCAAACATAAAAAATGGTACAGAGCTGGGAAAAAAGGCAAAGACCTATATGGACCAGGGACTACTTGTACCGGACGATCTGGTTGTAGATCTGGTTGTGGATCGCGTAAACCAGGAGGACTGTACAAAAGGGTATGTTCTTGACGGTTTTCCTAGAACAATCCCGCAGGCAGAGGCCCTTGATAAGGCACTTAACGATCTCGGACAAAAGGTTGATTATGCTATTAATGTAGAAGTTCCGGATGAGAATATCATAGAGCGTATGGGCGGACGCCGCGCATGTGTAGGATGCGGAGCTACATATCATCTTGTATATGCACCGACAAAGAAAGAGGGTGTATGTGATACATGCGGCAGGGAACTGATTTTAAGAGACGATGACAAACCTGAGACAGTAACAAAGCGGTTAAATGTATATCATGAGCAGACACAGCCTCTGATTGACTATTATACACAGGCAGGTATTTTAAGAGAGGTAGACGGAACAGTGGACATTGAGGACGTTTTCCGTGCTATTACGCTGATTTTGGGAGAATAGAGGTATGCCGATTACAGTAAAGTCAGACAGAGAAATAGAATTAATGACAGAGGCCGGGCGAATACTTGAAATTGTTCATAATGAGCTTTCCCGGGCACTTCATCCGGGAATGAGCACATTGGATATAGACAGCATGGGAGAGGAGATTATAAGAAGCTACGGCTGTATTCCTTCCTTCCTGGATTACAACGGATATCCGGCATCTATCTGTGTATCTGTAAATGAAGAGGTTGTCCACGGTATTCCATGTAAGACAAGAATCCTCAAGGAGGGCGATATTGTAAGCCTTGATGCAGGGGTTATTTATAAAGGGTATCATTCGGATGCAGCAAGGACCTACGGCATTGGAGAAATCAGTAAAGAGGCTAAGAAGCTTATTCAGGTTACAAAGGAATGTTTTTTTGAAGGTATAAAATACGCGAAAGAGGGCAACCATCTATTTGACATTTCACGGGCAATCGGTAGGCATGCAAAGGAATACGGGTACGGAGTGGTTCGCGACCTGTGCGGGCACGGAATAGGGTCAAATCTTCATGAAGCTCCCGAGATACCTAATTATGAGGTAAAGCGTAAAGGCGTAAAGCTTAAGGCAGGGATGACACTTGCCATTGAGCCTATGATTAATATGGGAGGCTTTGAGGTCGACTGGCTTGATGATGACTGGACAGTGGTTGCAAGGGATCATTCCTTATCTGCTCATTATGAAAATACGGTGCTGATAACAGAAGGAGAGCCAAAGCTTCTTACGCTGACCGCTTTGACATAAATGAGGTGCTTTCGTATGGAGAGATATAAAGCAGGAAGACTTGCAAGGTCAATAGCAGGACATGATAGAGGAAAGGTTTATGTTATAATAGATGTAGACGACGCATATGTATATTTAGCAGACGGCAGAATTAGAACCCTTGATAAACTGAAAAAAAAGAAAAAGAAGCATGTACAGTTGATTTTAAGAGAATATGATATTTCAGATGTCACAGATGTGAGCATCAAGCGGCTGCTTAAAATATGGAGTAAGGAAGAGAAATAGGAGGAAGCATATATGTCAAAAGCTGACGTGATTGAAATTGAAGGAACAGTAGTAGAAAAATTACCGAATGCCATGTTCCAGGTAGAACTGGAGAACGGCCATCAGGTACTGGCACATATCAGCGGAAAACTTAGAATGAATTTCATTAAAATACTGCCGGGAGATAAGGTGACACTTGAGCTGTCCCCATACGATCTTTCAAAAGGAAGGATTATCTGGAGAGATAAATAGATTACCAGCAGGCAGCAGCCAGGATAGATTAGTAAAATATAGAAAAATATGTTGACTTTCATTGACGCATAATGCTATAATATATAAGCGTGTTTCCGGGCATTTTTATGCATTTATCGGCCTGGCCGCGGCAAAAGAGCAGGCGGTAAACCGAGGAATTTACGCGTGGCAGACAAAGGCAGAGCAATGGATGAAAGGAGGATCTCACATGAAGGTTAGATCATCAGTAAAACCAATTTGCGAAAAATGCAAAGTAATTAAGAGAAAAGGAAGCGTTCGCATCATCTGCGAAAATCCGAAGCATAAGCAGCGCCAGGGATAGGTACTGAACACTTAGCGAATGATTATGCTGTTGAATTAGGCGGCTGATAGTCCCGTATACCTATGTATGCAGACTATTTAATATACAAGGAACACCTGTAGCCGGTGGAAATCCTCGTATATTGCTTCTAATGCCGGCCCGTCATTACCGGAAGTATTTACCGGTGGCCGGAAAGGGCGTGATTACCGAACACGTCTGGGTTTACGTAAAAGTATGGACCCCTATTAAAGACAATTATTAATTAAGAAAATGGAGGAAATTCACATGGCTCGTATTGCAGGTGTAGATTTACCAAGAGACAAACGTGTAGAAATCGGCTTAACTTATATCTATGGAATCGGCAGGGCAAGTTCTAACCGTATTTTAACAGAGGCAGGAGTTAATCCGGACATCCGCTGCAGAGATCTTACAGATGAAGATGTAAAGAAAATCAGTGCAGTTATTGATGAGACACAGATGGTGGAAGGTGATCTTAGAAGAGAGATTGCCCTCAATATCAAGAGATTACAGGAAATTGGATGCTACAGAGGTATCCGTCACAGAAAAGGACTTCCAGTTCGTGGTCAGAAAACAAAAACCAATGCAAGAACAAGAAAAGGTCCGAAGAGAACAGTTGCTAATAAAAAGAAATAACTTAGCGAAAGCAAGCTGACAAGCGCAGCTTGAGGTTAGGTATTTCTTTGTTCTTCAAACGAATGTGAGAAGAACTTCATTAAATAAAAAAGGAAAGTGTAGGTTAGTTTTATTATGGCAAAGAAAGTTACAAAGAAAGTGACAAAAAAGCGTGTCAAGAAAAACGTTGAACACGGACAAGCACATATCCAGTCATCTTTTAATAACACAATTGTTACATTAACAGATGCTCAGGGTAATGCTCTTTCATGGGCAAGTGCAGGCGGTCTGGGATTTAGAGGTTCAAGGAAATCTACCCCTTATGCAGCACAGATGGCAGCAGAGACTGCAGCAAAGGCAGCATTAATTCATGGTCTGAAGACAGTAGATGTTATGGTTAAGGGACCAGGTTCAGGTAGAGAAGCAGCAATCCGCGCCCTTCAGGCATGTGGAATTGATGTAACAAGTATTAAGGATGTTACTCCGGTACCGCATAACGGATGCCGTCCACCGAAGCGCAGAAGAGTCTAATTAGGAGGAGAAACAGGTTATGGCAATTAATAGAGTTCCGGTTCTGAAAAGATGTCGTTCCCTTGGAATGGATCCGGTATATTTGGGAATTGATAAAAAGTCTAACAGACAGTTGAAAAGAGCCAATAGAAAGATGAGTGAGTATGGTCTTCAGCTGCGTGAGAAGCAGAAAGCAAAATTCATCTATGGCGTATTAGAGAAGCCTTTCAGAAATTATTACAAGAAGGCAAAACAAATGAAGGGTATGACAGGTGAGAACCTGATGGTGCTCTTAGAGACAAGACTGGATAATGTTGTATTCCGCATGGGTCTTGCAAGAACAAGACGTGAGGCAAGACAGATTGTTGACCACAAGCATGTTCTTGTTAACGGAAAACAGGTAAATATCCCGTCTTATCTGGTTAAGGCAGGAGATACCATTGAGATTAAGGAAAAACACAAAAGCTCTCCAAGATACAAAGAAATCACCGAGGTTACCGGAGGACGTATGGTTCCAGAGTGGCTTGAGGCTGATGCAGAAAATCTGAAAGGATTAGTAAAGGAACTCCCGGCCCGCAGCGCTATTGATGTGCCGGTAGACGAGATGCTGATTGTCGAGTTGTATTCTAAATAATAATCCGTAACACCACAGGAGGTGGACTTTAGTGTTTGATTTTAATAAACCCAATATTGAGATAACAGAGATTTCAGAAGATAAAAAGTATGGAAGATTTGTTGTAGAGCCTCTGGAAAGAGGGTATGGTACAACATTAGGTAATTCTCTTCGGAGAATCATGCTTTCATCGCTTCCGGGCGCTGCTATCAGCCAAGTGAAGATTGATGGTGTGCTGCATGAGTTCAGCTCCATCCCCGGGGTTAAGGAGGATGTTACAGAGATTGTCATGAACCTTAAGTCACTGGCAATCAAGAACACATCCGAGACGGATGAACCAAAGACAGCATATATTGAGTTCGAAGGTGAAGGTGTTGTTACGGCAGCAGATATTCAGGTAGATCAAGATATTGAGATTATGAATCCTGAAACTGTTATTGCAACTTTAAACGGCGGAGTAGACAGCAAATTATATATGGAGCTTACCATTACAAAGGGAAGAGGATATATAAGTGCTGAGAAGAATAAGAATGACGAGCTGCCCATTGCGGTAATTCCGATTGATTCTATCTATACTCCGGTAGAGCGTGTGAACCTTACAGTAGAAAACACGCGTGTTGGTCAGATTACAGATTTTGATAAATTAACATTAGATGTATATACCAACGGAACATTACTTCCGGACGAGGCAGTTAGTCTGGCTGCAAAGGTACTTAGTGAGCATCTGAAGCTCTTTATCGATCTTTCCGAGGTGGCGCAGGCTGCAGAGGTTATGATTGAGAAGGAAGATGATGAGAAGGAAAAGGTTCTTGAGATGAGTATTGACGAATTAGAGCTTTCTGTTCGTTCCTACAACTGTCTTAAGAGAGCCGGTATCAACACTGTAGAAGAGCTGACAAACAGAACGCCGGAAGATATGATGAAGGTACGGAATCTTGGACGCAAGTCTCTAGAGGAAGTGCTTGCAAAGCTCGACGAGCTGGGACTTAGTCTCAGCAAAGGCGAGGAATAGAGCACTTAGCGAGGCCTTTTCGAGCGTAGTCTCGAAGAACTACCTCAATTCTGCCGGTAAACCCGAAGCGTGCGGCAGAGCATTTGGCTAGTAAGCCCGAAGAGTGTAACCAGATGTGGATTATATATGGAGGATTAGAAAAATGGCAAAATATAGGAAGCTTGGCAGAACATCAAGCCAGAGAAAAGCATTATTAAGAAACCAGGTAACAGCGCTTATCACTCATGGAAAGATTAAGACAACAGAAGCAAAGGCAAAGGAAATCCGCAAGATTGCAGAGGGTCTTATTGCATTGGCTGTAAAAGAGAAGGATAACTTTGAAGAAGTTACAGTAAAGGCAAAGGCTGCACGTAAGGATAAGGACGGCAAGAGAGTGAAGGAAGTCGTAGATGGTAAGAAGGTTACTGTATATGACGAGGTTGAGAAGAAGATTAAGAAGGATCTTCCGAGCAGACTTCATGCACGCCGCCAGATGTTAAAGGTTCTGTATCCGGTTAAGGATGTACCGGCAGCACAGGCAGGCAAGAAGAAAAATACAAAGGAAGTAGACCTTGTTGCAAAGCTTTTTGATGAGATTGCTCCGAAGTATGAGAACCGTAAGGGCGGATATACAAGGATTATCAAGATCGGACAGCGTAAGGGCGATGCAGCGATGGAGGTTCTGATCGAGTTAGTATAAGAAAATAGAGCTTGTAAGAGAGAAGCATTTCGTATTTTTACGGAATGCTTTTTTTGACGCACAAACCTGGCACATATTTTGTGAGTATAGATGACAACAAATAATTTATCAGCAAAAATACTGAAGTGGAAGTTATGGAGAGAAATTTTATAAGAAAATTAGTAATTATGTGAAAAATAGTTGCAAATTTGACAGAAATTGATAATATTATAACAGTAAAGGTAACAATAGGAATATGACGAATATGGAGGAAACAGGATGAAGGTTGTTATCGCAATTGACTCATTTAAAGGCAGCATGAGTTCTATGGAAGCAGGAAATGCGGCAAAGGCAGGAGTAGAAAGAGCCTGTACCGCGGATATTGTCGTAAAGCCTTTAGCCGATGGCGGAGAAGGGACAACGGAAGCGCTGGTAGAAGGACTTGGCGGGGAATATGTGACACTTAAGGTTACCGGGCCTCTTGGAGAAAAGGTCTGTGCAAAATACGGTATTCTTCCAGATAAGAAAACTGCTGTTTTGGAGATGGCGGAAGCTGCGGGAATTATACTTGTGAAGCACGGGGAGCTGAATCCGCGGGCTGCCACAACTTATGGTGTAGGTGAGATGATTCTGGATGCAGTAAAAAGAGGCTGCAGGGAGTTTATTATTGGTATTGGAGGCAGTGCTACTAGCGAGGGTGGTACAGGAATGCTTCAGGCATTGGGATATAAGTTTTTAAATGTGGAAGGTGTTTCTATAGCTTCTGGACTTCAGGAGCTTGATAAGATTGTCAGTGTAGACATCAGTAATGTGCCTGAAGAGCTTAAAAATTGTCATTTCCATATTGCATGCGATGTAAAAAATCCCCTCTGCGGGGAGAATGGAGCTGTTTATGTATATGGTCCCCAGAAAGGCGTAAAAGAGGAAGAAAAGCAGATGTTTGACGAGAAGATGAAGCATTTTGCAGATAAAACACAGGAATTTACCGGAAGGGATTATCGTATGGCCGAAGGTGCCGGTGCGGCAGGAGGACTGGGTTTTGCGTTTTTAAGCTATCTTCCCAATGTTCAATTAAAGACGGGAATTGATATTGTACTTGATGCAATCCGTCTGGAGGATGAAGTAAAGGACGCGGATATTGTCATTACCGGTGAAGGCCGTTTGGATTCGCAGACTGCAATGGGCAAGGTCCCTGTAGGTGTGGCGCGGCTTGCAAAAAAGTACAATGCAAAGGTTGTGGCTTTTGCAGGCGGAGTGACGAAGGATGCAGGTGTGTGTAACGGGGCAGGAATAGATGCTTTTTTTCCGATTGTGAGAGGCGTTACAACATTAGATGAGGCAATGGATCCTAAGAACGCAAAGGAGAATATGGAGCTTGCGGCAGAGCAGGTGTTTCGGATGCTGAATAAGGGGTTTTTTTAGAAAAACTCTGTGCCCAGCATCTAATATTGATAAAATTCTGACTATACTGTTAAATAAAATACTTATCAGAAATAAGATTACAAATTTTAGAATTAATGATATAATAAAAAAAATTGTAAAACAGTACACAAAAGGAGGAAAGGCAGAGAATGAGCAGATTAGAGATTGATTCCCCAAGCAGGGCTGATATCGTAATAGAAGGTCTCTACAAGGATCTGGAACGCCGTATTGAGTCTAGTCCGCCGGGACTTTGTCCGGTTGACATGGCCAGAGCGTTCCTTGAATTATGTCATGCGCAGACATGTGGAAAATGTGTACCGTGCCGTATAGGGCTCGGTCAGCTGAATCATCTTATCAAGGATGTGCTTGACGGGAAAGCAACAATGGAAACGCTTGAGGTAATGGAGGAAACAGCAGTATCTATTATGGAGTCCGCAGACTGCGCGATTGGTTACGAGGCGGCCCACATGGTATATAAGGGACTTATCGGATACCGTGACGACTACATTGAGCATATTGAGAGGGGACGCTGTACATGTACATACAGCCAGCCGGTGCCGTGTGTATCCTTATGTCCTGCACATGTGGATATTCCGGGATATGTTGCACTGGTAGGAGAGGGAAGGTATGCAGATGCAATCCGCCTGATCCGTAAGGATAACCCATTCCCGACAACTTGTGGCTTTATCTGTGAGCACCCTTGTGAGGCAAGATGCCGTAGAAATATGATAGATGATGCGGTAAATATCAGAGGACTTAAGAGAGTTGCGGCAGACTTTGCAGGTGAGGTGGATCCGCCGGCATGTGGAAAGAGTACGGGAAAAAGGGTCGCAGTACTTGGCGGGGGTCCTGGAGGACTTAGTGCGGCATATTATCTTCAGCTTATGGGCCATCAGACTACAGTATATGAGATGCTTCCAAAGCTTGGGGGAATGCTCAGGTACGGCATCCCGAATTACCGGCTTCCTAAAGATCGCCTGGAGGATGATGTAAATGCAATTTTAAAGACAGGCGTGGAAGTAAAACACGGACTTAAGATTGGACCGGATATTACGATACAGCAGCTTCAGAAGGAATATGACGCAGTACTGATTACAATTGGAGCTAGTACAGACAAGAAGCTGGGACTTGAGGGTGAGGACGCGGAAGGTATCTTCTCAGCCGTTGAGTTCTTAAGAAATGTAGGAAAAAATATTATTATGGATCTTACGGGGAAAGAGGTTGCTGTTATTGGAGGTGGAAATGTAACGATGGATGCCGTTCGTACAGCAAAGCGTCTTGGGGCGAAGAAGGTCAGTGTTGTATACCGCCGGCGCGTGGCAGACATGACGGCTCTTCCTTCGGAGATTGAAGGAGCAGTTGCCGAGGGAATTGAGGTGCAGACGCTGAAGGCTCCGGCATCGTTGGATATTGATGAGAACAACCATGTAAAAGGAATCTATGTAACTCCGCAGATGGTAAGCGCGATTAAGGACGGACGCGCAAGCATTAAGCCTACCGGAGAGGAAAATATTTACATTCCGTGCGATATTCTTGTTGTGGCTATCGGACAGAATATAGAGACAAAGCATTTTGAGGATGCAGGTATATCTGTAAACCGTGGAAAGATTGTGACAAAGAGCAATGGAAGTATTGATAATCTTCCGGGTGTATTTGCAGGCGGCGACTGCGCCAGCGGACCGGCATCTGTAATTAAGGCTATTGCGGCAGCAAAGGTTGCGGCGGCAAATATTGATGAATATCTGGGATATCACCATGAAATTTCCTGTGACGTAGAGATTCCGGAACCGAGAATCGATGATCGTACGCCGTGCGGAAGAGTGAATCTGACAGAGCGGGAGGCAAGTGAAAGAGTAAAAGACTGGGATGGATGCGAGAACTGCATGACAGAAAAAGAGGCCAATCAGGAAGCAGGCCGCTGCTTACGGTGCGACCATTTCGGATATGGAATATTTAAAGGAGGCAGAGAGAAATTATGGTAAATCTTACAATTGACGGAAAACAGATTTCAGTAAAAGAAAATACCACAATCATGGAAGCTGCCGATCAGAATGGGATTACCATTCCGAGTCTTTGCTATCTGAAAGGAATCAATGAGATCGCAGCCTGCCGTGTATGTGTTGTTGAGCTTGAGGGAAAAGAGCGGCTGATTACTGCATGTAACAATATTGCAGAGGAGGGTATGGTTGTCTATACAAATAGCCCCAAGGTAAGAAGACACAGAAGAAATACGGTAGAGCTTATTTTATCCCAGCATGACTGTCTGTGTGTGACCTGTATGAGAAGCGGGAACTGCAGTTTACAGAAGATCGCAAATGACCTTGACATTCTGGAGATACCATTTAAAAGGGAGCTTGAGCGCCAGCCTTGGAATCAGAAGTTCCCCCTCATTAGGGATTCTGCAAAATGTATCAAGTGTATGCGGTGTATACAGGTATGTGACAAGGTACAAAATCTTAAGGTCTGGGATCTTGAAGGGACCGGTTCACGTACGACAGTAAATGTGGCGGGACACAAAACGATTGAACAGGCCGATTGTTCCCTGTGCGGACAGTGCATCACACACTGCCCGGTAGGAGCTCTTAGAGAAAGAAGCGACACAGGCAAGGTATGGAAGGCAATTGCTGATAAGGATAAAATTGTTGTTGCACAGGTTGCGCCAGCGGTTCGTGCGGCATGGGGAGAGGAATTAGGCCTTGCTCCTGAGGACGCGACCATTGGGAAGATTATGGACTCCCTGAAGCGGATGGGTTTTGACTATGTGTTTGATACTGTATTTTCCGCGGACCTTACAATTATGGAGGAAGGTCATGAGTTTGTACAGCGGTTTACAAGCGGCGAGCTTAAGGACCGGCCGATGTTTACTTCCTGCTGTCCGGGATGGATTCGCTTTATTAAGAGTCAGTTCCCGCATCTGGTAAAATATTTATCTACGGCAAAATCGCCGCAGCAGATGTTCGGCGCTGCCATGAAAACATATTTTGCACAGAAGCTGGGTGTAAGTCCGGATAAGATTTTCACAGTATCTGTTATGCCGTGTGTGGCAAAAAAGGCAGAGCGTGAGATGGAGCTGTTCTATGAGGAATATGCAGGACATGATGTGGATGTTGTTGTGACTACAAGAGAGCTGGTAAAAATGATTCGTTCCGCGCATATCCGTCCGGAAACACTTGTGGATATCGAGAGCGACCGTCCGATGCAGGAAGGAACTGGTGCAGGTGTTATCTTCGGAGCAACCGGCGGCGTTATGGAGGCAGCACTTCGAAGTGCATATTATATTATTAAGAAGGAAAATCCTCCGGCAGATGCCTTCAAAGCAGTAAGAAGCAAAGGATTTAATGAAAATAACGGTGTGCAGGAAGCAGAATTCAAGATTGATGATATTACTGTAAGAACTGCAGTAGTAAGCGGATTAGGAAATACAAGAGCACTCCTTAATAAGATAGAGTCAGGGGAAGTACATTACGACTTCGTAGAAGTAATGGCCTGCCCGGGCGGATGTGTAGGCGGCGGCGGACAGCCGATTCACGACGGACAGGAGCTGGCGTTTGAGCGAGGAAAGAATCTATACTATTTAGATGAGAATATGGATATCCGTTTTTCACACGAGAATCCGGACATTCTTAAGATTTACGAGGAATTCTTCGAAAAGCCAAATTCACATAAGGCTCACATGCTGTTACATACGGAGCATATGGAATAGAAAGAAGCTAACCTAAAAAAAGAGTGTGTAGAAAGGAAATGACCACGTGTATTTGCGTGGTCATTTCTAGCGCTTTACTTTAGATATTTAAGCTTTCCGCCTGACAGGGAGGTCAATGATTACTCCGTTATTTCATGAATATCAAGGAGTTCAAATGTTGTGTAAAAGTCACTGTAGCATTTTAGAGATTTTCCCTCACAGATAATTTCTCCCAGCTGGTTATCGTAAGGATCATCACGAACTGCATTTGGGATTATATTAAATTCATGCATAAATTCTGAGGCGTAAGGAACGCGGTAGGGATCTACATTTTGGAAATAAAACTCATGCCTTTTTAAATCGTTTTGACGATACGCAGATCCGCCGAAAGAGCAGTCTGCAAAGAGCCAGCCAAAAGGAGCGATATAGTATTGAGCCCAATCGTGCTGACTTACGTCGTACGGTGTTGAGTAGAGTCCGGACTGCCAGCGTGCAGGAATACCTGCGTATCGGCACATAGTAATAAAAAGCAATGCCTGCAGCCCGCAGTCTCCTTTTAAATTAACTGCCGGAAACTCTGCAAGATCATAAATAGTTGCATATGTTCTCACAAAGGAATACATAATATTCTTTGTAATATAATTATAAATATTCCTTGCTTTTATAAGCGGATTAGTTTCAGATCCAACAACCTGTTCAGTTAAATCCTTTATATATGGAGTAAAACGGATATGTGGTAATTCTTCCTGTGTATAAAATTTCGGTTGTATATTTGAAACATTTTCTGGCCGAAAATTGTGATAAGGCGTAAGGTTGTCCAGCTCATATTCTGTGGACCAGTTTTCAGTCCCGTTAAAGGTGCCTTCAAACAGAACGGTCCGCTGTGGATAATGCTTGTCTGCAATAGAAACAGGCGTATGACTGAAATTCAATAATTTCAGATTTTCAACCTGTGAATATTCAACAGGCAGAGGCATATATACTTGCAGAGACCTGCCCTTATATGCTTCGGCAGTCTTTTCGTCAAGACGTAAAGTTGTTTTTATTCTCATATGCAGATGACGATTTCCTTTTTGCCGCATAGCGCTTATATTATCTGTTAATAGCTGTACATTAGAAGACGGCATGGTGTCCTGCTGTTTTGCTCTGGCTTTAAATTCATTCTGTGTCTTTAACAGGTTTTCAAAAAACAATTCGTGGAAGAATATTTTGCCTTCAATAAAAACCCAGTCGGCAGTATTTGATCTCCATAGGCAGATCAGTTCTTCTTCTTTAAAATTTTGTATGTTGTCCTTTAAAAGACAAAGTGCGTCATTCCAGCTAAAAGGATACTGGATAGGTATTCTTGAGGCTAATTCAGATTCAATTTCTAATCTTTTCCTTAATGATTCTGGTAAATTTTCTTTTTGCAGATATACTTGAATCGCTGCCTGTAGCTCCTTGAAAAAGCCGCTCCATTTTAATTTTGTAATATCCTCAGGAAGAGGAATGGACAAATATTTCATATCATAATTCATATTTTTTCCCTTTCTTTTAATTCATACATTCGTTGAGAACACGTAAAGCATTTTTATACCAGATTTTTTCGATCTGTGTTTCTGTCAGGCCATTTTTCCTTAATGCAGAATATAGCAGCTCCATCTTTGCGATGTGATTTATTTCCAGATCTCCCTCAATTCCGTCTAAATCTGTTCCAATGGCTACGCTGTCCTGGCCGGCAAGATTTAACATATACATAATATGTTTTACCATACTTTCTACATCTGATCTATGATTTTTATTTAAAAAGTCATCACAGAAGTTAAGTCCTGCTACTCCGCCGTTTTCTCCAAGCGCTTTTAGCATTTCGTCAGTCATATTCCTCTGGTCGTCGCAGAGAGAACGGGCGTTGGAATGGGAGGCAACTACCGGGTATTTTGTAGTTCTGATGACATCCCAAAAACCGCCGTCTGACAGATGAGAAACATCAATAAGCATTTTCAATTCATTCATTCTTTTTATAACATCAAATCCGAATGGCTTCAGCCCCTGCTGCATAACAGCCGAATTACTGCTGTTCGGATATCCCAAGGAGTTTTCATAATTCCATGTTAATGTAATAAGCCGTATTCCTTCCTGATATAATTTATCAAGGCGTGGAAGATGTCCGTTTAAAATTCCTCCTTCCTCTACAGTAAGAAGGGCAGAAATTTTACCTGATTTGGAATTATCCATAATTTCTTTATTGCTTCTTGCCAGACCTATTTTATCAGGCGCCCTACTGATTTCCTGCCGCATTCTTTCAATCATGCGAAATATCATGTGATAGGCAACGTCATAGCTGTAAGGTTCGCGGTAATCCTCCTTGTCCGCAAAACAGGCGAAAAACTGTACCATAGAATCAGCGCGGCGAAGACCATTTAGATCAATGCATAGAGTATTTGTTGTAAGAGATTCATTGTCTCTTAATACAAGTTTTGATAAGGTGTCGCAATGCATATCAATTAATTTCATTTACATTTCCTCCAAAATTGTTTCGTTTTCCAGATTTATATCTGCGTCTGCTTCAGCCTGTATATCTATACCGAGAGCAGTTTTATTCTGACATACCTTATGGGTAATAAGCGCAATAATTAAGCAGGATACAGCTGAAGCGGCAAGAAATAGATAAATAATCCTAAATCCGTTATTTCCGAAGGTATCTAATATCCGCCCGCAGAGATATCCTCTGAAAACGTGGGATAGTGTTTCTCCAAGGAACATGACTCCCCAAACCCTGCCTACATATTTTACAGGAACCTTTGCATCCTCAACGAGAGTATATTGAAGTCCGGTTACCAGATATATACCGATAGCTACTAAAAAGATCAGTATAAAGTAGCAGACTGCTGAGAATGTACCTCCAAAAGGAAGAACTGCAATTAAGACAGCACATATAATCATTGGAACAGCAACTGCTTTAAGGACAACTGTTGAGTCGCCGAACTTATCCCGGGCTATGCCGCCGAACGGGCTGATAATAATTCGAAGACCGTTTTTCATACCAATTAAAATAAATGATGCGAAGCCCGCGCTGAATCCCAAAACATTTACCAGATAAGGATTAGAATACGTAAGCCCGAACTGCATAAGCAGAGAGATACTCATAGAAGCAAAAACATTCAGCCATAAAATGGGCATTTTAAGTACCTTTATATAATCTGCTATGAAGTTCGTTTTCTGATGCCCTATGTTTTTGGTCTCATTCAGATTTTTTTTGTCCCTTTTCAGTTCTTTTAGGCGTGTTTCTTCTTTCAATATACCTTCCTCTTTATAAAAGAGCTGAATACAGATGCCTATAATAATACAAAACAGTCCGAGGCAGATGAGTGCGGTCTGGAAGGATAAATTCCAGGCTGATATAAGAGCCAAAAATCCATAATCTCCTAGTATAATAACAATGGCATAGGATGTTTCAGAGAAGGTCATAATCTTTCCTTGTTCTTTATTGGTTCCGATCAGCTTCAGAAGTTTAAAATATGGTGCGGACAGCAGTACATTTGTGGTAAATGTAAGTATAATATAAATAATAACCAGAAATGTATAGGAATGTGAATTTGCTTCCCATATTGCAACCAAACCGGCCAGAACAGAGCCTAGAGCGGTTAATTTTTTGGGGCTGAATTTGTCAGCGAGAAATCCTCCGACAAAGCCTCCAATGAATCCGCCTATATTCCCGAAGGAATCCAGCATACCAATCTGCGTATTGGTAAGGTGAAAAACCTCCTGAAATTGGACATAGAAAGCCTGGTTCAGCCCTCCAATTAACCAAGCCGTATTGGATAGTGTTGCAAAAAAGACAAGCCAATACTTAAAAAAAATACTTTTTTTAAAAGGTTGTGTCATTTGGTGTCCTCCTTTTTATTAAGTAATGCTTAAAATTATTTATATAAGGTTCAGTGCACGACCTTGGCTCATTATATCATGCATGATGCATCATGCATATAGAAAAAACATACAAGATTGAAATAGTTAAATTATGCAATATTTACAAAAAAGTATAATTTGCTGAATGAGTAATGATATGATAATATTATCTACAACGAGAGATGAGGTGACAAATTATGGGTGAAGAAAAATTTGGTATAAGTATCAATCGGCTGACGCTTGCCGAGCAGGTGTATATCGATATAGTAGACAGAATTGCAAAAAGAGCTTTAATATCCGGTGAAAAAATAGTAATCCGTCAAATACAGGAGGAATACAAAATCAGTTCTTCTGTAGCCAGGGATACTTTAAATCTTCTGCATCATTTTGGATTTGTGGAATCCTTTGGAAATGCCGGAAATCGTATTGTTACAGCAGCCATTGATGAAATGGAGCATGTTATAGAGGTTTACATGCATACATCGACGATTGCCGTTGTTTTGGCCTTTAAGCATGGGCAGGAACAGCTGATAGAGAAATTGAAGGACAATTATAATGAACAGCTTCGGTGTATGAAAGAAGATCCTGCAAAATGTGGGAGATTACATGCTGATTTTATTAATCTTATAAGTGATTATTGCGGAAACTTTATATTTCCGCAGATAGAAGACCCTTTGCTGGGGAGGATGGTAGTTGCTTTTGGATACTATGAAAATGTATATGGAACGCCGGAGACAATGGCAGATTGTGAGAATATAATTAAAGCATTTGAGGAAGGGGATGAAGACGGGGCTATTAAACTTATACAGAAACAGGCAGAATATCTGCAAAAATATTTACATGCAGCGGAAACGATGGTGTAAAATAAATTTCCCCTCTTGCATTTTTTTTATATCAGAGATATAATTGTATTAGTTAAATAATACAATTATATATTAATACAAAGCAAAAAGAGGGAGTGACATGAAAAGCTTAATACAAATTCAGGAGATGTACAAAATATACAACCCTGGCGAGGATGAGGTACGCGCCTTAGACGGTGTGAGTCTTGAAATCAGTCAGGGTGAATTCGTGGCCATTATCGGCCATTCCGGTTCAGGCAAGTCCACACTTATGAACATGCTCGGATGTCTGGATACTCCTACTACAGGGAGATATTATTTAAACGGAAAGGATATTTCTCAGATGACGGACAACGAGCTGTCAGATATCCGTAACAGAGAAATAGGCTTTATTTTCCAGGGTTTTAATCTTATTGCTAACCTAGACGCTCTTGGCAATGTTGAGCTTCCGCTTATATATCGTGGGATTTCGAAGCGTGAGCGCAGGCAGGTATCAAGAGAGGCGCTTGAGATGGTAGGCCTAAAAAAGCGTATGAAGCATAAGCCAGCAGAGATGTCGGGAGGACAACAGCAGCGTGTGGCGGTAGCAAGGGCTATTGCTGCAAAGCCGCCGATTATTCTGGCAGATGAACCTACGGGAAACTTAGATTCCCATTCTACGGCAGAGATTCTTAATATATTAAAGAAGCTTCATGAGGCAGGAAAAACTGTCATTATGATTACCCATGATTCAGATATCGCAGAACAGGCAGAGAGGATAATCCGAATTAAGGACGGTAGAATAGAAGGAGAACATATTGGCCGCAGAGCAGACAGTAACGAAGAATACAGGGAGGATATGCAGCATGTTTAAAAAGAAAAATAAGGATGAGTCACTACAAAACGAGGTGTCGCAGAATGAAATTATACAGAATGATCTCATACAAGGCGGAAAATCAGACGCTGTAAGAGCTCCGAAAAAAAAGCTTCCGGGGTGGATGATTATTCCGATTCTGGCAGTCTTAGCTTTTGTAATCTGGGGGATAACAAAGCTTGCTCCGTCGGAGAGCAGAGGGACTGCACTTGCGGTGGTAACTGCCGAGAAAGGAAACGTCAGGCAGACCTATAATACATCAGGAATTATAGAAAGTGAGCGGACAAAGGTATTCTATTCCCCGGTAAATGCACCTATTGCCAAATGCAGTGCAAAGGCAGGAACCGAGGTGAAGGCGGGGGAGATGCTAGTTACCTTTGACGTGACTAATCTTGAGAGAGATAATGAGCAGTCAAAGCTTAACGAGCTGTCAGCCAAATACTCTAATCAAGATGCCATAGAACAGAGTAACCGCGCAGCGGCAAGCGCGGCACAGGCAGAGGCACAGGCGGCACAGGCAGAAAGCACTTTAAGGAACAGAATTAGTGAAAAACAGAATCAGGTAAACCAGCTTGAGCAGGCAGCAAATGCAGCTTCGAGCGAGGCTTTGGACAATGCTGCAAAGGCGGAGGAGCTTCAGCAGAAGCTGCAGGAAAATCTTGACCAGCAGAGCACACAAAGAGCAGAAAAGGAAAATGCAGACAGGGAGCTTGCTAACCTGGCACCAGATGCTGAGGAAACAAAGAAAGAGGAAGTAAGGAAGCGGGCTGAAGAGGCGACAAATGCACTCAGTACTTTAGAGCAGGAATACCGTACACTAGAGCAGCAGCTGGGGCAGATTGGCGGCACAGATGCATCAGGAATTATGCAGGAGCTTGCGGCGGCAAAACAGGAGCTGGATGCTTTAAACGCAAGCCTTACAGACCTGCAGAACAGTAAAAGTCCGTCTGTAGATACCGGTCTTACAGGTGGGCAGAAAAGTAACATGCAGGTAACAGAGAATCTTGCAGAGCTTACAGCTCTAACAACAGAAGAACTGCTTAATAAGGGCAGGGAAGGTATTAAGGCAGAGTTTGACGGAATCATAGCAAATGTGCAGGCTGTAGAGGGAAGCTCGGCAGTTCAGGGCGGCGAGTTATTTACACTTGTTAGCAGCAAAGATGTGTATGTAAGTCTTGAGGTGCCTGCAAATGATTTTGATAACCTTAAGGCAGGCAGCCGGGCTGAGGTTAAGATTGGAAAGAAAACCTATACTGGGAAATTGGATTCTATTGACAGAATCGCACTTCCCAATGACAAAGGCAATCCGGTTATAAAGGCCAGGGTCCATATCACAAATCCAGATGAGAACGTATACATCGGTGTTAACGCCAAGGTTTCCTTAAATGTTGCTGAGGCAGAAAATGTCCTGTCTCTTCCGGTGGAGGTTATCAATACGGCGGCGGACGGTGATTTTGTCTATGTTCTTCAAGGGGGCGTTGTAAAGAAGCAGCCGGTAGAGCTTGGGGTGCTCTCAGGCAGCCGGGCAGAAATCATAAGTGGTCTTGAGGAAGGCGCGGAGGTAGTATCCGATACAGGTGGGAATATAACAGAAGGAATGAAGGCATCAGCAGTTAAGGAGCAGTAATATGGGACAGTTTGGAGAATATGTAAAGATGGCTCTTTACAACATCAAAGAAAACAAAGGGCGTTCATTTCTTACCATGCTTGGCATTATTATCGGAATTTCCTCTGTCATTACGATTGTGTCTATCGGAAGCGGCCTTAAGGCAGACGTTATGTCTACCGGAGACGTAAAGAGCGTATCGGTAATGACTGACGCAGAGGAAACTACGAATCTTGAGCTGATTACATGGGAGGATATACAGGCATTAAAGGACGGCCTGGGGGAACGCATTACAGGAATTTCAAGCTTTGTCCAGGTTATAGGAAAAATAGAGACGAGAAAAGGGAGCTTTGATGCTTATGCAATTCTTACCACTCCTGATGAGGAATATAATCCGTCAGCGCTTCCGATCATCAGGGGAGAATATTTTAAGGATGAGGATGTGTTGAATGCAGAGCTGACCTGTGTTTTAGATAAAGCCAGCGCACTGTATTTATTCGGAAATATAGATGTAGTGGGTATGGATCTGGATCTGGAGATTGAAAATACAGTGCAGACCCTGCATATTGCCGGAGTACAGGACGGAGACCCTGAGGTGATGGCGGCAAATGAAGAGGCTATGAAGCTTTTTGGCATGGAAATGCCGGTTATATTGGAGATGCCTTACACAGCTTCGGAAAACTGGGGCGAGCAGCCGGGAAATTTTTCATACATTACCCTCTATCTCGGAGAAGGAGAGGAAGAAAATGCAGTGGCACAGGCCGCTATACGGCTTTTAAACTCCAGGCATAAAAACGATGGAGATAATCTGTTTATTAAACAGCAGCAGTCAGAGGATATGCTAAATGCAATGGGCACTGTGCTGGACGGTGTGACGGCATTTATTGCCTTTGTAGCAGGAATTTCCCTTCTGGTAGGAGGTATCGGAGTTATGAATATCATGCTGGTATCTGTCACAGAAAGAACAAGGGAGATTGGAATCCGCAAGGCATTGGGAGCAAGGACCTCCTCCATTATTGCACAGTTTTTGTGTGAATCCGCAATTATTTCCGGAATCGGAGGTGTAATTGGTATTTTAATCGGAGCGGGCATATCGGGACTCGTTTCCGTACTTGAAATTGGAGGCCTGTCCGCCAGGCTTTCACCAACAGCAGTAATTCTCACCACATGCTTTTCCTGTGGTGTTGGAATTATATTCGGAATCTATCCGGCCAGAAAAGCAGCCCGGATGAGTCCGATAGAGGCGTTAAGACAATTATAAAGGAGGAATGAGATTATGTTTAAGCCAAAGACATTACTGAAAGTAGTATCAATTCTTTTGATGATAGGGGGTGTGCTGGGAATATTCGGAACCATATTAAGCTATGCAATGCTTCCAAAGCTTTCGGACATCCCAGGCATTGATATGAGCCTGATTACAAGTGCGCTGACTCCCCTTAACCTGATCATGTCTCTCATCAGCGGGATATCAGCGATTGCAGCGGGGTTTTTCGGGTTCAGCGGGAAATCCGTAAAATGGCTGCTCATTACTGCCGGAATTTATACGGTCATCCTGCTCATATCCGTGGTACAGACCGTAATGAACGGTATGGCTACAGCATTTATGATTGTGGACTTTATTGTACCGTCATTGTACTGGTGGGGATTCTATCAGTCAAAGTAGAAAAGCAGAAGGTGCCGCTTCCGGGAAATAATCCGGGGAGAGCGGCATCTTTTTACCTTGCATTTCCAGATGAAAACGAAGGAATTATCAGGGCTCAAAACAACAAAATAGAGACTGGGGACGGGGTATTTTTAAAAATACCCCGTCCCCAGTCTCTACTTTACCAGTCTGTATAAATATCAATTGTCCCGGAAGCACATCCGGTATCATAGACAATTCCTGTTCCTAGTGATGTTTCAACAACAGTTCCCTTAGGATGATCGCTGCTTGCAAGACACAAATAACCGTTTGAATCACGGATTGTACCGTCTGATGCAACATGGCGTCCCGGAATACTTAAACCATATCCCGGAAGAACCCTTTGTGAATAGTAAGTCTCACGATGTCCGTTAAAATAAACAACACCTATAAATGGATTAAGCTGTCCCGGTCCGGATGGATAGATGTATCCGCCGCCGGTGTTATCACCCAGATTATCAGAACCAGAGTTATTAGAACCAGAGTTATCAGAACCGCTGTTTCCAGTGTCTGCAGAAGGATTATTCTGGGACGGCTGATTCATCTGTGCAGCTCTTGCCGCTTCTTCCGCAGCCTTAGCAGCCTTTTCGTTCTTAAGACTTTGAATCCTGGCAGATAAAACATCCAAATCGGTAGAAGTCTCTTCTGCCTTGGCAGTCATCTCTGCCTTTTTCTTGTTCAATTCTTTTTCCATCTCAATGTATGTCTGCTGCTGCTCTTTCAGGCGTTTTTCTTCATTTTCGATGTTTGTCCTAAGCGCCTGCAGCTCGTTCACCATATTCCGGTCATACTCATTTACTGTTTTAACGAAATCAACCTTGTTGACAAAATCAGCCAGACTTTGTGCTGACAAAATCAAACCCAGCAGCGACTCGCCATTATTCTCGTAAATGTATTGGATCCGAAGCTCCATATCCTCATACTGTCGTTTTTCGTTCTCTCTTGCAATTAATAACTGCTCCTGAGTCTTTTCAATATCTCCGTTAAGAGACTCGATTTTTACTTCAATCTCTGCAATCTGATTACTAATCTCAAGCAATTCTCCATTAATGTTATCCAGCTCGTTCCTAAGGTCTGAAGACTGACTTTCCATACTGTCCAGTTCATCGGCATGGACGATTGTTATCGGGCAAAGTAAAGCTAATACACACAAGCAGGTGATACCCGCCTGTATCCACTGTTTTAATCTTACCTTCATATAATTTTTCCTTTTCAATTACTGAAAATTTACATGGGGAACAGAAAGTTATCCTCCCCATGTCCCTATAGTTTACTATTTTTTTGGCGGCTTGTCAAATAAATTCGTTTTGTTTGCTTTATAAAGCGGTTTTTGTTACAATAGCTATGGAACAAATATTGGGACATAAAACCAGGAGCAGAGCATATGAAAAAATACGAAGAGGAGCACTATCAATACGAAAATATTAGAAAATCTGTCTATCCGATGATAAAAAGCAGATTGTATGATGGGAAAGCTTTAAACGGAAAATTCCTATCAGAAAAAGACACTGTTGTGATAAGATTTGCAGGGGAACTTATGATTATATTTGCAGTCAGGAGAAGTGAAGAAGTATACGAGATTTTAAAGGATTCCATGCTTCCTCCCGGGGTGGACGTAGAAGAACTGTACCGTGAGGCGTGTGAGAATCTTGTAAGAGATGTGGAGTTTGTAATTGCAAATACATGGTATGGAGCTTTTGGCATGCTTGCTGACGGTATGTATGAGGCAAGTTCCCTGTGCTTTAAGCACATCTGGCAGGTATGTGTAGATAAATTGAAGGATGATCTTATCATCATGGTGCCGACAAAGGATACAGTACGTTTTGCCCCTGCAGGAGCGAAGGATGTAATAGACAAGATGGAGGAAGAGATAAGGGAATTGTACGAAAACACCAGGGAAAAGATTACCATGCAGAAATTTCTTTTTTCAAAAACAAGAAAGGAACTGGCTGTTTATGAATAAAATTAAGATGATTGCTTTTGACCTTGACGGAACGCTTCTGACTACGGACAAAAGGCTGACAGAATATACAAAAGATGTTTTAAGCCGGGCAATTGAGAAAGGGATAGAGGTAGTTCCTGCTACAGGAAGGCCGCTCATGGGCGTGCCGGAGGAATTTTTTGCATTTCCGGGAGTAAGGTATATTGTCTGTTCTAATGGCGCGCGTATTATAAATGCAGAAGATAAAAGGACATTGGAGGCAAGGCTGCTTCCCTATGAAGATGCAAAAGAAATATTAGCTATTTTTAAAGAATATGATACAATGCGGGATATATTTTATGACGGACGGGGTTATACAGAGGAAGAAAAATTTCCGAAAATTGAGCGGTATTTTTCTACGCCGGCTATGATACAATATATCAGGACATCAAGAACACCAGTTAAGGATATTGACGGGATGTTTTTCAAGGAACACCGGGCGGTAGACAAGGTCCAGGCGCTTTTTGCCAGTCTTAAGGAGAAGGATGAGGCGTTTGAAAGGATACGAAAGCTTGAGTGCGAGCCGTCCTGTGCACTTAAGAATAATATTGAAGTCAATGCAGCAGGAGTACATAAGGGTACGGCGCTTTTGAGCCTAGGGGTACGGCTTGGTATCCGCAGGGAAGAGATCATGGCGTTTGGAGACGGCACCAATGATGCAAAGATGCTTAAGACAGCAGGCGTGGGAGTTGCTATGGCAAATGCTGCTTTAGAAGTAAAGAACGCAGCAGATGCCATAACACTTTCCAATGATGAAGAGGGAGCAGCGGTATATATAGACAGCCATGTATTGGGCCGGGAAGGGAGAAGAAAATGTTAGATATATTAAAAGTAATTGTTCTTGGAATTGTAGAGGGTATTACGGAATGGCTTCCGGTAAGCAGTACCGGACATTTGATACTGGTGGGGGACTTACTCTCTCCTAGTATGAGCGATGCATTTATGGAAATGTTTAATGTGGTCATACAGCTTGGTGCGATTATGGCGGTAGTAGTCATATATTTTCATAAGCTGAATCCGTTTTCACCACGAAAGACGAATAAGCAGAAGATGCTTACATGGCAGATGTGGATCAAGGTAGTGATAGCATCAGTCCCGGCGGGTGTTATCGGTATATTATTTAACGACATTTTAGATGAGCTTTTCTATAAACCGCTTCCGGTTGCGATTATGCTGATTGTTTATGGAGTTCTCTTTATTATTGTAGAAAATAAAAATGCAAGAAGAAGGCCGTCAGTGACTAAAATATCAGAGCTGTCTGTATCAATGCTTTTATGGATCGGCTTCTTTCAGATGCTGGCGCTTATCCCGGGCACCTCGCGTTCCGGGGCAACGATTGTCGGTGCATTGCTTATCGGGGTATCAAGAGAGGTAGCGGCTGAATTTACATTCTTTCTTGCAATTCCGGCCATGTGCGGAGCCAGCCTTTTAAAGCTTATAAAATTTGGGTTCCATTTTACGGGTGCGGAGTTTGGCCTGCTGATTCTTGGATGTGTAGTTTCATTTGGGCTTTCGATAGTAGCAATTAAGTTTTTGATGAACTATATTAAGAAGAATGACTTTAAGATATTTGGCTATTATCGAATCGTACTGGGAGGTATTATTGTTATAGTAACACTGATTAAAATGATTTTTGCATAAAAATGTATATTATAAGTGGCTTATTACATAAAAATATGTGTGAAAAGCCACTTGTTTTTTATTCAGAGTGTGATAAAATATGTAATATGTTTGCATAAATATGCAAAAAAATAAAAATTTCATGGAGGAAGCGATTATGAAAATAAGGAAGCTCTTAAGTGCAGTGCTGATTTTAGTCTGTGTATTATCTTTGGCAGCATGTGGAGGAAAAGAAAGTAAGGATGAAGAAAAGAAGGTAGAGATAAAGGCATCGGAGGATCTTGCAGATCTTACAATCGGTGTCCAGCAGGGAACGACAGGAGATCTTGCCTGCTCTGATATTGTAAAAAAGGACAGCCAGATGAAGCGATATCCTAAGGGAGCCGCTGCGGTTCAGGCATTAGAGGCAGGAAAGCTTGACTGTGTAGTAATTGACGCACAGCCGGCGGCAAAATTTGTGGAAAAGAGCGGCAATTTAAAAATTATAGACGGTATTTTTGATGATGAACAGTATGCAGTCTGTATAAAAAAGGGGAATACAGAACTTCTTGACAGTATGAATAAGGCTCTTGGTGAGCTTAAAGATGAGGGTACACTTGATAAGATTATTGCAAATTATATCGGCGACGATATCGGAAGCTTTACATATGAAACACCAGAAGGAACAGATCACTCCAAGGGAACGCTTATTATGGCTACTAATGCAGAATTTGAGCCCTATGAGTATCATGAGGGTAATGAGATTATCGGAATTGACGTGGACATTGCCCGGGCAGTCTGCGATAAGATGGGTTATGAGCTTAAGATAGAGGATATGGAGTTTGATTCTATTCTTCCGGCTGTGACGGCAGGCAAGGCTGATTTTGGCGCGGCAGGAATGACTGTTACAGATGAGAGAAAAGAAAATGTGGACTTTACAGATACCTACGCAAATGCAACGCAGGTAGTTATCGTGAAGAAATAGGTGAAATCATGACAGATTTTTCAGCAAAGTTTTATGCAAACTTTATTAAGGATGACCGCTGGCTTGGTCTTGTAACTGGCCTTAAGGTAACCATTATCGTTACGCTTGAGGCGCTGCTTCTGGGTGTTGTGATAGGATTTTTTGTAGCAATCATAAGATCCTATCACGATAAGACTGGAAAATTTAAAATCTTAAACGCAGTCAGCCGGGTTTACCTGACAGTTATCAGGGGAACTCCCACTATGATTCAGATACTGATTATGTATCTGGTCATATTCGGCTCGTCCTCTATGGATTCCATTATTATCGGAGGAATTGCATTTGGTATTAACTCGGGAGCTTATGTTGCGGAGATTATTCGTTCTGGTATTATGTCAATTCCAGAGGGGCAGACAGAAGCAGGAAGAAGTCTTGGGCTTAGCTACAGTCAGACTATGTGGCTTATTATTGTACCGCAGGCATTTAAAAATGTTCTTCCGGCTTTGGTGAATGAGATGATAGTCCTCATAAAAGAAACTGCAATTATTGGCTACATAGGCGAGCAGGATTTGACAAAGGCAGCAATGATCATTCAGAGCCGGACCTTTGATGCGTTTATGCCTCTTCTTGCTGCAGCATTAATTTATCTTGCACTTGTCATGCTGCTTACGTTCTTTATGAACAAGCTGGAAAGGAGGCTGAGAAGCAATGAGCGCTAACCAGAATGTGAATCAGGAAACCTTGATAGAGGTGAAAGATCTGCGTAAGGTATTTGGAAAAAATGAGGTCCTAACCGGTATTACAACAGAAATTAAACGGGGAGAAGTAGTAGTAATTATCGGACCCTCCGGCTCAGGAAAGTCCACTTTCCTCCGCTCCTTAAATCTCCTTGAACCGCCTACAGAAGGGACGATTTTGTTTGAAGGCGTTAACATTACAAACCCAAAGGCAGATATCGATCTGCATCGTCAGAAAATGGGAATGGTGTTTCAGCACTTTAACCTGTTTCCGCATAAGACGATTACAGAAAATATCACACTCGCTCCTGTTGTATTAAAAAAGATGACAAAGGAGGAGGCAGATAAAAAGGCAAAAGAGCTTCTTGACCGGGTTGGGTTACCAGATAAGGCTGATACATATCCTGAACAGCTGTCCGGCGGACAAAAGCAGAGAATCGCAATTATTCGTTCTCTTGCAATGGATCCGGATGTGATGCTCTTTGATGAACCCACATCGGCACTGGACCCGGAGATGGTAGGAGAAGTATTGGAACTTATGAAGCAGCTTGCCAAGGACGGTATGACTATGGTTGTCGTTACCCATGAAATGGGATTTGCAAAGGAGGTGGCGACGAGAGTTGTGTTTATGGACGAGGGACAGATAAAAGAAGAAGGGACACCGGAGGAGTTCTTTGGAGGGCCAAAGGATGAGAGGCTTAAGGAGTTTTTGTCGAAGATTTTGTAGGGAATGGCGCTTAAAAAACTGTTGTGTCAGGTGTGTGGGATAGTAGACTTATTAAAGATAACAGCGTGTAATGATAAAATAAAAAAATTTCATTTTACAAAAGTAAAATAAAGATATATGCTTAATACGAAAAAAACAATCGCAGATAACAAAATCTGCGATTATTTTAACGTAATTTTTACTAACTTAACAAACAATCCCGCGCATATTTTGTAAATATCTTTGCGGCCGGAGACAGTTCGTCGTAGGAGGCTGCGGCGATACCAAGCGTACGGCTTGCATGGGGAGCTAAAGGTCTTGCCTCGAACTTATAATTTCTGTCTTTTATGATGAGCTCAGGCAGGATGCTGATTCCAAGACCATGCTCCACCATAGACAGGATGGAAAAATCATTGCTCATGGTATATTTTATGTCTGGTTTTACGCGATGATTTTTTAACAGCTGATGGACTTCATTTATATGGGTATACTCGGAGACAATAAAGGGAATGTCTTCAAGCCATTCAATAGGGATTTCACTGTGCTTGGCAAAAGGATGGCCTGTGGGCATGACTGCCAGCATAGGATCCTCATATACAGAAATGAATTCGTAAGGCTGATGCTTCTGGAAGCTTGTGAAGCCTACGTCGGCCTTATGGCTTTGGAGCCAGTCTGCAATTTCCTGTTCATTACCCTCGTCTATGTCAAAGGTAATGCCGGGATATTCCTTTTGGAAACTATAGATGATTCTAGGAAGCCAGTGGATGGTGCAGCTTGTGAAAGACGCAATTTTTATCATACCTCTCTTTGCCCCTTTTAAGAAGGAAATTTCCTGGTTTAGGGATTCATTTGCAGAGAGGAGACTTCGGATAGAAGGGATGAGGGAAAGCCCTTCGTCTGTGAGAGTTACTCCATGATGGCTTTTAATGAAAAGTGGAATACCAGCCTCCTGCTCCAGAGCTTTCATCATCTGGGTGATCCCGGACTGGGTGTAGCCGAGAATCTCGCCTGCTTTCGTAAAATTTCCCAGGTCTGCTACAGTGAGAAATACATTTAATTTTTTTAAATCCATGACGCCCTCCTGACTCTGTCTGCGTGTTGAACTAAGTACAGTATAGCATTGATTAAAAGAGAAATACAATAAAATAATAATGAAAAAGGAGTGTAGAGTACGATGAAGTTTGTAGAATTAAACGACAGTAAGGGAAAGGAACAGCTCATTCAGGTAATTTATGCCTTTGGGGGCAGTCTGCTGTTTGCGCTGGGGGTGAACCTTATAATTGTGCCGATGGGGCTTTATAATGGAGGCTTTATGGGTATTTCACAGCTTTTCCGTACTCTAATAGTAAGCGGACTTCATATACCGGTTCCGGCAGGTGTGGATCTTGCAGGTATTGTATATTTTATAATTAATGTCCCCCTTCTTTATATGGGGCTTCGGATTATGGGGAAGGAATTTGCGGTTAAAACACTTATTACGGTTGCAGTACAGAGTATTCTGCTTGTAGTAGTTCCGGTGTCACAGTCTCCGGTGATTGACGACTATCTTACAGCGTGCATTATCGGCGGTATTATAGCGGGAACGGGCACTGGGCTTGTACTTCGGGGAAGGACGTCAGGAGGCGGACAGGATATTATCGGTCTTTGCTTTGCCAAAAAGTATCCGAATGTGAGTGTAGGAAAGATAAATATTATTATGAATGTGTTTGTGTATGGAATATGTCTGTTTCTGTTTAATATAGAAATTGTTATATATTCCTTGATTTATGCAACCGTGCTTGCGATGGCGATTGACAGGGTGCATATACAGAATATAAACACCAGTGTTATGATATTTACGAAAAAAATGGGAATTTCCAATGCAATTATGGAGCAGACCGGGCGGGGAGTTACAAATTGGGACGGGGAAGGAGCGTATACAAATAAAACCTCCTATATCCTGTTTGTAATGATATCCAAGTATGAGGTGGCACAGATTAAACGAATTGTACGCAGTATTGACCCACATGCGTTTATGATATTTACGGAAGGATGTTCAGTGGACGGAAATTTTGAGAAAAGGCTGTAAATCGGGGGAGTGGATGCCGCACAGGAATTTTCCGGAAAAAGTAAAAAAACGAATGTAGACTGGCAGGAAAAAGCCGTCTGCATTCGTTTTTTTATTGTGAAAGTTCATAAAATTTTAGACATTAATTTGTGCAAAACGGAAAACTCGTTCTTTTCAACGAAAACGAATTGACAAATGTAATATTAATGTGTAAGATGTAACACAAATAAAACATTACAAAAGAGCATATATTGTTACAAATGTAATGGAGAGGAGAAGACAATGAACACAACAGCAAGAATGAACCACATTATTCAGCCGGATGGAAAAACATTTATTATGGCAATGGACCATGCAGCTAACTTTAATACACTGCCAGCTCTTACAAATCCAAAGAAGCTGGTGAAGGAAATTGCAGCAGCAGGTGCAGATGCATTTCTTTCTACAGTTGGCATGGCAGAGTTTTTGACAGATTCCTTCTTAGGGAAAGGAATTATTGTCAGGGTGGACGGAGGAGTATCCTTTTTAGGCGATAAGTCAAAACCTATGCAGATTACTGTAAACGCAGAGGATATTGCAAGAATGGGTGCAGATTCTGTCATTACTATGAGCTTTCCAGGCTCAAAATTTGAAAACGAGGTATTAAGTAATCTGACAAGAGTGTGTATGGATTGCCACAGATGGGGAATTCCGGTGCTTGCAGAGGCGCTTCCGAGAGGCTTTGAGCCGGCAGAGGATTCTAGAACGCCTCAGAACCTTACATTTGCCTGCCGGCAGAGTGTGGAGCTTGGAGCGGATTTCGTAAAGACCAATTATACAGGCGACAAGGAGTCCTTTAAGACACTGGTGGAAGCAACTTATAAGCCGGTTGTTATCCTCGGCGGTGCGAAGAAGGTTCCGGTAGAACAGCTTCTTTTAGAAATTAAGGATGCAATGGAAGTAGGCGGAGCCGGTGTTGCAATGGGAAGAAATATCTGGGGGCATGAGAATCCGGTAGGATATGCTGCGGCAATTGCAAAATTAATCCATGAGGACTGCAGCGTGGAAGCAGCTCTTAAGGAGATGAATGCAGTTTTTGCTGTATAAATACAGATAAGGAGTTAAGGAGGAGAAAAAATGTCAACTTATAAAGTAGCCGTTTTAGATGATGTGAAAAAAACAGCATTTAGAGAGGTTGAAAAAAGAGAGCCAAAAGATAAGCAGGTACTTGTTAAGGTAGATTCCTGTGCAATCTGTACCCTTGAGCAGAGAGTATATACAGGTGTGATGAACAAATATCCTTTTGCAGGAGGGCATGAGGCAGCAGGTGTTGCCGTGGCAGTAGGAAAGAAGGTTACAGGGGTAAAGCCGGGTGATAAGGTGGCAGTCCGTCTTTTAAATTCCTGCGGCGAGTGTTATTACTGCCGTAACGGGCATGAGAACCAGTGTGTGAAATCTTTCATTGCCGAGACACAGGAATGTGCTATCGGGCCAGGAGGATTTTCAGAGTATATGATGATGGATGCGGCTGACGTATACAAGATGGCAGATGATATTGATTTATCTCATGCTGCATTATCCGAACCTCTTGCCTGCTGTGTGCACAGCGTTGAGAATGGAAAAATCCAGCTTGGGGACGATGTAGTAGTTATCGGTATCGGTATTATGGGCGCCCTGCATATTCAGCTTGCCAAATTAAAGGGCGCAAGAGTCATTGCCTGCGAGCTTGATGAAAAAAGGCTTGAGATTGCAAAGAAGATGGGCGCGGATATTTTAATCAATTCAGGCAAAACTGACCCGGTAGAAGAGGTAAAGAGGCTGACAGATGGAAGAGGAGCAGACGCGGTATTTTGTACGGTGCCTGTGGCGGCTCTTGCAGGGCAGGCAGTAGACATGACCGGAAAATTGGGAAGGACTGTATTTTATACCTCTTTCCATCCGGATAAGCCTATTGAGATTAGTCCCAATAAGGTACATTCCTCAGAGCAGATTATTACCGGTACAGTAAATCCTCAGAAGAAGGATTTCTTAATCGCAACAAGGCTGCTATCCTTAAAGCTTGTAGATGTATCAGAGCTGATTTCAGACCGTATACCTCTTGCAGAGATTGACAAAGCGTTAGAGAAGGCAGTTCTGCCGGATACATACAGGATTATCGTACAGCCATAATTATTGGCCCAAAAGGCAGGAAATAATAATAAATAGAAGAAAAGGTTTAAGCATGTTGCGAAAAGGGCGGCTCAAGATGTACAATAAATCTATCATGCATATAGCAGGGGGATAGATTTATGAAAAGCGAACAGATGTCTAACGAGATGGTAAATGAATACCGAAGAGTTGCTTATTATTATTATAAAGCAGGACTCACACAGGAAGTAATAGCAAAGCGGATGAAAATGTCACGTCAGCGGGTGAATCGGATTGTAAGTGCCTGTGTGGAGCTTGGTATTGTAAAAATTACGATAGAGGACTTAGATAAATGTAATCTTGAGCTGGAGACAGAGCTTGAACAAAAATTTAGTCTGAATGAAGTCAGGGTAATAGATAATGTAGTGGAGGACAGGCTGATAGAGGATCTGGGCATTGCCGCAGGGAGTTATCTTACGAGTATTATAAAAGAGGGAGATATTATTGGCGTGACAAGAGGACGGACAACAGCGGCAATGGTGGATTTTTGGACGCCGGCAGCCTCCTATCCTGAAAATATAACGGTGACACAGCTTATCGGAAGTGCAAGAGAAGCAGATTCAAGGCTGGGTGCGGATAGAATTGTATACGGACTAGCAGAAAGGCTTAAGGCAGGAGAAGCTATCTTACATGCGCCAGTTATTCTGCACAGTGCAGGCTTAAGGGAATCCTTTGTTGGCGACCCTTATTACAGGAGCGCTTATGAGGTGGTAAAGAACTGTACAATTGCAGTGGTAGGTATCGGAACGGCCCACAGCCAGTGGGAGCATATGGTTTCTCTTTACGATGTGGACAATGCGGAACAGAAAAAATGGGCTGCAGATGTGGCAGGGGAAGTGTGTACACACTTTTTTGACAAAGAGGGCCATGAGATAGACCCGCCGTTTAAGGACAGGATTATTGCTATTACAATGGAAGATTATAAAAAAATACCTGTACGTATCGGTGTCGCAGGAGGTAAAGACAAAGTCGGTGCTATCCGTGCGGCTGTCAAGGGGAATTATATCAATGTACTGGTAACTGACTTTCATACAGCGAAGCTACTAAACAAATAGGGCGGAGAAAAAGATTCTGCCCGGTATGTGAGAAGGAAGGAGAAATATCATATTAATGATTTCCCTTTTGCATTGGTGTGGTAGAGTTTAATTTATATGTCAAACAATAATAATCAGGGCGGCTCATTAGGATTATGGACATGTGTGGCAATGATTGCAGGCGGAATGATCGGAAGTGCAATTTTCTCATTGTCAGGCTTAACAATTTTTCAGGCGGGACCATCAGCAGTTATCACATGGGTTATCGCTGCAGTCATTATGCTTGGGTACGGGCTTATTTGTGCGGAGCTTTCTACCCGTTTCCCAAAATCAGGCGGGGTATTTGTATTCCCTTCAAAGTCTCTTGGAAAGACAGAAAAGGAGGGAAAGTTATGGGGCTGGATTTCTACATGGGGATATATTAATGCCAATATTATTGCCATTGCATTTGCGGCAATTTATGTTGGAACATATTTAAGCGTAGGATTTCCTGTTTTTGCAAATATGCAGGTTCCACTTGCAGTTATTTCTGTATTATTTGTTTTAATTTTGAACAGCCTTAAGTTTTCACTGACAGGTAAGGTAAATAACCTGCTGGTATTAGGCCTTGCAGTTTCTATGATTATCTATATTGCCGTAGCATTTGGAAGCGGAGCATGGGAGGCAGAGGCCATGACCCCGTTCTTTACACAGGGAGCAGGAGGAAGCACAGGATTTCTTTCTATGGTTCCGACGGCAATGGTAGCATATGGTTCTATTGTGGCGATGGCATTTATGGTATCTGAAGTAAAGGATCCGAACAGAAATGTGCCGAAATCTATTCTCATAGCAATGGCGATTGTATTAGCGCTTTACCTTGGAATTATTATTGCAACTCTTGGTATGGTTTCTGCAGGCTTTCTTGCTGAAAATCCGGGTATGCAGTTTATCCCGCTCTATGCAGCGGCGTTTACAAAGCTTGCGGCTTACCCATGGATTTCCAAGGTTATCTCTCTTGCAGCCTTGTTTGCTCTTTTAACTACTATGCTTACGGTAGTGTCACTGACATCAAGAGCAATTCAGGCGTCAGCACTGCAGGGAGTTATGCCGAAGAAATTAGGAGAAAATAATAAGGCAGGCGTACCGGTTTATGCGGCAATTTTGGTTGCGGTTCCTAGTATGATTATATCCTGCTTCCCTCAGTTTACGTCAATCATTGTAGGTTTTGCGGCATTATTTGCAGCAGTGACCATATCCATTAACTGTGTGTCTCTGATTGTTGCCAGAAAGAAATTTGCGCTGGAGGAGGGAGCATTTAAGGCTCCGGGCGGAAATGCCCTTCCGGTAATAGCAATGATTCTTATTGTTATCTGTTATATCCCGGATATTATTTCCGGCGGCTGGATTATCTGGGCATATACGATTGTCTGGTATGTGATTGGTATTATCTTTTACAAAGTAAGAACTAAAAACCAGTAAGAGAAGGACCAGGGAGGATACAAAGACATGAAAAAATATAATGAAATCGTGCACATGGAGCGTACATGTATAGCATATGGAACATTTGATTCTGTCCATAGAGGACACTTAAGGCTTGCAGGGGAGCTTAGCGCCCAGGGAAAGAAAAAGGGACTTACTTCTGTCCTTGTAGTTTTAAGCGGAGAGGATAAGGTTCTGACTACAGAGCAGGAAAAGGAATATTTCTTAAAGGATACAGGTATTGATGTACTTATATTCAGTGCAGATAGGACTGTTAAAATAGAGAGTCTTATCGAAACACTGGGGGCAGATGTTCTTGTAATTGGGGAAAACCATAAGGGATTTCCAGAGGTAACGAAAGCGGCAGGAGCAGCAGGCACAGAGGTTGTTGTATGTGAAGCAGAAAAAGAAGACGGACAGGTGATTACAACAAAGCTTGTGAAAGAGGCCTTCTTAGAATGTGATTTCAGAAAAGTTGAATTGCTGTGCGGACATCCCTTTATTATGATGGGGACAGTAATGCACGGAAAGGCGCTGGGGCGTACTGTAGGGATGCCTACTGCTAATCTGGGAACTGCTGACAACAAGCTTATGCCGCCAAGCGGTGTCTATGCGACATCTGTTCTGGTTGATGATGAGCAGTATAAGGCCATGACGAATATCGGGAAGCGTCCTTCAGTAGATGACTTTGATTATGTTACAATTGAAGCATTTATTCTGGATTTTTCCAGGGATATTTACGGAAAAGAGCTTTTGCTTAAGGTGTATAAGTTCGTCCGCGGTGTCAAGAAGTTTGACTCTCTTGAGGACGTACAAAAGCAGGTGCAAAAAGATATACAAACTGTTAGAGATGTTCTGGATATAAAGACAAAAGCGGCAGAGTAAGCAGAAAAAGGGGTATGGATTTTACGAAAGGATTCATACCCCCGAATTTTAAAAATAAAAACAAAAAAGGAGTGCCAGTATGAATCCATATGATTATATAAAAAAGGAACCTTACAAGCTTTACATTGACGGAGAGTTTGTCATTCCAAAGGAGAAGGAAGTCTTTGATGTGATAAATCCAGTGACAAACGAGCCGTTTGCAAAGGTTTACAAAGCAGGAAAAGAGGAAGTAGAGCGCGCTATTTTAGCGGCCAGAAGAGCTTTTGACGAAGGCCCCTGGGGGCGCATGTCTGCAAAGGAGAGAAGCAAGCTGCTTCTTAAGGCAGGACAGATTCTGGACAAGAGAAAGGAGGAATTCGCATGCACAGAAACTTTGGAGTGTGGGAAGCTCTACGCAGGAGTGCTGTATTTTGAGGCAGAAATGTGCGTGGATGCTTTTGAATATTTTGCAGGAAAGGCACGCTGCATCGAGGGAAAGACAGTTCCTATCGATGAAAATACAGTAAACTTGGTGCAGTGGTATCCCCACGGAGTGGTAGGTGAAATTCTGCCATGGAACGGTCCACTTATGATGGGCTGCCAGAAGATATGCGCGATTCTTGCCGCAGGGAATACGGCAGTTGTTAAGCCTTCCTCCTGGGCGTCTCTTAGTATGATGCTTCTGGCAGAGGTATTTGAGGAAGCAGGCTTCCCCAAGGGAGTAGTTAATATTGTGGCAGGCTCCGGCTCAGTGGTAGGGGATGCTATTGTAAAAAGCCCTCTGGTAGATATGGCAGCCATGACAGGAGGAACAGATACAGGAAAGCATATCATTGAGGCATCTAAGGATACAGTAAAGGAGATTGCCCTTGAGCTTGGCGGAAAGAGCCCCAATATTATGTTCGAGGATGTGAATATTGATGATGCAGTGAAATGGGCCAGGTGGGGATTCACCCAGAACTCGGGCCAGGTATGTGTATCTGGAACAAGACTTCTTGTGCAGAGAAGTATTTATGAGGAATTTATTGAAAAGCTTAAAATTGAATGTGAGAAGATGGTTCCGGGAGACGGCTTCGACAGGACGTCAACCTTGAATACGCTGATACATAGGGAGCATGCAAAGGTAGTATGGGGCTATATTGAAAAGGGTAAAGCACAGGGAGCAAGACTTGTATGTGGCGGTGTGCCTTATGAGGATGAAACCTTGAAGAAAGGTAACTTTGTACCGGTAACACTATTTGCAGATGTTACGCCGGATATGACTATCTTCCAGGAAGAGATTTTCGGACCGGTTCTTTGTATTACTCCTTTTGATACAGAAGAGGAGGCAGTTAAGCTTGCAAATGCCACAGAATATGGCCTTGCAGGCGGTGTATTTACAAAGGATATGAAGCGGGGCTTACGAGTTGCACAGAAGATTAAGGGAGGCCAGATTTATGTGAATTCCTATTTCAGCAAAGGAATGATAGAGGCCCAGGGAACTGGCTGGAAGCAGAGCGGACTTGGTGTTGCAGGAATTCAAAAATATATGATTTCTAAAACAATTTTTATTGACACGGAAACCGGAAGTGTTCCGCAGTAAGGAGGTAATTATGGCAAAGCTACGGGCAGTATATTATATTAACCAGTTTTATGCTGGCATCGGCGGTGAAGAGATGGCAGATACTGGGCTTCATATCTATGAAGAAAAAAAGGGACCTGCACTGGGAATCGAGCCTATGTGGAAGGGTGAGATGGAGGTCGTTAAGGTGCTGGTCTGCGGAGATAATTTTATCAATACAGATGAAAAATTTGAAAGTATTCTTCCACAGATAAAGAAGGAGATTCTTGAGGCACAGCCGGATATCTTTATTGCAGGGCCGGCGTTTAATGCAGGTCGTTATGGTGTTGCATGTGCAAAGATGTGCGATTATGTAAAAAAGGAGCTTAATATCCCAAGTGTAACAGGTATGTGGTGGGAGAATCCTGCAGTCGGCATGTATGTGAAGGATAACTATATTATTTCTACAACCGAGACAGCCAGCGGCATGAGAAAAAGCCTTCCAAAGGTTGCAGCTTTAGCATTAAAGATTGCAAAAAAAGAAGAAATCGGGCCGGCTTATAAGGAAGGGTATCTGCCAACTGGACACCGTTATAATGAATATCATGAGAAAACCGGCGCTAGAAGGGTGACAGAGCTTCTTCTTGATAAGTTATATCACCGTCCTTACAGGACAGAGGTTCCTCTGCGGGGATTCGAACAGGTTCCGCCTGCAGAGGCAGTCTGCAGCATGGAAGATGTACAGATTGCACTGATTACTACTGGCGGTCTAGTTCCTACAGGCAACCCGGATAAGCTGAAGCAGGCTTTTGCAGTCAGTTATGGAAAGTATAATATGGAGGGTCTTAAGTCTCTAGATAAAGGCGTTTATGAGTCTATCCACGGCGGGTATGATACAACGGATGCAAGCAATGACCCCCACCGTCTGATTCCTCTTGACGGTATGTTAGAGCTGGAAAAGGAAAAAAGGATTAAGGCTGTATTTCCGTATTTTTATACCACCTGCGGCGTTGGAACCAACGTGGAGACAAGCAAGGAAATGGGAAGCAGTATAGCAGAAGATCTTAAAAATTCAGGGGTCCGCGCAGCAATCCTCACCTCCACATGAGGCACCTGTACTCGTTGCTGTGCAACGATAGCGAAGGAACTTGACCGTGCCGGCATACCCAACGTCCATGTAACGGCATTTACCTCCATTGCCTTAAGTGTAGGGGCAAACCGTATCGTATTCGGCGGAGACTTTACTGCGCCAAGCGGCAATCCGTCTCTTCCGATTGACCGTGAGAAGGCGTACAGAAGAAGGATTCTTGACAAATGCCTGGAGGCACTTGGACGAAAAGTAGAAGGGCCGACTCTGTTTACTGTAGATGATGAAAAGGAGGGAGAATAGGATGAAGATGGATAAAAAGCTGACACGCTGCTATTATGATGTAAAGGATGTAAAATTCGGCAGTGAGATGAGTCTTGAGGACGGTGTTCTTACCGTATCAAAAGAAACACTTAAGGAAGAAGTGCGTCCTCTTTTAAAGGCGGTAAAATCTGTAGATTTTGAGATTGTAAAGCCAGGTGAAAATACAAGAATCATTCATCTTCTTGATACACTTCAGCCTATGATTAAGGTGGAAGGAGAGGGAAACCAGTACTCCGGCTATTTCGGAGATCCGCTGATGACTGGAAGCGGAAGAACGAACCTTCTTTCTAACCTGACAGTAATGGAAAGTGCGGCGCTGCCCTGGGACGAATCAAGTGCAAGTTCAGGACTGCTTTATCCACGGGATGCTATTCTTGATATGACAGGCCCTATAGCAGGAATGACACCATTTGCAGATACATTTAATCTTGTGATTTTATACGAGCTGAATGAAGGAAAATCTTCTATAGAATATGACAATGAAATCAGAAATATCGGAATTAAGACAGCCTCCTGTCTTGCGAAGGTGACAGAGGGACATAAAGCAGACAGGGAGGAGGTATTTTCTGTTGATGAGGTAAATTCAGAACTTCCGAATGTGGTTCTTGTATGGAATTCACAGAACCAGGGACCTTATTCCAATACCTTTATATACGGCCATCCTATTGATAATCTTGTGCCGACCTTGATTCATCCCAATGAGATGATGGACGGGTGTGTGGTGAGCGGCAATTATGTCTGGCCTGCATTTAAGGTACCTACCTATCTGTATGTAAACAGTCCGATTCTTTTAGAGCTTTATAAGGAGCATGGAAAAACCATTAATTTCCGGGGGGTTATCTTTGGAAGAAGCCATAATCCATCTAACTGGCATAAAACCCGCTGTGCACAGTTTGCGGTGAAAATTGCCCAGTATCTGGAGGCGGACGGACTTATCATGGCATGGGAGGGCGGCGGAAATGCTGCTGTTGACGGCATGCTTACAATCCAGTGCGCTGAAAAGCATGGCATAAAGGCATCGACCATTACCTTTGAGTTCGGCGGCGCAGACGGCACAGAGGGAATTCTTCTGGTGGATGACGTGCCGGAGGCGGACGCAGTCATAAGCGGAGGCTCTATTGAGAAGCCTTATACGATACCAGATATGGATAGAGTAGTGGGCGGAGATGTGCTGAGACTGAATAAGGAATCAGGAGGATACTTTCCACCTTCTAATAAGGCTCTTGCCTTTGAGCAGACAACGCATTTTTATTTAAGCGGGAACCAGTCAGGAGCCAGCAGGCTGTTTGCGGAAGAATATTAAGTTAAGATTAGGTTTTAGAAAAAGTGGCTGTTACATCTAGGATTATTAATTTTGATTTCATCCTTAATGTGACAGCCACAGTCTATTACATACTATTTTTCTTGCCTCTGCTTCTATAATAAGCCGCCTCCAAACGGAAGAACAACACAAGAAAAATTTTTAGGGCATTGCATGATTATTCGGTCTGTGCTATTGTAAAAGAACAAGTTGGTGAAGAATATTGTGATTGGAGGTCAGCTATGAGTTACAAAAAGACAGAGTTTGGAAAGGTAAGAGGCGGTGCCGATACGTATCTTTATACCTTTGAGAATGAAAACGGTATGCAGATGGCAGTTACAGACTACGGCGCAGGCCTTGTATCAGTGATTGTAAAGGACAGAGACGGTGGCAGGCGGGATATGGTTTTAGGCTATGACTCGGCAGCAGGCTATGAGGGGGATAACGGCCTGTTTTTAGGGGCGGTTGTGGGGAGAAATGCAAACCGCATCGGAGGCGCTTCTCTTAAGATTAATGGCAGAGAATACCCTCTTGCTAAAAACAATAATAACAATAACCTTCACAGCGGGCCGGACTACTACATGAAACGTATATGGCGGGTGGATAAGATAGAGGAAAATGCGATTAAGCTGTCCCTTTTCAGCCCTCATATGGATCAGGGCTATCCCGGAAATGTAACGATTTTTGTGACCTATACTCTTACTGAGGCAAATGAAGTGCTTATTGATTATGAGGCAGTTTCGGATACAGATACAATTTTAAATATGACAAACCACAGCTATTTTAACATGGACGGACATGACTCGGGAAGTATCTTGGAGCAGAAGGTGTGGATTGATGCAGACGCTTATACAGAAGCAGATAAATATTCCATTCCTACAGGAGAGATTGTAAAGGTAGAGGGCACGCCTATGGATTTCCGTACACCAAAGAAGGTGGGACAGGATATTGAAAGCGATTATCAGGCTGTCCGTTATGGGCTTGGGTATGACCACAATTATGTTCTGAATGGCGACGGATACCGTAAGGCGGCGGAGATGCTGTCAGAAAAGAGTGGAATTAAGATGAGTGTTTATACAGACTGCCCTGGTATGCAGTTTTATACAGCGAATTTTGTAAACGGGGAAATAGGAAAGGGCGGCACAGTTTATCAGAAGAGAAGTGCAGCCTGCTTTGAATCACAATATTTCCCGGATGCTGTACATCACTATAATTTTGAGAGCCCTATATTTGGAGTAGGAGAAACATACCGTACAAGAACAGGGTATCGTTTTGAGGTAGTTTAAGGTGCAGATATTATGATAAAAGAAACTGGCAGTGAACGGGAGACCTATGAGCTGGGGCTTCAGATAGGAAGGCAAGCAAGAGCGGGAGACGTGTATACACTAATTGGAGATCTGGGAGTAGGAAAGACCGTATTTACAAAGGGACTTGCGAGAGGGCTGGGGATAGAGGAACCTGTAAACAGTCCTACGTTTACAATTGTACAGGTATATGAGGAAGGGCGTCTGCCCTTCTATCATTTTGATGTTTACCGTATCGGGGATATCTCGGAGATGGATGAGATAGGCTGTGAGGATTACATTTATGGCGAAGGAGTAAGCTTGATTGAGTGGGCGGATTTAATCAGAGAGATTCTCCCAGAGCACTACATAGAGATAAAGATTGAGAAGGACTTAGAAAAGGGATTTGATTATCGGAGGATCAGTATATGCGGATATTAGCAATTGAAAGCTCCGGGCTTGTGGCAGGCGTGGCTGTTGTAGAGGGCGATCTGGTAAATGAAGAAACAGTAGCAGAATATACGGTGAATTTTAAGAAAACTCATTCACAGACACTGCTTCCGATGCTGGATGAGACAGCAAAGATGATTGAGCTGGATTTAGATACGATTGATGCGGTTGCTGTGTCAGGCGGTCCAGGGTCTTTTACGGGGCTTCGCATTGGCTCGGCGACTGCAAAGGGGCTGGGGCTGGCTCTTCATAAGCCTTTGATTCATATTCCGACTCTTCATGGACTGGCCTATAATCTGTGCGGTACGGACAGCATAGTTTGTCCGATTATGGATGCAAGAAGGGGGCAGGTTTACACAGGTGTTTTTGAATTTGACGGTAACGCTCTGGTTGTTCTAAAGGAACAGATGGCAGTAAGCATTGAGGAACTGGGAGAAGAGCTTCATAATTTTGACAGAAGGGTTATCTTTCTTGGGGACGGTGTTCCAGTATTTAAGGAAGCGCTTACAGAGAGAATTATGGTGGGAAGAAGGATTTCTTTTGCACCGGCGAACATGAACCGTCAAAGAGCAGCTTCCGTGGGAGCTTTGGCACTTCGCTATTACAGTGAGGGAAGGATAGAAAGCGCCGGGGAGCATCGGCCTGATTACCTGCGCATGTCCCAGGCAGAAAGGGAAAGAAAGGAAAAAGAGAGGAAAGGATTATTATGATTCAGTTTCAATGTGACTATACGGAGGGTGCTCATCCTTCTATATTAAAAAAGCTGGAAAAAACGAATTTTGAGCAGACAGCAGGCTATGGGAATGATTCTTACTGCGAAAGTGCGAGGAATAAGATTAAGAAGGCATGTGGATGTGAGGAAGCGGATGTACATTTCCTTGTGGGAGGGACTCAGGCGAATTTTACAGTAATCAGTTCCGCTCTTCGCTCTTATCAGGGAGTGATTGCGGCCCAGACAGGGCATATCAATGTCCATGAAACTGGTGCGGTAGAAGCAACTGGCCATAAGGTGCTGGCACTTCCAAGCGGGGACGGAAAGATTACGGCAGAGCAGGTGCGCAAATTTTATGAGCTTCACTGGTCGGATGCTGACCATGAGCACATGGTTCAGCCGGGAATGGTATATATTTCCCACCCTACAGAAAATGGAACATTATATAGCAGGAAAGAGCTTCAGGCTCTTAAGAATACCTGTACCGGCCTTGGCCTTTTTCTATTTCTTGACGGTGCGAGAATGGGGTATGGTCTTATGTCTGAGGCTTCGGATGTAAGCCTTGAGGATATTGCAGAGCTTACGGATGTCTTTTACATTGGAGGGACTAAGGTGGGCGCTTTGTTTGGAGAAGCAGTTGTTATTACGAATCCGACGCTTAGGAAGGATTTCCGCTATCTGATCAAACAGCACGGCGGGATGCTTGCAAAGGGAAGGCTTCTTGGTATTCAGTTTGATACTCTTTTTGAGGACGGGCTTTATTTTGAAATTGCAAAGCATGCAGATGATCTGGCAATGAAGCTTAAAGCAGCTTTCCTTAAGAAAGGCTATAAGCTTAGGTACGATTCTTATACGAACCAGCAGTTTCCGATTATGCCTGTAGAGCATATAGAAAAGCTTAAGGAGAAATATTCCTTTGCCTTTTGGGAGGCAGTAGACAAAGAGTATAGTGCAGTCCGCTTCTGTACAAGCTGGGCCACGAAGGAAGAGGCTGTGGAAGAGCTTATCCGGGATATTGAGGCTCTTTAGGATGTTCTGTATAGAGAGAATTGAAAAAGACAGGGATGAAGAGGCTCTTCTAGAGATGGCAGAGCTTGAGAAGGAGACTTTTCCTGATTCGTGGAGCAGAAAAAGCCTGGAAGAGACTTTAAGGAATCCACAGGCAGTTATGTTTGGTGCGTGGAAGGAAGAGGTGCTGGCAGGCTATGTGATTTTTTACTATGCTGCAGACGAAGGTGAGATTGCCCGAATTGCAGTAAGAGATGCTTTTAGGAGGAAAGGGGCTGCCCGCAGGCTGCTTTTAAGGCTGGAAGAGCTTTGCAAAGAGCTGGGAGTTAGCAGACTTCTTTTGGATGTAAGAGAAAGCAATGGACCGGCAATTGCATTTTATGTGGGATATGGTTTTAAAAAAGACGGAATCAGGAAAAAGTTCTATGTAAATCCAGTAGAAGATGCTATACTCATGAGTTATAAGGTTGTATGATGACTGGAAGTGCTGACAGCACTTTCCACTAGTAATCAGGTCAGGCAGCAGATATAATGTAGGCGTAACAAGAAAGATAAACATGTGGAAAATGCCAGATGCTAAGGAGGAATTGTATGCGCCAGTATAATACAGCAGTAAAAGAGACAAAAGAAATCAAGAAGATTATCTGTAACAAATGCGGAAAAGAGATTCCGGTTGTAAAAGGGGTTCCCCAGGGAGATGTTCTCCAGGTGGAAAAGTGCTGGGGATATTTTTCCGCGAAGGATAACCGTATGGATCAGTTTGATTTGTGCGAGGAATGTTACGATGAGCTGGTAAAGGGATTTCAGATAAAAATCGGAAATTGAGGTAGATTATGTTAGATGTATGTTTGTTAGGAACAGGCGGAATGATGCCCCTGCCGCACCGGTGGCTTACAGCACTGATGGTACGGTATAACGGAAGCAGTATATTGATTGACTGTGGGGAGGGAACGCAGATTGCAGTTAAGGAAAAGGGATGGAGTTTTAAGCCTATTGACGTTATCTGTTTTACCCACTACCACGGCGACCATATAAGCGGTCTGCCGGGTCTGCTTCTTACCATGGGTAATGCAGACCGCACGGAGCCTCTGACCCTTATTGGTCCCAAAGGGCTTGAGAGGGTAGTAAATGCCCTAAGGGTAATTGCACCGGAGCTCCCCTTTCCTGTCAGATATATGGAAATTACGGAAAACGAGCAGACCTTTGAGATGGACGGCTGCCGCCTCCGGGCCTTCCGGGTTAACCACAACGTGCTCTGCTACGGATATACCTTAGAGGTAGACCGTGCAGGAAAATTTGATGTGGCACGGGCAGACGAGGCAGGTATACCACAGAAGTACTGGGGATTACTGCAAAAAGGGCAGCAGGTGGAAGAAGGAGGAAGGATATATACGCCTGATATGGTGCTGGGACCTGCGAGAAAGGGAATTAAGCTTACCTACTGTACGGACACCCGCCCGACGGATTCCATAAAAAATAATGCAAAGGGTTCGGATTTGTTTATCTGCGAGGGTATGTACGGAGAAAAGGATAAGCAGAAGAAGGCGAAGGAGTATAAACACATGACCTTTTATGAGGCGGCCCAGCTTGCAAAAGAGGCTGATGTAAAAGAAATGTGGCTTACCCATTACAGCCCTTCTCTTACAAGGCCGGAGGAGTATATGGACGAGGTGAAAAAGATATTCCCCATGGCTTACGCGGCAAAGGACCGTTTTTTTAAAGAACTTACTTTTTCTGAATAAAAGGGTTGTAGAGATGATGAATGAGAACGTGGAAAAGGATATATTGATTTTGGCAATTGAAAGTTCCTGCGACGAAACCGCAGCAGCAGTGGTGAAAAATGGAAGGACCGTTTTGTCGAATATTATTTCCTCCCAGATTGCACTGCATACGTTGTATGGGGGCGTGGTTCCGGAGATTGCATCAAGAAAGCATATAGAAAAGATTAACCAGGTTATAGAGGCAGCGCTTTCAGAAGCCGGCGTCACTCTTGAAGAAATAGATGCCATAGGGGTAACCTATGGCCCTGGGCTTGTGGGGGCTCTTCTTGTAGGTGTTGCAGAGGCGAAGGCAATTGCCTATGCGGCAAAAAAGCCGTTAATCGGTGTGCATCATATTGAAGGCCATATTGCGGCAAATTTTATTGAGAATCAGGACCTTGAGCCTCCCTTTTTTGCTCTTGTAGTATCAGGAGGGCATACACATCTTGTCAGAGTGAAGGATTACGGGCAGTTTGACGTTATCGGAAGAACAAGGGATGACGCGGCAGGGGAGGCATTTGACAAGGTGGCAAGGGCTGTCGGCCTTGGCTATCCCGGCGGCCCGAAGATTGATAAGGCAGCAAGGGAGGGGAATCCCGATGCAATCATATTCCCCCGGGCCCATGTAGAAGAAGCGCCCTATGATTTCAGCTTCAGCGGTGTCAAATCTTCGGTGCTTAACTATATCAACGGCTGTCAGATGAAAGGGGAGGAGTACAGCCAGGCAGATATTGCGGCTTCCTTCCAAAAGGCTGTTACAGACGTGCTTGTGGAAAAGGCCATGCACGCAGCAGAAGAGTATCATGTAGATAAATTTGCGATTGCCGGCGGGGTTGCGTCAAACAGCGCGCTGCGTGCTGCTATGAAGGAGGCGTGTGAGAGACGGGGAATAAGGTTTTATTATCCGTCTTTGGTATACTGTACTGATAATGCAGCCATGATTGGGTCAGCGGCTTATTATGAATATATAAATGGGACAAGACATGGGTGGGATCTTAACGCGGTTCCCAATCTGAAGCTGGGGGAGAGATAAGGAGAAAAGTGTAAATGAAAGAGAAAATGTACTGTACGGCCATTGTTTTGTCTGCTGGGCAGGGAAAACGAATGGAAACTTCTACCCAAAAGCAGTACTTAGAGCTTGAGGGGAAGCCAATTATCTATTATTCACTGAAGGTATTTGAAGATTCACAGATAATTGATGATATTGTGCTTGTTGTGGGAGAGGGTCAGAAGGAGTATGTCTGTGAGGAAATCCTGAACAAATACGGATTTTCCAAAGTAAGGGCTGTTGTATACGGTGGTAAGGAGCGTTATGATTCAGTCTGGCAGGGGATTTTGGCTCTTACGGCGCAGCAGGGATATGTGTTTATTCATGACGGAGCAAGACCCTTTGTGGATGAGGATATTTTAAATAGGGCATATGATACAGTTATAAGGCATGGGGCGTGTGCTGCAGGAATGCCAAGTAAGGATACCATTAAGCTGGTGGATGATGAGAGCTTTACAGTTAAAACGCCAAAGAGGAAATATATGTGGGTGGTGCAGACACCGCAGGTATTTGAAAGTAGTTTAATTACAGATGCATATTCCAAGCTTATGAGGGAAGACTCTGCTAATGTAACAGATGATGCAATGGTGGTTGAACAGATGATGAAGGTTCCAGTCAAGTTGTTTGAGGGTTCATATGAAAATATAAAGATTACAACACCAGAGGATTTAGAGGTGGCTTCGGCCCTTTTAAAAAGAAAAAATAAAAATCTTGGAAATTAAATATTGACGGGTAAATTATTGTGTGTTAGAATTCATATTGTCGCGGATGGAAGTGACAACATGAAAAACAGATGGAGAGGTATCGAAGTGGTCATAACGAGGCGGTCTTGAAAACCGTTTGTCCGCAAGGGCGCGTGGGTTCGAATCCCACCCTCTCCGCTTTAGAAGGGTTCTGCGTGGGCAGGACTCTTTTCATTATATAGGAAATTTAACATATGGAAAAATGGAAGTTTATATATGAAAATGGAATTGTGAAGGTCTGGGTGAGAGTTTTATCAATTATTGGAATTTTTGTAATTGCGCTTGCCGGGGCCGCGTTTTTATATTATCATAGTCCTGAGGAGAATATGTGGCTTATGTGTATTATTTACATGCTCAGCGGATATTACTGTCCCGGATGCGGGGCGGGAAGAGCGTGTTATTCGATTCTTCACGGAAGGCTTTATCAGGCGTTTCGCTATAATCCACTTTTGTGTCTGCTTCTTCCATGTCTTGTTCTGTATCTTTGTATCTGTATGATACAATGGCTGCTATATGGACGAGAGACAATAAGCCAGAGAATTCCTGTATGGGTCGTATATGTTATACTTGCCATAGTTATTTTATATGGAATTTTACGGAATATAGAAATATATCCGTTTAGTTTATTAGCACCAGTGAGAGTAAAGTAAGAGGAGGGAGACACAATGAAGTGTAAATTCTGCAGGGAAGAACTGCCGGAAGGAGCAAAATTCTGTCCAGTCTGCGGGACACCCGCAGAGCCTGAAACGGAGGAGGGCCAGGAGAGAGACGATGCATGGGATGAAGCTGCTACGGGGTGGCAGGGGGAGAATTCATACCAGTATGGTCCATCGAATCAGGGACAGGATTCGAATCAGCATAGTTCATCAAACCAGGGAGGAAACCCATACCAGTATGGTCCGCCGAACCAAAAGCCGCAGGGGCAGTACCAATATGGCCCTTCAGACCAAGAGCCGCAGGGGCAGTATCAATATGGCCCTTCGGACCAAGAGCCACAGGGGCAGTATCAGTATGGCTCGATGGGCCAGGGGAATTATCAGTATGGTTCAATGGGCCAGGGAGAAAACTCATACCAGTATCATTCACCGAATCAGGGAGATTATCAATATGGTCCGATGGGCCAGGGACAGTATCAGAACAACAGCGGAGCTCCTAACAGCGGTACGCCATATATGATTTTGGCAATTTTTACCGTACTGATGTGCTGTATGCCGCTTGGAATTGTTGCAATTATATATGCATCAAGGATTAATGGGCTTTTAAGGATTGGAGATTATGCGGGAGCCAGGGAGTCGGCGAAGAAAGTAAAGATTTTCTCGATTATCGGAATCATAGGAGGTCTGATTACAATGACCTTCCTTCTGATATTTAATCTAAGCGATTGGCAGGATGGGTTATTATCTTCAACGCCTAGGATAACAGTATCTGAACGTGCAGACACAGATGAGGATGAAAGTATATATGAGGATGAAGAGGAGCCGGTAGAAAAAGCATCCACTGCAGAACCAGCAGAGCAAAGCAGTGAGCTGGGCGAAACGTGGGATTCTTATACTGTCCAGATTAATGATAAGGTATTGACCTTTCCATGTACATATGGAGAACTGGAAGCTGCAGGACTTACTCTTGATACAAGTGACACGCCGGAGGACTATATAGTAAACGCTAATGAGTATGTAATGGTTTTTTTTGAAGATGCAAATGACAATTATGTGATGGCCGACCTTATTAATATGACAGATAATGCCAAAACGATAAAGGAATGTCTTGTTGGAGGGATATCAGTTTCAGATTATGGTGTATCAGAAGGCGGGATTACTATATTGTTTCCAGGTGGACTTAAGATAGGTTCTACCAGAGAGGAAATGCTGGAGAAATATGGGAATACGGATGACATATATGAAGGGGACAGCCTTTGCATATATACCTGGTCCGCAGAAAATTCATATTATTCCCAATGTGAGATGGACCTTGACGCACAGACAGGGCTTATAAATAGCATGAATATCCAAAATTATGGAGAATAGACAGAGAATATGAAAGAGAACCAGAAGCCGGAAAGGGGATTTCTGGTTCTTTTTTGCGGAAAAAGTGGAAAAAGTTTGAAAAAAATAAAATTAGGACTAGACAATTGGCTTTTGCTGTTGTATAGTATTAATCGAGTTCGAAATCACGAGCAGTTCTTGGAGAAGTACCCAAGCTGGCCGAAGGGGCTCCCCTGGAAAGGGAGTAGGTCGTTAATAGCGGCGCGAGGGTTCAAATCCCTCCTTCTCCGTTCGAGCGTATTATTGTCTGGAGTGAAGATGTTTCAGACAATTTCTACGTTCAAAACTGCAGGATAAGCTGTCTGATATGAGTATTAAAATCAGAGCTTTTACGGCAGTGAAAAAGATGTCAAAAAAAAATAAAAAAAGTTGAAAAAAAGTATTGACATCCACGACAGTAAGTGATATTATAATCGAGCTGACCCGGTGAGGGGAAGCGAAGAAAAAAGGACCTTGATAACTGAACAATAGACAACAACCCTGAAGATTCTAAAAAGAGAAAATTCAGAACGGACATCGAGAGATGTCAACCTAGAAACAGTAAAACGGGAAAAGGAAAGCTAGAAGTTTTCCTGACTAGATTAAACCAGATTTTAGGAGCTGTGAGAAGCGGCTTTTAAGATTTTATAACGAGAGTTTGATCCTGGCTCAGGATGAACGCTGGCGGCGTGCCTAACACATGCAAGTCGAGCGAAGCACTTTGCTTTGATTCTTTCGGGAGGAAAAGTAATTTGACTGAGCGGCGGACGGGTGAGTAACGCGTGGGTAACCTGCCTCATACAGGGGGATAACAGTTAGAAATGACTGCTAATACCGCATAAGACCACAGTACTGCATGGTACAGTGGTAAAAACTCCGGTGGTATGAGATGGACCCGCGTCTGATTAGCTGGTTGGTGGGGTAACGGCCCACCAAGGCGACGATCAGTAGCCGGCCTGAGAGGGTGAACGGCCACATTGGGACTGAGACACGGCCCAAACTCCTACGGGAGGCAGCAGTGGG
>CAJTEW010000004.1 GCA_910575605.1 Lachnospiraceae bacterium
CTCCTTGACATGTTCAAAAACTGCATTATAATACAAACAAGGACAGAACCCTTAAGATAAGACTCTGTCCACAGTAACTAATGATATATCTTATATCAGTTTTTTCAGTTTACACAAAACTTGAAACTCTCTCATTTTTATTTAGCTTATAAGGTCTGCAACAAGCTGGTTTACAAGTTTTCCGTCAGCCTTTCCCTTTACCTTTGGCATCAATACTTTCATGATTCTTCCTTTATCCTTTGCGGACGGGGCGTCAATATCCAGCTCTTTAAAGGTTTCCTGAATGATATCTTTTATCTCTGTCTCACCCATAAGCTTGGGTGCATACTGCTCTAAAACGGCAAGGCGTTTGTTACATTCGTCGATGATATCCGTGCGGTCAGCAGGCGTCATCTCGAGAGTTTCTTTTGTCTGCTTGATTTCCTTCATAACAACCTGAATCTCTTCATCCTCGGTTAAGTCTGCCCGTTTGTCGATGGCTTTATTTTTAAGAGCAGCCAAAAGCATAGAAAGAGATTCCTTTGTCTGTTTGTCGCCTGCCTTCATGGCAGCGACCATAGCGCTTCTTACTTCTTCAATTTTGCTCATGTTCTATATCCTCCTGTTTTAGCTATCTGATTATTATACAGGATTATGTAAAAAATATCCAGCAGGGAAGCAAAAATATGCTATGATAATAAACAAGTAAATAAAAATGGATAATGAGAGAAAAATAATAGAAAGGAGAGATTATATGAGAAATCATGAGGTAACGTCGGTGCAGCCGCTGCTTGCGGAGGACGGGAGCTTAAGGGAGCCGGGGTGGTCGAAAAAGCTTCTGCAGATCTATGACAGAGAGAAGATTAAAGCGCCGAGGTTCAGAATTAAGGAGTGGGATTATTATCTTGTGTTAAACGAGGAATTTGCGGGGGCTTTCACCATTTCTGACGATGGGTATATCGGGCTTCAGTCCGTGTCCCTTTTGAATTTTAAAGAAGGGTGGGAGCACACGGAGACAATTTTAAATCCTTTTCCTATGGGAAACCTTAATCTCCCACAGTCCTCTGATGCGGGAAATACAATATACAAGGATAAGCGCCTGCACATGGGTTTTTTTGTAAAGGATGGAAAAAGAGAGCTTCGGTGCAGATTTAAAAATTTTTATAAGGGGAAGCCTTTCTCCTGTGACATTGTGCTTGATGAGCCGAAGATGGACACAATGGTAATTGCCACGCCGTGGAAGGAAAAGAAAACGGCATTTTACTATAACCAGAAAATTAATTGTATGCCGGCATCAGGAAGAATGACCTTTGACGGAAAAACATATACATTTTCAAAGGGAACGGACTTTGGTACGCTGGACTGGGGAAGGGGCGTGTGGACGTATGATAACCGGTGGTACTGGGGGTCGGGAAATGGTATTGTGAACGGAAAGCCCTTTGGGTTTAATATCGGGTACGGCTTTGGGGACACATCTGCGGCATCGGAAAATATGCTGTTTTATGACGGAAAAGCACATAAGCTTGAGGATGTTATTTTTCACATCCCACAGGACAGCTACTTAAGGCCCTGGACCTTTACATCCAGCGACGGAAGGTTCGAGATGGATTTCAAGCCGGTTTTAGACCGGGCGGCAAAGACCACGGCCGTGATTATCGAGAGCGACCAGCATCAGGTGTTCGGTCGTATGAGCGGAAAGGCGGAGCTTGACGATGGTACAGTACTTGAGATTAAAGACCTAATGTGTTTTGCCGAGGATGTTCATAACCGGTATTAATCAGAGGGAAGGGCTTTATCATCCGGTGGTTCTTTGCGCAGGGACAAAAGGAACGGGTTCATAAGGTCGCGGCCGTACTGGACCAGTGGATATCGTCTCTGCTGCAGGCACCAGTTGTAAGTAATTCCAATCTGGAAGCTTGTGATCATGTCCGTTAAGACAGTGTAGGTATGTGGTGAGAGGATCTGTCCGGATTCAATGCCGTCCTTTAAGAGCTGCCTTAAAATCTGGTAATAGCGTCTGTCGGGATTTAAAATATGCCGCACGCCGTCAGTCATCACCTGAAGTCCATAAAGTGAATTGTAGAAATCACAGAAGGGAGAGGACTCAACGGCGTGCATGACATAGTCGTTGAAGGAGATAAGATTGTCTACAACATGCAGATTTTCATCATAATCTTCCCTAAGCCAGATATCATAGTCATTATCATAGATATAGGCGATGGTAAAGAGAAGCTCTTCTTTACCGTGGAAATGATGATAGAAGGCGCTGCGGGAGGTGCCTGATTTTTCAATAATCTCTGATATGGTAGTATCCTCGTAACCGTGCTCCTGAAATAATTCCCATGCTGCATTCATAATTTTTTCTTTTGTTTTCTTTTTGTAGGGTCCGCGCATGTATTTACCTCTTTTCTTTTATAAAATTTCTCCAGATATATGTTATTTTTAAAACAGCAATTTCTTGTATTTTATACCAGCCTATGAAAATATTATCCACTATATACTATATTTATAATAACATAAAGAAAGTTTTAGTTCAACTTGACTATATTATTGTACTTTGATAAAATAAAAACATTAAAAAAAGAACGAAGTATGGAATTAAGTATGAAATTGGAATGGGGGAGAGGAAGATGGAACGATTAAGAATTGAGAATCCATCTGGCAGGGAGGAGATGAGGTATGCGCTTGATGCGGCGTTGCTTCTGGGTTTCCAGTCAGAGACAGCAGTTTTCCCTGTGGCATCGCCAAAGGGAGAGAGGGCCGTTCCTAAAACTGAGGAGGAACTTTTAAGAATCTGGAGCCTTAATGGAGATGAGGTGCGAAAGGGATTTGTACCTGCAGAGAAAAAGGGACCGGTATTTGAATTGGATTTCCGAAGAGAGAGAGGGCTTGAATATCTTTTCCTTAGAGGTATGTTTCTAAAGGATGAGGACTTTGACCTGCTTCCAGACAGATTGGATGTAAAGATAGTGCTTCCTGAGGATACGGATGAATGGATTCTTGCAGCGGCATGTAATATTGCCTTTCGTTTTGGTATGGAGACGACAGCCTGTGAAGGAGGGCTTTTGGCGCCGGAAGTATATGAGGGAAATGCGGTTGTATTTTCCGGTGAAGGTGCCCCAGAGATTACTTTAAAGGAGCTTTCTGGAGCAGTGCAGGTACATATAGGCGGAAAAGGGCGGGAGCTTTTAACATTTATAAGCTTTCTATGCGAAAAATTTCCTTTTACAGAGGGTGTATGGAGAAGCTGGCGGGATGTACTTATGGACTTTGTAGATGATTTTACCCTGCGGGGTGCAGACGGGCAGGCTGCTGCACTACATGCACTTATAAAGGAGAAGAAGGAGGAGCTTAAGCTTTTCGGTTCACCTGAAATCAGTGAGAAGCAAAAGAGATATTTTTCGGAAGCAGAAATATACAATTACAAGTCTGGAAAGAAAATTTATGAGAAAAATTATGAACTTCCATGGGAGGCTGATATTTTTGAACAGGTGTTAAGAGATGAGCTCTATCCGAGGCTAAAAGAGGGAGACAGGGTCAGGATAGAAGGAGCCTTAAGCGAGGAAGCCTCTGTACGGGAAAGAATCTCTGGAAGAATTATAGAAGAATTAGAGAAGGTCAAAGCAAAAGAGGAAGGGCTTCAGCTTGTTTGTGCCTATAAGCAGGGATTTTCCTGGATTGACGAGGTGGTGATTCCAGCGGTAAAATCCTGTAAGGCAGAGAAGGTTGAGATATTTTTCAGACCCTTTCTTCCGGAAGGAGAAACAGAGTGGCTGGATGAAAACGGCGCGACTCCTTCCTATCATAACCTGAAGGCAGACGACCCTGAAAAGTGGTATGATCTTCCTATACGGTATCTGCAGGAGCTGTACCCCATTCAGGATATACTGACAGAAAAGCTTTCCCTTCCGACAGAGAAGATTGTCTTTAAAGTTTATGAGGGTGAGGAGGAGCTTACATATCTGTGCAAAGTGACAGAAGTAGACAGTACCCTTAAAGAATATAAGTATCTTGCCAGATATTCTGAAAGGCCCTATCTTGATGAATATCCGAAGCTTGGAAAGGTGCATCCGGGAACCGGCTATATAAAGGTGTGGGTGAATGGAAAGGAGCTGTTTAACAGAATACTTTCTACAGATTTGGAGAGAATCTGGGATATTTACCAGAAACATGTGTTGCCAGAATGTAAGGATTACATTGAGGAGAAGACAAAAGGAGAGGCATGTGCAGATATGCAGCCTTTCTTTCAGAAGCTTTCTTTAGAGGTGTGGGCAAGCGAGCCAGACTACAGGACTGGCAGCAGGGAAGATCTAATTTCTTCTTTAGATGCGCTTCATGAGGATATGTATTTTGTAGGCAGTGATTATTTTAAAAACTACGGGAATCAGAAGTCGGATGAGATTTTTGACGCACCGGGACTGATTCTGCCAGTGATACATAAAAGAGAAGGTGCGCCGTCCTTTCGGGTTACTCTGTATGAGCGCCAGAAGGAGGAGCCCGTTATCTTCTGCGGCGGGGAAGAGGTTTTAAGACAAAGGGAGCGCGGGCGGGTATCCATTAAGATTTCTAAAATCTTTAGCAGGAACGGGAAACTTGTTACGGAGATTTTGGTGAAGGGTGTAAAGGAAAATATTGTGGCCTCTTATGCAGAACTTTTTTCAGAAGGAATTCTTTCGGCCAGTGAAGAGATGGACGAAGCATATGAGATCCGTTTTGTAGGGGAGAATGGGAATACATATGAGGCAGCTGTCCCTGCAAAAACAAGTGTTCCGAAAGAGTGTATTACGGAAATTGATCTTCATGAAAAGGAGCTTATAGGGTATGAGACTTACCTTGAAATTATAGAGGCTCTCAAAGGCGTGGAAGGAATTCAGGTTTTCAGAACCGCCCGTTCCTATCAAGGGAGAGCACTTTACGGAATCTGGCTTATGCCGGAATATGAAGGTTACCTTTCTATGACAAAGCGTCTAAATAGGTGTCCAAGTGAGATTATTAATGCAAGACATCATGCCAATGAGGTATCAAGTACAAATGCAGCATTAATTCTGCTTAAGAGACTTTTAACAGAGGAAAACTACCAGTGCCTTAATGAAAAGCTTAACCTAGTAATTGTTCCTATGGAAAATGTGGACGGAGCGGCGATTCATTATGAGCTTCAAAAGGAGCATCCATATTGGAAGTTCCATGTGGCGAGATTTAATGCTATTGGAAAGGAATTTTATCACGATCATTTCAGACAGGATACGATACACAAAGAGGCAATGGGACTTACAAGACTATTCGAAAAATATGTTCCGGACATGATCGTGGATAACCATGGAGTGCCGAGCCATGAGTGGGAGCAGCAGTTTTCCGGGTATACATCGCCGTCATACAAAGGATTCTGGCTTCCGCGTTCTCTGCTTTACGGGTATTTCTGGTATGTGACGAATTCTGAATATAAGGATAATTATCCGGTCAATAAGAAGATGGAGGACGTGATTGCGGATAAAATTGCAGAGAATGAAGAAATGACGGCATGGAATAAAGAGTGGAGTGTGCAGTTTGAAAAATATGCCCATGCATGGATGCCGAAGCTTTTCCCGGCAGACTACTATAAGGATATGATTAATTACTGGATTCCGTTTACATTTGACAAAAATCACAGATATCCTTCCATTCGTTTTCCATGGATTACCACAGTGGCATATACAAGCGAGGTGGCGGATGAGACAGCACAAGGAGAATATCTGAATCTGTGTGCAAGAGCACATGCTGCTCACGATGAGGCAACGATTCAAATGCTGATGGAGGCATCGCATGAAAGAAAATGTAGGTTTATATGCCGGAATGGACAGATCTTTGCCGAATATTTACGACTAAGGCCGATGGTCATAGTGAATTCGGATAAAAGATAAATACTTAATTTATTTTATCTAAAGGAGGAGATTTAAATGGAACTTATTAAATTACTTGGTGTTCTGATTGTAATTGTCGGATTTGCGCTTAAGTTGGATTCAATTCTGATTATTTTCCTGGCCCTTATTACGACAGGAATAGTAGGTGGTCTTGGAATTGGCGGTCTCTTAGAGACAATCGGATTGAATTTTGTGGCAAACAGAAGTATGGCTATTTTTATTATGATTCTTCTGATTACCGGTGTTTTGGAGAGAAACGGCTTAAGAGAGGCGGCTACGGATCTGATTAAGAAGGTTAAGGGAGCTACTGCCGGAAAGGTTGTTGCTGCATATGGGATTATGCGTGGTATTTTCGGGGCATTTAATGTAGGTTTCGGAGGTGTTGCAGGATTTGTACGTCCGGTTATTCTTCCTATGGCAGAGGCTGCTGTAAAGAACCAGGGCCATGAGGCGAAGGAAGAGCATGTGGAGGATATTAAGGGTATGGCGTCCGCAATGGAGAATATTACCTGGTTCTTTTGGCAGGTACTTTTTGTAGGCGGCTCTGGTGGGATTCTTGTGCAGAGTACACTTGCGTCTCTCGGCTATGAAGTAGAGCTTATCGAACTTGCCGCGGCAGAAATTCCAGTTGCGATTTTTGCCCTTATAGTCGGCTGTACCGTGACGCTTGTAACGGATAAGAAACTTACAAAGAAATACTATGTTTATAAATAGGCAGGGGGTGTTGAGAATATGGCTAACTTAAAATTTATACAGATAAATGAAGTGTTAGGCAATAATCTGCTTAACATGGTATGGGTAATTGTAGGTCTGATCGCCATTTATGCAGGACTTAAAAATCTTCTGGACCAAGAGAATCCGTCCAGATATGGAACAGCACTCTTCTGGTGTTCTTTCGGTGTTGTATGTGCATTTGGTACATGGCTTCCGGCAAAGGTTTCCGGCGCTCTTGTAATTATTATGTGTCTGCCGCCGATTCTTAAGAAGGTAAAGGTAGGAAAGGTTGATACACCGTCAAAGGAGCATACCATTGAGCAGTATAAAAAGGTAGGTATGAAAATTTTCTTTCCGGCGGTCTGTGTAGGTATTTTTTCACTTGTCTTTGCATTTTTCAGCAATTTAAGCTCAATGGTTGCAGTTACTCTTGGAGTTATTGTTGCAATGATTATCTTAATGTTATATAATCCAAGTGAGAACAAACCAGTTGTATTTTTAAAGGAATCTGAAAGATTTCTTTCTATCATGGGACCTTTGTGTATGCTTCCGCAGCTTCTCGGATGTCTGGGTGGTGTATTTACAGCGGCAGGCGTCGGGGATGTTGTAGCAGGCATTGTAGAGAAGATTGTACCGAAAGGAAATGTGAATATCGGAATTATTGTGTTTGCAGTCGGTATGGCATTGTTTACTATGATTATGGGAAATGCATTTGCAGCGATCACAGTTATTACCGTAGGCATAGGCGGTCCATTTGTTTTGGCGTACGGGGCAGATCCGGTTGTTATTGGTATGCTGGCTCTTACCTGCGGTTACTGCGGCACATTATGTACGCCAATGGCGGCGAACTTTAATATTGTACCTGTAGCGATTCTTAATATGAAGGACCGCTGGGGGGTCATTAAGAAGCAGATTATTGTAGCTCTTATTATGCTGGTGTTCCAGATTAGTTATATGATTATATTTAAATAGGATTAGTTATATCTGGTAAGGGATGGGGGCAGAGATGACACGTAAGATGGAACGTGGGGCAAGAATTGTTATCGAAGAATGGATGCGGGTGAAGCCGTGGGATAAGCTTTTGATCGTTACAACAAAGGATCATCTGGAAGAGTCGAGAATGCTTAGAAAATGTGCGGTAGGAAGAGTGAGTTCTGTAAGCTCTCTTGTAGTAGAGGATATGGGAAGGCATGTAGGAGTATTTTTTGATATGAATGAGGAAGTGTTTGACCCGTATACAGCGGTAATCGCTGCCACAGATTATTCCCTGGTGACGACAAAAGCGGCCAGACGTGCTATACAGAAGCATAAGAAATTTTTATCCCTGCCTCTTTCTACTAATGACGGAAGGTCTATGCTGGAATATGAATTTATGATGATGGATACGAAGAAAAGTCGTCTGATGGCAAAATTGATTATGAAGTATCTCCGCCACAGTAAATATATTCATGTGACTACACCTGTGGGAACAGATTTGAAAGTATACAAGGAAAATAGAAATCCGGGATTTTTTAACGGTGTAATAAAGGATGGAAAGGGGTATTCTTCGGCAAGCATTGAGGTATATGTGTCAATTGAGGAGACTAAGACAACGGGTGTACTTGTAGTAGACGGGTCTCTTGGTTATATCGGAAGAGCAGAGGAACCCACAAGAATTTTGTTTGAGGAAGGCAGAATTACAGAGATAGAAGAGACTTTTACCGGGAAACGTCTCCGGCAGTATATGGAGGATTATAAGGATGAAAGGATTTACATAGGAGGAGAATTCGGAATCGGCCTTAATTCATACTCCCAGTGTCTTGGAAACTGCTATATTGAGGATGAATCGGCATATGGAACCTTCCATATCGGCTTGGGCAGGAATCTTGCTCTTGGAGGGCAGCAGAATGCCAACGGGCATTTTGATCTTGTGTGCCTGGAACCGGATATTTATACAGACAACAGACAGATTATGCAGCAGGGTAAGATTATTATACCGGAACCTGTTGTATATTAAACTGTCAGGTACAGCTTAAAAATATTCCTTCTGTGGGAAGGAGGATAAAATAGGAGGTAATTAAAATGAAAGTATTAGTAACAGGGTTTGATCCTTTTGGAGGGGAACCGGTAAATCCGGCTTTTGAAGCGGTAAAGATGCTTCCAGACGAGATTGCAGGAGCAGAGATTATTAAACTTGAGATACCGACGGTATTTTCAAAGAGTGGTCCGGCAGTAGAGGAAGGCATTAAGAAGTATGAGCCGGACGTTGTAATCAATGTAGGACAGGCAGGCGGCCGCTCCTGCGTGACAATAGAGCAGGTGGGCATAAATCTTGCAGAGGCACGTATTCCGGATAACGACGGAGAACAGCCGTCAGATACAGCGCTTCAGGAGGAAGGAGAGCCGGCATATTTTGCGACAATTCCGGTAAAGGCGATTGTAAAGAATATCCGCAGCCACAAAATTCCGTGCCATATTTCCTACACGGCAGGAACCTATGTATGTAACAGTATTATGTATAATGTGCTTCATATGACGGCAACGAAATATCCGAATATCCGGGCAGGATTTATTCATGTGCCGTTTGCAGCAGAGCAGGCGGTTGAAAAGCCAAACGGAACACCGTTTATGTCACTGGAAATGATTGCAAAATCTTTGGAGTATGCAATTGAAGCAACAGTAAAAAATGAAAAGGATATTGCCGGAGTGATGGGTGAGACCCATTAGAGTTATTTCGCGGTATATAGAATTCCTCTGTTTACAGCGCCGGGGTGTAACTGTAAATGGAGGGATTTTTGGGGTTCAAGGAGGATATGTCATTGGAAAAGAATAAAGTATTAAAGGAATATGTTATGATTACTGTCGGTATTTTCATAGTGGCGGTGTCGGTTTATTTTTTTATGGTCCCGGGGAATATTGTAATGGGAAGTGTTACCGGTCTGGCAATGGTGCTTGTTCAGGTGATTCCTGTCTCTCTTTCTGTGATGACGCTTATTTTAAATGTTATCTGCCTTATTCTTGGGTATCTTCTGGTAGGGAAGGAGTTTGGAGGAAAAACAGTCTATGCGTCTATCCTTATGCCGGCATTTTTAAATATTTTTGAGAGGCTGTTTCCGAATCGGTCGTCTCTTACAGATAATATTATTCTAGATGCACTTTCTTTTATTATTATAGTCAGTATAGGACAGGTTATTATGTTTAACCAGAACGCATCCTCAGGGGGGCTGGATGTTATTGCCAAGATTATGAATAAGTATTTTTATTTTGATTTGGGGAAATCCGTTACGATTGCAGGGATGGCCATTGTTTTAAGCTCCGTATTTTTCTACGATACAGTAACGCTTGTAGTGGGTGCTCTCGGGACATATTTTAACGGGATTGTTGTGGATGAGTATATCAGTGGTTTTTCGAGGAAAAAGAAGGTATCTATTCTTTCGAAGAAGCATGAGGAAATTAAAAACTATATTATGAATGAAATAAATCGCGGTGTCACGATTTATACTGCAAGGGGAGGCTATGACAATGTGGAGCGCGTGGAGTTAGTTACGATTGTGAATAAAAATGAATATGCGCTTTTGATGAAGCATATACGGGAAGTAGATGAAGAGGCATTTGTCACGGTGGCAACTATAAGTGAAGTGGTTGGTATGTGGAATGCTCCCAGGCGGAAATAAAAAGGTATAAAAGGCTTGATATATTATGATTAAAATATAAGAAATATTCTAAGGTATAAAATACCTCCATTTACAAATACTAGGATTACGGCAAAATTTGTAAATGGAGGATTTTTTATGAAAGCAACAGGAATTGTACGTAGAATAGATGATCTTGGAAGGGTTGTTATCCCAAAGGAAATCAGAAGGACCTTACGCATCCGGGAAGGCGATCCCCTTGAGATCTTCACAGACAGAGAGGGAGAAATCATTCTGAAAAAATATTCTCCGATCGGTGAACTGTCTGTATTTGCAAAACAATATGCAGAGAGCCTTTCCCAGACAATGGGCTGCCTGGTCTGCGTCTGCGATATGGATCAGATTATCGCGGCCGCCGGAAGCGGGAAGAAAGATGTACAGGAAAAGTATATCAGCAAATCCCTGCAAAAAGAACTGGAAAGTAGAAATGGCATCCTTGCTGCCAAAGGAGATAAAAAGTATGTGAAAGTAATCGCCGAGCAGGAAGAGGATTATGAATACGAGGCTATTACTCCTATTATCTGTGAGGGGGATGTTATAGGAGGAGTGCTTTTTCTTTCAAAAGAAGAAAAGAAAAAGCTTGGGGATACAGAAGAAAAAATGGCTGCATGTGCCGCTGCATTTTTAGGACGACAAATGGAACAATAGTGTCATAAAATTTATCTCTCTGTCATACCTTGTGATAGACAAGGGAGGGATGAGATGGAAAAACAATTAAGGAAAGACTCAAAGGTAATGTGGGTATTAAAAGCACTTCTTGTCTCCTATATCATCACAGGAATCCTGCTCCTCATACTCACATTCCTTATGTACAAAATCGAACTAAATGAAAAATCTGTTGCAGCAGCCATTATAGCAGTCTACTTAGTATCCACATTGATTGGCGGAATTATTATCGGTAAATTTGCCCGTGTAAAACGCTATCTGTGGGGAATGGGACTTGGAATCGTTTATTTCGGCCTATTACTTCTAATTACGCTGGGAGTATACCGTACCTTAAACGGCAATGCCGCCAACCTGATGACTACATTCATCCTGTGCGCCGGCGGCGGCATGGCCGGGGGGATGCTGTCCTGATTGATAAGTTTTAACACAAAAAAAGGATTGCGCATCTTAGAAGAAAATGATATAATAACCAAAGTTAACCAAGTCAAGGAGGAAATGTTATCATGAAACATGTAAAGACATTAAATACACAGACTCTTAACAACACTGTAAAAAAGAGCGGATGCGGTGAGTGCCAGACATCCTGCCAGTCAGCATGCAAGACATCCTGTACAGTGGGAAATCAGACATGCGAGCAGAAGAGATAATTAAAAACTATATGAAATACGTACTTTGCACAAGAGTCCGGTAAGCCGGACTCTATTTGATGTTATCATACTTTTTATGTAACAGGTGCTTGCAGAAAGTATTTTCAGGAGGAAATAATTTGATTCATCAGTATAAAAATAATGGATACAATATTGTTTTAGATGTATACAGCGGTTCAGTTCATGTAATGGATGATCTGTGTTATGATGTAACAAAAATTCTGAATGAACAGAATGAGGAGCATACACAAGAGAGCCTTATGGAACCTGAGGCTCTTGCATTTCTTGTGGAGAGGCTTAAAGATACATATAGAAAGGAAGAGCTTATGGAGGCTCTTTCGGATATTATAGAGCTTGTGAAGGCAGGGCAGCTTTTTGCAAAGGATTCCTTTGCAGACATGATAGAAGTGGTGAAGGAGAGAAAGACCGTCGTAAAGGCTCTCTGCCTTCATATTGCCCATGACTGCAATCTTGCGTGTAAATATTGCTTTGCAGAGGAAGGAGAATATCACGGGCGGCGTGCCCTTATGAGTTTTGAGGTTGGAAAAAAGGCACTGGATTTCCTGATTGCAAATTCTGGAAACCGCCAAAACCTTGAGGTGGATTTCTTTGGCGGAGAGCCGCTTATGAACTGGCAGGTAGTCAAAGAGCTTGTGGTATATGGGAGGGAGCAGGAAAAGCTTTATAACAAGCATTTCCGTTTTACAGTGACCACTAACGGGGTTCTTTTAAATGATGAGATACAGGAATTTATCAATCGGGAAATGGACAATGTGGTGCTCAGTCTTGACGGGCGCAAGGAGGTCAATGACAGGATGCGTCCCTTCAGGAACGGAAAAGGAAGCTATGATCTGATTGTCCCGAAGTTTAAGAAGCTTGCAGATAGCCGGAATCAGGAGAAGTACTACATCCGAGGCACCTTTACGAGGCAGAACCTTGATTTTGCAGAGGATATCCTTCATTTTGCAGACTTAGGTTTTAAGCAGATGTCTATAGAGCCAGTGGTGGGGGCAGAAAGTGACCCCTATGCGATTAAGGAGGAAGATCTTCCTGTAATTAAGGAAGAGTATGAGCGGCTTGCAAAAATTATGATTGACCGAGAAAAATGCGGGAAGGGTTTCAATTTCTTTCATTTTATGATAGACTTAGACGGTGGGCCATGCGTGGCAAAACGTTTGTCAGGCTGCGGTTCGGGAACAGAATATCTGGCTGTGACCCCCTGGGGAGATTTTTATCCCTGCCATCAGTTTGTAGGGCAGGAGGAATTTCTGATGGGAAATGTGGACGAAGGTATTGTAAGGCCGGAGATTGCGGAGGATTTCCGGGGATGCAGTGTTTACTCAAAGGAGAGCTGTAAAAACTGTTTTGCCAAGTTCTATTGCAGCGGCGGATGTATGGCGAATTCTTACAATTTCCACGGAACCATCCATGATACCTACGAAATCGGCTGTGAGATGGAAAGAAAACGCGTGGAGTGTGCTATAATGATAAAAGCAGCGTTGCTTTCACAAGGGACTTTGCATTCGCTGTAAAGTCCGTAATAAAACGGCATTAGCATAAAGGATAGAGAAAGGAAGTTTATTTACCATGAAGAAGAGCAGAGGTATACTTAGTCTGGTTGTGACAGCAGCATTAATTGCCCTTTTGGCGTTCACAACAACTGCCGGCTTCGGCAAAACCCATACCGGGTCGGCCAGAAACATTAAGCTGGGCCTTGACCTTGCAGGAGGTGTCAGCATAACTTATCAGGTGAAGGATAAGAATCCTACGAAGGAAGAGATGAGTGATACTATCTATAAGCTGCAGAAACGTGTAGAGCAGTACAGCACGGAATCCAGTGTATATCAGGAAGGTGAGGACAGGATTAATATTGAGATTCCCGGCGTATCTAATGCTAATGAGATATTGGATGAATTAGGACAGCCAGGTTCTCTTTATTTTATCGCTCAGACAGGAAGTGATGATTCTGCCAATTACTCACAGACCGGTTCTACTGGTGATGCGGCTCAGGATTATAAGCTTAATAAAACACTCGAGGAGCTTGAAAAAGACGGCTCTGTCATACTGACAGGAAATGATGTAAAAGGTGCTCAGGCAGGTACGAGAGAAGACGAGCTTACAGGACAGAGACAGAATGTTGTATCTCTTACCTTGAATGAGGAGGGGACAAAAAAGTTTGCAGAGGCGACAAAGGCGGCTGTTGAGAAGACTCCAAAGGAAAGTATTGGTATTTATTATGACGGAAGCTTTGTCAGTGTTCCTACCGTAAATAATGCGATTGAGAATGGACAGGCAGAAATCAGCGGAAGCATGACCTTTGAGGAGGCTGACAGCCTTGCTTCTACTATCCGTATCGGCGGCCTTAAGCTGGAACTTACAGAGCTTCGTTCTAATGTAGTAGGAGCGCAGCTTGGAGAACAGGCTATCAGCACAAGCCTTAAAGCAGGAGCGATCGGTCTTGCTTTAGTGTTCCTGTTTATGATTTTTGCTTATTATCTTCCAGGCTTTGCAGCCAGCCTTGCGCTGATTATTTATACAGAGCTTGTATTAGTTATATTGAATGCTTTTGAGGTAACCCTTACCCTGCCGGGTATTGCAGGTATTATTCTTGGTATCGGTATGGCGGTTGATGCCAATGTTATTATCTTTGCCCGCGTGAAGGAAGAGATGTCTAGAGGAAAGAGTGTAAGAAATTCCCTGAAAACAGGCTTCCAGAAGGCTCTTTCTGCGATTTTGGACGGAAATATTACGACTCTTATTGCAGCGGTTGTGCTCTGGTTCATGGGTTCAGGTACAGTAAAGGGATTTGCACAGACACTTGGAATTGGTATCATAGTATCCATGTTTACGGCGCTTGTTGTGACACGTATTATTATTTTCGCGTTTTATGCAGTTGGGCTTCGCAGTGAGAAGCTTTACTATAGGCCCGCAAAGGAGCGTGCTTCTATCGATTTTCTGGCAAAGAAAAAGGTGTTTTTTGCAGCATCTGTGCTTGTAATTGCAATCGGAGCTGTATTTATCGGCATAAACGCCGGCGGCGGAAAGGGAGCATTTGCATACAGTCTGGAATTTGAGGGTGGTACAGCTACTAATGTAACCTTTAATGAGGATTACTCCATTGAGGAGATCGATGAAAAGATTGTTCCTGTTGTGGAAAAAGTAACAGGTGATGCTAATGTGCAGACACAGAAGGTTGCAGGTACGAATCAGGTAATAATAAAAACAGTTACACTAGAGCTTTCCAAACGTGAAGAGCTTAATCGGGAACTGGCCGATAATTTTGGGGTAGACGAGGCAGAGATTACGGCAGAAAATATTAGCTCTACAGTAAGCGGTGAGATGAGACGAGATGCGGTCATAGCAGTTATTGCTGCGACAATCTGTATGCTGCTTTATATCTGGCTCAGATTTAAGGATATCCGCTTCGCCACAAGTGCGGTTACAGCCCTTCTTCACGATGTACTGGTAGTGCTTGCATTTTATGCTGTCGCAAGAATCTCGGTAGGTAATACCTTTATTGCATGTATGCTGACAATTGTCGGTTACTCCATTAATGCTACCATTGTTATCTTTGACCGTATTCGTGAGGAGCTTCACTATGCATCCGGTAAAACAGACCTTAAAGCACTTGTAAATAAGAGTATAACCCAGACACTGACGAGAAGTATTTATACATCTCTTACAACCTTTATCATGGTTGCAGTACTGTTTGTAATGGGAGTAAGCTCTATTAAGGAATTTGCACTGCCCCTTATGGCAGGCATTGTATGCGGTGCATATTCTTCCGTATGTATAACCGGTGCGCTGTGGTATGTAATGAAGAAAAAGTTTGTGAAGAAATAAATGGAAATGAAGGCGGCAACCGGACAGAGAATTTTGTCTGGCTGCCGTTTTGAATTTACGGAGGAAATCTATGGAACGATGGGTGCTTTTAAGGAAGGGAGCAGATTTTGAGGAAATTGGAAGGAAGTACAATATCAGTCCCAGGCTTGCAGCTTTAATCCGCAACAGAGATGTGATTGGGGATGAGGCTGTCTGCAGCTATCTGAATGGAATGATTACAGATCTCCACGACGGAATGCTGATGAAGGATATGGACCGTGCAGTGGATATTTTACTTGAGAAAATAAAAAATAATAAAAGGATTCGAATTATTGGTGACTATGATATTGACGGAGTAAATTCTGTCTATATTCTCCTTGAAGCATTAGAAGCATTGGGCGCATATGTAGACAGTGATATACCGGACAGGATGAAGGAGGGGTATGGGCTTAATGAAAAGCTTATAAGGCGTGCCTATGATTCGGGGATTGACACCATCATTACTTGCGACAACGGGATTGCAGCAGCAGAGGAGATTGCTTACGGAAAAAAGCTTGGTATGACCATAATTGTGACAGACCATCATGAGGTTCCATTTGAGGAGAGGGAAGAAGGAAAGCTTTATCAGCTTCCGCCGGCAGATGCAGTGGTTGATCCAAAAAGAGAGGACTGTCCTTATCCATTTAAAGGCTTATGCGGGGCTGCAGTTGCATATAAGCTTGTCGAGGTGCTTTTTCAGGCATCCGGACGGGATGTGGACGATATGGATTACCTAATTGAAAATGTAGCTATTGCAACTGTAGGCGATGTGATGGACCTGGTGGATGAAAATCGTGTATTTGTAAAGGAAGGACTGGCTATGCTGAAGCGCACATCAAATCAGGGGCTTAAGGCATTGATTCAATGCACGGGAATCCAGAAGAACAGGCTTAAAGCTTACCACATCGGCTTTATTCTGGGGCCCTGCCTGAATGCAGGAGGCCGTCTTTCAACGGCAAAGCGTGCGTTAAAGCTTCTACGGGCAGACACAAAGGAAGAGGCGGATATTTTGGCGGGAGATTTAAAGGCATTAAACGACAGCCGTAAGGAGCTGACTGTCCGGGCTGTACAGGAGGCCATTTGTCTGGTAGAGGAGACATCTCTTAGAAACGACAGAGTGCTTGTCATCTACCTTCCTGACTGTCATGAGAGTTTGGCGGGAATCGTGGCGGGAAAGATTAAGGAACGATATTACAAGCCCGTTTTTGTGCTTACAGATTCAGGGGAGGACGTAAAAGGCTCAGGGCGTTCTATTGATACATATTCCATGTATGAGGAATTAAATAAGTGCAGGCAGCTTCTTTCCAAATACGGGGGACACCGTCTTGCAGCAGGGCTTACGCTTAAGAGAGAGCATGTAGATACATTCCGCAGGCAGCTCAATAAGAAATGTACCCTAAGTGAGGACGATTTAACGGAAAAGGTTGTAATTGATATGGAACTTCCTTTTTCCTGTGTGACCGAAAAATTTATAGAAGAGCTGGAACTTTTGGAACCCTACGGGAAGGGGAATATAAAGCCGGTTTTTGCAGGAAGGGACATTGAGTTTACCAATGCCCGCATTATAGGGAAAGGCGGTAATGTATTAAAGGCATTAGCCAGGGATAAAAGCGGCGTATGCCTGGACGCATTATATTTTGGCGACGTCGGAGGGTTTCGGGCAGCACTTAAGGAGAAAGGCGGCAGGATGTCAGTGACCTTCTATCCAGGCATCAATGAATATATGGGAAACAGAAATGTGCAGATTACTGTTACACATTATAAATAGAAGTGTTTGAAAAACTAGCAGACTAATGATATACTAGGTTATGTATTATTTTAAGATGAAAAACGGGGTGTACTGATATGAAGTCAATTGAAGAGTATGTAAGAAGTATTCCAGATTTTCCGGAGCCGGGGATTATATTCCGGGATGTTACAAGTGTACTGCAGGATGCGGACGGCCTTGCGCTTGCAATTAATCTTATGCAGGAGAGGCTTGAAGGCATAGAGTTTGATCTGGTTGTGGGGCCAGAGTCCAGGGGCTTTATTTTCGGTGTTCCGATAGCATATAATCTTCATAAGCCGTTTATTCCAATCCGCAAGAAGGGAAAGCTTCCTTGTGAGACGGTCTCAGTGGAATATGAGCTTGAGTATGGAAGGGCAGAACTGGAGATTCATAAGGACGCTATCAAGCCAGGACAGAAGGTTGTTATTATCGATGACCTTATGGCGACAGGCGGAACGAATGAGGCTATGATAAGACTGGTGGAGAAGCTTGGCGGAGAGGTTGTGAAGGCAGTATTTTTGATGGAGCTTTCAGGGCTTAAGGGAAGAGAGAGGCTTTCTGGGCATGAGATTGACTCTGTGATTGTATATCCGGGGAAATAAATGTTAAGGATAAAAGAGAGAAGAAGAGAGGGAAGGAGGCAATAATATGTCAGTTAAGGTTACAACCTATGAATCTTTAGATGACCGGATTGCACCGGAGGCAATTACAGCGGATCTTGGAAAGGGACTGGACATTGTAGACGGGCATGCGGTAAAGGCGCCGGGGGATTATGAGAATCCTGATAAACTCTATGACATGTTGATTGCCCGTATCCAGAAATATCATCCGTCCACAGATGTCAGTATGATTAAAAAGGCGTATGACCTGGCCCGTGAGGCTCATGGTAATCAGTTTCGTAAGTCAGGAGAGCCCTATATTGTACATCCACTCTGGGTGTCAATTATTCTTGCAAGTCTGGAGATGGATAAGGAGACGATTACTGCGGCAATGCTGCATGACGTTGTAGAGGATACAGAGATCAGTGAGGAAGAGATCAGTAAGGACTTTGGGAAAGAGGTAGCACTTCTTGTTGACGGTGTTACAAAGCTGGGCCAGCTTTCCTATTCCTCGGATAAGCTGGAGGTTCAGGCGGAAAATTTACGTAAGATGTTCCTTGCCATGGCAAAGGATATCCGGGTCATTATAATTAAGCTGGCAGACCGTCTGCACAACATGCGGACACTGCAGTTTATGACTCCTGCAAAGCAGAAGGAAAAGGCAAAAGAAACAATGGATATCTATGCGCCTATTGCCCAGAGGCTTGGCATATCAAGAATTAAGACAGAGCTTGATGACTTGGCTCTTAAATACTCCCAGCCGGAGGTGTTCTTTGAGCTGGTAGATCAGATTAATGCGAGAAAAACGGAGCGGGAGGAATTTGTACAGAATATAGCTGAGGAAGTAGCTAGACATATGAAGAATGCCGGTATCAGATGTGATATCAGTGGGCGTGTGAAGCATTTCTTCAGTATTTATAAGAAGATGGTGAACCAGGATAAGACGGTGGATCAGATATACGATTTGTTTGCAGTGCGTATTATTGTGGATTCGGTTAAGGACTGCTATGCGGCTCTTGGTGTGATTCATGAGATGTATACACCGATTCCGGGGCGGTTTAAGGACTATATTGCTATGCCAAAGCCTAATATGTACCAGTCCCTTCACACAACTCTTATGAGTTCTGTAGGGCAGCCCTTTGAGATCCAGATACGGACTCAGGAGATGCATAAGACAGCAGAATACGGAATTGCGGCTCACTGGAAATACAAGGAGACAGGGGACAGTAAGAAGAGTGTGGCTACACAGGAGGAGGAAAAGCTAAGCTGGTTAAGGCAGATTCTTGAGTGGCAGAGAGATATGTCGGACAATAGGGAGTTTCTGAATCTGATAAAGGGTGATCTGGATCTTTTTGCAGAGGATGTATACTGCTTTACTCCCCAGGGAGATGTAAAGAATCTTCCTAACGGTTCCACCCCTATTGACTTTGCCTATGTTATCCACAGCGCTGTAGGTAATAAGATGGTAGGGGCAAGGGTAAACGGAAGGCTTGTTCCCATTGATTATAAGATTCAGAACGGTGACCGCATTGAGATTCTGACGTCACAGAATTCCAGAGGTCCCAGCCGGGACTGGCTGAATGTGGTTAAAAGCACCCAGGCCAAGAACAAGATTAATCAATGGTTTAAAAAAGAATTTAAAGAGGACAATATCGTCAAAGGCAAAGAGATGATAGCTTCCTATTGTAAGGCGAAGTCCATCTGTGCTTCTGATATTATGCAGCCCAAGTATCAGGAAATCGTGCAGAAGAAATACGGATTCAGAGACTGGGCGTCTGTGCTTGCTGCTGTGGGACACGGAGGACTTAAAGAAGGCCAGGTTGTAAACCGTCTTGTTGAGGAATACGGAAAAGAGCATAAGCAGGAGATTACAGACGAGGTTGTACTTGAAAGAGTGGCAGAGGCTGCAAGGAATAAAGTGCATATTGCCAAGTCAAAGAGCGGGATTGTTGTCAAGGGAATCGACGATATGGCAGTCCGTTTTTCCAGATGCTGTAATCCGGTTCCGGGAGATGAGATTGTTGGATTTGTGACCAGGGGCCGGGGAATGACCATTCACCGGACAGATTGTGTGAATATGATACATTTAACCGAAGCAGAGAGGGCAAGGCTCATTGAGGTGGAATGGGAAAGCAATGTCGCAGATAAGGCGGAGGGACAGTATCTGTCTGAGATTAAGATGTATGCCAACGACAGACAGGGACTGCTTATGGAGGTGTCACGCATTTTCACAGAGGCAGGAATGGACGTAAAATCCATGAATATCCGTACAAGCAAGCAGGGAACAGCTACGATTGAGACAGGATTTATTGTTCACGGAAGGGAAGAGCTTTCGAAAGTAATTGGAAAGCTCAGGCAGTTGGAAGACGTGATTGATATTGAAAGAACAAGGGGGTAGTGCACCGGCTGTAATGGTATCTGTGCACAGCTTCCCAAAAGGAGTTTAAAGATATGAGAATAGAAAGATTTTCAGTTGGGATTCTTGGGACAAACTGTTATCTGGTCATCAACGAGGAGACAAAGGAAACAGTTGTGGTAGACCCGGGTGGTTACTCAAAAAGGCTTGCCGAATTTATAAAGGAAGAGGAGCTTAGGCCTGCTGCCATTCTTCTTACTCATGGACATTTTGACCATATTATGGGAATTGACAGCTTTCTATCAGATTACAGGGTACCGGTTTATGTACATGAGGATGATGCGGATGCTATGACAGATGCCCGCCTGAACCAGTCAAAAACCTATACAAAAGGATATACATTTCAGGATGCAGAGTATATAAAGGATAAGGACAGCTTAGAGCTTGCTGGTTTTACTTTTGAAGTGATTCACACCCCCGGCCATACAATGGGCTGTTGTTGTTATTATATTCCAGCAGAGCATGCGCTTTTCAGTGGAGATACGCTGTTCCAGAATTCAGTTGGAAGAACAGATTTTGAGAACAGCAGTACAAACGCTCTGCTACGTTCCATCAAGGAGCGTCTGTTTGTGCTTCCTGAGGAAACACATGTGTACCCCGGCCATTCCGGTGAGACAATGATTGGGTATGAGAAAACCCACAATCCTTATGTTTAGAGGTGTAAAAGATGATTCAGATTATATGCAGCAGAGAAGCTTATGTTTATAATGTGTATCATATGGTAAAGGCTTTTTATCCGTCTAAGGAGGTGACCTCCCGGGTGGAGGAAAAAGCCTCTAATTATGTCACGGTTTTTTCAGAGGATATCCCGGAAATCAAGATAACCGAAGAAATGATAAAGGGAGTGGATAAGTCTGACATAAAAGAAATAAAATATCAGATTGACTGTCTTTTATATCATGCTCTGTCAGAGAGGACAAAGAGGAAGCTTGCCTGGGGAATTCTTATGGGGGTTAGACCCACAAAGCTTGCTATGTCAGAGCTTGAGAGGGGGACATCAGAAGAAGAATTTACAGCATGGTATGAGGAGAAGCTTCTGGTAAGCCATGAGAAAGCAAAGCTTGCCTGGAGAGTGGCTGGACGGGAAAAAGAACTGCTTGACAGACTTGATATGGATCGGGGCTATAGTCTCTATGTGGGAATTCCCTTCTGTCCGTCAGTATGCTCATATTGTTCCTTCAGCTCAGGGGCATTGTCTGAATGGAAGTATTATGTAGAGGATTATGTAGAGGCACTTAAAAGAGAGCTTAATGCTGTATCAGAGCTGCTGCGCCATAAAATTCTAAATACTATTTACATAGGAGGAGGCACACCTACAACCTTAAGCAGTGCCAGGCTTGAGGAGCTTTTAACATGTATTGATACTTTATTTCAAAGAGACGGACTTTTGGAATATACAGTAGAAGCTGGAAGACCGGACAGTATTGGAGGAGAGAAGCTTGAGGTACTAAAAAGGCACGGAGTTACCAGAATTTCCATTAATCCCCAGAGCATGCAGCAGAAAACACTAGATGTTATTGGAAGAAGGCATACTGTGGAGGAGATTTATGAGGCTTACCGGCTGGCCAGAGATATTGGATTTGATAATATTAATATGGATATCATTGCAGGCCTTCCGGGGGAGACAGCTTTTGATATGGAGGATACACTTAAAAAGATAAAGTCGCTTTCACCGGACAGTCTTACCGTCCATTCTCTTGCTATTAAACGGGCGTCAAGGATGGGACAAGAAAAAGGGCCGGTTTTAGGGGACATCGGCCGGATGACAGAGCTTGCGGCGCATGCGGCCGAAGAGATGGGAATGTCCCCATATTACCTGTACAGGCAGAAAAATGCTGCCGGTAATTTTGAAAATGTGGGCTATGCAAAGGTTGACAAAGCCGGAATATACAATATACTTATAATGGAGGAAAAGCAGTCGATTATTGCCTGCGGAGCAGGAGCATCCACAAAGCTTGTACTTAAGGAACAGGTAGAGAATCCTGCAAACAAAGGAAAGAAGACAAGTCTCATTCGGCTTGAGAATGTAAAGGCCATTGATGCTTATATAGGCCGTGTGAATGAGATGATTAAGCGAAAGGAAGAATGGCTATGGCGTTAAAGAAAAAACCGGTTACAGGCATGAATGATATGATGCCCCGTGAGATGGAGATCAGGGATTATCTGATTGGGCTTATTAAGGATACCTATAAAACCTATGGATTTCAGTCTATGGAGACGCCTTGTGTGGAGCATATTGAAAATCTGTGCAGTAAACAGGGCGGTGACAATGAAAAGCTGATTTTTAAGATTATGAAGCGGGGACAGAAGCTTCGTATTGACGAAGCGAAGGAGGAAAACGATCTGGCAGACAGCGGACTGCGATATGACCTTACAGTGCCTCTTGCAAGATATTATGCGTGTCATGCAAACGAGCTGTCTTCTCCTTTTAAGGCACTCCAGATAGGGAATGTATGGCGTGCAGATCGTCCGCAGAAGGGACGTTTCCGTCAGTTTATGCAGTGTGATATTGATATTCTGGGAGAAGCAGGGATTTTATCAGAGATTGAGCTTATTCTTGCAACGACAGCGATGCTTGGAAAACTGAATTTCTGTAATTTTACTGTATGTATAAACGACCGTAATATTTTAAAATCAATGGCAGCATTCAGTGGTTTCAAAGAGGAAGATTATGATGAGGTGTTCATCATTTTAGATAAGATGGATAAAATTGGAAGGGACGGCGTAAAGGAGGAGCTTTTTGAGCTTGGATATCCGAAGGAAAGCGTAGATTCTTATCTTGGGCTTTTTGAGGAAATTTCACCGGACATTTCAGGAATCCGTTATCTTAAGGAAAAGCTTGGGGATTACTTAAGTGATGAGACAGCAGAGGGGCTGGAGATTATAATGTCCAGTGTGGATGTGGCAAAGGAATGTGATTTCCGCCTGAAATTTGATCCTACTCTTGTAAGGGGACAGTCTTACTATACCGGTACTATTTTTGAAGTGATAATGGATGATTTCGGAGGCTCTGTAGCCGGAGGAGGACGTTATGATAAGATGATAGGAAAGTTTACAGGGCAGGATACCCCGGCATGCGGTTTTTCTATTGGGTTTGAAAGGATTGTGATGCTTCTTCTTGAAAATGGCTTTGAGGTGCCGAAAAAAGGTATAAAAAAGGCTTATTTGCTGGAAAAGAGTCTGACAGGTGAGTCAGTCCTTAAGGTTCTGGCTCTTGCAAAGGCAGACAGGGAAGCTGGAAAACAGGTGTTGATTGTAAATATGAAGAAAAATAAAAAATTCCAGAAGGAACAGCTTATAGCAGAGGGATATGAGGAAATTACCGACTGCTACGCTGATTCTCTAAAACAAATATAAAGGGAGAGGAGAAAGTGATATGGCAGAGTCAATGAAGGGACTTAGGAGGACACACCGATGTGCAGAACTTACAAAGGAAAATATTGGTGAAACTGTTACAATTATGGGATGGGTGCAGAAAAACCGGAATAAGGGGGGGCTTGTTTTTGTAGATGTAAGAGACCGTTCCGGTATTATTCAGGTAGTTTTTGAGGAAGGAAAATCCGACAAGGCACTGCTTGAGAAGGCAGCAGGACTCCGCTTAGAGTATGTGGCTGCAGTTGTAGGAAAAGTGGAGAAACGTTCTGGTGCGGTAAATGAGAATATAAAAACAGGTGAGATTGAGATTGTTCCACAAGAGCTTCGGATTCTATCCGAGTCTGAGACACCGCCGTTTCCGGTTGAGGAAAATTCCAAGACTAAGGAAGAGGTGCGCCTGAAATACAGATACTTAGACCTTAGAAGGCCAGACATGCAGCGCAATCTCATGATGAGAAGCCAGGCGGCAACTCTTACCCGTCAGTTCCTTGCAGAGGAAGGTTTTCTTGAAATAGAGACCCCGATTCTGATTGGAAGCACGCCGGAGGGAGCAAGAGATTATCTGGTGCCAAGCCGAATTCATCAGGGACATTTTTATGCACTTCCCCAGTCGCCTCAGCTTTTTAAGCAGCTTCTTATGTGCTCCGGGTGTGACCGTTATTTCCAGCTGGCAAAATGCTTCCGTGACGAGGACCTTCGCGCGGACCGTCAGCCTGAATTTACACAGATAGATATGGAGCTTTCTTTCGTGGACGTGGAGGATGTTCTGGATGTAAATGAAAGACTTCTGGCAAAGCTATTTAAGGAAATCTTAAAAGTGGAGGTTCCGCTTCCGATTCCAAGGATGACTTGGCAGGAGGCTATGGACCGCTACGGCTCCGATAAACCAGATATTCGTTTCGGAATGGAGCTTACAGATATAACAGAGGTGGTAAAGGGCTGTGAATTTGCGGTATTTAAAGGCGCTATAGAAAACGGCGGAACTGTCCGGGGGATTAATGCCAAAGGGCAGGGGGCAATGCCCCGCAAGAAGATAGATAAGCTGGCAGAGTTCGCAAAGGGCTACGGCGCAAAAGGACTGGCCTACGCGGCAGTCCAGGAGGACGGTACTGTAAAATCGTCCTTCAGTAAGTTTATGAAGGACGAAGAAATGTCTGCATTAATAGAGGCAATGGGAGCGGAGAAGGGCGACCTTTTGTTATTTGCGGCAGATAAGAATAAAGTTGTATGGGATGTCCTGGGAGCTCTTCGTCTGGAGCTTGCCCGTCAGATGGAGCTTCTCGATAAGAGCGATTATAGATTCCTCTGGGTGACAGAATTTCCCCTTCTTGAGTGGAGTGAGGAGCAGGACCGCTTTGTGGCAATGCATCATCCATTTACCATGCCTATGGAGGAGGATCTGGAATATATTGACAGTGACCCGGGAAGAGTACGGGCAAAGGCATATGATATTGTGCTCAACGGTACAGAGTTAGGCGGGGGCAGTGTGCGGATATTCAATCCTGACATCCAGAATAAGATGTTTGAGGTGCTTGGATTCACGCCAGAGCAGGCACAGGAGCAGTTCGGGTTCCTTCTCACTGCATTTAAGTACGGGGTGCCGCCTCATGCAGGGCTTGCCTACGGACTTGACAGGCTGATTATGCTGATGGCAAAGGAGGACAGCATCCGGGATGTAATTGCATTCCCGAAAGTAAAGGATGCATCAGATCTGATGACCGAAGCACCGACGAAGGTGGATGATAAGCAGCTTGAAGAGCTTGGGCTTGAGGTTGTTAAGATGGAAGAAAAAGAGTAATGGTTCTGGTTTGTTGTAAAAATAAAAAGTGACCGAGCCAAGGAAATGTGAGAGGCTTTTTGAGCCTCTCGTTTTTACAAAGTGAGTATGGAGTGGATTAGATAAAAAATAATTAAAAAAAGTTGTTGACAAATCTGTTTATGTGTAGTATAGTAATTATTGTTCCAAGGAACAGTAAACAAATGCGACAGTGGCTCAGTTGGTAGAGTACGACCTTGCCAAGGTCGGGGTCGCGGGTTCGAACCCCGTCTGTCGCTTTAAAAAACACTATAGGAAATGTTTTTAAAAAGTGTATTTATTAAGAGATACTAATATATTTTATATTAGTATTTTTTTGTTTTAGATTTATTTGAAATATATAATTGTAGAAGAAAAAAATGGTATATTCATTTGTCAAAATACTGTTTAAGTTAATGAACTAAATAGCAAATCCGAGGAAACGTTAGCTGCAGGAGCTGTGCTAAAACGCTACGGAAAACACCGTGTTTTGCATCTAATAAATGCCACATCAACAGATGGTGCAATAGCAACTCTTACCACGAGCGACCGACCTGTATCCTCTAGCTTTGCTGCCATTGCGATACGTGGTTCTGCTACTGCGAATTTGTACGCATCTGTAGATAAAAACGGTAATGTTATTGCGTGGAATAACGGTAAGCGTCAATCGGCAACATCCGCAATAATTGGTACACTTGAATGGTATGTGTCTTGACTTCCAGATTATACGTTATGATTTTATATACTCCGTCACCACTAGCGCAGAATTTATTTTACAGTAGTGGTGAGGGAGTAAAAATCATAGTATATAAGACCGTCCAAAGGTAAGATATGCGCCGCTTGCATAATTACCTTGTGCTTGTACCTTCCCTGTTTCAGCATTAATCGATACAGTGGGATGTGTACCAACGCGGGCATACTTTGTTATTTTGGGTCTGTAACCAACAGGCAGCGTAAAGAAAACTTGATAAGCACTTACGGCACTTGCTAATCTTACATTAACATTTATATCTACTACATTGCCAACCTTTTCTATGATAATTGTTTTAGCTGTAGAGTTTGCGACCGCCTCATGTACACCTGTCATGCTCTCAAAGCCGATAATCAATTTGCTATTTAGTTCATCATGGGTTAAATTAGATAATGGACAGAGTGATAGATTCAGATGAATCCGGATTTCTTGAAGGCAAAGTGTATTTCGACCGACTCACGATACCAAGTATACGTTGAAGCAGAGACTAATTAATAAAAAGGACTGCAACACCCAAGTTTTTATCCTCTGTGCAGCAGTCCTGGAAATCAGAATAATTGGAATCTATCAATTGCACTCCCAAAACAACCAGCAAAACCATCTTGCCCATCAGTTGTTTCATCGTCGAACTGCCAGGCATAATAAGGTGAATTAAGAGGGGCTACGCGATACTGAGCTTTCTGATAACCAAATTTAGATATTATATCAGAAGGGGTTTCATAATATACACGAATTGCATCAATGGCCTGACCATTACCAGCATATCCGTTATTAAAGTCATTCCAATTATATCCGGTTACCCATGGAAGCCAGCCTCCACCAATAACATGTACTTGATATTTAATTTTGCCTTTATTTACCTTAATAGCCACATTTGCTATACGCTTGCCGACAGCACCAGCAAAATCATCTAAATTAGTTACTTCTGGAAGAACTGTGCCATTTGTAAGCTGCACAGCATATGTAAATACGATGCCTGGATTACCTGTATTTGATACTGGTGATGTTGGACTAGTAACAGAATTAACCGGAATATTAACATTTTCACCCATCAGCTGTCTGATTCTTGCAATAAAATATGCCTTTGCAGAGGATGCTCCGCCATGAATTTCAACTGAACGGTGAGGACATGCAGTTGCATATACCTCCTGATGTAATCTGATTGTAGACGTGTTTGGTACAATATTATACTGTCTGCATTTCTGTGCTGCTAATTGTAATGCTTTTTCTTCGTTTGATTTAAATATTTTTATATCTCCCATACTCTGACAAACTTCAATAGAAAGATAATTTGAATTTCCATCATACTGACCACAATGCCAAGCCATGTTGTGATCATCTTCAGCCTGTAATATTCCATCACTGGCAATATAGTAGTGTGCGAACCCATTTCCTAAATCGTGTGTTGGAAGCCAGTTTCTGTAAAATGCTGTGTTAGCATTTTCACTGCCAGCATCATTGTGGATAAAAATCCCAATAGGGTTTCTGCCTCTTTTTCCTGCAATTCCTTTACAAATACTCATTTAAATTACCTCTTTTCTTTAAAGAAAAGAGCCAAGTTTTGTACTTAGCTCTTAACTATTTTTTATACAATATATCGTTTATGATTGTAGCGGACATTTTCCTGTGAAACTTTTGCATATATCATAGTAGTATCTAATTTTTCATGTCCCAATATTTTTTGTACTTCAGTTACATTCATACCTCTATTTAAAGCATCCGTAGCAGTAGTATGACGGATGAGATGGGGATACAGATTTCTTCCTATTTTTGAATGTTCACCAATTATACGAATCGCCCGTTCTATTCCTGTTTTGCTTAAACGCTGATAAGGAGCCCGCTCAGATACGATTAGTGCCTGATTATTATCTTTTCTTGCCGCCAGGTATCTTTTTAATGCAACCTCTGCCTTTGCATTTACATATGAAATACGATGTTTACTTCCCTTGCCAAATAAATGGACTTCTCCTGTATCGAAATCAATATCCCCTTTGTTTAAATTGACCATTTCGGATACACGGCATCCAGTACTGTAAAATAGTTCGATAATTGCTTTGTCACGATATGTTTTGCAGCCATATCTAACAAGTTCCAGCTCAATATCACTTAAAGGTTCTCTTGGTTTTTCTTCAAATCTAATGGGCTGTATCTGTTTACAAGGATTCTTTGAAATATATTCCTCATTTTTACACCATTCTAAAAAAGTATTAATTACCAGCCGTTTTCCATCTAAAGAATGATTGGAAATCTTTCGTCTTTGTTGAAGTTGATATAAATAGGCCCTGATATCATTGGCAGTTATTTGTTCTAGTGGTTTTTCGATATGTGAAAAGAAATCTTTTAAATATAAATCATATATTTTCAGTGTACCAGAACTGAGACCTTCAATTTTTTTAGATATCATGTAAACTTTGTAACAATGAGGAATAATGTTTTCATATGATATGAGCTCAGTCCGCCGGTTTTCTATACTGTAATCATTTACAAATATCTCTAATTCTTGTAATACAACTTTTAAATTATCATCTGAAATTTTTCCATTTAATTTTGTAACAAAATTTTTAGCAAATGTTCCTTCCATAATACATACCTCTGTTCGGAATAATATATTAATATATTCTCCAAACACTTGTTTTGCTTTTGTGAAATTATGGAAGGGATGTTTATAATAAAAGGATTGGATAATGAACAAAATAGCAAGTTAGTATATTCCACAAATGAGGTGCAGATAGGCATTGCAGACGGAAACAAACCTGTATATCGAAAAATTGTAAAAATCCCCATGACATACTTTGTGAATGTGTCATCCGGGTACGCAAATTTAGCACAAGGAATCGGAGTATTAACAAAAGAAATACTTTTTCTTAATGCATATGCATATAGGTCCAGCGACGGTCGTACTGACCCCCTGCCCTATAGTGGTAATGGCACTGTGTCTACATGGCTTACACATACATTTACAAAAAACGGTGAAACAGTGTTAAACTTTGCTAATAAGATCGAGTGGGGTTCTGCCTACACGCTAATTGTTACGATTGAATATACAAAATTGTAGTATATCTAAACTTTGTAAAGAACTATATACTATGACTTTATGTATTCCATTACTACAACCGCGGAATATTTATTATTACCTGCAGCATGATATAATACGATATTTGTATTATTCGCTCCAATATTAATTTGTTTTGTCACATCTGTTGAACTGATATATGGTAAAGAAACTGTAAAGTTCGATGACAATGTAGTATCTTTTGCACTTCCGTATAGGTGTACAGGTCTGTCTAAATTAGATATGCCATGTGCCCTAGTAGTAGAAGTCGCATTTGTTAACTGGCCTATGATAAAGCATTTCCGATAGATTGTTCGGCCGTCTGTCCAAGTGCCTATTGCCGTTTCAGCAGTACTGAATATCAATTTGCTATTTAGTTCATTAACACCATTTCTTAAAGATGTGATTTGTGACTCAACTGTTGAGCCATCAGCCATAGAAACAAGTGTTGCCAAAGTTCTAGGTAATAATTTTACATACCCAGTGGCTGTCTTTATTAATAAATATCCCCTTTTTATTGTACTTAAAATGGCCATATTCTATATCACCTCTTCCAAAGCCGGATACTCGATTTTTATATCCTTCACTTCATTTATTGATTTACAGGCATAAATTTGTTCTTTGTATTCCTGCATATGATTCATATAAGGGGATACAAATGACTTAACAATAAGACTTAAAGTAAGAAAATCGGATTCTGTGAAAGGCTCATATTTTTCTTTTTTTGCGTGCCATTCTAACGGTGAATTTTGGCCGGCTTCTTTTAAAATAGTATGATGCATATAATTTAAAGACATTTCTGTCTGGTCTTCTTCTGTAACACCATAGCGTTTTCCGTTAAATTCCACATATGAGTTTTCAAGAAAATCGGCAAAATACCTTTTGTTTTCTTCTTGTTTATAGCGTTTCCATCCATCCAGATCCAGGGAAGTAATATCTATAATTCCTGTCTGCCTTTTTATATCATTAATTTGTTCTTCAAAGCTGGGATGTTCGAGTATTGCAATGATAAAGTCTACAGGAACTTCTTTAGATACAATGTCATATACAGCATCATAATGTACTGTCTGTTTCTCAATAATATCATTACCGTTGTCATCCTGTCCAAGAATTACATTTATTGCTTCATCATATGCCTCTTTAATTAACTTTTGCTCATTTTTGATGATTGTACCTTTTTCTATAGAAACAGTGGTACGTTTCATACCGCCTAAATCCCTATGCTCAATTACATTTTTATCATCATCCAATATATCAATATATTGAATGACTGCATTTCCAAAAAAATCTTTAATTTCATTAAATTCTTTGTCTAGAAACTTTACAATAAGAGAATTTGTAACGGAATAATTATAAACTTCTGCCTCATTTCCGTTTGGTAATCTAATATATTTCATGTTTTTTCCCCTTTCTTTGAAAAAAGGTTATCACATAAATTTTGCTGTGATAACCTTAAATATAATTATTCTTCTTTAAACCATAAACCGCCGGTTATCTGATTGGCCGGCTCACTTTTATTACAGGATATAAAACTATTCAATGTTTCAAATACATTTCTTATGTTTCCATACACATCCTTTGCGGACATATCGCCGCCCACCTGCAGCTTTGCGGAAGTATTTGAAAAATTGGGAACAGCGTCTATAGTGGTTAAACCACCTTCAAATACATACATAGGTGCAATTCCCGTGGATACGGCAACAACGGTAGACTCACTAAATAAGTCATCACCTACTAAAAACTCTACATTATATGACTTAGATGAATCTAAGGTCAAAAAGGTACTGTTATTGTAAACAGCTTGTTTATCATTACCAGAGTCTGTGAATGTCGGAGCGATAGAAGTATATGTGGCGGGAAAGCTTTTCCCTGCTTCGCAATATCTGTATTTCAATGTTAGATTTTTATTTTTTTCAATGTTACTAATTGACAGCCTGGAATAAAAACCCGTAAACAATACAGAGGTTTGAGCTTCATAATCATTCATTCTTTTTAAGGTTATTGTACTTATAAACGGTTTGTGATATGGAAGGATATAAAAGGATTTTGAGATTTTACCAGAATTATTGCCTCTGCTGTCAACGGCATATACGTTTAATGTGTAGGTTCCTGCTGTTCCAAATGCACCTAAGTCTATATTAACAGCAGTTGAGGATGAAAATGGCTTTTCAACTTTTTTATTAAAATTTACACTTGTAATATCACATACATATTTGGAAATACTTGCTGAGTTTTTAGGCACCGCTTTATTTTCAACAGTGATAATTACCTGCATATTTCCATAGTTTTCCGGCATATACACAGCACCTAACAAATTTTTAATAGCAGTAACAGTGTTTCCATAATCGTATGCAGAAAAGGTTGGGTTACTATTTGTTACTTTCATAATGCCTGTTTTTATATTAGTGTAATCAATTCCGCCTAAGGACACTCCGCAGATAATTCTATAGGGCATTTGATTTCGTGTGGGACATTTTTGATAAAGCTGGTCTGCTATAGAAGATAAATTCCAGGTATAGGATGCTGTCTGAACACTTGTGACAGATGCTATCTGCACATATGTTCCGGCTTCATCTAATACTTCCAGTTTTAAATAAGAAGCATTATTAGTATAGTTATTAAAAGCTAATATTAGATTATTTCCAATATCTATATCAATAGAGGCATTACTGATGGAAGCAATAGGGTTTGTTGTAAATGATATTTCTGAGCTTGTTGTCCAAAGGGACGAGTCGCTGCGCTGTACCTGTATTTTTATTTTATATGAAGTATTTGGACTTAAGCCAGTCTGAGTAAATGTGCCGCTTCTTGCACTTCCGGTCCACTTAGTAGTCCATGAGCCGTTATTGACAGATATATTAAGTGCTTTGACAGTATCAGAGGCTGCCCATGAAAATTCAGCAGATGTCTGAGTAACGGATGTATTTTTCCAGTTTGTTACAGAAGTATACCTGGGAATGGTTGAACAGATAAAGCTTGCATTTGCTGATAATGAGCCTGGAGATACGCCGCTTCCAAAGTAAATATATCCGCTTGCAGCAACGGACAGTGTGCCGTTAGAATTGTGTCCGACAGTAAAGGCTCTGCTTGCAACTGTCTGCCATACGTTTTGACCTACATTATAATTTAGGCTGAAGTATACATTTCCGCTGCTCTGCCCGGCACAGCTTATATTCCAGTAGGCTGTCCCAGTGTAATTATAGGAATAATGAGAATAATCGGTTCTTCTAAATTGGAATGTAACGGTAACAACAGAAGTATTGTTTGCTATATTCAAGTTACTTTCCGAAAATAATAACCGTGTTTCGTATGCCAAAGATTGTCACCTCCATGTAAGGGATATTATCCCATTTATAAAAATTTAACTGTCCCCGCCGGATTTTACAAATGCTACTCCGGATTTTGTGACAGAGTTTTGTGTTATTACAACGGGTATGATTTTCATAGTATACGTATCGATTCCCCGTTTTGCATATAGACGTTCGGTTATAGTGGCATCTTTTTGCAGCTGGAATATCACTTCATTGTTATAATAGCCTTTAATTCCATCCGTTTTTAATGTTGCTTTTGTATTTTCGATAGGATTGGACACTTCAATACCGTCTATATCTATATTTGTGTAAGTTTCCTGATCTGGAACATCACTGCCATCGTACATCCCTATTTTCTTAAATATCAGCTTCCAGCCTTCAGATGTCTGTATTACCTCAGATTGATTCTTCAGGCCATTTTCAACAGATTGTAAACGAGTAATATAACTATTTAGAGATAACAAAAATTCAGCTTTTGCGTTCTCTATCTTTTGGCTTAACTCATCATTGTGAATTTCAATGTTTTCGATATTATTCTGCAAACTTTCAATCTGTACGCCAAAGTCTCTTTGTGTCTGTGAAACAATAGATTGTATCTTTGCGGATTCATCCTGTATTTGCGAAGTAACAGAAGAAATGTCCTGGCGTATGGATGAAAAGTTTTCTAATATTGAGGAATCGTTTAAATAATAAGTTTTCCCTTTTTCACTTTCCTGGTATGTTCCCTGGATGTCGGAGTCAAATAAGGTAATCCAGTCACTGCCATTTTCTGACACCTGTAATCTGTGATTGTAAGAATGTCCGTCAGTATAATTGTGCCATATTCTTATACAATCAATATCTCTGTGCAGCTCCTCCAAATCTAACTGTAAACACTGCCATTGGCCATTTCCGTTACTTGTAACACAATCTTCTGTGTCTATACTTTCGTCTGTATAATAGGATAAATTATCAATAGAGACAATTGGTTCTCCTGTAGTGTCTTTAGCAGCAGGGACTAATCCACGGGCAATATTTGTACCGTCTACACTTACCTGACACTCTAACCAATGATTGAGAGAACCGGCGGAGCTTCCATTCAGCCAGTCGCGTATGTATCTAATAGAAACAAAAGGCATGTCCATTTTCTTTGTCACAGTAGATGAAATATTATCAGCCTTAACTTTGACGAAAGCAAGTTCATCTTTGGTGTTTTCTACCTGTGCTTCTATTTCATTATCCTTTTGGATTAGGGCAGATTCGACAGAGGATACATCATCTTTTGCTGCGTATGTTGAGGATACAATCTGTTTAAACCCATCCATATCTTGTTCAGCAAAAGAGACTTTTTCAGACAAAGTTTTTACAATTGAACCATCAGCCTTTGTCTCAAGAATATCCTCAACAGATGTAACCTTATCTGTAATAGATCCGATAGATGTCTTATGTTCAGCAACTGTATCACGTATTACTTTAATACTTGAATTGTCATAATTATTAATTGATGTATCTATTTCTGTCTGCCATACTTTTTCAGATATAGCCTTTTCAGCTTTATCTACTGTATCAGATAGTGTGGTAAATGAATCTTTAATCTGAGTAATCTCTGACTTTATGGAATCAATACCATCTAAAACAGTAATAGTTTTACGGTCTATGATATTAATAATGCTGCCAGTCTGGTACAGTGTGCATCGTATGCTTTGTACATTGTTATTCGGGGTAAATGAAACTGCACTTTCATCAGAAGGAGAAACATACATATTATCAAAATCGACTCCGTTTAGAGAGGTTTCTATTAAGAATCTTCCTTCGTAAGGTTCTCTTTTTTCAAGTGTTTTTACAAATGAAGAGAAAGTAATAGAAGATGGTGAGAGAGTAGTAATGGTGTTATTTTCACTGTCTATTGTATTCTCACGCTTTATCAATTCAGTAGATGCCTCTAAAATGCAGATAGATGCATTAGCTGAATCGCCATCATTTGTCTTAGACCATGTAAATCTTTTTGTCATTATGAAAGTGTCAATGGAAAATGTAAGGTTAATAAATCCTGTTGTAATATTTTTACTTCCTAGTGTGGCACCCTCTGCTATGTTTAAAATTAAGCTTCCTTTGTCTGTATCTGTAGAAGGATTGTTTATACCTACAGTCATTCCAGAGGGGAGAACAGATGTAGTTACAGATGCAGGAACTTGAATTGTGCCTTTGTATCCTGTAAATGGAATTTCGATTAATATATTATTTTTTACAGTTCCATTAACACAGGGGATATTCTGATATTCATTTTCTATATGGACATTATAGGAAAGAGTACTATCAATCTGTTCTTCAAGTTCAGTTATTGACTTTTGGATTTCTTTATAAGATACACCAAGGGACTGTCCGCTCTCATCCAATATTTCAGTGATGCATATTTTCCCGTTTTCATCAGTATCTACAATTTTAAAGCCGAGTCTGTCCTTTGTAATGCTGCCTTTAGCAATCATGTTATTTTGAATGATTCCGTCTGAAATTGCGGAGGGCTTTATCCCTGTGGAATCCATTAGTACGCCTGTGCCGGTTTCATCATAAAGAACGAATGTAAAATCATTGTCTGCGTCACGGCCTATTTGGATTCTTAGATTACCATTCGTATCTTTAAACTGCATCGTATTTCCAACAATCGTCATACCGCCGTCATCAGACTCAATGTTAAACTTATTAGAAGAAATCGTATCTGCTTTTAGCATTGATACCGTAATCTGTGCTGCAATTAAATCTCTGATTACAGCTTCATCAATTTCAACATTTTCTGCTGTCATTTTAATTAAATGACCTAGTTCAGCGCTTACATTGCCGGCTAATAAGTTGTCTATATTGGCAACCAAAGAACTTAAATCAAGAAATTTTCCGCTGTCAGCAATGATTTTGTCAGCAGCAATAAGCTTTGCCTGCAGATAATCAAAGAAAGCATTTTCACCAGAAATATTAACAACATTTATCATCTTGCTGTTAAGCTCACTGACAGAAATAGTTCCTGTACCTAAAATAATTTTATTGCCATTTACAGCCATACCGTTCTCAATCATTTGGTCCACAGAATTTTTAAAGGCTCCGTTTTGCAATAGCTTTTGAATGAGTCCAGGTGTGAGCGTAATCCCTTCATTTGACAAAAAATCGTTGGAATTACCGCTAGATGAATGCTTGCTTCGCTTACTTGATACGTCTATAAGATATAAAAAATCATTTCGTGAGGCTTGTGATCTTATCATATTTGAAAAAGTGATTTGTAAATCATTCTTCATTAACAAAGGGTTATATTTCATAGAAATGGTACGAAGCTTTACTACATAATTATCACGGATTCCCAAATATAGAAAATCACCCAAATTTAGATTATCAGTATAATTCTTATATTCGTATTTTGCGAGAAAATTATCTAAGTCAGTAGAATAAATATATTGCGGCTGGCTTGCAGAATATAAATCTTCCTGTGAAGCACGGAGTAATTTAAGCTGTTCATCAATTTCTGATACGGAATCATCAGAAGATGTCAAAAACATGTTATTATTTGTATAATCACAGTCAATATATAATTTGGATAAGCATGCTAAATCAGTTTCTGAAAAATAATAATCTTCGTTATGCCAAGTTTCCTTTTGCAGGCTGCGTGATATTTCTTTGCGTCTGGCATCATGTTGATCTAAAACTTCTGTGGCAGAGTTTATTTCACTTTTCCGCTGGTTATAGGCCTCCTGACAGCTGCCAATAAAGTCTGGATTTAAGTGATTGTGTGCATCAAGATATTTTTGGTACATTTCATTATGATAGTCCTCTGTATGTCCTGAATTCTCAGTATAGGGCACATGATAATTACCAGACTCACATACTTTTATTATGTTTTTGTAAGTTTGTAGCTTTGCATCTAATTCATCTAAGCCATATAATTTCCAATTGGTTTCATATGTTTTTATGTATTCAAGCTCATCATCTTCTGCAGGTAAATTTCTGTTATCAATTTCAATCTGAATAGATGGAAGAATCACATCACGGATTTGGTAATAATCATTTGCATCTACAGAAGCGTCCAAAGCTTCTAAATCAAAATCTCCATTCTCATCAATATAAAATGATTCATAACCTTTTAGCTGTGCCTGATAATTTGCCTGTGCTTCAAGGAGCCGGTCGTCAGGAAAGGTACTCCAATCTGTAGAGCAGTCGTCTAAGGGAACACGGTCATGTAATTCACTAATTATTTTTAACTGTTCATTATATCTGCGTGTAGATTCAATATAGGCTGTTCTGTTTTTTTCAACATCGTTTTGCCACAGGCTGTATTTTTCTATTAAATCTGCCGGCATATACTTTTCATTTAAAAAGTATCCGCTGATGTTTTCAATGATATTACTTCCGAAGTTGACATATTGAATCCCAAGATTATCTGAACCATATACAGAATATCTTGTATATATATTATCTTCGTCTACAGATATTTCATTTGACTTTTGAAGGTTTCTGAATCCGATATTTATATTAGTATCCTTCCCTAAGTTTTCAGGCCGGTATGCATTTATAATTAAATTCTTCCTATCAAAGATAAACAGGCAGCCATAAAACTGCGCGGCATCCTGTGTAAGAAAAGAATATAAATTCTGTGATTCGATATCAAAGCTTCCAATTTCATCAGATAATTTTATATATTTTTCTTTCAGGATGCCATTTTCATAATACTGATACTTTTTTGGAATATCATCAATATATCCGATTTTCCAATTATATAAGCCGGACTCTATAAGGAGTATATTAAGTAAGCTTAATTTTGGATTCTTGGGGTTGTAAAATTTTATATGTTCTTTTGCAAACTCAACATCATCAATTTTATCGACATTTCCTTCAATCAGCATTTCATAGGAGTCAGAAGTCCCCTTATTGATTTTAAGGTTTTTTATATCATGCTGCATCATCTCGATTTCGACAGACTGGGCTTTTATACTTTTGGTTTCTTTTATGCCATCATTATGAACCGAAGGGGGTGATATGATAAACCATCCAATGTTTGTCACATATAATCTCATTAGAACATTAATTAAATGGTAGCCATTTGATTCTATGGTTTTACCTGATATATTAATATATCTGTTTATATCAAATGAGATTTCATAAACATTATTTAAATTTGCTGTAAAATAACAGCTGCTTTCATCAATGCCATTTAATGCACAAAGTATCCTGTGATCGGATGTGGCTAAATATATCTTTGATGGTTCTGGCCGTTTAGATTTGTCAAAATATATTTTCAATGGGTTTATTCACCTGCCTTTCTTGATTCCATATGTGTAAATTTGAAACCGGCATTTCCATACAGAAGAAGAGAGTTGTGCCCGTTTATCAGCTTAAGCCAGTAGATGTGGTCTGCGTCTGTTATGCCTAATTTTTCATATGTAATCATTCTTCCTACAGAGTCATTTATTACTAGATTCTGACAGTCCATATGTACATCCAAATCCTTATATACATTCATAAACAGGAATCCATTTTCTAAAATACGGTATTCGTATGTATCAGCAGTATAAAAGGCGGTGCATTTTATATCATTTCCGTATTTATCTATTAGATAAAATTGGACTGCAGTTTCATTACATAGAGGAATAATATTGAAAGCGCCGCTGCCAGTATATTTTACTGTATATCCATGCAGTCTGGCGTAGCTTTCTACGACTGTTAAAAGGGAATCAAAATAGGATGATTCAGACAGTGTTAATGTTCCATTATCAAGTATATTACAGTCGGATAAATTACAAATGAATATCTGTCCGTCTGCATGAGGGCTTATTTCGACAGTAGGATAGCAGTAGTTATTAAGTTCGTCAGAATTGTTGGATATGAGTAAATTGGAATAGGTAGTTACATCAGCTTCATTTATTATATCCTTTGTGTAGCCAAAAGGAGTGGTGCATTTAAAGGATATTCGTAAGCCATACACAGCTCCTGCGACGCACCAGGTTTCTATGTTGTCAAACCATCCATAGTAACGTGTAACATCATGATTATCTTCTGGCTGATATTCAAAATCAATCCATTCGGGGTAATGGGAGGAAGTAAGCCATCTTGTAATTTCCCGAATTTCCGGCTTTGAAATTTCCCGTTCTGCCTGAGTTTTATAAAAGCAGGGATTTTTAATTATATTTAACTCAAAAGCTAAAACATTATCCCATGTGTCTCCAAAATAATTGGGGTTAATTCGATATTGATTCGTCCCGCCAATTTCCATATTACGTCCCATAGCAAGATCGATATCAGCATCGGAGCCAAAACTTGCTGTAATATATCTTGCAGATAAATCTGAAAATTTTTTGTTACAAAATGTAAAGTCTTTAAAATCTTTAGCCAAAGCGTGCCTCCTTAATATTTTATAAAATGAGAGTGCCGCGTATTTCATGCAGCACTCTTAAAATAGATTACAACCGTCTCATGCCTTTCTTGCATCCCTCACGGTACAGATATCCGGTTACTTCTTTTTGAATCATAGGTATGCTTTCTTTAATAATACCCTTCATTTCAGATACGGAATCTTTCGTAATTGTGCTGTCTGTAATGGTTACCAGCTGGTCAAAATGCATTTCAACATTCTGGGTGTTATATGTCGGAACTATGGCAGGAGTATAAAGCTCCTGTATGCCAGGATGCACTATATCAGGCAGTCCTTCTGTATTGCTCCAGTCATACAGTCTTTGGACCTGTTCGTTATTGAAAACTGTATCGCCGGCATGAAATTGTTTTAATGTTCCGTACTTGGTTATAATAACTTCTGAGCCCGGTGCAGACTTCCCTCCGGCTGTTTCATCAAACAGGGCCGGCCCGTCTTTTGCAACCCTTCTTGTACCTTTGCTGTATCCTGTAATCTGGCTTAACGACACCCATCCAAGGTCTCCATATACACCGTCTGCACTTCTTATATGGATACCATAGTCTCCGTGGTTTCCTGACTGGCCTCCATATTCTACACCTGAATATCCATCTATAATTACGCCTCCTGGAACACCTGCGTATCTGTTGCCGGCTGGAGAGGTTCCCCATGAGCTGTGATAATATCTCTGGCCTGCCAAAAGGGTTACCACGTCTCCCACACGAGGGATACCGTCACCGCCGGAAGATGAAGATGGTGTGTTTACAGCCGGTTTCGGCGGGTCGGGTTTCTTTGTGACCGTAACGCCGACACTTGCACTGATTCCGCTTCCGTCAGTTGTAGATGCTGTAACCTGGCAGGAGCCAGGCTTAACTGCCCGGATGGTTCCGTTAGATACTGAAACAACTTTCTCATTGGATGATTTCCATGACAGCGTCTTATTTTTAGCATCTGTGGGTCGTATTTGTGCAGATATGCTTGTGGATTTACCTTCTTCGAGCGTAAGGGACTTTTGGGAAAGCTTTAATTCTGCAACAGGACGGTTGTCTACATTGGGGTCCCGTGATATTTCCTGTTCAAATTTCTGATTAAATGAATCGTTGTTTTTAACAGGAGATGTAACTGTACCCTGGGCTGTGCCGGTAGAGCTTACATTGGTCTGATGCTGTGTGGCATTCGTTACCTGATTAGCAGCGCCCTCCTGTGTGCTTAAGCCCTCCTGGTTGGAGTTGAAGCCTGTGCTTCCAACCCATCCGGTATTATGAATGATTTCGTTGATTTTGCCGTAAGCAGAAGAGTACATGGATACTACGTTCTGTAACATGCCCTGAATCACGGACTGCTGTTTGTCTGCGTTGTGAATGATTTCATATTCCGTATTTGAAAGAATCTCATCCAGTTCATCAGACGTGGTGTGATAGCCCTTTTCCTGCATGTCAATGGCATGGTCACGTTTTGTTTCAGAGAGCTCATCTTCTGCATTAGAGAGCTGCTCTTTTAACCGCTTTAATTCAGCCTGTGTACTTGCATTGTTCACCCCTTCAAGTGCAGCAATCTGAGACTTAAGCATAGTTACATCTTTGCTCTGACTGCGGAGCCTTTTATCATAGTCATAATAGTCGGCTTTAGCTTTTAAAGCTTCTTTCCGTTTGTCAATAATCTTTTGCAGATGTTCGTTTTCCTGTTTCATCTGATTCAGGTACAGCTTGGTTAATGCTTCTGAATAATCCTGTACATCTGCAATAGAATCCCGGATGCCTTTTCGGTACTCTTCGGACTTTTCATCAAATTCAGCCTGTGAGATTACATTATTGTCAAAGGATTCCTGCAGCTTATCCAGTCCTTTGCGGTAGTCTGCGATTTCCTGTTTTGCGGAATACATACTCTGCTCAAGGAGTGCAAGAGCAGCAGCGCCCTCGGATGTCAGCTCTCCCTTTCTGCCAAAGTAGGCATCATCATTTAACAGGTTCATGAAATTCTTAAGCTCACTCCTTAAGGATTCCATTTTATCAATGCCCTCTTCCAACGGGGTGAACCTCAGCTCAAAAATCGTATCCTTAAGCTTTTCGTTATCCTCCATCAGACCTAATGTCTCTGTATCAAGCTTATTGATTTCCTTGGCAAGCTCCTGATAACGTTTGGAATCTACTGCATAGAGGGCCTGCTCGGAAAGCTTTGCGTCACGCATCTGTTTGTTGCCCGAAATGTGTAAATTATTGGCGTCCAGCTGTTTTTGATAGACTGCTTCCGGGACAGTCTCATCACGGGATTCCATAAGGTCTATACGGGCGTCCAGCTTGTCCATTGTACGTTCAAAGCTGTCTATGAGCTGCTGGATTTTGGTATAAGTGATTTCTCTTATCTTATCTTCAAAATCTACAACAGAAACACCGGCAGAATCAACTGCTTCATTAAATTCATGAATTTTAGCATAGCCTTCATACCATTCATCAGAATATTTTTGAATATAACCTTTGGATATAAGGTCGCTAAATTCATTCTGATAATCCGTTAACTGCTGTGCCAGGCTGTGATAGATTTCCTCGGCTGCATTTAAGGATTCCTGATAGGTTTTACGTACAGAATCAGATACGGCAGAAAAGCCCATTGCTTCGGAGAACTCTAATTTTGAATCATTGGCATCCTGCAATGCTTCATGAACATCCGTTACAAGCTTATAGAAGTCCTCTATCTGTTCAAGCCGTTCAATGGCAAGCTCGCGTTCCTTATCCTGTAATTCTGAGACCTTGTCCAGGCAGTCCTGAGCCTTTTTGTACCATTCTTCATAGCTCTTAATATTTTTACTGAGTGTTTCATCAGAAATGCTTTCGATATTAAGGCTGCCATCCCGAACCTGTGAAGCATAGGCTTCTGACAGACCTACGGAATCAGCCTGCTGCATATAGAGGTCATAAGCCTGCCTGTTTTTTGAGATTTCAGCCTGAATGTTAGAAACAGCCTTTGCATTTTCATTCTGTTTGTCTGCAAGCCCGACAGCTCTGTCTATGGCATCAATCTGTTTCTGGGTTATATCGGATGCCCGGTCAAGATAGATTTCTATAAAGTCTTTTAAATCCTCCGCGGCTTTTGATATGGCTGCGGCTGCGGAAGATGCGGTGTCGGCGCCGGCGCTGTATGAGGAAGTGCTTAAACTGGAACCATAAGAGCTATTGTTAATAATACCAGACGGCAGTCTGAATCCATCAGTATATGAATTTAGTAATGTTCCGTCAGCGTATGCTCTGGCGTGGGTGTTTGTTTTACCTGATTTCAGCAAATCTCTTGTCTGCGCTGCATTTAGTATGATGTCACCTTTCTTTAGAGACTGTATGTGCATCTTTCCGGGAAGGAGGCTCCATACGCCATTGCGGATGAGAGATTCTGTACCCAGTTCATTTACAAGCGCATATTCATCCTTTGATAACGCAACCTTTCCGCCAGCATACGCAGGCTTTAGGTTAGGCATATGATACGCAGTTTCATTGACATGGGCCGGGGAGAGGAGAGTACCTTCCTCATGCTGAATTATGTTGCCAAAAGACATGGCTGCATTTTTAATCAGGGCAGCACCTGGAACATAACTAACTGTACGGGCTATCGGAGGCAGATAAACTGGCAAAGCGCTTAGATCTGGAAGATAATCTGTAGTCCTTGAGCCTCCGGAAGTTTCGGCAGCTGCAGCATCAACTTCTGCCGTATCAGCGATAAAAGCAATATCACCGTTTTTTTCTGTAATAGCAGCAGGAACCTGCACACCATCTATATTGGCATAATAGTAGATTGTGCCGTTTTCATTTTTTATTGCTTCTACACCGGCTGTGCCACCATTTACTTCGGCTGTAAATACTAATTTCTGGCCGTTCTGTAAATCGTCCAGCTGCTCCTTAATCTGTTCGGTAGAAGCTTCTGTAGGCATGATTACGGTTTTACCGTCGTTACTTAATACGCTGTCAACTTTAGCTTCTGCATTTGATGTATCTGCGTCAACGTTGAGATTTACAGCATCCCCCAGCTCCTGTTTTGCTTCTTCAAAGCTTATCCCCATATCAAGGGCAAGCTTTTCGATAATCTCATTTGCTGATTCTGTATTTAAAAAGGTTTCCCAGTCAGCAATGTCTCCGTTCTGAAACATATCGAGATAGGTATTTTGTAAATCAAGGATTGCAGCCTGCTGCTGCTGAATGGACCGCCTGCCTTCCTCTTCAAGCGAATTGTGTTCCGTAATAAGCCTTTGGGAGAAATTGTCAAGTGTGGCCAGAGAATCCATGTAACCGTTGTCAGATATTGCATCTGATAAACCTTCCTCTTCTGAAAGCATATCACGTTTCTTTTTTTGGGCAGATAGGAGAGAGGCATATTCCTGGGTAGAGCCGCCCTCAAACATACCACTCTTCAGCTCGTCAATTACCTGCTGGATAGAGGCAAGGTCATACTCGAACTTAAGCTTTATAACATGATCTTCTGTAAGGTTTTCAAGGTGATTTGCAAAATCCTCCTTTTCACTGTCATCAATAACCTCTTTAAGACGGGCTTTGCCTGAACTGTCATCCATTTCGTTATAAATGGTTTTCAGGCTTTCCAGTGTAGATTCATATTCCTTAAGATCTTCTCCGCCGAACATGATACCATCAAATTCATGGCCGTATGCCTCAAGATTATGCATTGCTGCTTCAGTGGCATCAATGTTTAATTTTAATGCTTTGGCAGCCTCTGCACTGTTTTTGAATTTCCATGTAATGTCACCGTCAACATCATCAGCTAATCCGGCGTTCACCAGGTCATTTATGAAATTTTCGACACTTTGGGCCGGATTCTCTGAATTAAAATATCTCTGGACTTTATCATATGCAGCCTCCCATGCGGCAACATATGCGTCAGAATCATATTTTGTGGACTCTGGATCTATGAGGTCAGGGGATATGAACTGTGCCGCCGCTTTGAAATCATCAGTGCCGACTTTGCCTTGTTTGTACAGCTCATTTGCCTGGTTTAGCAGATTAGACATGGAATTCCACTGGGAATCCTGATTTTCGGTTGCAAAAGCGGCTTGAACGCCTTCTACGGAACCGTCTATGCCTTTCACTGTACTTTCCGCTTCTTTGGCTGAGGCTATCAGATTATCGAAGTAGCCATCGAATACGGCTTTCTTACCTTTTCCGGTAATGCCTAAATCATTCAGTGTCACACCCATCCTGTGAAGAGCATCGGTTGCACTGTCTACTTCTTTGCTTTGGAGCATCTGCACAATGGAATCCTTTATGCTGCTAGATACTTTGGAGCCGTCGAAGTAGGACTTGATTTGGGCAAGCTGTTTTTCTTTGCCGGAAAGGTCTATGGTATTAAAGTCAGTCAGTGCTTTTTTTGCATCCTTGACCCATGAAACTGCAAAGTCACTGTCGCTTTGAGACAGTATTTCCATGTCTGCAGATATGCTGCCAGTGAGTCCGGCTAAATCAGCTGACGAATTTGTTATGGAATCAACAAGCTCATTGCGCTTGTCAATGATACTTTGTGATATTTCTTCTCCATTTTTTTTGCTCTCATTAATATCACTGTCAATACTTTTCAGTTCTGACCTGTATTCCTTTAGTTCTGCAAGCCTGGTTTTAAATAAGCCAAGGTCTGTGGAGTCCCCGCTTTCACCATAAAATTTATCAGCGTCAGATTTCCCCTTGTAAACCTCATTTCCATACTCATCAACTTCAAAATGACTCTGCCCTTGAATCCATTTAAAAAATCCTTTAAAGGGACCATGCTCTTCTTTCATCTGTTCATAGTAAGATTTATTTGTGCTTGCAGATTTTTCGGTAGCGAGAATCATTGCTTGTTTCTTCGCTTCTGTTATCTGTTCCTGAATGGCTAACTGGGCTTCGAGCTGTGAACTGGCAGAAGAAATGCCGTCAAGCTCAGCCTGGTCTACAAGAGATATGCCGCCGTGGGAATTAATAGAGGCTATCATCTGGTCTACGTCTTTTAATTCACCGTTTGCGTTCTGTAGTTCAGAAGTATCAATATCATATTTTGCAGCAATTTCCTGAACTCTGGTTTGCTGAGTGGATTTCTGTGATTTCAAAGATTCCAGTTCAGAATTAGCAGTTTGAAACTCGGAGGCGGCTTCATCGGCGGCTTCTGCGGCTCTGGTCCAGCCTGATTGGAGGTAATCAAATGCCTTGAAGGCAGCAATAGAAGCAGTTACTGCAAGAAGTGAAGGAGCCATTTTTTTAATAGTTGCAGCGAAACCCATGAAAGATGACTTTAGTCCATCAAAGAAACCGGTGGATTTTGAGGATAATGTTCCGGGGTCTATGAAGGAGTCGGCGAGGCCTTCTACAGAGTTTAATGCATCCATAATAGCTTGTTTATAATTTTCGACTTCGCCGCTATCTAAAATATTTGAAAGATTATCTCGAGTTTTTGGGGGTAATTCTACATTTTTTAGTAAGCTTTTTCCAAGATTTTTCGCATCGTCACCGAGATTTTTCGCATCGTCACCGAGATTTTTTAAAGCGTCACCCCATTTTAGTTTTCCGGTGGCAGCCTTTTGAGTTAAGGTAGCATCTTTCCCCATAGCAACTAATTCTGCTGTTAAAGAGTCAGCTAATCCCATAGCAGAAGCTTTGGCTTGAATATTTGCAGCTGTAAATTCACTAATTCCATCAGTATTAATTTTAAATTCTTTATTTAATAAATCCTTATGGATGTTTTGCATGTCACCTAAAGAATTATATCCTTTAAAAGTACCTGCAAACATTTCATAGATTCCGTGGCTTCCATCAAAGTTAAATAAATTTCCTAATTCTTTAAGCTGCGGATATATTTTACAATAATGTTGGTTTTATTTGGTAAAATATGATAGAATATAGGAAAATATTTAAAGGAGGCATATATGTATGGCATTAGTTATCTGTCCGGAATGTAACAAAAAAATAAGCCAGTATACGGAGAATTGTCCCATATGTGGATTTCCACTAAAAACGTTTATAGAAGAAAATAATTTTTCAAATATAACAGGTGTATTAGTATGTCCAAAATGTGCAGAAGTGTATGACGGATGGAATATCAGGTATGGTCTTCCACAAAATTTGAAATGTAAATATTGTAATACTATACTTGCACAAACAAATGAAAATACAGAAGAAATGTATAAACTGGCTGCAAATTTACCTGATGATGAGTTTAATGAAAAATGTATTGAACTGGCAATTAAATATGGAAAGAATAAATTTGATTATAAAGCGAATCAATACATGCTTCAAAAACGCTCTGAAAATATAGAAAATACTATTAAAAGGCTTGAAGCAGAACAACAAGCGTCTTGCCAGCAGAGCATTCCTAAATGTCCAAAATGTGGATCAACAGCAATTGAGTCAGCTCAAAGGGGCTACTCTTTAATAACAGGTTTCTTTGGTTCCGGAAAAACAATGAATTATTGTAAAAACTGCGGATATAAATGGAATCCTGGAAGGTAATCATTCTGTTTCTAATAGTTTGAGCTATTACGCAAAATAAGACGTCTTTATTGGATGCCTTATTTACTATATAAGTACATATTTAAATTTTATTGATTTTTTGAATCTTTTCTTTCTCCCTTTGCCAACAACGGTTGGGAGCACACCGGACAGGATACTGTCATTTTGTTCTTTTATTTTGGACTATACATTATAAGCAAATACAATAAGGTCTGTATTTACTCAGAGGATCGGTAGTCTCTGAATGTCCCCCTATGCCGTAACGGCATATTGGTGCACTGCTGATTGGTTAACCGGATATACACAGCTTTTGCCATATATAGCCTCTGCCCTTTTTCCAGGTACTTAGGGGCATCATCCTGATGCCTTTTGTTTCACCATATACCATCTCATTAATTTTTTCTGCTTTCGCGGCATTCACGCTTACCATTTTCAGGTTACGTTGTAGCTTAATGAGCATTAGGCTTCCCAGCAATTACTCCTCCAGTTTTAGAACATAACACCACACGATTGTTTAAGGCACCATATCCACCATATCCTTTCGTATGGATTGGACCAGTTTAATAATAAAACAAATCCAGGTTCTTAAATAATTTCACGCCTCCAACAGCGCCTAATATAAGCGGGATTGTCCCTCCCACATCTGCGATTTGGGTTAAAATATCCAGAAATCCGGTTCCTGCACCTATGGCACCCTTCAGGAAATCAGAATCAAGGGCTGTAGTGGACAGCTCCTGGAACTGACCCTGGAACTGCTGGATTTTTGCATCCATGCTGTCTATCCACTTTTCCTGTGCCTGCATTGCCGACCCATCTGCATGCAAGGAAGCGTCATAGGCTTTCTGCACCTGGCCGGACTGAAAGGCTCTAATAAGGGCAGCGCCCTGATTGCTGCCGGATTTTCCGAACATAGTATCAAGCAAATAGGTCTGTTCTGTATTTTTTAAGCTGTCCCATACTTTTGAAACATCCTGTAGAATGTCATAGTAATCCCTGACCTTTGAAGGGTCTGCGGAATCCATGATATTTACCTGCCCCTTTGTGAGCTCCTGAATATGAGCTTGGACTTTGCTTATAGATTCGACGCCTTCAGATTCTTTGCCTAGGGCTTCCAGGCTGTCCTTTATTCCCTGGATACGCATCTGGCCTATCTTGAGGGTATTTCCAAGGTCACTGGCAGACTGGGTTATTTCTGCGCCGCCGGTAAGCATTGCAAGGGCTTTATTTATGTCAGTCCCGCCCAGGGAAAGTGCGGAAGCGGCATTTGACATGCCGGCGCCCAAATCCTTAGCAGAGACGGAAAATTCGCTGCTAAGCTTATTGTACCGGTCTACGATTGACAGGGCGTCAGTATATTGAAGATTGTATGCCTTCATAACTGCATCAAGGTTACTTACGGCTGTTTTATCGTCAATCTCACTGATGTTTGCGTAGACAGAGCTTGTCTTTGAAAGCTTTTCGCTCTGGTCCAGGGAATATTCCCTCCTGGCCCATTCACTGGCCTGGGAGATATAGGAGGACATATCCCGTCCGACAGATTTTGACGCACTGCCGGCGTTATTTAGAAACCGGTTATATTTTGTGCTGGTCTCATCAGTGGCCTTATATAAGCTTGACATGGCAGTATCGACGCTTAATACTTCCTTAGCCATTCGGCCGATTAATTCAGGAACCTTTTGAAGGGCGCCGCTGCCAAGCCGGCTGAGTCTTTTTCCGGCTTCTTCTATGACGCTTGTATCTATGGAGGGCTTTATTTCATATTTGTCTGCAGTTTTTGAAAGCCTGCTTAAAGCATTATCCAGGTCTTTATATTCAACATCAAAGTTAAGCCTGACAGGTGTTTTTGTTATAGACTGTAATCGTTTCTGCACGATGTCCAGGCTTTTTAAATCAGATGGGTTTACCTGTACATTTATATTATAATCAGCCATCTTACTCACCCTGCCTGCTATTGGATTCACTCTGTTCATTTATCCAGTTATTTAAAGCTGCAAAGGTTTCGGACTGTGCTTTGGCCTTTTGAGCCTCACTTTCCACAAGAATGTCCAGCTTGTGGGCCAGCATAGCAGCCGTTTTATTCTGGAGCTTTGCGATATTCTCGGACTTCTTATATTCTACTAAGTCCTTTACATCATCCAAAAGCCCGGTAAAATTAGGAGAGGAGAGGACCTTGTTAACCATAAGCTTTACGTCAGTGTCATGTACTGCGGAGTCGTAGATGCTTTCATTTTCATCAAATGTAATGCCTTCAATAAAATATTTTACAATAGCGATAACCTTTCCGACCTCTTTTAAATAAGGGGTATAGCCGGCTTCCCCGTATTCATTTTCCTGAAAATAAGAATGGGCCATAATGTCTATGGAGTGAATCTTATCCTCTAATGAAATGCTGTTTTTTATCTTTATATTTGTCTTTGTCATGTGTTTTACTCCTTGTATTAGAACAGGGATAGCTAAATGCTGTTAACTATCCCTGTTCCATGATTTTCAGTCAGCTATCTGTATAGCGGGGCTATTTTGCAGTTAAAGTACTGCTGCGTCATCCTCATCAAATACAATGAAGTCCCACAGAGTCTTTGTAGCAGTGGAAGAGCAGCCGCCTGACAATGCTTCGAATTCCATGCTCTGTACGGATGGGTCCGTTCCAAACTGCATGTCAAAGTTTCCAGATGCCTTTGCTTTTGGATAAATAATCTTGCCGTAGTAGGATTTCTCGGTACAGATATCCTTTGCAAATACGTCTGCGATTAACATTCCCGTGGAAGAGAATTTATTTTCTGCATTTGTGATTTTCTTTGCGTCGGATACCTCGATATCGTAGAAAGTATAGATGGTTTCATTTGCATGGAAGGCGCCTGTAGGAAGAGTGATTTTCTTTGCAGCAGGGTCATACTTAAAAGCATCTGCACTTGCAGCTGCCGCGATAGGATATGCTTTTCCTACGGTTCCATCTGTATTTCTTTTGTAGATGTACTTAATTTCATTTCCTACCTCTCCGATGGGCTTGATTTTTGAGTCCTTATGGGTGGTCTGAAATTTTTAGGCTGGCAGCGTTAAAATTTCAGTTTGGGAAATCGTTCTGGGGGAACTTTTCTGTATGAAAGGGGAGTTAAAAACCGCCTTTTAGTTTTTCTTTATAGGAGTCATTAATAAGCTCCATAGATATTTTTACCTCGCCGTTTTCTAAATTATTGTCATGTAATATTTTCTCATATTTTTCATATGTTTTTATACAGTGCTGGTAGCTGTCCCTGTTGCATGATTTTCCGTCGGCTATTTGTATAGCGAAATTATTGATTTCCCAGCGCATGTCAAAGATTTCCTTTTCAATAAAGGCGCTGGTAAGATTTTTTATGTCCTGACGAATTTCAGCGTCATTATCGTCAGAGCGCTTCATATATTCTAAATATTGTTCTTGTAAAGCAGTCAGCCCTTCAGAGGTTTGTATCAGTAAATCATGTTCTTCTCTTTTTTTTCGCATCCACTTTGTTTCTAATCCTAATTTGTCAAATACCCATTCCATAATAGATACGACTGCTTTTAATCCCAAAAGAGAGGTGAAGGCTGCGATAAAAAGAGAAGAGTAGTCAATGGCAGTTAATATTCTTATTGGTTCCATTTTTTACATCATAAAGGGCTGCTCCAATTAAGCTGTCAAGATATTCATCAAAATCTTTATTTGCTGTTTTCAAAGCTTGGTAAGCCGAAGTGGTTAATGCAGCGACTGCTTTTGTTTTCGCAAGCTGCTTTACTTCATTCTGTTTTGCGTAAGTCCAGTCAGATGTGGACTTTATATCTTTTACGACAGTTTCATAAATATCTTTCACTGCTTTAACAACATTTTCATAAAGAATATCTGTATATTTATCGATTCTCTTTGCCTTTGCATAAGCATTAAGCTGTGCTCCGATATATGTAATTACGGGCAGTAAAACAATAGTCCATACAGTATAGATAACCTGATTCCAATCGATTTCTTTTAATACGTCTGTCATATAAAAGCTTTCCTCCTGTTTTTCTATGAGATAAAATTAAGATTTTGATTTGACAGTCTGCTTGTCAAGAACAGCATTTATTTTGTCAACTGTTGCAGAGATACCTATTTCTTCAATATCCTCTGCATAATCCTTGAGTTCTTCTTTGGTGAGTTTTAGAGCTCTATCTAAAGGCATCTTTACGAGAGCCTTTGTTTCTTGAGTTTCCATATCAGTTCTGTCAGGGAGTAGATTGACGGTATCGCCCTTTGCTCTTGCAGCTAAAACTTCATCTACATATAATTCGTAATGCTCTTTGCAGCATGCCATTGAACGCCATGATTGTGAAGCATCACAGTGGGGGCACGCATAGTATTCTTTTCTGCCTCCGTCAGAGCCCAGAGTACATTTGCTGTATTTACATTTGTGATTTGCTTTCATTAGATTCCTCCTGTTTTTTTAATAAAAGCACAGCCTATCTGTGTAGGCTGCGCAGCAAATCTAGGTCTTCTGTATTCAGTTTTGTTTTGTCAATAGTACCGGAATAGATTCCAGTATTTATATTGGAAATTTGATAATTATGCATAATTCGATAGAAGGATTCGTATAATTGTGATATTTTTATTTCCTTCATTGAATCATAATTGTATTTAAAATTTTGATTATTTATTAGAAAGGATGTCATGGTATATAATTGCGATTCCTGCCTTATCCTGCCTGCTTCCATATCCTTAAGCCGCTTTTTTTTCTTTCGACGCATTCGTTCTAAAAAGAATTTCTTTGCCATGCCGTTGCCGACATCATATTCAACCTTTTCACTGATAAAATGTATATACCGTAAATATTTAAGAATCTGATGATAGATGGCCCTGTCAATCACAGTATGATCCTTTGGATTATATAAGATAAGTTGTCCGTTATCCTGATTTACTGTCTGCGTATAATCTGTTAATTCAAGCCTGCCAAGTAAAATACAGGATTGCTCAACAGATATTTTATTTGCAGCCATATAAAATAAATCGTATTCATCAATACTTTGATAATCAATTCCACTATCAACTAATTCTACGGCTATATCATAAGGCTTTCTTGTAAGTAAATGTACTAGCTGCCAATAATCATTCTCTCCGTAAAGCCCAATTTCTTTTATTGTGGGATTAAATACAGTTATGTAATGATTTATCCGAAGATTTTCGCCTGATATGATATATTTGAAGCCATTTATACTATTCAATTACATCGCCTTTTTCCATTAAATACCACCTCCAGATTTATTAAGTTATAGTATGAGAAGAGAATTTGTATCAGGTATTGGCGAATCAGATTTTTATTTTAGAACTGGGTTTAAAACGTATATGCTTTTCATTTTCAAATTTTTTTGGTTTTCCAGTTATAACATCCTTTCCAATATAAGTTTTATAATAAGGATAGAAGCTTCCAAGTCCTTCTATCTTTACAGCCTGTCCCTTTTTTATTTCATTTCCAACAATATTTATAAAAGTGTTAATCGTACGCTCGACCTTATTTTTGTCAATATCCTTTCCAATGGTTTTCCATGTTTCGTGAATCAGCTCTGATTTTACGATATTTTATACCTCTCTTTTCTTCTTCCTTAAAGAATCCTTATGACCAGCCTGAAATTTTCAGGCTGGCAGCGCTAAAAATTCGGGTTAGGAAATCTCCCCGGGGGAACTTTTCTTCCCAAAACTATAGTTATATAAGTATATTTCGCCATTTTCATCTTCGGTTAAGAATGTGTTGATTCTATTATATTGGTTCAGCATAGCGGTTAAGATATCGTTCTTATAGTTAAATAATACATAAAACAGCAGATTTTTAATGGAAGAGTTTTTTTTGTCCTCTAAGTTTTTAAGCAGACGATACATGGTATGATTGTTAATTTTCATTCTGTTAATTTCGTATAATAAGTCCTCTTTTGCACGGCTGATATAATCGTATCTGTATTCCTTAAGGGAGGGACTACAGCAAATCATTTTAATATAGCCGGATGTTCTGGCTGCATATTCAATTATTTTGGATACCTGCTTTTTATTTACTAAATCCTTATTGTAATTCTTTGGCTTAAATATATCTGCTATTGATAAAAAATCACTTCCCTTGGATTTTCCAGAACGTTTCTGTACAACACAATTATGAAGATAATCCATGCTTGTGTTATATTTCTGGTAATCCTTCTTTTTTACATTTTTATAGTTTTTCGTCTCTGCAATAAATCCTAAAAAATAAGGGGTTCTTTTTCTGCCGTCGGACGTAGTGAGCAGGCTTGCGTATTTTTTTCTCATCCGCCTAAGCTCTCTTATGGTATCTACAGGATACTCTTTTTTTGCCTTATCTATTTCAATATTACTCATAACGTCCAGCTGGCATACGTCATAATAGATCTCCTTTATATGTTCATATTGTTCTTCTACAGACTGCCCTGATCTAAACACGATGTCCCATAGGAGAGAATTAAGCTCCTGTGACAGATTTACGATTTCCCCAATTTTATTATTGCTTGTTTTATCGTCCAGTTCTGCCAGATCAGAGGGAGTATAATGTCTTTTGGCTTTAGGAGGATTTATATTGCGTGTGGGAACCTTGAAAATATGATAGTTCTTTTTTGCAGAATCAACCAGTATCTTATTATCTGTAATTAGGAGACTGTCACTGTCAAAGTCACATCCGCTAAGCCGCTCTAGTATATTTTCCCCTATGCTGTTAATGCAGATAATATTCGGTGTAAGATTTATATATCTGTCAATTATTTCACAGGCAGCGTTTTGGATTACCAGGATATTTCCAATCGTGACATGGGGACTCCGGCTTCCAAGTATTTCACAGCCGTAGGGATATCTTGTATTATGTACTGTATTAGGGGCAAGGATGGAGGAACCGTCAAATCTGCCTATTGACTGTAACAGCATTTCATATGGGTTTCCTAATAAGGTCGCATAGGTTCCGTCTAGAAGAATATGTCCCTTCTTCATATTATTTAAATAGGAACGGCACAACTCTTTTTTGAAATTGTAATAAATGCATGTTTTATGAAAATCACAGTCATAGTTTAACATTTTGAAGACAATTTCCGTTTTGTTTTTCATAACATTATCAATTTCGGATTCATTGGCTCCTTTGAACTTTAAATGGTATCTCATTACATCCACATCTGTATTGAGGAGACTTATATAGTCCATGCCGTCTTTGACAATATGCCTGACTTCATCTTCCGACAGCTGAAGTGTATTTAAAAGCTGGTAATGTGCCTGAACCATCCGGCCTCCAAAGTGATGTGTGTCTTTGTCATGCTTGACAATTCCAAAAAAGGGATATATATTTTTGAGCCACATTTTCAGGTTTCCAAACTTATAAAATTTAATACTGGACGGAGTAGTTATGAGCTTTATGTCTTGTATATTTCGTGCGATTGTCTCACCTTTGAGTTGAGATATATCTGTTATATTGTTATCCTCAAAAAATTTCTGAATGTTTGAATTGAAACAGCAGGACTTAAAGAACTTATTCCGTAATAATAACATTCCTTTTGACTGGTATTTTCCCATCAGTGAAAAATCAATCAGGGACTGCCCGTCCCAAATGGAATTAGAAATTTTCATTTTCTTTTCTTTTGTCTCAAGCCAGCCGTCATCACCTAAGCCGGTACATACGGCGTCATCATAGAAGGTGCTTGAGAAGTCATTAACAACAAGTATATTTTCCGGACGGATTTTTAGTGTGTCTATAATACTGCTGGCGGACAGTGCTATGTATGCTTCGAATGCAGCAATATCCAGACTGTCTCCTGTATTTACTTTTAATCCGCACAGCTCAGACTGGTGCATATGGGGATATAAGCGTCTATCAATAAACAGGCATTTTCCGATTCTTGCAGATCCGCTGGAACGCTTAAACCGACAGTAATGAATTCCATTACAGATAAAACCTTTTTCATAGCACCATTCTCTAAGCTCCTTTGCTGACTTTATGGTTTTTATTGTTTTTGCTAAAAAATATGTATATGTTTTTTCTGTCCTGTCATATTTACAGGAAAAATAAGGAGGCAGAAGAGAAGCGTCTGCTGAGGTATAAAAGGGTGTATCTGTCTTAAGGGCTGCGAGTATTTCGTTTTTATTATCATCAAAGTCTATGGCATAACCATTTGTCAAATCATAATCTTCTAAATGATAGCCGTTTCTAACATAGATGTTTTTTGATGCTTTATTGAACTCTTTTACTGCGTATTTAAAGGTGACATTAATTATTTTTGACGAATAGTTCTTTCCCTTATAAATAAAAGACAAAGAATCATTTTTTCCGTATATGTCTTTAGCTGCTTTATGAAGCTCTATTAAGTCCAGACTGTTATCAAAGCTGTTTATATATTTTCCTAAGTTATCTGTGCCGTCCCTGCGGGTAAGCTTATATCCGCAGGAAGTATTTTTGATAAAGGTATTAGATAGATATAAATCTTTGGCATCAATAGATGGTATATAAATTGCGTTGCTCATTAATAACGTTCCTCTTGATTTCGGAGTATATTTTCAAGAATGATATTACCGATATCAAAGCATTTACATTCGTATTCATACCGTTCAATATATTTATCAAAGAATTTATGATGACAGGCTGCCTGTTCAATAATTCTGAGGATATGATTTTCAATTGTTTCCCTTGTTCCGGAAATATATTGTGTGTCAATCTCCTGGAATTCGATTTTAATTCTATTCTCAGAATCGTTAGGCTTTAATCCCATACGAAGCAGATACTTTTCTTTTTTCTTCATATACTTATATGTACATTCAACAGAATATCCATCGTATCCGTAATCCTTTAAATCAACGTCAACTGTGTAGCCCATTCTTCTTAATCTGGTCATTTTTACATTCCTCCCTGTTCGCAATTGCTTTGTAAGCTTCTGTTTCTTCTGCATTGAATGTCAAATTTTCTGTCAGCTATTATACGTGATGCAATTTCAGAGCCATTTGCGTTCTTTTTACCTTTGTGATTTGTATTAAAATCACAAAGGTAAATAAGTCCGCTGAAGGTCTTGTGATCTGCTTGGCAGATTTTTGTCGGCGACTTGTTATTTCCCATAATAAATGCACCTCTTTCTTATGTTTTTTATATTTCTAATTTGCACATAATAATATTCTCTTTTGGATATCTGCTTTTATATAAAATTCGCATAGTAAATACATATAGAAATAAAAACGAAAACGTGTTAGAATAAATACATAACAAAAATGCTATTTTTAATATGAAGAGGTGTAGCAATATGCCAAGTAATGAAAAGAAATACAATGGCTGTCTTTTGGAATCAGCTGGGATTAATAGAACGGATTGATAGGGTAATAGAAGATAACAGTGAAACAGATAATAAAAAAATGCTATATTTTTAGAACATAAGTTCTAAAAATGGTATTGACAAATACAAACATAAGTTCTATACTTGATAATAACAAGAAAATATAAAAGACCCATCCTCAAACGGTGCGCCAACACCATCGGATAGGTCCCTGTACACAAAGCGCAGAACGCTTCATTTGTATTTTACATATTTTAACTTTATAAGTCAAGCAAATTCAAGCGGTTCTGCAAAAATTCAAGAGATTTCAATGGAATATTTTGACAGCTTAGGAAATATAGACCAAATCCATTAAATCAGTGTTTTAAAGACACTGTATTTTTTGTACTTATTTTTAAGAAAAGGAGAATATTTTTATTATGGAACAAATTTTAATTTCGTACTATGAGGACAATGCAAAAAAACTTCATAAAATGGTAGATCAAATTTTATTAAAATTTGGCGGCCTGTCAAACAAAGATTTGGACGATTTTTATTCTTTAGCTAATGAAGTATTTGTAAATGTTATGAAAAGGTATAATGGTTTACAATCCTTTGATACTTTTTTATATTCCTGCCTGTGTAATAAAATTAAGACAGAGATTACGAGAAGAAACCGAGATAAGCGCAGCGCAGACAGAATGTGTATTTCAATTGATACACCTATTGGAGATGATGAAACTTCCACTTTGGGAGATATTCTTGCAGACGATTTTGATATTGAAAAGGAAGTTTTTAAAGAAACTTATGATGGCTACAGCAAAAAGATGATGCTGTATCTTTGCAGGCTTTCTACAATTCAAAAAGAAATACTCAGGCTTACAATAGCAGGCTATGTTCCTGGTGAAATTAGAGAAGAGCTGCATATTAATGAAAAGCAGTATACGGACTGTATTGCAGCAATTCAATCTTACAGAAATGTGTCAATATTATTTTAAAGTACAATGATAAATAGCAGGAGGAAACAGTAATGGCAAGACCAAGAAAGAAAACATATACCTTGGATATGTATTTGAAGAAAAACAGCAGGGGCGAGATTGATAATAAGGCAGATGTTCAAAGAAACTTTGTATGGACGAACGAGCAGATAAATGAACTAATTGCTACAGTACTTACAGATGACTATATTCCTCCTATTATACTTGGAGAGGAAGAAAATTCAAAACTGCATATTGTAGACGGAGGATGCAGAACAGCCGCCTTAAGAAAATTCAGAGAGATGAATTACAAGATTACATCTTCAATTGAAAATTCATTGATTTCGTATAAAAGGAAAATTGTAGATGGGACCGGAGATGTCACATATGAAGATGCTGTATTTGATATAAAAAATAAAACATATGAGAAGCTTCCGGAAGAACTCAAAGATAAATTTGATGAATATCAGATTGAAACGGTTATACATGAAAACTGTAACAGCTATACAATCTCAAAGTATATTAAACGATATAACAACCATGTGGCAATGAATACAGATCAGAGGGCATTTACATACATTGATAAATTTGCAGGCCGTATACGCAAAATAGTAGACAGTAAATTTTTCGTTGAATGTAACTGCTATTCTGAAAAGGATAAAATAAAGGGAGCTGTTGAAAGAATTATTATTGAGTCTATAATGTGTATTAATCATTTTGATAACTGGAAGAATCAGGCGAAGGCGGCTAGCAAATATCTTAACGAAAATGCAGCAGCAGAAGAATTTGATGTATTTGAAAATAATTTACACAGGCTTGAAAATATTATTACAGATGATATAAAAGGAATATTCAATAAAAAGAATTCATTTGTTTTTCTCACGCTGTTTGACAGATTTACAAAATTAGGAGTCGGGGACAATGAATTCGCATATTTTCTAAGAGAATTTAGTAAGAGTTTCAGAAAGACTAAAAGAAATAAAAATGAGTTGCTTTTTGATGAAATTGATAAGGACTTAAGTACCAAAGATAAACAAGTTATTACAGACAAGCTGGAGATGCTTGAAGAGCTGATGATGGAATACTTGAAGATTGAAAATTCGGACTTTTCTATAAATGGCATAGAAACATTTATTGCAAATAACCTTAATATGGATACAGGAATTGTATTAAAGGACATGGATTTATATAATGATTCGTTAGATGCATTATTGGAAAAGGCGGTTAAAGTTGATTCTCAATTACGTAACAGAGAAAATCGTCCGTCATTACTAGCAATGATAGTTTATTCGTATAAAGATGATAAAGATTTAGATGACTGGATGATAACTTATGCAAGAGATAATAATACATATTTTATAGATCAAAAGAAGAACTTTTTACATATGAAAAAAGATTTTGAGAGATATTATAGAAAAAACCTGCTTACAGCTAAATTACGATGAGAGGATAAAGATACATTGTTGAATTTTGTTATTAAAAATGATACTATATAAAAATACGGTTCCTTCTTCAGTAAGAGGATGGATGAATTACGTGAGGATGAGAAAGAGCTATGAATGACAGAAAGATTACAGAAAATCCGTTAGCGACGGAGAGAGTAGAAAAACTGATTGCGAAGTTTGCTATACCGGCAATCATCAGTATGCTTGTAAGTTCTCTTTATAATATTGTGGATCAGATCTTTATTGGGCAGGGAGTGGGTATGCTTGGAAATGCGGCCACAAATATTGCATTTCCGGTGTCGATTATCTGCACGGCTACAGCACTTCTTCTAGGTATTGGAGGTGCTTCGAATTTTAATCTTGCATCTGGGCAGGGAAACCAGGAACGTGCTGCCAGTATTGCGGGGACAGCGCTTGCGATGCTTGGAATATGCGGATTGCTGATAGCGGCAGTGGTCCTTTTATTTCTAGATCCCCTTCTTCATATATTTGGGGTGACACCGGAGGTGCTTCCTTTTGCGCAGGACTATACAGGAATTACGGCGTATGGAATCCCTTTTCTTGTGCTGACAACAGGGGGGAATCATCTAATCCGTGCAGATAGAAGCCCTACCTATTCTATGACCTGTATGCTGACTGGTGCGGTTATTAATACGATTCTGGATCCTCTTTTTATCTTTAAATTTCATTGGGGGATTGAGGGAGCGGCAGCAGCAACAGTGATAGGACAGGTTGTATCAGGGGTTATGGTGATTGTTTACTTCAGATGGTTTCGGAAAATGGACCTTTCCATAGAACGGCTCTGGCCGAGGATGGAGTATTTAAAAGCTGTTGTTTCTCTTGGAATGGCGGCCTGTATTAATCAGATTGCCATGGCTGCTGTACAGATTACTATGAACAACACGCTCAGGCATTATGGGGCGGCATCCATGTACGGGACGGATATTCCGCTTGCCTGTGTGGGAGTGATTTCCAAGGTAAATATGGTATTTATGGCAATATGCATAGGTATTTCCCAGGGATGCCAGCCGATATGGGGATTTAACTATGGTGCGAAGTCATATGGGCGTGTGAGAAATACATATAAGAAGGCATTTCAAACAGCGCTTACTGTAGGAATTTGTTTTTTTATCTGCTTCCAGCTTTTTCCCCGGCAGATTGTCAGCATTTTCGGGTCAGGAAGTGAAGAGTATTTTCGGTTTGCAGAGAGGTATTTTAAGATTTTTATGATGATGACTTTTATAAATGGTGTACAGCCTATGTGTTCGGGATTTTTTACCTCTATCGGAAAAGCCAGACTTGGAATTGTTGTGTCGCTCACCAGGCAGGTTATTTTTCTGTTGCCGCTGATTCTTATCTTTCCAATTTTTATGGGGATTGACGGGGTGATGTATGCTGGACCTATTGCGGATATTGCGGCAGCAGTCGCTGCGATTGGATTGGCAGTAAGAGAGCTTAAGGGGATGGAAGGAAATTCAAGTTGCCCTTAAGGAGAAAGTGTGCTAAAATAGTTTCCGGAACAATAAAACAGTTAAAGCAGAGTAGGAATATGTGCGTCAAGTGCCGTTCGGACGGGGAGTTGCCGGGTGGACGAAGAGTATCCTGGAAAAAAGAGGATATCCGCGGTATATGTTCCGCATCCCGCTGCTACACATAGATGGATACAGGGTTACCTCTATGCGTAGCTTTAAGGACTACTGCAAAGGAGGTAATTTTTATGAGAAAAATTAAGAAACAATTCACAGACTCTTTGTATGAACTCAAGGAGTTAAGAACTCTTGTGGCGGCTGCCATGCTGCTGGCAATTATTGTGGTGCTGGGTTTTTACAGGCTGCAGCTTACCGATTATATAAGAATCGGTTTTGATTCTGTGGCGAAGGAGCTTACAGGAATGCTTTTTGGTCCTGTTATCGGGTGCATGGTGGGAGGCCTGTCAGATTTGATTTCTTACATTGTTAAGCCTATCGGAGGCTTCTTCCCAGGATTTACAATAAGCGCAATGGCCGGCGGAACTATTTACGGAATGATATTGTATAAGAGGCCATTAAGTATTGGAAGGATTATTCTGGCGAACAGTGTTGTTGCGGTTGTAGTTAACCTTTTGCTCAATACATACTGGCTTACACTTCTTTATGGGGATGCCTATCTTGCGCTGCTTCCAGCAAGAGCGGTTAAGCAGCTTGTGATGCTGCCGATTGACATTATATTATTTTATATAACGGCAAAGCTTCTTGCAAGGACGAATATATTTGAGGCTGTAAGGAGCAGGGTGCGCAGATAGAAAATACTGGGAGATGAAAGTATGCGGGAACGGAAGACCATAGGTTTTATGTTTAAACAGATTAATAACGTGTATGAAAAAGAGTTTAACAGCCGCCTGCGTACACTTGGAATCACCGCATCACAATGTGCGGTGTTGGATTATCTTTTTGTGAGCAGTAAAGAAGAAGTGACCCAGAGGGATATTGAGAAGGCATTAAGCCTCAGGAATCCTACAGTTACAGGACTTTTGAAAAGATTGGATGAAAAGGGCTTCATTCTGGCAGTGCCAAGCAATAAGGATAAGCGGTGTAAGAACATTTATCTGACGGAGAAAGCTTATGATATAAGAAGGCGTATGGAGATGGACAGGAAGAAGCTTGATAAGATGCTGACGCTTGGAATGAGCAAGAAGGAGATAGGAGCACTTGAGAAGATGCTGAACAGGGTGCTGTATAATATAGCAGATCCATAGGCTGGGACGGGGTTTTTTTAGAAAAACCCCGTCCCAGATTGATTTATCCGTGTCCCCTTTTGAATAGGAATATTTTTTCCCGGATAAGAAAATGCTAGGAATATTAGAGTATGAAGAAGAGGGAGGAGATTTTGTGCTGCCTGAGGTGGTAACTTATCTGTATTCTGCGGGGAATCATAGAAGACGTCTTATATTTCGGATTATTTTCCAGTGTGCACCTTTTTTAAAGGGACTTAAGGTATCGGCTATGCTAAGCCTTGAGTATGAAGAGTTAAGCGAGCTTGACGATATTTTTGCAGGAACAGGTGTTAAATGCCGGATTTTAGCAGAGTGCAGAGGGAAAGAGCTGGTACTGCTCTATCGTGAGCGCGCACTTAAAAGCTGTCTTAATAGAAAAGATGTAGGGAAGTTTCTGGAGGATTTGGGATATATAGGTCAGAATATGGAAGAAGTGTTTTTAAGACTTTCTATAAGAATACGCCAATGTTATAAGAACGGAGATTTTCCTCATGAAATAGGCATTTTTCTTGATTATCCGCTGGAAGATGTCAGGGGATTTATCAGGGAGGATGGGAAGAACAGTCTGCTTAACGGCTACTGGAAGGTTTATCATAATCCAGGGAAAGCGCAGATGACCTTTTATGCTTATGATAAGGCAAAGGTGAGTGCAGTGAATGAATTTCTTTTGGGGAAACCGATAAGGGATATTGTATGTGACTTTTCTTGATAATGCTTATATAAATATCCTCTTTATAAGAGGGATGGGTATGAGAAGGATTAACTTGTCATTTCCATATACAATTGGTATAATGGGAGCAGACATAAGGCAGTATGTGATAAAGGAGAACTAAGCAGGATGAGCTACGCAGATAGAGTGTTTATCGGCATGTGCAGGGATATTATAGATAATGGAACAGACACGAGAGGAGAGAAGGTGCGTCCTGTCTGGGAGGATGGGACGCCGGCCTATACGATCAAGAGGTTCGGGGTTGTGAACCGCTATGATCTAAGCAAAGAATTTCCGGCGCTGACGCTTCGCAGGACAGCTATTAAGAGCTGTACGGATGAACTTTTGTGGATCTGGCAGAAAAAGTCCAATAATATTCATGATCTTAACAGCCATATCTGGGACAGCTGGGCAGATGAGGATGGCTCTATCGGCAAAGCTTATGGCTATCAAATGGGTGTAAAGCATCAGTACAGGGAGGGCATGTTCGATCAGGTGGACCGGGTAATTTATGATTTGAAGCATAACCCTTATAGCAGACGGATTATGACGAATCTGTACGTGCATCAGGATTTGTATGAGATGAACTTATACCCATGTGCGTATAGTATGACCTTTAATGTGACAAAGAAGCCGGGGCACGACAGGCTCATATTGAATGGTATTTTAAATCAGCGTTCCAATGATGTGCTGACTGCGAACAGCTGGAATGTGTGCCAGTATGCGGTGCTTCTTCATATGCTGGCACAGGTGTGCCACATGGAGGCGGGAGAGTTTGTGCACATGATTGCAGATGCCCACATCTATGACAGGCATGTGCCTCTTGTGGAAGAACTGATAGCAAGAGAGCCGTTTCCGGCGCCAAGATTCTGGTTGAATCCGGAGGTTAAGGATTTTTATGATTTTACGCCAGAGGACGTGAAGCTTATAGATTATGTGGTTCATGAGCAGATACAGAATATTCCGGTGGCGGTATAAAAAATGTATGGCGGTATAATGCTTTTTGGGTATTTTGGCGGAAAGGAAGAGATTAAAGATGAATCTGATTGTGGCGGTAGATAAAAACTGGGCGATTGGGAAGGATAACCGGATGATGTGGAGCATTCCCGCGGATATGAAATTTTTCCGGGAGACCACGAAAGGGAATATTGTTGTTATGGGCAGAAAGACACTAGAGAGCTTTCCACAGGGCCAGCCTCTTAAAAACAGAGTGAATATTGTGATCACGAAGAACCGTGATTACAAGGTGAAGGATGCGGTAATTGTTCACAGCATAGAAGAGGCTCTTAAAGAGGCGGAAAATTATGAAGGAGATATCTACGTGATTGGCGGTGAAAGTATTTATCGTGCTATGCTTCCTTTGTGCGATACTGCGTTTATCACGAAAATTCAACATGCTTATGACGCAGACACTTATTTTCCGAACCTGGATGAAGATGAGGAATGGAGAATGACAAAAATCAGCGAAGAACAGACATGTTTTGATCTGGAATATTATTTTACCGTATATGAGAGGGTTGTAAAAACAAAATGAAGATTTTAAGTATTACGGCACAGAAGCCAAACAGTACGGGAAGCGGTGTTTACCTGACCGAGCTGGTAAAGGAATATGCCGATAAAGGATATGAACAGGCGGTGGTTGCCGGAGTATATAAGGAAGATGCTATAGAGCTTCCAGACGGGGTATCGTTTTACCCCGTTTATTTTGGCAGTGAAGCGCTGCCGTTTCCCATTGCAGGAATGTCGGATGAGATGCCTTATTCCAGCACAAGATACTGTGATATGACAGAGGATATGGCAGAGGATTTTTTAAGGGAATTTCTTAAGGTGATTGCACATGCGGTGGAGAATCTTACGCCGGATTTGATACTGTGCCATCATCTCTACCTTTTAACGGCGGCGGTCAGGAAGCGTTTTCCAGAGTATAGGATTTACGGGTTTTGTCATAATACGGATTTAAGGCAGATGAGGAAAACAAAGCTTAAGCGGGAGTTTATCAGAGAGCAGATAAAGCTGCTTGATTTTATTTTTGTGCCCCAGAGGGCGCAGGAGGAGTGGGTTCGGGAAATCTACCGTGCGGATGCTGAAAAGATTAAGCGTTTGGGAATGGGGTATAACAGCGCTGTATTTAAGGAATACGGGATTAAGCCGAAGGACGGCGTTATCCGTATGGTATTTGCAGGAAAGATTGCAGAGAAAAAGGGAGTCGTCAGCCTGCTTAAATGCCTGACGCTTCTGCAATGTGAAAAAGATGCTTTAGAGCTGTATCTGGCAGGAAGTACAGGAAATATGGCAGAGTATGACAGGATACGCGCTCTTGCAGAAAAAAGTCCTTTCCCGGTGAAGTTTTTGGGAAGACTTACCCAGACGGAGCTTGCGAAAGTATATAATCAGTGCGATATTTTCGTGCTGCCTTCTTTTTTTGAAGGAATACCCCTTACTGCGATTGAGGCTCTCGCATGTGGATGCCGGGTGGTGATGACAGATCTTCCGGGAATCCGGGAGTGGCTTCTTTCGGCGGCACCGGGAGCAGATGTCCGGTATGTAAGGCTGCCAAAGCTTAGGAATACGGACGAGCCTGTGCCAGAGGAGCTTCCGGAATTTGAAAAAAGGCTTGCAGATACGCTTGAGGCAAGCATTAGACAGACAAAGACAAACGCTGCGGATGTAAGCGGGATATCCTGGAAAAGGATAGCAGAAGAAATTCTTAAAGAACAGGAGGTATACAGTATGAAAAAAATCAGCGGCAACAAATTACTGGTAAAGGCGCTCAAGGAGGAAGGGGTAGATACTATTTTCGGCTATCCAGGCGCGTGCACCATTGATATCAGCGACGAGCTGTACAAGCAGGAGTATACGAAGGTGATTCTTCCAAGACAGGAGGTTGCGCTTGTTCATGAAGCGGATGCCTATGCACGTTCGACGGGAAAAACGGGCGTATGCCTTGTTACCAGCGGGCCGGGTGCGACGAATCTTGTGACAGGGCTTGCGACAGCATATTATGACAGTGTCCCCCTTGTTTGCTTCACAGGTCAGGTTGCCAGACATCTCATTGGAAACGATGCTTTTCAGGAGGTAGATATTGTTGGAATTACAAGAAGCATTACAAAATACGGCGTTGTTGTCAAGCGAAGAGAGGATTTAGGACGGATTGTAAAAGAGGCATTTTATATTGCCAGAAGCGGAAGGCCGGGACCGGTGCTGATTGATCTTCCCAAGGATGTGATGGCGGAGCTTGGAAGCCCGGAATATCCGACGGAAGTGAATATACGCGGCTATAAGCCAAGTAAAGGAGTGCATATCGGACAGCTGAAGCGCGCCCTCAAGATGCTTTCCAAGGCAAAGCGCCCGCTTTTTTTGGCCGGCGGCGGCGTTAATATTGCTCATGCAAATGAGGCGTTTACAAAGTTGGTAAATATAACACAGGTTCCGGTAGTGACAACTGTCATGGGAAGGGGAGCTATTTCTACAAAGCACCCCCTTTATATCGGGAATCTGGGAATGCACGGCGCATATGCGTGTAATATGGCGGTAAATGAATGTGATCTGTTGTTTTCTATCGGAACCAGATTTAATGACAGGATTACGGGAAAGCTTCATTCCTTTGCTCCCCATGCACAGATTGTCCATATTGATATCGATACAGCAGCGATTTCCAAAAATGTGCAGGTGGATGTGCCGATTGTGGCGGATGCAAAAGAAGCAATTGAAAAGATGCTGGAATATGTGGAGGAATACAATACCAGAAAGTGGATTGACCAGATTGGAAGCTGGAAGGAGGAGCATCCTCTTACCATGAAGAAGAAGCCGGTCATGACTCCCCAGGATGTTATAACTGCGATTAATGAAATGTTTGAGGAATGCATTCTTGTAACAGACGTAGGGCAGCATCAGATGTTTACCGCTCAGTTTGCAGAGATTACGGAGAAAAAGAAACTTCTTATGTCAGGGGGGCTTGGAACTATGGGGTACGGCCTGCCGGGGGCGATTGGCGCAAAGATTGGAAATCCGGACACGCCTGTTATTTCTGTTTCCGGGGACGGTGGTATGCAGATGAATATTCAGGAGCTTGCGACGGCTGTATTAGAAGAGCTTCCGATTATTTCCTGTATTTTTAATAACAACAATCTGGGCATGGTGCGTCAATGGCAGAAATTATTTTATGGAAAGCGCTATTCCATGACCTGCCTTCGTTCAGGAGCGGCATGCAGAGGGAAATGCGGGGAGGCAGAATGTCCCTCGTACACGCCGGATTTTGTAAAACTTGCGGAAAGTTATGGGGCGAAGGGGATCCGGGTGACAAAAAGAGAAGAGATTCAGGCGGCGTTTGAAGAAGCCAAAAAGAATACGAAGGCGCCTACAATTATCGAGTTTGAGATTGACCCGGAGGATTTGGTATATCCGATGATTCAGCCGGGAGGGACATTAGAGGACATGATTATTGACTGTTAAAGTAGGAGGAGATGTATATGAACAGCATGAAAAAGAGATGGCTATCGCTGTATGTAGAAAATCAGGACGGTGTTCTGTCAAAAATATCCGGGCTTTTTTCGGGGAAATCTTATAATATAGATAGTCTGACGGTTGGAACCACAGAGGATCCTACCATTTCCAGAATGACGATTGCGACGGTCAGTGATGACGAGACTTTTGAGCAGATAAAAAAACAGCTTAACCGTCTGGTGGAGGTCATTAAGGTGATTGACTTTACCAATGTCTTTGTGCGTATGAAAGAAATTATGTACATTAAGGTGCAAAAATGTACGCCGGAAGATAAGGTAGAGTGTTTTCAGATTGCAGAGACCTTTAAGGCGAAGGTGATTGATTACGGAAAAGACAGTCTGCTTCTGGAATTTGTGCAGACAGCCACGAAGAATGATGCAGTTGTGAAGCTTTTGAAGGAAGAGTTCAGGACGATTGAAGTTGTGCGTGGAGGAAGCGTTGGGATTGAATCTATCAGCATGATGGAGCGGTGAGTAGATAAAAAACAGAGTGCACTCTTGTATTTTGAAATGGTTCGTATTATAATGAAGAAGAATTAATGGAAATAAGGGATGTTTTTACATTTTATTTTTGAAACGGAGGAATGGATGAATGGAGAAAAAAAATATTGACTGGTCGAATCTGGGATTCGGATACATAGAAACAGATAAGAGGTATGTGTCTAATTTTAAGGACGGGGCATGGGACGAAGGGTGCATGTCTTCCGATGCGAATGTAGTAATTAATGAATGTGCCTGTGTGCTTCAGTATGCGCAGACCTGCTTTGAGGGGCTTAAGGCATATACGACAGCGGATGGACATATTGTGATGTTCCGGCCGGATCTGAATGCAAAGAGGATGGCAGATACGGCGAAAAGGCTTGAGATGGCTGTATTTCCGGAAGAAAGATTTCTTGATGCGGTTCACCGGACGGTAGAGGCGAATGCTGCCTATGTGCCGCCTTATGGTTCTGGAGCAACATTGTATGTGCGGCCTTATCTTTTTGGCTCCAATGCGGTTATCGGGGTTAAACCAGCGGATGAATACCAGTTCCGCGTATTTACTACACCGGTAGGACCCTATTTTAGAGGTGGTGCGAAGCCGATTACTATCCGTGTCTGTGATTTTGACCGTGCGGCTCCACACGGGACGGGTCATGTAAAGGCAGGGCTTAATTATGCTATGAGCCTATATGCTATTGTGGATGCCCATAAGCAGGGATATGATGAAAATATGTATCTTGACGCGGCGACAAGAACAAAGGTGGAGGAAACAGGGGGTGCGAACTTTATCTTTGTTACAAAGGATAATAAGGTAGTTACTCCTAAGTCCGATACGATTCTTCCGTCCATTACAAGACGTTCTCTTATGTATGTGGCTGAGAAATATCTTGGCCTAGAAGTAGAAGAGAGGGAAGTGCCTTTTGAGGAAGTAAAGGAGTTTGCAGAATGCGGCCTCTGCGGAACGGCAGCAGTTATCTCTCCGGTAGGAAAGGTAGTAGATCACGGGAATGAGATCTGTTTCCCAAGCGGAATGAATGAGATGGGACCGGTAACGAAGAAGCTTTATGATACGCTTACCGGAATTCAGATGGGGCAGATAGAGGCGCCAAAAGGGTGGATTCATGTTGTCTGCTAATATATGTCCGTCTAGGAAATCCCGTACACAGGATTTTTGGGCAGACTATTGCCCAATGTGGAGGCAAAATTAGGGCAGCGTAATAAATAGAGCCGGGAACCTGTTTTTTAGTTTCCCGGCTTATTATTTTTCTAATTTTCTGCAAGAGTAAACTGATCTACCAGGTGTTTTAAATTAACGGCCTCGGCAGAAAGCTCCTCACTGGCCGCCGCGCTCTCCTCAGCGGTAGCGCTGTTATTCTGCACTACTGAAGAAATCTGACTGATTCCATCGTTGACCTGCAAAACAGCTTCGGACTGTTCGCTTGATACGGTAGAAATCTGATCAATAGAGTCAATCATAGACTGGATATTTTCTACAACATCTAATAAAGCGTCAGCCGTATGCTTTGCAATCTTTGTGCCCGTCTGTACTGCTTCTGCGGAGTGTGTAATAAGCAGGGAGGTGTTCTTAGAGGCCTCTGCAGACTTGCTGGCAAGATTACGGACCTCATCTGCCACAACAGCAAAGCCTTTTCCGGCAGTACCTGCTCTGGCAGCCTCTACAGCAGCATTAAGCGCCAGGATATTGGTCTGGAATGCAATATCTTCTATGGTTTTGATAATCTTGCTGATCTCTTCTGAACTGGAATCAATCTTTTCCATAGCCCGCATTAATTCCTGCATCTGCTGGTTGCAGACAGAGACCCCTTCACCTGCATGATGGGTCTGCTCGCGTACCTGCCGCGCACTGTCTGCAGTATCCCTGACCTGATTGGAAATCTCGCTTATCCGGGCTGCAAGCTCTTCTACGGAGCTGGCCTGCTGGACGGCACCCTGGCTTAGATTCTGGGCACTTGAAGATACCTGGTTGCTGGCGTTTGATACCTGTCCGGCAGAAGTATCGATCTGCCGAAGGATAGCACTTAATTCTACTTTCAAGTTTCTCATGGAGTGCAGGATGCTTTGGAAATCACCGACATAGGCATCTCGGTGCTGGGACTGGATATCCAGATTCTGATTAGCCATTTCGCCCAGTAGATAACCAATATCATGAATAATTGTGGATAACCCCTCCACCAGTTCAGCGGTAGACTGCGTTAACATTCCAGTTTCATCTTTGCTTACAACCTCTGGAACCGGAGCTTCCAGGTCACCCTCCACTAACAGGCGCATACGTTCTGCGCAGGCCTTCATTGGCCGGCTGATACTGCCTGCCAGCTTAAGAGCGACTATAATGGAAAGCAAAATAGCAAGTATCATCATCACCAGATTGATGACAATATCAAAATATGTAGTAGACAGATAATCTGACTGCGGGGCAGCAACCGCCACACTCCATCCGTCTGTGCCATTTACCGGCGCATATGCAGCAAACATACTCTTTTTGCCATTCTTATAATTTCCAAAACCATTCTTGCCCTCGCGCATGGCGGCATGGATTGACGCCAGTTCCTTCAAAGAAGAATCACCTTGTGCTTCCTTTTCAATATTTTGGACAGTGATTGTATCCAGGGTAGTATCTGCGATTGTATCACCGGAACGGTTGATCATGTATGCGCGGCTGTGCTTACTGACACAAATTGAAGAAACGATATCGTTCAGGAAGGTTTCGTGGGGAACGAAGTAAACGACTCCTTCAACATCGGACCCCTGGATTCCCTCCTTATAGATAGGAGCTGCTACCATAATAGAAAGCTCTCCTGTTACCTTACTGATCAGGGGTTCTGATACGTAGACATTGCCCTGCATTGCCTGTCTGACATATTCGCGGTCGGAATAATCTTTTCCGTCGAATATGCTGATGCCGTCAGGACCTATAATGTTTCCGCGCTGAAAATCGTGCATATTGACACGCTGGTCTATGATTGAGCGCTTTTCCTCTAATGAGACAGTCTCGTCGAGAAGCTGCGGAATGCAGCCGGTGTCCATGGCAACATTTTTGTAGGCAGTTAGTTCCTGTTCAATGCGTTCTGCCGCGAGAACTGCAGTCTCACTCATCATTTGGTCCACAGTTGAGAGGGTGCTGTTGTAGTTAAGTGTAATACTGGATGCTCCCACCACAAGCTGTGTAGCAAGGACTGTCACCATAAGACACAGGGTGATTTTTGTCCGAATGCTTTTCATGTTTTTTTACCTCCTAGTTTTTCATAAGTGAACTACATATAATAGCACTATGTATTATTATATGAACTTGCGCTCTGGTTTGTCAACTGTGTTCATGGGTGATTTTGGTAAATCGTTTTGACTAAAACAAACAGTATAAAACAGTTGACAACAGTTATAAACTGTTTTATACTGTTTATAACGAAGGAGGGATAGGATGAAGCTGATTATCAACAATTCCTCAATGCAGCCCATATATGATCAGATTGTGACGCAGATTAAGGGCTGCATTATGCGGAGGGAATTGAAGGCGGAGGAGATGCTTCCATCGGTCCGTGGGCTGGCAAAGGAGCTTAAGGTCAGTGCACTGACGGTAAAAAAGGCCTACGATGCTTTGGAGGAGGAGGGCTTTGTCGTTACTGTGCATGGTAAGGGAAGCTTTGTAGCAGCCTTTAACCAGAATTTCCTGATGGAAGAGAAGAGAAAAGAAGTGGAGGCCGGTTTGGAGAGGGCTATACGCAAGGGCAGAAGCTGCGGAATGAGTGATACGGAGATTACGGAATTATTTCATATTGTGTTGGAGGACTAGAGAAATGCTTAGATTAGAAAATGTCAGAAAACAGTATAAGGGCTTCGGCCTTGACTGTTCTCTAGAAGTAAGGGAGGGCTTTGTTACAGGGCTTGTAGGAAAGAACGGAGCGGGAAAAAGTACTACATTCAAAGCTATATTGGGATTGATTCATGTGGACAACGGCGATATTCAGGTATTTGGAAAGCATCCAAAGGAGCTTTTGCCCGGGGACAGGGAGAGAATGGGGGTCGTTCTGGCAGATTCAGGATTCAGCGGCTACCTGACAGTAAATAATCTGATTCCCATGCTTGATAGATTATATACAAAGTTTAAAAGAGAAGAATTTATACGGAAATGCAGTGAGTTCGAGATTCCCTTGAATAAAAAGCTCAAGGAATTTTCTACTGGAATGAAGAGGAAGCTTCAGGTCATTGCCGCCATATCCCACGAGGCAGAGCTTTTGATTCTGGATGAGCCCACGGCGGGTCTTGATGTGCTGGCAAGGGATGAGCTTTTGTGCCTTCTTCGGGAATACATGGAAACAGAAGGGAGGGCAGTTCTTATAAGCTCTCATATATCCGGGGATTTAGAGGGCTTTTGTGATGATATTTACATGATTGACGACGGGAGAATTATCCTTCATGAGGAGACAGATGTGCTCCTTAGCGATTACGGGCTTCTTAAGATGACAGATGAGCAGTACCATGCATTGGATAAGAGCTATATTCTGCGGCATAAAAAGGAGGAGTTCGGGTATAGCTGCCTGACAGACCAGAAGCAGTTTTACCAGGAAAATTATCCTGGGCTTGTAATTGAGCGTGGAAGTATTGATGAGCTGATTATGATGATGATTCGAGGTGAAAAATAATGAAGGCAATGTTGATAAAGGATGTAAATCTGTTGAAAGGGCAGAAGCAGTTTTTTGGAGCTTTATTAGTTATGATCATTATATTTTCAGGGATGCAAAGTGATCCGACCTTTTCCATTACTTATACGACTCTTATGTTTGCCATTCTGACCATGACGACGATGTCGTATGATGATTTTGAAAATGGCATGTGTTATCTGCTGACTCTTCCCGTAAGCCGCAGGGAATATGTTACTGAAAAATATGTATTCGGTGTGCTGTCGAGCCTCTGCGGGTGTACTGGCGCTTCTTTTGTGGCAGTGTCAGCGGGTTATATAAAAGGAATCGCTTATCCCTGGGAGGAATGGACGGCGACTGTCGTAAGCTGTATGCTTCTGCTGGCGCTTGTACTGGCAGTTACAACTCCGATTCAGTTAAAATTCGGATCCGAGAAGAGCAGGATGGCAGTTTTTGGAGTATTTGCCTTTGGCAGTCTGGCTGTATTTGTTATTGTTAAGCTCTGCCAGGCCGCCGGGATTGATATGGATGAGGTGATGAAAAGTGCACTTATAGAGAACTTGACGACGACTGCCTGGGGAATCTGCATTACAGCCGCAATTGTGTTAGCAGTATCGTGGCTGATTTCGGTACGGATTCTTGAGAAGAGGGAGTTTTAAAATAATCTTATAATAGGGGACAGAGCTTCTGATGAATTATGAAGGCTCTGCCTCCTGTTCTTTTTTTCAAAACTAATTATTATTGTCATTAGTTTTCTCTATAGCTTCTTATGATCAACCTGACTGTACGGTATAAAAAGGGTTTATACTCTTCAAAGGGCAGTGGTTCTTTATAAAGAATAGAGTTATATGCGGTAGATCCTGCAAGCTCTACAATGGTAAAAAGCATAACATCAATGTTAGAATAGCTATAGTCATCATGCTCTACAAGTTCTAAAAATCTGTCATAAATATCGTTATTACTGTTTTCCCCTGTAATAAGGGTGGAGCGAAGGGCTCCCATCACAAGATTCTTTGAAATAAAATTCAAAAGGGGCTTATTCTCCATCAGTGCGTTAATCACATGATCAATGATGAAAATGAGCTGTTCTTCAAGTCCGTGTGTGCCGGAGGTGTAAAGAGCATCCCCGGCGGCGTCAAAAAGTTCCCGGGTCTTGTGGACCACAAGCTTGTTCTTAATATCGTATTTATCCTTGAAATAAAGATAAAAGGTGCCTTTTGCCACGCCTGCCTTTTCCACAATATCGGAGATGGCGGTGGAGTTGATGCCTTTTGTTGTAAAAAGATCATAGGCAGTATTAAAAAGTGCTTCCTTCTTTTTTTTCTTATTCTCATCTATTTTTCCCATCGTTTTTTCCTTCCTTTCCTGTCATTATAACTATATTTTCCGGTCTTAGCAAGTTAAATAATAAAAAAAATGACTAAAAGTCATAAAAAGTATTGACTAATAGTCATTTTTGATGTATAGTCTGTAATGTAAGAAATGACTAAAAGTCATAAAATGAAAGTGAGGCAGAGAAAATGGTTAATTTTGGAAAAAAGGTCGTCAAGTACCGGGTGACGATATTAATTGTCAGCGTGCTGCTTTTGATTCCGGCCGCGTGGGGGTATCTGCATACCAAAATCAATTATGATGTGCTTACCTATCTTCCGAAAGACATTGAGACAATGGAAGGACAGGACATTATGGTGGAGGACTTCGGGATAGGCGCTTTTTCTATGTTTGTTGTAGACGGAATGGAAAATAAAGATATCGTGAAGCTGAAAAGTCAGATTGAAGCTGTAGAGCATGTGAAAAAGGTGCTCTGGTATGATTCGGTCATGGATATATCAGTGCCGGAGAATATGATTCCTGATAAATTCTATGAGGTTTTTAATTCAGATACAGGAACTATGATGGCCGTATTCTTTGACGATACTACGTCGGCGGACGGAACTCTTGATGCAGTAAAGGAAATCAGGCATCTTGCAGATAAACAGTGTTTCCTAAGTGGCATGTCAGGCATTGTACTTGATACAAAGGAACTTTCAGAAAGAGAGACGCCAATTTATGTGCTGATTGCAGTACTTCTTTCTACCTTTGTGCTGGGGCTTACGATGGACTCCTTCCTTATACCGGTTTTGTTTCTTTTAAGTATCGGAATGGCTATTGTGTACAATCTGGGAAGCAATGTATTTATGGGACAGATTTCCTATATTACAAAGGCGCTTGCAGCAGTACTTCAGCTTGGAGTTACGATGGATTACTCTATCTTTCTGATGCACAGCTATGAGGAGCAGCAAAGGAGATTTGAAGGAGATAAGAAGCGGGCAATGGCACATGCTATATCTCAGACCTTTTCATCTGTGATTGGAAGCTCTATTACAACAGTTGCCGGATTTATAGCGCTTTGTTTTATGAGCTTTACATTGGGGCTGGATATCGGAATCGTTATGGCTAAGGGTGTTATTTTTGGCGTGGCTGCCTGTGTAACGATTCTTCCGTCTATGATATTATGCTGTGATAAGCTGATAGAAAAGACGAAGCATAAGCCTTTGCTTCCTGACATAGAAAAGATTTCTGACAAAGTTACAAAAAATTATCTGGTGTATGCCCTTATTTTCCTTGTGCTTCTGATGCCGGCGGTATATGGAAACAATCACACAGGTGTTTACTACAAGCTGGACGATTCCCTTCCGGAGAACCTACCGAGTATAGAGGCAAATGCAAAGCTGGATAAAGACTATAATATGAATACTACCCATGTCCTTTTGATGAAGAGTGATATATCTTATGCTGATGTCAGCCGGATGATAAAAAAGATTGAGGAGGTGGACGGAGTAAAATGGGTGCTGGGACTGAATTCGGCTGTAGGGCCCGGGGTTCCCTCAGATATGCTTCCAGAGTCAGCTGTAGGAATGCTGAAGACGGAGAATTATCAGATGGTTATGATTAACTCAGAGTATGAGGTGGCAACAGATAAGGTAAATGAACAGATTAACAGGATAAATGAAATTACGGATCAGTATGATAAGGACGCCATGCTGGTAGGAGAGGCACCGCTTACAAAGGATCTGATTGATATTACGGATACAGACTTCTACACTGTCAGTATTGTTTCTATCGGAATTATATTTATCATTATCCTGATTTTGTTCCGCTCTGTTACCCTTCCGGTTATTCTGGTGGGAATTATAGAATTTGCCATTTTTGTAAACATGGGAATTCCTTACTATATGGGAACAAAGCTTCCTTTTGTGGCATCTATTGTAATCGGAACCATTCAGCTTGGGGCGACAGTAGACTATGCCATTCTTATGACTACACGGTATAAGAGAGAGAGAAGTAAGGGGGCAGGAAAATGCGAGGCCATTACAACTGCTCATAAGACATCGGCACAGTCAGTAATTGTAAGCGCTTTAAGCTTCTTTGCAGCGACTATCGGAGTGGGCTTTTACTCCAATATAGATATGATAAGCTCTTTATGTATTCTGATGGCAAGAGGCGCGGTTATCAGTATGCTTGTGGTCGTATTTGTTCTGCCGTCCATGTTTATGATATTTGACAAAGTGATTGTAAAGACAAGTAAGGATTTTCTGCCGAAGAAAGCGAAAGTCCGGAAAATAGATTTGGAAAATAAATCTGTCATATAAAAGCAGAAGTTTATATTGAAAAGTAGAAAGGAAGGAATATATTATGAAAAATCAGGTTGTAAAGAGGATGCTGGCAGGTTCTATGGCAATGATTGTAGGTGCAGGGTGTGCAGGAGCTTATGCATATCATAATGAGAATGCTGAAATTACGGTTTATGCCGAAGAGGATAAGGAGGAGTTAAAGGAAGCGGCCGAGGAGATTTTTTCAGACAGCAGTTCCAAAGAAACAGTAGAATTCTTTAAAGAGGAGGCTGTTTATGTAAAGGCGGATGCTTCAGGAAAAACAGAAAAAACGACAGTTACAGAGTGGCTTAAAAATGCGGGGAATGGAGAAGTTTCTGATAAATCAGAGCTTGAGAATATTGAAAATATTAAAGGTGAGGAGGAGTTTACAAAAGGGAATGACGGGGAACTTACCTGGAAGTCCGAGGGTGAGGACATATATTATCAGGGAACAACAGATAAGGAGCTGCCTGTAGAGGTTAAAGTTTCCTATAAGCTTGACGGGAAGGACATTAGGGCTTGGGATTTAAAGGGCAGGGACGGCAGAGTAGAGATTCGTCTGGATTACGTGAATAAGTCAAAGGAGAAAATTTCTGTAAATGGCCAGGAGACAGAAATGTATACGCCGTTTACCATGGTGACAGCGCTTATGCTTCCCACAGAGGAATACAAAAATGTAAATGTGGATAACGGAAAAATTGTATCAGATGCAGATAAGAATATTGTGGTGGGTTTGGCATTTCCAGGGCTTAAGGAGAATCTAAAGCTTCAGGATATGGATGTGGATATACCTGAAAGCGTCACCATTACAGCGGATGTGAAAAATGCAAGTATAGGGCCGGTTATAACGGTGGCTTCTGCAGATGTGATTGATAAGCTGGGATTTGACAAGGTAAATGATTTTGACAGCTTTGAGAAATCTATTGATGAGCTTGACAGTGCGGCCCTTAAGCTGACAGATGGTTCCAGGGAAGCAGCAGACGGCTCCCAGACACTGGCAGATGGTATTAATACATTGGACGAGAAGAGCGCAGAACTGACAGCAGGCGTAAATACACTGGCAGACGGGGTGAATGAATATACAGGAGGAGTGGGAAGCCTTGCGGATGGAAGTGCAGAGCTTCTTGAGGGCGCAGGAAGTGTCAAGACAGGTGCACAGTTACTTAGTGCAGGAATCAGCAGCGCATATACTGGTGCCGGAAAACTCCAGAACGGCCTTATGTCAGCCGGGGAGGGTGTGTCTGAAGCTATGACAGAGATTTCAGGAGGCCTGGGAAACCTAAGCAGTGCATTAGATAGCGCTATTGCTTCTCTTGAAGGAGGTACGGCTTCAGTAACTGCAGAAGTTATACCTACAGCGTCAGAAGATACAATTGCTGCAAATGCTATGGCGTATGTTCCCGACGATCTGACAGAGGAGCAGGCGGCAGCGGTAAGGAATGCCATTGGGGCAGCAGTTCAAGAGGCGAATAGGAACCAGGAGGTAGTTATATCCCAGCCGGAGGTGCAGAATCAGGGAGCGCTGGCCTATCTTAATGGGGCAAAGCAGGGAATTTTGCAGATGCAGGCTTCCATGCAGGAAAAGGCACCGGCGCTTACAGAGGGATTTGCACAGCTAAACGGCGGCGCTAAGGAGCTTACAGACGGCCTTGGGAACCTTGTGGATGGAAGTGCACAGCTTGTCTTTGGCACAGAGAGCCTGACAGGAGGAGCACAGGATCTTGCGGACGGTGCAGCAGCGTTAAATGCCTCCAGCGGCCTGCTTACATTTGGTACGTCAAGGCTTCAAGAAGGAGGCATGCAGCTTGTTTTGGGAACAGGACAGCTTGCAGACGGGGCGGATGCGCTGGCAGCAGGAAATCGGACGCTGGCGGACGGAATGGCCGAATTTAAGGTGTCCGGCATTGATAAGCTTACTGAGGTATTTAACGGGGACATTAAGAACTTAACGGCAAGGATTGACGCTATGAGCGGCCTTGGAGAAAACTATGTATCTTTTGCGGGGATTAAGGACGGTACGAAGGGAAGCACGAAGTTTATCATTGAGACAAAAGGGGTAGAATAGATAAGGTTATATTTAATTGTTATTGAAATAATAGTAGTGTAATGTTAAAATTTTAGGAAGAAACAATAAAGATATAACAAGGGGGGAAGGTCATGGAGGCATATACAGGCTTTGCGGAGGTGTATGACGTATTCATGGATGATGTTCCGTACAAGGCATGGGCCGCATATCTTCGGAAACTTCTTGTCGAATATGGTATAGAAGATGGACTTGTGCTGGAGCTTGGCTGCGGCACAGGGAACCTTACAGAGTGTATGGCAGAGTACGGATATGATATGATAGGAGCGGACAGCTCCGGGGAAATGCTGGAGCTTGCCATGAGGAAAAAAGAAAAAAGCAGACAGGATATTCTCTATCTTCATCAGGATATGCGTGAGTTTGAGCTTTACGGAACGGTGCGGGCTGTGATTAGTGTCTGTGACTGCGTGAATTATATTCTGGAAGAGGAGGAACTTACAGAGGTCTTTCGTCTGGTAAATAATTATCTGGATCCGGGGGGATTCTTTCTTTTTGATTTTAATACAGAATATAAATACCGGGAGATACTTGGGGAGCAGGTGATTGCCGAGGACCGGGAGGAAGCAAGCTTTATCTGGGACAATTATTACGATGAGGATGAGAAAATCAATCAGTATGAGCTGACGCTTTTTGTCCGGGAAGATGGAAAGCAGGGATTATATCGGAAATACCAGGAAATACATTGCCAAAAGGCTTATACACTGGAGAATGTAAGGGCATTGGTGGAGCAGTCCGGGCTTGTTTTCGTGACGGCCTATGACGCATATACAAGGGAGCCGCCTGCAGATGACAGCGAAAGAATTTGTGTGGTGGCAAAGGAGCATGGAAAAGAGTCAGTGCTATGAAAGGAACTGTGAATTTATGAAGGATTATATTGTAAGAGCAACAGCGGCCAAAGGGCAGGTGAGAGCCTTTGCCGCAACAACAGGAATTCTTGTAGAGGAAGCAAGGAGGAGGCATGGGACAAGCCCGGTGGCGACGGCGGCGCTGGGACGTCTTTTGAGCGCGGGAGCCATGATGGGAAGCATGATGAAAAATGATACAGATATGCTGACATTACAGATTCGTTCCGGCGGCCCGCTTGGCGGAATTACGGTGACGGCGGACAGCCATGCAAATGTAAAGGGGTATGTGCTGAACCCGGAAGTGGTTCTGCCGCCGAAAAATGGGAAGCTTGACGTAGGTACCGCCGTGGGCGTGGGGCTTTTGCAGGTCATTAAAGATATGGGGCTTAAAGAGCCCTACTCCGGGCAGACCGTACTTGTAAGCAGCGAGATTGCGGAGGATTTGACTTATTATTTTGCAAATTCAGAGCAGGTGCCGTCTTCGGTAGGTTTAGGTGTTCTGATGGAGAAGGATAACACAGTAAAATGTGCAGGTGGATTTATTATTCAGCTTATGCCCTTTGCAGAGGAAAAAATGATAAGCCAATTAGAAGAAAATTTGAAAAATGTAACCTCAGTTACGTCACTTCTTGATAAAGGCTATACGCCGGAGCAGCTTTTAGATGCCCTTCTTGGGAATCTTGGATTGGAGATTACAGATACGGTTGATACCAGATTTTACTGTAATTGCTCAAAGGAGAGAGTGGAGCAGGCTGTAGTCAGCATCGGCAGGAAGGACATTCAGGAAATGATTGAAGAGGGGAAGGATATTGAGGTGAAATGTCATTTCTGCAATACGGCTTATCAGTATACTATTGAAGATTTAAAGCGTATTATAAAAAGAAGCAGGTAAGGAAGGCGGAGACAGAGATGAAGCATGGATTTGTAAAGGCAGCGGCCGTGACGCCGGATATCCGGGTGGCAGACGTAAGCTATAATACGGAACAGATATGCAGAAAAATTGATGAGACTACAGAAAAAGGTGCAAAAATCGTAGTATTTCCGGAACTGTGTATAACGGGATATACATGCGGAGATCTATTTACCCAGGAGCTCCTTCTTTCGAAGGCAAGAGAGGCGCTTCATGTAATCGCAAAGCACACAGAAGAGAAGGACGGACTTTTTTTTGTAGGCGTACCGATTGCGGTGGACGGAGAGCTTTATAATGTGGCGGCGGCGCTAAACAGAGGTAGTATTCTGGGCCTTACGACAAAGAGTTTTCTTCCTAACTATGGGGAGTTTTATGAAATGCGCCAGTTTTCGCCAGGGCCTAGAGAGGCAGAGGAGCTTTTTTTTGACGGAGAATTGCTTCCTTTTGGTCCTAAGCTTCTTTTTAAGGCAAGGGAAATGGATTCATTGATAGTATCTGCAGAAATCTGTGAAGATGTATGGTCGGCAGTACCGCCAAGTATTGAGGCGGCAAGAGAGGGGGCAGTAATTATTGTAAATTGCTCCGCCAGTGACGAGACAATCGGGAAAGAGGATTATAGGAACAGCTTGATTTCGGGCCAGTCGGCAAGGCTTATCTGCGGGTATGTGTATGCCAATGCTGGGGAAGGGGAATCTACCACAGATCTTGTGTTTGGGGGCCATAACCTGATTGCCGAAAACGGAACTGTGCTGGCAGAAGGAAAACGGTTTGAGAACGGAGTTATTTACTCAGAGATTGATATACAGAGGCTGAACAGTGAGCGCAGAAGGAATACTACCTTTCAGGGGGCAAAGGAACACAGGCTTAAAAGGATTCCATTCTCCATTAAGATAGAAGAGACGGTACTTACGCGAAAATTTTCTTCCCGGCCTTTTGTGCCAAAGCTGGAAGAAGAGCGGGAGAGACGGTGCGAGGAGATACTTACTATCCAGGCAATGGGGCTTAAGAAACGTCTTGCTCATACAGGAGCAAAGAGCGCTGTCGTAGGTATTTCCGGAGGACTGGATTCCACCCTTGCACTCCTTGTAACGGCAAAAGCCTTTGATATGCTTGGACTTGAAAGAAAAAGGATTACGGCGGTTACCATGCCCTGCTTTGGAACAACTGACAGAACCTATCAGAATGCCTGCAGAATGTCTGTAAGTCTTGGGGCTGATCTTAGAGAGGTTCCTATCACAGAGGCGGTACTCACCCATTTTAAGGATATCGGACATGACCCAAAGGATCACAGTGTTACCTATGAAAATGCTCAGGCGAGAGAGCGGACACAGGTACTGATGGATATCGCAAACCAGACGAAGGGACTGGTAATCGGAACCGGGGATATGTCAGAGCTGGCTCTTGGGTGGGCAACCTATAACGGGGATCACATGTCTATGTATGGGGTAAATGCCTCTGTTCCCAAAACACTTGTAAGGCATCTGGTTCACTATTATGCGGATACCTGCGGGGACGAAGAACTTAAGGAAGTTTTGTATGATGTGCTTGATACGCCGGTAAGCCCAGAGCTGCTTCCGCCGAAGGACGGAGAGATTGCCCAGAAAACGGAGGATCTTGTAGGACCATATGAGCTGCATGATTTTTATCTCTATTATATGCTGCGTTTTGGATTTTCGCCGGAAAAGATATACCGGCTTTCACGGCTTGCCTTTGAGGGAGAATATGAGGATGAGGTGATCTATAAGTGGCTTCGGACATTTTACGGGAGATTTTTCGGCCAGCAGTTTAAACGCTCCTGCCTGCCGGACGGACCGAAGGTGGGGACCGTGGCACTTTCGCCGAGAGGAGACTGGAGGATGCCAAGCGATGCATGCGGGGCATTGTGGATGAAGGAGATAGAGAAATTGTAGAACTTCAATAAAATAACCGGATATAGTCTGACAGAGATTCCTCTAATGACATAATCCGGCTATTTTATATTGATTTGAAAGAATTTACAGTTTAATATTCTTAAACAGATCTCCAAGGCTTGTTCCAATCCGTTCAGACTTTGGAATCTCTACCTTTTCTACAGGCTCTTCGCGAACTTCCTCGAGAGCTTTCATGCTGAGGCTGATCTTGCCATCCTTTACCCCGATAATTTTAACAGATACTTCATCTCCAACTTTAAGTACATCCTTTGGAGCTTTGATGCGCTTCTGGCTTATCTGGGATACGTGTACCAGACCGGAAAGTCCGTCGCTTAAACGAACAAACGCGCCATAGTTTTGGAGTGTCTCCACAGTACCTGTGGCTACGCTTCCGACTTTTACATTTGCAATCTTTTCGGCCAGCGCTTTTCTTTCCTTGTCCTTGAGAATCTCCCGGGCAGACAAAACGAGACGTCCATTAGCCTGATCTACGTCGATAACTTGAACTTCAATATCCTTAAGAAGATAGGCTTCAAGATCCTCAATGTAGGATAAGGACAGCTTGGAGGCTGGAATAAAGCCACGGAGACCTTCTACCATAGCGATTGCGCCGCCGTTTACAATACCTTCAACCTTAACTGGGAGAATAGTTTTCTTTTCCATGTAGTCTTTTACTACGTTCCACGGATTAGCGTCATCAAAATGTTCCTCTAAATCTGCCATTGTCATTTCTTCAGCAGATGCTTCTGCTTTTGTTTCTTCTTGTAATAATTCTTCACTCATTGCAATTCCCTTCCTGAATCCTTAGACTTGTACATACGAGGACAGTATATCACAAAATTTCCTGTTATTCAAAGAAAATATGGACATTTTCTGAAATTAAGGTTGACGTACGTATAAAAAAATGGCAATCTAATTTTAAATAATCTTTATATGAGGTGAAAATATGGGAAAAAAGACTGGAAAAGTATATGTAGTCGGTCATAAGAATCCGGACACGGATTCTATCTGCTCGGCAATCGCTTATGCGGCGCTTAAAGCTAAAATAACAGGAAATGAATACGAAGCAAGAAGAGCCGGGCAGATTAATGAGGAAACGGCTTATGTTCTGAAGCGTTTTAAAATGGACGCTCCAGCGCTTCTTTCGAATGTGAAACTCCAGGTAAAAGACATAGATATACATAAAATTGAGGGGGTTGATCCCAATATTTCTATTAAAGATACTTGGGCGAAGATGAAGGAGAATCAGGTAAAGACAATCCCTGTTGTAAAGGACGGGGAGCTGGAAGGAGTTATTTCTACAGGGGATATTGCGAAATCTTACATGGATGTCCATGACAACCACATTCTGGCAGAGGCGAAAACCCAGTATAAAAATATTCTGGAAACGCTTAAGGGAACTATGCTTGTTGGTAATGAGCACGGGCAGTTTACCAAAGGGAAGGTGACTATTGGCGCTTCAAATGCGCAGCTTATGGAGGAATTTATTGACAAAGATGATCTGGTAATTGTGGGAAACCGTTATGAGGCCCAGGCATGTGCTGTGGATATTGATGCAAGCTGTCTGGTGGTGTGCCATGACGCACAGGTGCCAGACGAACTACTTAAGAAGGCAGAGGAGCAGAGCATGGTGGTTATACGTACGCCTTATGATACCTTTACGGCTGTGCGGCTGATTAATCAAAGCATTCCGGTGAAATTTTTTATGAGCAAGGGACCTCTTACGACTTTCCGGATGAGTGACTATGTAGATGATATAAAGGAAATCATGACAAAAAAGAAGTATCGTGATTTCCCAATCTTAGACAGGCACGGCAGGTTTAAGGGATTTATTTCCAGACGACGTTTTATGAATTCTAGTAAGAAAAAAGTGATTTTGGTAGACCACAATGAGAAGTCACAGGCAGTAGACGGGATTGAAGAGGCGGATATTGTGGAGATTATTGATCATCACCGATTAGGGAACATTGAGACACTCGGTCCGGTTTTTTTCAGAAACCAGCCGGTGGGATGTACGGCAACGATTGTTTTCCAGATGTATGAGGAAGCAGACGTCAAAATTCCGAAAAAGATAGCGGGGCTTTTATGTGCAGCAATTATCTCGGATACGCTTTTATTCCGGTCACCCACCTGCACGGCCCTTGATGAGAAGGTTGCAAAGAAGCTTGCAGGTCTTGCAGAAATTAACATGGAGGAAATGGCACGGGAAATGTTTAATGCAGGAAGCAGCATGAAGGGAAAAAGCGGTGAGGAAATCTGTTTCCAGGATTTTAAGCAGTTTACAGTAAATGACACAGTATTTGGCGTGGGACAGATTAACTCTATGAATAAGGAAGAATTGGCTGAAATTAAAGAAAAGCTTACAGAGCACCTTCCGAAAGTGTTAAAAGAAAATAACCTGCAGATGATTTATTTTATGCTGACGGATATTCTGGATGAATCTACAGAGCTATTGTGCTGCGGTATGGGAGCGAGGGCAAATATTGCGGAGGCCTTTGATGTGCCGGAAAGTGCAGAGAAAATTATACTTAAGGGCGTGGTTTCCAGAAAGAAACAGCTGATTCCGGCCCTGGTTTCGACATTACAGCAATAGGAAAGGAAAAGAGATATGGGAAAACAGATTTGGAAGCCGGGAAACATGCTGTATCCGCTTCCGGCAGTTATGGTGAGTACAGCAGATCAAAAGGGCAATGACAATATTATTACGATAGCATGGACGGGAACAGTATGTACGAATCCGGCAATGCTGTATATTTCCGTTAGGCCGGAGAGGTATTCATATCATATGCTCCGGGAAAGCGGGGAATTTGCGGTGAATCTGACAACAAAGGAGCTTGCGCGTGCGACGGACTGGTGCGGAGTCCGTTCCGGAAAAGATTTTGATAAATGGAAGGAAACCGGACTTACAAGAGGAAGAGCGCAGAAGCTTGAATTTGCTCCGGTAATAAAGGAAAGTCCGGTGAATCTGGAGTGTAAAGTATGCGAAGTAAAAGAACTTGGCTCGCATCATATGTTTCTTGCAGAGGTTGCAGCCGTACAGGTGGACGAGAATTATATGAAGGATAATGGAAAATTTGAATTGAATGATTCTGGGGTTATTGCATATTCCCACGGAAAATATTTTTCTCTGGGAAAAGACTTGGGAAAATTTGGGTGGAGTGTGAAAAAATAGTCAGAATTGTATAAAAAAACAGGAAGTCATATTTTTGATTTCCTGTTTTTTTATGCAGGCAGGCCAGACTCAATCGTTATCCAGCGGCTTTACCTGCAGCCGGTATATTCGTCTTAAAAGCAGTGTAGATAATATCATGGATGCAATCTCCGCAATAGGAAAGGACCACCACACAGCAGACAGTCCGAATACCTTCGCGAATATAAAAGCTACCGGAAGCAGTACAGCGAGCTGCCTTGCGGCGGATACAATCAGACTGTAAACCCCGTTTCCAAGAGCCTGGAATACACTTCCGGCGATGATGCAGAAGCCGGCGACAGGGAAGGGGATACTGATAATCCGAAGAGCTGGGATGCCGATATCAAGCATATGCTTTGAAGCGTCAAACAGGTTCTTAAGAAGAAATTCTGCGCCAAACTGGAAAAGCAGCAGTCCGACTGTCATAATGGATACAGAAATAAGCACGCTTAGTTTGACTGTATCTATAATCCGCTTTTTCTTCCGTGCGCCGTAGTTGTAAGCGATGATTGGCGTCATGCCGTTATTCAGTCCGAAAATAGGCATGAAAATAAAGCTTTGAAGCTTAAAATACACGCCAAATACTGCCGCTGCAGTGGAAGAGAACATGAGTAGAATCTTGTTCATTCCAAAGGTCATGACAGAGCCGATAGACTGCATGACAATAGAGGGGAGCCCGACTTTATAAATGATAAGTATGGTCTGCCTGTGAGGGCGGAAATGCTTAAGACTGATATTAATTTCTTTATTTTTTGTCTGATTAAAAAATATGGAAAGACAGACAGCGATAATCTGCCCGGTAATTGTTGCTATGGCGGCGCCGGCAACCTCAAGCCTTGGAAAACCGAATAATCCAAAGATCATAATCGGATCCAGAATAATATTGATGATTGCTCCAAGCCCCTGAGTTACCATATTATAGAATGTCTTTCCTGTGGACTGCAGCAGTCTTTCGAAGGTTATCTGCAGGAAGATTCCGGCACAAAAAATAGTAATAATGGACATATATTCTGTTCCATATTTCACAATGACTGGATTATCCGTCTGGAGTGAGAAAAAAAGACCGGAACCGAATCCTCCTAATACAGCAAAAATCATACAGCTTATAATAGTAAGAAAAAGGCCGTTTCTTGCAGCCCTGTTGGCGCCTTCAAAATTCTTTTCGCCCAGATTCCTTGACAGTAATGCATTGATGCCGACACCCGTACCAGAGGCAATGGAAATCATCAGCGTCTGTACCGGAAATGCAAGGGAAACCGCGGTCAGAGCGTCCTCGCTAAGCTTTGCGACAAACATGCTGTCTACAATATTATAAAGGGCCTGCACAAGCATGGAAAGCATCATGGGCAGGGACATGGTAATCAATAGCTTGGGTACAGGCATGACGCCCATTTTATTTTCCTGCGTGGCAGCAGAGTGTTCTGTTACTTTTGTCATATATGTATACCTCCTGTTGTTTTTCGAACATAAGGGCTATTATAGCATGCAAATTTTGGCAATGCAATATAGTATTTAAAAGATAATGGGTGTCATATATATAGATGAAAGGAACAGGAAGGAGCCATAGAGTGTGAATGGACGAAGGCGTTATCATGAAATAAAAGTATTGTGTCTTATACTTGTGCTTGTAAGCTTTATATATGGAGGAACATTTAAGAACAGCAGCAATTTGGATGTAGAAAGCAGTACAGTTATAATGGAGGAAAAACAAGAAAAAGATAATAAAAAAACAGACAGAGATATAGAGGCGCCTAGAATTGCGATTACCTTTGACGACGGGCCGAGCGCTTCATATACGGGAAAGCTTTTGGACGGTCTTAAGGAACGGGGGATTAGGGCAACCTTTTTTCTTATCGGTGAATATGCAGAAATGAACCCGGAGCTTGTAAGGAGAATCTATGAGGAGGGGCATGTAATTGGAAACCACACCTACCATCATGTAGATATCACGCGGCTGTCGGATGAAGAGGCAGCTTATGAGATTAATGAGACGGATAAGGTGGTTTATGGAATCACCGGAGAACATATCCGGTATGTGAGACCTCCCTTTGGAGTATGGCAGAAGGATTTAGAACTGGAAATGGAGGTTCTGCCGGTTATGTGGACGATCGATCCTCTTGACTGGACGACGGAAAATGTAGGCGAAATTGTAAATAAGGTAGTGACGGAGGCAGAGGAAGGTGGTATTATTCTATTGCATGACTGTTACGCTTCCTCAGTGGAGGCGGCCCTTCGGATTGTAGATCTTCTTACAGAGGAAGGATATGAATTTGTAACAGTTGATGAGATGATATTGGATTAGGGAAGATAATAGATATGAATGAATTTTCAAGAACAGAATTACTCATAGGAAAGGAAGGACTTGAGAGACTTAAGGAGTCGAAGGTTCTTGTGTTTGGCGTTGGCGGCGTGGGTTCCCACTGTATCGAGGCTCTTGCAAGGTGCGGTGTGGGAAAGCTTGTTCTGGTGGATAATGACAAGGTTTCTCTTACGAATATTAACCGCCAGTCCATTGCTTATCACAGCACAGTGGGACGGTTTAAGACAGAGGTCATGAAGGAGAGAATCTTGGATATTTGTCCGGAGACGAAGGTCACTACCTATGAAACTTTTGTTCTTTCGGAAAATGTAGAGGAAATATTTTCCGAAAGACCGGACTATATAATAGATGCCGTTGATACGGTGACAGCAAAGCTTGCAATTGCAGAAAAGGCACAGGAATATGGCATACCGCTTATCAGCAGTATGGGTACGGGAAATAAGCTTCATGGGGAGCTTTTTCAAATTGCCGATATTAGCGAAACAAGCGTCTGCCCTCTCTGCCGGGTGATGAGAAGGGAGCTTCGGACAAGGGGAATTAAGCGCCTGAAGGTATTGTATTCAAAGGAAAAGCCAGTGGAAACGGGCGGGCGGGATACAGGGGAGGAGAAAGGGCATAAACATTCCCTTCCAGGAAGCATATCCTTTGTGCCGCCGGTGGCAGGGCTTTTGATAGCCGGTGAAGCGCTGAGGGAATTGATTGGAGGATAAAAGAATGGATTTGTTCGAATATGCGAGAGAAAAAAATATGGATAGGGAGGCGCCGCTTGCCGCAAGGCTGCGTCCGTCAACCCTTGAAGAGGTTGTGGGACAGCAGCATATTATCGGGAAGGACAAGCTTCTTTACCGTGCCATTAAGGCGGATAAGCTTGGCTCTATTATCTTCTATGGACCTCCGGGTACGGGAAAGACGACGCTTGCCAAGGTGATTGCCCATACGACCAGCGCCTTATTTACCCAGATGAATGCTACGACGGCGGGGAAAAAGGACATGGAAGAGGTGGTGAAAAAGGCAAAGGATACTCTTGGAATGTACCAGAAAAAAACGATTCTTTTTGTGGATGAGATTCATAGGTTTAATAAGGGGCAGCAGGATTATCTGCTTCCTTTTGTGGAGGACGGTACGATCACCCTCATTGGCGCAACAACGGAAAACCCGTATTTTGAGGTGAACAGCGCGCTTCTATCCCGTTCCAGTATTTTTGAGCTTTATCCTCTCAAAAAGGAGGATATCAAGATTCTTATCCGCCGGGCGGTATATGATGTGGAAAAGGGAATGGGAAGCTATGGGGCGGTTATAGATGAGGATGCGCTTGATTTTCTTGCCGATATTTCCGGAGGAGACGCAAGAAATGCGTTAAAGGCAGTAGAGCTTGGGATTCTCACGACAGATAGGAGTGAGGATGGGAAGATCCATATTACGCTTGAGACTGCTTCTGAATGTACCCAGAAAAGGGTGGTGCGTTATGATAAGACGGGGGATAATCATTATGATACGACTTCTGCGTTTATTAAGAGCATGAGAGGCTCCGACCCGGACGCGGCGGTATACTATCTTGCAAAAATGCTCTATGCAGGCGAGGATATTAAGTTTATTGCAAGGCGGATTATGATCTGCGCGTCGGAGGATGTGGGAAATGCAGATCCTATGGCGCTTACGGTGGCAGTGTCGGCGGCCCAGGCTGTGGAGAGAATCGGGATGCCGGAGGCACAGATTATTTTGTCTCAGGCAGTGCTTTATGTGGCGTCAGCTCCAAAGAGTAATTCAGCGGTAAATGCTGTCAGCATGGCAATGGAAAATGTGAAAAAATACAAGACAACTGTTCCACCTCATCTTCAGGATGCCCATTATAAAGGCTCAAAAAATCTGGGACACGGCGTAGGATACAAATATGCACACAACTATCCCAACCATTATGTGGAGCAGCAGTATATGCCAAAGGAGATAGAAGGAACGGTTTTTTATGAGCCTGGAGATAATGGGAAAGAGAGAGAAATCAAAGAGTGGCTCTCCTTTATCAGGAAAGAATGCTGAGCATGGCAGTCAGGTATGACAGAAGAAGCAGTGTGTCTTACTTGTATGAAAAAACATTTAAAATAGGATTTCTGGTAATTTGGATATTTTTACTAAAAACGATTGCATTTTTGTAAGAAATATAGTATACTCATATACAGTTTAGAATCTATACCATAAAAGAACCTTATACCTAATAAAATTTTAGAGGAGAAAAACGATATGAAATATGATTTTACTTCGATTATTGACCGCCGCGGTAAAGATGCAATGGCGGTGGATGCTGTAGGGCAGACTATGGGGCAGTTTACGATTCCGGGGCCGAAGGAGGGATTTGATGCAATTCCTATGTGGGTTGCAGATATGAATTTTCCTACAGTACCTACGATTCCAGAAGCTATTAGGAACAGGGCAGACCATGCTTTGTATGGATATTTTGCTCCGTCAAAGGAATATCTTGACTCCATTATCAAATGGCAGGAAAACCGCAACGGCGTGACAGGTCTTGAAAAGGAAGCAATCGGGTATGAAAACGGCGTTTTGGGAGGAGTAATGTCGGCGCTTGCGTGTCTGGCGGCATCTGGAGATGCAGTGCTCGTGCATAGTCCAACCTATATTGGTTTTACTGCGAGTCTTACAAATGGGGGATATAAGATTGTACATAGTCCTCTTAAGCAGGATGAAGAAGGAATCTGGCGTATGGATTATGAAGATATGGACGCAAAGCTTAAGAAAGAAAATATTCATGTGGCAATATTCTGCAGTCCGCATAATCCATGCGGACGTGTATGGGAACGTTGGGAGATAGAGAAGGCAATGGAAATTTATAGGGCTAATGACTGCTATGTAATTTCAGATGAGATCTGGTCTGATATTATTTTAGACGGACATAAGCATATTCCTACTCAGTCAGTGAGTGAGGATGCAAGAAATCGTACAATGGCGTTCTATGCTCCGAGCAAAACCTTCAATCTGGCAGGTCTGGTAGGAAGCTATCATATTATTTATAATAAATATCTGCGGGACAGGGTAACCGCTATGAGCAGTAAATGTCATTATAATAATATGAATGTAATATCCATGCATGCACTGATTGGTGCGTATAAGCCGGAGGGATATGAATGGGTAGACGAGTTATGTGGGGTAATCAGTGAAAACGTAGATTATGCATGCAGCTACATTAAAGATCATTTTGAAGGGGTAGAGCTTAGCAGGCCGCAGGGAACATATATGCTGTTTCTGGACTGCCAGAAATGGTGTGAGGCTCATAATAAGACACTGGATGAGCTGCAGAAGGCAGGTACAGATGTGGGGGTTATCTGGCAGGACGGAAGAATGTTTCACGGTCCATATGCAATACGCATGAACTTGGCATTACCCCTTAGCAGGGTAAAAGAAGCGTTTTGCAGACTTGACAAATATGTATTTAATGCATAAAAATATCTAAAGAGGTGTAAGGCTTTCGGATATTCCGAAGGTTTTACACTTTTTTTGTGGATGTTGACAAAAAAATAGAAATATGGGATAGTAAATATAATATATTTGGGGAGGGATTATTGTGAAAAGCATTAAATATACGCCATATGAAATGTCAACAATTATTGAGAGGATGAATGCCCTTAATACGATAACGGCAGCGAAAGACTATGGAACAGGGGAAAGCATGCATACAGTGGAGGTGCATATTTTAAGCTGGATTGCTGCAAATCCAGGTATATCTCCGATTCAGGTAGCAGTCGACTGGAATCGTACAAAAGGTGCTGTATCACAGATTATAAAGAAACTGGAGGAAAAAGGACTGCTTGTCAGGGACAAAGAAGACGGCAGGAAGAGTATCCGTTTGTATGTTACGGAAAAAGGTGCTACGCTTGACAGGGCGCACAGGGCATATGATACAAGGAATTATGAGGGGTTTTTAAAGCTTGTAGAAAAGAAATTTTCATTAAAAGAAATTGAAAGAGGATTTGAGCTGATGGAGGAATGGATAGAGTTATCTAAGACGTGGGAACCATCTTAAGCTTCGGTTTTTGTTATGAAAAAGACATACAATAATATAAATGATTTTGTGAGAAATATCTTCGGATCAGATATTATGATTATCCGGAGATTTTTTGTTTGGCAAAATGATAGAAAATATTAATAATTTCTTAAAAAATATTGACATAATAAATAAAAAAGAGTAGAATCTAAACTATAAGGTATAGGTTCTAAATTATGTAGTGGAAAAATAAGACAAAAGAGGAGGAAAACAAATGGAAGCAATTAAAAACATGAATGGAACAGTGTGGGTTTTTGCCGCTATATTAATCGGCATGGTAATTGTACAGGCACTTTTGTTTCTAAGGCTGGCACTTAACATGAACAAGAAAACAAATGCAGTGTCAAAGGAAGAAATCAGCCAGGCAGTAAAGACAGGGGCAGTTTCTGCCATAGGACCTGCATTTTCCACACTTACAATCGCTCTTTCACTGATTGTTATGGTTGGCTCCGGCGTGACATTTATGAGATGTGGAGTAATCGGTGCTCCAGCGTGGGAGTTGATGATGGCACAGTTTTCAGCGGGAGCAGCGGGTGTTGAATTCGGTTCGGCAGAATTTACAGAATCAATATTTACTCTTTGCATTTTTGGAATGACTCTTGCATCGGCTCCATACTTTATCAATACTATCATTACACTGAAGCCATTAGATAAGGTGGTGGCAAAAAGTGCAGAAGCAGCACAGAAGGGAGGAGGCAGAAGCTTTGTCCCATATATGTCAAATGCAGCTATGTCCGGCCTTCTAGGATATTCTGTATTAGACTATTTTACAGCAGTTCCAAGTATTATTGCTTTTTTTGTGTCTGGTTTTGTTATGATTTTTGTATCAAATCTAGCAAAGAAGCTGAAAAATAATACATTGGGCAGCTTTTCTATGGCAATTGCCATGATAACGGCAATGATCGCCGGACAGGTACTGACTATGATAATGGGATAATAGGAGGAAAAATTCATGAGTGAGAATAATGTAAATAGCATACAGGCAGCAGAGACAGAAGCAGCACAGAAAATATATAAGGATATTTTTATTCCCAAAGTACATAGAATTGGAAGATTGACAATGGCCGCGGCATTTGTATTGGCATTTCTTCCGGTAATTTATTTTGTATTTGTAAAAGGCTATATGGCGTCTGCATCAAGCTATATGAGTGTAATAGTTGCGATTTCTAGTATTGGTATTGGCATGTGGCTGACAGAGCCTTTAGCATATTGGCCGGTTTTAGGCAGTGCAGGAACGTATATGGGATATTTGTCTGGCAATGTAGGCGCTATGAGGTTTCCTGTTGCACTTAATCTTCAGTCTGTTATGAATGCAAATATCAATACAATGAGAGGTCAGATTGTTACAATCGTTGGTATTGCTTCTTCTATTGTAGTAAATCTTGTTCTTTTACTGATATTTGTTCTGGGCGGTGAATGGCTTATAGGAATACTGCCGGAAGTTGTTATGGCATCCTTTGCATTTGTTATGGTTGGACTTTTAGGCTCTATGATTTTTATGCGTTTTAATGGAGAAGGCGGTATGGCAAAGAATGTGAAAGGCATGGCTCCATATTTGCTTCTTGCAGTTATATTAAAATTCGTTATTGGAAAGATACCGGCACTTAGTACATGGGGAATGGCTGTTACAGTTGGTCTATGTATTGCGCTCGGGTATGTGCTTTATAAGAGAGACTGTAAAAAGGATGCAGAAACGGTAAAATAAAAATGATTCTGCAGAAGGAAAAGGAGAAAAGATATGCAGTTTATAGATATGCATTGTGATTCATTGATGATGCTTTTATTCAGGGACAAAGATAAAGGGAATCTCTATGATTCAAAGTTCACATCCGTTGATTTTTCCAGAATGAAAAAAGGTGGACAGATGGCACAGTTCTTTGCTGTCTTTCTTCCGCCAGAGGAAGCTTATAAAATGATGGGGGTGGCCCCGGTTCCTGAAGAAGAATATATTAAGATTTTGAGAAAATACCTTATTGATAATGTAGAAAAGCACCAGGATATAATAGGTATGGCATATAATGCAGAGGATGTTAAGAGGAATTGCTCACAAGGCAGGATGTCAGCTGTCCTTACGATGGAGGATGGAAGAGCAGTTATGGGCAGAATGGAAAACATAAAGAGATATTATGATATGGGGTTCCGCGCAATATCTCTTACATGGAATACTCCAAACTGCTTTGGCGCTCCAAATTCTAAGGCTCCAGAGATCATGAAAGCAGGTCTTACAGAATTTGGAAAGGAGGCAGCAGCTTATATGCAGGAGTTAGGAATGCTGGTGGACGTGTCTCATCTATCTGAAGGCGGTTTTTATGATGTCGCAGATGTTTGTAAAAAACCGTTTGCAGCCACTCATTCCAACAGCATTTCCCTGTGTCCGCATCAGAGAAATCTTACAGATGCTCAAATTCGAATTCTGGGGCAGACAGGCAGTGTGACTGGAATTAATTTCGGACCGGAATTTTTGAATGAGGATGTAGAATGTAAGGACAGTACAGCAGAGCTTATGGCAAAACATGCACGGCACATTGTTGATGTAGGCGGTATTGAATGTGTAGGGCTTGGAAGTGATTTTGACGGTATTACGGGTAATATGGAAATCAGCGACTGCTCTAAGGTACAGATACTAATAGATGCCCTTAAAAAGGTCCGGTTTTCGGAAGATGATATTGAAAAAATTTTTTATAAAAATGTGCTGAGGGTTATGCAAGATAGTATGAAATAGGAAATGGATAGAAGCTGTGATCTACAGGCCGGGACTGTAGACCACAGCTTTTTTTGTCAATATCCCCCAGGGAGGCTTGTCTATACCGCGGATGGGCAGATATAATAGAGCAGATTTTAATAGTCTGCGGAGGTAAGGAATGAGAAAAAAAAGGAGCATTAGTATTTTTTGCTGTCTGTTTATGTTATTTTTGTCTGCATGCGGAAATTCTGGTACAAAAAACGAGAGAGCAGACAGGGAAGACAAGGATTCGATTGTCTGCTATGTGGGTCATGGCTTCTTTGAAAGTTCACTGGATCCGGTAAAAGGAGGGTTCTCCTATGGGTGGAGTTTCATCAATAACGCGCTTCTTAAGGTGCAGTCAGATTCCACGTATGCCGGTGATTTGGCAGAAAGCTATAGTATATCAGAGGACGCTCTTACATATACCTTTATTTTAAAAGAGGGAATTTCCTTTCATGACGGTTCAGAATTTACCGCAGAGGATGTGGTGTTTACCTATGAAACTGTAAAGGAGAATCAGGGGAAGAATGAAAAGGTGGACTTAAGCAGGATGATATCCATTAAAGCGGTGGATGACAGGACAGTTAAGATTACTCTGGATGCGCCCTATTCTCCGTTTCTTGATATGACGGCGCAGCTTGGTATTGTCCCCCGGAGCGGATATGACAGCGAGAGCTTTAATGAGCTGCCGGTAGGCACAGGGGCCTGGAAGGCTGTTCAGTATGATGCGGAACAGCAGTTAATTGTTGAAGCGAATGAAAATTATTTTGATGGCGTTCCTAGTATAAAAAAGGTAACCTTTGTGAATATGGATAATGAGGCGGCATTTTCAAACGCCCGTTCCGGACAGCTGGACGTAGTCATGGTGCAGCCCAACTATGCAAAGGAGCAGATACCGGGCATGCATGTGGAAAAGCTTGAGACGATGGATGTACGGAATATAAGCCTTCCCTGTCTGCCTTTGCGGACGGTAGAAACTCCGGATGGGAAGAAGGTAAGGGCAGGAAATAATGTGACAGCGGACGCGGCAGTGCGGGAGGCGCTGAATATTGGAATAGATAGGAAAAATATAATTGAAAATGCTTTTAATGGCGTAGGTGTGCCCGCATATGGATTCACAGATAACCTGGAATGGGGGAATGCACCGGAAATAACAGACTGCAGGCGTAAGGATGCAGAGGCGCTTCTTGAGACAGCTGGATGGAAGGATACAGATGGGGACGGCATACGGGAAAAAGGTGAATTAAAGTGCTCCTTTGAGGTTTATACTCCCTCCGATGAGCAGGATCGTTACCAGCTTGCTGCGGCTCTTGCGGAGGATGCTCGGAAGCTTGGTATTGAAATCAGTGTAAAGCAGACAACATGGGATGAAATTACAAAGGCCGCTTACCAGTCAGGTGTAGTGTGGGGATTCGGGCAGTTCAGCCCCATGGTGATTCATCAGCTATTTTCTTCGGAGACATTCCTTACGGCTCAGTATTCTAATACACCGGGATATGAAAATGCACAGGCAGATGCATTAATAAAGGAAGCAATTGAAAGCGACAGGCATGACAAGGCGGTGGAGAAGTGGAGGGAAGTGCAGGAGATTTTTGCACAGGAAAATCCATATCTTTATCTTGTTAATATAGAGCACTGTTATTTTGTAAGCGACAGGGTTGATATTTCGGTATCTACGCAGGTACCGCATCCTCATGGACATGGGATTCCCATTATCTGTAATATGAAGGACTGGAGTCTGAAATAAATATGGCAGTTAAATTTCTAAAGAGGAGGGGATGAAAAAATGGCGCGCATGAAATATACGGGAAAAACGGTGCTGCGGATGCTCACACTTTTCATCGCAGTCAGCATTTTATCTTTTCTTCTACTGGAAGCGTCTCCCGTGGACCCGATGACAGCCTATATTGGCACAGATTCGACATTTTCTGAGGAAGCAAAGGAGGAGATATTAAGGCACTGGGGGTTAAATGAGCCGCCTGTAAAGAGGTTCTTTAAATGGGCATGGAACTTTGTACATGGCGACTGGGGAGAGTCTATTACTTATAAAAAGCCGGTGAAAACAGTTATCGCAGAACGTCTTAAATATTCTCTGGCATTGATGTTTGCGGCGTGGAGCTTTTCGGGAATACTGGGATATGCTATGGGAATACTTGCGGCTGTTAGAAAAGGCAGGCTTACAGACAAGCTGATTAAGACCTTCTGCCTGGCGCTTCAGTCGGCTCCCACTTTCTGGATAGGACTTTTGTCTCTGAGCCTTTTTGCAGTACACCTTGGGTGGTTCCCCATTGGGCTTGCTGCGCCTATGGGGAAGGCGGCGGAAGAGGTTACGATCTCGGATCGTATTTACCATATGATTCTTCCGGCGTTTACTTTAAGCGTTTTAGGAATAGGAAAGATTGCATTGTATACAAGGCAGAAATTTATAGAGATTTTAAATCGGGAGTTTATTTTGTATGCAAAGGCAAAGGGGGAAAGTATGGGGCAGATTGTAATGCGTCATGGAATCCGCAATACACTGATGCCGGCTGTGACCGTGCAGTTTGCCTCCTTTAGCGAGCTGTTTGGCGGGATAGCGCTGGCGGAGTCTGTATTTTCTTATCCGGGAATCGGAAGCGCGCTTACGGCGGCAGGACTCGGCGGAGACGTGCCGCTGCTTCTTGGAATTGCCGTATGCAGCGCGGCATTTGTGTTTGCCGGGAATCTGACTGCAGACATATTGTATCTGGCGCTGGAGCCTAGAGATGGCAGTTTTGTACATTAGGGAGAATTTCCGGAAATGGAGTATGAAGTGGATGAAAAAGTGTAACACAAGAACAAGAGTTATGATTTATATTGGATTTGCCTCAGTTTATCTTCTTGGTATTTTCTTCTGGGGGCTTTTTATGCCGGAGAGCGGGTATGATGTAAATTATGCGGATAAGCTGCTTCCTCCGGGGAGCGGACATCTATTCGGAACGGATTTTATGGGCAGGGATATGCTGATGCGTTCGGTTAAGGGGATATCTGTCAGTCTGCTGACTGCGGCGCTGGCTGCAGGAATAAGTTCGGTGATTGCACTTGCTTTCGGGGTGACGGCAGCAGTCTTTGGAGGCAGGCTTGACAGCTTTGTGAACTGGTGTGTGGATCTTTTTATGGGAATCCCTCATCTAGTTTTGTTAATTCTAATTTCCTTTATGCTGGGAAGAGGGGCGAAAGGCGTTACGGCAGCGGTAGCATTTACCCATTGGCCGGAGCTTACCCGTGTGGTGCGTGCCGAGGTGATTTCGGTGCGTTCATCTCAATATGTCCGTGCTGCGTATAAAATGGGAAAAAGCCGCTTCAGCGTGGCATGGGGGCATGTGATTCCCCATGTGCTGCCGGTTTATCTTGTGGGTGTGATTCTTTTATTTCCCCATGCAGTCATGCATGAGGCGTCCATCACCTTTTTGGGTTTCGGCCTTCCAGCGGAGGAACCTGCAATCGGCGTGATCTTATCAGAATCTATGAAATATATTGCTATGGGGAAATGGTGGCTGATGCTTTTTCCGGGCCTTATGCTGCTTTTGGCGGTTATGCTGTTTGATATAATTGGAGAAAACTTAAAAAGGCTGTGGAATCCGGACAGCGGCAATGAATAGAAACAGGAGGAAGATATGGGAAATAAAATAGTTCAGGAGAAAGAAAATGTTCCGGTTCTTTCAGTGGAGGAGCTTTCTGTTTCTTTTAACATGTATCAGAAGGGGCTTCGCAGAGAAAATCTGGAGGTGCTGCATAAATTAAGCCTGAGTATCCACGCAGGAGAAATACTTGCGGTTGCAGGTGCAAGCGGTTCGGGGAAAAGCATACTTGCTCATGCCGTTCTTGGTATTCTGCCCGGCAATGCCTCCACGAGGGGGCGGATGCTTTATAAGGGGCAGCCTCTTACAGAGAAGGAGAAAAGACGATTAAGAGGAAGGGAGATTGCGTTCATTCCCCAGTCTGTTGATTATTTAGACCCACTGATGCGTGTGGGCAGGCAGGTAATGGGGGTCCGGGGAACGAAGGAGCGCCAGAGGGAGCTCTTTGGGAAATACGGGCTGGAGGAAGGAACAGAAAAGAAATTTCCCTCTATGCTTTCCGGAGGGATGGCAAGAAGGGTGCTTATTGCTTCGGCACTTATGGAAGAGGCGAGTCTTATTGTAGCAGATGAGCCGACGCCGGGACTTTCGAAGGAACTGGCAGAGGAAACTCTTCAGAATTTTCGGGAACTGGCGGATGCAGGCTGTGCAGTTATTCTAATTACCCATGATATTGATCTGGCGTTTCGGGCAGCAGATAAAATAGCAGTGTTTTATGCTGGTACTATTGTGGAAATTGCGCCTGCAAAGGATTTTAGAGCGGGGAAGGAAGCACTGCGCCATCCATACAGCAGGGCGTTTCTAGAAGCACTTCCTCAAAATGAGTTTCGGCCTCTTAAGGGTTTTCAGCCTTATGCTGGAAAGCTTCCAAAGGGGTGTCTGTTTGCGGAAAGGTGCAGCGAAAGAAGCGGGATGTGCATGGGAGAAATTCCTATGAGGAAGGTACGCGGCGCAGAGGTGAGGTGTGTGCATGCAAGATAAGAGCAGCGAAGGACTTGCGGCAGGGAATATAAGCTTCCGGTATGGAAAGAGTGCAGACTGGATTTTAAGGGGGATAAATCTTACCGTAAAGCCGGGAGAGAGGGTTGGGTTAATAGGTCCTTCCGGATGTGGGAAGAGTACCCTTGCCAGAATTATTGCAGGGTATGAGCGGCCTTTGGAAGGAGAGGTGCTTCTTAACGGAAGTCCTTTGCCGAAAAAGGGTTACTGTCCAGTGCAGATGATATATCAGCATCCAGAGCAGGCGGTAAATCCGAGGTGGAAGATGGAGAAGATATTGTGTGAGGCATGGACGCCGGATGCAGAACTTTTAAAGGATATGGGAATTGAAAGGGAATGGCTTAAAAGATGGCCTGCAGAGCTTTCCGGCGGCGAGCTCCAGCGTTTTTTAATTGCGCGGGTTCTGGGGCCGCAGACAAGGTTTCTTGTCTGTGATGAAATCAGTACCATGCTGGATGTCATTACGCAGGCGCAGGTCTGGGAGATTCTTTTGAAGGCGGCAGAAAGACAGGAGCTTGGAATGCTTGTGGTGACCCATAATATGGCATTGGCAAAAAGGGTTTGTACGCGGATTGTCAGTCTGCCGGAGATCAATGGGGCAGAATATAGGTGAAAGGAGACGGAGTTTTGATTCCGTCTTTTTTGTACAGGGAATATATTTGACATTCATTACCTTTTAAAAATGTTTTTGTGTTTTTAATGATTGGCAAATGATAAGAAATACGTTATAATATAGTAGCCTAACTAAAGGCAGAAGGAGACAAATGGAAGATGACACAACAAAGGAAGGACACGCCAAAGGAGCATCTGCATGAACACCCCTGTATCCATACGCATCCTCATCCACATGGACATGTACACAGCGAGGAGGAAAAGAAGGCGGTGATTAACCGGCTGTCAAAGGCAATCGGACATCTGGACGCAGTTAGGCGTATGGTGCAGAGGGACGCAGACTGCAGTGACGTGTTAATCCAGCTTGCCGCAGTGCGTTCGGCGATTAACAGTACGGGAAAGGTGGTACTGAAAAATCACTTGAATCACTGCATTGTGGAGGCAGTGGAAGAACACGATACAGAGGCAATTGAAAAATTGAATCAGGCTATAGATAAATTTATGAAATAATGTATAAATAGAGAAAGAGATATGTAACAGGAGGAAATAAAGATGAATGTACAAATTGAAAATGTTATGCCCCAGGGCTTTGTGTATGAAAGGGCACAAAATGTTATTCATGGTGCAGTAAACGGAACAGCTTTTTTAATTGTTCCCGTGATGGCGGAGAATCAGTTCCGTATACAGCTTCATGCGGATATAGAAAAGAGCGGGGGGAAAGAGGACTTTCTGGAATATCTTCATGTGCTGGAGCAGAGACATCCATTTGTACAGTATGCAGGTTATAATGGAAGGAATACGGTTTCTATTAATATAGCCTCTGAGGAACAGGAGGATAAGGAGAATTTGACAATCCTTATGTCAGAGTTAGCTTCAAAATGTATGGAGTTTGGGATACATAACTGCTGCTCTAGATGTAAGAATGTTCTGCCGCTGCGGGCAGCTGCTGTAGACGGGAATCCGGTACTGCTCTGCGAGAGCTGCTTTAAGCAGGAGATTAATGGAGCAGACGGGCAGGGCATGAGAAAGGAAAATATATTTCTGGGGCTTATCGGCGCTGTTTTAGGAGCCCTGCTGGGAACAGTCTTGTGGGTGGTTATCGGTATGGTCGGATTTATTGCCGGAATTGCCGGGTATGCTATTGTGTTCTGTGCAATGAAGGGCTATGAGATGCTTGGAAGAAAGCTTTCAAGGAAGGGAATTATAATTTGTATTCTTCTTTCCTGTCTGATGATCGTGGGGGCGGAATATGTTTCTTTGGGTCTTGCGATTTACAAAGAGCTGGGGGATGTGTACTTTCTCTCTATGGGAGATTCCTTTGGGCTGATTCCTGCATTTTTAGAGGAGAGCGAGGTCACCGCCGGGGTGATGAAGGATTTAATTTTTGGATATGCTCTTGCAATCTGGGCTAGTTTTTCGTCTGTAAAGGCCCGTTGGAAACAGGTGGAGCAGGAGCAGAAGCCGCATACGGTAGTTCCGTTTTAACTTCAGAGTGATATTTATTCTATCCGGTTTATATAATAAAAAATAGTAAAGAGAGGGAACAGTATTGGAAGACAACATTTTTTTGAAAAATAAAAAGGAACTTAAGCTTGCAGATTATATGCAGGCACAGGAAAATGGCAGGGAGAATCTGGGAGCGGAGCTTCCGGTTGCCGTTTACAGGCTTTTGGAATATTCACTTAGGGAGGAGCTGGCAGAGCAGTTTGGAAAAGAGGAGCAGATCCGTCTTTTTCGAAATGCGGGTTTTCGGGCGGGAACTTATTTTGCCCGAAAGTATCTGGATTCATCTTTAGAACTGTCTGAATTTACTGCTCAGCTTCAGAGAAAGCTTGAGGAGTTTAAAATAGGCGTTCTTAGAATAGAAAAGTTTGATGAGGATACAGGAAGGGCGGTCCTTACTGTGTCTGAGGATGCGGATTGTTCAGGGCTTCCTCTTTTGGGAGAGACAGTCTGCAATTATGACGAGGGATTTCTTTCAGGAATTCTTACCTCCTATACGGGAAAAAGCTATACCGCGACAGAGGTGAACTGCTGGGCGACTGGTGACAGAGTATGCCGGTTCCGGGCAGATATAGACGAATAAGGGGGAATGGCGCAGAGATGGACACAAATAAGAATTGCGAAATGTTATTTGAATACTTAAGAGGAATTCTTTATGATTCCTGGATGGAGCAGTTTGACGTCGGTGAGCTAAGTGAGCCATATAAGGATTTAGGCCGGGGGCTTCAGTATCTGGAGAACGCAGTGAAAGAGCTGGTGCTGTATTCAGCAGAGCTTTCGAAAGGGAATCTGTCAGTAGAATTTCCAAAGGAATATAATTTTTTGTGTGAAAATCTCAAAAATCTTCATGCGAACCTGAATCACCTGACATGGCAGGCACAGCAGGTGACAAAGGGGGATTATTCCCAGAATGTAGCATTTTTGGGAGAGTTTTCCACTGCATTTAATGAGATGACAAGGCAGCTAAAGGAAAGAGAGGAAAAGCTTCAGGAAGAAGCGGTAAAGGCAGAGCGGCGTGCAGAGATGATCGAGGGTTACAATGAGCTTCTAGTGGAGATGCTGAGCAAGCGGAAGGAATGGCTCCTTGTTGTAGACAAAGACAGTAAGGAAATCATCTACTGTAACAAGAAAAAGCAGGTAGGAGAGGTAGACAAGTCCTTTTGCCAGACCTGTAAGCGGCGTCTTTCCTTTCAGTCCGAGCTTTTAAAATGGGACAGTAATGAACAGTACAAGGTGTGGGAGATGGAGGGTGAGCTTGACACGGCATACCGTGTTACCTCTTTCCAGATGGAATGGAAGGAGCGGTCTTCCTATGTGCATGTGGTAGTAGATATTACAGACGAGAAGCGAAATGTCCGTAACCTTACCAGCAAGGCAAACCATGATCCGCTAACAGGGATTAAAAACAGGGCCTTTTTTGAAGAATATATGGAAATCGTTCTCTGCGAAGAACTGGAGGCAACATTGTGTTACTTGAAGCTTGACGGCTTAGATTATGTAAATGAAACACTGGGGCATCAGGAAGGTGATTCCTATATTCAGAATGTTGTGGAGATTGTCAGGAAAAATTTCCGGGGTGGCGACACCTTTGCGCGGATTGGCGGAGACGAATTCTGTGTAGTTCTTACCGGTAACATGGCAGAGCTGATGAACAGGAAGCTTGCGGAAATTCTGCGGGAGTTTAAAGAAGTGTTCTATGGAAAATATCAGTGCAGTTTCAGCTATGGTATTGTGGAAGTAAAAGGAAAGGATAATAATATGTCCTTACAGGAGATTTTAAAATGTGCAGAAGAGGTTATGCATGAGCACATACAGAGGGAGCTGGAAAGAGACTCTAAAGCCGGCAGAGCATAAAAACAGAATTTGGAAGGAGACGGTAACATGCAAAAATGTATTTTAGTAGTAGACGATGACGCGATGAATCTGAGGAGGACAAAAATTATTCTGGAGAAGCAGTACGTTGTGATCCTGGCAGAGTCAGGAGAAAAAGCCCTCGAAAAGCTTGAAAACAATAAGATTGATCTGGTTCTTCTTGATATTGAAATGCCGGGGATGAATGGCATTGAGACTTTTGAGCATATGAAAGGCCGCTATGATGATATACCTGTAATTTTTCTGACGGCATCAGGTTATGAAGAGGATGTAAAGAGCGCCATCAGGCTGGGAGCGGTTAATTACCTGAAAAAGCCGTTTCTCCCTCAGGAGCTTCTGAATCGGATTGCAAAGGAGTTTGAGATGAAATGAGAGAACAGGAGCAGACAAGTATCCATCTGCTTTTAGCGGTTACCTCCAGTACCTTTAGTATAATGCTTATTGTGCTTACGCTGGCCTTATCCTGGGAGATGTGGATTATTCCGTTGATTTTGATTGGCTGTTTTATTGTATGGTGGTTTCACATTGGAAGAGATGGCTCGGAAATGCTATATGAGAATCTGTGTGCCGGCCTCATGCTGATTGAATTTTTCTTTTTTGGGGTGCACAGGGATATTCTTTTTGATATACCTGTTGTAGCATGTATATTGCTGCTTATTTTTTCGCTGAGGGATAGAAGGAGACTGCTGTATATGACAGGCGGTCTCTATATTCTGGAGCTTTTGTATCATTTCTTTATTTTCCATACAATTTCCTCTCACATGAGCGTACAGGAGACAACGCGGCTTGTGCTTGGAGGTATAGTAACGGTAGGTGCGTTTTTGATTGCAAGATACCGGCTAGACAGAAGAAGAGCTGCAAGAAGGAGATATGAGACTACTCTTGCAGAGCTGGAGGCTGCAGGACGGCAGAATGCAGAGTTTTTGTCAAATGTATCTCACGAGCTTCGGACTCCTATTAATATGGTAATCGGAATCAGCGAAGTTGCTCTTGGAAAGGATATTTCCCCGGAAATCAGGGAAGAAATGCAGTCTATTCAGATGGCAGGCAAGAGACTATCAAATCAGATTAATAACATGATTGATTACACAGAAATTGTAGAGGGTACGCTGACGGCAGAAAAGGAAGAATATATGCCTACGTCGCTGATTAATGATGTGATTACTCTGACTGCTATACAGAACAGCAGGCGTAAGCTGGAGATGGTTTTTGATGTTGAACCTAAACTTCCTTCGGTATTAATTGGGGATGCAGAAAAAATTTCTCATGTGCTTAAAATTCTTCTGGAGAATTCTATAAAATTTACAGAAGAGGGCGGTATCTATGTGTATGTCGGATATCGTGAGGAAGACTACGGCGTTAACCTTCTGATAGATATTTATGATACGGGTATTGGTATGACCTCATCTCAGCTTATACAGATTTGTGATGATTTTTACCAAGCAGATTCCGGGAGCCGCCGGTTTGCAGGCGGTCTGGGCCTTGGAATACCTATAGCCCGGGGGCTTCTTCATGCGATGGGTGGATTTGTTCATTTTGACAGCAGGGGAGAGCATGGACTGGAAGCACATATTATCATTCCTCAGGGTGTGGGGAATGCCAGGCCGGGAATTGAGGTGGCGGATGTAGATAAGATCTGTATTGCATGTTATTTCAGACCAGAGAAATACATCTGTGACGATATTAGAATATATTATGACAATATGATTCTTCATATGGTGGAGGGGCTTGGCATTGAAGGATATCAGGCTCATAATTTTGAAGGGCTTTTAAAGCTTCACCGTGAACATAAGCTGTCACATGTATTTACTGCACAGACGGAATATGAAGAGAATCCTTCCTATTATGAAGAGCTGGCAGAGACAATGCCGGTTGTAATAATTGCGGATAAGAATTTTACCTTGAAATCCAGAAATAATCTGTTGGTGCTGCGTAAACCGTTTTTTGCACTTTCTGTTGTGAATCTGTTAAACGGCGAAGCACAGAGAAATGGAGCGGAAGAAAACGGCGCTCTTTCCCACAGGCCATTTTCCTGTAAAGGGGTTCGTGCGCTTGTTGTGGATGATGAGGAGATGAATCTGGTGGTGGCCAGAGGAGTTTTAGGCAGCTACGGTATGCAGGTAGATACCTGCCTAAGCGGAAAAGCAGCGATAGATAGGTGCAGGAATATCTCATATGATATCGTATTTTTAGACCATATGATGCCTGGATTTGACGGTGTTGAGACCTTAAAGTACATTCGTGAGATGGACAATGGAGTTTATAAGGAGCTGCCGATAGTCGCATTGACGGCAAATACTATCAGCGGTGCGAGGGAAATGTTTAAGCACGAGGGCTTTACGGAATTTATACCGAAGCCGATAGAGCGTTCTGTCCTGGAGAGAGTACTGAGGCGGGTACTGCCTGAGCAGTGTATACAATATGAAATGGAACCTGTCTTATCTAATGTGCTGGAAGAGGAATCGGTCTCATCTAGTGTGTTGGAAGAGGAGATATACATATCGCATACGGATACGACAGAAACAGGGGAAGAGTCATTCGAGGCAGATGAAGATGTATCTGAGGAATCGGATCGCTTTTCGGCGCTCTGGGAGGCCGGCATTAATGTGAAGATGGGACTGGATTACTGCTGCGGGGAAGAGGAATTTTATGACGAAATGCTGCAGATGTTCAGCTCTCAGTATGAGGAAAAGAAGAACGAGATTATTGCTTTTTATGATGCGGATAACTGGGCAGACTATGCAGTTAAGGTCCACGCTTTAAAGAGCACATCCCTTACAATTGGCGCGGAGGAACTGTCAGCATATGCAAAGGAACTGGAACTGGCGGGAAAGAGAGGGGATGTGGATTATATTAGGGAGCATCACCTTACGCTTCTTCGCATGTACGAAGAGGTTTGTGAGAGAATAGCTGAAATACAGGAGGAAATATAGTGTGTTAAAAAAGTGGTTTGACAAAGTTTTTGACCATAAGATCAGCCTACGGGAGCGTATGTTTCGTCTAGTTACAGGCATCAGTATGATCGCACTGGTATTTATATTGCTGATGAGCAGATATTCTATAAATTTGTATGTATTAGCGGGAAGCCTCATATACATGTTTGTAGTTTTAAACGTCAGCATCCAGAAGGACTGTATTAATACAGGGGCAACGGCTATTGTAGTACTTTTACTGCTGCTTTTTCCAGTCAGCTTTTTTACAGCAGGAGGAGCGTATGGCGGGGCCCCCGAGTGGTTTGTGCTCTGCTTCATATATATAACCATAGCCCTGGAGGGCAGGCGTAAGGGTGTGTTTTTCCTGATTTGTATGGCGGAGACGGTTCTCTGCTATTATATTGCCTACTATTATCCTCAGTTTGTAGTACAGAATACTGCGGCAGAGGCGCACTTTGATTCTGTGCGGTGCGTCATTCTGACAGGTGTTTTAACAAGTGTGCTCCTTTTGTTTCAAAACAATCTTTATGAGGAGGAGAATAAGCTTTCTATACAGCAGAAAAAGGAAATTGAGGAGCTTAATCAGGCGGAAAATCACTTTTTCTCCAGTATGAGCCATGAAATCCGTACGCCGATTAATACAATTATAGGACTTAATGAGATGATTCTGCGGGAGGCTATCTCAGAGGAAGTTGCCGAGAATGCCAGGAACATTCAGGGAGCCAGCAAACTGCTGCTTACTCTCATTAATGATATTCTGGACTTGTCCAAAATTAAATCTGGAAAAATGGAGATTATAAATGTATCCTATGAAACAGGAAAACTCTTTTCAGAGATTGTTAATATGATCTGGATTAAGGCGAAGGAGAAAGGACTGGATTTTCGGCTTAAGGTGGATGCCTCTATTCCCAGTATGCTCTGTGGTGACGAGGTGCGCATCAAGCAGGTGCTTATTAATCTCCTTAATAATGCTGTGAAATATACAAATGAGGGTTCTATTATCTTGTCTGCCCGGTGCGAGCGTCTGGGACTTAACAGAGTTCGCGTCTGGTATTCTGTGGAGGATACCGGACAAGGGGTGAAAAAAGAAAATATTCCTTATCTTTTTAATGCATTTCGGAGGGTGGACGAAGAAAAAAACCGTCATATTGAAGGAACCGGACTGGGGCTTAGCATCGTTCGTCAGCTGGTGGAGCTGATGGGCGGTGAGATTAGTGTGAACAGTGTGTATACGAAGGGCTCCACGTTTATTGTGACCTTAGAGCAGGACATTGTGGATGATAAAGAACTGGGAGTTTTTACATTGGATTCCCGGGTAAAAAGTCACGAGGGAGAGCAGTACAGGCAGAGCTTTGAGGCGCCGGAGGCACATCTTCTCATAGTGGATGACAATGAGATGAATCTGATGGTTGCACAAAAGCTTCTTTCAGATACGAAGATTCAGATAGACACCGCTTTAAGCGGTGCGGAATGTCTAAAGCACACACAGCTTTTTCATTATGACGGTATTTTGATGGATCATCTTATGCCAGAGATGGATGGTATAGAATGTTTCCATGCATTGCGCACACAGCCTGGCGGATTGTGTCAGGATGTGCCGGTTGTTGCGCTGACTGCTAACGCGGGCAGTGATAACCAGCTTCTCTACCGGAAAGAGGGCTTCAGCGGCTATCTGGCAAAACCGGTCAGCGGCGCTCTTTTAGAAGCGGCAGTTTTAAGTATTCTGCCCAAAGAGCTGGTGAACTTAAGTGAGGAGGCAAGTCAGTCGGAAATTGGGAAGGATGTATTGATATTTGAACAGGCTCAGAGAATCTTAAATTTAGTTACAACAGACAGTGTATGTGATCTTCCTGAATCTCTTAAAAGGGAGTTTCGTATCTCGGTGTGTCCTTATTATGTCTGTACAGATGAGGGCCGTTTTCTGGATGAGGTAGAGCTTAAAGCGGATGAGCTTCTTTTCCATATGGCGGAAGGAAAAAGCGGCGCTTCTCAGCCGCCGGATATAGAGGATTATGAAAGATTTTTTGCAGAGAAGCTCACGGAAGCTCAGAATGTGATCCATATTACGATGGCGAAGAATGTAAGCCGGGGATATAAGAACGCAGTGGAGGCTGCTAAATCTTTTGAAAATGTGACGGTGATTGATTCCGGACATTTGTCAAGCAGTATGGGTCTTTTGGTGCTGTATGCCGCTTATATGGCAGAGCATCATGCTTCAAAGGCAGAAATTGTGCAGACGGTGACAAAGCTTAGACGATACATTTCCTCAGCCTTTATCATCAACAGTACGCATATGATGTGCCGTGCCGGGAAAATTCCCAAAAGGATACAGGCTGTCTGCGACGCCCTTCTGCTGCATCCGGTTCTTGAGCTGAGGAAGAGCAGGATGGTAGTGGGCAGTATGGAAATGGGTAATTTTAGCCGTGTTATTAAAAAGTATGTCCGGAAGGTACTTTTAAATGCGAGGAATATTGACCGCCGCATCCTATTTATTACTTATTCAGGCATGGATGAGAAAAGCCTTAAGTATATTCAGGAGCTGGTACAGCAGTACTGCCCCTTTGAGAGAGTTTACCTACAGAAGGCTTCTTCAGCTATTTCAAGTAACTGTGGTCCGGGTTCATTTGGACTGTTATTTATGAAAAAAAATGAGGTGTCTATTTCCTATTCTGAGTATTCAAAATCAGATACGGCTGATGTGGACAATTGATTTCTTCCATAGTATAATCAAAATATAGAGTTTTTATATTTAGGAGGGAATATACCAATGAAAGTTTACGATTCAGTAAAAAAAGAAGAGCTTGAGGTTGACGGTACAAAGGGACTGATCGACATTATGAGAAGCGGACGTCAGGTCGATCTTTATCTTAAGGAGAAGAAGTCAGACGCTGACGGCTATATGAGCTGGGATGTGGAGCACTGGTCGAGCATTGACGTGAAGAGATTTATCCGGTGCTATTCTTTGGAAGGAAGAGTTCTTGGAGAATCTACAGGACATAATATTTACGATTTGGAGAATGAGTTTAAACCGGAAGAGGCGGCGAAGGTAGAACTTAGCTAAAAAAGACAGGAGGAGTTCAAGATGAGCTCCTCTGTTTTTGTGCAAAATATAGTGAGGAGAAGCTTTAAAATTACATGTTAAATTATAAAATAAAAAATGTATAAACTGTGTTGACAAACGGGAAACGTAGTGATAAATTAGTATTCGAAGATGTTAGCACTCAAAATTAAAGAGTGCTAACAGAGAAAACCGAAAAGGAGGAGGCAGATGGTTTCAGAGCATGAATTAAACGAACGCAAGCTCACTATTCTTCATGCGATTATTAAGACGTACTTAGAGACTGGCGAGCCAGTAGGCTCGAGAACGATTTCCAAGTATACGGATCTTAATTTAAGCTCCGCCACAATCCGCAATGAGATGTCGGATTTAGAGGAACTGGGATACATCGTACAGCCTCATACGTCGGCAGGACGTATTCCTTCGGATAAAGGCTACCGCCTCTATGTTGATATGCTGATGGAAGAAAAAGAGCAGGAGTTAAACGAGAGAGAGGATCAGATGCTTGAGAAGGCGGATAAGATGGAGAAGCTTCTTAAGCAGGCAGCCCGGGTTCTTGCAACAAATACTAATTATGCGACGATGGTTTCTACACCTGTGAACAGTGCGAATAAATTAAAGTTTATTCAGCTTTCGATGGTAGATGAGGAGCAGATTATTGCAGTAATCGTTCTTGGAGGTAATGTTATTAAGAACAGGATTATTAATGTAGAAGAGCCCTTAAGCAATGAAAATCTGCTGAAGCTTAACATGCTTCTAAATACAACGCTTAACGGAATGTCTATTGAGGAGATTAATCTGGGATTAATTGCAAGACTTAAGGAGCAGGCGGGCATACACAGCGAGGTGATTGGAAATGTTCTTGACGCAGTGGCGGATGTGATTCAGCTTGATGAGGATATGCAGATATATACAAGCGGGACGACGAATATTTTCAAATATCCTGAGCTTTCGGATAAGCAGAGCGCACAGGAGATTATAAGTGCATTTGAAGAGAAGCAGCAGCTTACGGAGCTGGTGGCACAGACGCTGTCAAAAGAGGAGAACACTGGAATTCAGGTTTATATCGGAGACGAGACGCCGGTGCAGAATATGAAGGATTGCAGTGTTGTTACAGCAACGTATGAATTAGGCGACGGCATGAAGGGAACGATAGGTATTATCGGACCAAAGAGAATGGATTATGAGCATGTGTTAAAATCGATGAAACGGCTGCAAAGTGAGCTGGATCAGATGTTTCATAAGAAAGAATAAGGAAGAAAGGTGGAATAACCCTTGGAAAATGGTAGAGAGAAGAGCCAGGAAGAGATGGTAAAGGAAGCCGTGGAGGAAGCAAAGAAGGCCGCAGAAAAGGAACAGGCTGTGGAGGAAGCAGAAAGTGCGAAAGAGGTTTCCGGTGAAGAAGATACATGCAGGGAGGATTTAGACGGCGGGGCTCAGAATACGGAGGAAGAGCCAAAGGAAACTGAGGATGATGAGACCTGTGAAGATGGGGTCTGTGAGAATGATGAAAAGTCTGGCAGGAAATTATTTGGCAAGAAGAATAAGAAGGATAAAAAGGACGAGAAGATTGAGGAGCTGACCGATAGGCTTACCCGTCAGATGGCAGAGTTTGATAACTTCCGCAAGCGTACAGACCGGGAAAAGTCCCAGATGTACGAGATAGGAGCGAAAGATATCATAGATAAGATACTTCCGGTAGTTGATAATTTTGAGCGGGGACTTGATGCAGTAAAGGAGGACCAGAAGGAGGACCCGTTTGTTCAGGGGATGGAGAAGGTGTATAAGCAGCTTATGACAACACTGGAAGGGGTTGGAGTAACTCCTATCGAGGCGGTAGGAAAGGAATTCAATCCGGATTTCCATAATGCGGTGATGCATGTGGAGGATGAGAACTTTGGCGAGAATATTATCGCAGAGGAGTTCCAGAAAGGTTATATGTACCGTGACTCTGTAGTGAGGCACAGTATGGTAAAAGTAGCAAATTAGCTTTATTAAAAAAGGAGGAAATAAAAATGGGCAAGATCATAGGTATTGATTTAGGAACCACGAACAGCTGTGTAGCTGTTATGGAAGGCGGTCAGCCGACCGTTATCGCGAATACAGAAGGAGCAAGAACAACACCGTCTGTAGTAGCATTTACAAAGACAGGAGAACGTCTAGTAGGAGAGCCTGCAAAGCGTCAGGCAGTAACTAACGCAGAGAGAACTATTTCTTCGATTAAGAGGGAGATGGGTTCTGATTACAGAGTAACAATTGATGAGAAGAAGTTCTCACCGCAGGAGATTTCTGCAATGATTCTTCAGAAGCTTAAGGGTGACGCAGAAGGATATCTTGGTGAGAAGGTGACAGAGGCTGTTATTACTGTACCGGCTTACTTTAATGACGCACAGCGCCAGGCGACAAAGGATGCAGGTAAGATTGCAGGTCTTGATGTAAAGCGTATTATCAACGAGCCTACGGCAGCAGCTCTTGCATATGGCCTTGACAACGAAAAAGAGCAGAAGATTATGGTATACGACTTAGGCGGCGGTACTTTTGATGTATCTGTTATTGAAATTGGCGACGGCGTTATTGAGGTATTGTCTACAGCAGGTAACAACAGACTTGGCGGAGACGACTTTGACCAGAAGATTACAGATTATATGATTGCTGAATTTAAAAAGCAGGAGGGCGTTGATTTATCTACAGATAAGATGGCGCTTCAGAGGCTTAAGGAAGCAGCGGAGAAAGCAAAGAAAGAGTTATCTTCTGCTACAACCACGAATATTAACCTTCCGTTCATTACTGCAACAGCAGAGGGACCGAAGCATTTTGACATGAATCTTACAAGGGCAAAATTTGATGAGCTGACACATGATCTTGTATTAAAAACATCCGAGCCGGTAACGAGGGCTCTTTCCGATGCAGGCATCTCTGCTTCTGAGCTGGGGCAGGTGCTGCTGGTGGGTGGTTCTACACGTATTCCGGCTGTACAAGAAGAGGTTAAGCGTCTTACAGGCAAGGAGCCGAGTAAATCTCTGAATCCAGATGAATGTGTAGCTCTTGGCGCTTCTGTTCAGGGAGGCAAGCTTGCAGGCGATGCGGGAGCAGGAGACATTCTTCTTCTTGATGTAACTCCGCTTTCCCTGTCTATTGAGACAATGGGCGGTGTTGCTACAAGACTGATTGAGAGAAATACAACGATCCCTACAAAGAAGAGCCAGATTTTTTCTACAGCGGCTGATAATCAGACAGCAGTAGATATTAATGTTGTACAGGGTGAGAGACAGTTTGCAAGAGATAATAAATCTCTCGGCCAGTTCAGACTGGATGGAATTCCGCCGGCTCCGCGTGGAGTACCGCAGATTGAGGTTACCTTTGATATTGATGCAAATGGTATTGTAAATGTATCTGCTAAGGATTTAGGAACGGGAAAAGAACAGCATATTACCATTACAGCAGGCTCCAACATGTCTGACGAGGATATTGATAAGGCAGTGAAGGAAGCAGCTGCATTTGAGGCGCAGGATAAGAAGCGTAAGGAAGGCATTGATACAAAGAATGATGCCGATGCTCTTGTATTCCAGACAGAAAAGGCATTAGGCGAGGTCGGCGATAAGCTTGACGGAGCAGATAAGGCAGCAGTAGAGGCTGACTGCAAGGCTTTAAAGGAGCTTCTTGAGAAGGTGAATATGGACGATATGTCCGATGCACAGATTGCAGAGATTAAAGCTGCAAAGGAGAAGCTTATGGAAGGTGCCCAGAAGCTTTTTACAAAGATGTATGAGCAGGCCGGCGCAGCGGCAGGAGCGCAAGGGGCAGGCCCAGATATGGGAGCAGGAGCACAGGCAGGTCCGGCACCGGATGGATTTGCAGGTGATGATGTAGTAGACGGAGACTATAAAGAGGTATAGAGTAGAAGGATAAACTATGGCAGAATCTAAAAGAGATTATTATGAAGTCCTCGGCGTCGGTAAAGACGCCGACGACGCTGCGTTAAAAAAGGCATATAGACAGGTTGCCAAAAAATACCATCCTGATATGAACCCCGGAGATGTAGAGGCCGAAAAGAAATTCAAAGAGGCTTCAGAAGCTTATGCTGTCTTAAGTGACCCGGACAAACGTCGACAGTATGACCAGTTTGGCCATGCAGCATTTGAAAGCGGCGCAGGAGGAGGCGGTTTTGGCGGCTTTGACTTTGGCGGTGCAGATTTCAGTGATATTTTTGGAGATATCTTTGGAGATCTGTTTGGCGGCGGAAGAAGGAGCGGACGTGCAGGCCAAGGGCCTATGAAGGGTGCAAATATCCGTAAGAGCGTAAGAATTACTTTTGAAGAGGCAATATTTGGCTGTGAGAAAGAATTGGACGTTATTTTAAAGGATCCTTGTCCAAAGTGCGGCGGCAGTGGTGCAAAGTCTGGAACTTCCCCGGAAACCTGTCCAAAGTGCGGCGGCAAGGGCCAGGTTGTTTATACACAGCAGTCTTTCTTTGGAATGGTACAGAATGTGCAGACATGTCCGGACTGTCACGGAACAGGTAAGATTATCCGCGAAAAGTGTGCAGACTGCGGCGGAACAGGATTTGTTTCCAATAAAAAGAAGATATCGGTTTCTATTCCGGCAGGTATCGATAATGGGCAGAGTGTCCGTATTCGTGAAAAAGGTGAGCCAGGATTGAACGGCGGCCCGAGAGGCGACCTGCTTGTGGAGGTGACGGTATCCAGACATCCGATTTTCCAGCGTCAGGATATGCATATTTTTTCAACTGTCCCGATTTCCTTTGCACAGGCGGCGCTGGGAGCAGACATTAAGATTAAAACGGTTGACGGCGAGGTTATCTATAATGTGAAGGCAGGAACAAAGACCGATACAAAGGTACGCCTGAAAGGGAAAGGTGTTCCGTCAATCCGTAACTCCCAGGTACGGGGTGACCATTATGTTACCCTTGTGATTCAGACACCGGAGAGGCTGAGCGCGGAGGCGAAGGAAGCCCTTCGCAGATTTGATGAGCTTTCCGGAAATACACTCCACGTAGTGTCCGGAGGGGATAATAGAAGCGGGAATGCTGGAGCAGGCGGGAAGAAGAAAAAAGGATTTATGAATAAAATGAAAGAGGCCTTTGATGATTAAGCATCAGAGGCTTCTTTATTGAGTTGGGGACGGGGTATTTTGAATTTTACCCCGTCCCCGACAGCTATCCTTCTGTCTGTGCTCTGTTTTTTCGGAATACAAGAGCGGCTCCGAAAAGGGCTGCTGCAAAAAGAAGCTGTATGCCAAGTCCTGTGAAGAATTCTGTCATCTGGGCAGGAGAAAGGGATTTGTTTCCGGCCAGAAGATTGTTGGAGACCTCATACCAGTAAACAGGGAGAAAATGTGCTACGGTCAGCACGCCTTTTCCAAGAATCTCCATTGATACAAATACACCGCACAAAAAGGACATGCCAAGGGACAGTACGTTGACTACTGCGCTGATAAGCTCCTCGGATTTTAGGAGGGAGCCTGAGAAAAATGCAAGTGTCAGCGACACGATAGTAAGAACAAAGCTGTTCATTAGATAAAAGGGCAGGTTTGCATCTGTAAGAAATTGTCTTCCGTATACGAATACAGGCATAATGGTGCAGATACACCATACTGCAAATCCAACTACTGTGTACCCGAGAAAGAGCTGGGTATTTAAAGTCCGGTCAGAGACAGCAGAGCACCGCATCCGTTTCCTGACGTCAGGCTTGTTAAATTCAATCATAATATATCCCAGTGTATAACAAAGGATGGAAATAATGATATAAGGCATATATTGATACATAAAAGCATGGCCGGGCATGACTCCGCCGTGGCCGTTTTTGTCAATCATGGTGACATCGGGAGTCTCCTGCGAATATTCCTTTACCTTTTCGACAGCGTCAGTAAGAGAGAAACCGCCGTCAGTCATTACACGGACACTGTTTATAAAAGTGTTAATCTGCTGGTCCACATAGAAACCGCTAGTACTGCCGGGGACCTTTGTGACAGGAAGAGTCTGGGCGCCGTGAAGGACCTTGTTTTCAAAGTCCTCAGGGATCGTCACAATATAATAAATTTCCCTGTAAAAAAGGCGGTCCTGCAGGATGCTTTCATCATCGGGTATATCCTTGATATTATGATATACAGAAAGGTATTCTGTAAGTCCTTCTGCAAGTCTGCCGCCGTCCCGGTCTAGGACTGCAATATTAAGGCGCTCCTGTTTAAAGCTTACAGCTCCCTGGGTGCCCAGCATTTTCTGGGTTAATAGGCTGATAGCCAGAAAGATAATGATATAAAGGAAAACCATTCTAAGATTACGTTTTGTGATAGTTAAAAAGCCTTTAAATACTGTCATAGCTGTCCCTCCTTACACCTAAAAATGCACTAAACAGAAGCAGGATACTCATAACTGCCAGAATAAGGATACACCTTGTGAATCTTTCCATATCGTTGTAGATTCCCAGACAGTAGAAGGCATCACTAAGTACTGCAGCGGGATTGATACGGTTGATTATGGGGCAGTGAAGCTCAATAATATTTTTCATGTTTCCGAACATAAGGCCGGATAAAAATCCGGGAAATAGAGTAAGCATCACAGAAAATCCCATTTTCATACCCAAATCCATTTTGCTTATAGAGCCAAAGGCAAGCCCCATGCACACACCGATAATGCTTCCCATGAAATCTACAAGAAGGAGGGAAGGAATATCGTCTCCTAAGCTGATGTTAAGTATCTGTGTGACATACAGGTTTAGAATCAGAATATTCACAAAATGAATGGTTACAAGCACCAGCATATCAATGATGACAAGCTTGAGCCTGTGGGTAGGAGTAATACTCCGTCTGGCCCCCAGGTCGGTCAAATCCGCCTGTGTATCAAAGCTTGCCCGCACGCCTAAAAAAACACCGGACAGGCAGGCATAGGCGATAAGTGCAAAGAAATACTGAACATTGGGATTTAAGGTCTTTCCGCCCAGTGTTTCCTCATGGACAGTTTGCCGATAGCCGTCAATAGAGGCAAGGGCGGATGGAAGCTTGTCAGGATGTTCGGACAAGATATCCTGTATCATGGCGGAATTTTGGTTAAAGCTGTCTAACGCGCTGGTTAGAATACTTTCATTTAAACCATTTTTCCCCACTGTGAGAGAAGGAGTCTCCTTTACATAATAAATGCCTGTCACCTTATCCTCATCAAGCAGTCTAAGCGCCTCGTCCTCGGAGGAAACACGGGTAATATCAAGCAGCTCTCCTTCCATGTTTTCAAGAAATGTCTCAAAGGCTTTTGAGTTTTCATTTGCAAAATCTTCTATGACAACAGCAGTTTTTATTTCATCCCACTGTGTTTCTCCAGTGGCGTCTATATTGGTGCCGAAGGAGAAATAAAACAGAGTTCCAAGTATAATTGGAAAGGCGAGAGCCCAGAACATAATAGAAAATTCCCGAATGGTCTGCAAAAACCGGTATTTAAACAGAAACAGCATAAGTTTTTACCTCCTAGTCTCTAAGCTCTTTTCCTGTAATTTCAAGGAATACATCATTTAAGGTGGGGAGCTCTGAAAAGACCCGGCCGAAGGCAATATCGTGCTCCTGCATATAATTTAAAATGCGGACCAGATTGTGCTTTGCACTGCTTAGGCGTATTTTTAATATCTGTTCCTCATAAGAAATGTCAAATACATGGGGAAGCCTGCGGATTTGAGCTAATTTGTCTTCACTAAGTGCGACTGCTTCGATGGTAATCGTTTCTCCGGTTTTAATCATGCTCTTTAATTCTTCGGTGGTTCCAATAGAAAGAACCTGCCCGTGGTCGATAATGGCAATGCGGGAACAGATCTGTTCCACTTCTTCCATATAGTGGGAGGTGTAGATAATGGTAGAGCCCTGCCGGTTCAGCTCAAGGATTCCCTCTAAAATTCGGTTTCGGCTCTGGGGATCCACAGCGACTGTGGGCTCATCCATAATAATAAGCTTCGGCTTGTGAACAATGCCGCAGGCAATATTAAGTCTCCTAAGAAGTCCGCCGGACAACTTTTTAGGACGCATTTTTTTAAAGTCCTGAAGGCCGGTAAAGCGTATGGCTTCCTCTACAAGCTCACGGCGTTTTTCTTTGTCCTTTATGTAAAGGCCGCAGAAATAATCAATATTTTCCCAGACAGACATCTGTTCAAATACAGCCACATTCTGCATGACAACGCCGATATTCTGCTTGATATCATAGCTGTCAGGGTGCATTTCTTTCCCGAAAATCGTAATTGTTCCTTTGTCATACTTAAGAAGAGATAAAAGGCAGTTGATGGCTGTTGTCTTGCCTGAGCCGTTAGGACCTAGAAGACCGAAGATTTCGCCCTCTTTAATGTCCAGGCTTAAATGGTCTAAGGCCACAAGAGTACCATATCTTTTAACTAAATTATCAATGTGAATCATAGGTGTACCTCCTTTGGGTTTCATAAAGAATGTGAAGGAATTAATGGGGGCGTCCCGCATCCTCATTTTCCCACATCCCTACTTGTATTATACGGTTACTGCATATATAATGGTAGTGTCGTATGTCACTACTGCTATATGACAAATGTAATGAATTAACCAGGAAGCTAAATTTAGGGCAGGAGAGAAGTTTGTATGAAGGCAATTGCCGGTCAGGGAATTTTACTGTTATATTCTTTTTTGACGCTGCTTCTGGTTCCGGTGGATAAGGGGCTTGTGACGGCGTTTCTTACGGCGGTGATATGCGTGTCGGCAGTAAGGCTTAAGGTACCGGAGGGGAGAGTCTGGGTTTTTATGCTTGCATTTCTGCTGATTGCCTGTTTCCTTCCAAAGCTCTTGTTTTTTAGCCCAGTGATGCTATATAGTATACTGGAATACAGAAAATATATATTGGTAATCCTGCTTGGGGGATTAGGTCTCCTTTTTCAAGGAAGGACAGAGACAGGAGTTGTGATAATTATTCTGACTGGCTGTCTGACTGCGATTTTTTTTGCATATCAGGACAGAGAGTACGAGAGGCTTTTTTTGATGTTCCAAAGGACAAGGGATGACGGGAAAGAAGTGAATCTTCTTTTGGAGGAGAGAAATAAAAGCCTTCTTAAAAAACAGGACGACGAGATTTATACGGCGAGGCTTAAGGAGAGAAACCGGATTGCAAGAGAAATACACGATCATGTGGGGCACATGCTTTCAAGAGCCATTCTAATGACCGGCGCTATGAAGGCGGCGAATCAGGAGGAGGGCATAAGGGGACAGCTTGACCAGCTTGAGGACACATTGAATGCAGCAATGACAAATGTTCGGGAGAGTGTTCATGATCTGCATGACGATTCGGTAAATCTAAGAGAAGCGCTTACAGGGCTTACGCAGGAATATACCTTCTGCGAGGCGTGTCTTACATATGATATGGGATATGTACTTCCTAAGGATGTGAAGTACAGCTTTATTGCTATTGTGAAGGAAGCATTAAATAATATTTCAAAGCACAGCAATGCCGGCAGGGTCTGGATTGTGGCAAGAGAGCATCCGGGGCTTTATCAGCTTATGATAGAGGATAATGGGACAGGTGAGGATACGTTTAAGTATCCTGTTATGTATGAGGATAACAGAACGGAAGGCATGGGTATCCGCAATATGAGGGACAGAGTCAGTGCTTTAGGCGGAAATATTCAGATAAAGAAGGAAAAGGGATTTCGTATTTATATTACAGTTCCTAAGAAGGAGGGAGAGCCATGAGGATTGTAATAGTGGATGATGACGTGTTTGTATCAGGAGCGCTTAAGACGATTCTTGAGACAGACGAGGAGATTACAGTTGCAGGTGTGGGCGCAGACGGAAATGATGCGGTCGTTCTTTATAAGAAGGAAAAGCCGGATGTGCTTCTCATGGATATCCGTATGAAGGAAAAGAGTGGACTGGAGGCTGCTAAAGAGATTCTTTCTTTTGACGAGAGTGCAAGGATTCTTCTGCTCACCACATTTTCTGACGATGAATACATTGTGAAGGCGCTGAAATACGGGGTGAAGGGCTATCTTTTGAAACAGGATTATAACAGTATTCTTCCGGCACTTAAGGCTGTGCATCTGGGGCAGAGTGTGTTTGGTACGGAGATTACGGCCAGGCTTCCAGAGCTTTTGAGGGAGAAACGTGGGTTTGATTTCCGGGACAAGGGCTTAAGCGAGAAGGAGCATGAGGTAGTAAGGCTTGTGGCAGAGGGGCTTAGCAATAAGGAAATTGCCGCAGAAATGTTTTTAAGTGAAGGCACGGTGCGCAATTATATTAGTGATATACTGGAAAAGCTGGAGCTTCGGGACAGGACGCAGCTGGCGGTGTATTATCTGACAGGAAGATAAAGGAGGTAAGAAAAAGTGAAAGAATTTGTACAATATATGCCGACAAAGGTAGTATTTGGAAGGGATACGGAAAAAGAGACAGGAAGGCTTGTAAAAGAGAGTGGTGCTTCCAGAGTTCTTGTTATATATGGCGGGGGAAGTGCAGTGAGGAGCGGCCTGCTTTTTAGGGTAGAGGAGTCGTTAAAGGAATATGGGATTGTTTATGAAGAGCTTTCCGGTGTAAAGCCGAACCCAGGGCTTTCTCTAGCAAGAGAAGGAGTTAAGAAGGCGTCTTCTTTTGGGGCTGATCTGATTCTCGCAGTGGGAGGCGGAAGTGTGATTGATACAGCCAAGGCAGCAGCCTTAGGTGCGGCAAATCCGGGGACAGATATCTGGGAGTTCTGGATGGGGCGGGCGCAGACGGTTAAGGCTCTTCCAGTGGGGGTAGTGCTTACAATTCCGGCAGCAGGAAGTGAGATGAGTGATTCGGCAGTATTAACTGATGAGGATACGAAGAAAAAGGCGGGATATAACTCGGATATTGTACGGCCAAGATTTGCAGTTTTAAATCCAGAGCTTGCCTATACTCTTCCAAAATACCAGCTTGCCTGTGGGATTGTGGATATCCTCATGCATACATTGGAGCGTTATTTCACGCCTGTGGCAGGAAATGAGCTGACGGATGAGCTGGCAGAAGGGCTGATGCGCACGGTTATAAGGAACGGAAAAAAGGCATATGAAAATCAGGAGGACTATGATGCCATGAGTGAGCTGACGTGGTGTGCAAGCCTGTCCCACAACGGACTTACAGGGCTTGGCAGGCCAAAGGATTTTGCCTGCCATAAGCTGGGGCATGAGCTTTCTGGAAGATTTGATGAGGCTCACGGTGCGACCCTGTCAGCAGTGTGGGGAAGCTGGGCTAAGTATGTGTACCAGATGGATTTGGACAGATTTGTCCGTTACGGGAAACAGGTATGGAATATTGAAACAGAGGATAAGGAGGAGGCTGCGCTTGCTTCCATTGAACAGACGGAGCAGTTTTTCAGGAGTCTTAATATGCCGGTGTGCCTTGGGGAATTAAGTATCGGCGTTCAGACAGAGGGAGTGCTAAAATCTCTGGCTGAGTATGCCACAAAGAAGGATACGGTGAGACTTGGCTGTTTTAAGGAGCTTACAGCGCAGGATGCATATGAAATATATAAAGAGGCAAACCACAGATAGCTTGAACATAGACTGGAAAGGCTTTTACAGAAATGTATTTGCCCTTGTAATTCCTATGGCAGTACAGAACCTGATTAATGTAGGTGTTACGGCGACAGACGTATTTATGCTTGGACGTGTGGGGGAGAAGGTGCTTTCAGGTGCCTCCCTTGCAGGGCAGATTCAGTTTATTATGATGCTTATTTTTTTCGGTATTACGGCCGGCTCGACGGTGCTTACAGCTCAGTATTGGGGAAAACGTGATACGGATACTATTGAAAAAATTCTCGGCATGGGCCTTACGGCAGGGATACTGGTAGCGGCGGTTTTTACGGTACTGGCGTTTTTTATACCAGAAACCCTGATGCGTATTTATACTTCGGATGCAGTGGTGGTTACTGAGGGGGCGAAGTATTTAAGAATTGTGGGGCTGTCCTATATCTTTATGGCAGTTACGCAGGTCTATTTGAATATTATGCGGAGCATTGAACGGGTGGTAGTAGCGACGGTCGTCTATTTTATCTCACTGTTCGTTAACATTATTATCAATGCGGTGTTAATTTTCGGCCTTTTTGGAGCGCCAAGACTGGAGATTGCAGGCGCGGCTATTGGGACGCTGTGCGCCCGGATTACGGAAACGGCGCTGGTACTTCTTTATGCCCGCTATAAAAATCATATTGTTAAAATAAGAATCCGCAATATGATTCATATTGACAGAATCTTATTTTTTGATTATGTGCGCTATGCCATGCCGGTTGTTCTAAATGAGATGATGTGGGGATTAGGCTCTTCATGCAACACGGCCATCATCGGACATCTTGGAAGCGAGGCAGTGGCGGCAAATTCCGTGGCGCAGGTAGCCAGGCAGCTGGCGCAGGTGGTGGTATTTGGTATTTCTAATGCAACGGCCATCTGGCTTGGGAAAACGCTTGGAGAGAAGAAAAAGGAGTATGCGAAGGCATATGCGAGGCGGTTTATTTATCTGTCGCTTCTCCTAGGTATTTTAGGAGGAGGAATGATTCTTATGTCGGGGCCTTTGGTTATCCGTGTGCTGACACTTTCTGGCAAGTCCCAGGAGTACCTTTCCTTTATGTTTTTTGTCATGTCCTATTTTGTGGTAGGGCAGGCAGTTAATACTACCCTTGTGTGCGGAGTGTTCCGCTCAGGGGGAGATACAAGGTTTGGCCTTTATATGGATGTTCTGACCATGTGGGGGTGCTCAATTTTAATCGGCGGTGTGGCGGCGTTTGTCTTTCATGCCAGCGTGCCGGTGGTCTATGCCATACTGATGAGTGATGAGATAATTAAGATTCCAATTTGTATGTGGCGGTACCGGAAATATAAATGGTTAAATGATGTAACAAGAGAAAAGGAAGAATTGGAGGGAAGAGAATGATTGTTCTAGGTAAAAAGGAGATTGAGGAGCTTGCAGATCTCGGGGAGATGATGGATACGATTGAGGAGGCATACCGTATTTTCGGAAGCGGCGATTTTTTTATGCCGGAGCGTCCGGTGGTGGAGCATGATAATAAGACACTTATGTACATGCCCTGCTATACGAAGGATGTGATAGGTACAAAGATGCTGACTATTTTTCCGGAAAATGCGAAGCTTGGTCTGCCCTCTATTGATGGAGTGGTACTGTTAAATGATGCCCGGACAGGAGCACCCCTTTCTATTCTTGACGGCCAGAGTGTTACGGCATACAGGACAGGGGCAGTGGGAGGTGTCGCCGTAAGGCATTTGTCCAGAAAAGACTGTCATACGGTGGGAATCGTAGGAGCCGGCACCCAGGGGTTTTATCTGGCGCTGTATGCCTGTGCGGCAAGAAAGATTCATACGGTATATGTGTATAATCACAGCAGCAGGGATTTGACAGAATATCTTGCACGTCTTGAAAAAGCTATTGATAATCTGGGGGTAAAGGTAGTACAATGTAAATCAGTGGAGGAACTGGTAAAAAACAGTGAAATTATCTGTACCGCCACTCCTTCCGAGACACCGGTACTGCCGGAGGACAGAGAGCTTTTAGAAGGAAAGTGTATTATAGCTGTCGGCTCTTACACTCCTTCGATGCGGGAAATTCCAGATGTTATCTGGGATCTTGCAGACAAGGTATATATTGAGCTTATGTATGCCTGCGAGGAAAGCGGGGACTTGAGCCAGCCTCTTTCTGCGGGCCGTATTACAAGAGAAAGGATTGTTCTGATGAATGAGTTTCTTGCGTCTGGTGAATCGGAGGAAGAAGTTACAAAAAAGACCACCTATTTTAAATCTGTAGGGATGGGTCTTTTTGATGTGTGTATTGCACAGAAATTATTAGAAAAAGCAAAGGAGAGATAATTGATGAAAGTAGTAGCAACAGAAAAAGCGCCAAAGGCATTAGGTCCGTATTCACAGGGATATGTACACGGCGGAGTTTTTTACTCTGCAGGACAGCTTGGAATTAATCCGGCTATTAATGACATTGAGTTTGACACGATTGAAGGACAGACAGAGCAGGCATGTAAAAATATCGGCGAGGTGCTCAAGGAGGCTGGAACGGATTTTGACCATGTATTAAAGACCACCTGTTTCTTATCTGATATGGCGAATTTCGGTGCTTTTAACGAGGTATATGCAAAATATTTCACATCCAAGCCGGCTAGAAGCTGTTTTGCAGTAAAGGAGCTTCCGAAGGGAGCTCTCTGCGAGATAGAGGTGATTGCAGCGGTTGAGTAGAGACCGGATAATTTACAAGATGATTTGGAGGATTGATTGATATGGCAGAGCAGCAGAATGGCTGCAGCCCGTCAGACTGTGCGGGCTGCGCTCATGCAGACAGCTGCGGCGGCAAGCCGCAGGATTTCAGGAAACCGGCGAATGCATCGTCACATATCCGTAAGGTAATTGCGGTGGTAAGCGGTAAAGGCGGTGTCGGCAAATCTATGGTGACAGCGTCACTTGCACGAATGATGAGGGAGCAGGGCTTTTCCGTGGGAATTATGGACGCGGATATTACGGGTCCGTCTATTCCGAAGATGTATGGGATTCATGAGAAGGCAAGAGGAACAGAGGATGCCATTCTTCCCTGTGAGGCAGAGGACGGCACAAAGATTATGTCTATTAATCTTCTTCTTGAAAATGAGTCCGACCCGGTTATCTGGAGAGGACCAGTCATTGCCGGTGTGGTGACACAGTTCTGGACGGATGTTATATGGGGAGACTTAGATTATCTCTTTGTAGATATGCCTCCGGGAACCGGGGATGTACCGCTTACAGTATTTCAGTCACTTCCGGTCGATGGAGTTGTTATAGTGTCTTCACCCCAGGATCTGGTAAAGATGATTGTGAAGAAGGCGTACAGCATGGCGAGGCAGATGGATATTCCGGTGCTTGGCATTGTGGAAAACTACAGCTATCTTGTGTGCCCGGACTGCGGAAAAGAGATTTCTGTATTCGGGGAAAGCCACATTGATGAGGTGGCAGAGGAGCTTGGCATTCCGGTGCTTGGAAAAATGCCTATAGATGTGAAGTTAGCCGAGGCGGTGGAACAGGAGAAATTTTACGAAATCAGCAATGAGTACCTTGCGGAGGCAGTAAACAAATTATAAAGATAACCCTGCAGAAATCTATAAAATTGATTTCTGCAGGGTTATTTTTATCATATTAGGAAACTTCAGGTATGTTCTTTTTTGACAGTTTTTTTATGAAATAAGATAATATACCCCGCTGTAAGCGCTAAGTGACACACAGGCAGTCCCATTTTCTAATATAATTGTTTCAGTCTCATAATGATTTTCCCCCGCATATTTATCCATATCACTGGCGATAAGGAGCTTTAATGTACAAGCGTTTTTCAGGGTAAAGGTATAGTTTTCCTGGACTTCATCAGAGAAGTTGAATACCGCAGCTATTCTCTGTGATCTGCCGGCACGTTCAAAGGCATAGATACAACGCTCCTCCTGATGACAGTCAATCCATTGGAAGCCTTCGTTTTCATAATCCTTTTCATAGAGTGCCGGATACCTTAAGTAAATCTGGTTTAAGTCCTTCATGAATCGGTGGAAGGAGTCATGGAGGGGATACTTTAATATATCCCAGTCCTGCTCCCGTTTTTCATCCCATTCTCTTAACTGTCCCAGCTCATTTCCCATAAAGTTAAGCTTCTTTCCGGGATGAGCATACATATACATATAAAGCGCCCGGGCCTGGGGAAACTTATCCTCATAATCCCCATTCATTTTTTGGAAAATCGTTGCTTTTTGATGTACTGTTTCGTCATGAGAGAAGGGCAGGAGATAAGTGTCATTGTAGTAATACATCATGGAAAAAGTGAGCTTATGATAATCTCTGCTTCTGTATTCAGGCGCAGTGCAGAAAAAGTCTAACGTATCGTTCATCCATCCCATATCCCATTTATAGTCAAAGCCAAGACCGCCCTCCAGGGCAGAGCGTGTAACACCAGGATAAGATGTGGAATCCTCGGCAGATAAAATGGCGGAGGGGTGCATATCTTTAAGTCCTCGGTTCATATCCCGGATAAAGTCCACAGCGTTATTGTTTACCCCTCTTGCGGGATCTCCCTGCCAGTAGATAATACGGCTGACTGCGTCCATACGGATGCCGTCTGCATGGTACTGCGCAAGCCAGTAATTGGCGGCGGACTTAAGAAAGCTTCGCACTTCGCCTCTTGAGTGCATGAAGTTTTTACTGCCCCATTCGCTTACACCCACATCAGAATGGGGGTATTCGTAGAGGGGAGTTCCGTCATAATCAGCAAGAGCATAGTCATCCACGGCAAAATGAACCGGAACAAAGTCTATAAGGACACCGATTTCATTCTGATGGCAGAGATCGATAAATTCCATCAGCTCTGTGGCAGTTCCGTAGCGGGAGGTAGGGCTGAAAAATCCAGTGTTCTGATATCCCCAGGATTCGTCGCAAGGATGCTCAGAAAGAGGCATGATTTCAATATAATTGTATCCATATTCCTTTAGATAGGGGATGAGGATACGGGCAAGCTCTGTATAGGAATACCAGTCATCAGCCTTCTCTGACGGCTTCTTAAAGGAGCCGAAGTGAAGTTCGTATATATTGAGAGGGCTTCTTTTGCAGTCGGTCCGCTGTTTCATCCATTTTTCATCATGAAAGGTATAAGATGATAAATCCCGGATAATGGAGGCGGTATTAGGGCGAAGCTCCATTCCGAAGCCATATGGGTCACAGTGGTCTGTAAAGGAGCCATTCCTCTTGTAAATGCGGTATTTGTACATCTGTCCAATCTGCGCAGTCCTGGCATAACATTCCCAGAAGTTTCCATCGTGGGTCCGGTTCATAGGCCATTCCTCCCAGTCTGAAAATTCACCGATAAGGGAGATCTGCACTGCGGCGGGGGCAAAGGTACGGAAGGTGACGCCGCCCTCTGCTTCTGGGTGGGCGCCTAAGAAGCAGTAGGCATCGAATACTTTTCCGGTATAAAATCCATAAAAATCCATTTTTGTGTCCTCCTGATAAAGTATAGAGATAATAGACAGTGGTTGTTTTATGTTATTATACAAAAAAATATTATGAGTGTACACCAACAATATAGACAAAAGGGCGGATAAACAACTTTTAAGGGGATATACTGGGGAAATGTTGAATTATAAAATATTTTAAATATAGTATATTGATATTTATATAAAAAGATGATACTATAAAAATATCCTATATATAGAATATTTGAAAGGAGGATGGGGCATACGAGAAAGCCTAAGAAACAGGGGGGATAAGAGGTGAAAGATAATAACAATGAATTTGATATTGGTACAAAGATACGTGCGCTGCGTAAAATCCGGGGCATAACATTAAAACAGATGTCTGAAGATACAGGGATGAGCTATTCCTATCTGTCGGAGCTTGAGAATAACAAGCATTCGGTTACGGTAGATAATCTTAAGAAGCTGGCAGTATATTTTGGTATTGATATGATTCATTTTCTGGAGAAAACAGAGCGGAAAAGTGTCTTAATCCGGAAGGAAGACAGGAGCAGCCTGAAGACAAAGGACGGAATGTTATTTCAGACTATACCGTCAGAGGATGTCCGGTCCATGCAGATTACATTTGTTACACTCCCGCCTGATTCTCCGGACAAACGTAAAAGAAATATACACAAACATCCGCAGGGAGAAGAGTTCATTACAGTTACCAAGGGAGAAGTAATTGTAGTGATTGAAGAGGAAAAATATTTACTTAAGGAGGGGGATTCCCTTGTGTTTCCGGCTGACAGGGAGCATATTATTTACAGCGGCGAAAAGGGAGGCGAATTTATTATTGTAGGCGCTCCGCCGTATGGACGGGAATACCTTGCACATCTCTAGATTTTCCGGCTGTGGACAGACTAGGAGGTTTATATGAGCAGCACTAAAAAAGGATTGTCGCCAAAAGCGTGTATTATGATGGCAATTGGCGGTATGGTAGGAAGTTCTATTTTTACTCTTTCGGGAGTTACCTATGGCATGGCAGGACCGGCCGCAATTGTTACCTGGTTTCTGGCAGGAATGATTCTTCTGCTTTACGCGTTAAATGTTGCGGAGCTTGCTACCACATTTCCGAAATCAGGAGGGGTCTATGTATATCCCCATGAGGTTCTCGGAAAGACCCAGAAGGGGAAAAATTTTGCAGGTTGGATTGCGGCGTGGTTCTGGCTTAACACTAGTATTTTTGGAACTACATTTTCCGCTATCTGTGTAAGTACATATATGGAGAGCTTTTTCCCTATAGTTTCAGAAAGCAGGGCGCTTAGGATGCTGATTCCTCTTCTGTGGATTTTCCTCACCTGGTTTTTAAATGCCAGAAGTGCAGATGCATTTGGAAAGATTCATAATAAAATTACTATGACACTGTTGTGTGTGCTGAGTGTTTATGTCATTCTAGGAATCATAAACGGTGACAGCATAAACATGAGACCTTTTATCTCCGGTAATATGGGATCTGCAGGCATTATTGCTGGGATTCCTCTTGCAATGCTTGGGTATGGGGCTATTATTGCAGTAGCATCCTTTGGCGGGGAGATTGAAAATCCGAAGAAAAATATTCCTCGGATTATTGTTACGGCAATTATATGTACAGTTACTGTAAACTGCCTTATCCTGTTTTCCACCTTCCGCATGGCTCCGGTAGGGGAGCTTGTAGCTGCGGATGCTCAGTATTATCCGTTAGCATTTGCTCTTGGGAGAGTGATGACGGGAAAATGGGGATGGGTTGTATCTATTGTCCCGCTGGCGGCACTTCTGGCTCTTACCGGAAATATGAGCATTCTCATTATGGATGCCAGCCGTACAGTTATGGCAACAGCCCAGTCCGGTTTTCTTCCGGGAAAGCTTGGAGAGATTCATCCCCAGAAAAATACGCCCATTGCCGCACTGTCCCTGGTTGCAGTTATCTGTGGATTGTTGTCTTTAAGGCCGGACTGGATCAATATTATTATTAATGCAGGCTCCATCTGCTCTGCTATTACAGTGGCGATTATCTCTGTTACCCTTATGGTACTTCGGAAAAAGCAGAAGACAGGGGTTATTGCTGAAAAAGGGGAGTTCAGGGTTCCGGGAGGCATTCTGATGCCGTCAGTGACTCTTGTGGTTATTTTAATTACCCTGGTGCTTCTTTATTTCGGCGAAGGAGGAACAACAGCATACCTGATGGCAGGGGCATGGTTTGCTGCGGGTATAATCATATTTGCAGTAAAAGAAGTGATAAAGAAATCTGATGGATGTAAGACTGTTTAAAAAATCTTTTAGTTATGGGGTTGACTCTCACACTATGGTATACTCTAAACTATATTTGAGCTCAGAAACACACATATATGTGAGGTGGAACCAATGTTAAAGATAGGAGATTTTTCAAAACTGTCAAGGATCAGTATCCGTATGCTCCGGCATTACGATGAAATAGGAATCCTTCGTCCGGAAAGAGTAGATGATTTTACGGGATACCGGTATTATAGTGAATCTCAGCTTCCGCTGGCAGGGCGGATACAGTCATTGAAGGGCCTGGGGTTTGGACTTTCTGTGATAAAAGAGATACTGGGCAAGTATAGTGATCCGCAGGAGATGGAGAAACTCCTGCTGGTAAAGCGCAGGGAACTGGAAGAGGAAGCTATGGCGGCAGAGCAGAAATTGATGCTACTTGACAGTACATTGAAATGGCTGAGAAAGGATGGTAGCCTTATGGATTATGATGTTACATTAAAAACAGTACCGGAACGTTATGTTGCAAGTGTACGGCAGGTGATTCCTGCCTATGACCAGGAAGGGGTGTTATGGGAGATTATGCACCGGGAGCTGGAGCAGCAGAAGGTGCAGCAGGCAGCGCCGTGTTATGGGATGGCGATATTCCACGATGAAGGGCATAAGGAGCATGACCCGGATGTGGAGATTCAGAGCGCGGTCGTGGGAACTTATCAGGATACGGAGCATGTGAAATTTAAAACTGTGCTGCCGCTCCAGGCTGCTTCTGCCACATATAAAGGCAGCTATGACCAGATTTTAAAGGTGAATGAGGCAGTGGCAGACTGGGTGGTGGCGAACGGATATGATTTTGACGGGAAATCCTTCTGTATCTATCATGTGAGTCCAAGCCAGACGGACAATCCGGAAGAATTGGTTACGGAGGTTTGTTTTCCGGTAAGAAAGAAGTAATGGTACATCAGTGATATATGAGGGAAGAGCATCTCTTTGGAGGTGCTTTTCTTGTTGCAGATATTTTGTCAATGAGCATTGCTGCTTACTACACTATTTTTGAAAAAGCCTTGAAATTTATGTACCTTGTGAAATGCTCATGTATGGTAAAGAATCAAACAACCGAAAACAAAAGAATCTTAATCGATACAAAACTCTGTATTTTGCGATTTGTCCGGCCTGTAATGATCCGATTCAAATTATTTGAAGTAGTACCAAAAAAATTCCTAGTACGTTTCATGGCTTTAACTTGCTACAATTTATCCTATATTGCTCATTATATAATTTTTTTAACAATCTTATTCGGAAAAATAAACCTCGCAAAACGTGCCAAACATAAGCAAATCAACGCAATTTAGGCGGATTTTTTATTATGATTAAGATACTTTTCGTCTGCCACGGCAGCACGGCGGGTAGCCGGGAATTGGCGGCACTTGTGGGGCAGAACGGGGCAAATCGTGGCAATAGGGGCGGTGGGGTACTACGGTTTTACTACGATTGAGGGTATTTAAAACTGAAAGTGTGTAAAACAAGGCTCGAAGTGCAAGTATTGCATTTTTTGGCCTTTTATTATTCCGAAAACAATAAAATATTATTCCATTTCTGTTGATAATATTCCGAAAATAAGATATTCTATTGAAAGAAGGGAGATGCGATCTTTATGTATATAACAGTAAAGCAGGCAGCAGAAAAGTGGGGGATTTCTGACAGACGAGTGCGTATACTTTGCTCGGAAGGAAAAATTTCGGGAGCCACACGAGAAGGGCGCAACTGGATGATCCCATCAGATGCGAAAAAACCACAGGATGGACGTTTTAAAGCGACTGAAAGTTTACTGACAGCCATAGACAGGAAGAAAAGAGAACTTGATACCAGACGCTCGTTGACTGAGGGGGAGTTGGAACGCTTGACTGAGGAATTCATTATTGAATATACTTATAATTCAAATGCAATTGAGGGAAACACCCTAACCCTTCGTGAAACGGATATGGTTTTGCGTGGTCTAACGATTGACAGAAAGCCGTTAAAAGATCATATGGAAGCAGTCGGGCATAAAGAAGCGTTTGATTTTGTGCGGGATTTGGTAAAAGAGCAGATTTCTTTATCGGAGAGTATTATCAAGCAGATACACTATCTTGTATTAGCGGATAAACGGGAGGACCGGGGGGTTTACAGAAGAGTCCCCGTCAGAATTATGGGTGCGAAACATGAACCGGTACAGCCCTATTTGATCCAGCCTAAAATAGAACAGTTGTTGGAGGCTTATAGGAATAGTACAGATCATATCATTCCACGGCTCGCACGATTCCATATTGAATTCGAAAGGATTCATCCTTTTATAGACGGAAATGGCAGAACCGGAAGACTGCTTATAAATTTGGAATTGATGAAAGCTGGATATCCGCCAATTGATATTAAATTTGCAGACCGGATTTCATATTACAATGCATTCGATGAATACCATGTAAAGCATAATCTTGGTGCGATGGAAAAGTTGTTTGCAGGTTATGTGAATGCAAGACTGAATAGTTATTTGGAAATGTTAGATAACGAAAATATACAAAAAAGTTAATGACTGCGGAAAATGAAAGGATTCTGAGATTCTTTAAAAATATGTGTTGTTTTATAAAGGGCAGAAATGATTAAATCAGGAGGTTGAGATTTCATGGTTAACACATTTCCTAAAGATATAATGGACTGTATGAAAGGCTGCATTTTGTCTATTTTTGGCCTAAGAAGGATATAGTAGACTTCTTCCAGAAGTCAGGCTATACTCAGAGGGAATTGATGCCTGAAAGTGAATATAGGGATCTTCATAGGGTGGAGATTATAGAAAGAGTTTTTTCTAATTTGGAAAAGCGGAATGATTTGGGCATAGGGCAGTTTCGTAGTATGTTAAAACGATTAACAGAATGGGACTATTTCGATCCTTATTATTTTAAGAAAATAAATAAGCTGGATGAGGCGGAGGCAAAAAGAAATATTATGCATTTAAAACAGCTTCAGTAAATCAGAGATCATAAAATAAAACAAGATGATGGTGCAATTAAGTATGATGGAGAACATTACATAATTGAGGCTAAGTGGCATGATAAATGGAGTGCTTCTGATGACTTATATCAGTTTGCTGAGAAAGTTGAAGGAAAGATGTATGGAAGGGGAATATTTATTTCTATTAATGGTTTTTCACCTGATTCAGTACAAGCCCTGACAACAGGAAAAGCATTAAAAACCATTTTGGTAGATGGTGGAGATTTAGTTTTAATTATAGAAAATATGTATACAGTGAAAGAAATGCTTAATAGTAAAATAAAAGCGGCCCGGACAATGGGGAGAATATATGTTAACCCAATAAATATGTCAGATAAAAACACTTAAACTAATAAAGAGTGTTATACTTTAATACTATACGTTAAAGTATGATTTTAAATGTATTTTTCAATATAGAGATTTTAAGCTTTATCAGGAAAATACCCACAGATACATAGGAACATCGCAACACCGAGCTTGAATGGGCCAGGGGCAGAGCCTTGGATGCGGGGACTGAGGTTTTAGAAAGAGTGGCTTGTTGTCAAAGAATTATGGAATAGGTACTATCCAAAAAGTAACTGCTTGCTATTTTGGTGACGATTCCTTATACTATTAGCGGAGGTGAAAGCATGGTTTGTTTTTACATAGTCAGGCATGGTCAGACGCTTTTGAACAGCTTAGAACGGGCGCAGGGATGGGCTGATTCACCGCTCACCGAAGCAGGAAAGCAGATGGTGGCTGACATAGGGCAAAAATTAAAGGGAATTGATTTTGATGCGGTTTATACCAGCGATATGCTCCGTGCCATACAGACGGCAGAACTGATTCTGGAAGCAAACGGAAAGAACGGTGTGCCAATAGAAAGGGACGTAAGGCTTCGAGAATGGTGCCTGGGGTGTATGGAGGCGGAGAATAATGCGGTTTTCATAAAGAATGTATCGGACTGGCTGGGAGGAGCGTCTTTTGCAGAGCTGAATCAGCGGCTCTCCGATGTTGCGGATGTCCTTTATGAACATGATACGACAGGAATGGCGGAGCCGTTCCAGGCAATAGAAGAACGCCTGAAAGCTGCATTCGTGGATACTGCCCAAAGGCATGGAATGGGGGAAAGCAGCAATATTCTGATAGTAACCCATGCCTTTGCCATAAAGACAATAATCCATTTATTTGCGCCGGAGCAGTTAGGCAAATTGGGGAAGATAAAAAACGCATCAGTTTCCCGGCTTGTATTTGAAAATGGGGTTTTCTCATTGGAGCCGGATATACAGTTATGAAAAGTCAGCAGGAAAGCCTGTCACGGTTCTCCTGCTGACTTTTTTGTACAGCACGGCGATTGGATGTCCAACCCGTCCAAAAAGCCTGCGCCCCAATCGCACATGGAATCCAACACGGGAATGACGCTGCGTCCAAATGGGGTGAGGGAGTACAGTGTCCTGGGCGGCTTGTCCGGGATGACCTCCCGGTGCAGCATCCCGCATTCCTCCAGATCGTGTAGCTGCTGTGACAGCATCTTTGGCGTTGCCTTGGGAATTATGCGCTGCAGCTCCATGTAGTGGAGTGGTTTTTCTATCAGGTACCAGAGGATGAGGGGCTTGTATTTCCCGCCGATCAAAAACAGCGTGGCCTCCACCGGGCAGTTGAACTGGTCTTTTGAATATTCCATTGGATGTATCCTCTCCTTTTTATAGCTACCCTTTTGGGAAGTATCTACCCAAAAAGTGCATTCTTGCAAAATTTCTGTATCCTGCTAAAATTTAGGTCAACGGTTAACTAACACGTTCAGTATACAATAGAAAGAGAGGATTTGCCACTATGGATTTTATCGAAATTGCAAAGAAGCGTTATTCAGTCCGGAGCTATAAGGACAAAAAGGTGGAGGAAGAAAAGCTGCAAAAGATTCTGGAGGCTGCCCATGTTGCGCCGACAGCGGCCAACCTCCAGCCCGTCCGCCTGATCGCCGTCCAGAGCAGTGAGGGGCTTGCGAAGATTGGGAAAGGGGCCAACCTTTACGGAGCGCCGCTGGCGGTCATTGTCTGCGCTGACCACAGAAAGGCATGGGTGCGCCCGTTTGATAAAAAGCAGACCACCGACATAGACGCATCTATACTTACAGACCACATGATGCTGCAGGCAACGGAATTAGGTCTTGGCTCCGTGTGGATATGCTATTTCAAGCCGGATGTGATACGCAGGGAGTTCGGGCTGCCGGATAATCTGGAGCCGGTCAATATCCTTGCAGTCGGATATTCAGATGAGGAAGCGGCTGACCCGGAGCGCCATTCGCAGACACGCATCCCAGTGGAAGAATTGGTTCCCTACAAAACGGTATAGACAGACTTATGCCGTGACAAATTAAATGAGGAGAGATGCATAAAAGCTAACCGCCGCACTATGGGCTTCATCCACCATATGCGGCGGTCTGCTTTTTTCCCAGGCAGGGCGGCCTGATAACGAAAATTACTTGGAAAGCGGGGAAATAAGAGGTAATATGCGGGTGGTGGAATAGGCAGACTATATTATCAAAAATAGTTAAAATCTGCGATTCACGTAGCCAGATTAACCATTATTCGATGTGGGGGCATTCCAGTATCTGGTAAAGCCCGTGGACGAATAGAAATTCGCAGAGGTGTTTGGCCGGGCGGTGTGGAAGATCGTATCGGAGGCAGAGCAGAAAAAGAAAAAACTTGTGATCCAGTATGGCGGTGAGGGAAAAGCCATACCGCTGAATGACATATATTACATGGAGAGCCAGAATCACAATATGGAAGATTATCCAGAATAATATTCTGGATAATCCCATTGAAGCCTGTGAAAAGCTGGAAGCAGGAATTTTTCAAGATAAGTTTATTTCGGTATGATTAGTTCGACTTTAAATCCGCCGTATTCGCTATGGCCAATTAAAATTTCCTCATTATGTCCTTTTATAATCTGTTTCACAATAAGAAGCCCTAAACCATGTCGCTGTTCGGTAGTATTCGTATCACAGACCATATAATGTGGTGTATTATTTAGCTTGTCAATTTGTTCGTCGGAAGCTCCTATGCCGCTATCCTCAATGCAAATCTTACAAGTATTGTTATCATCATTAACATACACATAAATCACACACCCATTTTCATTGTGATTTATGCTGTTCTGAATAAGGTTTGATATTGCACGTTTTAGCAAATCCTTATCAGCATTAATGTAACAAGCGGACAGAGTATCAACGGTTTTCCATTCAATTGGAAATCTATCATCAATATCCATGTTCATAAAATCCACAACCACTTGCCGAATAATAGATACTGCATTTTCCTGTTTCATTGTTATCGGCTGCATATCATATTCAAGTTTGGAAGCAAGATTGAGGTCGCTAATCAAGTCTTTCATTCGCTTACTTTGCCTTACAATGACAGAGGCTTTTTTACGCTCAATTTCTGACAGATTTTTTGAACTTTTCAACTGCCCAGCGTAACCCATAATCATTGACAATGGTGTTCTGACATCATGGGAAACGCCTGCTATCCAGTTTGCCCTTGCAGTTTCTTTTTTTCGTAACTGTTCAGCTTGCATTTGTAATATTTCTGATGTTTTATTGATTTTTTTCGCTAATTCAAAAAACATGCCATTTTCTTTAATGCAAACAGGGCTGCCGCTTGACAAATCCTGTATTCCATTCGTTATTGGTCTAATGGAATGTAACAATTTTGTATTAGCAGCAACGTATATGAGAAAAATTAGGACAGTATTGATAGCCAAAATAATAATTGTGTTCTTGGGTAAATCTGCAATGAAGTTATAGTCCCAGCTTGCCCTTGTATGCTTCCAAAATCTATCTTTTGGATAGCCTAATACCAATAATCCATTTTGGGCTTCTCCCGTAAAAGTAGGGTATCCGTCTACATAGCCGCGCGTTAATTCTGCTATATCTGATAATGTATATTGCATAGGGATATTGTTAGGTAGATTATCTGTCTGCCATACAACCTGCCGTGTATCATTGTTAATAAGGACAGCCCAGGCATTTTCTTCTTTTAATTTAGCCATGACATCATCAGATATACAATAGCAATCATCTGTTAATAGCAATGCGGCTGCTACATGATCTGCCATATCCCACGGAGAAAATGTTGACGTATTTTTTACAAAGACAATTGCGAAAAAAGCAACATTCAAAATAGAAAAGAGTATTGTACTTAACGTCATTATTCCGACAAAGCGGCGTATTAGTTTTGAAATACTTTTCATACTATTTCCCCTCTACAATTAACTTATAACCTAATCCCTTGACTGTAACCAACGAAACAGGGTGCGAGGGATTTTGTTCTATTTTTTCTCTGATAAGGCGTATATGCGCCATTAAAGAATTTTCATATCCAAAGGGATTGTCACCCCATGCTGCTTCACATAATGCGTCAATCGTTACAATACGCCCTGCATTACGATATAAGGCAGATAGTAAATCATATTCTTTTGCCGTTAATGGAATATGTTCATCATTTTTTATGACCTCAGCACATGAAAAATCAATTTGACTGTCATGTAAGCATACAAGAGGATTTTCACCTTTGTAGCTTCTGCGCAAAACTGCCATGATACGAAACAAAAGCTCTTTTGGCAAAAAGGGTTTTATGATATAATCATCTGCCCCTAAACCAAAGCCTTTGAATTTATCGTCATCTTCGCCACGGGCAGTAAGAAAAAGAATAGGATAATCACCGCCTTTCTTTAACTGTTCCATTAAGTCAAACCCACTCCCGTCTGGAAGCATTACATCAAGTATTGCTAATTCCGGGCGGGATTTTTCAGCTTGTTCCATAGCTTCTTTCACATTTTTTGCAGTTTTGACATTTTGGAATCCATATTCAATCAAAATAGAAAAAACCATATCTAAAAGCTCTTGTTCATCATCGACGAGCAGTATACGTTTACTTAGCAGATAATCTTCGTTCATAGTAAAATCTCCTTTCACAGATACATCATACCATATATATTGTAATTTTTTTTGGATTTCTGAAAATGTAAGGTAGATGTAAGGTAAAGAGAATGTTATCACAAGGTTGCATTGGTATCATTTAAGAAACGAAAGGAGATGTTTATATGGATTACATTATCACAACAGAGCAGTTAACAAAAAAATACAAATCCTTTGTTGCTGTTAATAACGTTTCACTGAACATTCGTAAAGGCAGCATTTACGGCTTTCTTGGTCCGAATGGTGCAGGAAAATCTACTACTATGAAAATGCTTTTGGGACTGACGGCGCCCACAAAAGGCAGTTTTACAATCGACGGGAAGCAATTTCCCAATGACCGCCTTTCCATTTTGAAAGAAGTAGGTTCCTTTATCGAATCGCCATCTTTTTATGCAAATCTGACAGGAAAAGAAAACCTTGACATTATCCGCCGCATTTTGGGACTTCCTGTTAGTTCCGTTGTGGACGCATTGGAGCTTGTCGGACTTTCTGAATTTGGCGGGCGGCTTGCAAAAAATACTCATTGGGTATGAAACAACGGTTAGGACTTGCCGGAGCCTTATTGGGCAGACCACCTATTTTGATTTTAGATGAGCCTACAAATGGACTTGACCCATCTGGCATACATGAAATCCGAAATTTGATTAAATCGCTGCCTGGTCTTTACGATTGCACGGTTCTTATTTCTTCTCATATGCTGTCTGAAATCGAGTTAATGGCAGACGATATAGGAATACTCAATCATGGCCATTTGCTGTTTGAGGGCAGTTTGGATGAATTACGGCGGACCGCATTACAGTCTGGATTTGCTGCGGGTAATAAAATCAGCACTATTAATCTGGAAGAGATGTTTCTGTCTATGGTTGATAAAGATAATGCAGGCAGAAAGCAGAGGGCAATGTTATGAACATCACTATGAGGACATTTGTAATCGAGCTTAGAAAAGAGAAACGCATAGGCGTTATTCCGTTAATGCTTGCAGTTGGCATTTTGGGAGCAGCATACGCCTTTATCTTTTTTCTTGTGCGAAAAGACACTCTTCTAAACCTGCCATTAGCTCCTATGGACGTTCTGCTTACGCAGCTATATGGCATGATGATGGTTTTGAATATGTTCGGTATCATAGTCGCTGCTTGCATTATTTACAATATGGAATTTAAAGGAAGTGCTGTTAAAAAAATGCATATGCTCCCTATGAACGTTTCGGTTATGTATTTTTGCAAATTTTTGATTTTAACTATAATGCTCTTGATTGTAATCGTTTTTCAGAATTTGGCACTTACAAAAATTGGTCTGACAGATTTACCACAGGGCACATTTGAGTTTGAGACGCTGCTATCTTTTGCCGGATATTCATTTATAACGTCAATGCCCATATTATCTTTTATGATTTTTATATCTTCCCGTTTTGAAAATATGTGGGTGCCTCTTGGTATCGGTGTCGCGGGATTCTTAAGTGGTATGGCATTGGCTGTGTCAAATAACACTTTGCTTTGCATACACCCCTTTGTGGTTATGCTAAAACCTGCTGTTGCAATGAGCGCACAGCCAGATATTATAGTTGTATGTTTCTCGCTGGTTGAAACAGCTGTTTTCCTTTTTGCCGGATTATGGGCTGCTAAAAATCTATGCTACGAATAAGGAGATGTACGATATGAGTTTTTTAGAGATACTTAAAATCGAGTTTATAAAAGTAAAACGCAGTAAAATGATACCTCTGATTTTCATAGCTCCGCTGTTAGTTGTGGCTTCCGGCGTGGCAAACCTGCAAAGTTATTTTTCGCCAGAATATACAAACGCATGGGCGGCTATGTTTATTCAGAGCGCATTAGTTTATGCATATTATCTGCTTCCGTTTAGCATGATTGTTGTATGTGTGATGATTGCGGGACGGGAAACGGGGAATAACGGAATATTGAAAATGTTAGCCCTGCCTGTTAGCCGCTATGTCCTTCCAGCAGCAAAATTTTGTATACTGTTGTTTTATCTGCTTATGGAAATAGTTGTTTTTCTTGTGGTTTTTGTGATAACAGGATTGATTGCAGCGAACAATACAGGAATTACAGAAACACTACCGATCATGTATCTGCTGAAGTGGTGTGTGGGTTTATTTCTTACCATGCTCCCCAGTATGGCGATAATGTGGGCGATTACGATACTATTTGATAAACCATTGCTATCCGTTGGATTAAATCTGTTTCTTGTTATCCCCAGTGTATTAGTAGCAAATACACTATTTTGGGTTGTTTATCCTTATTGTTATAGTGGGTATTTGGTTTCCTGCTCTTTGCATGATTTCACAGCAAAGGGTGTTAGCACTGGATTTACCCTGTTCCCGTTTTTGCCATCTGCAATTCTAATTTTTGCATTGGCACTTACAGTGACTATAACATGTTTTGGAAAAAAAGAAATGAGGTAAGTTATGGAAAATAAGAGACTCTTCGTTTTCTTGGGACTGGTACTTTCTATTATTTGCGTTAAAAATCACGATAGCCGAAGAAAGAAGAGCTCTAGAAGAGTCTCTTGGGATATTGGAAGATGATAGGTTTATTTTTTTGTTGACAGAACTAATGTTTGTGTGTATAATGTAATTATATCGAACAAATGTTTTGTGAAGCGGAGAGAAAGATATATGCACATTCAGGAATCTATGTCAATGTATGAAAAGTTGAATATACTAACGGATGCGGCCAAGTATGATGTTGCATGTACCTCCAGCGGGACCTCCCGTAAAGGAGATGGGACAGGCATGGGGACCTGCGAACAGTCGGGAATCTGCCATAGTTTTTCAGCAGACGGCAGATGCATTTCTCTTCTTAAAATCCTGTTTACCAATGAGTGCATCTATGACTGCAGATACTGCGTTAACAGGAGGAGCAATGATATAATCCGTACCTCTTTTACCCCGGATGAGGTCTGCACGCTTACGATGGAATTTTACCGGAGAAATTATATAGAGGGACTGTTTTTAAGCTCCGGTATTTTAAGGAGCCCGGACTACACCATGGAATTGATTTATGCTGCACTTTATAAGCTTCGCAGGGAATGTAACTTTCAGGGATATATTCATGTGAAGGCTATTCCCGGGGCGAATACGGAGCTGATACAGAGGGTGGGATTTTTGGCGGACAGGATGAGTGTGAATCTGGAGCTTCCCACAGCAGAGAGCTTAAGGCTTTTGGCACCTCACAAGTCGAGAAGGAATATTTTAACTCCCATGCGCCTTGTTCAGAACAGGATGGAAGAGAATAAGCAGGAGCTTGCTCTTTACCGCAATGCGCCGAGATTTGTTCCGGCAGGACAGAGTACCCAGATGATTATAGGTGCCACGCCTGAGACAGATTACCAGATCATACAGGTGGCGGAATCCCTGTATCAGAAGTTTGAGCTTAAGAGAGTGTTTTACTCTGCCTTTGTGCATGTGAATGAGGATAAGGCGCTGCCTAAAAGAACAGATGAAGGGCCGCCCCTCCTTCGGGAGCACAGGCTCTATCAGGCAGACTGGCTTCTTAGGTATTATCATTTTCAGGCGTCGGAGCTTTTATCAGAGGAGAATCCGAATTTTAATGTGATGCTTGACCCGAAGTGTAACTGGGCCCTTAAGCACCTGGAGCAGTTTCCGGTGGAGATTAACCGGGCGGATTATAAGATGCTGCTTCGGGTGCCGGGACTTGGATATAAGTCGGCAGTGCGGATTGTGAAGGCAAGAAGGCTTGGGGTTCTGGGATTTACGGACCTTAAGAAGATGGGAGTTGTGCTTAAGCGGGCTATGTATTTCATTACCTGCAGCGGGAGGATGATGTATCCGACAAAGCTTGAGGAGGACTATATTACAAGGAATCTCCTGAATGTGGGAGAACGGCTTCCAGAGGAGGTAAGGAATATGGGATACCGGCAGCTGTCTTTATTTGACGATGTGAGATTTGGAAGCGGATTTTATGAAAAGGCAGGTGGTACAATATGAAAACAGTCTATATATGCAATGATACGATAACCGGAATTTTTTCCGCAGTATATGATGCATGGAGGGACAGACAGAGAGAGGAAACCTGTAAAATTGCCTTTAAAAATACACTTGAGCAGGAACTCTTCTGTGAATACCGGCAGGTGGAGGAGACAGAGCACAAAGCACAGGCAGTAGAAAACCTGATAAAAAAGCATCTTGGAAGGCGGGCTTATTGGGACTTGTATCACGCTGTGCTTTCACAGGACGAAGAGAAAGGGGATGCTGTTTTGGGCACGATGCTTGCAGCCAGAGAGATTCCGGACAGTACGAAGATTATGGAGCACTTAAGCCATCCGAAGGTGGCGATGGCTTTTAGGCTTGGCAGGAATGTAGAAGGCGAAGCCCACAGCTACAAAGGCTTTTTACGGTTCAGGGAGCTTGCAAGCGGAGTGCTTTATTCGGAGATTACGCCAAAGAATCAGGTACTTACCTGTCTTGCACCACATTTTGCGGACAGACTGCCTCTAGAGAACTGGATGATTTATGATAAAACCCATCAGATGTTTGTAGTACATGAGAAGGCGAAAAAGTGGGTGCTGGTGTGGAATGAGGATATTGACTTGTCGGCGGCATCCCGGGTATCAGATAAAGAGATGGAGTATGCAAGGCTCTGGAAAAGCTTTGTAAGGACAATTGCGATTGAATCAAGGACGAATCCAAAGTGCCAGCTTAATCATCTGCCTTTACACTTTAGGGGTGATATGTTAGAAATGGGTTAATGTAATGTAATGGAAGATATGCTATAATTAAGATATCTTTAAAAATCGGAGAAAAGATATCATGGACATAAAGGAGCCGGTAATCCGGATATCTGTGCGCAGTCTTGTGGAGTTTATTCTGCGCTCAGGAGATATAGACAACAGAATTGGAGGGGCGGACAAGGATGCGATGCAGCTTGGAAGCAGAATACACAGGAAGATACAGCGTAGGATGGGGGCAGATTACCGGGCAGAGGTTCCGCTAAAGTATGAGATTCCATGCAGAGGGTATGTGATGCTTCTTGAGGGGCGTGCAGACGGAATTATTGAGACAGAGAAGGGGACTGTAATAGATGAAATAAAGGGGGTTTTTAAGGAGCTTCATGCTTTGGAGAAACCAGTGGAGGTTCATCTTGCACAGGCAAGATGCTATGCTTATATGTATGCGTCCCAGCACGAGCTTGATGAAATCGGGGTTCAGATGACCTACTGCAATATGGAGAATGAAGATATTAAAAGATTTCAGAATGTATATTCCTTTGAAGAGCTTGGGGCATGGTTTGAAGAGCTTGTGGGAAGATACGAAAAGTGGGCGAGATATCAGATTCAGTGGAAGGAAAAAAGAAACCTTTCTATAAAGGCAGTAGAATTTCCTTTTACCTACAGGGAGGGACAGAAGAACCTGGTGTTTTCCGTGTATCGGACGATTCTTAGAAAGAAAAGGCTGTTTATACAGGCTCCTACAGGAGTGGGAAAAACTATTGCCACCCTGTTCCCGGCAGTAAAGGCAGTTGGAGAGGGACTGGGGGAAAAGATCTTTTATCTGACTGCAAAGACAATAACACGTACAGCGGCATTGCATGCTTTTGACAAACTTAAGGAGCAGGCTCTGCGTATGAAGGTGATTGTCCTGACTGCAAAGGAAAAGATCTGCTTCTGTGAGGAGACAAACTGCAGCCCAGATTACTGCCCTTATGCGAAGGGTCATTATGACAGGGTGAACGATGCCGTATATGAGCTTCTTACAACCTCTGATGAAATGAGCCGGGAGATTTTAGAGGCACAGGCAGAAAAATGGAAGGTCTGCCCCCATGAGATGAGTCTGGATGTATCCACATGGGTAGATGCAGTTATCTGTGATTATAATTATGTGTTTGACCCCACTGCTCATCTGCGCAGGTTTTTTGGAGAGGGTATAAAGGGGGAGTATCTGTTTTTGATTGACGAGGCCCATAACCTGGTGGAGAGGGGACGGGAGATGTACAGCGCACACATTTACAAAGAAGATGTGCTGAAGGTCAAAAGGCTTGTAAAAGGGGTGGATGGAAAGCTTGCGAAGGAACTTCAGGATTGTAACCAAGGACTTCTTATGCTTAAAAGAGAATGTGAAGGGTGTCAGGTGCTTAACAGTGTATCGCACATCTATCTGAAGCTTCTTAGGATTATGGCGGAGATGGAACGCTTCTTAGAGGAATGTAAAAAGGAGGAGCTTAAAAAGGAAGTGCTGGAATTCTATTTTAATGTGCGTATGTTTATCGCGATTCATGAATGCCTGGATGAAAACTATGTGATTTATTCTGAGCTTGAAGGAAACGGGCATTTTAGGCTTCGGCTGTTCTGCGTGAACCCGGCAGCAAATCTTAAGAAATTTCTGGATAAGGGAAACAGCACAGTCTTTTTTTCGGCAACACTGCTTCCGATTCATTATTATAAAAAACTTTTAAGTACAGAGACAAAGGATTATGCAATTTATGCGGAATCTCCTTTTGATGCAGGAAAAAGGCTTATTCTTACGGGAAATGATGTAAGTACAAAATATACAAGGCGGGGAGAGGAGATGTACAATCGGTATGCACAATACCTTCTGGCAGCAACAGAGGCAAAGACCGGAAATTATATTGCTTTTTTCCCTTCCTATCATTTTATGGAGGAGGTTTATAAGGCATTTGTACTGCTTCTTTCTAAGGAATCAGATACGGAAAAACCAAGAGAGATTGAGTATGTGATGCAGTCCCAGTACATGTCTGAGGAGTCAAGGGAGATATTTCTGGAAAATTTTGAAGAGACAAGGGAGCACAGCTTTATAGGCTTCTGTGTGATGGGAGGAATTTTTTCAGAGGGTATTGATCTGACAGCAGATAAGCTTATCGGCGCTATGATTGCAGGTACGGGACTGCCGCAGGTATGTAAGGAACGGGAGCTTCTCAAGGGATATTTTGATTCCCAGGGACTTCCTGGTTTTGACTATGCGTACTTGTATCCGGGAATGAATAAGGTGCTCCAATCAGCAGGAAGAGTTATCCGCACGGAGGACGATAGGGGTGTGGTGCTTCTTTTAGATGACAGATTCAGGGAAGCAAGAGTACGGGAGATATTTCCAAGGGAATGGGAAAATAATTCTTTTTGCAGCATAAAGAATGTAACGGAAAAGATAAGAACATTCTGGGAAGAAAAATAGTCAAAAAAGAGCTCCCATGCGGAGCGAAGCTCTGGCTGTTCCAAAACAGCAGCTTTCGCCGGCATGGGAGCAAATACTGTTCACATAGTAATAAAAATTTATATGTCAGTCCAGATTAACCTTTTTCTTCATAATCCAGTAAATGACAAGATATAAGACTGCAGTCTGTATGAAAGAGAAGATTCCATTCATTATAAGAGAATCTTTTAAATATTTTATAGAGTCGACAGCAGTCGAAAGATTCATAGAGGCTCCTAAAAGGCCGGTATATGCCGTGATAATCAGTGCGGCAACGGAGACTGTGGTGTTTATTACAAAGTAGGCGGCAATCGCGCCAAGTATCTTATGTCCGGATATGAGCTGGCCTATTGTAATTGCCGAATAGAACAATATGACGTTTGTGGCTGTTCCTATAAGGCATACGACAATATAAAGGAGAAGGAACCCAAGGAAGGAGCCGGAAGGACGGCTTCCTGTAAAGCCAAGCTTTTCCATGATTTCAGCCTTGTTTTCCGAGACAAAGCTGATTACATATGGAGTTGCAGCAACAATAAATAGAGCAATATGCAAGGAAATCATATTGATGATTCCCCAGATGCTTCCGGATATGGTTTTAGATAAGAGATGCTGTCCGCTTGTGACCGGAAGAGTATGGGATAAGTAGCCTTCACTGGAAAAAAGATTTTTGTAAAAACGTATGGCTATTACCAGATGAGTGGCAAAAGCCATCATACTGATAAGTATAGTAAACAGCGTAAAAAACAGAACAAGAGGGAGAAAGTATTTCTGGCTATTAAAATCCACACCTTCTGCAAACAAGCGTCCGGTTAAAAACACACGGATTAAGACACAGGCAGAAAGCATAAAAACATGAATGATAATCAGGTAGCGGTTCATAGCTTTTAAGTCATATTTTATAAGTTTTCTTAACATCTGTATACCTCCCGGAACAGTACATCTACAGATTTTCTTTGCTCCATGCGTATCTCATCTACTGTGGCATTTAAAACAGTGCGGCCGTTCTGAAGGAAAATAACACGGTCAAGCACATTTTCAATATCCTGAATCAGGTGTGTGGATAAGAGTATGGTAGCATTTTCGTTGTAGTTCATAAGAATTGTGCGTAAAATATATTCTCTTGCAGCAGAGTCAACGCCGCCGATGGGCTCATCTAAAATGTAGAGCATGGCATCACGGCTCATGACAAGTATCAACTGTACCTTTTCCTTTGCACCCTTTGATAAGGTCTTAAGCCGTGCATTTGTATCAATATCCAGATCCTTAAGCATCTTTAAGGCACGGTCAGGCCGGAAGTCATGATAAAAGTCTGTAAAATAGGTAATGGCATCTGCTACCTTCATAGAAGGGGAAAGATATGTCTGCTCAGGGAGATAAGAGACAATTTTTTTCGTCTCTATGCCCGGAGGCATACCGTCTATGAGGACAGTTCCGCCGGTAGGAATCAGCAGTCCATTAATAAGCTTAATCAGGGTGCTTTTCCCGCTTCCGTTGGGTCCTAAAAGGCCCACAATCTGCCCGCGCTCCAAGGAAAGGTTTAAATTGTCCACGGCATATAGGGCATTTGCGTATCTTTTGGAAAGTCCTTTACATTCTAAGATAATGGGATTCATAATTAGGCCTCCTCCTTTAAGGCTTCCTGAATTAAAGAAAAAATCTCTTCCTTTTTAAAGCCAAGCTGCTTCATAGTTTCAAGAAATTGTCTGATATGCTGCATGGCAAGTCCGGCTTTTAGTTGATTCAACATTGTCTCATCCTCCGTAATATAGCGTCCGCTTGTGCGCTTTGAATATACCAGTCCGTCTCGTTCAAGCTCGGAGAGAGCCTTTTGCATGGTATTGGGATTCACTGCGGCATCAAGAGCGAGCTCCCTGACGGAGGGCAGTTTATCCCCGGGCTTATACGTGCCGGCAACAATATCCTGCCGGATGCGTTCCATAAGCTGCAGATAAATGGGGCGGTTATTATCTAAGTCCCACGGCATAAATGCACTTCCTTTCTATAAATTCTATAGTAACATTGTAGAAGGTTCCTGTCAATAATATTGTACTATCTAAATAATACAATAATACATAAATGTATTTCTGTCAATACTGAAAAAAACAGAATAATGATATATTTTAACTACAAAGTATAAAATCAGGCTGTAAAAATAACGAAAAACAAGGGATGCAACCTGAAGTTTACATGTGTAAAAAGAAAAGCAACATGAATTATCTAGATTTTACAAGGTAGATTGTGTACGATATAGAATACCCAAAGGCGCGCGGGGGAATATTTTTAGGAAGAAAGGTGAAGGATATGAGCTTATTTGGAGAGAATCTGCAGTTTTATAGAAAGAGAGAGAATATGACGCAGGAGCAGCTTGCAGAAAGGCTGGAGGTTTCCAGACAGACAGTTTCAAAATGGGAGGCAGGAAGCAGCTTTGCAGAGATGGAGAAAATCCTTCAGCTCTGTGATTTGTTTTCCTGTGATATGGACACACTGCTAAGAAGTGACGCCAGTGTACTGGCGGCAGGGGACGACACGGTGCACAGGGAGCATATGAGAAGGTTTAGAAAAGGCGTTGTGGCCGCAGTGGTGATACTTATTTTGGCATGTGCTGTTTATGAGCTTGGCATTGGCTTTATGATAAATGAGGTGTTTCTTGATACAATATTCTGGGTGATGATAACTGTTGGGACTTTGATTCTTATTGCGTACGGAATGCAGGATGAAAGCTATAAGAAGAAGCATCCGGTTATTCAGGATTTCTACACAGAGGAGGAAAAGGAGCAGTTTGAAAAAAAGTTTCCGGTGTATATTACAACAGCGGTGGGAATTATTTTGGTAGGCATGCTTGTCTTTGGGATGAATGTGGAATATCTGCCTCTTGGAAAAGGCATGACGGAGGATTTCTATTATGGACTTTTTATGATATGTGTGGCTCTAGCAGTGGGAATCTTTGTCTACAGCGGATTAAAAAAAGATGAGTATGATGTAGAGAAGTATAATAAAAGTAATTCTGCGGATTCAGAAAAGAAAAATAATATAGTTTCCGTATGGTGTGGGTGTATTATGCTTGTAGCAGTCATTGTATTTCTTGTGGCAGGACTTGTATTTAATCTATGGGAAATCTGCTGGATTGCATTTGTTATCGGAGGACTTCTGTGCGGTATCGTATCACTTATATTGAAGAGGGAAAAATAGTTGGTTATGCTTGATAAAGGGGCTGTTGAATATAACAACAGCCTCATATCATATATATTTAAGAGAGGAGCTACTCATTTTCCTGGATGATTTTTTCCTGTACGTCTGAATCAAACTGGTTTTTGCGCAGCATTTCGATTTCATATTTATAGGGCGCGTAAGAAACCTTTTCCTTTGCAGGAGATGCCACATAAGGGGTTTCAAGTATCTTTGGAACCTGCTCAAAATCAGGATGATGAACGATATAGGACAGTGCATTAAAGCCGATTTCACCGAAACCTAAGTTTGCGTGGCGGTCTTTTTTGGCACCCCGTATATTCTTGCTGTCATTGATGTGGAATACTGCTATCTGGTCTTTCCCAAGAAGCCTGTCAAACTGGTCTATTACTCCGTCAAAATTATGAACAATATCATATCCGCTGTCATGGGTATGGCAGGTGTCAAAACATACCCGAAGCTTGTCATTATGTGTGACACCGTCATAAATACATGCCAGCTCTTCGAAGGAGCGGCCGATTTCAGAGCCCTTTCCGGCCATAGTCTCAAGAGCTATATAAAGATTCATATCAGGAGTTATAACCTCGTTTAAGCCTTTTATAATCTGGCTGATTCCGGCCTGAGCACCTGCGCCTACATGGGCGCCGGGATGAAGGATGAGGATATGGCTTCTTAAGGCCTCACTTCTTGAAACCTCCAGAGTTAGGAAATCTACTGCAAGCTTAAAAGTCTCTGGCTTTACAGTGTTTCCAAGGTTGATGATGTAGGGGGCATGTACAACAATATCATCAATTCCGTTCATCTTCATATATTCCCAGGCAGGAGTGATATTTAGTTCGCTTATGTCTTTTCGTCTTGTGTTCTGCGGAGCTCCGGTATAGCACATAAAAGTGTTGGCACCATAGGAGCGGGCCTCCTTTGCGGAGCCAAGAAGCATGTCTTTACCACTCATGCCTACGTGTGAGCCGATTTTCAACATGAAAGCCCTCCTTTACTCTTTGACGAATCTACTTTTTGGCTGTCTGCATACCGGACAGACATAGGTATCAGGAAGTTCCTCAAAGGGGATATCACCGTCATATTCATAGCGGCAGACACCGCATACCCATTTTTCTGATCTTCGGGAAGAAGCGACTTCCTCCTCCGGGATATAGGTGGGTGCATTTTTCGGACTTTTACCTTTTACTACATTATGGTAGTAAGCATAGGTCATAGCAGGTCCATTCCCTACTGTATCGCCGTCAATGGCTTCTCCTAAAAATATAGTATGGGTGGAGGTTTCAAGCTTTCCGGTAACTTTGCAGACAATATACCCGCAGCAGTCATTGAGAACGGCCAGCTCCTCCTTTACCTGATAGCTTACATCTGTAAATTTATCTGCGTCCTTTCCAGACTGAAAGCCAAAGGTTCCGATAATTCCCGGGTCCGTGCTTTCAGAAAGAATGGACACTGCGAATCTGCCGCTTTTTTCAATGCAGGAGTTGGTGTAATTGTCATGATTAATACTTATGGCAATAGATGCAGGAGAAGAGGTAATCTGCATGGCGCTGTTAGCGACACAGCCGGTATGCCTTGGTCCGTCTAAGGTAGATATTACGTAAACTCCGTAGGATAAATTGCGAAATACACTTCTATTCATGAGTGCCTCCTTTGTAAATAATAATAGTAATAATTATTAATATATTAACATGCATTTCCAAATTTTGCAATAAGAGTTTTAAGAATCAGTTGTTGAAGATATTTTCTTGTGGTAAAATACTTAAGATTAAGGGATTATAAACATATTATGGACGAAAGGACGAGAAATATGAAAAGAATAGTTGATTTGATTGCAGAGGAGCTTTCTGAAGCTTTTGAGGGCGCAGGGTACGACAGGAGCCTGGCGCGCGTGACGTTATCGAACCGTCCGGATTTGTGTGAATATCAGTGCAATGGTGCAATGGCAGGGGCGAAGGCTTATAAAAAGGCACCCCTTATGATTGCAGAGGATGTGGTAAAGAGGCTTTCCGGCAGTGAGTATATAGAGGATGTGCAGGCTGTAAAGCCGGGATTTATTAATATGAAGCTTCGTGCAGAAAGGATTGCTTCTTATCTTAATGAGATGAAGGATGATGAAAATCTCGGGGTAGAGAAGGCAGAGGAAGCTTTGACCATTGTGGTGGATTACGGTGGACCGAATGTGGCAAAGCCTCTCCATGTAGGGCATCTACGCTCTGCCATTATTGGAGAAAGCATAAAAAGGCTCATAAGGAAGATGGGGCATCAAGTGCTGGGAGATATCCATCTGGGAGACTGGGGATATCAGATGGGACTAATTATTACGGAGCTTAAGGTAAGACAGCCAGAGCTTCCGTATTTTGATGACACGTTTGAGGGGGAATATCCAGGGGAGGCTCCCTTTACTATCGGGGAGCTGGAGGAAATCTACCCAGCAGCAAGTGCAAAGGCAAAGGAGGACGAGGCATATCGTGAAGAGGCACTTCATGCCACATATCTTCTTCAGAACGGCCACAGGGGATATACGGCAGTGTGGAGACATATTATGAATGTATCAGTTTCTGACCTTAAGAAAAATTATAAAAATCTCAATGTGGAATTCGACTTGTGGAAGGGTGAGGCTGATGCCCAGGAGCTTATCCCGGATATGCTGGAACGGCTGAAAAAGGAAGGGTATGCCCACATGGATGAAGGGGCTCTTGTGATAGATGTGCAAAAAGAAAGTGACACGAAGGAGATTCCCCCTTGTATGATACAGAAATCAGACGGAGCATCCCTTTACGGGACAACAGACCTTGCTACACTGGTGCAAAGAGAAAGGGATTATAAACCGGATAAAATCATTTATGTAGTGGACAAGCGTCAGGAGCTGCATTTTGTACAGGTATTCCGGGCGGCGAAGAAGACGAAGATTGTACCAAAGGAGACAGAGCTTAAATTCCTTGGTTTCGGTACTATGAACGGAAAGGACGGAAAGCCTTTTAAGACAAGGGAAGGCGGTGTCATGCGCCTGGAAAACTTGATTGCTGAGATTGAGGAGGAGATGTATAAGAAAATTACAGATAACCGTACGGCAGGGGAAGAGGAGGCGAAGCAGACGGCAAAGATTGTGGGGCTCTCTGCCATTAAGTACGGTGATCTTTCCAATCAAGCATCAAAGGACTATGTGTTTGACGTTGAGCGTTTTACTTCTTTTGAGGGAAATACAGGACCGTATATTTTGTATACTATTGTAAGAATTAAGTCGATTTTAAATAAGTATACGGCAGGAGGAGAAACTCTTTCGGGGCTTACTATAAAGGGAGCTTTAGGGGAGAGTGAGAAGGCGCTGATGCTTGAGGCAGTCAAGTATAATGAGGTGCTAAAGACAGCATATGAAGAGCTTGCACCTCATAAAATCTGTGCATATATTTATGACCTGGCAAATGCATTTAACCGGTTTTACCATGAGACAAAGATTCTTACAGAGGAGGATGTAGGAAGGAAAAAGAGTTATCTTGCACTTCTGCTTCTTACGAAGGAGATTCTTTTGTCCTGCATTGATGTGCTTGGCTTTGAAGCGCCGGAGAGGATGTAAGGTATGACAGAAAAATTATATTATATGGACAGCCATTTAAAAGAATTTGACGGGACAGTACTGACCTGTGAGCCTTCGGGGGAGGGATATAAGGTGGTGCTTGATGCAACCGCCTTTTTCCCTGAAGGCGGAGGCCAGTATGCGGATACCGGAAGGCTGAAGGAAGCTTTTGTAAGAGACGTACAGGAAAAAGAAGGCAGGATTTACCATATGACGGATAAGCCTCTGCCTGTGGGTGAAACAGTGCACGGAAAGATTGACTGGGACAAGCGGTTTGAAAGTATGCAGCAGCATACAGGAGAGCATATTATTTCCGGGCTGGTTCATGAAAGATTTGGTTATAATAATGTAGGCTTTCATCTAGGGGCAGATTACTGCACCATGGATTTTGACGGCCCTATTACAAAGGAAGAATTAAGAGAAATTGAATTTGAGGCAAATAAGATTGTTTATAAAAACCTGGATATAGAGGTCCTTTATCCTTCCAAAGAGGAATTAAAGGAGTTAGCATACAGAAGTAAAATTGAGATAGAGGGACAGGTACGTATTGTAAATATTCCGGGCGTGGATACCTGTGCCTGCTGTGCGCCTCATGTGAAAAAGACAGGAGAAATCGGAAATATTAAGCTTGTGAACATGATAAATTATAAGGGCGGAGAAAGAATTTTTATGCTCTGCGGCTTTAGAGCCCTTATGGACCATTGTAAAAAGGAGGAGAGCGCGAAGGCTGTTTCAGCTCTTTTGTGTGCAAAGGAGGAGGAGATAAGTGAGGCTGTGGAACATTTAAAGGCCGAGAAGCTCTCCCTTAAAGGAAAGCTTGCAGGATTAAAGCAGAAACTTCTTGGGTTTCAGGCACAGGAGACTGACATTACAGGGAATGTGACGGCAGTGTTTGACAGTGAACTGTCTGGAAATGAGCCAAGAGACCTTATGAATCTTCTGCTTAACCGGGGAGCACATGTCTGTGCAGTATTTGCAGGAAGCGATGTGGAAGGATATCGGTACGTAATTGGAAGCCGCGAGGAGGATGTGCGTCCCCTTTGCAAAGAGCTGAATGATGCTTTTGGAGGGCGCGGCGGGGGAAAGCCAGAGATGGTGCAGGGCTCTCTTAAGGGGACGGCGCAGGAAATCCGGAAAATGATTGTAGCTTGAAGGATTTTAAAGAAGAAAACAGCAGCCATATAAAGGAGGCGGAACATATAAGGATGAAAAAAACACAGATAATTTTAGCGGCAGCAGCAATGTTTTTTGTTATTGCAGCAGTCCTTCTTACAAGCTTTCAGATTGCAATCTACGGTGACCCCCAATATGGTTTTTATGAAAGGCTGTACGAAAAATATAATGTTACAGAGGACCTTGAGATGGAGCTTTCTGACGTCATGGAAGTGACAGACTATATGATGGCATATCTAATTGGCAAAGAGGAGGAGCTTTCCATTGTGACAGATGTAGACGGCCGGGAGCAGGACTTCTTTAACAAGCAGGACCGGCTTCACATGGCAGATGTAAGGAACCTTTTTCTTGGAGGACTTAAGCTTAGGACTGCTTTGTTAGTTTTGGCAGCAGGGATGATTCTTTTGCTGGTTTTTTGTGGGGCGGATATAAGGCTTGTTCTAACAAAAGCATATAAATGGGCACTGTCGGCATTTCTGGCAGTTATCTTGTTTCTTGCAATAGCCTTTTCTATCGATTTTACGATGTGTTTTTGTATCTTCCATGAAATCTTTTTTACTAATGATTTATGGATGTTTGATCCGGCAGAGGACTATATGATTCGTATGCTTCCAGAGGGGTTCTTTTCGGATATGGTGATTCGTATAGGTCTTTTCTTTCTTGGTTTTCTTTTCATCATATGGCTTATCTTTCGGGGATGGAAAATATTTGCGGAAAAAAGACAAGGAATGTGATATAATTTATTTTAACAGTTTTATAGATTCTTTCATGGAGGAAAGTGTATGAGTAAGGTAAGACGAGTATATGTGGAGAAGAAAGACGGCTTTGGCGTACAGGCACAGGATTTGGCGCATGAAATCAAGAGCTATCTGGGCATCAGTGATGTAGAGGGAGTGCGCGTACTGATTCGTTATGATGTGGAAAATGTTTCTGATGAAACCTTTTTAAAGGCATGTAACGGCATTTTTTCCGAGCCGCCGGTAGATATGCTGTATCAGGAGGAATTTCCGGTTACACAGGGGTCAAGGGTATTTTCTGTAGAATTCCTTCCGGGTCAGTTTGACCAGAGGGCAGATTCTGCAGTTCAATGTATACAGTTTATCAAAGAGGATGAAAAGCCAGTCATTCGTACGGCTGTAACCTATGTAATATGCGGGAAGAACGGCCCTGTTTCAGACGAGGAGTTTGAGGCAGTGAAGAAGCACTGTATTAACCCTGTAGATTCAAGAGAGACAGGCATGGAGAAGCCGGAGACGCTTATAGAGGTATATGAGGAGCCGGAGGATGTGGTTATATTTGACGGTTTTCAGGATATGGAAGAAAAAAAGCTTAAGGAGCTTTATACTTCTCTTGGACTTGCCATGACCTTTAAGGACTTTCTTCATATCCAGAATTACTTCCATACAGAGGAGCACAGGGACCCGTCTATGACAGAGATACGGGTGCTGGATACCTACTGGTCGGATCACTGCCGTCATACTACATTTTCTACGGAGCTTACGGATGTGGCCTTTTTAGAGGGTGATTACCGTAAGCCTATTGAGGATACATATAAGCAGTATCTTGCGGATCACAGCGAGATATTTAAAGGGCGTAAGGACAAGTTTATCTGTCTGATGGATCTGGCTCTTATGGCGATGCGCAGGCTTAAAAAAGAAGGAAAGCTTGCGGATCAGGAAGAGTCGGAAGAGATTAATGCATGCAGTATTGTTGTGCCGGTGAAGGTGGATGGCGTAGAGGAAGAATGGCTGGTTAATTTTAAAAATGAGACTCACAACCATCCCACAGAGATTGAGCCCTTTGGCGGTGCAGCTACCTGCCTTGGAGGCGCTATCAGGGATCCTCTGTCCGGGCGTACTTATGTATACCAGGCAATGCGTGTAACAGGGGCGGCAGACCCGACTGTATCTGTAAAGGATACGATGCGCGGCAAGCTTCCGCAGAAGAAGCTGGTGCGTGAAGCAGCACATGGCTATAGCTCCTACGGCAACCAGATAGGGCTTGCAACAGGAGCAGTTAAGGAAATCTATCATCCTAATTATGTGGCAAAGCGTATGGAGATCGGCGCGGTATTAGGCGCTGCTCCAAGGCGTGCTGTCATTCGTGAGACCTCGGACCCAGGAGATATTATTATCCTTCTGGGCGGGCGTACCGGGCGGGACGGCTGCGGAGGGGCAACTGGATCCTCCAAGGTACATACAGAGGAATCTACCCGTGTCTGCGGTGCGGAGGTTCAAAAAGGGAATCCGCCCACAGAGCGTAAGATTCAGCGTCTGTTCAGGAGAGAAGAAGTCAGCAGGCTGATTAAAAAATGTAATGATTTTGGAGCCGGTGGTGTGTCGGTTGCTATCGGAGAACTGGCAGATGGTCTTCGGATAAATCTTGACAAGGTGCCGAAAAAGTATGCGGGTCTTGACGGGACAGAAATAGCAATTTCCGAATCCCAGGAGCGTATGGCTGTTGTTGTGGACCCGAAGGACGTGACAGAGTTTATGGGATACGCTAAAGAAGAGAATCTGGAGGCAACAGAGGTTGCGGTTGTAACAGAAAAGCCCAGGCTGGTTCTTTCCTGGAGAGGAAAAGAAATTGTGAATCTTTCCCGTGCATTTCTTGATACGAACGGAGCCCATCAGGAGACAACCGTTGCTGTGGATATTCCAAACAGAGGGGACAGCATTCTTATAAGGGAAGAGGTGCCTGATGTGAGGGAAAAATGGCTTGCTGTTTTAAGTGATTTGAATGTCTGCTCACAGAAGGGGCTTGTGGAGATGTTTGACGGTTCTATAGGGGCTTCTTCTGTATTTATGCCTCACGGCGGAAAATATCAGAAGACAGAGACACAGGCAATGGTAGCAAAGCTTCCGGTTCTTACAGGGGACAGCAGTACAGTGACCATGATGAGCTATGGCTTTGATCCTTATCTGTCTACTTGGAGTCCGTTTCACGGAGCAGTTTGTGCAGTAACAGAATCAGTGGCAAAGATTGTGGCAGCAGGCGGTGATTACAGGAAGATACGTTTCACTTTCCAGGAATATTTTAGACGAATGACAGAGGATCCGCATAGATGGAGCCAGCCCTTTGCGGCGCTTCTCGGCGCATATAATGCGCAGCTTGGCTTTGGCCTTGCGTCTATCGGCGGAAAGGACAGCATGTCAGGAACCTTTGAGGATATTGACGTGCCGCCGACCCTCGTATCCTTTGCAGTAGATGTGGCACAAGAAAGGGATGTGATTACGCCGGAGCTTAAGCAGGCAGGAAATAAGCTGGTATGGCTGCGTATGCTGGCAGATGAGTATGATATTCCGGTGTACGAAAAGGTGATGGAGCAGTATGGTAAATTTACAGACGATATCCGGGCTGGAAGAATTGTATCCGCGTATGCTCTTGACAGGCATGGAATTATCGCAGCAGTCAGCAAGATGGCTTTTGGTAATGCAAAGGGTGTGAAGCTTGAGCATAATATTGATGAAAGAGATCTGTTTGCACCGGCTTTCGGCGATATAATTGCAGAGGTTTTGGCAGATAAGGTCGGAGAGCTTTCTATTACTTATACAGTTATCGGAGAGGTAACGGACGAGCCGGTATTTTCTTATAAGGATGTATCGATTTCTGTTCTTGAGGCAGCGGATGTATGGGCAGCGCCTCTTGAAAAGGTATTTGCAACAAATTCTGGCGCAGAAGGGCAGGATGAGAAAGTACAGACCCGTCTTTATGATGCAGAGAAGGTCCATATCTGTACCCATAAGATTGCGCAGCCTGCCGTATTTATTCCAGTATTCCCGGGAACGAACTGTGAGTACGACAGTGCGAGGGCATTTGAAAGAGCAGGAGCGAAAACAATCGTGAAGGTGTTTAGGAATATGAGCGCCTCAGATATCGTTGACTCAGTTCGTGTATTTGAAGAGGCCATAGGCCAGTCACAGATTATTATGTTCCCAGGAGGATTCAGTGCCGGTGACGAGCCGGATGGTTCAGCCAAGTTTTTTGCGACGGCATTCCAGAATGCAAAGATGAAGGAGGCGGTAGAGAAGCTTTTAAATGAGCGTGACGGACTGGTACTGGGCGTCTGCAATGGATTCCAGACACTTGTGAAGCTGGGGCTTGTTCCAAGTGGCCAGATTACAGGCCAGACGGAGGATTCACCGACTCTGACCTATAATACTATTGGACGCCATATTTCCAAGATGGTATATACAAAGGTGGTGTCAAATAAATCACCGTGGCTTGCAGCTGCAGAGCTTGGCGGAGTTTATACGAATCCGGCGTCTCATGGAGAAGGCAGGTTTGTGGCGAATGAAGAGTGGATTAAGAAGCTGTTTGAAAATGGACAAGTGGCAACCCAGTACTGTGATTTCTGCGGAAATATCTCGATGAACGAGGAGTGGAATGTGAACGGTTCCTACTGTGCTATTGAGGGAATTACAAGCCCGGATGGACGGGTGTTTGGAAAGATGGCACATTCTGAGAGAAGAGGACGCTCGGTAGCTGTGAACATTTACGGAGAGCAGGATATGAGGATATTTGAATCAGGAGTATCGTATTTTAAGTAAGACTCTTCAGAAATCTAAATATAAGAAATAAAAGAAACGGCGGGGACTCTGCCGTTTCTTTTCTAAGTAACTAATTCTACGTTTTTAATGATATATTTTAAGATAACAATTCTTCTGAAAAATCAAATAAAAGTATATTTGTATCAGGAACAGACAATGATTTTTCCAGGGAAAAGATCAAAATAGAATCTCTTTTCCTCCTTGGATACAAGGCACCTGCATTTGCAAGTGCAAGAGCCCTTTGTGTTTCTTCTAAAGATAGGTTAAGGGAAAGGCACAGCGCAAGGACTTTATCCCGGCCAGGGGCTTTTGTTCCGTTTAGAATCTGGTAGCCGTAGTTGCGCTGGATCTGCGCCTCTTCCCAGAGTCTGCCGGGGGTGAATCCCTTTTCCTGTATTTTTTTAAAAAGAAATTGGGAAAAGGAAAGGGGTTTTTCAGAATGTCTAAGCTCCTCTGAAAAGGTTTGAAGAGTGGCTTTGGAATCTATGGAAGATAGTATTTCTAACAGCTCGTTGGTAGTTTTCTTTGTAATCAAGGGTTCTTTCCTTTCTTTCTTTAAAAAAGTCAGCTAAAAAGCTTTGCCCTGGGACGTTGACCAAAGGATAAAAATATCATATAATTTTTGAAATAGAAAAGCAAGAGGGAAAATTTTTAGGAGAGCAGGAAAATGGAGCTGGCAAAGGAATACATCTTGTCTCAATATCAGGAGATGGGGACACTGAATGAAAATAAGAATGTCAGGCTTGTAAGAAATTCTATTACAGGGAAAATAGCTGTGAAGAAAATTATGGATATTGAGCAAAAGCCAGTTTATGTATTTTTAAAGGCCCATAAAAGTGACTATATACCTGAGATATATGAGTATTTTGAAGATGATTGGCAGTTGATTGTAATAGAAGAATATATTGAAGGGCGTAATTTTTGTGACATTTTAAGTGAACGCAGTTTTTCACCTGAGGAGGGCTGCCATATTATAAAAGAAATCTGCCGGGCGCTTGAGCCGCTTCATATGGCGACTCCTCCTATTGTCTGCAGGGATTTGAAGCCAGAAAATATAATGTCGGCTCCTGGAAATAAAGTAAAGCTGATAGATTTTGATATTGCGAGAGTGGTAAGCCCGGGAAAGAGCAGGGATACAGTTGTGATGGGAACAGAAGGCTATGCGGCGCCGGAGCAGTTCGGGTATAGGCAGACAGACGGACGCACAGACATTTATGCTTTAGGAACGATACTGAACTGTATGATTCTGCGGAAATATCCGGTAGAAGAAATCGTAAAAGGAAAGCTGGGAAAAGTAATACGCCAGTGTATAGCAATAAACCCGGACGAGAGATATCAAAGTGTAAGGGATTTGGAGAAGGCGCTGGAAAGAATATATCCTTTTGTGGAAAAAAAGAGGGAGAGCTGTGAAAAGGAGGGAAGATATGAGGACTATTTTGGCCGGAAGACGACAGGAAGAGATAAAAAAAACTGGCGCACATTTCTTCCACCTGGATTTCGAAGCGGTACAATATGGAAGATGGTTCTGGCAGTTTTTGGATATCTGGCGGTAATTGATCTAAGTTTGTCAATAGAGATAAAAGATGATGCGGCAGGTACTACAGAAGCTGGTCTAGGATTACTTAAGATATTGTTTCTGCTGTCACAATTATTTGAAATTGGTTTTATATTTAATTATGGGGGATGGAGAGACAGGATTTCTTTTTTAAAGACAAATAACCCGCTTATAAAACTGGTGGAATATGCTGTTTTAGAATTTATCCTTATTGTGGCGGTAATAATACTATGGATACTTATAAGTGATTTGTTTTATTAAATGTATGCTAAGAGCATACCACAAAAACAGAAAAAAGTGAGAAAATAAGGAAGCATAAGATAAACCCTATGCTTCTTTTTGATTTAGATATTCCTTTAGAATAAGGTTGATATACTGGGAGAAAGAACGGTCGTCTTTTTCGGCAAGTATTTTGATTTTTTCTATAATATCTGAGTCGAGAGTAATACTCACTTTACTTTTTAAGGGCTTCATATGTCAACTCCTTACTGGTTTTATAATAAATATATACGACAAAATATTGACATATACGTATTAGTAGGATAAAGTAGTATAAAATAATATAATTTTGCGGCTGTTTTTTTTGCAGGCTGCGAAGCAGAAGTAGGAGGAATAAGGAATGGACAAGAAACAACCAACGACAAAACTATGCAAGCATTGTAAAACGGAGATTCCAAAGGGGGCAAAGGTGTGTCCGAAATGCAGAAAGAAACAGAGCGGCATTTTAAAATGGATTATTATTGCTGTTGTAATTATTGGAATTATCGGGGCAGCAGCAGGGGGAAAGGATGACAAGCCGTCAAAAGTTGGTGATGTTAAATCTACTAAAGAACAGCAAAATAATGGGGAATCATCTGATAGTACAGAGAGCCAGGAGAAAGAAACCGTGTTCAGGCTTGGAGAGATTGCAGAATTAAACGGCGTGCAAGTGACGATGACAGATTTTATTGAAAGTGTGGGCAGTGAGTTTAATACACCTACAGAAGGCAACGTGTTTGCTCTTGCGGAATTTGAGATTACAAATAATTCAGATGAAGAGCTGGCGATAAGCAGTATGCTGAGCTTTGAAGCATATGCAGACGACTATGCACTGAACTATTCACTTACAGCACTTTTAGAAAAGGACGGAAACCAGCTTGACGGAACGATTGCACCGGGAAAGAAGCTTAAAGGCTGGATTGGCTGGGAGGTTGCGCAGGATTATCAAAATGTTGAAATACATTTTACTGATAACGTATGGAGTAATAATAAGTTTGTATTCCTTTATGAAAAATAAATAGAAGTCAGGGCGGCGGAGAAATTGAGCCGCCCTTTTAGTATCTATAAATTGGATGATAAATACTAATAAAATTGCAAATATTAAATTTGTAAATGGCATAATTATATTAATGCACTGCGATTTTATTGGGTTTTATAACCAAAAGAAAGTGTAAAATGCAGGAATTAAAAGTAAAAATTGCAAAAATATTAAAAATCATAAAAAAAATCTTGTGTTCCCTTTCGAAATGCTTTACAATGTTAAAGGATAAAAGTATTAGGAGGTAAAGAGTATGTCATATGTTGATAAAGTGCTTAAGCAGGTTGTGGCAAAGAATCCAGCAGAACCAGAATTCCACCAGGCAGTGAAGGAAGTGCTGGAATCATTACGGGTAGTTGTAGAGGCAAATGAGGAGAAGTTTCAAAGGGATGCCCTGCTTGAGAGGCTGGTAGAGCCGGAGAGACAGATTAAATTCCGGGTACCGTGGGTAGACGATAAAGGGCAGGTTCAGGTGAATACAGGATATCGTGTACAGTTTAACAGTGCAATCGGACCATATAAAGGAGGGTTACGTCTTCATCCTTCTGTAAATTTAGGGATTATCAAGTTCTTAGGTTTTGAACAGATTTTCAAGAACTCTCTGACCGGCCTTCCTATCGGCGGAGGAAAAGGCGGCTCTGATTTTGACCCAAAAGGTAAATCAGACAGAGAAGTTATGGCGTTCTGCCAGAGCTTCATGACAGAGCTCTGTAAATATATTGGTGCGGATACGGATGTTCCGGCCGGAGACATAGGAACAGGTGCAAGAGAGATTGGCTACATGTTCGGCCAGTATAAGAGAATCCGCGGTTTATATGAGGGTGTACTTACAGGAAAGGGATTAAGCTACGGCGGTTCCCTTGCGAGGACAGAAGCTACGGGATACGGACTTTTGTACCTGACAGAGGAGATGCTTAAGATTAGCGGAATAGAGCTTGCAGGCAAAACCGCTGCTGTATCAGGATCTGGAAATGTGGCAATTTATGCCATTAAAAAGGCGCAGGAGCTGGGGGTAAAGGTAGTAACTGCCAGTGATTCCACAGGATGGGTATATGATGCAGAGGGAATCGATGTAGAGGCCCTTAAGGAAATTAAGGAAGTGAACCGTGCAAGGCTTACAGAATATAAGAAATACCGTCCGAATTCAGAGTATCATGAGGGGCGCGGAGTATGGTCTGTGAAGGTAGATATCGCTCTTCCATGTGCAACCCAGAATGAGCTTCATGTTGAGGATGCAAAACTTCTGGTGGAAAATGGCTGTATCGCAGTGGCAGAAGGGGCGAATATGCCGACAACCTTAGAGGCCACACAATATCTACAGGAGCACGGTGTGTTATTTGCGCCTGGTAAGGCGGCAAATGCAGGGGGCGTTGCTACGTCTGCTCTTGAGATGTCTCAGAACAGCGAGCGATTAAGCTGGACTTTTGAGGAAGTGGATGCAAAGCTTAAAGAAATTATGATAAATATCTGCCACAACATGTCTGATGCGGCAGAACGTTACGGTGTGAAGGGCAACTATGTGGCGGGCGCAAATATTGCCGGTTTTGAGAAGGTGGTTGACGCTATGACAGCTCAGGGAGTTGTATAGAATTCTCTAAATAGATAAAACATAAAGTAGTCTGTATACGGATTTTCTGTGTGCAGATTACTTTTTTTGTATGGAAAATACTGTATGGGATAATGACAAATTGTCTGCAAAATGGTATGATAGTATTACGGATACGAAATAAAGAGGGGGATACTGCCTTGAGTGATTGTAAGAATACAGATAGCAATATGGTAAAAAATATATTTGCTATGCTGACACCTGTGGAAGATGGCAGGGAATATCCGTCTGACGGAGAATTAAATATGCAGGAACTGAGTCTTTTGAAAAAAATTATGGATGAGATGCCTGGTGGTTTTTTCATTTACCATGCAGAAAATAATGAAGAGATACTCTATGCCAACAAAGCCCTGCTTCGGATTTTTGGGTGCAGCACAATAGAAGAGTTTAGGGCATTAACAGGGAATTCTTTTCGGGGAATTGTTCATCCGGATGATTATCAGAGAGTGGAAGAAAGCATACGGGCACAGATAAAGAGCAGCCAGTATGATTTGGACTATGTAGAATACCGGATCGTAAGAAAAGACGGTGAGATTCGGTGGATTGAGGATTATGGCCATTTCATACACAGCGGGGCCGGAGATATTTTTTATGTTTTTGCAGGGGATGCTACACAGAAGCGCATGGAGAAGGAAAGAGAGCTTGAGGAGGTCCGGCAGGAGCAGTTCCGCCGGCAGGTTGTTATAGAAGCCTTAAGCATTGACTATGAATCTATTTTTTATGTAGATTTAGATAAAAACTGGATCAGGGCATACCGTTTTAGTGACAGGATTGAATACCAGTTTGGTAATGGGCGGCTGACATGTGAATTTCAGCAGTTTAATAAGCTGTATATTGATACATGGGTTCACCCAGAGGATCGTGAGGCAGTTCAAAGAGCCTGCAGTCCGGAGTACATTAAGAGAAGATTTTTAAAGAGCAGGATGTTCCATATAAACTATCGGATTGTTAAGGGAGTCAGAACGGAATATCTGCAGCTTCGTATTGTAAATGTCGGGGATAAGGATGACATTTCCCATATTGTCATGGGATACCGGAGTGTGGATGACGAGATTATGCATGAGATGGAGCAGAAGGATATTATGGAGGATACGCTCCGCCATGCAAAGCTGGCAAATGCCGCAAAGAGTACTTTCCTTGCCAATATGTCCCATGACATGAGAACGCCTATGAATGCTATTATGGGCTTTAATGAGCTGGCCAAAAAGCATATGGAGGATGAGGACAGGCTTCAGAAATACCTGGAAAGGACAAAAGAGGCGGGAGAACAGCTTCTTGTGCTTATTAATGATGTACTGGAGATATCCCGCATGGAAACGGGCGGTTCGAAAATAGAAGAGACGAAGTGCAGCCTTTTTGAGGTTGTAAGGATGGTACAGGAAATAATTACGCCAGAGATTGAAGCAAAGGGCATTACATATTTCCCTGATTTATCAGGAGTAAGGCATAAATACATTTACAGCGATTCCCAGAAGCTTCTGCAGGTGCTTTTAAAGCTGCTTTCCAATGCTGTTAAATATACAAAGGAGGGCGGATGGGTTTCTCTTCGTGTTACGGAGAGACGGGAAGCATCGGTGGATTATGCATGCTACCAGTTTATTGTAGAGGATAACGGGATTGGAATTGGAAAGGATTTCAAGGAGCATATTTTTGAGCCCTTTGAGAGGGAGAAGAATACGACCATGAGCGGTGTTCCGGGGACTGGACTAGGGCTTGCCATCGTAAAAAATATTGTGGAGATGATGGGCGGAACCATAGAGATGGAGAGCGTCCAGGGAAGAGGAAGCAGATTTATTGTAACCTTAAGTCTCCATATTCAGGAGCGGCAGGCCATTGATAAAGAGTGGTCAGAAGATTTAGAGAGCGATTTTAAGAACCGGCGGATCCTTTTAGTAGAAGACAATGATTTTAATATGGAGATAGAGACAGAGCTCCTTTTAGAGGCAGGATTTACTGTAGATACTGCTGTAAATGGGAGCATTGCGGTTGACAAGGTAAAAAATTCAAGGCCTGGGGACTATGAAGTAATTCTTATGGATATCCAGATGCCGGTGATGGACGGCTATGAAGCGGCCAGGCAGATACGCAGGCTTGAAAATGAGGAGGTGGCCTCTATTCCTATTATTGCGTTGTCGGCAAATACCTTTGACGAGGACAGGAAAAAGTCTATGGAAAGCGGCATGAATGCCCATGTTGCAAAGCCTGTGGATATTCCAGTTCTTACGGAAATTATAGAGAGAATATGTCTTGAGTAAAAAAATCTGGAAAATTTGTAAAAATATGTTGACAACAGATGTGTTTTGTGTGTATAATAGCAGAGCAGGTTCGAGATAAAGACCTGTACAGATATGGGATCATAGCTCAGCTGGGAGAGCATCTGCCTTACAAGCAGAGGGTCATAGGTTCGAGTCCTATTGGTCCCATACTATAAAAGGATATGGCGGGATAGCTCAGTTGGCTAGAGCACACGGTTCATACCCGTGGTGTCGCTGGTTCAAATCCAGTTCCCGCTATTTATATTATTATTAAAGAAGTCTGTATATGTATACAGGCTTTTTTGTATTCGGAAAATTCATTACTAATAGTTGCAGATGGGACAGGATAACGTTATAATGAAAGTATTAGATACAATTGCTTACTTGGGATAGTGGACAGGGGGCTAATATGCAAAAGATACTGGTAGTGGATGATGCAGAGTTAAATCGTGAGCTTTTAGGCGATATACTTGCAGAGGATTATATCGTCCTGATGGCAGGGGATGGAGAGGAGGCGCTTGAAAAGCTTAAGGAGGATGGGAAGAATCTTTCGGCCATCCTTTTGGATCTACATATGCCAAAGCTTAACGGCTTTGCAGTCATTGATGAGATGAAGAAAAAGGGATGGATGAAGTGGATTCCTGTGCTGATCATAAGCAGCGAGTATTCGGTTGAGATTGAAAATAAGTGTTTTGAGCTTGGAATTTCGGACTTTATTCATAAGCCCTTTGAGAGTTCTCTTGTGAAAAAGAGAATTAAAAATGCCGTAGCTTTATTTTCTTATAAAAATCAGTTAGAGCAGAAGGTAGAAGAGCAGGAAGAGATTCTAAAGCAGCAGTCGCTTATTATTAAAAAGCAGGCGGAAAAGCTGAAGCAGTTGAAACCTTTTAATAAATTGATGCTAGAATATCATGCTGCAATTATGGAGGTTGAAACGAGGCTTAAGGTGTTAAACGAAGAGTTTTCACAGGAGTATAACAGAAACCCTTTTGAATCCATTAAGAGCAGACTGAAATCTCCTGCAAGTATTTATGAAAAATTAGAGCGGAAAGGGTATCCGGTCACTGTGGAAGGTATAAGGGAAAATCTGACAGATGTGGCGGGACTTCGTGTCATATGCTCATTTCCAGATGATATTTACCGTCTGGCAAAGCTTTTTACAAGGCAGGATGACATTATTCTTCTCAGGGAAAAGGACTATATTAAGAATCCGAAGCCTAACGGCTACAGGAGTCTTCATTTGATTGTAGGCGTGCCGGTTTATCTTTCCAACGAGAAGATGCATGTGAAGACAGAGGTGCAGTTTCGGACAATTGCTATGGATTTCTGGGCAAGTCTGGAGCACAAGCTGAAATATAAAAAGAATGTAGATAGTGCAGATGAGATTGTAGACCGCCTCAAGGAGTGTGCAGACTCTATAGAGGTGCTGGATTATCAGATGCAGGAGATTCGGAATAAGATTGACCGTTCCAGAGAATGATATGAGGGTTAGATTTTTTTGATACTGAGAAATTATAATAAAAAGGCAGGGGATAATAATGCGGATTGGTATGGGATATGATGTTCACCGTCTTACAGAGGGACGCGATTTGATTATGGGCGGGGTGAGGATTCCGTATGAGAAGGGACTTCTGGGACATTCAGATGCAGATGTGCTTCTCCATGCGGTTATGGATGCACTTTTAGGGGCTGCGGCACTTGGAGATATCGGGAAGCATTTTCCAGATACGGACCCGGCATACAAGGGGATTTCTAGTCTGAAGCTTTTGGAACAGGTGGGAGGGCTGATTGAAGATAAGCTCTATGTGATCGGAAATATTGATGCCACTATAATTGCCCAAAGGCCGAAGATGGCACCTTATATTGATAAGATGCGGGAAAATATAGCAGAGGCTCTTCATATTGAGAAGGACCAGATTAATATAAAGGCAACTACAGAGGAAGGTCTGGGATTTACAGGAAGCGGAGAAGGGATTTGTGCCCAGGCGGCAGCGTGTCTTGAGATTATTGAAAATTACAGCTATACGGCAGGAACAAATGAGGGCGGCAGATGTGAAGGGTGCATGGGCTGTTACCGTTAAGGAGTGCAGGATGGAGATATACAAGCTTAAACCAGAGGAGCATAAAGATACAAGAAGGCTTTATGGGGAGGTATTTTCTGAGGACAGCCAGTCCTTTGTAGATTACTATTATACAGAAAAGACAAAAGACAACCAGATTTATGCAGCAGTGGAGGAGGGTGACATTCAGGCCATGCTGCATTTGAATCCCTATGTACTGATGGTAAATGGACAAGAGAAGCCCGCAGACTATATTGTGGCGGTGGCCACAAGAGAGAAATACAGAAGGCGCGGGCTTATGGCAAAACTGATGCATACAGCTCTTAAAGATATGTATAGGGAGGGGAAAATATTTACCTTCCTGATGCCGGCTGCGGAAAGCATTTATCTTCCACATGATTTCCGTACGGTTTATGAGCAGGAAAGAAAGCTGTCAGACAGCGAAGAGAGAGTTTTTTTTGAAGCAGGGGAGCAGGGCATGGACGCCTTTATGGCGGGGGAAAAGGATGTGCCTCTTCTTGCGCGGACAGCAGAAAAGCACCTGTCAGAAAAGTATCAGGTATATGCAAGGAGGAGTGAGGAGTATTACCGCAGGCTTCTTAAGGAAATATCCAGTGACGGCGGAAAGCTTTACCTGTTCAGCGAGAAGGGCACAATCAGGGATTACAGGATATTTGATGCAGATTATATGGAGGAGAAGAGGCCGAAGATTATGGTACGGATCGTGGATGTAAGACGCATGCTTCTGTCTGTGAAGCTTAGGACATTGATGGCAGCATGCCTGACAGTGACGGACCCGGTGATTAAGGAGAACAACCAGTGCCTTACTATAACCGGAACAGAACATTCCGGTGTAATGCTCATGGAGGGAAAGACAGAAAACAGCGAGGGGACGGTGACGATCGCAGCGCTTGCAGGCTTTCTTTTCGGGGCCTGCAGTGTGGAGGAAATATGTAAGGAGGAAGGCGTAAGGCTTTCCGGGCGGCTTAAGGAAGAGATGAAAAAAATCATACCTCTGAGGCGGATTTTTTTAAACGAGGCTGTATAAGAATGCGATAATATATGAGGAGGGAAATATGAAGGAGACAAGACCATTTGTGGACTGGAAGCTGGCAGAAGAATTTATGACGGCAGTTTTTGAAAAATATGGCGTGCCCAAAGAGGATGCCCTTATCTGTGCGGATGTACTTCTTGAAAGTGACAGGCGGGGGATTGAGAGCCACGGATGTAACAGGTTTAAGCCTATTTACATTGACAGGATAAAGGAGGGTATCTTAGAGCCAAAGACAGAAGTTGAGGTGGTAAAGGAAACGCCTGTGACGGCAGTCATAGATGGCCACAACGGCATTGGCATGGTAATTGGTACAAAGGCTATGCAGCTTGCCATTGATAAAGCGAAGAAATATGGGATGGGCATGACGGCGGTACGTAATTCTACCCATTATGGAATTGCAGGATATTATGTGACTATGTGTACAAAAAATAATATGATTGGTATTACAGGAACCAATGCAAGGCCTTCTGTTGCACCTACCTTCGGAGTGGAGAATATGCTGGGAACAAACCCTATTACCTTCGGACTTCCAACGGATGAGGAGTTCCCTTTTGTGCTTGACTGCGCTACATCTATTTCCCAGAGGGGAAAGATAGAGTTTTACGAAAGGAATGGGATGGATACACCGGCAGGTATGGTTATTGGAAATGACGGGCAGGCTTTGACAGACAGCAGGCAGATACTAAAGGATTTAAACTGCAAAAAAGCGGCTCTTGCACCTCTGGGAGGAATCGGGGAAGAGATGGCAGGCTATAAGGGCTATGGTTATGCTACTGTTGTAGAGATTCTTTCAGCGGCTCTTCAGGCGGGAAGCTTTCTACATATGCTGTCTGGGAAGGACGCACAAGGAAATAAGATTCCATATCCCCTTGGTCATTTTTTTATTGCTATTGATACAGAAGCCTTCGTGGGAGCAGAGAGCTTTAAAAAGACAGCAGGGCAGATTTTAAGAGAGCTTCGGGTTTCGAAGAAGGCCCCAGGACAGGAGAGGATTTACACGGCGGGCGAGAAGGAATATGATATCTGGAAATTCCGCAGGGATAAGGGAGTTCCCGTGGGGGAGGCTGTGCAGAAGGAATTTATTGCGATGCGGGATGAGCTGGGACTTACACAATTTAAGTTCCCATTTGAATAGCAGAGCGGAGATAAAGGCGGGGCATGCTTCCGCCTTTATTTCTTTAGAAAATCTTTTCTTTTTCACGAGGGAGGTCTTAAGATTTCCTGTTTATATTATTTCATGTAGAATGGAGGCAAAAAAATGGAAGTGAATCATGTTTTGATTGTGGAGGATGATAAGGAGATAAGAGAGGGTGTGGAAATATATCTGAAAAGCCAGGGATATGTGGTATTTCAGGCGGCAGATGGAATTGAAGGGCTAAAAGTAATAGAAAAGGAGGAAATTCATCTGGCTATTGTGGATGTGATGATGCCGAGAATGGATGGTATTGCCATGACGGTAAAGCTTCGAGAAAAGTATGACTTTCCTGTGATTTTTCTATCAGCAAAATCGGAGGAGGTGGATAAAATATTAGGGCTTAATATGGGGGCGGATGATTATGTGACAAAGCCTTTTACGCCCATGGAGCTTTTAGCAAGGGTAAATTCCCAGCTTAGGAGATACCGCCGGTTTTTAGAAAAACTTGGGGATACAAAAAAAGAATCCAATATCCATACTATCGGCGGACTGGAAATCAATGAGGACACAGTGGAAGTAACAGTGGACGGGGAGCCTGTGAAGGTGACGCCGATTGAGTATAGGATTTTGCTGCTTCTTATAAAGAACCCGGGACGAGTATTTTCGGCGGAGGAAATCTATGAGAGGGTGTGGAATGAGAGGGCAGTCAGCACGGATACCATTATGGTGCATGTGCGGAATATCAGGGAGAAAATTGAAATTAATCCAAAAGAACCAAAATATTTGAAGGTGGTGTGGGGTGTTGGGTATAAGATTGAAAAACAACCATAAATTTGCAGTACTCATAATAATTTTAACGATTCTTTTTCCGGCTCTTTATATTATGGACCGGTATGGTACGTATTATAGTAATATTTGGACACAAAAAGGCGATATACAAAACCGTGTTCTGATATCAGAGGATTTTCTGGAAAATTTTATTGAGATGGGTTTTATCCTCTATAATACGGAGCAGGACAGGGAGTATATGGACATAGCGGAAGCAAAGAATATTTTCAAAGAGTCTTTTTATTTTATTAATGAGGAGTATGAGCAGCTCTACCCTTATCTGGATTACAGGGTGGAGGATGAAGATGGAACAGTAGTGGATGCAAGCACGGCAAATGCGGGGTATACACTGACAAAAGAGAATATAAATTCCTATGCGGTGGGTTTTGTCGTGTCCTACGACGGAAATGGAAAGCCTGACATTAAGAGGATTTATGGAGAATATGCAAAAGAGCAGAGCGTGGCCTTAAGACGCCTGATTGGAGACTCAGAGCAGGAGTGGCAGCTGTTTATGGACAGCGGGGAGGACTTTGGGCTGTTAAGGCCAGAAAACAGAACCTACTATTTCGCACTAACAGAGGAAAATCTGAACAAATATGTGAATAATATATATGTTGATGATTATCAGTTTAAGTATATTCCAGAGGAAGTATGGAATATCCAGCTTCTTCTTATGGTGGTTGTGGCAGTAATGGCGTGGATATATCCCAGATTTTCCTTTCTTCAGACAGGAAATGAAAGGATTTTTAAAGTTCCCTTTGAGGCGGCAGTGCTTGTGTCAGTGGTGATTTTTGGAATGATAGATGGCCTTTTCCAGGAACTTATTTTTCGTACTAGTATTTACGGGGAAGCATGGGGTGAGCTGTTTCTGATTGGAATTTTTGCATTTGCCTATTGGCTGTCAGGCTGTGCAAGACAGATTTATGTGTTAAGGCCAGCCAGATATCTGAAAGAGCGGACAATTTTATATCCCTCCTGGCATCATATTAAAAATGCACAGAAAGTGGTGATAAGTAAGGTAAAGGGGTGGATTTTTGGTGTTTATCATTCCCTGGAGCAGATTGATTTTACAGAAAAGAGCAACAAAGCAATTCTGAAAATTGTGGCCTGTAATTTTTTAATACTTATGGTGGTGTGTTCCATGTGGTTTTATGGAATTATGGCGCTGGTAATATATTCAGTACTCTTGTTTTTTATTCTGCGGAAATATTATGATGATCTGCGGGAAAAGTATCAGGTGCTTCTAAAGGCAACGAATGAAATCGCTGAGGGGAATCTGGAGGTGGAAATTACAGAGGACCTGGGAGTTTTTACCCCATTTTGCACGGAAATAGCTAAGATTCAGACGGGCTTTCAAAAGGCGGTTGCTGAGGAAGTAAAAAGCCAGCGGATGAAGACGGAGCTTATTACAAATGTGTCTCATGATCTGAAAACACCTCTTACGGCTATTATTACCTACGTGAATCTTTTGAAGGAGGAAAAGGACGAAGAAAAACGCAAAGACTATACGGATGTCCTTGAGAGAAAATCTCTGCGCCTTAAGGTACTGATTGAGGATTTATTTGAAATCAGCAAAGCCAGCAGTAAGAATATTACCCTGGATATTGTGGAGGTTGATATTGTAAATTTATTTAAACAGGTAAAACTGGAGCTTGAGGAGAAACTTAAGGCAGCAGAGGTTGATTTCCGGTGTACTTATCCGCAGGAGAAGCTCCTTGTATCCTTAGACAGCCAGAAAACCTACCGTATTTTTGAAAACCTTCTTGTGAATATAACAAAATATGCCCTGCCTGGAACAAGGGCTTATGTAGAGATTGTAAGGGAGGGGGCAGAGGCGGTTATCCGTCTTAAGAATATTTCGGCAGCGGAGCTTACCTTTAACCCGGAGGAGATTACGGAGCGGTTTGTAAGAGGGGATGCATCGAGGAATACGGAAGGCTCAGGACTTGGACTTGCAATTGTGAAGAGCTTTACAGAGCTCCAGAAGGGAAGCTTTTTTATTGAGACTGAGGCAGATCTTTTTAAAGCAGAGCTAAGGTTTAGGATTAAGGAGCAAAATTGACATTGACAAAATGCAAGAATTCACATATTATAGTCCTATATAAAAAAGACGGAGAACGAAGAGAGTAGTATTCATGTAAACTGTCAGAGAGAGTCTGCCACAGGCTGAAAGCAGTCTTCAGGGAGCAGGATGCGAAGTGCATTCGGGAGTCGGTCCGGTGAAAGAACAAGGAGCTATTTAAAGTAGCCGGAGACGGAGGCTGTACCCGTTACGTACAGGAAAGTGGAGGATGGTTTTCCCCTGGGGGGGATACATTTTCTATAAGAGTGGAACCGCGGAATATATTTCGTCTCTTGTGTTAAGCAAGGGACGATTTTTATCATACAGGAAACTTCGTTCCCTCTTTATTTGAAGGAGAGCAGTATGGGATTGATTTCTTACATTAGAGAAGAATTACAGGTGATAAGAGAGCGTGACCCTGCAATCCGCTCGAATCTGGAGGTATTTCTATACCCCAGCTTCAGGGCGATTTTAAGCTACAGGGCAGCCCATAAATTGTTTCTTAAGAAGCATTTTTTTCTTGCAAGATGGGTGTCCCAAAGAGCAGTCAGAAAAACCGGGATTGAGATTCATCCAGGGGCAGTAATTGGAAAAGGACTGTTTATTGACCACGGAAGCGGGGTTATTATCGGAGAGACGGCAAAGCTTGGAGACAATGTGACTTTGTATCAGGGTGTGACGCTTGGCGGTACGGGGAAGGAGAAGGGAAAAAGACATCCTACCCTTGAGGATAATGTGATGGTAAGTGCGGGCGCGAAAGTATTAGGCTCCTTTACGATTGGAAAGAATTCTAAAATCGGGGCAGGGAGCGTGGTTTTAAAAGAGGTGCCGCCCAACTGTACGGTGGTGGGGGTTCCCGGACGTATTGTGAAAATGGGAGATGAGAGAATTCCGCGGATGGATATGGATCATGTGCATCTTCCAGACCCCATAAGCAATGATATAAGGGAGCTTCAGGCAGATAATCTGCGTATGCATAAGAGACTTTCCGAGATGGAAAAAAGAATGAAGTGTATGCAGGAAGAAAATATAGAAATACTTGATTAAAAGGGTGAAAATAGGAGGAGAAGTAACAGATGAAGCTTTATAACACACTGTCAAAGAAAAAAGAAGAGTTTGTTCCACTTGAGGAAGGAAAGGTAAGGATGTATGTCTGCGGGCCTACAGTCTATAATTTTATCCACATTGGAAATGCAAGGCCCATGATTGTATTTGATACGGTCAGAAGGTATTTTGAATACAAGGGCTATGATGTAAACTATGTATCGAATTTTACGGATGTGGATGATAAGATTATTAATAAGGCAATTGAAGAAGGGGTAACCGCAGATGAGATATCCAAGCGTTATATTGCAGAATGTAAAAAGGACATGGAGGGTATGAATGTAAAGCCTGCTACTACCCATCCGCTGGCTACAGAGGAAATTTCCGGCATGATTGCCATGATAGAAACTCTAGTAAAGAAGGGATATGCTTATGAAAAGAACGGGACAGTATATTTCAGGATCCGCCGTTTTAAGGATTATGGGAAGCTTTCCCACAAGAATCTTGACGATCTGCGCTCCGGGGAGCGTTCTCTGCTTGTGAGCGGGGAGGATGAAAAGGAGGATCCGCTTGATTTTGTTTTGTGGAAACCGAAAAAAGAGGGAGAGCCTTTCTGGGAGTCTCCGTGGAGTGATGGAAGGCCGGGATGGCACATCGAATGTTCCGAGATGTCCAAAAAATATCTTGGGGAGCAGATTGATATCCATGCAGGGGGAGAGGATTTGGTGTTTCCCCATCATGAAAATGAGATTGCCCAGAGTGAGGCGGCCAATGGAAAGGAATTTGCAAAATACTGGCTTCACAATGCATTTTTAAATATTGATAACCGGAAGATGAGCAAATCTCTTGGAAATTTCCGCACAGTGCGGGAAATCAGTGAGCAGTATGATTTACAGGCGCTTAGATTCTTTATGCTGGGAGCCCATTACAGAAGCCCGCTTAACTTCAGCGCAGAGCTTATGGAGGCGTCAAAGAGCGGCCTTGAGAGGATTGTCAATGCAGCGGATAACCTGAAATTCCTTATGAAACATGCTGACGGGAATATGACGGCGGAGGAAGAAGCGCTTCTTACCGGCACGGATAAATTTGTGAAGGATTTTGAAGGTGCTATGGAGGATGACTTTAACACAGCGGATGCTGTTGCGGCGGTGTTTGACCTTGTAAAATACTGTAATACACACGCTGCACAGAAGAGCTCTGGGGAATTCTTAGAAAAGCTTCTAGGAGTCCTTGTAAAGCTTACAGATGTGCTTGGAATTCTTGTGGATAAGAAGGAAGAGATATTGGAAGAGGATATTGAGCGGTTAATTGAGGAACGTAAGGCAGCCCGAAAAGCAAAGGACTTTGCCAGAGCAGACGCTATCCGGGCAGAGCTTCTTGAGAAGGGAATCATTCTGGAGGACACGAGAGAAGGAGTAAAATGGAAAAGAGCGTAGAGTGGCAGTTTGACACATATATGCAGGAGATTTTTGAGCTTAAAGAGGTGGATATGAAGGAATATTCACCTCTTGCTTTGGCATATATCGGGGACAGCATATATGATCTGATTATTAAAACCCTTGTATTAAATGAAGGAAACTGTCAGGTACAGAAGCTTCACCTTCGTACAAGCGCTTATGTGCAGGCAAAGACTCAGTCCCTTATGATGCGTACCCTTCAGGAACATCTAACAGAGGAGGAGCATGCAGTCTACAAACGGGGGCGCAATGCAAAGAGCGTAAGCCCTGCTAAAAACCAGTCTGTTACAGATTACCGGAGGGCAACAGGATTTGAGGCAGTGCTTGGATATCTTTATCTGAGGAAGGAATGGAAGAGAATGCTGGATTTAGTGAAAACAGGCCTTAAGAGCCTGAATGAAGGAGAAACTGATGAATGAGAATATGATTGAAGGGCGCAATGCAGTGTTAGAGGCATTTCGATCCGGGAAGCCGGTGGACAAGCTGTATGTACTTGATGGCTGCCAGGATGGTCCAGTACGCAGTATCGTGCGCGAGGCAAAAAAGAGGGATACGATTTTAAAGTTTGTGGATAAGGAGCGTTTAAACCAGCTTTCTGAAACAGGAAAGCATCAGGGCGTGGTGGCATATACAGCGGCCTATGAGTACGCAGAGGTTTCGGATATGCTGAAGCTTGCAAGGGACAGGGGGGAGGAGCCATTTCTATTTCTTTTGGACGGAATAGAGGATCCCCACAATCTTGGGGCTATTATAAGGACGGCCAACCTTGCAGGAGCCCACGGAGTTATAATACCGAAGCACCGGGCTGTGGGGCTTACAGCGTCAGTGGCCAAGGCATCTGCCGGTGCGCTTAACTATACGCCGGTTGCAAAGGTGACAAACCTTGCAAGAACTATGGAGGAGCTTAAAAAAGAGGGGCTGTGGTTTGTCTGCGCAGATATGGGTGGAGAGCTTATGTACAGGCTTGATTTAAAGGGAGCCATTGGAATTGTAATTGGAAATGAGGGGGAGGGTGTAAGCCGTCTTATAAAGGAAAACTGTGATTTTACAGCAGCAATACCTATGAAGGGGGATATTGATTCCCTCAATGCGTCTGTAGCTTCGGGGGTATTGGCTTATGAGATAGTAAGGCAGAGGATAGAGCATGTCAAGATATAAGTGTATGACCGACGAGGAGCTTATTGAAAAGCTTCGGGCCGGGGAAAAGGCAATTATGGATTATATTATGGAAAAATACAAAAATCTTGTGCGCAAGGAGGCTAACGCCATGTATTTGATTGGCGGGGAGACGGACGACCTGATTCAGGAGGGGATGATTGGGCTTTTTAAGGCAGTGCAGGACTTTGATTCAGGAGGAGGGGCAAGTTTCGCAAGCTTTGCGGGGCTTTGTGTGCGCAGGCAGATATATTCTGCCATTGAGGCGTCTAAGCGTAAAAAGCACAGCCCTCTTAATTTCTATGTCTCTCTGTATGAGACAAATGAGGAAAAGGAGGCGCTGATTGAGACGGTGGAAGCGTCCGAGGACAATAACCCAGAGGTGCTCTTTGTGGGTAGGGAGTATGTGGAGCTGATTAAAAGCAGGCTTGAGGAGAGCTTAAGTGATCTGGAGAGCCGTGTTCTTTATCTTCATCTTCTGGGGACGGACTATAAGACTATTGCGAAGCTTTTAGATAAAAGTCCGAAGACTGTGGATAATGCGCTTCAGAGGATTAAGAGCAAGACAGAGAAGATACTGGAGAAGGAGATAAATTAGAAAATTACGGAAATGGGATTGACAAACAGACCCTGTTACGGTATATTATTAATGTTGCATGAATATATGCATGCTGCCTTGGCTCAGTCGGTAGAGCGTCGCCTTGGTAAGGCGGAGGTCGGCGGTTCGATTCCGCTAGGCAGCTTTTTTAGGAAATTTGGGAGAGGGGCTTTTCAAAGCTTATGGCTTTGGAGGCTCTTTATTTTGTTATACGGAGGATAAGAAATGGAGGACAGGGAAAAAAGAAGGAAAAGGAGAGAAAGACTGCGCATAAAACGGCAGCGTCAGGTAAGGCAGAGAAAGATTATGCTGGCAGAAGCGGCCGTGCTTTTTGTTCTGCTTATGATATGTTTTGGTATCAGTGTGCACCAGAGGGGAGAGGAGAGAAAAAAGAGTGCGGCAAAGAAGACCCTTGTAAAAGAAGCGCTGCAGGAATGCTATAAAAGCGCTTTGAAGGCTGGAAAAAAGGAGCAGGCAGATTTTGCAGGATGGATAGTGGAAAACTATCCGAAAGAAACAGAAGGGCCGCTCTATGACAAGGCAGAAGTAGGACAGATTACAGAGGAGGATATCTATCATGTTTTCGGAGAGACGCTGCATGTGCTTTTGGACAGAAAGGCAGGATATCTAAAGGACGACAAGACAAAAAAGAAGCACCAGATATATGAAAGAACTGGTAAAGCAGAAGATGAGGCAGAGATATTGATTGCGGGAGATCTCTGTTTTGCTGAGGAAGGCTTTGTGCTGGATTATTATGACGAGGTGGGAGAGATTTCAAAATGCATCTCACCAGAGCTTTTAGATATGATGAATAAAACAGACCTTTTTTACCTGAATCATGAGTATTGTGTAAGTGACAGAGGGGAACCTCTTAATGGAAAGCTCTATACTTTCCGGGCAGATCCGAAACGGATGAAGCTTTTAAACGAAATGGGAACGGGCCTTGTTTCACTGGCTAACAACCATGTATATGACTTTGGGGAGGACGCTATGCTTGATACGATGGACTACCTAAAGGAGGAGGGGATTCCTTACGTAGGAGGAGGACGAAATAAAAAGGAAGCAAAGAGGCCGGTTTATTTTATTATAAATGGTATAAAGATAGGCTTTGTTGCGGCGTCAAATGCGGAGATTACCCTTTATACACCGGCGGCAGAAAAGGATTCACCGGGAATCTTAGAGGCGTATGATACAGAGGAGTACAATCAGGTTATTGAGGATGCAGCGAAGGAATGTGATTATCTCATTGCCTATATTCATTGGGGAAATGAAGATACAAACCAGTACACCAGCACACAGACGGAGCAGGGGACAGAGTTTCTTGATTCAGGGGCGGATATTGTTGTAGGGGGACATCCTCATGTACTGCAGGGAATCGAGTTTGTGGATGGAAGGCCGGTTATCTACAGCATGGGAGATTTCTGGTTCAATAATGAGACAAAATATACAGGGCTTTTAAAGCTTTCTGTGGCGTATGAGGGCTTAAAGGAGATGTCCTTTGTGCCCTGCCTTCAGACGGAGTACACGACGCAGTATTTGAAGGAGGCAGAAAAGCAGCGGGAAATGTTTGATTTTCTTGAGAATCTTTCTCCTAATGCAGTGATAGATGATAAGGGCGTTATTACAGAGAACTTTGAGGCTGAGGTGCAATGATGATTCAGGTGGAAAATGTAACAAAAAATTTTGATTCTATATGTGCAGTGAATCAGATATCTATTGAAATTCCGGACGGATGCATGTTTGGCCTTTTGGGGACAAACGGGGCGGGAAAGAGCACCCTTCTTCGGATGATGGCAGGGGTGCTTGACTGCAGCGCAGGAAGGATTCTTTATGACGGGGAGGATGTGTATGAAAATCCGGTGTGCAAGGCGTCGGTGTTTTATCTGCCGGATATGCCTTACTATTTTCCCAATACAAATCTGGAGGAGATGGTCCGGTTTTACAGAAGGCATTACACGGGCTTTGAGAGGGAAAACGCGGCGTATATGGCTGGGCTTTTAAATCTTGACATGACTCTTCCTTTACGCACATTTTCTAAAGGGATGAAACGGCAGGCATTTTTGATTCTTGCCCTTTGCTCAGGAACTAAATATCTGCTGTGCGATGAGGTGTTCGACGGGCTGGACCCGGTGATGACGGAAGCTATGAAAGAGCTGTTTCGAAGCAGGATAAAGGAGTGTAAGCTAACAGTTGTAGCTGCAGCCCACAAGCTTAAGGATTTGGAGGATATCTGCCATAATATCGGGATTATGCATAAAGGCGGTGTTTTAAGATCAGGAGATATGCGGGAACGCTCCGGTAATGTGGTGAAGCTTCAGTGTGTGTTTGGAGGCCAGAGAGATATGAGGGAGGAGCTTGAAAAGGAAATTCAGGTTCTGCGGTATGAAAAAGACGGGTATTTTACGACATTGGTGGCAAAAGGGGATAAGAAGGAAATACTGGAGAGGATAAAACGTAAGGCTCCGGTATTTGTGGGGGAAATTCCTGTGAGCTTGGAGGAAATATTTATGGCAGAGATGAAGGAGGCTGGCTATGATATCCGCAAGGTATTTATGTAACTGGATAAAGGAAGCGGGCAGAGGACATGTGACAGCCTTTCTTTCCTGGGGAGGGTTTTCCATCTATACAGCATTTGCGATTTTCGGGCTTAAGAACGATCCTTATTTTACACTTTTCGGAGTTGGAAGCGCAAGTCTCCTTTACCTTTGCATGGGACTTGGGATATTAGCCGCTGCAGCAGGCTTCTGGTATCTTAAGCAGCCTGTAATGCTTGATTTTTATTACAGCCTTCCGGTGAAAAAGGAAGTCATTTTCTGGAGCAGGTATATACATGGGATTTGGCATGTGCTTGTGCCCCTGTATATCAGCATGTCAGTCTGCGGGATTTATGAATGCAGCGTAAATCAGGGCTTTGAGGCTTATGCAGGTTCCTATGTGCTGAAAAGTGCAGCGATGTTTTCGATGGTATTTTTTATCTTTTACCATATCACCATTGTTTCCTTTCTGGCAGGAGGAAGAATTGTTACAGTACTGGTTTTATTTGCAGCCTTCACTTATGGGGGACAGGCAGTCTTTCAGGGGATTGGGAAGGCTTATGCAGTTTATTTTTTCAGGACCTTTTACCGGATTCCTGCTCTTGAAACAATGAAAGAGGTGCTGACACCCAGGCAGCTTTCCGGGAAGCTTACTGGAGCTTTTATATATGATAAGAAGGAGGCGCTTGATTATGTGCCGGGCAAGGAGGATGTTCTGGCAGCACTTTTGTGGATTCTGCTTTTTGCAGTTCTTATAGTATGCATGGAGCGCAGGAGAAAAGTTGAAAATGTAGGAAAGCTGTTTGCATTTTTTGCAGCGGAGAGGGTCTTTGTATTTTTCCTGTCGGTTGTCCCTGCACTGCTGTTTGGTAATATAGTTATGGGAAGCGGGATTGTGCTTGTTTTTCTTTTTCATATTCTGGCAGAATTTTTCATAGAGAGACAGGGAAGGAAGCTTTTTAGAAGAAAATGGCAGATGGCGGCAGAGTGCATGATTGTCCTTCTCGTGACATGGGGCTTTTCGGCAGGCGCCAGGTTTTTTGACGGATTTTTTCCAGAGAGAAACGAGGTGGACGCTGTCAGAATCTGCGTTAACGGAGTAGATATGACACAGGAAGAGTATATGAAAAATTCCTTTGGGAAGGAAAGCTATGAGACAGAGAGGAAGCTTGAACAGTACAAATTTACGGAAGACGGGCTTAGAGAGGGGCTTTTATGGATTGGAAGTCTTAAAAAGAAGGCACAAAACACAGATAAGCAGGGCTGGAAGTACAGCTTTGCAACAGTCTGTTATCAGATGAAGGACGGAAGAATGAGGTACCGCGTCTACCCTGTAGATGAGGAGGATTTTCAGGCTTTTTCCATGGTTTTTGAGACGAAGGAATATAAGGAGAAGGCGTATCCGGCTCTTTTGTGGGAGGATGTAGGAGATAACCGCTTTTCATGGAAGGATGGTGTGAGAAGCAGCCAGATACTGAAGCTTACAAAGGAGGAAAAAGAAGAGTTTCTTGAAACTTATAAGAAGGAGGTACTTGGATTTCGGATGGAGGAGCTAAAGAGTGCGGCGCCTGCTGGAATTGTAGAAATGAATTCAGAAAAATGGGGTGAGAAGGAGGAGCTTCTTATTTATCCTTTTTTTGAAGAGAGCTATGCATTTCTTAAGAGGCATGGGGAGATAAAAGAGGAGCTACTGGATTACCCGGTGCGTTCCATTAAGGTGACAGAGAATGTTTCAGGCAGAAAAGGGAAAGGGTATGTGAAGGACGGGCATGCAGGTGGTATGAAGGTGGAACACTATGAGACGAAGGAAGAGCTTAGCCAATGGAGAGGAAGACTGATATGGGAAGAGCTTGATGTACAGCCCCTTCTTTATCCTCTTGGTTACAGGAGCAGAATTGAGGCAGAGGCAGTGGAGCCGGAATCAGGGGCAGTGGTGAAGGTGAAGTGCTGTGAGAAGATGAAGGAATGATCTAAAAAGTTTAATTGACAATGTGCTGTATAAAACATACAATTAAAGAAGAATTTACAGAAAGGGCTCGTAAGATGGCATCATTTTTAAAGGATATATCAAAATTTTATGGTACAGGAGAGAAAAATGCGTCTGGTCAGACGCTTAAGGAATTTCTTGATGGATACGATCCGTACAGGTATAAGACACCAAGCTGTACAACGGATGCAGTTATTTTTGCTTATGAGGATGATAAGTGTAAGGATATAGAGGGACTTAAGATTTTGCTTATTAAAAGGGGGAATCATCCAAGCATTGGATTCTGGGCACTTCCAGGGGGTTTTATTGATTTGGAGGAAAATCTTGAGGATACGGCCAGACGGGAGCTTATGGAGGAAACAGGGGTAGAGGGTCTTGTTATGGAGCAGCTTGCCTCCTACGGCGACTATGACAGGGATCCCAGGGCAAGAATAATTACGACTGCATATATGGCACTGGTCCGCCTTGGAGAGGTAAAGGTACAGGCAGGAGACGATGCGGCAGATGCCATGTGGTGTGAGATGGAGCTTTTGGAAGTGCCGTCTAAGGAGAGAGAGACAAAAGATAAGGAAGAGGATGTCAGTGATATAACAATTTACCGTTTGATTCTTAAAAATAAGGAACGTGGATTTGAGACTGAGGCCTGGGTGAAATGTGCGGCGAAGGGCGTAGGAGGGCTGATAAGGGAAGAAAAGTTTACGGTTGTCCGTCAGGGAGAAACGGCATCAGATCATGCAGCCATTATTGTGCAGGGGCTTCTTAAGATTAAGAGAAGGATGACAGAAAAGATACTGGAAGTGAATTTTTAAAGTAGCAGCGAAAGGCGGCGGTTCAGGAATTCATCTTGTTTCGAACTGTTATTTGTGTTATGATACTAAAGTCTGAAAGTATTTTGATAATATTATTTTAACTATTTACCAGGAGGAACATATGGGAGAAGAGACAGTTTCCAGAAATTTTATTGAACAGGAGATTGATAAAGATCTGGCAGAGGGGGTCTACAGAGAGGTATGTACGAGATTCCCGCCGGAGCCTAACGGGTATCTGCATATCGGACATGCTAAATCAATTCTTCTGAATTCAGGTCTTGCTAAAAAATATAAGGGAACCTTTCACCTGCGGTTTGACGACACAAACCCAACGAAGGAGGATATGGAATTTGTAGAGTCTATTAAGGAGGATGTAGCTTGGCTGGGGGCAGATTATAAGGACCATCTGTATTTTGCATCTGATTATTTTGAAGCTATGTATGAATGTGCGGTGAAGCTGATTAAGAAGGGGAAAGCCTTTGTCTGTGACCTTACGGCAGATGAGATTCGTAAGTACAGGGGAACTCTTACTGAGCCGGGAAAGGACAGCCCCTTTAGGAACCGTTCGGTAGAAGAGAACCTTGCTTTATTCGAGGGAATGAAGAACGGAGAATATAAGGACGGGGAGAAAGTGCTTCGTGCCAAGATTGACATGGCGTCTCCGAATATTAATATGCGTGATCCTGTTATTTATCGTGTGGCCCATATGTCACACCATAATACAGGGGATAAATGGTGCATTTACCCGATGTATGACTTTGCCCATCCTATTGAGGATGCGGTGGAGAAGATTACTCATTCTATATGCACCCTTGAGTTTGAAGATCACAGGCCTCTCTATGACTGGGTGGTAAGGGAATGCGGATTTGATCCGGCGCCCCGTCAGATCGAATTTGCTAAGCTTTATCTCACCAATGTGGTGACCGGAAAGCGGTATATTAAAAAGCTGGTGCAGGACGGCATTGTGGATGGGTGGGATGACCCGAGGCTTGTATCTATTGCGGCTCTTAGAAGAAGAGGTTTTACGCCTGAGTCGCTTAAGATGTTTATCGATATGTGCGGAGTGTCCAAGAGTCAGAGCTCTGTGGATTATGCCATGCTTGAATACTGTATCCGGGAGGATTTAAAGCTTAAGCGTTCACGTATGATGGCGGTCCTTGACCCTATTAAACTTGTGATTGACAATTATCCAGAGGGAGAATGTGAGTATCTGGATGTAGACAATAATATGGAAAATCCAAAGCTGGGCGTAAGAAAGCTGCCCTTTGGACGGGAGCTTTATATTGAACGGGAGGATTTCATGATTGAGCCTCCGAAAAAATACTTCCGTCTGTTTCCGGGAAATGAAGTGCGTCTGATGCATGCTTATTTTGTAAAATGTGAAAGCTATGAAACAGATGCAGACGGCAATGTAACCGTCGTACACTGTACCTATGACCCGGAGACAAAATGCGGTACAGGCTTTACTGGACGCAAGGTTAAGGGAACTATCCACTGGGTTTACGCTCCGAAAGCAAAGAAGGTGGAGGTAAGGCTTTACGAAAATCTGGTGGATGAGGAAAAGGGAGTCTATAATAAGGAAGACGGCTCACTGAACCTGAATCCAAATTCTCTGGAGATTCGTAAGAACTGTTATGTGGAGGACAGCTTTGAGGAGGCGAAGGGACATGACAGCTTCCAGTTTGTAAGAAACGGTTATTTTTGTATTGATTCTAAGGATTCTTCTCCGGAAAATCTGGTGTTTAATAGAATTGTATCCCTGAAGAGTTCCTTTAAACTGCCGAAGTAGGCAGGGGAGGGGACGGGGTAAAATTAAAAAGTGCCTGTCCCCTGCCTTGGCAGGGACAGGCACTTTTTAATTTTACCCCGTCCCCAAAGGAGGCATGTAGATGAACGAACTAACAATGAACTTAAGGACAGATTGTAAAATTCCTCTTTATGAACAAATTTATCAGTATATTAAGTCGGATATACAGAATGGAAAGATAAAGAAGGGGGAGAAGCTTCCTTCTACACGGGCGTTGTCCAGACATCTTGAGGTAAGCAGGAGTACAGTGGAGCTTGCATATGAGCAGCTCTTGTCAGAGGGATATGTGGAGGCAGAGCCTTACAGAGGCTTTTTTGCCGCGCAGATTGAAGAGCTTTACCATTTCAGCCATATCAGTCTGGAAAGGATAGAAAGGCTGGAGAGAAAGAAGCAGACAAAAGCCTGCAAGTATGATTTTACGCCCAACGGTGTTGACCTTAAAAGCTTTCCTTATCATGTATGGCGAAAGCTGTCAAAGGAGATATTGATGGATGACAGAACGGAGTTATTCCGCTCCGGGGAATCTCAGGGGGAATATGGATTTCGAAATGCCATATGCAGCTATCTTTACCAGGCAAGGGGAGTGGACTGCCTGCCGCAGCAGGTAATTATTGGGGCCGGAAGCGATTATATCCTTATGCTTTTGTCTATGATACTGGGCACAAACCACAGGATTGCTCTTGAGGATCCAGCCTATAAACAGGCATACCGGGTGCTTACCGGGCTTTCTTATGAAACAGTTCCCATTTGTCTTGATAAAAACGGAATGAAGGTGTCAGACCTGCATAAATCAGGAGCGGATATTGTCTATGTGACGCCGTCCCACCAGTATCCTACTGGGATTGTCATGCCCATGAAACGAAGAATGGAGCTTTTAAAATGGGCGCAGGAGGAGGAAGGACGTTATATTATCGAGGATGATTATGACAGTGAATTTCGCTATAAAGGAAAGCCTATTCCGGCTTTGAAAGGCTATGATAAAAATGAAAAGGTGATTTATCTTGGAACCTTCTCCAAATCTATTGCTCCAGCAATCCGCCTAAGCTATTTGGTACTGCCCCAGACACTTTTAGAGCAGTATAGAGAAAACAGCTCTTTTATCCAGTCAACTGTTTCGAAGGTTGACCAGCTTATTGTTCAGCGTTTTATTGAAGAGGGATATTATGAGAGGCATTTGAACAAAACCCGCGCTATGTATAAAAGCCGTCATGATGTGCTGATAGAAGAGCTAAAGCCTCTTATGAAAATATGCACTATATCTGGCGAGCACGCAGGAGTACATCTGCTCTTGACCTTTAAAAATGGCATAACAGAAGAGGAGCTGGTAAAGAGTGCAGAGAAAAATAGTATCCGTGTGTATGGAATGTCAGCTTACTGCATAAAAGATAAGAAAAAAGAGGCGGCGACAGTTCTTCTTGGCTATGCAAATCTAACAGAGGTGCAGATTCGAAAGGCAGTAAAAATACTGATTGAATGCTGGAAAGATAAAAATTGAGCTTGACTTTGACGGTGCGTCAACTGATATGCTTACATTGTACCTTTTTAAGGCAGAAATTTACTGTGTAAATTCATGTCAGAAGGTGCAGGAAAGTGAGGCGGCAGAAAATGAAAATATATAGTATCCATGAATTATCAACCATTGCAGGAGTAAGTGCACGTACTCTGCGCTATTATGATGAAATTAGTTTGTTAAAGCCCTTGTATGTAAATGAAGCCGGCTACCGTTTTTATGGAGAGGAGGAAGTTCTATTGCTGCAGCAGATTCTTTTCTATAAGGAGAGAGGTTTTGATTTAAAGGAAATAAAGCAGATGATTTATCAGAAGGATTTTGATATTATGGATGCGCTTAAGAGTCATCTTCTGGCGCTTACGAAGCAGAGGGAGCATGTGGATTCTCTGATTCGGACCGTTAATCAAACGATATTGCAGATGAAAGGAGAACGAGAAATGAGTGATCTGGAAAAATTTGAAGCGTTCAAGGAAAATCTCGTAAAGGAAAATAAGAAAAAATACGGGGAGGAAGTCCGGAAAAAATATGGAGAGGAGGAAGCTAAGGCTTGTGACCAGAAGCTTTTAAATATGTCAGAGGCAGAGTATAAAAGGTTTAAAAATCTGGAGGAGGATATAAAGCGACGTCTGGAGAAAGCCGTAAAAACAGGGTGCAGGCCGGATGGCAGGGAGGCAGAGGAGATTGTGAGCCTCCATAAGGAATGGCTCTCTATGACGTGGAAGAAGTATACAAAGGAAGCTCATAGGGGGGTGGCAGAAATGTATGTCTGTGATGAAAGATTCCGTATGTATTATGATGAAAAGGAAGCCGGCTGTGCAGAATTTCTAAGAGATGCCGTAAAGTGCCTGGCATAAAAGACACAGCCCTATCTGGAATTCTGCACAGTAAGAGAATGTGTTTTTTTCATCAGCTTAAAGTCCTCTTTTGAAAACAACAGTAAATCCATCAGGATTTCTTTATCTGTAATTTTTGTGTTGGAAATTACAGTTTTAAAAGTAACCGGAAGCATGGTGTAGTTGGAAAGACCAGATACAAGGCCAAGCTGCTGGCTTGGATTTACCAGATTATTTACACAGGAAATCATTACCTGCTCCAGCTTTGTTATTTGGTTACGGAGCAGGTAGGTTCCGATAAAGCCCTCAGATATATATTTGCCTGTATACAACCCTCCGCATTCTCCAGGCTTGTCTGTATCCTTTACTTCATTAAAAAGCTGCGTCCGGTATACATTGTTCTGGTTTATGGACGGATAGCGCTCGATGACGCTCCGGATAATAATTTTCTTCTGACTGTCGTAGGTATACATATACAATATTTCAGAGGAAGGAGAGTAAGAGCCTTCTTCTTTTGACATATCAGCCGCGCTGCCAAGAAGCAGGGAAGGTGATATGTCAAAAATATGTGCCAGTTCCAAAAATGTGGGCATGTCAAGGGAAATACAGCCTTTTTCGTATTTGGAAATGGTGGAAATGCTTTTATGTAGTCTTTCAGATAATTCTTTTAAGGTCATATTGTATGCCGTTCTGTACTTTTTCAGGTTGTTCCCAATGATTTCATCAATATTCATAACAATATTCTTTCCTAACAATCAATTTTTTTATTAATATTGCACAAAAAAGCAAAGAGATTTCTAAATAATACGAATGTATATATTTTTTTGATTTTATTTATAATATCATGGGAAAAGTTTTCGTGTCAAGAAAATAAAGGGTATTTGCCAGAGGAGAAATAAAACAATAAAATAAGTATAGTATTTATAGAATATCTTTATAAAAACAGGAGGGATAAAGGTGAAGGTAGAGGAAAGACTGTTAAAGTATGTAGCAGTAAAAACTCCCTGTGACGAGGAGAAGGAGACGGTTCCAACCACAAATTGTCAGTTTGCACTTGCAAAAATGCTTGTGGAGGAGCTGCGGGAGCTTGGCGTAAGTGATGCAGAGCTTGACGAAAAATGTTTTGTTTACGGAATTATTCCGGCCACAGAAGGGTATGAGGACAAAAAGAAAATAGGATTTATCGCCCATATGGATACAGTTTCAGAATTCTGTGAGGGAGAAATTACACCAGTATGTACGCCGGATTACAACGGGGAGGATTTGGTGCTTGGAACAAGTGGACGGGTGCTCAGTACGAAGGATTTTCCTCATTTGAAAGAGTGCAAAGGGCGCACACTGATTACGTCCGATGGAAATACTATTCTGGGAGTAGATGATAAGGCTGGAATTGCGGAAATCATGCAGATGATTGAGATTCTCCGGGACGAGAAGATTCCCCACGGGCAGATTAGTGTTGCATTTACGCCGGATGAGGAGTGCGGAAGCGGTGCGGCGCATTTTGATCTGGAAAAATTTGATGCAGAAGTAGCTTATACTCTGGATGGAGACGGAGAAGGCGAAATACAGTATCAGAATTTTAATGCCTGCGAGGCAAAATTTGAGATTCAGGGAAAGAATGTGCACCCCGGCTCAGCAAAGGACGTAATGATAAATGCTGTTTTGATTGCGGCTGATATTAATAATATGCTTCCAAGATATGAGATTCCAAGATGTACGGAAGGGTATGAGGGATTTTACCATCTGCTTAGTATTCACGGAGACGAAGGGCATGCAGTATCGGAGTATATTATCCGTGACCATGATGCAGGAAGCTTTGAGGCAAGAAGAAGCACCCTGCGCCATATTGAAAAGTCTCTGAATGAAATCTGGGGCGAAGGAACAGTTACTCTTACACTCAAGGATGAGTACAGGAATATGGAGGGTATTGTTAAGGAACATATGTACCTGATTGAAAATGCTAGGAAGGCCTGCAAAAATGCAGGAGTGCCTGAGGATATTTCTCCTATCCGGGGAGGTACGGACGGCTGCAAACTTTCCTTTAGAGGTCTGCCCTGCCCGAACCTGGGTACAGGCGGACATGGTTACCACGGACCGCTCGAGCACGCCACAGTGGAAGGCATGGAAGCGGCAGTCAGAGTAGTTGTAGAGCTGGTTAAAATATTTGCAGATGCATAGAAAGTAGAAAGGAAAAAAATGATGGAAGAGAATAAGAAGAAAAAACTGTCGTTCCCGACAGCCCTTACCGTATTATTTATTGTTTTAATTTTTGCCGCAGTATTGACAGCAGTCGTACCGGCAGGACTATATTCAAAATTAACCTATAATGCGCAGAGTGAAATGTTTGAGGTTACGACGCCGGACGGGGAGATTACAGAAATGGAGCCGACACAGGAATCCTTAGATGAGCTTGGCGTAACCGGTAATTTGGATAAGTTTTTAGACGGAAGCATCAGCAAGCCGATTGCAGTTCCGGGAACTTATGAGAAGGTAGAGCAGGCGCCCCAGGGAATTTTCGAAATTTTGCTGGCTCCAATCAGCGGTGTTTATGATACGATAGATATTATCCTTTTCGTATTTGTTCTTGGAGGATGTATCGGGGTTCTGAATTATATGGGCGCTTTTAATGCTGCTATTGCGGTTCTTTCCAAGGTGACAAAGGGAAAGGAATACATTTTAATTATTTTGATAACTATTATTATTGCGGCAGGAGGAACAACCTTCGGACTTGCAGAGGAAACAATTGCGCTGTACCCCATTCTTGTTCCTGTGTTCCTTGCAGCAGGTTATGATGTTATGGTGTGTATCGCAGCAATCTACATGGGTTCATCTATTGGAACCATGTTCCCGACCATTAATCCGTTTTCGGTGGGAAATGCTTCTAACGCGGCAGGTATCAGTCTTGCAGAGGGTATGGGAATCCGTTTTATAGCCCTGGCTCTGGGAGTGATTATTACACTGGTTTATATTCTCCGATATGCAAAGAAGGTAAAGGCAGACCCGACAAAATCTATCTGCTATGACCAGTACGAATATCATATGAAGAAATTCGGCCATCAAGGAGAGGTGCCGGAGTTTACCGGAAAGATGAAGCTGTCGTTGGCAGTATTCGGCGCTTCCTTTGCTATACTTGTGTGGGGACTTGTCTCACAGGGCTGGTGGTTTGATAATATGACGGGGCTTTTCCTTGCATGTGCAATTCTTTTGGCGTTTACATCAGGAATCGGAGAGAAGAATTTTATGGATCAATTTATCGGCGGAGCAGCGGACCTTATGAGTGTTGCCCTTGTTGTCGGTGTTGCCAGGGGAATTAATATTATTCTGGAAAATGGTATGGTTTCTGATACGATTCTTGAATTCTTCTCAGGAGCTATCAGTGGGATGAATCCGATTGTATTTATTATTCTGATGATGCTTGTATTTATTGTACTTGGGTTCTTTATTTCCTCATCATCAGGACTTGCGGTTCTGTCCGTTCCGATTATGGCGCCTCTTGCAGATACAGTAGGAGTGTCAAGAGCAGCGATTGTTTCAGCATATGCTTATGGCCTGGGACTGATTTCCTTTATTACTCCTACAGGGCTTGTACTTGCGTCTCTGGCAATGGTGGATGTTACCTATGATAAATGGCTGAAATTCATTATGCCGCTTATGGGGATTACGGCAGGATTCAGTGCAGTTATGCTTGTGATTCAATTATTTGTATAAAGAAGGTGCGGCGATGAATTTTGATGAAAAAATCAGAGAAGACAGAGAAAGCCTGATAGAGGACATTAAAAGGCTTGTGTCAATTAACAGTGTGGAGGCAGAACCAAAGGAGGGGATGCCTTTCGGAAAGGGGCCTGCTGAGGCGCTTTTATGCTTCCTTTCCATGGCAGAGGAGATGGGCTTTCAGACCGAGAACTTTGACAATTATGCGGGTCACGTAGACTTTGGAGAGAGCGGGGAAGTATTGGGAATTTTAGGGCATATGGATGTAGTGCCATGTGGGGATGGCTGGATCTGCGACCCGTTCTGCCCGGAGGTGATTGACGGAAAGCTCTACGGCAGAGGAGTTCTTGACAACAAGGGGCCTATGGCTGTCTGCCTGCATGCCCTTAAGATTTTAAAGGATATGGGAGTGCCTCTTAAGAAGAAGGTACGTCTGATTGTAGGAGCCAATGAGGAGACAGACTGGAAATGTATGGACTATTATTTCCATACAAAAAAAGTGGCTCCGCCCCAGATATCCTTTACCCCGGATGCAGAATTTCCATTAAAGCATGCAGAGAAGGGTGTATTTCAGTACCAGCTTGTGACGGATATAAAAGAGGAGATAGTCCTGGCAGGAGGAAATGCTTATAATTCTGTAGCGGAATATGCGTATGTACTTCTTCCAAAGGAGCTTAAAGCTCAGGCAGAGGCAGGCATACCTGGATGGACAGAGTATACGGGATGTCGTTATGAAACCTGTATGGAAAATGGAAGGCTTAAGCTTGAGGCCTTTGGATTCGCCGCCCATGCAGCGAATCCAGCCAAGGGAACAAATGCAGTTACAGGTATCATGAAGGCGGTTTCTGATTTGAAACCCGGGAATGATTTGGGGAATATTGCAGAGTTCTACATGGAGAAAATTGGACGCAATCTGTATGGAGAAAAGCTTGGTGTGGCGCTTGAGGATGAGGTTTCAGGACGGTTAAGCTTTAATGTTGGAAAGGCAGAGGTCCTAGACGGGAAGTTTATTCTTTCCATTGACAACCGGGTGCCGGTTACCTATAAATGCCAGGAAGCAAGAAAGTGTGTGGAAAAGGGCCTTGAGGGTACAAGGTTCCGGTTCGAAAATCCGCAGATTACCGAGTCCATTTATGTACCGAAGGACAGCTTCCTTGTGGAAACATTGATGGACGTCTATAAGGAGGTTACAAAGGATATGGATGCCATGCCGCAGGTGGACGGCGCATGTTCTTACGCAAGAGCGCTTGACAACTGTGTGGCGTTTGGAGCAATTCTGCCGGGGCAGCCAGATCTGATGCACCAGAAAAATGAATATCTGGAGCTTGACAGACTGGATATGTGGATGAAAATTTATCTGGAGGCAATTTACAGGCTGGCGAGATAGTAACTAAAGATTTGAAAAAAAGACCTTTGATGATAGAGCGGTCTGAATGAGACTTCTATCTTCAAAGGTTCTTTTTGATTTTTATTCTGTTTTGCCAGCTTCTTTATCTGCATCTTCTGCTGGGCTGGATTCTTTTACTTCCTCAGAAGGACCGTCAGCCTCCTCTACATCTGTGTCACTGCTTTCTTCACTTTTTGGAGCAGAGTTTAAGGATACATATTCACGGTCTGTAACTGGTTTTAAGTCATCGTCAAGGTCGAAGTCGTCGTCTTCAAAATCATCCTCGAATTCATCGGTATCAATTCTGTTCTTTTTCCAATAATAAAGAGCACCTGCTGCAGCTGTGCCGACTGCGGCTGCGCCTAATAATTTCTTAAATAATTTTGCCATAATGGTTTCTCCTTTCGACTGGCTGTTTTTCCTAATATGTGTATTGTAATACTTTTTAGGGGAAATGGAAAGGGGAACATAGGAAAAAGTTCTTAAATTTCAATTATCATTCTGAAAACTTTGACAGGGCAGAAGCTTATTGAGCCAGACAGGGATTTGTGTTAAACTATATTCGTAACATACTGACAGCAAAGGGAGAACATGACATGAAGAAAAGTGAAGCGCCGGGAACAGCAAAAAAAGGCTTGTTCCGCATTGTATTCAGCCGTACTGGTATTATTTTGCTGCTAATTCTTATACAGCTTATCTGGTTTCTGCGTTTTCCGTATTATCTGGGAGTATACCTGAAATATTTTTACGGAGTGTTCGTGATACTGGAGGTTTTGGTGATTGTTTATATTATAAATGAAGAGGAAAATCCAGCCTTTAAGATGACGTGGATGCTTTTTGTGATAGCACTGCCGTTTATGGGAACCCCGTTTTATATCTTTGTAAAAATGCAGCTGAAGAACAGCCCTATGCGGGGAAGGCTTTCAGAGCTTCGGCTTAAAGAAGCAGAGTATATGCGTCAGGATAAGGATACGGTGGATGCTCTGTGGGCCAGTAAGTCTGCCAATGCAAATCTTGCCTATTATCTTTCTAAGCGGGTGGGCTATCCGGTTTACCGAAATACGCAGGTGAAATACTTTCCTTTGGGGGAGGATAAGTTTCGGGCTATGGTTTCGGAGCTTCGCAATGCGACAAAATTTATTTTTATGGAATATTTTATTGTGGAATATGGGCTTATGTGGGATACGATTTTAAATATTCTTAAGCGCAAAGCAGCGGACGGGGTAGAGGTCCGGTTCATGTATGACGGTATGTGCGCCATTTCCATGCTTCCCTATAATTACCCTGAAAGGCTTAGAAAGTTTGGGATTAACTGCAAGATGTCCAATCCTATGAAGCCTTTTTTATCTACAGTGCAGAATAACCGTGACCACAGGAAAATCTGTGTGATAGATGGAAGAGTAGGCTTTACCGGCGGTGTAAATATCGGGGATGAGTATATTAATAAGAAGAAGCGTTTCGGACACTGGAAGGACACTGCGGTTATGCTTAAGGGTGATGCAGTGCAGAGCCTTACCATGATGTTTCTTGAGATGTGGAATGTAGAGGAGCGGGAGGAGGAAAATTACCGAAGATATCTGACTCCAAGGGCGCGTACCTTAAAGCGGGAGCTGGGATATGTGATTCCTTATGCGGACAGTCCTTTTGACAACGAAAACGTGGGGGAAGAAGTCTATTTTCACATTCTGAATCATGCGAAAAAATATGTACATATTATGACTCCCTATCTGATTTTAGATAATGAGATGATGACGACACTTAAGCGTGTAGCGAAATGTGGCATTGAGGTAATCATTATCATGCCCCATATTCCGGATAAATGGTATGCCTTTGCTGTAGCGAAAACCTATTATAAGGAGCTGATTGAGAGCGGTGTGCAGATTTTTGAGTATACTCCTGGGTTTGTTCATGCAAAAGTGTTTGTGTCAGACGATGATACGGCAACAGTAGGGACGATTAATCTAGATTATAGGAGCCTTTACCTGCATTTTGAATGTGGAGCCTTTATTTATAACAACCGGGAGGTTGATAAGATTGAGAGAGATTTTCAAAAGACGTTGACAAGGTGTCATAAGGTAACTCTTGTGGAAGCAAAGGGGCAGACTCTTCTTACGAAGATGTCAGGAAAGATTCTAAGACTCATTGCACCTCTTATGTAAAAATATTGGAAAAGGATTGTACATCTCTGTCAAAATATAGTATAATGCTAACGGTGATTTTGTTTCATAGTGAAAGAAGAGCTGCGGTTTGTCCGCATAACAGGAGGAATGGATTATGGTTAGAGCAGTAGTAGGTGCAAACTGGGGAGATGAAGGCAAGGGCAAAATTACAGATATGCTTGCAAGAGAGGCAGATATTATTGTCCGCTTTCAAGGAGGAGCTAATGCAGGGCATACGATCATCAATAATTACGGGAAATTTGCCCTCCATACGCTGCCGTCAGGTGTATTCTACGATCATACGACCAGTATTATAGGAAATGGTGTGGCGCTGGATGTCCCGGTGCTGTTTAAAGAAGTACAGTCTATTGTAGACAGAGGTGTTCCAAAGCCTAGGATTCTTGTGTCTGACCGTGCACAGATGGTGATGTCCTATCACAAGAATTTTGACGCGTATGAGGAGGAACGGCTGGGAGGAAAATCCTTTGGTTCTACCAAATCTGGAATCGCACCGTTCTATTCAGATAAGTTTGCAAAAATCGGCTTTCAGGTAAGCGAGCTTTTTGACGAGGAGCTTCTTAAGGAAAAGGTAAAGAGGGTCGCAGAGCAGAAAAATGTCATGCTTGAGCATCTGTATCATAAGCCACTGATCCAGCCGGATGAGCTCTACAGAGAATTGATGGAATATAAGACAATGATAGAGGCTTTTGCGTGCGATACTTCTTTGTATCTTTACAATGCTATTAAGGAAGGAAAGAGTATTTTGCTAGAGGGGCAGCTTGGAACCTTAAAGGATCCAGATCATGGAATTTACCCGATGGTTACATCTTCTTCTACACTTGCCGGATATGGCGCGATTGGAGCCGGAATTCCGCCCTATGAGATTCAGAAGGTAATTACAGTCTGTAAGGCATACTCAAGCGCAGTAGGAGCGGGAGCTTTTGTAAGTGAGATATTTGGTGAGGAGGCAGATGAGCTCAGGAAGCGAGGAGGCGACGGAGGCGAGTTTGGCGCTACTACCGGACGCCCGAGGCGTATGGGATGGTTTGACTGTGTGGCTTCAAAATACGGATTGAGGCTTCAGGGAACAACAGACGTAGCATTTACAGTACTAGATGTTCTTGGCTATCTGGATGAGATTCCGGTGTGTGTAGGTTATGAGATTGACGGAGAGGTTACGAAGGAATTTCCTACCACACATCTTCTTGAGAAGGCAAAGCCAGTGTTTAAGAAGATGCCGGGGTGGAAGTGTGATATCCGCGGAATCAAGACGTATGAGGAGCTGCCAAAAAACTGCCGGAAGTATATTGAATTTATTGAGAGTGAAGTTGGCTTCCCGATTACGATGGTTTCTAATGGACCGGGGAGGGAAGATATTATCTATCGGTAAGAGCGAATCTATAACTGGGGAGGGACGTCAGCAGACAAAGGGGAATTCTTAATTGGGTTTAAGAAATTTCTCATTGAATTTTTAGAAATCTTCCATAGTGTGTACACATTTTGGCCTTACAATATAATTGTCAGTTGAGAACGTATGGAAATTGCAGGCATATATTTGTATGAGTGATAATATAATAGTAAGGCGGGAATAGGGCCCCATGGAAACAGCTGGGGCGGCAGAATGGAGGTTTTTTATGGAGAAGAAAGAGAGATTTGGTTATCCTGAAGTTATTTCGATGGAGGAGTACCTTGCGAAGAGAAAAAAGATAAAGGAAAAGGAGCAGGGGAAGAGCAGAAGGAAGCAGGTGCCTGGAAATCAGATGTGGATGCTGGCGGAATTGTACGTTTAGGAAATATGAGGGGCTGTTGGTTAATATCGTTTTCAGCCCTTGACTTCTAAAAAGAGAGAATCCTATGAGATTTGGACTTTTTCAAGTCCTTGAAATCTCATAGGACTCTCTCTTTTCTTTTAGTGACTGCAGGATATATTGAAACAAGGGAATGTGAATGGATAGAGCCAGAAGAGCGGTGTATAAATGAAAGCCATTTGTGGGAAAATAAATGTAACTTTCTATGGAGGGCAGATGATATGCGTAATTATTTTTATGGCTGGTATTTTAAATGTCAGTCTGAAACCCAGACTTTGTCGATTATCCCTGCAGTTCACAGCTTAGGGCAAAAGAGAGCTTGTTCTATTCAGGTCATTACTGAGAATCATGCGTGGAACGTTGATTACCCTGCTGTGGCATTCCGACGGACGGGAAAGAATATGCGGATTGGAAAGAACCTGTTTGGAGAGAGGGGGATTGTTCTGGCAGTACATACGCCGGAGCTGGATATAAATGGGAAATTGAAATTCGGTCCCCTTTTTCCATTGGTATACGATATCATGGGGCCGTTTTCCATATTCCCGTTCCTGGAATGCCGCCATAGTGTGCGGAGTATGCAGCATTCGGTCTACGGAAGAATGAACGTGAATGGGCGGGAATATTTGTTTCAGAATGCATTTGGATACTGGGAAGGAGATGAGGGACATTCTTTTCCCAAGGAATATGCATGGACACAATGCAGTTTTCCGGAAGGCTCGCTGATGTTGGCTGTGGCAGATGTTCCGGTTACCGGTTTTCATTTTCAAGGTATTATTGGTGTTGTGTTATGGAAGGGGAGAGAATACCGGCTGGCAACATATTTGGGGGCAAAAGCGGTGCAGGTTCAGGGTGGGAGGATTCGGATTGTGCAGGGGAATTTGGAATTAGAAGCCAGGCTGTTAGAAAAAGTTAGAAGCCCTTTAAAAGCTCCGGCTAATGGAGATATGGTAAGGACAATTTACGAAAATGCAGCCTGCCGTGCATTTTATAGATTCCGAAAAGGAGAATACACTATCTTTTCGTTTAAGACGGACAGGGCTTCTTTTGAGTATGAATTATTGAAGTAAATATTATTACAGCCGTTTTCTTACTATGTAGGCTAACATTAAACACGGATAGTGCAGGAAGAAGAAAAAGAAGGGCAGGAATCAAAGCTATATAGACTGTTTTTCTGTGTCGTTTTTTGGCGTGCCGTTTTCTGATGAGTGTCTGGTGACGCGGTATACAAGGGCGTAACCATAGAGAAGTATGGGAACGATAACGGTGCAGACGATAGAGGCTTTTAAAAGGCCGGGAGCTTTAGGGCTGTCCATGAAGGCGAAAATCAAAGTACAGGCATACATAGCGAACAGAAGGAGTGCGCCGGCAAGGGCGAGGATACGTTTGAGTTTCATAGGAAAACCACCTTTCGTAAAATATTGTCGTATTATATAATACAAATATTATATCTTAAAGGTGCTGGAAAAGCAAAATTTTTTGAAATATAATGGATCCTTTGAAATAGATTTTGACTGGTATTCGTAAAAATAATACTTTGAAAATGGACAAAAGTGTTTTATAATATAGCGTACATGGTGCTTCCTGTGCCAGAATAAAAAAGGATACAAAGGAGTATTAGAATATGAGCCGTACATTATTAGAGCAGTGGAGAGATATTGCTTATGACGAGAGTGCAGACAAGGGACAGCTTAAGAGGTTCTGGGGGAGTTATTTCCAGATTGAAAAGGAGATTTATGAGCAGCTTCTTTCTAACCCAGACGAGGAAGTAAAGGGAACAGTAGGCGAGCTTGCAGAAAAATATGGACAGGAGCTTCTTACTATGGTTGGTTTCCTGGATGGAATCAACGAAAGCTTAAAAGAAGAAAATCCGATTGAGACGATGGAGGAGAACACGGTTGTAAGTCTTGCCTTTGATAAAGAGAAGTTGTATAAGAATATGGTGGCAGCAAAGGCGGACTGGCTGTATGAGCTTCCACAGTGGAAGGAGATTTATTCTGAGGAAGAGCTTAAGAGGTTTTATAAGGAGCAGAAGGAGTCAGGAACAGTCCGCAAGGAGAAGAAAATTGGCCGTAATGACCCGTGTCCATGTGGTTCTGGCAAGAAGTATAAGAAATGCTGTGGAAAGTAATATTTCTTTTAGGGATTCTCTGCTTTTTATACTATGCCCTCATCTGTTTTAGAACGAAAAGATGGAATTCTACGTTTTCCAGATTCTGGATTTTGGCGGGTATCTGTTTTCTTCTGCTTGGGAAATTTAAGCCGGAGGGGGCGGTTTATCCGCTGTTTATTTTTAGTTTGATCTTTCTTTTAATAGAATGCAGGATTCTCTTTGGAATGGTTTCAAGCCGTAAAAGGAATCTTCCATATCTTATCGTTCTTGGCGCACAGGTCCGGGGTAGGAAGCTTAGCAGCTCCCTTTACAGGAGAATTGAGAGAGCGAGACTATATCTTACGGGAAATCCTGAGACAGTAGTTATTGTATCTGGAGGACAAGGCAAGGGTGAGGAAGTTACAGAAGCGTTTGCTATGCGTCAATACCTTTTGGAACATGGCATTGAAGAAAAAAGGATTTTTATGGAAGGTTGTTCAACTACAACGGAAGAAAATCTTAAGTTTTCTGCGGAGTATATCAGTGACTTGAAAATTCCGGTGGGGATTGTGACAAATAATTTCCATATGTACCGTGCATGCTGTTATGCAAAAAGGCTGGGTTATCAGAATCCTGAGTCAGTACCGGCGGGATGCCCGCCGGTGTTTTTTATTAACTATATGGTACGGGAATTTTTTGCACTTGCCAAGATGATGCTGATGGGGACAGGGTTTTTTTAATCTGGGACGTAGTATTTTTAAAAATACTACGTCCCCATGTTGACAAAGAGGCAGGGGATGATATAATAGTAGCATATTGAAAATGTGTTGACGAGACGAGTAAGCTGGGAAAGTGATGAAAGAGAGAGAAGCCGGAGGCTGAAAGCTTCTTATCCCGGAACCTTCTGAAGACTACCTCTGAGCGGCTGTAAAGCAGTCCGGTGATTCCGTTATCATCATAAATAAGTGGTTCTGGCTTTGGCCGGTTCAAGCGGGGTGGAACCGCGAGTGTAAGATTACTCGTCCCTTGCAGCATGACGTGCTGTAAGGGATTTTTATATGTGGGTGGCATTTTACTGCTAAATGTTATGAAAATGTAAAAGGAATAAGGATAAGGAGACAGTGATGAAGTCAAGGTATGATTGTTTTGAATTGAATAACGGAATAAAAATCCCGTGTATCGGTTTCGGAACCTATAAGACAACGGACGGAAAGGGTGCAGAGGTGATTAAAGCAGCACTTGAGGCCGGATACCGTTATTTTGATACAGCGGCATTTTATAACAATGAAGAAGAGATTGGAAAAGCTGTCCAGGAATCTGGAGTCAAACGGGAAGAATTGTTTCTAGCTTCAAAGGTATGGAAATCTGACATGGGAGCAAAGGAGACAAAAGCGTCTTTTGAGGAATCGCTTCGGAGGCTTAAGACAGATTATCTTGATTTATATCTGATTCACTGGCCCCGTCGGAATCTTGAAACAGAAGAATGGAAAGAGGTTCTTACAGAGACGTGGAAAACGATGGAGGAGCTGTATAGGGGAGGAAGAGTAAGGGCAATCGGAGTCAGCAATTTTCTGCCTCACCATCTGGAGGTACTGTTTAATACTACGGAGGTCTGCCCGGCAGTCAATCAGATTGAGTTCCACCCAGGACATACACAGGAGATTACTGTGAATTACTGTAAGGAAAAGGGAATTCTTGTACAGGCGTGGAGCCCCCTTGGAAGAAAACGGGTACTGGAGCACCCCCTGCTTCTAGAGCTCTCAAAGAAATATAATGTATCTCCAGCGCAGCTTTGTATCCGCTATGCATATGAGCGGGGCGTGCTTCCGATTCCTAAGGCTTCTTCGAGAGAGAGGATGATGGAAAATCAGGAGGTGTTTGGCTTTGAAATCAGCCTAGAGGACATGTACCGTATAGGATCTATGCCGCCTGCAGGGTGGTCAGGAGAGCATCCTGATTTTGAAAAAGTACATTTTTAGGGGGACAGGCAGGATAAATAGATTAAGGTTTCAGGATAAAATGAGGTGAGAATAAATGAGCGAATTTAGGAAATACACACATAAGGTACAGTATTACGAGACAGACCAGATGGGAATTGTGCACCATTCGAATTATATCCGCTGGTTTGAGGAGGCGAGAACCGATTTTATGGAGCAGATGGGGCTTGGCTATGAGCAGATGGAGGAAAAGGGAATTTTAAGTCCAGTGCTTTCTGTGGAAGCAGACTATCTGAGGATGGTGCATTTTGGAGAGACGGTGACAATAGAAGCTTTTATCAAGGAATATAACGGAATTAAGCTGACGGTAGGTTATGAGATTTTTAGCGACCGGACGGAGATGGTGCACTGCCGGGGAACTTCCAAGCACTGTTTTATTAACCGGGAGGGAAGGCCGTTGTCGCTAAAACAGGCATGCATTGAATTTCATGATGTGTTTAATAAAGGTTTAGAGGACCATAAAAAGAAAAAATAGGAAAGAGAGAGGAAGAGATGATGAAAATTACACTAAAGGACGGCTCTGTGAAGGAGTATGAAAGTAAAAAGACGGTGATCGATATTGCCAGAGACTTAAGCGAGGGGCTTGCAAGAGCAGCGACTGCTGCTAAAGTAAATGGAGAGCTTGTGGATCTGCGGACAGAGATTGATAAGGACAGCGAGCTTGAAATTCTCACCTTTGACAGCGAGGAGGGAAAAGGAGCGTTTTTTCACACAACCTCCCATATTCTGGCGCAGGCAGTAAAGCGGCTGTACCCAGAGACCAAGCTTGCAATCGGGCCGTCTATCGAGCATGGATTTTATTATGATCTAGACAGGGAAACGCCGTTTGCAGCTGAGGATCTGGAGAAGATTGAGGCACAGATGAAGAAGATTGTGAAGGAGAATCTTCCTATTGAAAGATTCACCAAGCCAAGAGAGGATGCAATTGCGTATTTTAAGGAGAAGGGTGAGCCTTATAAGGTGGAGTTGATTGAAGATCTGCCGGAGGATGAGGAAATCAGCTTTTACAGCCAGGGAGAATTTACGGATCTTTGTGCGGGTCCTCATCTGATGACTACAAAGCCGGTGAAAGCGTTTAAGCTTACAAGTCTTGCGGGAGCCTATTGGCGGGGTAGTGAAAAAAATAAGATGCTTACGAGAATCTATGGAGTTTCCTACCCAAAAAAGGCGGAGCTTGATGAATATCTTCATATGATGGAGGAGGCGAAGAAGCGCGACCACAGAAAATTGGGCAGGGAACTTGGGCTTTTTATGATGTGTGAGGAGGGGCCGGGCTTTCCGTTCTTCCTACCCAAAGGCATGGTGCTTAAAAACACGCTTCTTGATTATTGGAGACAGCTTCATAAGAAAAAGGGCTATGTAGAGATCTCCACGCCGATTATTTTAAGCAGACATTTGTGGGAGAACTCCGGCCACTGGGATCACTATAAGGATAATATGTATACAACCGTTATTGACGATGAGGATTTTGCTGTTAAGCCTATGAACTGTCCAGGAGGAATGCTGGTCTACAAATCAGAGCCCCGCTCCTATAAAGATCTGCCGCTGCGTGCAGGAGAAATAGGACTTGTACACAGACATGAGAAATCAGGACAGCTTCACGGACTGATGCGTGTGCGCTGCTTTTCACAGGACGACGCCCATATCTTTATGATGCCGGAGCAGATACGCGGGGAGATTAAAGGGGTTGTTGGATTGATTGACGAGGTATACAGTTTATTTGGATTTAAGTATCATGTGGAGCTTTCCACAAGACCTGAGGACAGTATGGGAAGCGACAAGGACTGGGAAATAGCTACAGACGGTCTTCGCGGCGCCCTTGAAGACCTTGGCATGGATTACGTGGTGAATGAAGGGGATGGCGCTTTTTATGGACCGAAGATTGATTTTCATCTGGAGGATTCTATTGGAAGAACATGGCAGTGCGGAACGATCCAGCTTGATATGCAGATGCCTCAGAGATTTGACTTGGAATACACGGGAGCCGACGGGGAAAAGCATCGTCCAATCATGATTCACCGGGTTGCCTTTGGATCTATTGAGCGGTTTATCGGAATCTTGATTGAGCATTTTGCAGGAGCATTTCCTACATGGCTCTCACCAGTGCAGGTGAAGGTGCTCCCTATCTCTGATAAATATATGGAGTATGGCCAGAAGGTGCGGGAGGCACTTGATAACGCGGGAATCCGCGCAGAGATTGACACAAGGGCAGAAAAAATCGGTTATAAGATTCGAGAGGCACAGATGAATAAAATTCCTTATATGCTTGTTGTGGGCGCTAAGGAGGAAGAGACGGGCGTTGTATCTGTAAGAAGCCGCTTTGCAGGCGATGAGGGTCAAAAAGATCTTGACGTATTTATTTGTGATTTGAAAAAAGAAATTGAAGCAAAGGAAATGCGCGAAACAGTAAAAGAAGATTAAGCATTTGTAACTAAAATAAAAAAATTCGGGCATAATAACCTTGATATTATTTTAATAAAGGAGGTCAGATTATGCCAGAATTAAGATGTACTGTACAGACGTGCCTGCACAATAAAGATTATTACTGTGATCTGGACAAGATTGAGGTGGGGGGAAGATCTGCAAAATATGCGTCGGATACCTGCTGCGACAGCTTTCAGGAAAAGAAGGATGGTAATTCTTACAGTAACGATATGAAGGAAGCGACTGCTACAAGTAAAATTGACTGTAAGGCTACAGATTGTGTATACAATGATGAGTGCCATTGCCACGCAGGAAAAATCAGCGTGGAGGGCGGAAGTGCATGTCAGTGCGAACAGACAGAGTGTGCAACATTTAAATGCGGGTGTGCATAAAAACTATAGGTTATCTTTTACAGGGAAAGCGAAGAGAGCTTTCCCTTTTTGGTTGACTGAAATTTGGACAGCGGTTATAATAAATTATATGTTCAGGAAAGGTCGAAATATTTTGATGGATAATAAGGATAGAAAAGACGAGGCAGAAAAGGTCGAAAAGAGGCAGGAGCAGGCATATTATGAGGAAAGGCCGATTTTGGGGAAGAAAGGACCTTCAAAAATCAGGCAGCAGTTCAGCCGCGGGATGACATATTTTCTTGTTGTTGCCGCTAGTATTTTGTTTTACTTTGCTCTGCTTAGAATGACAGATATATCAGAGGGAGTTTCACGCGTATTTATAGTCTTAAAGCCAGTAGTATACGGCTTTGTCATAGCATATCTTCTGAATCCTATTGTGAATAAGGTAGATATGCTGCTTGTTCCGATTTTAGAAAAAAGGATGGCGCAGGGAGAAAGAGTACGGAAGCTGTCCCGGGCAGTGGGGATTTTTGCAGCATTAATTTTGCTGGTCCTTTTGGTGACAGCGTTATTCAATCTTCTGATTCCCGAGCTGTACGTGAGCATTAAAAATCTTGCATTTACCCTTCCGAGGCAGATTGGAAATGCCTTGGACAAACTCAATGAAGCGAGGCTTGATGATTCCACGACAGGTACTTTTATCAAGACAGCTCTTGAGGAGGGTACGGATATGTTTATGAACTGGATGCGGACGGATCTCCTGGATAAAACAAACGAGCTGATGTCGAATCTGACAGAGGGAGTTATAAATGTTTTAAGCGAGATATTTAATATTTTAATTGGAGTTATTGTGTCCATATACATATTATTCAGCAAGGAGCTGTTTGTGCGCCAGAGCAAAAAAGGCATTTATGCTATATTTAATGTGGATCATGCTAATATGATCCTTCATCTTACTACGAAGAGTAATGAAATTTTCGGCGGTTTTATTATCGGAAAGATTATTGATTCTGCAATTATCGGCGTCCTGTGCTTTTTTGGTCTTTCTCTTTTAAATATGCCGTATGTGATGCTTGTGAGTGTAATTGTAGGGGTTACAAATGTGATTCCATTTTTTGGGCCATATATCGGTGCTGTCCCGAGTACATTTCTTATTCTGCTGAGTGATCCAATGAAAGGACTTTATTTTATTATTTTTATTTTGCTTTTACAGCAGTTTGACGGAAACATACTGGGGCCTAAAATACTTGGAAATTCCACAGGACTTTCGGCTTTCTGGGTCATTGTGGCGATTCTTCTTGGCGGAGGACTGTTTGGATTTGCCGGAATGGTGATGGGAGTCCCTGCCTTTGCAGTGCTTTACTATATTGCCGAGATGATTGTGGATAACCGGCTGAAGAGGAAAAAGCTTCCGATTGATACTGGGCTTTATGATAAAAAGAGCTATGTAGATTCTGGAGGAAATTTTATCAATCCGGATACAGAGATAGAAAATATAAAGAGAAAAGAGGAGTAGATTATGCCGATACGGGTACAGAATGACCTTCCAGTAAAAGAAATACTGGAGAAGGAAAATATATTTGTCATGGACGAGCACCGGGCAGCGCATCAAGATATCCGTCCGATTTCAATCGGGCTTTTAAATCTGATGCCTCTTAAGGAGGATACGGAGCTTCAGATACTGCGTTCTATGTCCAACACGCCCTTACAGGTGGATGTATCTTTTATTACAGTGTCCAGCCATGAGTCAAAAAATACGCCTACCAGCCACCTGAATAAATTTTATCAGAAATTCAGCGAGATTAAGGAGCAGAAATTTGACGGTTTTATTATTACTGGTGCCCCGGTAGAACAGATGCCTTTTGAAGAGGTAGACTACTGGGAGGAATTAAAGGAGATTATGGAGTGGACCAAGACGAATGTGACTTCTACACTTCACCTATGCTGGGGAGCGCAGGCAGGAATTTACTATCACTATGGAATTGATAAAGTCCAGCTTCCCCATAAGATGTTTGGAGTATTCCGGCATAGGGTACTGAATCGGAAGATTCCTCTTGTGAGGGGATTTGATGACGTGTTTCTGGCGCCTCATTCGAGACATACAGAGGTGCCTATGGATAAAATCCGTGAGGAAAAACAGCTGACAGTTTTGGCGGAGTCAAAGAAGGCGGGGTTGTTTCTTGCTATGGCGAAGGATGGAAGACAGATATTTGTCATGGGCCATCCTGAATATGACCGTGTGACATTGGACGGAGAGTATAAGCGGGATCTGGGAAAGGGACTTGCTATAGACATGCCGGAAAATTATTATGAAGGGGATGATCCAAAGAGTGGGCCGCTCCTTACATGGCGGGCACATGCGAATAATCTTTATACGAACTGGCTTAATTATTACGTGTATCAGGTAACTCCGTATGACTTGTACGGGACGCCGTTTTAAATGCCATAAATACGCGGTTTAATAAGAAAAATATATATCGTCGATAAGACCTTGATTTTACAAAACTTATTAAAATTTCATGTATTTTCACGGCAAAATGGTGTAGTAAAAATACAATAAAATAAAGAGCTGAAATATGACAAGAAAGTGAGAAGGGGAGTATCCTAAAGATTGTGTAAACCTCCAAACTGAGTAATTTTATCTTACATCAGTTTGGAGGTTTACACAATCTTTAGGACCTGTTGACAAACTCCCTTTTCCAGATCCGATTTTATATACCATCTTATGAAATGTTATAAACAGGCTGGTAAATTCAGTTTTTACACCGCTTTTACCAGTCTCTTTAGATTTAATGCCG